>JANJUX010000006.1 GCA_024710355.1 Candidatus Rifleibacteriota bacterium
TACGGCTTGCGAACTTGTCTCACTGGGCTTCATCAGGTCGGTTACCCTTGCTGATGCCTGTTCGACTACCCGATGAACGAGTAATTACCGGGGCTACCTCCTTTCATGTAGCTAGATTGACCAGGCTTTGCCTGGCGCACCAGATAAACACGGATTAACACAGATAAGCCCAGAGCAAAGACAAAATTTAATTGGGCGATCCGGGGGTCTGTCAGCAGTCAGAAACTCATCTGTGTACATCAGTGTTAATCTGTGGCTGTTTTTTCTTGCGCATTAATACTACGCGGGTATCGGTGTTAATCGGCGGTCAGTATTGACATTGCAGCTACGGGGCTGTAAGCTGACCGCTATGACATTGCAGGCAGACAATCACCCCACCCCGCAGCAATTTACCGTACAGCTGCTTGCGCCGTATAAAAAGCATCTGCTGTATGGCATGGCATCGCTCATTATCGTTGACGTTGCCGACATCATGCCACCGGTCATTCTCAAATACGCCATTGACAGCATCGAACGCGGTCAGGATTTCGCCACTCTCGCCTGGTGTGGTCTGGCATTACTGCTGACCGCCGCGATTCAAGGCGTTTTCAGATTTTTCTGGCGGCAGTTTTTTCTCGGCACTTCGCATCATTCGGTGTATGACCTGCGCAAGGCGATGTTCGCCCACCTTCTCAAGCTGCCGTTCCACTATTTCAGTCGCACCCGCACCGGCGATATCATGTCGCGGCTGACGAACGACATCCAGGAAATCCGCTTCATGCTCGGCATCGGCATTCTCGTCGTGCTCGACGCCTCTTTCTATTTTCTCACGGTGCCATTCATCATGATGTGGCTGTCGCCAAGGCTGACGCTGATCACCATGACCCCGTTCATTCTGATACCGGTCATGGTAGTAATGGTGAAAAACTCAATTCATAACCGGTCTAAAGACGTGCAGGCAAGGCTTTCTGACCTTTCTTCACGCGCCGAAGAGAATCTTTCGGGGGTCAGAGTCATCAAGGGTTTTCGCATCGAAGAGAGTGAAATCAGCCGTTTCAATCGCTGCGGTCTTGAGTTTGTGCGCGACAAAATCAAGCTGGCAAACATCGAATCACTGTTTCACCCGGCTCTCGACCTGGTAGTAGCCTTTGGCATGGTCGTATTGCTCTATTTTGGCGGCAACATGGTCATCGCCGGCAGCATCACGCTGGGCTCGTTCATCGCCCTCGAATCGTACATGCTCAAGCTCAGCTGGCCGATGATGGCAATCGGCTGGATAATCAACATCTACCAGCGCAGCATGGCCTCGATGGAACGCTGTCTGCAGGTTCTGCGCGAACCGCCGGCGACCGCCTCCGATCAGCCGCAGACTGAGTCTAACAGCATTGGCGCAGCGATCGAAGTCAGCGACCTGTCGTTCACCTACCCCGAGGCAACGCAGCCGGGCCTTAAAAACATCAGCTTCAAACTCGAAGAAGGCCAGACCCTTGGCATTACCGGGCCGGTCGGCAGCGGCAAAAGCACACTGCTGCGACTGTTGATGAAAATGTTTCACCCCGACAGTGGCCAAATCAAAATTGGCGGTGCGGATGCGGCACAGATTCCGCTAAAAAACCTGCGCGAGCTGTTTGCCTATGTCCCCCAGGAAACCTTCCTCTTCTCCGAATCGATACGCGAAAACATTCTTTTTTCTCAGGAAAACAAAGACCAGCCTGAGGTCGCCCGCAGCTTTGCCGACCGGGCCGGGCTTGGCGGCGACCTGCGTGATTTTCCTGACGGGCTCGAAACCATGCTGGGTGAGCGTGGCGTCAACCTTTCTGGCGGGCAGAAGCAGAGAGTATCGCTGGCACGCGCCCTGGCGGCCGGGCGGCCAATTCTTATTCTCGACGATTGCACCAGCGCCGTCGACACTGAAACAGAGCAGAAAATACTTGCCAGTCTCAGGCAGAACACCCGGCGCAGCACCTGTATCATCGTTTCGCACCGCATGGTGAGTCTGCAGAATGCAGATCTGATCATCTACCTTGACAACGGCGAAATTGCTGAAATGGGCACCCATCAGCAGCTGCTCGAAAAGAACGGCCGCTATGCCAGGGCCTGGCAGCGGCAGCGCCTCAAAGCTGAACTTGAAAAGAGCTGACCATGGATGATTCATATTTCAACGAAGACGATATAAAGGCCCCAGCCTGGGACAGCAATCTGGCCTGGAGAATGTGGCCATTTTTGAGAGTCTGGCGGTCACATTTTATCGTTGCTGTGGTGCTGGTGCTGCTTGGCACCGCGGTCCACATCGGGCTGCCGCTGATTTTGGGCAAAGCCGTAGACCTTGGCATCAAAGGCAAAGATTATGGGCTGCTGCTGCATTACGTCATGCTCTACGCCGCCGGGCACACAGCCTTTTTCGTGCTCTCTGCCGCCCGCAGCTGGCTGTTGCAGTATACAGGCCAGAGAGTACTGCATGATCTGCGCAATGCGTTGTTTGCACATATACAGAAGCTGCCAATCAGCTTCTTCGACCGCACGCCGGTAGGCCGACTGGTCACCCGCATCACCAATGACGTCGCCACGCTGGCCGAACTTTTTTCAGCGGCGCTGATAAATGTCAGCAGCGAAATCTGCATTTTGTTCGGAATTGGCGGCATGATGCTGGCCCTGCATTTCAAGCTGGGACTGGCAGCGCTGATAACCACCCCGGGCCTTTTTTACATTGCCTGGTTTCTCAAGGTGAAAATGCGTGATGCCTTCAGGCTTGCCCGGGCAAAACTGGCAACCATGAACGCCTCACTGGCCGAAAATGTTTCGGGCATGAGCGTCATCCACATTTTCAACCAGGAGCCAGCCAGAGAAAACAAGTTTGATCAGATGAACCTCGAGCTGCGCGATGCCGAATTGACCTCGGTTTTTTACAACTCATTCTTTGTGCCGGCGGTGACGGTTTTTACCGCCATCACCCTGACGGTCGTCATAGTTTACGGCGGCTGGCTGGTCAGTCGCAACGAAATCAGCATGGGGCTGCTGATCACCTTCATTGCCTATACACAGGCTTTTTTCGACCCGGTGCGCCAGATCAGCGAAAAGATTTCGGTGTTTCAGAGCGCCATGGCTTCGGCCGAGCGGGTTTTCGCGCTTATCGATGAGCAACCCGAACCCGACCTGCTTGAAGGTGAAGAATTCAAAACTCTCCATGAAAGCATCGAATTCAGAAATCTCAATTTTGCCTACACACCCGACAAGCCAGTTCTCAAGGGTCTGAGCTTCAAGATCAGAAAAGGCGAACGCCTGGCGATCGTCGGGCATACCGGCGCCGGGAAAACCACCCTTGCATCTCTTCTCAAGAGGTTCTATGATTATCAGAATGGTGATATATTACTTGACGACGTTGATCTAAGAAAGTTTTCACGCACATCACTGCGGCTCAAGATCGGGTTGATCCAGCAGGACGTAAACATCTTCTCCGGAACATTGCTCGAAAACATTTTTCTGGCCGACGACCGCTTTGATAATCAAAAATTTGATAACATTATCAAAGAACTAGAAATGGAAAGTTTGATAAACAAACTGCCTGAGGGTATAAATACTCAGATTTACGAGCGCGGCAGCAACATTTCGGCAGGGCAGCGCCAGCTGATCGCATTTTCGCGTGCCCTGGCAACCGACCCCGAGATTCTTATACTCGACGAGGCAACCTCGTCGGTCGACTCTGAAACCGAAGCGATCATTCAAAAGGCCGTGCAGCGCCTTACCAGTCAGCGCACCAGCCTGATAATCGCGCACCGGTTATCGACAATAAGAAACTGTGACCGGATACTGGTTCTGCATAACGGCAGGCTTGTCGAGCAGGGCAGTCACGAAGAACTGCTCGCGGCGAAGGGGCATTATCATAAACTTTATGAACTGCAGTTTTCAAGCAATGGCAGCAATTAACGAACCCAACGAAGCACAATCAGAACCGACCAGGAGCTAACTGCTCACGAAACGAAGCAGCAGGAAAAAATTCACGAAGCAAATCTCCGACCTCGATCGATGAGAAATCGAACCAATGCAAACTACGGTCAAATTCTGCATCAGGGAAATAAGGAAAAGTTGAATGAAAAAAAAACCGACTGTTGATATCGACGACTTTATTGAATCTCTAAGAGAAACACCCGAGGGTGACCTTTTCAACCCCTGGTGGCAAAATGACCCGGAAAATGACGATTACACGAATTCGAGCGAAATAAGAAGGCATCAGCTGAAATTTTATCTGCAGGAACGTCTTGGTCGCACAAGGTTTTTACTGATCGGCGAAGCGCTCGGCTATCAGGGTGGTCATTTTTCAGGCATCGCAATGACATCTGAAAGAATGCTGCTTGGCAAGCAGGCGGGCAAAGGTATTCGGCCGGAGCATATTTTCACTTCGATGATGCCCTGCCGCACCAGCAAAGAAACAATAAAACCAGAAGGTTTCAATGAACCAACGGCAACCATCGTCTGGAGCCATCTGCTCGCTTCGGGCCTCAACCCTTACGATTTCGCCATCTGGAATGCCCTGCCCTGGCACCCCTGGCAGAAATCACGCGGCATGCTGTCGAACCGCACCCCTACCGACAGAGAATTCGCGGCCGGACATGCAAAACTTGCGGATCTGATAACCATACTTAAGCCGCGGCAGATTGTCGCAGTCGGCGAAAAGGCTGCCACTCAACTGACCTGTATGGGGCTTGATTTTTCCAAGGTAAGACACCCGGCGAATGGCGGCGCGGTAAAATTCAGAGAACAGTTTTCAAAACTTCTTCAGACGGCTTAATTGCGACAAAGAACTGATCGCTGCCGCATTGGAACTGCATGATTCTTCGTCATTTCGCGGGCAACAGCAGTGCCCGGTTCAGCTGCCGCCAAAAGCTTTTTTGATGCGCTCCGGGGTATTTTTTATGTAATCGCCGAAGCGGTCCCAATGGTAGAGATAAACGGTTCTCTGGCTCGGCATTCCTGAAGCGTTGGTATAACTCTCGGTGGTAATTTCGAGAGTATTACTGTTAACAAAAATGTAATAAAAAATACATGCCAGAACAAAGATAAAAATTACCGGCTTGAAGAATGCGTGCATATAACCTCAACTGTTAATACTTCTCGGGACAACCGCCACAAATATACCCTGCCCCTGGCATCATTTGCAACGGCACTGACGCTGGCCCCGCTGCGCCCGGCTCATACCCGAATTGGTAGAAAAGTTGATTTTCTATTGAGATTGCGGCATGGGGATGATATTTTATCGTCGATGCTGCTGCAGCATCGGCAGTATCTTCAAAATAATTTTCTGGTGGTTTTATGGCTATTTATCTGGTTCAGCACGGGCAGGCAGTTTCGAAAGAAGATGATCAGCAGAGACCTCTTGCGGCCATCGGCATCAAAGAAACTTCACATATTGCCAGCGTTGCCGAGTATTACATGGTACCGGTCGAGCAGATTATTCACAGCGAGAAACTGAGAGCCAGGCAAACGGCAGAAATTTTTGCCAACAAGCTCAAGCCGGCGCACGGATTGCAGGAATCGCCGAACATGGCACCAGAAAGCGATATCATGCCGATTGTCGAACGGATCAGAAATGCCGACAATCTGATGTTTGTCGGGCACCTGCCCTTTCTGCAGAAACTTCTTTCATTTCTTATTACCGGCAACAGCGAACATCAGATAATGAAGTTTCAGTATTCGGGCATTGTCTGCCTTGAAAAAGACGGAAAATCAGACAGATGGCAGATCAAATGGACCCTGTCGCGGCACATAAGCTGAATCGGCATTTCCCCCTCGAAACCCTTTAAAATTTTCACAGGAGTCACAAATGCACACAGAATATCATTCATGGCACAGTCACCGCATCGGTCACGAAATGCGCCTCAAGGTCTACGGGCATTATGGTCGCCCGTTACTGGTTTTTCCCTGTGCCGGTGGCACTTTTCATGAATTCGAAGATTTTGGCATGCTCGACATCGTGCGTGAGCAAGTTGAACAGGGGCGCCTGAAGGTTTTCTGCGTCGACAGCATCGATAACGAAGCAATTCTGCGCAAAGACGGTCACATGGGCGACAATGTTTACCGCCATGAAGCCTATGACAGTTATATCGTCAACGAAGTGGCACCGTTCATCCGCAATCATTGCCAGAGCAACTGCAAAATTGCACTGACCGGTAACAGCATGGGCGCCTATCATTCGGTTAATTTTCTGCTCAGACACCCGGATGTTTTCGATGCCTGCATTGCCCTTGCCGGCATCTATTCACTCAGACAGGTTGTGGGTGATTATTTCGACCAGAACGTTTATTTCAATTCACCGGTAGACTACCTGCCGAATCTCAACGACCCGTGGTTTCTCGATCAGATCAGGCAGGCGCGCATAATCATCTGCACCGGTCAGGGTGCTTGGGAATACCCCGAAGACACATACCGTCTCAAGCAGTTGTTTGAGGAAAAGGGCATTCCGGCATGGGTAGACCTCTGGGGGCACGATGTCAACCATGACTGGCCCTGGTGGAAAATCATGCTGCCGCATTTCCTGCCGCATATTCTCTGGTAAAAATAAAGCGAGGCGCCAGTTGGCCCCGGTAAAAAAGAAAACCATTTCAGCAACGCTCAGACAGCCAGACTATGGAGTCTATGCACGGTTCTATGACCATTTTGAGCTTGATGGCCGCAGTGAATCAAAAGAACTCAACGTTTTTCTCGACGAGCTTTTCAGTCTTAACGGCGTAAAAACGGTTGTCGACTTTGCCTGCGGCACTGGCGCCCAATGCATCGGCCTGGCAAAGGCCGGCTATCAGGTCACTGCCTGTGACCTGAACCCTGAAATGCTGAAAACAGCCAAAATCAAGGCACGCAAGACTCCGATAAAATTCATGACCGGTGACATGCGCGACTGTGACCCTGGCCGTTTTGATGCCGCAATCTGCATATTCAATGCCATAGGGCATCTTTCGAAGGCTGACTGCCGAGTATTTTTTGCCAACGCCCTGCAGCATCTCAACCCCGGCGGGCTTCTCGTTATCGATATTCTTAATTTCAAGGCGATGGCCGCCGGAATATTTCGCGACTATAAATACATGAGTCGCGAGGCGATCGTCGACGGCATGCTGGTGCATCACGTCAGAAACTGTTCACTGAGCCGAAAGACGGCACAGATCACCGTTAAATCTGTCACCCGCTGGCAGGACGGTTTCAACCCGCCTCAGGAGCTGCACGAAGACTGGCAGATGCAGATTTACGATGATGAGGAACTTCTTGCCATGCTCAAAGACGCCGGGTTTGCCGAGATCCAGCTTTTTGGCCCGACCGGTAGCGATTTTTCTTCAGACACCTCAGACAGCATTCTGGCTGTATGCCAGAAAAGCAGATAGAAAGGAACTCACAATCAGATGACAAAAGCACGCGCACGCCATATTCTCGTAGAAACCCGCAAAGAGTGTCTCGAACTGCTGGAACGCATCAACAATGGTGAAGACTTCGCCGCAATTGCCGGCAAGCATTCGAAATGCCCATCAGGCAAAAAAGGCGGCGATCTCGGGGAATTTTCACCGGGCATGATGGTCAAGGAATTTGACAAAGTAGTTTTTTCAGGTAAGATTGGCGATGTATATGGGCCGGTTCAAACTCAGTTCGGCTTTCACCTTATAGAAATCATCAGCCGCAGTTGATCTGGCGCCCTGAAAAGAACTCAGAGGAAAGCACATGAATATAACTGTATGGGGCTGCAGAGGCACGTTACCGACACCGGGGCAGAATTCTCTCAAATACGGCGGACACACCACCTGTCTTGAGATACGCAACAAGGCAGGGTTTGTCACCATTGTCGACGCGGGTTCCGGTCTGAGAAATCTCGGCAAAAAGCTTCTGCAGGAAAACGGCAGCAATGAACTCTGCCTGATTCTTACCCATTCGCACTGGGATCACCTCATGGGCTTTCCGTTCTTTCTTCCGGCATATTTCAGTCGGTTCAAAATCAATGTCTGCGGGATTCAATCGGCACGCAACTACATGTGCCAGGCACTGGCACGGCAGCTTGAGGCGCCGTATTTTCCGGTTGATTTTGAGCAGCTCAAGGCGCAGTTCAATTTTGGCTGCAGCGGCCCCGGGTGCGGGTCATGCATGCACATGCAGGTCGAAACCATTCAGCTCAGCCACCCCAATGGCGGCTTTGGCTTCAAGTTCACTGAAGCGGGCAGACAGTTCGTTTTTCTCACCGACAACGAACTCGGGCACCGCCACCCCGGCGGCCTTCTTCCCTATGAGTATGGTGATTTTGCCAAAGGCGCTGATTTGCTGTTTCACGACGCGCAATACACAGACGCCGAGTATGAAAAAACAAAAACCTGGGGTCATTCGACCTACAATCAGGTTTTAAAACTGGCCATGGATGCCAAAGTTAAGCGTCTCGGGCTCTTTCATCACGACCCCGACCGAACCGACGCCGAACTGGACCAGATAGTAGCCGAACTGCGGCAGAAAGCCAAGGCAGCCGGCAGCAACCTTGATATTTTTGCTGTTTTCGAGGGCATGCAGATAGAACTGGAGTAGCAGAGTATGCACGTAAAGCCCGGAACCCCCTACCCTCTGGGAGCAAACTGGGATGGAAAGGGCGTCAATTTTGCCCTTTTTTCTGAAAATGCCGAAGGTGTCGAACTTTGTCTGTTTGACAATGAGCGTAACGAAACCCGCATAGCACTGCGGCATCGTACCGCTTTTATCTGGCACATATACATCGAAGGGCTGCAGCCGGGCCAGCGCTATGCTTACCGCGTACACGGTCAGTATCAGCCTGAAGCGGGGCTGCGCTTCAACCCGCGCGTTCTGTTGATGGACCCTTACGCCAAAGCCCTCGACGGCATCGAGAATCATGAGGCCGGGTTGTTTGCCTACAATGTCTTCAGTTCGAAAAAAGATCTCGAGATCAGCACCGAATATGCTTCGGGCACACCGCTGGGCATAGTCATCGAAAACGACTTTGAGTGGAACGGCGACCGGCACCCGAAACTGCCTTTTCATCGCACGATTCTCTATGAAACGCACGTCAGGGGCATCAGCATGCTCCACCCCGACGTGCCGGAAAAACTGCGTGGCACCTATGCCGGGCTCGCTTCAGAGCCAATCATCGACCACCTCAAGCAGCTCGGGGTAACGACGATCGAGCTGCTGCCGGTGCATCAGCATATCGATGACCCGTTTCTTTATGAGAAAGGGCTGAAAAACTACTGGGGCTACAGCACCCTCTCATTTTTCGCCCCGGAAATCCGCTACAGCTCTGACAAATCACCTGGCGGCGCCGTGCGCGAATTTAAACAGATGGTTAAAAAGCTGCACCGGGCCGGCCTGGAAGTGATCATCGACGTTGTCTACAACCACACCTGCGAAGGCAACCACAATGGCCCGACCATGAGCTACAAGGGCATCGACAACCCGACCTACTATCGCCTGGCCCGTGACAACAAAAGGTTTTACAAAGATTACACCGGCACCGGCAATACCATCAACGTGGTCAGCCCGCAAACTCTGCAGCTGATCATGGATTCGTTACGATACTGGGTTACCGAAATGCATGTAGACGGATTCAGGTTCGACCTGTGCTCGACTCTCGCCCGCGAAATGCATTACTGGAACCAGCTTTCGAGCTTTTTCACCATCATTCACCAGGACCCGGTCATCAGCCAGGTCAAGCTGATCGCCGAGCCGTGGGATGTCGGCGAGGGTGGCTATCAGGTCGGCAATTTTCCGGTTCTCTGGGCTGAATGGAACGCCAAATATCGCGATGTTATCCGCTCTTTCTGGAAAGGTGACGGTGGTTTTGCCGGCGAGGTCGGCTACCGGCTCACCGGCAGCAGCGATCTCTATGAGAACGATGGTCGCAGACCGTATATGAGTGTCAACTTCATCACCGCTCACGATGGTTTCACTCTGCGCGACATGGTTTCCTACAACGAGAAGCACAACCACAATAATCTTGAACACAACCGGGATGGCCATGATGACAACCGCTCCTGGAATCACGGGCAAGAAGGTGAAAGCAGTGACCCGTTCATCAGAAGGCTGCGTAACCAGCAGATGCGCAACATGCTGGCAACCCTGCTCTTCTCGCAGGGTACACCGATGTTGTGCGGTGGTGACGAGATCAGGCGCACGCAGCGCGGCAACAACAATGCCTATTGTCAGGACAACGAAATCAGCTGGTATAACTGGAATCTCGACGAAGAAAGCCGACAGATGTTCGATTTTGCCTGTCGCATCATTAAGATCAGGCGCGAACACCCGGCCCTGCATCGCACCAAGTTCTTTCAGGGTCGTATGATCAGGGGCAGCAATGTCCGCGATATTATCTGGTTCAGGCCCGATGGCGGCGAAATGGACGACGAGGACTGGGCAAGTCCGAACACCCGCGGCCTGGCAGTTTTTCTTTCGGGCACCGGCATCGACGATGTCGATGAAAACGGCATTCCAATTCACGACGATAACCTGTTACTGATGCTCAACGCTTCGGTGCGCGATTTCGACTATCTTCTGCCAAAATTCGAAGCCCACTGGGAACTGCTCGTTGACACGGCAAACCCGGCAGCGAAAGAGGAGGCGGTTTCGGGGCACAAGACTCTGATGCGCGCCCGCTCGCTCAAGCTTTTCCGTTGCCGTCAGAAGGTCGACCCACGCCCCTGAGATAACAATTATCGGGCGATTTGCCGCGGCTGGGGTTTTAAGTTACAATATTCAGGCTGTGACTCTGCATTTTATTTTTTTTCTACGGAGGCAGGCTTGAAAAAACTTTTCATTTCTTTTGCGGCAACAGCTGGACTTTTCTTTGGCGGCATGAGCATCGCCAGTG
Source organism: Candidatus Rifleibacteriota bacterium (assembly GCA_024710355.1). GTDB lineage: Bacteria > Muiribacteriota > Ozemobacteria > Ozemobacterales > Ozemobacteraceae > Rifleibacterium. Next base: position 10,814 of record JANJUX010000006.1, read on the forward strand.
CCGATGACGTAAACATTTATTACGGCCCGCGCGGCGGCTTCAGCAAGATAAACAATTCACGGGTTCTGCATTTCAGTGACAAAAGTACCCGCCCGGCAACCCTTGCCAACGCACTGGTTCATTTTATCGATGGTCTCGAAGCGGGCAGCAGTGCGAAAATCTGCATGTATTCGATGAGCGACTACAACACTCTCGATGAGATGATCAAAGCGGCGGCAACGAAGGGCATCAAGTTTCAACTGCTTCTCGACGGGGTTTCGACCTGGGCTCAGGCCAGCCGCGACCGCATTGTCAAAAAAGTTCAGGAAGCTGCAGAAAAGGCAAAGGCAGAAAACCGACCGTTTGATTTCAAGATTGCGGCCGTGACCACCGCTGCGATGAAGCGGAATGGCCGTGAATCGAAGCTCGAAGACGGCACCCTTATTTACGGCACCATGCACGAAAAATTTGGCGTCTTCTATGCGCCCGGTAATCCGGTGCCGCACAGCTGCTTCAACGGCAGCGCCAACATTTCGCCGACTTCTGATCAGATTTATGCCGAAAACCGGGTATTTTTCAACGATCAACCGGCAGTTGCGCGTCAGCTTGCCGAGGAATTCGCGCGGCTCTGGAATGAATATTCCGAAATGCTGCTCGGCGAATGGATCCCGGAAAAATACATCGAAACCAGCCATGTGCCCGGTTATGTCAAACTTGTATTCAATTCAGAGCCGGCGAACGAACTTGAACTGACACGAATCGACAATGAGCTGCTAATTCTTATCCGCCGGGTCGATGCCTCGGGCAGCCTTGATCTTGCAATGTTCAGCCTGACACGCGTTGAACTGGCCGAAGCCATTCTCAAGGCCGCCGAGCGCAACCCGGAAGCAAAATTCAGACTGCTTCTCGACCACGCCCAGCTCGACGATGCCAACCCGATCGAAAGCAAACAGGCGCCGACGCTCGAAAAGAAGGCGGCAGAACTCGGTCTCAAAAACATTCAGGTGCGCTATCGTTTCAGAATCAATGCCTACGGCCTTGACCAGGAAACGAAAAAGCCGACCTTGCTGAGCTATCTGAGCCTGTTTCTGCACCATAAAAACGTGACTGTCAACGGTCGCGAAATGGCAATCGGCAGTTACAACTGGTCTAACTCAGCCGAATATCTGAATTTCGAAAATGTAATGGTTTTTAATGGTCATTATCAGCATCATCAGAAACTTATTGACAGTTTCAAGGCAGAATTCGACGTTCTCTGGAATTCAAGAATGCCGTCTGGCCCGGTCAAGGCTCCAAGAAAAGGCGTGCCGCAGACTGTCACGCTGGCTGAAGGTAAAGCGCTGCATGCAAAGCTGCTGAAAACCCTCGAAAGAGAAGAAAACTGCAAAGTGCTTGCCACGCTTGACCGCGAAGCTCACAAACCCTTTGCCAAGATCGTAGAAGAAACCGGCCTCAGCGAAAAACAGGTAAAAAAGGCCATAAAAGCCCTTTCAGAAACAGGTTTCATCATCAGCTGGACAAAAGATTCAGTCGAAGGCTATTCACAGGCCGACTAGGAGCCATAAATGGAACCCTTCATCATCAATAACACCGTCATTAGCAGGCTGCCCAGAAACACCGATGCGGACCTGCAGAAACTGGCGGCCGCATATCGCATCAACTGCCTGGCCGGCCTGAAAAAGGCCAGCCATGGCTGGCTGGGCGCCTGCTTCTCCAGCATGGAACTGCTGACGGCGATTTATCACCGTTACATCCCCGAACCACAAAAGCCGCTCACGGAAAGGGGCAGTCTGCACCTTTCGAAAGGGCATGCGGCAATGGCACAATATGCAGTACTGGCCGGCCTGAATTGTTTCAGCACTGACCGGCTCGGCTCCTATAAACAACTGCATGGTCTGCCGGCGCACTGTGACCGGACAGTGCCAGGTGTCGATTCAGACAGCGGGTCACTTGGTCAGGGCCTGTCGAAAGCGGTTGGTATTGCCTTGAGCAATGCGGCGGCCGGGCACAGACACCCGGTATTTGCGATAATCGGTGATGGTGAAATGCAGGAAGGGCAGCTTTTCGAGGCTTTTCTGACACTGCGCAGGCTGAACCCCGGGATGGTGGTTCCGATTATCGACCGCAATCATCTGCAGTCTGACAGTCAGACCGCGGACATAAAAGATGCCGAAGACTGGGCCACGGTATTTCAGGGAATCGGGCTGCAGGTGCATGAGATCGACGGGCATGCCATAAGCGAAATCTGCGCTGCCATCGATCAGGTGCTGCATGCACCGCACCCCGGCGTCATCATTGCGCGTACGGTCAAAGGTGGCGGCTCCGCCGTCACCGGCATGCCTTACAATACCGCAAGACGGGCCGGCAAATGGCATGGCGCCATTCCCGACGACCGTGAATATATGACCATTCTGCAGGAACAGGCCGCCATCATCAGCGATCCGGCAGTCGATGCAGCCCTGAAAGCTTGGCAGACGAGCCAGATAGCTGCAGTCTCACAGGCGGCAGCCGGCAAAGACTCTTCCGGCAACGGCATTTCGACCGGCGAAGCCTTTGCTGAGGCGCTTATTGCGCTCGCCAGCAACGACAGACAGGTTTTCGTTCTCGACGCCGACCTCGAAAAATCGTGCAAACTGACAAATGTGGCAGCCGGCTTTGCCAATCGTTTCATCGAAGTCGGCATCAGTGAGCAGGACATGTGCTCGCTGGCAGCGGGGCTGGGGCTGGCTGGCAACATAGCCGTCGTCAACACCTATGGGTCATTCTTCAAGCGCAGCCTCGACCAGATATATGCCTGCATCACCGAAAAGGTGCCGGTGATCTTTGCCGCCCACTACTCCGGCGCCGACTATTATACCGACGGCAAGAGTCACCAGACGATCAATGACCTTGGCCTGATGTTCGCTCTGGGCGACATTGACATCATTGAACCAGTCGATGCCGCGAGCACACACACCCTGCTGCAGAAAACCCTCGAACGCCTGAAAAGTGAAATCAGCGCCGGCAAGGGCTGTCGACCGGCCTATTTCAGGCTGCATCGCACGCCACTGCCCGAATTTGCCGACCTGCCTTTTCACAACGGGCACCAGAGCATTTTCAAAGCAGACGTAGCGACCGAACAGCGCAACATCCTGTTCACTTCAGGGCCGCACATGCTCAAAGCCGGCCTCGATGCCGCAAACAAGCTTGCTGAAGACGGCATCTGCCTCGACGTTGTTGCCATCGGCCAGTTCTCTGACCCGCAGAAACAGCTGAAGGCGTTAACTGAAGCCGGACACCGGCTGTTTTCACTCGAGGACCATCGCCGGGAAAGCGGCGTCGGCAGTTTTGTCGCCTCGCTCGGGTTTCGCAACCCGGTACGTATCGGTGCCCGCAAATACTGCCAGTCGGCGCTCAAACTTGACGAAATGCTGTCTGAGCATTGCATTACTGCCACCGATGTGGTTAAAGTAGTTAAAAAGGTGCTCGGCTGCAGTCACGAAAAGTAGAAACAAGGAGCAGAAGCATGCCTGAATTCAGATTCAACCACAATAACATTAACGTTCTTGACCTCGAAAAGAGCCTTGCCTTCTATCAGAAAGCACTCGGCCTGAAAGAAGTCAGACGTAAAGAAGCGGCAGACGGCAGTTTCATTCTTATCTACCTGGGTGACGGTTCGGGCGGCCACAGCCTTGAGCTGACCTGGCTGCGCGACCGCAAAGAGCCATATAATCTGGGTGATAACGAATTTCATCTCGCCTTCACAACGAATGATTACGAAGCGGCGCATGCCATGCACAAAGAGATGGGCTGTATCTGCTACGAAAACCCGGCAATGGGCATCTACTTCATCGCTGACCCCGATAATTACTGGCTTGAAGTCGTTCCAGAAAAGAAGATGAAATAATGCTGCTGCAAAGTTCAGACCGGCGGCGGGGCGGGCTCGGGCCAACGCAGCTGATCGCAATCATTCTGCTGCTGACCCTGGCCGGCATCGGGGTTTATTACTGGCAGCAGAGAAAACCGGGTACCGACCGGCCGCCGTTAATCACTGCCACCAAGGGCTTTCCGATTGACGAAGCCCTGCGCGAAGCAACCCGGCGCACCGGTAATGTCGTTTTCGGCGGCAACCCGGTTATCAACAGCAGCAGCACCGTGACTCTGCTGAAAAACATTGCCTACCACGCCGGTTATTGTGAGGAACGACGCAATCCACTTTGGGTCGCCTATCGCCTTGACGCCAAAGAGGCTGGCGAAAAACTGAAGAGGCCTAAAGGTTTCAAAGCCGACCTGCGCACCCTGTCGCGGGTTTCCCCGAATGATTTTGCCAAAACCGGTTATGACCGCGGACACATGGCGCCGAACTCAGCAATCGCCCAGCGTTTTGGGCTCGACGCCCAGCACGAAACCTTTCTGATGAGCAATATTGTGCCGCAGAGCCCGGAATTAAACCGAAAAGTCTGGCAAAGACTTGAAAAGCTCGAAGACCAATACGCCAACAATCTCGAAACTATCTGGGTCATAACCGGCCCGATTTTTGACCGGCACATTCAAACGATTTCGAACAATATCGAGATTCCCGATGCGTTCTATAAAATCATTTTTGATGAAGAAAAGGGCAATCTGCGCACCCTGGCGTTTCTGATCCAGCAGAGCGTCACTGGCAGAGAGCCTATTGACAGTTTTTTGACCAGCATCGACGAAATAGAAAAACTCACCGGCCTCGACTTCATTGCGCCTCTGGCCGACGAAATCGAAGACAAGCTCGAAGCGGCAGCCCCCGCCCGAATCTGGTAACAGCAGGAGACAGAAATGACAGAGAATTCAACGGGTAAAACCAATCTGATAATCATTGTAATTGGCATTCTGTTCATGTTTCTTCTTCTTTATCACGTTTTTGGCAGCACCAGTCAGGGTATTTACTCAATCGCCGAAGTGAAAAACATCCAGCCGATCGACTCAGAAGATCCAGACAGCAATGAGAAGTCTTTTGCGGTCGAACTTGCTTTTCAGTCCGGCGAACACAAGGGCAAAACCATGGTCGCCGAACATTTCGAAACACCCGGCTCAGCCTACAATCTCACCCTGCAGCCGGGCGAAACGGTTCTCGCCGTTGTCGAAAAACAGGAAGACCAGGAAATAGTCGGAGTCGACGAGCATTTCAAATCACATCGTCTGATGTTTCTATCTGCTCTCATCATTCTGGTCATAGCCGTTCTGGCTGGAGTCAACGGCGTAAAAGCCATGCTGGCACTCTTTTTTACGCTCATCATAATCTTTGGAGTCATGGCCAGGCTGCTGTTGCAGGGCTGGTCGCCGATTCCGCTGTCAATCATCTGCTCGTTCGCCATCATTCTGATCAATATCGTTATCATTGCCGGTCGAACTAGAAAGGCGCTGATAGCCGGTCTCGGTACCCTCAGCGGCGTGATTCTGGCCGGCATTTTCGGCTGGCTGGCTGCGACTTTTCTGAGATTGAACGGCTACAGCGGCGACGAAAGCACCTTCCTGCAGATTCTCAACGCAAACATCGATCTGCGCGGAATCATGATCAGCGGTATCATCATCGGAGCTCTGGGTGCCGTCATGGACGTTGCCATCTCAATCGCTTCATCGCTGCTTGAAATTTCGCTGGCAAATCCGGCCTATGACCGGCAGAAACTTTTTGCCAGCGGCATGAACATCGGGCGCGACATCATTGGCAGCATGGTCAACACTCTGATTCTCGCTTATACCGGGGCATCTCTGACGTTGATTCTGGTATTCGCCATGCAGAAAGAAGACTTTCCGCTCATCAAAATCATGAACATGGAATTCATCTGCACCGAAGTGGTAAGATCGCTGGCCGGCCTGTTCGGCATGGTGCTGGCAATCCCAATAACCGCTCTGATAGCATCTTTCGTTTATTCCAGATGGCGTTTCGACGGCAGCGTCGATTCCGGCTGTGCCGAGGTTGAATAGACAACGGGTCTGTGTTAGGCTGACCAAAACAAAGTTAGGGAGACGCGCATGTTTGACCAGAGAGTGACACTGCTCAGCGATTATGCCGGCCAGTATCTGCAAAAGGGGCAGGAAAGCGAAACCGGTGGTTTGTGGAACAACATGATCAGCCTGTTTGGCTCACGCAAGTCGAGGCCCGGGATTTCGGGCTTTCAGGGCCAGCTTGAGAGTGCCGATTACCTTTCTGACGAAGGTTTTGCGCCTTTCTGTAAAATTGACGACCGCATCATTCACGTCAAGAAAAATCAGGAAGAATGCCTGATTGCCATTTCACAGAACGATAAAGTCTGGGATCTGACGACATGGGGCGAGGACTACATGTTCGCAACCCGTTTCATTGCAGAATGTTACTTTATGATCACCCGTGACGACTATCATATCGATGATGATGAACGAACGGTTTTCAGGGCGATTATCGGCTGCATCGAGGCCAACTCCCAGGAAATTCTCGATGCCCGCAACATCGTCTACTGGACTCTGGTGGAAAAAGTGGTCGAAGACGGAGTTGTGACGGAAGAAGAGCTCGCGGCAATGGCAAAGATTCGCCAGGAACTTGAAATAGACAGTCGCAATGTCGAAGAGCTGCACGTCAAAGCCCTGAATGATTATTACGATCTTTTGCGACAGCGCCACGAAGAATCGGATTACGGTCTTGAAGAGCTGGAAAAAATTCAGGAGATGGCAAAACTGTTGAATGTGAAACTGCAGCGGGTCTCAGGCCTTTAACATGGACGATCTGAGTTACCATCTGGCCTATCTCAACTCGGAAGATTCCGAAAAACAGCTCGACGGGCTGGCGTTTTTCGCCGCCTGCGACAGCGGTATGCTGACCGGCGAGGTCATCAATCGACTGGTGTTTCTGGCAGAACATGCTCCGCGGCATATTGCCAATGTGGCCTCATCGATCATTTCGCAGTCGCTGGCGAACCGGCAGCACAATTTCATTGCCGCCCCCCTGCTGCACAAGCTTAAAACTGCAAAAGAAAGCGAAATATCTCTGCACGAGCTTGAATGGGCAACCCGTTTAAATACAGTTGCCTTCAAAATAACTCTCGAAGAATACCTGGACCGTTGCACCGAAGAAAAGCATATTTCGTGGCTGGTCAAAAACTTGCCCAAAGCCTACCCTGATCCTGAGCAGATTCCTTTGCTGACCTCCTTTCTGACCTACGGCGACGACCGGATTGTCAGCAACACCATCGAGGGGCTTGAGAATATCAAAGACCCGACAGTGGTTTCGATTTTTGCACAGATGCTTTCGCACGCCTCGCCGCGTGTGAGATCAACGGCAGCAGGTGCGCTCGCCCGTCTCAACCCTGAAAAGGCCTGGCAGGCACTGGCTAAAATGCTCGAAAACCCTGAACTGACTGACAGCGTCAAAGCAGCCTGTCATGCAATCAGACAACTGAGAAGTCGCGATTTTGCAGAGCTTCTCATCCCACTGCTGCAGCACAATGCCGTCAGCGACGATGCCGCCAGTACTCTCGCCGTTCTGCTTCTCGAAAAAACCCGACTTGTTTTCGATCACCGGCTGTTGAAAAACCGCCCGGATCTGAAAGAAAAAGTGGCGACGGCCTTGATAGAAAATCTGCAAAAACATTGCCAGCAGAAATCAAAGTAGTGCTATAATACCAGCCCATTCTTTTTTCTGGAGGCACTGATGACGATTCTCGGCCGTGAAGCCATTTTACAGGAAATGAAAAAAGGCAACATCAGAATTGAGCCTTTTGACGAAAAAATGCTCGGCCCTGCCAGCATAGACCTGCATCTTTCCAACGCTTTCCGTGTTTTTGTGCACCTGCCCAATGAGCTGCACCTGACTGACAATATGGATTTTAAAGCCGCCACCAAAGGGCTGGTGGTTCCAGAAGGCGAAACCCTTACCGTAAAACCCGGTCAAACCGTTCTCGGCATTACCCAGGAAAAGGTCAGTCTCGGAAATGGCCTTTCAGGCTGGCTTGAGGGCCGCAGTCGTTTTGCCCGCGTCGGTCTGCTGGTTCATATTTCGGCTTCGTTCATGCAGCCCGGAATCAGCAATCATCAGGTTCTCGAAATTTCTAATTTCGGTCCGATTCCTCTCAAGCTTATCCCCGGCACCCCGATCTGTCAGTTCATCTTTCAGCGTTGTGAGAATCCCGGTCAGTATCACGGCGTATTTGCCGGTCAAACACCCGACAATTTCTGGCTTGGCTGATTTATGGAGAAAAAGATGGCTAACCCCTGGAAATGTCTGAAATGTGAAAACACTACTTTCGAAACCGGCGAATTACGGGCCACTGGTGGCTTTTTGTCAAAACTGTTCGATATTCAGACCGAGAAATATTCGACGGTAACCTGCAAGAATTGCGGTTTTACAGAATTTTACAAACGCAGCAGCAGTGTTGTTGGCCACGTGGTCGACTTTATGGTTGGATCATAATGCAGTAAGGCCGGGCTTTGCCCGGCCTTACTGCATTATGATCAGTTGTTGTTTCAGCGCTTTTTGCCGGGTTTTGCCGCTGCAGCCGGCTTTGCTTTGGCAGCCTGCTTGATTTCGAGGTTTTCGAGTTCGTTTTCGGCAAATTCTTCGCCGTATTTTGTCGCGAATTCTTCGTAAATCGCCATGTGTTCTTCGAAACTGCCGGCTTTTTTGCCGCCAAGTTTGCGGTTCATATCACGGTCTGCCAGGCGTTCGATCAGTTCGTCCCAGAAGGTTTTTTCTTCGTATTCCCTGATAAATTCGGCAGCCTGGGTCTGGTCTTCCCAGTCGGTGTTGGGCATGTATTCCTTGATGTCATCCATGAAATCGATTTCTTTTTTCATGCCATTCTTCGAGGCATGTGCATAGATCTTCTGAATGAGTTTGATATAGTCATCTCTACGACCATCTTCCTCTTCGTAATCATGGGCGGTCATGACCCATTCGGCCATTATGGCGATTTCGACGAGTTTTTCGAGTTCAGCTTTATTAAGACTGATATCCATGGGCAGATTCCTTTAAGTCATTAGATTTAACATCTTGAACATAACAAAATTACCACAGAAAAAAGCAACCGCAAAACGAAACTTAATCTGTGGTCAATGGCAGCTTGAATTACCACGGGAGATCAGCGTTTGAGCAGATCGGGCAGTCTGTCGAAGCTGCAGGCGAATTCTTCGATACTGTCGAAAACCGGCGCACCGGAAGCCTGCAGACGTTTTTTTGAATTGTGACCGGCGGCGATCAGAACGCAGGGAATGCCCATCGCCACAGCCGTGTCGAAGTCATGCAGGGTGTCGCCGACCATGATTGCGCTGTTTTTATCGCAGCCACATTCTTTGATGAGGTTGCAGCCGAGCTCGACTTTGCTGTGAGCATAGCTGTCGCTTAGTCCGCGAACCTTGTCAAAGTAGCCGCTGAGGCGAAAGTGACTGATACATTGATGCAGCGCCTGATCGTAGAGAGCAGAAAGCACGAACTGCCTGGTTCCCGTCGATCTGAAGCGGTCAAGTGTGTTTCTGACTCCGTTATGCAACCGGCATTCAAACATTCTAGTCCCGTAGGCGTCGATGTATTCCTGGCCGGCGGCTTCATACGATTCGCGGGTAAAATCGAACCCGATGTTTTCGTAATACTTTTTTATCGGAAAGGTAAATTTCTCAAGGTATTCTTCGCGATCAATGGTCGTCAGAGAGCGTTTTTTGAGACTGACATTGATAATATCGATACATTCGTCGACATCGTCGAGCAGGGTGCCGTTCCAGTCCCAGAATATGGTGTTAAAAACAGACATGAAGAATTTTCTCCGGCTTGGGCTGTGCGTGATTATAACACAATCAGCTCCGCAGGCAACAGCCAGCACGGGATAAAGGTCGGCAGATGCAGCCGATCAGTCAGAGGGAAGGAATGCTGGTGTAGACGGTAAGACGCTTGAGGGTTTCGGCGGCGGCTTCTGCGTTTGAAAAATACGGAAAAACGCTTATCACGTCACCATTTTGCCTTACCAGAACGATCTCGTAGGCAGTTTCCGGTTTACTCAACGGGAAGCGGCGACAGGCAAAGCGGTTGACTCTGAAGCCGGCGGCGTCAAAAAACCTCAGAGTTGTCTTAGAGCCAAGAAGTCTGCAGATGTAACATCCGTAGACGACTATTTCTCCCTCTTCGACAGAAAATTCAATTCTGCGAAAACCGTCTCTGATCAACGCCAGGCCGCGGGCCAGAAACACAACTGCGACGACGAACAAAACCGCGGCCACGGCGCCGTACAAGCTACGATTGCTGACACCATACAGGGCCTGCTCAATAAGGTACAGTCCCCCGAGAGTGAACGGCAGGCTGAGCACGACCATCAGAACAATTTCGAGAATCAGATCGGTGGTTTTCTGGCATTTTACCAGCAGTTTACCGGCACTTTCAGAAAGGTTATATTCGAGAAGAATATGGTCATTTTCTATTCTTGGGCTGTCTTCATTCATATTCATCGGCCTCTCCCGGGGATCGATCCGTCGCCCGGCAACCAGCAAGCATCAGCAATTTCTGTACACAGAACAGCAATATAAATATAATCAGCAATTCAGTTTTTAGCAATGTGAAGAAAAAAACATCCCCTAATTTTTGTAAAGCTCTTGCGATTAAAAATTCTGGCATTATAATCTTTGTACAATCTGCATGTTTGAGGTGAAAAAATGAAGCGAATCGGTAGTTTTCTGATACTGATGGTTCTTCTGGTTGCTTTTATCGGCATTGCCGGCCAGGCCCGTGCTGATGTCGAAAAGTATTTTGACAGTATCCAGACCAATGTTTTCGACCCGGCTGCCAAAGTCAGGTTTCTGCCCGAAAACGTCAATTCATGGTTCGCACGCTGGCACATTCTCGACAATGCCAAAAAATCGATAGATGTTACCTATTTCATCGTTGAGCAGGATATCTTCGGCATGAGCATGCTGGGCATGCTTTACAAAAAAGCCAGAGAAGGCGTCAATATTCGACTTATGGTCGATGCCCGCGGCACCAAAGGCCTCACCCGCAAATTCATCGGCCAGGACGTTCTGCAGGAAATGGTAAAATTCAAAAACGTGCAGATTCGCGTTTTCAACCCGGTTCACCGCAAACTGCAGGCACTTTTTGACGACCTGCGCAAAATTACCGCTTCAAACCACGACAAGATCATTATCGTCGATGATGAATACCTGATCACCGGCGGCCGCAACGTTTCGAAAAACTATTTTGTCGACCCCCGCGACCTCAAAACCGTTTACCGCGACACCGACATTCTGATTCAGAGCCCCAAAGTCGCCAACCAGGCTGGCCTGGCCTTCGACGAAGAATTCCGCAACGGTGGCACTTTCCAGATTTACAAAGACATTTTCGGCAATGCCGATACCATGAGCAAAGATCTTGAACTTGCCTACAACGCCATGCGGCGCTATATCACCGGAGGCGGGCTCTTCAAGGTTCCGTCACCGACTCTGAGCAAAGAAACTAATGAACTGCTCAAGAAATACAACGATGAGCTGAAAAACTACGAGCGCATTCAGCATTATGCTTCGTTCCGCCTCTTCAACGGCGAAAGAGCCTACCCGACCAGAATACTCGACAAACATTCGATTCAGGGCTCGCGCAATGACATCACTAAAAACCTTTCAGGCCTGATGGACGCTGCCGAATCAGAAATCATCATTCAGAATCCTTATGTGGTTCTCACCGAAGAAGCCAGAGCCGCTATCAAAAGAGCCAGTGACCGCGGCGTGAAAGTAATCATTCACACCAACAGCCCGATGAGCTCAGACAGCCTGTTGACCCAGGCGATGTTCATCGGCGACTGGAAAGGCATTCTCAAAGACATGCCGAATGTGCGGATTTTTGGTTACAAGCTTTCGACAAAGCTGCATTCGAAAGTATTCGTTTTTGACCGCAAAATTGCCGTAATCGGCACCTACAACATGGACTACGTCAGTGAACAGATCAATTCAGAAGTCGTAGCCGTAATCAAATCACGCCCGTTCGCCAATCAGGTAGCCGGCAAAATCATGCGCGACATCGAAGATTCACATGAATACAAAATCAAGGTCGAACGCGATGGCTCGATCAAAACCATCTTTGGGCCGGAATCGCACTCTGACAAGGCAGTCATCGACCGCCTGAACATGCTGCAGAAACTGCAGTGGCTCAGACCGCTCATCTGATTTCGACTCAGATTCAGACACCGGGGCTGCTTCACTTTCGAGGCAGCCCCGGTTTGTTTTATGAGATCGCCGCCTCCCTCTGCCCTCTTTCGCGGGCACAAGCATTTCGAATACGGGTTCTGTCAGTTTGGCGGTAAAACACCGTCTGCAGTTTCAATCTGCAATTACTTTTGGGGTTGACTTTTGCCACGATAAAGGTATCATATTTAGTGTTTGCAATTTTTTTCACGAAGCGAGAAACAATCAAATGACCAGGCTCGATAGTATTCTGTTGAAAGCTGAACAAAGCGGCGATCTTTCGGTTGATGAAATTGAATTTCTTCTCAGCCTTTCGGAACAGGCTGATCTCGACAGGCTGTTTGCGGCGGCTTACGCTGTTAAAGAACGTTTCGTCGGCAGAAGAGCCTGGTTCAGAGGCATCGTTGAATTCAGTAACATCTGCAGCAAAGATTGCTATTATTGCGGCATCAGACGCAGCAACAGCAAGACCAGCCGGTTCATTATACCAGAAGAAGACATAATCAGATCGGCAGTCTGGGCCTGGGAAGCCGAATACGGCAGTGCTGTGCTGCAGTCGGGCGAGCGCTCTGACCCGCAATTCGTCGATATGGTGGAGCGGATAATCAAAGAAATCAAGAAGCGCACCAACGGTGAGCTGGGGCTGACCCTTTCACTCGGTGAGCAGTCAGAGGAAACTTATCGGCGCTGGTTCGAAGCCGGCGCGCATCGCTATCTTCTGCGCATCGAAACCAGTAATCGCGAGCTTTACAGCCAGCTGCATCCGGCTGATCACAATTTTGACGAAAGGCTTGCCTGCCTCGACCGTCTGCGTCGGGCTGGCTTTCAGGTCGGAACCGGCGTTATGATCGGGCTGCCGATGCAGACCTTACGACATCTGGCTGAAGACGTTCTGTTCTTCAGGCGACAGGATGTCGACATGATCGGTATGGGGCCTTACATCTATCACAACGAGACGCCGCTGGCCAGATACCGTGAAGAATGGGAAATTCCGACCGGCAAGCTGCTCAATCTCGGATTGAAAATGATTGCAGTCACCAGGCTGGTACTGCGCGATGTCAATATTGCATCGACCACGGCTCTGCAGGCCCTGCAGGATAACGGTCGCGAGCTTGGCCTCAAGGCCGGCGCGAATATTATCATGCCGAATACGACCGACACGCAATATCGTGAGAGCTACCAGCTCTACGAAAACAAACCCTGCCTCGATGAAAATGCTTCGATGTGCCGAGGCTGCCTGCAGCGGCGCATTGAAGCAATTGGCGAAACCATCGGTTTTGGTGAATGGGGCGACTCGAAACATTTTGCACAGCGCCAGAAGAGCAAACAGGAGATGAACCATGAAGCTGAGAATTCTGCTGATAATAACGGTTCTACTCGCAATCTCGCTACTTTTTCAGGAAAAAGCCCAGACGGCGGGAGGTAACCTTATGCAGGAAAAACGCCCTTTGACCGCAGAAGAGGAGCGCGTGATCATACATCGCGGCACCGAAATGCCTTTTACCGGCAAGTTTCTCAAGCACAAGGAAAAAGGCACCTATACCTGCCGCCGCTGCGGTGCCGAACTTTATCGTTCAGAGCATAAGTTCGACTCTGGATGTGGCTGGCCCGCCTTTGACGACGAAATCGCCGGCGCGGTCAAACGCAAACCCGACCCTGACGGGCATCGGGTCGAGATTGTCTGTGCCGCCTGCGACGGTCATCTTGGCCATGTTTTTATCGGTGAGGGCTTAACCGATAAAAATCTTCGCCACTGCGTCAATTCGGTTTCTCTTGCTTTTGTGCCCGCCGGGAGTAAAAAGAATGCCGAGGCAATCTTCGCCGCTGGTTGTTTCTGGGGTGTAGAACATCTTATGAAACAGGCTCCAGGCGTCAAAGCCACTCAAGTCGGCTATGCCGGAGGGCATCTTGAAAATCCGGATTACCGGAGCGTCTGTTCAGGTACAACCGGCCATCTTGAAGTAATCAGGGTAGAATTTGACGAAACAGTTACCAGTTTTGAAACCCTGGCTAAGCTGTTTTTTGAGATACATGACTTTTCGCAGGCTGACGGGCAGGGACCCGACATTGGTGAGCAGTATCTTTCAGCGATTTTTTACGCAGATGACGCGCAGAAAGCTGCAGCAGAAAAGCTGATCAGCCAGCTCAAAGGCATGGGACACCAGGTTGCCACGACGCTGCGCCCGACTGCAAAGTTCTGGCCGGCTGAAGATTACCACCAGAACTACTACAGCAAAACCGGCAAGGCACCCTATTGCCACATCAGGCGCAAAATTTTCTGAAAACCACAATATTACAAATAATAAACGCCCGGCTGAACTGCCGGGCGTTCTGTTTTATTTACTGCAGCAAGGCTGGCAACTATCTTTGAACCCAAGCTTACGCAGAAAGAACACCGCAGGACACACGCCGGTAAAAGCGGATTGAATAAGATTCAGAGCCACAAAAACCGTCAACCAGACAAATAACTGATTAACATACCAGGTCAGGTAAAGACTCAACAGAATCATGCTGCCGGCCATAACACGTATTGCATTATCAATAGTCATAGAAATTCTCCTGTCGTTTTTTATTATTGTCAGCAATCGGCGTGCCATGCCTGGCGAAAACGTTCTTTGGCAAGCTTGCAAGGAGCCCGAAAGCCCGGACAGCGTAACCTGCAAATTCTATCGCCAGGCACATTGCGCAACCTTACGCAACATGCTAACGTAACTTATCGCAACGCAAAAAGGTGAGTTTGGATGAAAAACAATCTGTTTCTCCGCAGCATCAGCACCGCACTGCTTCTTGAAACCATGGCAGAAGGGGTAATGATGGTCGACACCGATGGCAGAATAATGGTCTGGAACAAGGCAATGCAGGAAATGACGGGGCATTCTGCCTTAGAGGCGGTCGGCCGGACAACCGAGTGGCTCAGAGCCCCTGAATGTGTTGGCGCCCAGCAGATTTTTTCTCTGCTCAAGCCTGAAATGGCAGGAACCTGCGTCACCGGCTGCGAGTGCCGCATGATCGCGAAGAACGGCGAGCATATTCCGGTCATGGTCAATGCCCGAATTCTTCGTGATGAAAAGCAGAAAGTCCTGGGCATCCTGCAGACCATCACTGATTTTCGCCCGGTTTTCAATCTGCGGCAGGAAATTGCGGCGATGGCCTCAAAAATGCAGTCGGAAGAGAACTTTCACGGCATTACTGGCCGCAGTCTGTCGATGCAGAAAGTTTTCCGACTCATTTCACTGGCGGCTGAAAGCGAAGCTTCGGTGATGATTCTTGGCGAAAGCGGCACAGGCAAGGAGCTGGTTGCTTCAGCAATACAGGAATTGAGTAACCGGCGGCAGAAACCGTTCATAAAGGTCAACTGCGGGGCAATTCCTGAAACTCTTCTTGAATCTGAGCTTTTCGGGCACGAAAAAGGCGCTTTTACCGGCGCCATAAAACAGCGCACCGGTCGTTTCGAGGCTGCCGACGGCGGCACTATTTTTCTTGACGAGATCGGCGACATCAGCGCAGCAATGCAGGTAAAAATGTTACGGGTTCTTCAGGCAGGCGAATTTGAAAGGGTCGGCGGCGAAAAAACCATCAAGGTGAATGTCAGAGTCATTGCGGCCACCAACAAAGACCTGATGCGTGAAGTCAGAGAGGGCCGGTTTAGAGAAGATCTATACTACAGACTACGGGTATTTCCAATCAACCTTCCTCCCTTGCGGCAGAGGCCTGACGACATACCTCTGCTGGCACGTCATTTTGTCAGCCGCTTTGGCGCCAGAACAGGCAAACTGATCTCTGGAGTTTCACGCGAGGCGATGAGCAGAATGGCTTCTTATCCCTGGCCCGGAAATGTTCGCGAGCTGGAAAATGCCATAGAATATGCATTTGTTGTCTGTCAGGAAAGAACCATCGATGCTGATGATCTGCCGGGTGAACTTTCTGCCTTTCTGCATCATACTGTTGAAAACGGCGAAAACAATTTGAGTCGGCCGCACATCGCCGGGCAAGCGCCGATTCAGGGTATGGAGACCCCCAGGAGAACCATCGACAGGCTGAGTGGCAAAAAAATTCTCAGATCGAAAAAGGAACTGGCCAGGTTGCTTGAAGAAAACCTCTGGAACAAAGCCGAAGTCGGCAGATTGCTTGGAGTCAGCAGAACCGCCGTCTGGAAATGGATTGAAAAACACGGAATAAAAAGTGCGTCAGAAGATTGACGCATCGGGTGTACATTCTTACAATTTAAGGATATTCTCGACAGGAGTAAGCAGCATGAAAAAGCTCACTGTAGCACTGGCGGTTTTTCTGGGCATGATGGTTGCCGGCACGGCAATGGCCCAGGAACTGACTCTCTTCACGATGCCTTCACCCCGCAAAATCAACTGGTCAAGTCCTAGAAGCCTTTTGAACAGTGCGGTTACCAACAATCTGACCTTTCAGCACCGCTCACACAAGCATGCGATCGGGCACGTTTTTATTCAGCTCAGCCACGAAGGTCGCAAAGAACTGATTCTTACCGGCAGTGTTCCTTCTCCCGAAGATAACTCCAATGACCTGGTGCTCAAGAAGGGCTACGGTCTGGGCATTCTTTTCCACGGTATGGCCGGGCGCCTTGAAAAAACCGAAGATCTGCAGGCTGAGATCGTCGACCGTTTTGAATCGGGTCGCATCGCTTACATCAGATTCAAACTCAACGATGCCAATTACGACCGTCTGAAAAAATATCTCGAAATTTATCGCAAACGCGGTTACGGCAACACCTACAATGGCCTTAACCGGCCAAGAGAAGGTCTTGGCGCCGGCTGCAGCGCTTTCGGCATCGCATTTGTCGAAGTGGCAGGTTTGATGCATCCGGTCTGGAGAGAAAAATGGCCGGTTTCGGTAAGAATTCCGAACACTCTGATCGGCGGACCGCTTACCGGAAACAAGGTTTCCCCCTGGAAGGTTCTCAAAGCCGGCAGCTGGGCGAAAGAATCCGAACCACACCGTGTTCTGACTCTCTACGAGCCCTACTACATGTATGAATGGATTCTCGAAGAATGGCGCCGGGAAAATACCGCCAAAACAGGCAGAGTCAAGCTTCTGAAGCGCAAAAACGCTTTCGGTCTTGAGTATGACTGCACACATGTTGCCCCGCCTGAAGAACCGATGTTTCAGGGCGCTGCCGCTGACATCGAAGACGACGAGTAAGCCCTTATAAAAAACCGGCTGTTCCGCAATGGAGCAGCCGGTTTTATTTTGCGTCCGATTCAATTCAGTCGCTGACCGGCGCCTGGCGGTTGATCTCGTCGCGCAGAGTGCGGCGCAGAACTTTTCCGATTGCAGATTTCGGGAGGGCTTCGCGGAATTCGATATCGCGCGGCACTTTGTAATTAGCCATATTTTTGCGGCAGAAATCGATCAACTCGTTGCGATCGATAGTCTGACCGTCGACCGGAACCACGAAGGCACGCGGAACTTCGCCGCGGGTTGCATGTCTGGCGCCAACGACAACAGCTTCTTTTACTGATGGATGTTTGAAAAGAACTTCTTCAATCTCGCGCGGATAAATATTGTAACCGCCACTGATGATCAGGTCTTTTTTGCGGTCGGTGACAAAGAAATAACCTTCTTCGTCGCGGTAGCCGATATCGCCGGTATAGAGCCAACCATCGCGCAACACCATTTCGGTCTGACCGGGCTGTTGAAAATAGCCTTTCATGACCTGTGGCCCGCGAATGACGATTTCGCCGTGTTCGCCCGGCGCGAGGTCCTTGACACCATATTCGACATCGACGATACGGGCTTCGGTCGAGGGGATCGGCAGCCCGATAGACCCGGCCTTGCGATTGCCGAAAATCGGGTTGAAATGGGTTACCGGCGAGGTTTCGCTGAGACCGTAGCCTTCGGTGATTCTGGCACCGGTTTTTTGCTCGAACAGCTCCATCTGGCTGACAGGTAGAGGGGCAGACCCGCTGATGATAAGCTTCAAAGTCGAAAGGTCATAGGAATCGATGTCTTTCTGGCTGAGGCAGGCGCTGAAAATTGAGGGAGCCGAAGCCATGCAGGTAATTTTTTCGCTGGCAATAAGCGTCAGAAGAGCCCTTGGCGTAAAACGCGGCAACGGGATCATGGTTGAAGCGAGAACGACAGGCAGAATAATCGTGACGGTCAAACCGTAAATGTGGAAATACGGAAGAACACCGACGAATTTTTCCTGGCCCGGCTGCAGCACATGAAATATCTGCTGGCTCTGCATGGCGTTTGCGAAGAGGTTGGCATGCGTCAACATGCAGCCCTTAGAGATACCGGTGGTTCCGCCCGTGTATTGCAACAAAGCGAGATCTTCGCATGGATCGATGTTTTTGCAGCTATAGCCGTGGTTGTCTTCGAGAAGTCTTGCCCATGGCGCAATACGGGCACTTTCGGGAACAATCGAGGTGCCCTCTTCAGAAGCCGGAACGACAAAAACCTTTTCGACACTGGTGTGCTCAAGAACAGCCGCCACTTTAGACAGGAGCAGATCATTGGTGATGACGAATCTTGAACCTGAGTCATTGAACTGATGCAAGAGTTCGGTTTCAGAATACAGGGGATTGGTCATGACGCCCACAGCACCAGCCCTGGTGATGCTCCAGAACGCAACGATGGTTTCGCTGCAGTTCGGAAGAAAAACTGCCACCCGGTTCTGTTTTTCGAGCCCGTGAATTCTCAGGTTTCCGGCCACGATTTCGGTCAAACGGTTGAACTCACTGTAAGTCAGCTGCTGACCGCCCTGTTTTACGGCAACCTTTTCAGGAAAGTTTCTGGCCGCTGCAATTATAAATTCGTGCAAAGGGCGTTTTTCAGGGGAAATTTCGTGTGCCACAACAGAATCGTAGGAACTCAACCAGCATTTATCTACCATTCAGGCCTCCTGCTATTTCGTGCAGTCAGAATAAACCGTGGCGGTGCCGGTGCGCAAGAATTTTGTTTGACTAACAGCGCAAAAAAGATATAGTCTGATTACGCACATCGTAATTTGTGTGATTTTTTGGCCGGCACTGCCGGATTAAGGAGCCATAATGACTACCGTAAAGAAGGGCGACCTCGTATTTGTACACTACACCGGCAAATTTGATTCCGGCGAAGTTTTTGACACCAGTGCCGATGGCAGCCCTCTGTATTTTATCGTTGGCGAAGGCGACATCATCGAAGGATTTGAAAAGGCCGTCGTCGGAATGCAGGTCGGTGAAAAGAAAACCATCCACCTGACTCCGGCTCAGGGCTACGGCGAATATTCAGAAGATCGCGTGATCAGCACCGACCGCAAAAATTTCGGTGACGACTTCGAGCCCGAAATCGACCAGCAGCTGGCACTGCAGCTTGAAAACGGCGAACGCGCCATTGCTACCATTGTAGATTTCAATGACGAAAGCGTCACACTCGACATGAACCACCCTCTGGCCGGTGAAAACCTGCACTTCGACCTTGAACTGGTCGACATCAAAGACGCCTCTGAAATGCCGCAGTCATCGTGCGGCAGCGGCTGCTCAAGCTGCTCAGGCTGCGGCCACTGATCTTTTTTTTCCAGTTTCATACGACCCCGGGCTTCTTGCCCGGGGTTTTATTTTTACCTGATTACCCCGGAAAAAATGGCTTCGCGCCCGAATTCAACAAAATACGATTGCCTGCCCAGGCGGCGGCATCTTCTTTGCCAGTGGGTGGCAGAATGGTCATGACATTTCTGCCAAGTCGCGCCGCCCAATTGGCCGTTATCATCGAGCCACTGCCGTCAGCCGCCTGAACGACAATCACTGTTTCAGCCATGGCTGCAATAATGCGGTTGCGGGTCGGAAAAAAGCTTCTGGCGGGCCGCGCGCCTGGCATCAACTCGGTCATCAACGCGCCGTTTTTGCGGATTTCGGTAAAAAGCCCGGCGTTAGCGGCCGGGTAAACCACGTCGAGACCCGTACCCAGAACCGCAAGCGTATAAGCGCCAAAATCCAGAGCAGTTCGATGCGCGACCGTATCGACGCCAGAAGCGCCACCGCTGACAATAGCGTATCCCTGCCTGATTAGATTTCTGCAAACCGATTCTGTCAGAGCGACTGCCTCAGGCTCAATGCTGCGGGCGCCGACAACGGCGGCAAATCTGCACTGCGCGATCAGGCTGGAAGCGAAAATAACCGGGGGCGGTTCGCCGAGATCTGCCAGTTGTGGCGGGTAACCGGGCTGCAGGAAATACCAGCCCAACAGCTCGCCCGAACGCACAAGCTTGGTTGCAGCCGCAAGCAAGCTGCGGGTCGAGGCTTTTTTCAGGCTGACAGCAGCGAGCGTCGGGTCGGTTTTGAGGTAGCGGCGCCAGTGGCGCAAGGCTGCCGAGGGTAAGCCATGCTCTTCGAGCAGCTGGCGGAAGGTTGCGGCGCCGACTCCCTTAAGCCGGCTAAGTATCAGAGCGGCAGCAAACTCGCGCATATTTTTCCCCTGCAAAAGATTTTTACGATTATCTGGCAGCATAGCGATTTTTTGCGACTGCGGCAAGCCCCCAGTCAGGGTTCGGCTAAAAGTTGACCTGAAGCCGATTTGATGCTATAATCGCTCTATCAATTTTAATTTCCAAAGGAGATTTCTATGGCAGAGTTGATTCTTAACGCTGAAGTAAGAAACAAAACAGGTAAAGAGAACGCAAAGAAGCTCAGAGTCAAAGATTTGATTCCGACTGTTGTATATGGCAAGGATTTTGCCCCGGTACATTGCGCGATTCCGAGACTGCAGATTGAAAAGCTGCGCAAGGTCAATCGTAATTCTCTCATCGACCTTCAGTTCTCGAACGGTGGCAAACACACTGTTATCGTCAGAGACACCCAGAAACACCCGATTACTCACAATTATGTGCACGTCGATCTGCAGGCCGTTTATATGGATAAACCGGTCAGAGTCGATGTCGATCTCGAATTTGTCGGCACTCCGATCGGCAAAAAGAGCGGCGGCATCTTCACCACCATGTGCAAACAGGTTAAGATCGAATGTCTGCCTGGTAAGATTCCTGAAGTGATCAAGCTCAACATCGACGACCTCGATGCCGGCATGTCACTGCACGTTTCAGACATCAAAGCTGGCGATTTCAAGATCGTTACCAGCCCGAAAATTGCTCTTTGTCAGATCTCGCAGATCAAAGACGAAAATGAAGGCGCTGCTCCGGCCGCTGGTGCTGCTGCTCCGGCTGCTGCCGCTGCTCCTGCTGCTGCTCCCGCTGCTGCTGCTCCCGCTGCCAAGAAGGCCAAGTAATTTTGGTTAAAGAGAACTGGTTTTAAACAAGACAGGCCACAATAGCCCCCGCAAGGGGGTTGTTATGGCCTTTTTATATCGACCTGATACCGGCAAACATTTTTTTCAGGAGTCAAAATAGATGAGTAGTTTCGTAATAGGTTCTCCCATAGTCCACCCAATTCATGGTGCTGGAATTCTCAAACAGATCGACAAACGACAGGTGAGAGGGAGGCTTTTGAGCTACTATATCATCGATTTTCCTTACAGCGACCTCGGTCAGGTAATGGTACCCATCGATATGGCTGATAAGGTCGGGTTACGCGTGATCAACAACCATTCCAGCATCGATGAAATTTTCACTTCCCTGAGCGAAACTTTCACCGAAGAGGAAGAAGAAGAAAGCAAAAGCTTTCATCAGCGCTATCGCGATTACCTTGAAAAAATTCAGAGCGGCGATCTGGTGCAGGTTGCCCGTGTTTACCGGCTTCTGTGCCGACGCAGCATGATTAAACCCCTCGGAACCAAGGATAAGGCCCTTTTCGAAACCGCGCGCCAGCTTCTGATCTCAGAAATCGTCTTTTCCAAAGACGTCGTCGACTCTGAAGCCAGCGCCATGCTTGACGAAGCGATGGAAGACATGATCTTCTGACGCATTAAAAGCTCATCAGACAGGCTGTCGCATGCGACAGCCTGTTTTATTTTGTCTGCAAACAGGCAATTTAGTATAATGGAAAAGTGAGGCCTGAAAAAACAGCAAAATCAGGTGCATGGAGAGAGGCAAAATGAAAATTATCGACACACCAAAAGAAGTCTGCAGGTGTCGCGGCCAGTTGAGCTTTATCAAAGATGCGCCATATCAGGCAAAAGCGAAATTCGTTCCACAGGATCAGATCTGGCAGTGCAGAATCTGCAGCCGCTATTACCTGAAATCATGGCGATCGGCCAACATCGATTACTACACAGAAGAAGCGGATTATGACGCTTTTTTCGATGAAATCACCGCTGACCATCATCTGTGCATTCTCTGCAACGGAACCAGAGAACAGGGTTTTCCGGTCTTCAGCGGTCAACCGGTCTGTAAAAAATGTTACTTTTCGCTGGAGTGGTCTGAACGCCATAAATCGGGGCTCGAAAAAACTCCGGAACCAACCGGCAGCGAGCTGACCGAATTTCTCGACGGAGAGTATGCTTTTGAATCCAAACTCTCAATCAGGTCGGCCGAACTATTACGGCCTTTTGCCGAGCGTGGTTTTTCGCTTGCCGAAATACATCTCGGAGAACTTCTTGAAACAGGCCCTGAAGGTCTGAGAGACCGCCCGGCAGCAGTTGAATATTACCAGAAAGCTGTCAACAAATGTGTTCCACGCGCTTTTTATCTTCTGGGAAGAACTTTTCAGACTGATGACAATTCTTCTGACAAGCTGAAAAATGCCTATAAATTTTTCAATCTTGGGGCTTATTTTGGCGACACTGCCTGCCCCACTGCCCGCGAAAAAACGGCGGCCAGGTTATCGCTGGCAGATATCATCAAGGCCCAACAGGAGTCAGCCCAGACACTTCATAACTGCTGGCCTGGCCGGGACTGCCGGCAGAAAATCCTGACCAACCTGAGAAATACTTCAGGACAGATGGAAGGCGAACTGCGTTACGCAGAGATGCTTGAAGGAACAGGTTTTCAACAGTTTCTTCTCGACTACCATGAATCGGAAAATATTTTAAGAAAGCTGGCAGAAGACGACTTTCTGCCGGGACAGTATGAACTCGCAAAAAGATTGCGTGAGGGCAGAACGATTTCTTCTGATTTCGAGCTCGCTGACAACCTTCTTAAGAAGGCAATTTCACGCAATTATCTGCAGGCGATCGAATATGCCTGGAACGAAAAGGCTTCCGGCAAGCCGGTCAACATAGAATTTGACTGGTTGTCTGCCAGATTCAATGGTCTGATAGACTATGGCAATACTGCTGCGATGTTCATCTGGGGCCTGATAAACCGTCAGGCCAGGGGCATTGCCGAAAACCCGGAAGAAGCCTGGAAATGGCTCAATATTGCACAGTTTTCCGGCATAAGGCTTGCCGCGCCAAACCCGCTTGAATACCTCGAAACCAGAATCACAGCCGATAAATGCCACCGACTGTTCAAAGACATACTAAGATGGCTTGAACTCCACCATGCGAGACTCGCGAAGTGGTCGCAACTGCAGAGCTTGTTCCGAAGCAGATTGACCGAAAACCGGCCGGAAAAATGGTATGAACTCGGGATACTTTTTAAAACCGGCGCCGAAGGCTTTCTTCGCGCACCAGTGCTTGCCTGCGGATGTTTCAAGCTGGCAGCAATCAACGGCAACGCACAGGCCATAAAAGAAATAGAGAGTCTGAAACGACTGGTCCCGGAATGGCTGATTGATAAATCGCAGCACGCTGCGCTGCTGATGGAAAAAACCGGCCGCCTGCCCTCATCCGAAGACTAGAGGTTCGCCACGGCTTTTTCAGCCTGTTTGCGCGTGCGAAATTAAATAGATCGAGATGACGCAAAGATTTATTTCAGGAATTAACAGGAATCTGCCGAATCCTATTAAAGAGAAGGCAAACAATGAAAAGAAGATTCCTGTTAACTGCAGCTGCTGTTCTGGCACTGTTTCTGCCCGGCACCAAGGCGTTTCTCGCCAGTGGCAGAAACGGAACCATGATGCACGGCGCAATGGCTCCCGTCGATGGCCGCAAAGGCGAGGTCAATTTTTATTCGCTGCTTAACAATTCCGGCCGCGAATATCAATCCTGGGTTCGTGACGGCAGAAACTATTTCAACCGTCGTGAGTATGAACAGGCAATCTGGGCCTTCAGAAAAGCAATAGAACTTCGCCCGGCCGCAGAAGAAGCAAGATTTCTGCTGGGCTGTGCTTACGAAAAACGCGGACTCGAGGGGCTTCCCGGCGATCAGACCGACTGGGACCAGCTGGCCGCAAGAGAGTATATCGCTGCCGTCGAGCTTGCCGACCATCTCCCCGCGCGTTTCAATCTGGCGATTCTACATCGCCGGCATGGGCGTTTCGAAGAAGCCAGGCGCCATCTCGAACATATTCTTCTGATCAAGGATTCAGGCGTAATCGGCCGTAAGGCATCTCAGGAACTTAGTGCTCTGTTTCATCAGGATGTCAGGCCTAGAGGCATTTCAAGTAAAGTGAGGGACCTGACCTCACGATGATCAACAAAAAATTTATCAAAAAAGGCTTTTTGACCCTATCTGTATGCCTTGCAGGCCTTTCTATAAGCAGTTTCAACACCTCGGCAAGTAACGATGGTGTTGAAGAGCGGCTTTTCAAAAACATTGAAATCGCTGCACAGAAGGGACAGCTGAGTGATGCCAAAGAAGACATTCAAAGGGTTCTCAGGCTAAATCCCAGGCATGCCGGCGCGATTTTTTTTGCCGGCCAGTACTCTTTTGAAGCGGGCAACTTTGATAATGCGGCCAAATTTCTCAACCGCGTCGTAAACCATACCACATACGGTGCCAAGGCAAGCCGCATACTTGCCGAAATTCGTCTGAACAGCTTCAGGGGCAAGTTCAAGGAAACTCTCGAAGTTTATCTGGCAGGTGAATCTTTTTCACAGGCTTTTCAGCTGTGTGAGGAAGCGCTTGAAGCAATGCCTGACAATAAAGAAATACTTTACAAGGTCACTTATATTTCGTGCATGCTGGGCCGGCAGGAACAGGCAGAGCGTTTTCTTGAAAGCTACGGGAAAGCCGCCGGAACCGGCGCAGCCTATGCCGAGCTTCAGGCTTTTGTCAGCGCCTGGTTTGGCGATGGCTACGACCCGGAAACAGTGCTTGATCAACTGCTGACTGTTACCAGTCGCGATCTTTTGACGCCGCCGGTCAGAAAAAGAATCAAGGACCTCATCGTCAAAACTAGAGCAGCCGAAAAATTCGAGGCCTTCATCAAAAGAGAAAAACAGGTTCCAGGCGCCGACACCGGGGCTCTTGAGCGCGAATTCATAAGTTTTCTGATCGAAAACAAGCAATATGAAAAGGCCATGGAGCACGTAAACCGTCGTCCCATCGATTCGATCGACGACAATCTGCTCTATATCAAAATTCTTGCTCTTACCGGGCAGGAAAAAAAGGCGATGAGCAATGCCAGACATCTCATTTCTGCCGCCCCTACAGATCTGCGAACCTATCAGTCCTGGCTTGAGGCCTGGATGGCTTATGTTGAAAAAACCCAGCAGCCACCGGATGGCGAAGATGACGGTGGGAAAAACTTTATCGAAATGGCAGACGAGATTCTGGCCCGTTTGAAGCCAGACAAACTGGTCACCTCAAATCCTGAGCTGCTGATCAATCTTCTGCGCCTGGCAGTAATGATCGACAACAGCGAACATATTAAACTGATCAAGCCGGAGGCGCTGCGAATTCCTTACAATTTCGAACTTTCGGCGCTTTTAATAAAAACCTGCGACGAACTGTTGATTTTCAGTAAGCCCGAGCTGGCCGTCGATCTGCTTGAAAGCGCGAGAAATCAGCTGCCTGAGAACCATAATCTGCATATCAAACTGGCTGAAATCTACCTTTCGGCCGACCCGGCAGTAGGCGCCAAAATTCTTGAAGGGGTTCTGCTTGAAAAACCTGATCTGATGCGGGCATTTCTGCTGTGGGCAGACTGCATGAATCTGTCAGGACAGGCTGCGAAAGCCGAAGAAGAAATTCTCAAACGTCTCGCCGACAAAACAATAAGTGAAGTGGCCAGAAGGCAACTCAACGCCAAACTCGAAGTACTGCGCATGCAGAATTTCGTTTCAGATTCTGGCTCACAGACCGTTGCCAGCGGAACAGAACCGGCAGGCTCAGACGAAGTTGATGACCCGACAGTTCCGAAACGTGACCTGTCGCCTCTCGAACCAACAGAGGAGGAACTGCAGCAGCCCGAAGAAGAAGACTGAACAGCCAATCATCTTTCATAAAATTTCCTGCCCATAAATTATGAGATTATAAGCCCACAAGGAGACAATATGCTGATAGAAATCTTTACCAATGGCAAAGTGATGATCGACGGCCAGGACGCCGGCAAGAACTACCGGGCCGAAGACGCCCTGTTCGACTACCTTACCAACCCCTCCGGATTCACCGCTGCCAAAAATAACAAAAAGAAAAAGTCTGCCTGAACAAGCATTAAAAGTCTTCTGAAAAGCTCTGGCCGCCGGCATAAACCGGCGGCCAGAGCTTTTAAACGCTAGAAAAAATCAGCGTTTTTCGAGTTTGTTAACCACGTATTTGTAGAGGAGCTCCCAGGTTTCGTTGCCTTTGATAAGGTCCTGGACACGGTTGAAATATTCGAGCGCTTCGTCATCGCGGCCAAGCTTTTCGAGCAATTCGCCCTTGGTGCAGAGAGCCGGCGGGTAGTTGGGTTCAGCTTCAAGAACCTTTTCGATTTCGGCCATGGCCTCTTCGTAACGACCGAGCTGCAGAAGGGCATCGCAATAGTTGTTGCGGGCCTTCGAGTCATTCGGTCTGTGCTTCAGAGTTTCGGCCCACTCGATTGCCGCAACCTGGTAATCGCCGCTGTCATAGCTTGAATTGGCCAAATTGTAGTGATAATCGGGATCATCGGGCTCAAGATCGAGCGCAGCCCTGAATTCGGCAATCGCTTCTTCAAACTGGTTCGTCTGATGGTATGAGAGACCAAGATAATTGTGGGTATCAGCCGCATCAGGATTAATTCTGGAGGCTTCCTGGAGCGCTTTTATCGCCTCACGCATGAAGCCCTTCTGATAATGATGGTAGCCAATATTAAAATAAGCATGATCAAAATCAGGGCGGATCTTGATAGCTTCATGCCAGTAATGAACGGCTTTTTCGTGCTGTTCCATTTTATAATAGGTATTGCCAAGGTTATAGAGGGCCTTGTAATACTCAGGGTTAGCACGCAACGCAGCTTCGTACTGCTCGATGGCCAGATCATACTGATCATTTCTGAAATACAGGTTCCCGAGTTCTTTGAGCAGCTCGGGGTTATTCGGGTCGGCCTTCACCTTTTCCAGGAGTTGTTCAATTGTTTTGTCCATGAATTATTCCAGACGTGTTTTATGATTTCCCGTGCGGGATGAGCTTAGCTGAATTTTCTGCAGGCCGCTATGATTTTACTTGTGCAGAAATCGCCACAGCAGTTATTCTAAACCAAACATTTTTCTTGTGCAAGGTGTAACTCCAATTATGAGCTTTTTTAACGAGGTTCGCAAAATGCAGAGGAAACAAAGAACAATCTGGCGCCTGCTGCTGCCGATACTACTGCTGATCGTCTGCAGTCAAACTGCCTCAGCTGAAATGGTGCTGAAAATATGGGATTTTCCGCGCTGGCTCGAGCCTGGCGAAAAAACCGACCGCTTCACCTGGATGAACCGAAAAATTGCTGAATTTGAAAAGCAAAACCCCGGCGTTCGCGTTGAATTGACCAAGCTTACCTGGCAGCGCGGGCACGAGAAGCTTAAAATCGCCGCAATCAGCGGCAATAACCCCGATGTGGCACCCGGCACCGTTCCACTGCTCTACATCAGAGAAAATCTGATAGAGCCAGTTGATGAATATCTGACGCCTGAAGACCGCAACGATTATTTTCCGGGTGCGATCAAAGCTTTCAATGTCAAGGGCAAAACCTACGGCTGGCCCTGGTATATGGGCGGTCAACTGCTCTACGTCAATAACGAAATATTTGCCTCTGCCGGCGTGGCATTGCCGGCAGAAGGCCGCTGGACCACCGAAGAATTTGTTAATACACTGCAGCAGATCAAAAAATATCAGAACGGGCAGCATGGACATTACCCGCTCGGAGTTTACTTTCAAAAAGATGAAACGGCCAACCTGCCGTTTTTAATGGCTTTTGGCGGGCGGCTGGTGAATGACGAAGGCCGGTTCTGTGCCGATTCAGAAGATTTTCTGCGCGGCCTGGGCTGGATCAACGAGCTGAAAAAGCAGCAACTGATTCCGACTGACAGCGGCGGACGCACAGCCAACGACATCTGGACAGCCTTCGGCCGCGAACGCCGGGTGGCGGTTGGCGCGTTCGGTCTCTGGGGCATTGACGCGCTGAAAAAGAAATTTCCGATGAATTTTTCGGTGGTGCATTTTCCTAGCGGAACCGGCAGTAAAAATGGCGCATTTCTCGGAACTTCTGGCCTTTATGTATTCAGGCACCCCGACCGCGAAAGGGTGAAGATGGCCATGAAGCTGGCAAAATTTCTGACCAGCGGTGACAATCAGAAAGACCTGCTGCATTACACCCAGTTCCCGACCCGCTCGAGCGCCGGCAACATCTATGCCGACGACCCGCATATGACCGCCGCCTGGAAAATTCTGCAGGAAGGGCAGTCAACCTATGCCGACAGCCGCTGGCCGCAGGTCGACGAAGAGCTGCAGTCTTCGCTGCAGCAGGCATTGCTCGAAAAACTGCCGGCGGACAAGGCGATGCAGGCAGTCGCCGAAAGGGCCAACCGCATTCTTTCAGTTGAAAGTGGCTCGATGAAAGATGACATCAACCAGAGCAGTCTTTTCGCGAAAACCATCGCGGCCATATCGCTTCTGGCACTGATTTTCGCCCTGATTTCACGCCAGGCGCATCTGATAATGGTTATTCCGGCGGTCAGCATCACCGGCCTGTTTTTGTTCTACCCGCTGGCTGACGCACTGCTGCTGGCTTTCCGCGACTATCGCATCGGTGAGGTCGGCGGTTATACGATCGAGAACTTTGTCAGAGCCATCAATGACCCAAAATTTGTCAAAGCCGGCTGGAACACCCTCATCTACAGCCTGGTCGTGGTTCCGGCCAATGTTTTTACCGCGCTGGTGGTTGCAAGCCTGATCTATGGTATGAAAGGCTGGCTGAAGAACTTTTTCAGAGCCGCCTACTATCTACCGGGTGTCGCTTCAGTCGTCGTCCTCACGATGGTCTGGCGCTGGATCTTCAACACCGAAGTCGGTCTGTGCAACACAACGCTGCGCTGGCTCGGCATGGCGCCGATTGGCTGGCTCACCGACCCGGATATTGCCTTCTGGTCGGTCATAATTTCGGGCATTCTCAAGTCACCGGGCGGCTCGATGCTGATCTATCTAGCTTCGATGGCCAATATTCCGCAGTCGTTGTATGAATCTGCAGATATCGAGGGCGCCGGGCCGCTGCGCAAATGGTGGCACATCACGGTTCCGCTTCTCAGCGGAACCACCACCTTTCTGATGATCACCGGTGCCATTGCGGCGCTGCAGGTCTTTGCCCAGGTACTGATGCTGACCGACGGTGGCCCTGGCATTTCGACGCAGGTAGTCGTTTATCGCGTCTATACTTCGGCTTTCCGCGATTTTGACTTCGGGCTGTCATCGGCCATGGCGCTGATACTTTTCATTGCCATCATGGTGATCACCGTAGCCCAGAAATATCTGGCGAAGCAGGATGTGGAGTACTTAGCATGAACAGACACATTGCCAATCAGATTTCTCTGTTTTTTCTGGCAGTCGGGCTGATTCTTACCGGTGGCCCCCTTGTCTGGATGCTGATCACCGCGTTCACTTCACCAGATGCGCTGGCTGCCACCCCACCCCGCTACGGCGAATGGTCGCTCGAAAACTTCAAGGTTCTGCTCGCTGCCGGCAACATTGCCCGCTGGAGCATCAACTCATTTGTCGTTTCAGCCGCAGTCACCATTGCCCAGACCATTTTCAACGCCCTTGCGGCGTTTGGTTTTGCCGCTGGCCGCTTCAAAGGCCGTGAAGCGGTTTTTATGGTTCTGCTGGCCGCGATGATGGTTCCGGGGCAGATTGTCATGCTGCCGCTGTTCCTGTTCATGGCCAAATGGGGCATGATCGACAGTCTCTGGTCAGTAATTCTGCCGGCAATAGCATCACCTTTCGGAGTTTACATGGTCAGGCAGTATATGGATTCAATACCGATTCAGATGTCAGAGGCCGCTCAAATCGATGGCGCCAGCCATTATCAGGTTTTCAGGCACATATATTTTCCGCTGTCGATGCCGATTCTTGCGACTTCTGGCATTTTTACATTCATCACCCAGTGGAACGCTTTTCTCTGGCCGCTTATCACGCTCAACAGCGAGCGCTATTACACACTGACCGTCGGTCTGTCAACGCTGCAGGACCAGCAGATGATGGATTTCGGCCTGTTGATGGCCGGCGCCACCCTGGCTGCAGTGCCGATGGTAGCGGTGTTCATGTTCTTCTCGCGTTACATGCTCGAGGGTATGCGCAAAGGAGCCATTCAGTGAGCAGACTTACCATCAGCATCGACTGGGGCGGAACCGAGCTCAAGGGGGCCTGCTTCAATGAATCCGGGCTGGTCCGCGACTT
Source organism: Candidatus Rifleibacteriota bacterium (assembly GCA_024710355.1). Taxonomy (GTDB): domain Bacteria; phylum Muiribacteriota; class Ozemobacteria; order Ozemobacterales; family Ozemobacteraceae; genus Rifleibacterium. The sequence goes on from JANJUX010000006.1 coordinate 41,493, forward strand.
CCGGTTTCCATCAGGAAACCTGCGTGCAGTCGACGCGGCCGACTGTAACGCCATCTGCCTCAAACTGCGCGACATGGCGGCAGCTCTGCCGGGCCGCAGTCATCTGTGGCTGATCGGAGCCGCCGGAGCCGACGATCTGCAGGCGGCAGCGAGGCTGAAAGAAACTCTCGGCAGCTGCGACGATCAATCCGAGGGCATCGAGATTTTCTCTGATTATGCCTGCAATCATGCGGCCTGCCTCGCCGGTGGCGATGGCATTCTCAGCATCAATGGCACTGGCTCGGTTCTCTATGGTGTCAATGGTGAGAAAAAGGCCAGAATCGGCGGCTGGGGTTACCTGCTCGACGAAACTCCTTCGGGCAGCCTGTTCGGGAAAAGGGCCGTCGAGGGCGTTCTGCGTCACCTCGAAGGCGAGCCCGGCTACGCTGCTTTTGCCCAGGCCTGGGAGCGGCGCTTCGACAAACCTGACCGGCGCCACATCATAGACGAACTTTACCGCAGCAGCGGCATCCAAAACCGACTGGGCACTTTCGCGCCGGTTCTTACCGATGCCTTTGATGCCGAAAACAAGGCTGCCTCACGCATGGTCATCGACTCGGTCAATCTTCTGGCTCGTTCTTTGACGCATCTGATGCAGCAGCTGGCTATGAACCAGGCAGAAGCGGCCGGTTCGGGTGGGCTGTGGGCCGGATGGGCCCCTTTCCAGGAGATGGTAACCGGCGCCTGCCGCCAGCACAAACTCGACATTATCTGGAAAAAGCGTGCCTGTGAGCTCTTTATGGGGCCATTGATTCTGCACGCAAAAACCGACTATGCTTCAGCCGATCTGAAAAAACTTTTAATCACCGGAGTTAAACAATGACCGAAAGCAAGCTTCAGGGCAGAACCGGCAAGACCGAAACCACTCAGGCTCTTACCGAAACCCGCAACCCACGCACCATTTATATTGACCGGGTCAGCACCCGTGATGCAGTCAAGCTTTTCATCAGCGAAGATCAGGCGATTTATAAAGCGGTTGAGGCATGTTCTGAACCGATTGCTCAGGCCGTCGAGCTTATCGTCAGCGCTTTTAAAAAGGGCGGCAGGCTTATTTATCTCGGCGCCGGAACTTCAGGCCGGCTTGGCGTTCTCGACGCCTCTGAATGTCCCCCGACATTCGGGGTTGAGCCGGATATGGTCATGGGCATCATTGCCGGCGGCTATCAGGCGCTCAATAACGCTGCCGAGGGGGCAGAAGACATAGTCTCGGCAGGGCGGGCCGACCTCATCGAGGTCAACTTCTGCAAAGACGACGTTCTGGTCGGCATTACCGCATCGGGCACCACCCCCTACGTCGTCGGCGGCATCGACTATGCTCGCTCGATAGGAGCCCACACCGTATTGCTGACCTGCAACCCTTATGGTGACCTGCCCAGAACTGATATTCTGATCAACCCGGCTGTCGGTCCAGAAGTGATCACCGGCTCGACCCGCCTGAAAAGCGGCACGGCCTGCAAAATGGTTCTCAACATGCTTTCGAGCATCAGCATGATCAGGATCGGCAAGGTTTTTGAAAATCTGATGATCGATATGAAAGCCACCAATGCCAAGCTGCGCCGCCGCGCCCTGCGAATTGTCATGGAAGGTGGTCAGGTGCCGAATTATCTGGCCGAAGCCAAGCTGCAGGAAGCGGACGGCGACGTCAAACTCGCGATTCTGCTCGCCCGCACCGATTTCACTGTCGAACAGGCGAAACTCAAGCTGAAGCAGGCTGAAGGCGTTCTTTACAAAGCCATCGGAGACATCGATCATGAATAAGCTATTGAAGTCGCTTCTGACGGTATTGATCATCAACCTGGCTGCAGGCGTGGCTATGGCGGCAAAGGCGCCCGAAGTAAAGATTCGCGTCGCCCAGTATGCAAACAGAGTTGAGATCGTCATGCCAGCCGGCGGCACCTGGCAGGCCGACAAAAAAAGCGGAAAAATCATACCCGATCGCGCCTACGTCATTACCGGGCAGCTTCAGACAAAGGCGGTGCGCCGCTATCATCTGATGGTCGGCTCGGGCAGCGCTGCCGACGAGAATCAGCTGCGCGAAACAGAGCTTAAATTCAGGGCTTTCAAGACGCATCGCTTTCTCGCCGGCAATGCCCCGGCACCTGGTTACCCCGACAATCGCGTCGTCTTTATCGGCGTCGGAATTTTTGCCGACGAGCCCGAAGCCCGCAAACTGCAGGACAAACTTGCTGCTGATGGGATTTCCAGCTGGGTGTTTATCGAAAATATCAGGCCGGCAGCCGGAAAACTGCAGCTCAAGCTCGGCAAACAAACCATCGCCGAGAGCCTGACCGGCCTCAAGCTCGACAGCAAAGAGCAGACCATTCTACGCAAGGCCGAATTTGCAAAAGGTTATTCATGGCACGGTTTTGAAGATCGCAAATTCGCTGGTGACATGCTGATTCAGTTCGGCGTCGAGAATTCACTCGACTGCATTGAAGTCACCGATCTCGAAAAACTGCTTGTCGGGATTGTGCCCTCAGAAATATCGTCAAAGGCGCCGATGGCCGCCATGCAGGCCCAGGCAGTGGCAGCGAGAGGCGAGATGCTTTCCAAAAAGGGTGTTCGGCATCTGAATGAGGGCTTCGACTTCTGTTCAGAGCAGCATTGCCAGGTTTATAAAGGCCTGCAGGCCACCGATCAGAACATTTCCGCCAGCATCTCCCCTACCCGCGGGCTTGTGCTTGAAAACCACAAGGGTGGCATACTCGATGCCGTCTACGGGGCCAACTGCGGCGGGCATTCTTCTGCGAATCAGAATATCTGGACCTCGAACGCCGACCCGCATCTGCAGGGCGTTTCTGACATAAAGACCGGAATCAGAGTTGATCTGACGAATGAAGAGCAGGCGCGCAGCTTTATCAGCGCCCCGCCCGACTGCTGGTGTGCCACCCCCGGTGTTGAAGGCGCAGATAAGTTCAGATGGAAGAAAAGCCTGAGCCCGAAGGAGTGGCAGGCTGTCGAAAGCAAGGCCGCCATTGGCAGAATTAAAGAGATCACCGGCAGCGTCAGAGAAATTTCTGGCCGCATTGTCAGCATCAAGCTGACTGGTGAAAACGGCGAAAAAACAGTTCTCAAGGAACTGCCGATCAGGCAGCTTTTTGGCGGGCTGCGCAGTTCGTTTTTCAAGGCCGACTGGAAACGCGACAAACAGGGATTCATCAATGCCGCCGATTTTGAAGGGGCTGGCTGGGGCCACGGCGTCGGCATGTGCCAGACCGGCGCACAGAGTATGGCTCTGGCAGGGCGGGCTTTTGCCGACATTCTGCTGCATTATTTTCCGGGAGCAATACTGGTCAAACTTTACTAAAAAATTCTCTGACACCTGCCGATAGGCACTGCAAGTTCAGTGCAAAGGAGAAACAGCAGGTGAAAAAATACTTGTGGATGTTGGTCGCAGCAGCAATAATGCTTTCCCCGATCGCAATCACCGGTTGCGGGTCTGATGATACCACTTCTGACGCCAAAGTCAGCCATAACACCATCGGACCAGGTAACCTCGACGACTTCCCGAAATAAACAACCCGGATCTCAAAGCGATGTCAAAGCCAGAATCACGCAGTAAATCAAACTTTCAGAACAGCGAAGACCGCATGCAGAAGCTGATCAAAGAGACTTTTGCGGCTCTCGACCAGCTTTCTGACCTTTTTAACGAAGTCAGAAACAACTGACATTTCCTGATCAGCGGTTGAGCATCCCGCCCGGTACCCCAGAGACACCGGGCGGGATGTTTATTTGCGTGACAATTTATTTTCATGTATAATGATCAGACAAAGTTGTTATTAGAGGTGAAGTATGAAGTATCTGAGAATGATTGGTCTCGTGGCACTGTTTTTCGCTTTTGTGCTCCCATGTATGGTTCGCGCCGACGTCGACACCCCCGACGTTCTCATTACCGGCAACCCTGATTTTATCGTATCCGGCTCAACCTATGGCCAGCATGAAACCGAAGTAATGGAAATGGACAAAGCCGTCAATAACCTGATCATCGGTGTAGACATGGAAAAGGCTGAAAAAGCCCTCGTCAGATGCTATGCCAGATTCAGATATGCCGAAACCGGCCGCTGGACAAGCTATCTGGCTTTCGATGGTGAATATCATTTTTCTGCCATCGATTCAGTTTCGGCCTGTCAGCTGATGTTCGTCATCAGAGACCCCGAAAGAGGCAAAACTGCCGTAAGACATTTTTCCGTTCAGGGTAATTATCTTGAAGCAAAGAAAATGGAATATTTAATGCAGAAACCGGCTCCGTTCGATGTGAAAGCTGCCTGGGCCAAGCCCACAGTCGTCGCCCGCGCCACCTGGGGCGCCAGAGCACCGAAATCTTCATATACTCCTCACACCCCGCAGCGCCTGATCGTTCACCACAGCTATCTGCCCAACCAGGCCTCATACAAAGGTGCCGCAACAATTCGTGGCATTCAGAACTATCACATGGATGACCCGAAAACCAGCTGGGCCGACATTGGCTACCACTTTCTGATCGGGCCCGATGGCGTTATTTATCAGGGTCGCCCCGAAGGCGTCGTCGGCGCCCACTGCTCACCCAATACCAATTCAGTCGGAATCTGTGTTATCGGCGACTATGACGCTGACAAAGACAAGCTTAACCCCAAAATTGAAGAATCTCTTCTTAACGTGCTGTCATGGCTGGCCTCGACCTACAAGATTGACCCAAAAACCAATCTTTACGGCCACTGCGACTTCGCTCCGAAGTCATGCCCGGGCACAGTTCTGTATCAGAAGCTGCCAGAATACCGCGAAAAGCTCCTGAAAAACATCGGCCAGTAACTCCTTACTTACAGTTCTTAAATTCGTGGGCTGTCTCGAAAGACAGCCCACGGTTTTATTTTAGCAGCTTAATCATTCTTGTCCGCTCTGTTTTTCGACAACAGCCGGTAAAGAAATCGCACCCAGCAAAACCAGGACCTGAAACAAAACCAGACACAACAGGAAAAACAGCACCCGAAAGAGTTCAGACCTTAAGGTAACGCAAGCAAGATGCCGACAACACCAGCCGCCAGAGTCTGGTTTTCTCACTTACTCAGGATTGCCGATGGTTGCACTGCTTTTGGGTTATCTTAATCAACTGCACAACTAAAAACATACGCGCCGGTTCGGCATCGGAATGCGCGAACCGGCGCGTTGTCTTAAGGCGATCAATACATCTTTTTCAGCTGGCTGCCAGTGAAATAGTGACTGAGAATGCGCTGGTAGTTCCAGCCCTGTTTGGCCAGGCTCTGAGCACCGGTCTGACACATGCCAACCCCGTGACCGAAGCCGGCACCGAGAAGTTCGGCACTGACAATGTAGCCGGCGGCATCGCGCTTCCAGTCTGAAACGAAACAGGCGCTGGCAAGACCACCAAACAGGCGGCGGATATTCAGTTCTTTCATGACGGTCTTTTCGCCGCGTTCACCGACGAAGGTGAGGCGGTAAATGCGGCCAGAAACGCCGCGGGCAATGTCTTTGACCATTTTAACCCGGCCAATTGCCAGAGTTTCTTCGACCTTTTTCCAGTCGGCAGTGGTCATGGATTTATTCCAGCGAAAGCGGTTGCCGCCCTCTACAGTCGGGTTATTGCAATGGCAGCCGGCGGGAGGATTGCGAATAAAGACACCGACCTGCTCTTCTTCGCTCAAATCGAGTGCCGGGGTTCCTGAATTGTCCCATTTTCCGGTGAGGGCCGGATTTGGTTGAGTGGTCCAGACATAGTGGCTTGATTCGCTGTGTCCACCGCAGTTTGCAGAATAAACTGCGTCGAGAATATGTCCATTCTGGCCCATAAGAACATAACCGGCAGTCGGAGCGATTTTTCTGCCGACATCGATTGAATAGGTAGTATCGCCGTTGAACACCTGACAGTGCTGTTCAGAACAGGTATCAAAGCCTTCGCTGGCATGTCTGACGCCGATTTTGGCCATTATTTCACCACGGGCGGCGACGGCCTGGGCCTGCAGCGCACCGATTTCGGCTTTAGCCGAAATTTCTGATGGCACGACACCGGCGAGAACGTTTTCAAAGGCGGTGGTGAGAATGCAGTCGATCGCATCGTTGGCGCCATAACGCACCAGCAGTGAGCCAGAGTAGTTGCGGTCGGCATAGCCATGCCAGGAATAACCGGCGCCATACTCGACTTTTTTCATGTGGATGGTCTGCTGCGGCAAAAGGGCGAATTCTTTGCCGGTGGCTTTAAATGTGCCGTTGATGGTAAAGTTCAGAGTGCCCTGTGCCAGCTGCAAGATTTCTTCGTAGATCCAGCTCGACTGCCCCTGGGCTGAGAGTTTATCGACCAGAGCCTGGGCTGAGGCCTTGTCGTTGAAAACCCCGACTTCTACCATCGCCAGGCGATTGTCATACAGCAGGGTTTTGCCATCTTCAGCGAAGAATTCCTGACCGATAACCATGGTGCGCACCGGGAAACCGAGTTGGCGCCATTTTTCTTCGTCAGCTCTGATAGTTTCTGTTTCTGCGAGAGAAGTTGAAGAAACCATGACCCGGAAGCGTCTGATGGCCTTGGCAGTCATGGTGCCGGTCAGCACGCATTTTTCGCCCGGCTGAATACGGCCGTTCTGACCGCCGAGTTCCCAGGCGGCTCCCTGCGGGCAATTGAATTCAAGATCTTTTGCATACTGGGCAACTTTGATCTTTATCTGTTTTTCGGCGGCGACAGCAGACACGGCTGCCCCGATCATCATAATTGCAAGAAACAGGCAAACAGAGCGCCAGAAATACTGCGTGCGTTCCATCATTCTTTACCTCACAGGCGAATTTTGACTGTATTTGTTAAGTTTAACAGATATGTACACAGTTTGGGGTCGCCAAAACAACATTTTTCCCCAAAATATTCGCTGCGAGTTGTTTTTTCAGACGGAAAAGGTTGAGGTGGTCTGGTAGTTCCAGTTTTCGCCGTCGATGGTCAGGCGGGTGGTGTAGCCGTAGTGACCGCTGAAAAGATGTGAGAATTCGGCGACGGCGGCTTTCGGGTCAACGGCGTAGCGCTGCTGAAAACGCATAGATTCTTCGGCCAGAGCGACAAAATCGTGGGTGCTGCTGATACCGGCGTAGAGATTGCGCAGTTCGGAGTTGCCGTTGATGAAGTTTTCGATTTTTTCCTTGTCGGGGTGCCCTTCCTGAACCCGCACCATTCCGTTGCCGGCAATGCTGAGTTCGATCGGGGGCTGACTCGAAACATTTTCATTGAACATGAATTTTGTCAGGTGCTTTTTGAAAATATCGGAAGCGACAGCGGCGTTGGCTTCCATTTCGTCGGTGCTGATCGCGCCGTTTTTATCATTGTCTCTGAGTGTCCATATTGAACCAAGCAGCGGCCGCAACGGCTCGCCTGGTTTGTGGGGTTCGATTCCGAAGGCTTCCTGAATATCACGCTGCACCGCTTTATCGACGACAGTCAGCTTTCTCAATGGGCTTTCAGACTCCTGCGCGGCTTCGGCATCGGTTTCTGCAACCTCTGATTGAAGAGCCGCAGTCAGTTCTGACCCGAATGAACGGGGTGCATCGTCGAGAAGCACCTGACGGCTGGCGGGGGCGATAGAAGAAGAAGAAAGTCGACCGTTAACACCAAATGAATACATTGCTGAACTCCCTGGCGTCTTCCATGACCTGATTTTTGACAGCTATCCCTATCTATTTCAGGTTATCGGCATTTCTGACGACAGCATCCAGCTATTTGTTTGAAATAATTAAGAAGGCTATTTTTCATGACAAAAAACCGGTTCTAAGGGCAAAAAACCGCATTTTTCAGGAGTTTTTAGCCTGTCTATCGGCATTTCTGCTGGTCCGACCCCAACCACAACCACCTACGCCTGGCCGATCAGGGTGATTTCGTTGCGGTCGTAGTAAAGGTGGCGAATCACGAGTTTGCTCAGACCGTGCTTTTTTGCAAGTTCATCGATGGCCAGAAGAATCGTTTCAGGCTGTTTGCCGCGAAACTTAACATTGACGACAAAGCGGCGACAGGCCTTGGCTTCGAGCCAGCGGTCGAGAAGACCGAGAGTTGACATCGGCTTGACAATCATGTCGCAGAACATCCAGTCGACGGTTTTCTGCGGCATGTAAGCATAGCCATTGTCGATTGAATGCTCGCAACGGGGGTGTTTTTCAACATGCGGCTTGAGATCGGCAAAATCGACGGCGGTCACGCGGGCACCCCTTTTCAGAGCGGCCCAGGTCCAGCCACCGGGGGCAGCACCAAGATCGACGCAGACATCGTTTTTGCGCGGGAAAATTCCGGTCTGGTTCCATGCCTCTTCAAGTTTGTAGTATGAGCGGCAGGGCGCCAGGTGGTCATGCTCGACCAGGCCGGGTGAGTTGCGCCAGATTACCGGCAGATAGCGGCCCTTTCCGGCCCTGAAGCGCTCGCAGACACTTACCCAGGCGCGATCATTGCCAGTCATCACCACCTGCACGATAAGGCATGGGCGGCGGTCGTCAATGTTCAGCCAATCGACGAAGCGCTCAAAGGCACGGCGGCGATACTTTGCCATGCGTTCGAAAAATTTTTCCTGCAGCAGTGCCGGCCGGCCGGCGATAAATTCATATTTTGTCGATTCTTCGGTGAACAGATCGGGAGAAAAGGCGACGAAGGTCCATGGCAGCTGGCTCTGGTCGAGAAAAGCGTCGACAACGCGGCCCAGCGCTTGAACCAGATCGGCGATCGATTCACCGCGAATTTCGCAGCAGTCAGGCAGCCAGTTGCGGGCAAAAACCGGTTCATTTTTGAGATGTGAAGGGTGGCGAGTGCCAACAACCAGCCCCGGAGCCGGCGAAGAAAAAGCTTCAGCCGAGCCGGCAGGCTTCAGTTCATTGCAAAGGGCTTCTTCCCAGCCTATGCCGCAAATATAAGCGTCGATTATCTGTTTTCCGGGCAATGTTCAACCTCGCTGCTGATCGATACAAAACCGATGCCGGTCTGTTGCGGTCGTTTCGAGCCACGGATGAACACGATAAACACAGATAGCATCGATAAGACAAATTTATCCGGGCATTCATCAAAGCGGGCTGCAATTGACCGACCCGGTTCACATTAGCACAAAAACGGCAGTTTATGAACAGCTCAAGAAAAAAGTACCGGGTTCTGATACAATCAGTATAACGAAGTTAACGCAGCAGTAAGCGGCATTGCGACACTGTTGTCTAGGCCGCAATACACACAACCGGAGCCTATCTTGCAGACTGCCATCTATAAGTTTCTCGTAATGCTGATTTCACTGATAGTTTCTACCGCGCCTGTCGGTTACCACAGCCAGAGTTCGCCTGTCGTGCGGGGGACTGAGCAGTTCGATGTAATCGTTGTCGGTGGCGACCCCGAAGGCATTGCAGCCGCCATTGCCGCCGCCAGAGAAGGCTGCAAAACGCTGCTTGTCGATACCAGGCCAGTACCAGGCGGTCTTTTTACGCGCGGCTGGCTGAACACAATCGACATGAACATGGGTATCGACGGCCGCCCACTGAACGGAGGCATATTTGCCGAAATCTATCAGAAGCTTGACGACCAGTCGTTCGATGTTGCGGGCATGATCAGGATTCTTGAGGAGCTGATCAGCAGAGAAAAAAGGCTGACTTATATAAGAAACGCCAGAACAGTTTTTCCGATGACAGGCTCGCGCATTCTGCCGCTTTTCAGGCCAGGCCAGACCTTGCACCCCGATACAATTACCATGCCCGAGGGATGCCTCGCCACGATCAGCCCGGCTCTGGCCTCATCAAACCTTCCTGGGACCATTGAAGGGATAGAGATTCATACCGACCGCGGTCTCAAACTGCATGTTTCGGGAAAAATGCTCATCGACGCAACTCAGGATGCGGATCTTGCTGCTGCAGCGGGGGCCGGCAGCATCGAATACGGCGTAGACACCTGGGGAAAACCGCGAAACATGGCCGCCACCCTTGTTTTTCGTATCAAGGGCATCTCTGACATCGACTGGCGAAATATGTGCGCCGGTCTTAGCAGCAAGGCTTCGGGCGACCTTCTCGGCGGCAAAAAACGCAGTATCTGGGGTTACGGCGACATAATGCGCAGATATGCACCAACTACTGCCAGAATAAGAGTCAGAGGCCTGAATCTCGGGCGGCAGAACGACGGCAGCGTTCTGGTTAATGCTCTGCTGGTGTTTGCAACTGACGGCACCGATCAGAAATCCCGTAAAGAGGCACGGCAACTGGCGCTGAAAGAGCTCCCCGAACTCGAAAGATTTTTGCGTGCACATACTCCGGGCATGCAGAGCATCAGCATCTCAGAAACGGCACCAGAAATGTATATTCGCACCTCAAGACAGATCAAAACTCTTTACACAGTGACTGTAGATGACATTCTCGAAAATCGCGACTTTCACGATCGAATCGGCTTCGGTTCATATCCGCTCGATATTCAGGCACAGAGCCACGATCATCACGGCGACGTCGTTGGCAGACCCGAACAATATGCCCTGCCTCTGCGCTGTTTAGTTCCAGAAGGATTCACCAATCTGCTGGTCGTGGGTCGCAGCGCCGGTTTCGACTCTCAAGCCCAGAGCAGTGCCAGAACGGTTCCGGTCGGAATTGCCGCCGGCCAGGCTGCCGGTGTTACTGCGGCACAATGTATAGAATCAGGCCTGACTGTCGAAAGAGCCGCCACAGACAAAAATGTCATCTCTCAGATTCAGCAGCGTCTGATTCAGCAGGGCGTTCTGATCGGGCCAAATCCTGCAAAAAGACCCGAGATAACCAAACATCCCGCTTATGAAGGGCTTTGTTTCATGCGGCGGCGAGGTCTGGCCTCGGGCGGTTATCGCAACAACTATGAACTCGATGAAAAGATCAGCAGCAAGGCCTTTGCCAATCGCCTGGTTGCAATTCTGCCCGACCTGAAAAATGATGAGCGCGCCAGAATTTATAAGCTTTTCGATAACGCCGAGACCATAAGCTCAGCCAGAGCAGATGAAATACTTGCGATTGTCGAAAAGGAATTCATGCAATCGACTAATGCAGCAGATCAGGTCGCGCACGCCAAGGTGGGAACTGAGGGCAAAACTGGCGAAAGCGCCATTATAACGAGCAGAGCCAATACAATTGCGGCTAAAGACAGGTATCTGACCAGAGGCGAAGCCTACATGCTCCTGATGCGCTGGTTCGGGCAAACCAGACACTAACCGCAGGCATCAACTGCAGCTAAAAGAAGCGTATGAGAATTTGTCCCGGAGATAACAGCATTTTCACAATTGCTGTGTAACTGCGGGAAAATTTGAACAGGGCGGGCGGGCGTGGTAGCATGCTGAAAAATTACGAAACGCAGAAAGGTTCTTTATGGAAGTAATCATCAAAAAAGACAGAGAATCTGCTGGCAGGCTCGCGGCCAAAATTATCGCCGGTCTTATCAATCGCAACCCGGCGGCGGTTCTTGGCCTGGCGACAGGCTCGACACCTCTTGGCCTCTATAACGAACTCGTACGCATGCATAAAGAAGAAAGTCTCTCTTTCAGGCACGTAAAAACCTTCAATCTCGATGAATACATCGGGCTCGACCCGGCCGACCCCTGCTCGTTTTACAATGAAATGCACACCAACCTGCTGAAAAGAATCGATCTGGCAGAAGGCGCTGCGCAGATCCCTGACGGCCGGGCCAAAGACATCGTTGCCAGCTGCGAAGCCTATGAAGCGGCGATCAAGCGTGCCGGCGGCATCGATCTGCAGGTTCTCGGCATCGGGCATGACGGGCATCTCGCCTTCAATGAACCGGGCTCTTCGCTCAGCTCAAGAACCCGTATCAAGACACTTTCAAAAGTGACGATCAAGGCCAATGCCAGATTTTTTGGCAGCGAAGAGCGGGTTCCGAAGCATGTCATGACCATGGGTCTCGGCACCATCATGGAAGCAAGAACCTGCATGATGCTCGCCTTTGGCAAAGACAAGGCCGATGCGGTTGCTGCTACCGTAGAAGGGCCGGTTTCGGCTTCGTGCCCGGCATCGGTGCTGCAGTTTCATCAGAACGCCATCATCATTCTCGACGAAGAAGCTGCCAGTAAACTGCAGCGGCACGATTATTACATCGATGTTTACGAAGACAAACCCGACTGGCAGCGTTACGAATAATTACCCCTGAATTTTCGCTACGGTGTGGGCAGCGACCCTGCTGCTGTGGTAGAATGATTGTCTATGATCAATACACAGCGCAAATTCATGCTCACAACTTTTGGCTGCCAGATGAATCAGGCCGATGCCCAGCGCATTCGCGGCCTGCTTACCCGTCTTGGCTACATTGAAACCGAAGAAGAATCCGAAGCTGACCTGATTCTTTTCAATACCTGCTGCGTTCGCCAGCATGCCGAACAGCGGTTGATCGGCCGCATTCAGTCGCTGATCAACACCAAAAAGCGAAATTCAGATCTGATAATCGGCGTTGCCGGCTGTATGGCGCAGAACATGCAGGGCGAACTGCTCGAAGCCCTGCCGCTTGTCGACCTGGTTTTCGGCCCGAATGACATCGAAGACCTGCCACTGCTGCTCCAGAGGGCGACCAGCGAAAAAACCACCGGCAATTTCGCGCCGCGCGGAGCTTTCGATGGCGAATCGGCTGACGGCATCGTTCTGCATCGGCCGTTTTCGGCGATGGTCAATATTATCAGAGGCTGCACCAACTTCTGCTCCTACTGCATCGTTCCCTATGTCAGAGGCCCGGAAGTAAGCCGGCCACTCGACGAGCTGACTGCCTTCATAACCGAGCTGGCGGGCCGTGGCGTCAAAGAGATCACCCTGCTCGGGCAAAACGTCAATGCCTACGGCAAAGATCTCGGCATCAAAGAGGGCTTTGCAACCCTTCTCGAGCGCATCGAAAAAATTGACGGCATCAACTGGGTGCGCTTCATGACCTCACACCCGCGTGACTTCAGCCTCGAAACAGTCAAGCGCATGGCGCAGCTGAAAAAAGTCTGCGAGCAGTATCATCTGCCGGTTCAGGCTGGCTCGAACCGCATTCTCACAGAGATGAAGCGCGGTTATACAAGAGAACACTATCTTGAGCTGATCACTCAGGTGCGCGAAAACATACCGGGCGTCAGTCTCAGCACCGACATCATCTGCGGTTTCCCGGGCGAAACCGAGGCCGAATTCAACGACACCCTCGATCTGATCAAACAGGTGCGCTACGAAACAGCCTTCATGTATTACTACTCACCGCGCGCAGGCACTGCCGCTGCAGACATGCCCGGTCAGATCGACGAAGAGATTCGCAAGGCCAGACTGGCGAAGCTGATCGAAGTGCAGAACGGCATTGGTCTTGAAGAAAGCCTGAAGCTTGTCGGGCAAACGCTCGAAGTGCTTGTCGAATCAGAAGCCGCCCGCAATGTAGGTCATCTGGTCGGGAAAACGCGCACCGGCCGCTCGGTCGACTTTGCCGGCAGCCGTGACCTGATCGGCAGCTTCGTCGACGTCACCATACAGAAAGCCCGCAACTGGACGCTTTCGGGTATCATGACCGCAAAGAAAGGCGTTGGCTGAAAATGGCGATACTGCTTCACACCTGTTGCGGACCGTGCCTGGCCGGGTCTTACCCGCTGCTTGAACCGGTGGCCGGCAAAGGAAACACGGCAGTATTCTGGGAAAACCCCAACATTCACCCATTTGTCGAATATCACAGCCGCCTGACTTCATTCGTTAAAATGGCCGGCCAGTTCGGTCTTGAAGTAATCATTGGCGACGCCAGCTATGGCCTTGAGCGATTTCTGCACGAAACAGGTTCAGACTTCGGCCCGGGCCGCTGCGAGATCTGTTACCGCATGCGCCTGACCGCCGTGGCGCATGCGGCCGCCCGACTTTCGTTCGAAGCATTCACAACCACGCTTCTTATCAGCCCGTATCAGAATCACGAGCTTCTGATCAGCACCGGTGAGCAGGCAGCCAAGGAAACCGGGGTAAAGTTCCATTACACTGATTTCCGGCCAGGTTTCAGAAGCAGTCATGAAATTGCCAGACAGAACGAACTTTATCGCCAGAAATACTGTGGCTGCATCTTCAGTGAGCAGGAACGCTTCAGCAACGATAAAAAGTTTCTAAATCCGCTGCTGACCTCTGACGTTAAAAATGATGAAAAGACCAAAGCAGGAGCCTGAACTTGAACCTTCGCCGCGAAAAAATAATTGAAACAGCCGGCCGGAGCAGCAGATTCCGGCTGTTGTTGCTGCTGGCCCTGTGCCTCGTATTTCTGCCGATTGTGGCTGAGGCACGCACAAGGAATGACCGCGACCAGAGTCGGCGGGCGTCGGCCGAGCCGATTCTGCGCGTCAAACTCGGCGGGCTGCACAAGAAATTGACAGTCAGATTCCCGGAAGGTGGGCAGGTCCTCAAAGGCAGCAGGCGCATCAAAACCCTGCGGCGCAATGAAAAGTTCGACTGGGCAGTATCAGCTAACGGCAAAAAGAAACGCCGGGTTGCGCACAATGGCGAAACCCTGCTTCTACAGGGGGCAAAGGCGATAGTCGAGCTGAATGGCAAACTTTACCGTGGGGTTCTGCAGATCAGTTTCTCTGCCAATGGGGCTCTGATCGTTAATCATGTCGGCATCGAAGACTATCTGCGTGGCGTCGTCGGCAGCGAGATAGGTTCACGCTCACCGGCCGAGTCGATCAAGGCCCAGACAGTGATTGCCCGCACCTATGCCTATGCCAGTCGCGGCAAGCACAAAGCCGAAGGGGCCGATGTCTGTGATTCAACTCACTGCCAGGTTTATTCAGGGGTGAGCGCAGAACGCGACACGATCGACCCGGCAGTAGCAGGCACCAGGGGCATCGTCATGATTTCTGACGGCGAGCCGATCGCCACGCTGTATCACGCGACCTGCGGCGGCATGACGTCTGACAATGACAAGGTCTATGGCGGAGCTCCCAGAGGCTATCTGCGCCGGGTTCAATGCCCGTTCTGCGGCGCCGGAATAAATTACCGCTGGTCGAGGTCGATCGGCATCGAGAAGTTAAAGAGTGCTCTGCGTCAGGAAAAAATCAGTTTCAACCGCCTCTGGGGAGTCAGCATCGAGTCGCCAGGGCATCTCGATCGGGTAACCAATCTCGTTCTCAACACCGACCGTGGTGTGGTCAAAGTCAAGGGCACCACGATCAGGAGGCTTTTCGATCTGCCGAGCACCACCTTCGTTCTCGCTGATCGAAAACTGCCGGCAAAGACGGTTGTGGCAGCGCGGCCAGCCGCACCGGTCATTCCGGTGACGCGACCCGCACGACTCGTTTCAGAATTGCAGACCCGCAACGAGCATCTGCCGCAGCAGATGCTGGTAATGACCGCTGCCGGGCTCAAGCGCGCGCAGAAGCCCGAGGGGGGCTGGCGGGTAATGACGCTGGCAGCGAGCCCCGAGGCGCCTTTCCCTGACGAAGGAAATTCGGCAGTGCAGCTGCCAGCCATGCAGCGACGTGGGCCATTGGGCGGCATCGAGTTGTTCGGTCGTGGTTACGGGCACCAGGTCGGATTGTGCCAGTCTGGTGCCATTGAGCTTGGCAAGCGCGAGTGGTCATACAGGCAGATTCTTGCGCATTATTATTCGAATGTTGCCTTAAGAAGCCTTGATTATTAAAATTTCGAGAAGATTGTGAAAAAAGCTCAGATTTCGCTGAGCAATGACCGATAGGAAACTGACAAGTAATAATTTTAAGCTGTCAGAAAGTAATTTCTGACGAACCTTGGAGGAAAGAGCGTATGGGTTTGTTCACCTTTGGGACAAGCAACACGGCAGTTGGTGTCGATATTGGCACCTCGGCCGTCAAAATCGTCCAGCTCAAAAAGACTCCTTCTGGCCCTGAACTGATTAACTACGGTATGGCTCCCCTGCCCTCGGACGCGATGACAGAAGGTGCCGTTAGTAACCCGCAGGCAGTATCAGCGGTCATCAAGGACATTTTGAAAGCACGAAAAATCAAAGTCGAGCGGAGCTTCGCCTCAATCTCAGGGCAGAACGTAATCATGCGCTTCACCAAGCTGCCGATTATGTCGCCTGAAGAACTCGAGCAGACCGTCAGAATCGAAGCCGAGCAGTATGTTCCCTACGCTATTGACGAAGTGAGCATTACACACGCCGTTCTGAAGAATGTCGACGAAGAAGAAGAAGGCGGCGGCAAGTTTCTTATTCTGCTGGTAGTTGCCCAGAAAGACCTGGTTAACTCATATACCGATGTTCTCAAGAGCGCCGGCATCACGCCAGAAATCGTCGATGTCGACACTATTGCTGCCATAAACGCCCTTGAAGACTCTTATATGCAGACCGCCAGCTCGCAGGAAGGCGGCGAAGTCGTCGCTGTCATCGATGCAGGCGCCAGAACCACAAACATTTCGGTCATGAAGTCAGGCGTTCTGATGTTCACCCGTAACATCCCGATTGCCGGCAACAACATCACCGAAATGATCAGAGATGTAATGAAACAGGAATTTGATCAGGCAGAATCGATCAAAATCGAAGAAGCTGAAGTCAATATCGGTGAAGGCGGCGGCAACGAGATTTCTGAAGTGGTCAAAACCACGGTTGAAGAACTGGCCTCAGAAATCCGTCGTTCGTTCGACTACTTCAAAGCCCAGTCACGCGAGCCGCTGATACATCGCATCATTTTGTCGGGCGGCAGCGCCAATCTGCGCAGCTTCAACACCTTCCTGATGAACGAACTGGGTGTGGACGTTAACATGGGGAATCCTCTCGAAGGCATTGCCGTGACCACACCCGACCCGGATGAGCTCTACAACAACCTGCAGCAGTATACTGTTGCAATAGGGCTTGCACTGAGAGGGGTGAAAGAAGACTAAATGATTAGAATTAACCTATTAACCGTCAAGCGGCGAAAGCCAATTCAAATTCCGTTTGCTGCGATCTTCTTTTTCCTGGGTCTGATCGGTATCGGCGCCGGCTTTTACGCAGGCACCCTCGCCATTCAGGGCATGAACGATGACCTGATTACCCAGCGCCAGGAACTCAAAGATGAAATCGCCCGCGAACAGTCGAAACTCGACATCAAAGACCAGCTGCGCCAGGAAAAGGGTAAGATCGAATCCGATATTACCCGCCTCAAACAGCTGTCTGGTGCAACTCTGCTGCAGTGGTCCCAGGCTTTCAGCAACCTCACCAGCGTTGTGCCTGAAAAGACCGTCTGGATCACCAACCTGCGCATTGACTCTGACAGACGTGTTCAGATCACTGCCTATTCGTGCAACGAAGATGGTGCCGAAGAACCCAAGAGTGGCGGTCAGCTGACCAAAGGCATTCAGCAGTTCATTCAGGCTCTGCAGGGTCATGAACATTTCGAAGAAGTGTTTCTGACCAGCGCTACGAAGAACATCTACGAAAAAATGCCGGTATGGCGTTTCGAAATCGGTTGCCGCATCAAACGTGACCTTGGCGAAAAGAATCTGGAGGGCTGATTAATGAATAACTTCGCAGTTGTAACAATTTTCCTCCTGGTTCTCGCGGCCGGGGCAGGTGTATTCTTCTACATGAACTACTACCAGCCACTCGTTGACGAAGCCGAAAAGATCAAAACCGAAATCGATGATCTCGAACGGCAGAAAGCCCAGCTGGCAAATATCGAAGAAGAGATGGCGCAGTTGAAAGCGCAAATATCGAAACTAACGGAGCAGAAGAACAAGCTACAGATGGAATCAAACCAGCTGAATACCGTTGTTCCGAAGCTCCTCGATTCGACCGAAACCATCGCTAACAAGTTCAAGGTAAAATTTCAGGATATCCGCATCTCTCCGCTGGTCAGAGCCGAAGATTGGTCTGAACTGCCGGTAGAAATGACAATTCTCGGAACCTTCAAAGACATCGGCAGCTTCCTGACCATCATGGAAAAACGCAAGATAATCAATCTTGCTGCAGGATCAATGAACGTTTCTGTTTCGGCTGAAGTGGATCGCGACTCAAAAAGCCCTCTGCTCAGCGTAACTCTCAGCGCCAAGGTCTACATCATGGGCGGCGGATACTAAGAAAGGAAGATGACTATGACTGGTTTTAACCCACTCAAAACTCTGGGAATCATCTGTCTGGCGGCGTTCCTTCTTGCAGCTCCCGGCCACCTTTCTGCACAGGAAGACCTCGACGACTTTGGTGCCCTTGATGAACTTTCAACCCCTGCCGCCGGCGGTGATGCCCCGGCTGCTGGTGGTGATGCACCTGTAAGCGAAAGCACTATTACTGAAACCCCCGAAGCCGGTGGTGATGGCATGACCGCCGAAAGCCCGACAACAGCTGCCGGTGGTGGTGAAGCCGGCAAGATGAGCGAACAGGAACAGGTTGAAGCTCTGGTCGGCAAATACACTTTTGCTACCGAAAACCCGAAAAAAGACCCGTTCAGACCGATCGTCGAAAAGAAAGTCGTTCTGCCGCCGGTAAGACCGGTTCAGCCGGTTGCCAGGCCGCAGGATACCAAACCTGCTCCGCCGCCGGTCAAACCGATCAGACTTTTCGTTACCGGTATCGTGGGCAACGAAGGTCAGAGACTCGCGGTCGTAAAATTTGAAAACGACGAGCTGACTCTTGTTAAAGACCAGATTGTCGAAGGCAAATTCAAAGTTGTTGATATATTGAACGACCGGGTTGTCATTTATTCGAACAAAGAACAGCGCCGCCACACCTTCAAAATCGGCGGCGACGAAAAAGACTGATTTGTAATCAGCAAACGAAAAGGCTGTATCAGAGCAAGCCACAGAGCCCCAGGGCAGATGTCGCTGATACGGTCTTTTTTTTTACTCGAAATTCATGAAAGGTTATTGCAGATGAAAAGGAAAAACATATTCTGGACAGCCTGGGCGATAATTGGCCTGACACTGGTAGTTGCGGCCGGAGTCAAAAGCTTTGCCAATGAGGTCAGAGACAAAATAGAACGCTCTGCCCTCAAGTATCTCCCCTGTGAGAAGTAAAGATCCATGTTGCTTACCGGCGAGCAGCTGGACGGCATCCAGTAAAAAGAAAAATTCAATCAGAAAAAAAATGAAAAATAGCTTAAAGAATTCAGCAAACTTGTCGATGTATCACCTGACATACCCAAAAAGGCTATTGTCGGAGATTCAGTTGTCGGACATTACCGTTCGGAGGTAAAGAAGAATGAGTTCCACGGGTTACACCAGGAAACGAAGTAACATCTTACTACTGTTTGCGGCTCTCACAGTCGCAATGTTGTTGCCATGCACAGCAAAAGCTGACGACAACATTACCCTCGATTTCCGCGATACTGACATTCGTCAGATCATCAAGGTCATCGCCCAGCAGTCAGGCACGAACATCATCGCCGAGAAAAGCGTGCGTGGCCAGGTCACGGTCAAGCTTTCTGATGTCTACTATGAAGAAGCCATGAACCTGATCGCCAAAACCAATGGTTTTGCCGTACGCAAAATTGGTAACACCTGGATTCTCGCAGACGAGAAAAAGCTGGTTGAAGCCTTTGAAAAAGGTCTGACTATTACCAAGCGACTGCAGTATGCCAAGGCTGCTGACGTCAGCAAAGTAATCTCTTCAACCATCAGAAAAGATGTCAAGGTCGCTACCGACGAACGCATCAACGCGGTTATCGTCTCTGGTGGCAAAGACCTGCTCGATGAAGTCAAAAAGCTCATCGAAACTATCGATACGCCTGTGCACCAGGTCATGATGGAAGCCAAGATCGTTGAAGTCAAAACTGATGCCACCAAGAGTATCGGCTTCAAATGGACAGGCAAAACCGGCCAGGAAGGCGCATACAACGAATTCGACAACCTGCCGGTACTGTCGACCAAAGAATACTTTGCCGCCAATCCGGATTCTGGCCTGTATCAGGAACAGTTCACCGGTCAGCAGGGTGATCTCTTTGGTCTTGGCGATTTCTATCGCGACAACCTGCTGTTCAAGGCAACTTTCGCAGCCCTGGAAAAACGCAGCGAAACCAAGGTTCTCAGCAACCCGAAGATTTCTGCTGTTAACGGCCAGGAAGCCAACATCGTAGTCGGCACCAAAGTTATCTACCCCGGTGGCGCTGACCAGCCCCCGAAAGAAAAAGATACCGGTATCAAACTCAAGATTACTCCGCGCATCAATGACGACGGCTATATCACTGTTGACGCTGAACCTGAAGTATCATTCGTTGAATCATGGTCCAACAACAACATGTATCCGGTCATCGGCACCCGCTCTGCCAAGACCACCGTGCGCGTCAGAGACGGCGAAGAGATCCTCATCGGCGGCCTGATCAGAGATGAAGAAGGTAAGGACAACAGCAAGATTCCGTTGCTGGGCAGTATCCCCATCATCAAATCTCTGTTCAGCTTCAAGGGTAAAAAGGGTCAGTCTCAGGAACTCATTATCCTGATCACCCCCCACATCATTGCCCAGAGCATTGAATCAGCTGCTCCGACTGCTCTGATTCCGGAAACCGGCATGAACCCTGTTGCTGCTGCTCCAGTATCGGCTCAGCCCGCCGGCACTGTTGACGATTCGTTCGATAACGCGTTCGATACCTCATTCTAAAACCTCCGACTGAAAAAAGGCCGCCCAGTTTCGGGCGGCCTTCTTTTTTTTCTTCGGATCACTGATTCAAACGCGACAGCAAATTAGATGTCTACAAGTGTTTTTATGCGCTTTTCAAGATATTCCATATTTTCGCAACCGCATAAAGAAAGAATCTCAGATGCAAGCTGAATGGCTATCACTGATTCTGCAACTACAGACGCCGCTGCAACTGCATGTATATCAGATCGATAAAAAGCCGGCCTGGCAGACTTGCCGGTTCTGAGGTCGACAGAATCGACTCCGGCATTGCCAGGCAATGACTTCATGTGAAAACGAATGAGCAGCGGCTGACCGTTGGTCATGCCACCTTCAAGACCGGCGGCATGGTTGCTGGCGTGACTTATCTGCCCGCCGGCCACAACGATCTGGTCAACTGCCGGCAGACGCGCCTGTGCCAGTTCGGTCGCCATTCCGATTTCTACGCCACGAACAGCCGGAATGCTCATGACCAGACCGGCCAGAATACCATCGAGGCGGCGGTCATAATGCACATGGCTGCCAAGCCCCACGGGGAGACCCCAGAAAATTACAGCCCCGGTGCCGCCAACGCTACGGTTTTCAGCAGCACAGCTGTCTGTCAGATCACGCCAGGGCTGAATAACTGCAGAATCTGGAGTTAAAAATTCTTCGCCATTCTGTTCAACAGAATCAGCAATAGTTTCAGGCGCCGCGGCATAATCAATCGCGGCCTTTATACCACCCAGACTCTCGACAAAACAGGTTGACCTGATACCAAGCTGCTTCAGCAGTTTTCTTGGCAGCACTGACAGAGCAACGCGCATCGCCGTTTCACGCGCCGAGGCGCGCTCTCTTACCGGCCGGCAGTCATGCAGGCCGTATCTGGCAGCACCCGCCAGATCTGCATGACCCGGTAGCGGCACATTGATTCGCCCGGCTTCGACATCGGCAGCGAATGGATGCATATAGGCGGCATGTTGTTCGAAATCGCGGTTTCTGATGGTCAAAGCAACCGGGCTGCCGGTCGTCAGACCACCAATAATGCCGGAAATCACCTCAACTTCATCAGTCTCGATCCTGGCGCGGGCGCCACGACCATAACCGGCACGACGGCGTTGCTGCAACGATGCAAAGTCGGACTGCTCAACCCTGATACCGGCCGGCAAACCTTCAATAATTCCGCAAAGCGCCGGGCCATGCGATTCACCTGCTGTTAAATAGCGCAATTTCATAGTTTCTCCCGTAATTTCCGATATTTTAACCTTTTTTGCAGTTTTTTGCAGAGAAACTCTCAGCAATGCGCCGCATTGTGCCGATTACCTTTCTGATCAATAAAAAATCTGCTTTTCCCTAAAGTCGGGCGGCCTTTCTGCCGATAATTCGTTTAGGGAAGGTACCAACTTTGGCAAACATGAATCCGGAAATTTCAAACAGCGATTATCAGTTAGCGGTTCAGCTGCTCGGCAGAGATCCGCGCACTCCCTTTGCGGTTAAAACACGTTGCGGCGATGGCAGCCCACAGGTTCTCATTGCCGACCCGGTTTTTCTTGAAGACGGCATCTGGAAACCTTTTCCAGCTTTTCTCTGGCTTGTCTGCCCGCGACTCAAAATTCTGGTCGCTGAGCTCGAGCAGCAGGGTTACATCAGAAAATACTCACAGCAGCTCGAAACCGACGAAGATTTTCGTCTGCGTTTTCTCAGCAGTCAGACCCAGATTTCAGCCATACGTGTTGAAATGGCCGAAAAACTATACCCGGGTGAACTGCCGGAACATATCAGAGAAATTCTAACTGAGACCACCATTGCCGGCAGTCGCGATTTCAGAGGCGTTAAATGTCTGCATTCGCACCTGGCACACGAGCTTGCCTTTGCCGGCAACCCGATCGGCGCAGATGTGATCAACATCGTCGGGCATTGTTCGAAAGTCGATAATTGCAGCCACCTGAACAAAGGAGGGAATCTGGAATGATACGCGGTATCTATACAGCCTCTTCATCGATGCTTGTCGAAATAATCCGACAGGACATGGTGGCCAACAACCTCGCCAACGTCGACACCTGTGGCTTTAAACAGGATCAGGGCATCTTCAAGGAACTGCCGACCATGGAACTGCGCCGGGTCAATGACGGCAAGCTCTACCCGCCCAGACCGATTTACAAATACCCGAAGATTGGCGAGCTTGGCACTGGCGTCATTCTCGACGAATCCTTCACCAATTTCAAGGCCGGTGGCTTCGATCACACTGGCAATGAACTCGACGTGGCGCTCGAAAATGAAAAGGCTTTTTTTGTGGTCGAATCACCTAAAGGCACCAGATTCACACGCGATGGCATTCTCAACATCAATCAGGATGGTTTTCTGACCAATATGAGCGGCGACTTTATGCTTGCCGAAAGAGAGCCTGTCGACCCCGAAAACAAGACCAGCATTCTCAACGAAGATGGCACCATGGCTTCTGAACTGGTGCGTGTTTCAGTTCAGGGTGGTCAGAACGTGCAGATAGACCGCGACGGACGCGTGCTGGTAGACGGAGTGCCACAGTATCGCCTCGTAGCCGGTATGGCCGAAGATCGCAAAGCTTTTCGCAAAGAAGGCGCCAACAAGTTTGTCAGAGCCTATGGCGAAGTGGCGCGGGCCGAAACGAACTTCAAGCAGGGCTACATCGAAAAACCCAATTTCAGCCTGGTTGAAGAGATGGTCAGAATGATCGAAGTATCACGTGCCTATGAAGCCAATTCAAAAGTCATTCAGTCACACGATGGTCTGCTCGACAAGGCCATCAACTCAGTCGGCGCCACCAGACGCTGATTATAATCTGAAAGAGCCGGAGGAATAAAAGCCTATGATGAGAGCACTATGGTCTGCCTCTACAGGCATGAAAGGTCAGGAAACCAACATCGCCGTGGTTTCCAACAACCTTTCAAACGTCACTACCACAGGTTTTAAAAAGAGCCGAGTCGACTTTCAGGACCTTATGTATCAGACGCTGACAGAGCCTGGTGCACCCATTTCGAGCGACAATACCTACCCGGTAGGCATTCAGCTCGGTCACGGTGTCAGACCGATCGCCACCCAGCGCATGTTCAGTCAGGGCGAATTCCAGCAGACTGAACAGCCCCTCGACGTGGTCATCGAAGGTAAAGGCTTCTTTCAGATACAGCTTCCCAACGGCGACATAGCCTATACCCGTGACGGCGCCTGGAAACTCTCTGAAGAAGGCACCGTCGTCACCTCTGACGGTTATACAGTTCTGCCCGGCTTTACCATTCCGCGCGAAGCTATCGGCATCAACATCACATCTTCTGGTATTATCGCAGCAAAAATGCCAGGCCAGGTCGATCTCGAAGTACTTGGCCAGATCGAACTCGCCAACTTCATCAACCCCCCCGGTCTCAAAGCCATAGGCCGCAATCTGTTCATTCCGAGCGGCAGTTCCGGTGACCCGGCCCTCGGCACTCCCGGCACCGAAGAATTTGGCGAAATCGCCCAGGGCTTTGTCGAAATGTCGAACGTCAAGGTAGTTGAAGAAATGGTCAACATGATCGTCGCTCAGCGCGCTTACGAAGCGAATTCCAAGACCATTCAGACTTCAGATACGATGCTGCAGATAGCGAACAACCTGAGAAGATAGGGTAGTTAACAGTGCATAAACAGATAAATAATCAAATAAAGGCAACAATTCTCAGCTGCATCATGGGTCTGGCTCTGTGTTCAAATGCAGGAGCCGCGATCAACGCTACAAAAACTTCAGATGCGGTAACTTCATTTAAATCTACAGTTCTCGTCAACAGCAGCGAAATCAAGGCTGACAGCCTGATAAAAAACGACGCTGACCAGCGCCTGCGCGAAGCTCTCGCTGCGGTTCAGATCGGTTTCATTCCGAATCCGCTCGGCGAACTGGTTATAGACCGGGCAACGCTGCAGAAAAAACTTGGCAATCTCATCAGAGACATTTCTGTGCCCGAAAAAATCACGATCAGACGTAACGGTTCAATTCTCAAAGGCAACGATGTCAGAGAAAAAATCAGACAGTTCTGTCAGCAGAACACCGATGCAAAGCTCGACATAGACCTGTCGCGGGTGCCGACCAACATGGTTCTGCCCGGAAACGCCACCACCTGGGATGTCACCACAGCATCAGACAATACTCTGGGAATGAAACTTTTCGTGGTAACGGCAGAAACCGACGGCGGCCCTTTCCGGCAGCTGATCCAGATCAAGGTAAGTCGCTCGTTTGAAGCGGCACAGCTCACAAGACTGGCCAAACCCGGCGAAGTGATCAACGCCAGCATGCTTAAAGCCAAAAAGATTATTCTCAAAAGTGATCAGGGCACAATCCCTCTCAGTTACGAAGAAGCACTCGGAAAAAGCCTTGGGCGCTTCAAATCCGCCGGAACCATGATCAGAGAAATCGATCTTGCCGAGGCGGTTAGCGAACCCTGTGAAATAGCCGGTGTAAAGACTATCGCTACCAATAAGGCCGGTCCGGCCGAAAAAGCCAGTCTGATGATCAAACCGGGCTCCAGCGTTGATTTTCTCGTCAACAGTGGCAACCTGTCGCTCAAAATTCCCGCCAAGGCAGTCAACGGCGGCAATCCCGGCGATGAAATCACCCTGATCAACCTGCAGAACAAGAAAAGAATCAAGGGCGTCGTAACTGAGAAAGGAACTGTGGAATATGCGAAAAATTAATCTGGCGCTGCTTACGGTTCTGTTAATCCTCAGCTGCACCCACTGCAGCGCAGCTTCATTGTGGCTCAGTGGCAACGACCTCTATTCAAACAGAGGCGGCAAAGATTATCAGGCCGGCGATATCATTACTATCGTCATTTCTGAAGAATCCAATGCCCAGTCTCAGGCAACTACAAGTACGCAAAAACAGTCGACGACCGAAGTAACCTCGGGGCCCAAGATTCCGACGTTCAAGAAACTGATCGACAAATTTGTCGGTAACCACGAAATCAACAATGAATTCGACGGTTCCGGCACCACAACCAGATCTGGCCGCCTGAGTGGCACTCTCACCGCCAAGGTGCTCGAAGTTCTGCCGAATGGCAACCTCCTCATCGAAGGCAGCCGATCGATCATGGTCAATCGCGAGACTCAGATCATGCGCGTTCGCGGCATCGCCAGACCCAGAGACGTCGACGCCAGCAACAGTGTCAATTCAAGGCTGCTCGCCGATGCCCAGATCAAGTTTGACGGCAAGGGCGCGATCGGCCGGGCAAATCGTCAGGGCCTGATCACCAAATTCATGGATGTAATCTTCTGATTCAAGCCTGAAAAAGCCGGGGGCACATTTTTCATGTGCCCCCGGCTTTTTTTTGAATCACATAAATAATGTCAGACCGAGGCGCTGACCGCCTAAATAACAGGCGGGCTTATTTTTGCACAAGAATATGCACATGAGGCATTGAAAATGCCTGAATGGTTCTGGTACACTTTGGCAAATCAAAAAACTGGTGCACCATGTATATTCTTGGCATATCGGCTTACTATCACGATTCAGCTGCCTGCCTGATCAAAGAGGGCACGATAGTTGCTGCCGCCCAGGAAGAAAGATTCACCCGGGTCAAGCATGACAGCGAGTTTCCGGTCAATGCGGTCAGATACTGTCTGACTGAGGCAAAAATCAGTGTTGGCGAGGTCGACGCTCTGGTTTTTTACGAAAAACCGTTCATAAAGTTCGAGCGCCTCCTCAAAACCTATCTCAGTTTTGCACCGGCCGGCCTGCAGTCATTTTTTCATGCAATTCCGCTCTGGATAAAAGACAAGCTGTTCATGAAACCGGCGATTGCCGAAATCATGCAACAACAGTTCGGCGGCATGCCGGCCAGAATGTATTTTTATTCACACCATCGCTCGCACGCCGCTTCGGCATTCTTCGCTTCACCATTCGACGAAGCCGCAGTCCTTTGCCTCGATGGGGTCGGCGAATGGGCGACAACCACCGCCTGGGCCGGCAAAAACAATCATCTCGACCAGCTCTGGGAAATCAGGTTTCCCCATTCTCTTGGCCTTCTGTATTCGGCCTTCACCTATTACACTGGGTTCAAGGTCAACAGCGGCGAATACAAGTTAATGGGGCTTGCACCATACGGCCAGCCGGTCTATCGGCAGAAAATTCTCGACAATCTGGTCGACCTCAAACCAGATGGCACCTTTCGCCTGAACATGAAGTATTTCAACTACTGCACCGGCCTCACCATGACGAACCGGGCATTCGACGAACTATTTGGCGGCCCGCCCAAACGCCCCGAAGACGGGGTGACCAGTCGCGAAATGGATCTGGCAAGATCGGTTCAGGATGTAACCGAAGAAATCATTCTTCGCCTCGGCCAGACAATTCATCAGGAAACCGGCAAAAAAAATCTCTGCCTCGCGGGTGGCGTCGCGCTGAACTGTGTGGCAAACGGGCGACTGCTGCGTGAAGGGCCATTCGAATCGATCTGGATACAACCAGCAGCCGGTGATGCCGGTGGAGCCCTCGGCGCAGCCCTCGGCGTCTGGCACGAGACTCTGGGCAAAACCAGGCAACCTGGCAAATCGGACCTGATGCAGGGCTGTTATCTCGGCCCAGGCTTCAGCAACGATCAGATAAAGACCTTTCTCGACCGGCACGGCATACCCGCTGATTTTCTTGAAGATCCAGAACTGTTTGCAACCACTGCCGAAGATCTGGCCACCGAAAAGGTAATCGGCTGGTTCAGCGGGCGAATGGAATTCGGCCCCCGTGCTCTTGGCGCCAGAAGTATAATTGGCGACGCCAGATCTGCAAAAATGCAAAAAACCATGAATCTCAAGATCAAATTTCGTGAGTCTTTCAGGCCGTTCGCGCCCTCGGTTCTGCGCGAAAAACTTGCCGATTACTTCGAGATCGATACCGACACCCCATACATGCTTTTGACCGCACAGGTGCGCAAAGAGCGCATGCGCGCCCTGACAGAAACTGAAAAGAACTTCACCGGCCTGCAGCTTCTGAACGTGCCCAAATCAGATATTCCGGCCATTACCCACGTCGACGGGTCGGCGCGCATACAGAGCGTGCACGCCGAAACAAACCCGCGTTACCACGCCATGATGCAGGCTTTTGAGAAAAAAACCGGCTGCGGGGTGATCGTGAATACCTCGTTCAATGTGCGCGGCGAACCGATTGTCTGCACCCCTCTCGACGCTTACAAATGCTTTATGCGCACCGAAATGGACCGCCTCGCTCTCGGCAACTATTATTTGCGCAAGGAAGCTCAGCCCGAAGGCATCAAAGAGCGTCTGAACCTCGAAGAGTTTCAACCCGACTGACATGATACACTCAAAAAAAGAAACTACAGAAAAAGAACTGCGAAATTTTGGTCTGCTGGTTGGCGCAGTATTCGGCCTGATCGCCTGCTGGCCGGTCTTCTGGGGCAACCCGTTACGAATCTGGGCCGCAGCCGTCTTTCTGCTTCTTACCGGCCCCGCAATCGTCAAACCAGCCATGCTGCAGTGGCCATACCGCTGCTGGATGACAGTCGGCTCCGGGCTCGGCTGGGTCAATACACGCGTCATACTTGCAACTCTCTATTTCGCGGCAGTCATGCCGGTTGGCCTGCTGTTGCGCCTGCTCGGCAGAACACCGCTGAAGCTGCATTTCGACCCATCTGCAACATCTTACCGTGAATTACCTGAAGAAAACGAAGACAACATCAACGAACAATTTTGAGAAAGCCAGGTGCACAATATGAACAGCGAAAATTCAACGAACCGGCTCGCGTCCGTCGGTGAACTGATGCGCTTTCTCTGGAAACGCAAACAATGGTGGCTGTTTCCGATCGTCATCGCCCTGGTGATTCTCGGCACTCTGCTGACCCTGGCGCAAACCTCGGCACTGGGCCCTTTCATGTATACAATTTTCTGAATTTTACCATGAGTGATTCAGCAACCGGTGGCATCAGAAACTTTCTGCTCAAAGCTCTGTTGATCGGCTTCGTAATTCCGGTCGCACTTCTTGCCTCGGCAGAGCTGCTGCTGCGCGTTTCCGGCGCCGGCTATCCGACTTCCCTGTTTATAAAAGAAAAAACCGCGGATGGCAAAGAGTATCTACGTGCCAACTATCAGGTCGGCTACCGTTATTTTCCGGGCACCCTGGCAAGAAAACCTCTGCCGGAAACTTTTTCGGCCCGCAAGCCCGAAGGGGTTCTGCGCTTCTTCATACTCGGGGAATCGGCGGCCAGAGGCGAGCAGCTTGCCGACTTCTCGTTTGCGCGCATGCTCGAAGCAGCCTGCAATGAAGGCAATCGCGAAAAAAAAGTCGAGGTCATCAATACCGGTATTCCGGCTATCAACAGCTGGGTTTTGCGCGAATTCGCCAGCGAAATCGTCAATTATCAGCCTGATCTCATAATCATTTATGCTGGTCACAATGAATTTATCGGGCCATACGGCCCGGCCGGCGTATTCGGTCTGGCCCGCAACCGCCTGGCCGCTCTGACCGGAATCTGGGCATCATCATTGCGCCTGATACAGATCATAAAGGGCGATCGCGTTCCCGCCAGCCTTACAGCTGGCTGGCGTGGCCTCGAAATGTTTCTGAACAATCTCATTCTGCCGGGCAGCGACCTGATCGATCTTTGCGCCAACAACTGGGCCGCCAATCTGAACGACATTTTTTCGGCGGCAAAAAAAGCTGGTGTTCCGGTGATCTGGTGCCGGGTTCCGGTCAACCAGCGCGACTGCCCGCCGTTTGCGTCAGACGATTCGGGCTTGAACAGCGACGATCACGCTATTCTCAAAAAGGTTGCCGACCATATCGAAACTGGTGATTTCAGAGCGGCTGAGAGTCTGCTGACAGAGATCAGCAAAAAACATGGTAACCACGCACTTTGCAGTTATTACGAAGGCAGAATCAAACTGGCGCTTGGTGATCGGGCTGGTGCCAGAGAAGCCTTTAACAAAGCGGTAAGCAATGATTGTTTTCGTGTCAGAACCACCGCCCGGTTCAACGATGCCGCGGCTGCCTGCGCCAGCAGTCTCAATATTGCCAACGTCGATCTTGAAAAGCTTTTTGCCGAAAACAGCCTTGATGGCAGCATTGGCCGCGATCTGGTTTACGACCACGTGCACCTGACGCTCAAAGGTCACTACCTGGCCGCGCGCGGCATTTTTTCGGCAATTCTCGCTACCAGAGCCGAACTGCCAAAAACTTTTCCGGATCTTGAAAAAATGACTGAACTAATCGGCTTCACCGCTCAGGATGGGGCCGACAACCTTGAACATATCATCAGCAGTATGACTCGCCCGCCATTCACTCTGCAGCCCGGAAACAGGCAACTCATCGCCTCGCTGACCGCTGAACTCGAAGAACTCAAAAAACAGATCAACCCGGAAGTATGCCGGGCAATTACCGGCGCCTCTGTCGGGCGACTGCCGGGCAACTGGGCGGCACTGCATCGACTGGCCATGCACAATCGCAGTATGCCTGCCGAGGCACGATCAGCTTTTGAAAGATCTCTGGCCATAAATCCTTACAACATCGACGCCCTGAATAATCTCGGGCTTCTGCATCTTTCATCCGGTCGCCAGAACGAAGCCGAAAGCTGCTTCAGAAGGGCACTGGAACTGGCGCCTGATTTTGCCCGTGCACATTTTAATCTTGGCCTGCTCCATGCCGAAAAAAAATCAGACAGCACTGCGGCAAACCATTATCGCAAAGCAGCGCAGGCTGACCCGACGCTTGCCAGCGCCTGGCGGAACCTCGGAAATCTGCTGCTGAAAAATTCAGACCATACCGGCGCCCTTGAAGTTTATCAAAAAGGCGCGGCAGCAAATTCCGACGATCTGATGCTGCAGATTGGCGTCGGCAACTGCCTGCTCGCCAGCGGAAAATCTGCCGCCGGCCGCGATCATTTCAAGCTGGTAGTTGCATCTTTTTCAGCTTCACCGCTGCCGGTTTACAGCCTGGCTCTTGCCCACGAAAAGTTGAGCGAAACCGCAGAAGCCGCCACTTGTCTTGAAACCGCCGGCCGCATGGGACATCTTCCGGCTCTGGCAAAACTGTTCGAACTGTATTTTGCTGATAAAATTACACTGACGACAGAAAAATTGATTGCTGCGGCTGAAAACGCCTGCCGACTGGGCGAATTTTCTGACCCCTGGTTCATGCAGATACTTGCAGCCGGTTACCTTCAGGCCGGCAGAAAAAATGAGGCTGCAGAATTGTTAACCCGCGCTCTGCAGCTGGCGCAAAGTCAGGGCAAAACCGGTCTTGCCCGCGAAATCGCAGAAAACCTGCAGGCTGCCGGTAAAGAATAAACTAATTTTTCGTTCGCAAAATGCCGATAGTACTGGTGGAGCCTATAAAAACCACACAGGAAGACAAAAGCATGGAAGCAAGACGATCCACTCTGAAACGACTCATCATCTGCGGCTGCGCAGCTCTGTTCATGCTGGCCGGCAACGCCGTGCCACAGGTAATGGCGCAGGCAGAGGTGCGAATTAAGGATATTTCGCGTCTGAGCGGAAACCGTGAATATCAGGTCATTGGCTATGGCCTGGTGACCGGCCTTGATGGAACGGGTGACAAAAGCCAGATGAGCATCGAAATGATCCGCGGCATGCTGCAGAACATGGGCATGGAACTCAATTCGCAGCAGATTCTCACCAAAAACAGTGCTGCGGTCATCGTTACCGGCATGCTGCCTTCTTATGGCAGGCCAGGTGAACCTTTTGACATTACCATCAGCTCACTTGGCGATGCCAAAAGCCTGCAGGGCGGAGTTTTGCTGCCAACACTTCTGAAAGGTGGCGATGGCCAGGTTTACGCCGTGGCTCAGGGACAGATTTCCATCGGCGGTTTTGAGAGCGCTCAGGGCGGTGCAGCGGCAAGAACTGGTCAGAAGAATCACCTGACCGTAGGGTTCGTTCCGAAGGGTGCAATTATGGAGCGTGGAGTCGATGATCGTTTTGCCAGATCCGGCAAATTCAGCGTACTGCTGCAGGAAAAAGATTCAATTCTCACCCGTAAGGTTAAAGAGGCGATCGACCGCCGTTATGGAACCGGCTGGGCCAGCATCACCAACCCCGGACAGATCGAGATCAGGGTTCCGAGCAGCATGCAGGAAGATCCGGTCAGCTTTGCCGCCAACATCGAAAACCTGACCCTCTCAATTGACGAACCCAATCGCGTCGTGATCAATGAGCGCACCGGCACTGTCATCGTCGGCAACAATGTCAGAATCAGTCGCGTCGTCATCTCTCACAACGGCATCAAAATTGCGGTCGACGATCAGGCGCAGGCAAATGCTCAGGGCGCGCGCAACAGTCAGCCTCAGGCAAGCATGGTAGCCGTACAGGGTGAAACGACGGTTGACGATATGGTTTCGGCATTGAATGCGGTAGGGGCAACTCCCAAAGATCTGATCGCAATTTTTCAGGCCATTAATGCAGCCGGTGCCCTTCACGGCGAGCTTAAATTAATGTAATTCGACTATTTCTGCAAAAAAAATCTGTCTTTTCCTTGCTATTTTTGCCCGGGGTATGATATTAGTTACGGCAACGTTCTGAATATTTCACAGCAGATCAGAAATCCCCAACGAGGTTACCACCTGAATGGTTGCTCCAATTTCGATTGAAGAAAAGGATCTAGCCAACCAGCATCTGGAACGTTCAATTTCCCTGGCCATGACCGGCAAATATGATCAGGCGATTGAAGAAGCCAGAAAAGCGGTTAAGATCGATGCCGACTTTTTTCAGGCCTATAACAAGCTGGGTGATTACCATCTGAAAAAAGGCCAGATAAAGGAAGCCATTGCCGCATACCGTCAGGCTATCCGCATTCAGCCGGAAAGTCAGAACTCGCACTTTGACCTGGGTCGCTCACTCGCACTTACTGGCGACTATGATGACGCTCTTGCAGAGCTGAACATGGCCTACCAGCTCAAACCCTCCCACACCGAGATTCTTGGTCACATTGGTCGGGTTTATCTGGCTACAGGGGCTATCGACGACGCTATTACCAACCTGCACAGTGCCCTCGAAGCCAACCCGGAAGACGTCATGGTGACCTTTTCTCTTGCCTGCGCTTATCAGAGTCGTGGCGAAATGAACAAGGCAAATCCGCTTTTCCAGATGGTGATCAACAGATACTCAGAACTGTCACGCCATAAGAATCGTTTTGCCGAAGGGCACTACTATATCGGCCGGTCCTATTTTCTCATGGGCGATTCCCACAAAGCGGTCGAGCACCTTGAGAAAGCGGTTGAATTCGACACAGATGAGATAGATCATCATTATAGTTTTGGCATGCTTTACAGTGATGCCGATGCCTTCTGTGCCCTGGCTGAAGCGCAGTTTGACTGCGGGCGCAAAGAAGAGGCCCGACAGAACCTCGACAAGGCCCTTAAGCTTGAACCGCAGAACCAGAAATTCATAAAAATCAAAAATGAACTGGGGTTGTAAAAAATGAGCAGTTTTCTTGTCAGCCCGACTCTTCAGAATGCACGCGCCAAAGAGCTCCCCGAAGCCAAAAAGAAGGAACTCGAAAAACTGAAAAAGGCCTGTGCTGATTTTGAGTCGATCTTCATGCATCAGATGTTGAAGGAAATGCAGAAAACTGTAAAAAAAACTGGTCTGGTGCATGGTGGGCAGGCAGAAGAAATATTCTCTGACATGCTCGATGAAGAAAGATCAAAAACAATGCAGATCGGCATTGGCGATGTATTGTTCATGCAGCTTTCAAAAGCTATTGTGCCCCCGGCCAGACCTCGGTAAAACCGGAATTCCGGAATTTTCACGGTAAACCCGCGAAAGGAAAGCAATTGTGGAAAATCCTACCTTTACTTACCTGCAGCTTTGTGACGAGCCGATAAAAAATCTCAAGGCCGTCGCCAAGGCTATGAACATTGAAGGCGCCGACAAAATGAAGAAACAGGATCTCATCCGCGGGATCCTTAAAGTGCAGCTGGCCGCCGAAGGGCTCACTCTCTCTGAAGGCGTTCTCGATGTAATGTCTGAGGGGTATGGTTTTATCAGAACCCGCAGTTACGTTCAGAATGACGACGACGTCTATGTCTCGCCATCACAGATAAAGCGCTACAACCTGCTCTGCGGCGATACCATCGTTGCTCAGGTAAGATTGCCTAAAGACGACGAGAGCTACCATGCACTTCTCCGCATTGAAGCGGTCAACGGCGTTGGCCTCGAAAGACTGCGCCAGCGCGTCAGCTTCGAAGACGGAATTCCGGTTTTCCCGACCGACAGATTCAGGCTCGAAACAGGCGAAGAAGATATTTCGACCCGTGTTTTTGACCTTGTCTGCCCGATTGGCAAAGGTCAGCGCGGTCTTATCGTTGCCCCGCCCAAAGCCGGCAAAACCACTCTGCTCAAGCAGGTGGCCAATGCGATCATCGCCAATCATCCCGAAGTTCTGATGCTGATTCTACTCATCGATGAGCGCCCCGAAGAAGTTACCGACATGCGCCGCTCGGTTGACGCCGAAGTTGTGGCTTCGACCTTCGACGAACATATCAACAATCACATCAAAGTTTCAGAACTGCTCCTGGAAAAGGCCAAGCGCCATGTTGAGCTCGGTCGCGACGTGGTGATTCTGCTCGACTCGATCACCCGCCTGGCAAGAGCCTACAACATCTCGATGCCATCAGCGGGTCAGACACTTTCTGGCGGTGTTAACCCATTTGCGCTTCACAAGCCGAAAAGATTTCTCGGCGCCGCCCGCAAAATTGAGCACGGTGGCAGTCTGACCGTTATTGCCACAGCACTTATCGATACGGGCTCGAAAATGGATGAAGTTATCTTCGAAGAATTCAAGGGCACCGGCAACATGGAACTGCACCTTGACCGCAAGCTCTTCAACAAGCGTATTTTCCCCTGCATCGACGTTAAGATGTCGGGCACCCGCAAAGAAGAACTGCTGATGAACATTGAAGATCTCAAAAAAGTTATCATTCTGCGCCGTGCTTTCGAAGACAAAAGTTCACAGGAAATCGTGGAGATGCTGGTCAAAGGCATTTCACAGACCAAAGACAACCGTGAATTTCTCAGCCTGATCAACCCGAATTACAAGGGTTCTGCCGCAAAGAGCAACGACTGAGACTGATGACTAAGCAGAATACCGGCCATATGGTTTCGTACGTACGCTTTTTGCTGATTTTGACCGGCCTGATAATGCTGAATTTCAATACTCCGGTGCAGAGCAGCAGCGACCTTGCGCTCGCGGCCAATTTTTCTTTTATTCAGCAAGCCGGCCCCGGTTTTTTTCAGCTGTGTCGCGGCCTGCTGGAAAAGGCTTCAAACGAAACCGCCAGTTATAAAAATGTTATTATCAGCCGCCTGCAAAAAGCCAGCTTATTTAAAGACAGCCAGAAAGACGGGCGCTCATTCAGAATTGTCAGCATTAACAGCAAGCATTCTGCCGCGAAGCAAAACTGGCCGGTTAAAGGCGCCATTTCTTCAGGCTTTGGCATGCGCCGGCACCCTGTCACCAGGCGCAATTCCTTTCATAATGGCATCGACATCAAAGCCAGGCAGGGCACCAGCATTAACAGCCCGGCTGAAGGCGTTGTGGTCAGCGCCGGACGTGCAGGTCTCATGGGCCGGATGGTCAAAGTCAAAACCAGAACCGGCAAAATCCTTTACTTCGGACATCTGCACAAAATCAAATGTAAAAAGGGTGACCAGATAAAACGTGGTCAGCTTCTTGGCACCGTAGGATCTTCAGGTCGGGCAACCGGCCCGCATCTCCACTTTTCAGTGGTATCTGCCGGCCGTTTTATCAACCCGCTCAAGTATCTTTCAGCAGACTGAATCAGTTATTCTCAGTCTGCCCGGCCAAAATGCCGATAGATTTGATGGTATACCTTTTCATCAGACGGAGATCTGTCGCATGCAGACCTTTTCTTGTTCTGGCCGGACTGCCCTGCTTCTGCTAGCGCTTTTGACGACCCCGCCGACCTTCGCGGCCGACGCGCTTCGTGACGTCAGAATGCCGTCAGGTGACATTGCTGCCCCTTATGACGTGGCGATGCAGGCTTACGAAAATGGCTACCGAAGTTACCGACAGGGACATTTCAATCAGGCAGAGGACAGCTTTATCGAAGCCCTGCGCCATGAACCCAACCTCATCAAGGCTCACTACTGGCTCGGCAAGCTTTATCATGAACAGGGCCGCCTTGAAGATGCCATTTTCCACTGGGAAGAAGTCGAACGCCTCAACACTCTCATCAAAGACCGCCGCGCGGCACTGACAGTCGAAAACAATGAATACCCGGCATATTCTCAGATGCTGCGCGTTTCGCAAAAAGCAAAAGATGCCAGAGAAGCCTTTGAAAGAGGCCTGAATCTTCTTGACAAAGGGCACTGGGATGGAGCAGAAGTTGAGGTAAGGCTGGCAGTGCAGCTTTATCCCGGCAACCATCGCTATCTTCTTCAGCTTGCAAGAATTCTCTGGGATAAGGGCGAAAAGCAGGCCAGCGTCAAGTTCTATCGTGACCTGCTAAGCAAAAGAGACGTCGAATTTGTCAGTTTTAAAGAAGGTATAGAAAGAATGCTGCTGTGTGAGATGAAATATGTAGCAGCCCCGCTGATGCTCGATCAGAAACAGAGGTTTGCCGGCGAACCCGCCTTTGCCGCCCTTGCTGCCAATTTTTCAAGTACGCAGGATTATTCAGCAACCGCTCCCGGGAAAATCATCAGAAGAGCAGACGGCCAGGTCATCATCAATCTTGGCCTCGATGACGGCCTTAATCTGTCAGACGAATACAGCCTCGACCTCAGAGCCTTCAAAGCCGGCGAACCCCTCAAGGACCCGGATTCAGGCAAGTTAATCGGCAGAGGCCCAGACCGGCCCTCGGCAGATCTGCTGTTGACAAAAGTTTATAAAAACACAAGCTGGGCACTTATCAGACGAGAATATGGCTCAGGCGTGAAAGCAGGTGACCTGATTGAATTCAAAAAAACATTCCGGTGATGGCGTCAAGATAATTGCGGCCAATCGCAAAGCCCATCACGATTATTTCATCATCGAAAAGCTCGAAACCGGCATTGCACTTGTCGGCTCTGAGCTTCGCCCCTGCCGCGAAGGCAAAGTGAACCTGAAGGATTCTTACGTCGAAGAAGTCGACGGGCAATTCTGGCTCCACGATGTGCACATCGGATCAAATCCGTTTTCCAATCGACTCGACCATGAGCCTGAAAGAAAGCGCCGGCTGCTTGCCCACAAAAAAGAAATCATTAAATGGGGTTACAAGGTCAGAACCTCGGGCATGACCATCGTGCCCCTGAGCATTTATTTTAAAAGCGGAAAAGTGAAAGTTGAAATCGCCCTGGTCAAGGGCAAAGCCAAATACGACAAACGCGACACCATCGCCAAAAATGATGCAAGGCGCGATATGGAAAGAGAACTCGGAGGGCGCTATTGATGTTTAGATTTTTGAACCGCAAATGCCAGAATCTACTCTCTGGAATGCTGGTGGCGATGCTGCTGACCGCTACACCAGCTGACGCCCAGGATGGCTACATTAACGCAAGAAGCTTCGCCGAATCGCAGGGAATTGCTCATCAATGGTTCCCGATTCAAAAAATTCTCGTAATGAGAAAGGGTCTCAAGTCGGTCAAACTCAAACTTGATGACACCACGGCGATCGTCGACGAAAAAGAAGTCAGAATTCCGGCACCGCCTAAAATTCAGGATGGGCAGATCATGGTTCCGGCCGCGGCCATGGCCAGAATTTTTCAGGGAACAACTCCGGTTCTCCCGGTTGCTCCGCCCAAAATACTGCCGCCACAGCCACAGATGCCCCCGCCACCACCTCAGACACCGCCGGGAATGGTTCCAATTGCACAAACCCCTGCTCAGCCGGCGGTAAGGCCCGAACCGAAGATTCCGGCAATTACGCAGAATGAACCGCCGGCAATCTCGATTGAAGAGTCAACCGAATCGGTATTACTGGCTCTTCGCCACAGCGTAAGAGAAGACCATACCCGTGTCGTTCTTGAATTCACCTCGCCGATCACCTATCGCACAGAATTCAAAGATGGCGTTTTTCGCCTCACCATTGTCGGATGCCGCAATCTCATACCTACCAAAAGAACCAATCCGGCAGGTCGTGACGTTACACGCCTTGACATCAACAGCGGAGCTGATCGCAAAGGGCTGGTGCTGAATTTTTCTCTGCCGCAGAAAGAAAAGGCACCGACTATCGAAACGGTGGCATCACCTTTTCGCATGATTGTCACCCTGCCGACTCCGCCAAACCTGCTGCAGGTTGCCACTGCCACCGCTCAAATTGCAACGCCTGCCGTTCAACTGCCGCCGGTGAAAGTCGCATCCGCGAGCGTCCAGGCTCCGGAACCGCCAAAAGCCGAGGTTGCTCCTGAAATCAATATCGAGGTTGAAGCAGCAAAACTCTCTGATCAGTCATTTTCAGGCCGAACCATAGTTATCGACCCGGGTCATGGTGGTGCCGACAGCGGTTTTGTCACTGTCGGCCGCCCGGAAGAGAAGGAAATCAATCTGATGGTGGCTCAACACCTCAAGAATCGTCTTGAAACGATGGGGTTCAAAGCAGTTCTCACCCGCTCTTCCGACATTGAAATGCCTCATGCCCAGCGGGTCAGCTTTGCAAATCGCAACGGTGGCGATCTTTACATTTCAATTCACACCGGTGGCGCCAATGACCCCTCGAAAGCCGGCATTGCCTGCTACTATTTCAGCCCGGCCGGTTATCACGTTAATTCAAACGCACAGGGTGCGGCGCCCGATGCCGCCTTCACCGAGTGGGCCCGCAACACCAGATTCGATCTGGCGCTCTTTCTGGCCAGAAAAGCCAACGAAAGAATGGTGCAACACATGCGCGTTGAGAGCCGTGGAGTCAAAGCCATGCCGATGCTTCCGCTCAAGTTCATAATGAATCCGGCGGTAATGATCGAGGTTGGCATGCTCTCAGAAAAGACTGAAGGCAAGAATCTGATCAGCGACAAATATCGCCAGGCATTGGCCAACTCAATTGCCAACGCCGTCGTTGATTTTTTTAACGGTATTGTAATCAAGCAGTAAAGAACAGGAGAAAAAAATAAAATGGCTGTAAAAAAGCCTTCGCGTCATAATCAGGAACGTATTCTCTTTGTTTTGATGGGTCTGATCATCGTCGGGCTGATACTTTCGGGTTATTTTCTCTTTGTCAGAAAAATTCTCCCCGAATTGTCTTCTGGGAAGGAAACCTCGACCGCTACAACCGCAAGCTCTGGCGTTTCGGCAATGAGTGAGGATATGGCCGCAGCCAATGAGTTCATACCCCAGGAAGAAGCGCAGGATCTGCGTATATTTTTTGGCCTGAAAGGTTCAGACTTGCTTACCTCTGAACTTCGCCGGGTTAGAAAGCGCACCATGCTTATCGCTCAGGCCAGACAGATAGTTGAAACGCTTCTTGAAGGCCCAATTACCGGCAATCTCTACCAGCTTTTCCCGAAAGGCACCGCTTTGCGTGGGCTCTTTTTTGATGCCGGCACCTTTATCGTCGACCTGAGCCGTGAGTTCACAGCCTTGAACAAGCTGGGAGCGGCTGAGCAGACTCTGGCAGTCTATTCACTCGTAAACTCGCTTACTGAGCTTGACCCGAAAGCAAGGGTCAAAATCCTTATCAATGGCAGTGAACCAACAGGCGACGAAGGACACATCGACCTTTCAGCCCCTCTTACCAGACTCGAAAGTCTTATTCAGAACTGACGGCAAGAAACAAAACGGGCGGTGAAGCCAGATAAAGGCTCACCGCCCGTTTTGTTTAACAGAAGCTTTTTGTCTCAGCCGCCCCAGGTAGCGCTCGCACAGCCATGAATGGTGCAAAGAACCTTTTTCCCGTTGGGGAGACCTTCTTCGGTACCCTTGACCCATTCATAGTTACCCAAAGAGGGGCAAACCGGGAGTCTTGAGTTGCCGAGAAACGGTGCCAGATCAGCAACAGTCTCTGGATACTGGCGTTTTTCAATATTGTAAAGCTCGGCAGTTCTGCTCAAAAGAGCAGAGTATTCAAAACATTTGCTCTCTCTAGCCCGGTCACGCACTTTTCGGAAATGCGGAAGCGCAATCGCCGCCAGAATACCGATGATGGCGATTACAATCATCAGTTCAATCAATGTAAACCCAGTAGTTTTCTTTTTCATAGTTATCTAAGAGGATTATACCATCTGAGAAATATTTTGCAAAACATTTCTTTTTCGATTATTATACTGAAAGTTACAAACAAGGATACTTTGGGGTTTCTATGTTTAACAAGAAGACAGCATTGCTATTACTTACGGCCGTGGCCTTTGCCACAGGTTGTGTCCCGAACAAATTCCAGTATGACAAGGAATTTGGAAAATCCGGGTCGAACCGCGGCGAGTTTTTGAGCGCAACCGACCTGGACCTTACCAAAGAAGGTAATTTGGTCATTGCCGATGCCGGCAACACAAGAATACAGATTATTACAACTGATGGAAATTCGGTTATGGCTGCCGGCGAATCTGGCCGCGAAGGCTACAAAATGCAGAGCCTTGCAGGCATAGGCGTCAACTTTCTTACCGGCGACATCTGGGCATGCGATCAGCGCGGCAACAAAGTCGTTCGATTCGCCTCCGACGGAAACCCCAATCTCAAAGTTACCAGCAAAATGAAATATCCGATGGATATCGCAATTGACCGGGGTGGCAACGCCTATGTCATCATGTCGAAAATCCCGGAAATCTACAAATATGACTCCAACGGCAACTACCTTTCAACCATAGGCGGTTCAGGTAAAGCTGCCCTCGTCTTCCCAACTTCGATAATCATCTACGACAATCACATTTTTGTCTCTGACTTTGGTGGCAAGCGCATTGTCAAAATGAACATGGAAGGTCACTTCGTCGCCGAATTCAAAGACAAGGGCGAATACGAAGAAATGAAAGGCCCCTCAGGCATGCACATCGACAAAGACGGTAATTTGTATGTGCTGGACCTTGGTGAAGTGCCAGTTGTAATCCTTTCCCCCACCGGAAAATTCATCTCTAAAATCGGCGACTTCGGCAATCAGCCCGGCAGTTTCCTCTATCCAACCGGCGTCATCGCCAAGTCTGCTGAAGAAATTTACGTTCTCGACAACAGCCGGAACACAATTCTCAACTTCAAGAAAAAACCCGAATAATCCTTTCGAGAAACACCGTGAAAATCCTGAAACTTCTGATTCTCGTGGTGTTTTTTGTTTTTTTAGGTATTTCGGGCTTTATTTATGGCTCATTTGTCTGGTTCGAAGAGATGTCGCTGCCGGTTGAATCCGGCAATGCCGGAGAACTTTTCATAGAGCCTGGCGCGAATACCAGACAGATTGCAGCTCTCCTAAAACAGAAGAACAAAATTCGCAGCGTTCTATTGTTTCGCCTTTATATAAGGTTTCTGGCAGTAGATCAGCGATTGAAGCCCGGGCACTACAACTTTACCGGCCAGGAAACTCTGGATGAAGTGATTTTCAAACTACTGCGCGGCAGCTTCCAGACTGTTGCCGTAACTATTCCGGAGGGCCTGACCGTAAAAAAAGTGGCTGCCATACTCGAAGAAGCCGGGATCTGCGATGCCGCACCTTTCATCGAAGCAGCATCGGACCCAGGCCTGCTCGGGCGTGTTTTCTCAGACTGGGACCTGATACCAGCGGCAGAAGGCTTACTGTTCCCGGACACCTACTTTTTCAGCCGGCCCACCCCTGCCCCGAAAGCAGCAGAGCGCATGCTGCGACTTATGAAACATCAGATAGACCGGATTTTCACTCAACCGTTACCGGGCGGCCTGACGAAATATCAGGGCTGTATTCTTGCTTCAATCGTCGAAGAAGAAGCAGCACTTCCGACCGAACGCAATCTGATTGCCTCGGTTTTCTATAATCGCCTGGCGCGCCAGATGAAGCTTGAGTCATGCGCAACCGTTCTTTATGCCCTTGGTTCGCATAAAACACGCCTGTTATTCGAAGACCTTAAAATCGACTCTCCGTTCAACACCTATCTCTACCCGGGCCTGCCACCGACCCCGATCGCCAATTTCGGGACTTCGGCACTGCAGGCAGTAGCCACCCCCGCCGAAACCGATTTTTTGTTCTTCGTATCAGACGGAAACCGCGGGCACCGTTTTTCAAAAACCATCAACGAACATAACCGCTTCAGGCACCAGTTCTATGAGAAGCGGCGCCGAGACAGGAAATCCCAATGACCAAACGATCAACAGCAGCATTGCTGCTTTTTCTTTCAGTATTTTTTCTTTCTATCGTAAATGCTTCAGAAACGAGAGTAATTTCGCTCGTTCCTTCTCAGACCGAGATGATATATGCTCTCGGCCTTGAAGATTGCATGGTCGGCCGCTCAGACTACTGCAATTTTCCGCCGGAGGCCCAACAGAAACCATCTATCGGCAACATGGAACTGAACATCGAAAAAATAGTTTCGCTTCGACCAACGCTGCTGCTTGACACCAACAGCATGCACCAACGCTATGCTCCATTGTTTCAGCAGCTTGGTCTCAGGTATATAAACATGCCAACAACGACTCTGCAACAGGTCAAAGAAGCGGCAGCGAAAGTTGCAGAACTTCTTGGCAACACGAAAGCCGGAGAAAGATTTTCAGAAGACTGGGATGCCCGACTCCGCAGAATCTCGCCTGACTCTTCTGAAAAACCCGTTTCCGTATATTTTGAAATATGGGACACTCCGGCGCAGGCCGCAGGCGACAGCAGTTTTATCGGCGAGATCATCCGCCAGGCCGGCGGTCGGAATATTTATGCCAGCCAGGGCGACTACCCTGTAGTGAACCCTGAAACACTACTCAAAGAAGACCCCGAAGTGATATTGCTTTCCTACCCGGTCACCAGCCTTGAAAATATCAAAAAGCGCCCGGGCTGGAGCGCATTGCGGGCGATCAAAGGCAACCACCTTTACGCGCTTGACCAGGATCTGTTCGTCAGACCAGGGCCACGCAATTTAAATGCTGTCGACCGACTGCACGAAATTTTTAAAAAGGTGCGCAGCAATGAATAACTGGCGTGCAAAATTTATGGTTTTGGGTGCATTCATCTTCTGCGCCTGCCTGCAAACTGGCGCACAACCTGTCGCAAACCGCATGTGGGTTAAACTGAATGTAGCCTCGGACACGGCCGAATTCAAAATCAATCTGCCTGAAGCCGGTGTAATGGCAATCATTTCGAGTGTTCCGGGCAGAAAACAGGTCGATCGACTCTGGGGCCCTGCGACCATGCATGCAGGAACCTGGAAAATCAGCCTGCCGGCCGGCCGCATAGCCGGCAGAAGCGGCACAGTAGAGCTTTTCAATTTAAAGCTTGCCCCGGTCTCAGAAATCGGCACCAGAGGCAATGGCGAAAGACAGTTCAACACTCCGCAGGGTCTCGACTACGACCAGAGTCGCAAAGAAATTCTGGTCGCCGACACCGGCAATGACCGAATCATACGCCTGGCCCCGGATGGCCGGCAGATTGCTGTACACGGCGGTTTCGGGCTGTCATTCGGTGACCGCAGCGAAGAGCGTGAGGACAGTCTTGACGACCCTTACGACGTGGCTGCGGGCGGGTTTTCCAATTTTTATGTTTCAGACCAGAATAACCGCAGAATCTGTATTTTTGACGCCTACAAAAGCTACCGCGGCAACCTTTTCCCGAAAGACAGCGACCGTCGTAACCGCCTCGACCGCCCCAGAGGCCTTAAAATAGACCCGGAAAACAATATCTGGCTGGTCGATGGACGTGCCGACCGGGTAATCAAAATTTCCACCAGTGGCGACCGCCTGTTCGAAGTGGGTGGTTTCGGCTTCAGCACCCTGCAATTGAAAGACCCGACGCAGGTCGACGTCAACACCAGCGGCGAAATATTTATTGCTGACCGGGGTAAGGGGCGTATAGTGATTTTTGACCGCCTGGGCTCATACATTGGCGAAATGCGCGACCATCTCAAGACTCCGACCGGAGTCGCCGTAGACCCTGATGGCCTGATTCTCGTCTGCGATGATACAACCGGTGAAATGGGCCTCTACACCCCCAAAGGCATGCGCATTGCCTGTATCGACAAAGCTTCAGACGGTTCTGTTCTGCGACGCCCCAGCGATATCGGCGTCAGCGAAGATCAGATTTTTCTTCTCGATTCGGGTAACCACCGGATCGTTGTAATCAACCGTGAAAAGCGGACAACTGCTGTGCCTTGGCAAGCGCCTGACACTGTGTTAAAATAACCGGGTCAGTGCACAAATCGAACCAGGAGCACCAAATTGAAGAACCGCAAGACCAGGCTGTTTGTCTGCCTATTGCTTGTTATCGCCGTGATGGGTCTGCAGACCGGCTGCCAGAAAAAAGAACGCAAAAGTAAAAAATCCGTCAAGCTCTCAGAGTCGGTCAGAACAATTCCCGTTTCAGAGCTTCTGCCCAAGAGCAAAAACGTCACCGGAAAATTCAAAAACGGTGTTTCAGAAAAGGTTCTCGATGAGTATATGTATGGCACCCTTGCCGGGCAGTATGGCAAGATCGACACTGCCGAAAAGCATCTGCTTAAAACCATCAAAATGGAACCTCTTTTCGTCGACGCCCACCACAATCTGGGTCTTGCCTACTACAAGAAGGGGCGCATCGATGAGGCCGTCAGATGCTGGCGCCGCGCCCTCGAACTTGCTCCGTCATACGCCGAAACCTATTACAATCTCGCAATTTTCATGCTCGACATGAATCGCGAAACTGACGCCGTCGAACTTTTCAACATCTGCACAAAATACGAACCATTTCACCTCAAAGCCAGATACGCACTCGGCGCCATGGCTCAGAAAAAAGGCCAGAACAAAGAGGCTATCCGCCATTTCCGAGCTTACCAGAGCAAAGACAAAGGTGATGTCAGAGTTCTGATCGCACTTGGCGAGCTGTATCTGCTCGAAGGAC
Organism: Candidatus Rifleibacteriota bacterium; assembly: GCA_024710355.1. GTDB lineage: Bacteria > Muiribacteriota > Ozemobacteria > Ozemobacterales > Ozemobacteraceae > Rifleibacterium. The sequence goes on from JANJUX010000006.1 coordinate 85,926, forward strand.
AGCTCGACGCCTCTCTCAAAGAATTTGAAGCCGCTGCCCGCATTGACGACAAGAACGGCAAAGTGCATTATCAGCTCGGCGTGGCATATCATCGCCGTGGCCTGCTCGATCACGCTATTCTCAACTACAAGCGCACCACAGAGCTAATGCCCAATCACGTCGATGCGTTCATCAACCTTGGCGATATCTATGTTGCCCGCAACGAGTTCGCCTCGGCACTCGCTTCATACAACGCCGCCCTGTCGATCGACCCGACCAATACCTATGCGGCACGCAAGGCCAAACAGGCCGAAGCCAAACTGCTGGAAAAATAAATTTGAGACTGCTGCGTAACCACGAACCTCCACGAAAAAAACTCACGGCCGGAGAGAAAGTGCGCCTTGCAATTCTCGGAAACCGGCTGAATATGAGCAGCGACGAAGCCGGTCGCCTGCTCGACGATCTGCAGAATGAAATCGCTTCGATTCTTGGGGTCACCCCTGCAGCCGTTGCACCCGATACTGAGTTCGCCGGCCGCGATCTCGACCTTGTATTTACCCTCAACAAACAGAACACCCCCAAAGCAAAAAGATGAAAAACGTAATTGAAGCCCTCTCACACTGGGAACTGCTCGAAATCGAAAAACCAGCCCGCTACCTCGGCGGCGAAGTCAATCAGGCAACAGCGAAAGAGTCGCCAGCACTGCGCACCTGTCTGGTTTTTCCCGATCTTTATGAACTGGGCATGTCTAACCTTGCCCTGAAGATTTTTTATGAAACTCTGAATCAGCGCCCTGATATCGTCGCGGAAAGGGCCTTTTCGCCATGGCCAGACTTCGAAAGCCTGCTGCGTCGGCGCGGCCTGCCACTTTATGGTCTTGAATCAGGCATGCCTCTCAAAGACTTTGACGTCATCTTCGTTACCCTGCCCTACGAAATGACTTTTACCAATGTTCTCAATATTCTAGACCTTGCCGGCCTCCCTCTATCCTGGAAAGATAGAATTGACGGCCCGCTCGTAATTGCCGGCGGCCCGTCAGCATCAAACCCGCTTCCGGTAGCTAAATTCATGGATGCGATTCTGATCGGCGATGGTGAAGAAGCGATCATCGAAATCTGCGACAGCCTGATAGCCGCAAAAAAAGCCGGCGCCAACCGCTCTGAAACAAGACGGGCGCTGACAAAAGTTGAAGGACTATGGGTCCCTGAGTTTCCCGGCCCGGTCAAACGTCGTGTCTTCAAACTGTTCTCTCAGAGCCAGCCGCCGCTCAAACCGGTGGTTCCAAATGTTCAGGCAATCCATAACCGGGCCCCCCTCGAAATTTTCAGGGGCTGCATGAAAGGCTGTCGTTTCTGCAATGCCGGCTTTTTTTACCGCCCTAAGCGTGAACGGTCGGTTGAAGATCTCGTAAAATATGCCGGCGACCTGTTGCAGAACACCGGCGAAGAGTCGCTCGGGCTGCTTTCACTGTCGACCTCTGACTACAACAACCTTGAGGACCTGATACACAGCCTCGACAAAGCCAAGCTTTACCCGGAGCAGAGCGTGTCTATTCCGTCGATGCGCATGAACGACAATACCATCGCCCTGCTCGACGCTACCCCGCACATCCGCAAGGGAGGCCTTACTTTCGCCCCCGAAGCCGGCACTCAGCGCCTGCGTAACGTCATCAATAAAAACGTCACCGAAGAAGACATCATCAGCGTCATGAAGGCTACCGGCGGCTCAGACTATCGAACGGTCAAACTCTATTTCATGATGGGCCTGCCTTTCGAAACCGACGAAGACATTTACGGTATTGTCGATCTCGTCAAAAGACTTGAAGCGATCGGCAAAACCACCAAACCACGCAAACAGATATCCATAAGCCTTTCAGGCTTTGTCCCCAAGCCATTTACACCATTTCAATGGTCTGAACAGGCAAGTATGGCCGAACTTAAGCGCAAACGTCAGATAGTCTGCCGCGGCCTCGAAAACGGCAGCAGCCGCGTCTCGTGGCGCGAAGAATTTCTCTGTCTGCTCGAATCTGTGCTCTCGCGCGGCGACGAAAGAATCGGCGACCTTATAGAAAGTGCCTTCAGAAACGGCTGCAAATTCGACGGCTGGCATGAATTTTTCTCAAAAGAAAAATGGGAAAAAGCGTTTACCGAAACCGGAGTTAAAGCAGAAGATTATCTGCGGGAGCGCCCGGTAGATGCACAGCTTCCCTGGGATTTCATCGACTTTCAGGTGCCACGCACCTATCTAGAAAATGAATACCGGCTTGCGGCAAAGGCAGCAGGAGAACAGCCATGAACAGCGAAACGACCCAGAGCCGCCCCGAAGTTAAAATCAGAGTTGAATACAGCAAAACCAGCCAGTCCCGCTATATTGCCCACCTCGATACCATCGACGTCATCTGCAAGGCCCTCAGGCGCCTGCAGTTACCTTATGCCGTAACCCAGGGCTGCCATGTCAGACCCAAAATCAGTTTTGGCCCGCCGTTACCCCTTGGGCACGCGAGCTATTGCGAGTATTTTGTTCTGACGCTGACCGGACCGGTCGACTCGCAGGCACTGAGCGAGTCATTGAATCGCGAACTCCCCAGCGGAATGAGGGTGATTTCAATCGCCAATCCTTATGTGGAAACGCGAAACGGCAATTTTGGCGAAAAACTGCATTACCGTTTTTCTTTTACCCGCGCCGAAATTGCGGAAACAGCACGGCAGTGGCTGCTGAACCCAGAAACCTCGTTTGCGGCCGAAAGCAAAGGCAAAACCCGAACCTACGCTATCAGGAGCGCGGTTCTTGGCGCCAGCCTCGCAGAAAACGACAGCCTGATTCTTGAGGCCGACTTCATTCAGGGGCAGGCCGATGTGCCGTCGGTTTCAAAGATTGTCACAGCTTTAGCCGGCTTTCTCGATGCACAAAAAGATTGTCTCAAGCTTATTGAGAGGATATCGCTCAGCGAATTGAAACAGAAACAGGAGATTTCATCTACTTGAACAGAAAAATTCTCGTTAATATCGGCCCCTATGAATCGCGGGCCGCAATTATTGAAAATGGCAAACTCGTCGAACTGTTATACGAAATTCAAGACAGTGAAAAAATCGTCGGCTGCATATACAAGGGCCGGGTGGCCAATGTCGTATCAGGCACCCAGAGTGCATTTGTCGACATCGGTATTCACAAAGACGCCTATCTGACCCTTACCGGCGTCGAGAGCAACGACGACGAAGATCTGAAAGATATTTTCCGCAGCCCGATCCAGGACCAGCTCAAAGTCGGCCAGGAAGTGATTCTTCAGATTCTCAAAGAGCCAACCCCCACCAAAGGGCCGCGCTCGACCATGACCATTTCTTTTCCGGGGCGCTATCTGGTTTTCATGCCAAAGGTCGACCACATCGGTGTCTCACGCAAAATCAACCAGGATCGCGAAAGAGACCGTCTGCGTGTCATCGGCAAGCGCATCGCTCCAAAAGGCGGCGGAGTTGTCTTCAGAACCGCTTCTGAAGGGCTGGAAGAAAGCGTTCTCAAAGCCGACCTCGATCTCCTGATTAAGATGTGGCGCAAGGTCGAGAGCAAAATCGCCAAATCACCGCCACGCACGATGCTGCATCGCGATATTCCCCTGCCAATGAAGGTTGCAAGAGACTTTTTCACTGACGATATCGAAGAAATGATTATCGACTCAGAAGAAGCCTACAGAACCATTATCGAAGACTGCGAATTTCTCTCGCCGTTACAGAGAGCTTCGCTCGAACTTTATAAAGACAAGATCCCGATCTTTGAAAAATTCGGCATTGAGAAAGAAATTGAGCGGGCACTGGCACGCAAAATCTGGCTTGATTCGGGCAGTTATATCTTCATCGACAAGACCGAAGCCATGTACTGCATCGATGTTAACAGCGGTCGATTCTCAGGCGGCTCCGATCTTGAAGAAACCGTATTCAGGGTCAATCTCGAAGCCGCCCGCGAAATTGCCAGACAGATCAGGTTGCGTAACCTGGCCGGCATGATCATCATCGATTTTATCGATATGGAAGCGCCCTCGCATCGGGCGCAGGTTCTTAAAGCCCTGCGCGAGGGGTTCAAAGGTGACCGTAACAAGCCCAACATACTTGAATTTTCAGAACTTGGCCTGGTACAGATGACACGAAGGCGCACCTCGGCAAGTCTCGATGAAATCCGCAAAGCACCGTGTCCCTGCTGCCAGGGCGCCGGGAAAACTCTCTCACCCGCCACGGTTGCCAACCAGATCCGGGCCGGTCTGATCGACGAAGCAAAGCGCTACCAGACAGAAAAGATCATTCTCAACGCTCACCGCATGGTTATTGATCACCTGCGTGGCAAAGACAACAACGGCATAAGAGAACTCGAAAATCTGATCGGACGGAAACTTATTTTAAAACCGGCCAACAGCTTCGATATTGAAACCTTCAAAATCGAGCCGGTCATGGAACGACAGGAAAAGCCAGGCAAAAGACCGAATGACAGACGCCCGCACGGCACACAAAACCGACAGGTCGCCATAGAAACACCTCAAACAGCAGAAACCCCTGCCGACGACGGCGACGCCCCGGAACAGGGAATGCTGCCGGGTCTCGCAGAAAATGTTCCTGAAAAAGCTCCAGAAGCTGATTACAGTGAAAACCACGGAGAAAAGGATGAAAGCAACGCCTAGAACTATTCTGCTGCTGGCCCTTCTTTTCTGCTGCACAACCCTTGGTGCAGTCGAAGTCAGATATGCTTTCCGCAAGGGGTATACCTACTCTTACCAGTATACCCAGCAGAGTTCCGGCAAAATTCAGACTTTCACTTCCAGCCCGTCGGCCATTCAACCGGCTTCAACCGCCGAATTCACGGTCAAGGCCATCGACTTCCAGGATGGAGCTTTCATCGTCGACATTGGCGATAAAAGCTCAACTTATAGACGCTATCTCAAAGAAAACGGCGAAATTAAAGGAGCCCCGGCCGAATCAGGGCAGACAATTCCATTCTTTATGCCGTTGCCAGCTGGTGACTGGAAGGTAGCAGAAAAACGCCAGATAAAAAAAGACCTCAACATCGGTGGCAAAGCGGTGCCGGCGGCCTGGAACCTGCTTCTCAAGTCTGTCGACAACGAGAAAGGGCTGGCAGAAATTCTTTTTGCCGCAACCATGAAACTGCCCGATGACCGTTTACGACAGAAGGCCTTCAGCCTCAAGGGCCGACTGCTGTTCAACCTCTTCGAAGGCGTGGTGCATCAGGCAGACTGGCAGACCTCATATAAGTTTACTTTCATCAATAAAGAATTTGCCGTCACCCGCAACCTGTGGGACTTCGAAAAACAGCTCAGCCACAGTCTGAAGATGACCGGAATGCAGGAGTAGAAGATGAAAAAGATTTTTCTGCTGCTTTCACTTCTTTTTGCAGGGCCGGTCTATGCTCAGGCCCAGGCTAACAACATCACTTCACCATTTAAACTTTGGCTGTTGAACAATGAAGCCAGGGCTCTGTCTTCGTTAAGTTCAGACGAAATGCTGATCAGCAAGACCTCACTGCCCTTTTCATTCATGCCGCCATCAGCGCCTGCCACAGCAAGGCCCGAAGAACGACTGTGGGCCATTCATCGCAAATTCTATATACTGCTCGACGAAGTTCAGGGCACATACACCCTGGCGCGCCAGTTCGGCAACGGCAAGTTTTCTGTAGTTCTGAAACAGGCCAGACCAGAAACCTGGTCAGTAATGCCGCTCATGCAGTTCTGCCCGGAACTGGTCAACCGCCTCACACCAGAATTGAGGCGGGCTTTTCATCAGACTCTGCTGAAAGCCCTGAATCTTGACCCGCAAAGAGATGCCGATCTTACAACCAGGCTTAACCGGGCAATCAAAAAGCTTTCTGACGAAGAATTCAGGCTTTTGAACGATTACTTTGCCTCTTTTGCCGCTCTGTTCCCGGCTGACGGCAGCATAAAAGTTCTGCGCGGTTTCATCGAGACCGGCATTAAAAAGCCTTTTGGCACCGGCATAAAAGAACTGTTCAGACCTGTCGGAAGCCAGCCCGCCGAAACTCAGGGCACCACAACTGCCGCCGCCCCGGCAGCGATCGAGTCTGATGACCCTCTCGCCGAGCTCGAAAGACTGGCACAATTTGATTCGGGCGAAATCAGCACTCTTGCAGAGCCGGCTTCAGACAGTGAAAATCTCGAAGAAAACACCGGTGGCACCCCGGCGCAAACTCAGCCAACCGAGCTTGAACCGCCACCGCCCGGCACTGACGACCTTTTCAAAATCTGGGATTGAGCCGGAAATGAAAACGGGCTGTCGTTTAAAGACAGCCCGTTTTTTATTACAGGTAAATATCAGCGATGATAATATTCTTTCAACTTTGGCGCCGAACTGGCGCGCAGCTTTTTGAGCGCTTTTTCTTCAACCTGACGCACCCGCTCACGGGTCACCCCGAGAATTCTGCCGATTTCTTCAAGCGACCGCGGTGTGCCGTCGTCGAGACCGAAACGAAGCTTGACAACGATCTGCTCACGATCTGAAAGTGTCTCTAGAACCCGACAGATCTGATCGCGCAGCAGCGAATCGATAACGGCTTCTTCTGGGCTGACGGCATCATCATTCGAAATATAGTTTTCGAGCGAAGTGTCTTCTTTGTTACCAACCGAGATTTCGAGTGAAACCGGCTCCTGAGTCAGACGCACCACTTCTTCGATACGGTCGACGGGCAGGTCGACACGGGCAGACAACTCTTCCATGGCCGGCTCGCGGCCCTTTTCCTGGACAAACATGCGAATCTGCTTGCGAACCTTATTGACGATTTCCATGATATGAACCGGAATGCGAATAACCCTTGATTGTTCAGCCAGAGCACGGGTTATCGCCTGTCTGATCCACCAGGTCGAGTAAGTCGAAAACTTGTAGCCCATCGTGTAATCGAATTTTTCGATAGAACGCAGCAGACCGAGGTTGCCTTCCTGAATCAGGTCAAGAAAAAGCAGGCCACGGTTGGTATATTTTTTGGCGATACTGACTACCAGCCTGAGATTTGCAGTAATCAAAGCCTCGCGGGCTTCTGGGTCGCCTTCGAGAATTCTCCGCGCGAATTCCTTTTCCTGGTCATGGGTTGCCAGGCTGAGCTTGGTGAGCTGCTGCAGATAGAGCTTCACCGAGTCGTCAAATATCGACTCTTCCTTGCGCTTTTCGCGTTCGTCCTGATGATCGACAACGTCTTCATCACTTCGTTTGCGATAAGGCGAAGCGACCTTGATCTCTTCATGAACGGGCTTTTTCCGGGTTTCAACCGGCTTATCAGCCTTGTCAGTCACTTCGCCTGCTTTTGGCTTGCTCTTAGGCATGCTCCAGCTCCTCTTCGCGGGTGAATCTTCCCATGCCGCGAAACTTTTTGTAGCGTTCGTCCAATAATTTATCGGCGTTCATCGCCAATAATGAAGGCAGATGTTTTTCGATCTGCTTTTTAATTTCATCGGCAGCCATCTGATGATTGCGATGCGCACCACCAATCGGTTCAGGAAGTATGCCATCGATAATCCCCGCTTCAAGCAGGTTGGTGGCGCGAAGCTTGAGCGCGGTCGCCGCTTCTTTCGTCTTAGCCGGATCGTTCCAGAGGATGGCGGCACAGCCTTCGGCAGAAATTACCGAATAAACCGAAAATTCAAACATGAAAACCCGGTCACCGACACCGATTGCCAGAGCGCCACCGCTGCCGCCTTCACCAGTAACAAAGCAGAGAATCGGCACTCTGATACCTGACATTTCAGCGAGATTGCGCGCAATCGCATCACTCTGGCCACGTTCTTCAGCGCCAATACCAGGAAAAGCACCGGGAGTATCGATAAAAGCTATAATCGGCAGGCCGAAGCGTTCAGCGGTGCGCATCATGCGCAGAGCCTTGCGATAGCCCTCGGGGTGCGGCATGCCAAAATTGCGGTAAATGTTTTCTTCGGTGTCGTGCCCCTTCTGGTGCCCGATGATCATTACCCGCTGATCACCAATTCGACCAATACCGGAGACGATTGCCGGATCATCACCAAACAGGCGGTCACCGTGCAGTTCGACAAATTCTTCGCCGCACAGATGCTTGATCAGATCAAGAGTCGACGGGCGATTGATGTGGCGGGCCACCTGAGTGATCTGCCATGGCTCAAGATTGCCATAGACATCATTCTTGAGAGCATCGACTTTTTCATTAATTGCCCTGATCTCGCGCGAAAGGTCGATTTTGCGGGTTTCAGAAATGGCCTGCAGCTCTTTAATTCGAGCCTCAAGCTCTATAATTAATTTTTCGAATTCAAATTCTTTTGCCATATGTACCCCGTCAGGCTACCAGAAGCCGCAGAATTCGTGCAACAGTATTTTTCATAACCCGACGATGAATGACGCAATCGAGCATGCCATGCTCGAGCAGGAACTTCGAACGCTGAAAACCTTCGGGCAGCTTCTGTCTGATGGTCTGTTCGATTACCCTCGGACCGGCAAAACCGATCAAAGCACCGGGCTCAGCGATGTTAACATCACCGAGGCTGGCAAAACTCGCCGAAACGCCGCCGGTGGTCGGGTCGGTCATGATCGAAACAAAAGGCACAGCCGCCTGATTCAGTCGTTTAACCGCAGCCGAAGTCTTGGCCATCTGCATCAGCGAAAAAATACCTTCCTGCATCCGGGCGCCGCCGCTGGCAGAAACAATGATAACCGGAGCTTTTTCCTGTGCACCCAGTTCGAGAATCGTTGTGAGCTTCTCGCCAACGACCGAACCCATGCTGCCGCCCATAAAATCGAAATTCATGACCCCTAGAAGCACCTTGCGACCTGATAAAGTCGCTCTGCCAGTGGCAACCGCCTCATTGACGTCAGTCTTTTTAATGGCTTCGGCCATGCGTTCGGGGTAAGGCTTTGAATCCACAAAACTCAACGGATCGACCGATTTCATGTCGTGGTCGATCTCGACAAAAGAATTGTCGTCGGTGAGCAGAGCAATGCGGTCCCAGAGGGGCATGCGCAGATGATGATCGCATTTGCTGCAGAGAAAAAGGTTCTTTGCCAGATCCTTGATTAAAAGGGTTTCGTTACAGGCCGGGCACTTTTTCCAGAGGTCGGAGGGGGTGTCCCGTCTGGGACGGGTAAGCTTGTCAAACCATCCCATGCGTTACCGCCATATGTAAAGAATTGGAAATGTTTTCATAAAATCTGGTTATACCAGATTTAATACACAGTTTCAAGAAGAAACCTGTTGAAACGATAGACTGCAAAAGAAAAACGCCTCTCCGCAAGGAGAGGCGCAATTGTCACAGTTTGCAGGCCTGTCTGGTCAGGCAGGATCAGTTGTAAAATCGAAGTATGTACTCTTTTCTTCAATACCGGTTGAAACCGGCGTGGCAAATATTCGAATCCTGTAGGTTGTGTTGGCGTTGAGATTAAACAGCTTGTCGTTACTGTAACTGCTGTTGACTTTGCCAAGATCGACTGCCTCAGCCGGGTTGGTTGAATCCTTTGCGAAGAGGTAAACAATACATTCAGCAGGTTCTTTGAGCGAAAAGTTGATGCTGGCTTTGTAAGGGCCACCCTTGGTGATATTTATACTGCTGAAAACGGTGTTTACAGGTGTCGTCGGGGTTGTCGGGGTAGTAGTAGTCGTTGTGGGAATCGTTACTGCTTCAAGGGTAGTGAACGAAAGCACGCCAAAAGTCGCTGTGGTGGTGCGATTGCTGCTCTTGTCGGTGCAGATAAGCTCGTAAGTGTATCTGGTCGAAGCCAGCAGACCATTGATTTCGTACTTATGACTGGTTTTGTAGGTAGTACTGACCGGAAACTCGAGCCGGTCGCCACCAACTGTCTTAAGAACCAGCCGACTGAGGCATTCTTCGTCACTTTTCCAGGTGATGGTTACCGAGGTTGAAAGCGGTGTGGCAACAACGCCGCTGATAATCGGCGGAATGGTATCACCAAAACCAGGCAGACCGTTGGTGCCATGGCAAAGATAGCATTGTTTGTCATCTGTGTAATTATGATCGGGATTACGGGTGGTGTCGTTATGACAGCTCAAACAAGAAGCCTGCTGCCAGCCCGGATGCATATTATCAAGCAGTGGAGCGTTGTCGTGGCCATTAACACCGCTGCCACCGGTCGGAACCGTAACAATCGGAGTAGTTATCTGACCAGGATTCTGAACGACGCCGTCGGTGGGTAACCCACCGGTTCCGTTCGTGACCTGATAAGCGCCAAGCGGGTTAACGTTTCCGCCGGAATCTGAGGAACTCGATGAACAACCGGCTGTCAGCATGGTTACTGCAACAAGCAGAAACAGCATCAGCCATGGGTGATCAGGCAGGCGACGGTAAGACTTCATAGTTGATCTGTGACCTCCAGACGCAATGTCTTATACTTATACCCTTGGCTTATCGGCAGAATGAATTACAAAAATTAAATAAAAAAACTTCTGGTTTTCATTCATGAATTCCGGAAACCTGCCGAAAGGGTTGAAGATTTCGCATCGTTATCTTATTCTCAGGGAAATTATGAAACTAATCAGCAACGCACTGGTATGGACAGCCACCTGGCTGATAACGGGTCTCTATACCCTGGCAATTTACCCTCTGTATGTCATCAGAAACCTTGGCTACCACCTCAGGTCTCCCTCGGTTCTCCTGTATGCACTGATTTTTTATGTCGTCGACCGGGTAACCAAACTTCTGGTCGTTAATAACTCCCATCTGCTGCCGGTCAACGTCATCGATAACTTTTTCACTCTCACCTACGTGAAAAACCCCGGCGTCGCTTTTGGCTGGTTCCCGGACTGGCGCCTGCCGCCGATTCTGATGGCAATGACGATGATCATCATCATTGCCTACTACAGTCTCAAACTGCCCGAAGAAGAACGCATGACCCGCTGGGCACTTGCCCTGCTCGTTGGCGGCGCGGTTGGCAATCTCTATGACCGCATCGTCTACGGCTTTGTCGTCGATTTCTTTCTTTTCCACTTCGGCAGCTTCGACTTTCCGGTTTTCAACGTCGCCGATATCGCCATCGACTTTGGCGTGTTCATGCTGTTCGTTGACATCTTCTTTCTGAGCCCTGACGAAGACGAGGAAGCCAGTTCAGAAGGCCTGACACCCACTGCGGCCTGAACCTGAAACATGTATCCGATCCTCTTCTCGACCCCCTGGTTCAACGTCTATACCTATGGTCTGCTGATCGCTGCCGGCTACACAGCCGGCACTTTTGTTATTCTGCGCGAAGCAGGCCGGGCCGGCCTCAACCGCGAAGCGATCTTCGACATGCTGATTATTCAGCTGATCGTCGGCATCATGGGCTCGCGCCTGCTGTTTCTGCTCGAATACAACCCTGAAAAGCTCACTTTTTCTGATTTTTTCGCCTTCGAACAGGGTGGCCTGACCTTTTACGGCTCGGTCATCAGCAGCTTCATCTTCGACCTTCTCTATCTCAAGGCGCGAAAAATACCATTCTGGCCGGTCATGGACTGCATTGGCTTCGGCCTGCCGCTCGGAATAATGCTGGCGCGGCTCGGCTGCTTTTTCAATGGCTGCTGCTACGGCACTGCCTGCAGCTATGCCTGGGGTTTTCATTTTGAACATGCCGGCCCCGGGTTGCACCACCCGACCCAGCTGTATGAGTCCCTTTCCGGTCTGGCGATTTTCATTGTTCTGCAGTATCTGCGTCGCTTCAGACGCAACCATGGCGAAATGTTTCTCGCCTGTATGGGCCTTTATGGCTTCTTCAGATTCTTTATCGAATTCTGGCGCGCCGAAAACCCGGCGGTGCTGTTCGGACTCAAATTATCGCAGCTGATCGGCATCGGCGCCATAGCATTCTCTTTTATCGCCTGGAAAGTAATCGATCGCAGCCGACAGTATAGAATCATGCCCGATCAGGCATCTGTTGATATCAAACAGAACAACTCCTGATGCAGCAGCTTATTGACCTTCAACTGCCAGTCTACACCTACGGCATTCTCATGCTGGTCGCCTTTCTGGCTGGCACCTGGCTCTTTTCGGCCAATTGCCGGGCAACCGGCATAAAAAAGCCAGACCTCGTTGATTTTATGCTGATAATCTCACTGGCCGGCCTGGCTGGTGCGAGAATCATGTATATCGCACTTTTTCCACAGCAGTTTTCGAGCTTTCGCGATCTGATTGCGCTGCACGAAGGCGGGCTGGTGTTTCATGGCGGGCTGTTTGCATCTGCCGCCGGCCTGTTTGTTTATTTTCTGAAAAAATCGCTGCCCTGGCGGGCAGTTTTCGACGCAGTCACACCATCTCTGGCTCTCGGGCATGCCATCGGGCGATTTGGCTGCCTGATCAACGGCTGCTGTTATGGGGCCCGAACTGATCTTATCAGCATTTATCACCTCAGCGGTGATCCGCCCGGCTGCTACCGACACCCGACTCAAGCCTACGAAGGCGGCTTTCTGCTGCTGCTGGCTGTTTTTACGGCCATGTTGCTGCGCCGCAGACCTGGTGTGGTGAGCGCGCGCCCCGGCGTTTTAACCGGGCTGTATGTTTTTGTTTATTCAATCTGGCGATTTCTGCTGGAATTTATTCGTGACGACGACCGCGGTGGCTTTTTCACCCCCATACTTCTTTCGCCCGGGCAGCTCGCCTCAATCTTTCTTATGACATTGGCCGGTCTTATGGTAATATACTGCTATAAATATCCAGCTGATACCGGAGATAAAGCAGATGAGCAAAACTGAAACCTGGGCCGTCGAACCCGAATACGCAGGGTTACGTATCGATCTGGCAATCAACAGAAAATTCGGCCAGATTTCGCGCACCCTCGCCCAGGAAATGCTGAAAACTGGCGAGATAAAAGTGGGTAGCCAGCTGGTTAAGCCGGGCCTCAAAGTTAAAGGCGGCGAAAAGGTCGAAATCACGTTTCGCCCCGAAGAAGTCGAACCCGAAATCAAGGCCACGACGCTTGATTTTCCGATTCTCTTCGAAGACCGCTACATGATCGCCGTCAACAAGCCTGCCGGCCTGGTCGTTCATCCCGGCGCCGGCAAAGAAAAGACTACCGTCGTTTCGGCTCTGCTCGGTCACACGAAGCTCAGCCCGATCGGCGCGCCAACCCGACCCGGGGTTGTACATCGCCTCGATAAAGACACCAGTGGTGTCATGATTCTCGCCAAAACCCGCGACGTGCATCGCAAGCTGGCTGAAGCCTTTGCCGGGCATGAGCTCGAAAAAGAGTATCTCGCGATCATTCAGGGTCATATCGTTAACCGCAAAGGTCGTATCGAAGTGGCGATCGAACGCGACAAGATTCATCGCAAGCGCATGAAGGCCACCTCCGCCGACAAGGGCCGCATGGCCATCAGCAATTTCGAAGTTATCGAATATCTCAAGGGTGCAACCCTGGTTAAAGTTAAAATTCTGACCGGCCGCACTCACCAGATTCGCGTGCACATGGCCTTTACCGGGCATCCGCTGCTTGGCGACGTCACTTACGGCGGCAAGCGCCTCGAAAAAAAAGCCGAACATTTTCTGCACAGCCACCGTCTTGCTCTCAAGCACCCGGTAACCGGCAAAGACCTCGAATTCATTGCCCCGATGCCCGACAGGTTTGCCCACATGCTCACGCAGCTGCGCCAGGAAGCGCCGGCAGATTCCAACTGATTTAAAACGGCAGTTATGCCGATGAAGTATTAACCTTAGCACAACAGGAAGATTTTTGATGTCTGAGAACCTTCTTTACAGCGGTATACGCGATATGCGACAGGGTAATATCGCCCTCTATGCCATTGTTTTCCTGATGGTCGGCGTGGTAATGTCGATCTTCATCTTTTTTCCGCAGTTTCTCAATATGCAGTCGGGCATATACGGCATTTCGTGCCGTGAAATCAGGCAGAAAATTCAGGTGGGCATCGAAGACCATGATGCCAACAATACGCGCAGCATCGTCGAACGCGGCAAGCGCGTCGATCTCGACGCCCTCAAGGAAAAGGGCTTTCTCAACGAAATCAGGCTTTGCCCCGAGAAGGGCGAGTATAAATTTGATGAACGCGGCAGAGTGATCTGCACTTTTCATAAAAGCGGAGAGTAAACATGAACAAGCATCGAAGACGGACATATCTGATCAAAACAGGTCTTCAGCTGAGATACATGGGCATCATTATCTCAACCATGCTGCTGGTGGCCTTTGGCGTCGGCTGGATAATCTACCACACGTCATGGAGCCGCATCGCTAATACTCCGGACCTGACACTCGACAAGCTTTCAGACATCTTCGACTCGGTTAACACCATTCTGATGCGCTGGATCATCGTTTTCATACTTGCGATTGCCATATTATCGATATTTGTCTCACACAAGATTGCGGGGCCTGTCTACCGACTGGAAGAGACGGCGCGAATGATTGCCTCCGGCGACCTGACACAGCAGATTCATCTGCGCCACGGCGATGAACTGAAGGACCTGCAGGAAGCGTTCAACCTCATGTCTGAATCCTTACGCAAAATGGTGGCCAAAGACCGCGAAGTGATCGAGAAACTGGTAATGACCGGCAGCAGACTGCGTGATAAGATCGACCAGAAGAAACTCAGCCCCGAATCGATCGAAGAAGTCACCCGCGAGCTGCATGTGGTAATTGAAGAACTTCGGCTGGTCACCAGTGGTTTCAAGATCGAAGAAGGTCTGAACGAGGAAGCTGGCGACACCGATTCAGCAAAAGATGCTCAGAACACAGCCTGATTAAGCTTACTGCGTAAAACTGTTTAAAGAGATTGTATCTTCTGATACAATCTCTTTTATATTTACAGACAGTTGCAAGGAGAAGGAAATGATTCATCACCCGATTCTGGTCAATGGCGAATGGCGCGAAGCCAGCTTTCCTGTCTCATCTTTTCGGGCAATCAACCCGGTTACCGCCCGAATTCTGCCTGACAATTTTCCGGTCTCGAGCTTTCTCGATCTCGATGAAATGCTGCAGGCCGAAGAAAACTCACGTGCTGCAATTGAAGCGATAACCTTCGAGCAACGCTCTGAATTTCTGACAAATCTGGCAGCCAGGCTGCGGCAGAACGCCGAAGAGCTCTGCCAGACCGCCAATGCAGAAACCGGTTTGTCTACCAGTTTTCTACTCGAACACGAACTGCCCCGAATGCAGCAGCAGCTGCTCGACGCCGCAAGGTTCTGCCTCGACCGCAGCTGGCGTAATATAACCATTGATTCAAGAAACAACATCCGGTCGTTGCGCGTGGCCCTCAACGGCCCGGTGGTGATTTTTGGCCCGGCGTGCAATCCGTTCAGCCTTAATTCGTGCGGTGGCAATGACTTCGCCTGCGCGATTGCTGCCGGGAACTCAGTCATCGCCAAGAGCAACCCGGTCTACCCTCTCACCAGCCTTAAACTGGCGCGGCTTATCCACGAAACGGCCTGCGAAAAGAATTTTCCCGTTAGTTTCTTTCAATTTTTCTTTCATACCACTGCCGATCTTGGCTACCGTCTTGCTTCGCACCCGATGCTTGGGGCTCTTGCCTTCACCGGCAGTCGCAAAGCCGGGATGTCGCTGAAAGAAAGCGCAGATCATTCGGGAAACCAGGCATTCATCAGCATGACCGGCATGAATCCGGTCGTTATTCTTCCCGGAGCAATTGCCGGGCAAAAGGCTGAAATTGCCAGAAAGCTTACTGATGCGGTTCTGTTGAATGAAGGTCAGACATGCGCCCGCCCCAGCCCGGTTTTTATCGTCGAGAACAAGGAGTCTTCAGGCCTGATAAGGTCGATCGTTGACGAATTCAACGCCGGCACCTGCAGGCCACTTCTCTCCGACCTGGTTGCGCACGCGGCCGATTCGCAGGTTTCTTCCTTCATCAGGCTGGGAGCGCGTAAACTGACCCGCAAAGAATTCTATCAACCAAACCCTTTCGTTTACCCTTATACCGTTCTGCATCTCGATCTTAAAACCTGGCTGAAACAGGCCGCCCAGTTTCAGGAAGAAGTATTCGGACCGGTAATAATGTTTGTAACGCTCGAAAACGATTTACAGTTTTCCGAAGCAATCAAACCGCTCGATGCCTGCGGCAATCTCAGTGTCTTTGCCGGTATTTCAGAGTCAGATGACCATATTCTGAAAACAATCGGGCCACTGCTCAGACGAAAAGCGGCCAGACTGCTTTTCGACCGCCTGCCCGCACAGCAGGTTGCAAGTCAGGCACTCGTTACCGGCGGCAGCTTTCCGGTGTCCAATCATCCTGAATGCACGTTCAGCGGCATGCCGGCTGCGATCGCAAGGTTTACCCGGATGCAGTGCCATGACGGTTTCACGCAGGCGCACCTGCCGGAAGACCTGAGAAACGACAATGCCGCAACAGGAATATTGAAACTCGTCGACGGCAGATATATTCCACAATGAAACTTCAAGGAGTCACACCATGATTAAAGACGGCGAATTCGGTGCCATAATTCAGCGCGACAAGCAGACCTATGCGGTCGCACCCCATATTCCCTGCGGTGTTGTCACCCCCGAAATTCTGCGCAAACTTGCCGATGCAGCAGAAAAATACCAGGCAGCGGCCCTGAAGATCACCAGCGCCCAGAGAATTGCCCTCGTCGGTCTGAAAGAAAACGACGTCGAGAAGGTCTGGGCTGACCTCGAAATGGACAAGGGCGCCGCTACCGGCCTGTGTGTGCGCAGCGTCAAGGCCTGCCCCGGCACCGCTTTCTGCAAACGCGGGATTAAAGATAGCCTTGGCATGGGTATGCAGCTCGACAAGCTCTATCACGGCATGGAAATGCCCGGCAAAATGAAAATGGGTGTAAGTGGCTGCGCCAACCAATGCGCCGAAACCTGTATCAAAGACATCGGGCTGGTCGGCTTCAGCAAAGGCTGGAAGCTTCTTGTCGGCGGTAATGGCGGCGCCCTGCCGAGACTTTCAAGCGAGCTGGCTTCAGAACTCGACGACCACCAGGCTCTCGAAATGGTTGCCAGACTGGTTGACTTTTACAAGGCTAAGGCAAAACCGCACCAGAGAATGGGCCTGCTGATCGAAAAACTCGGCGGCATCGAAGAATTCAGAAAAGCTTTCGCCGAATTCAGACCCTAAACAAAATCTTCTCCTCTGCCGATTCCTTTCCTGTATGCGCAAAAGAATAATTTACGTTCTGACAGGTTTTTTCTGCCTCACTATAGTTGCAGTTATGCTCAATGGGGCAGCGGTGCGCCGTTCGGTCGAACGGGGCGTCAAAGACGTTATTCCCATAGGGCAACCGAACTACGATGCGATGTTTGCCGACGGTAAGCTGAGAATCGCGGTCTTCTGGGGCTGGGATCACCCCCGCGACACGATCATGGGGTCGTTTCCGGCCTTCGAGACGCTGAACGGCAAACGCCTGTATTACCGGGGCAAACCGGTATTGATCGAGATCGGCATGATCACTCAGATCAACCAGAACCCCAAGGGCATCTTCAAAAAAGCCCTCGAAGACCCGACCATCGACGTGGTCATTTATTCAGGACACGCCCGCTACGGCGGCGGCATGGCTTTCGCCTCGATGGATGACATCTTCAAATGCGGCAACGGTGATCTGATTGAAGACCGCCACGTCACCCCCTACCGTATCGTGCGCGCCACCGCAGAAGATCTCGACGCAACCGAATTTCCGGCGAATGCTTACAAGATTATCATGCTCAACTGCTGCGATTCGCAGGGCCATTTCCGACAGAGCTGGGGAAAGCGCTTTCGCGAGTGCTCGGCACCTATCGATCTGCTGACCGTCGAGTTTCCGGTATTCAATCTTTACGATCACCGGCGCGTGCTCAATCTGCTGCGCGACCTGCTCTCGTTCTCAGACTGGAAAACTGTAAAAAAACACTACGACTCAGAAATTCACAAGCGCAAAAACCGCCTGATCATTGACCCGGTCTATATCCCGTCAGAAGACGACATGGTCCTCGACCGCGACTACTGATTTTTTGCAGATTGTCGGCCGGTGCCTTTTTTATTGAACCCCCTGCCCTTTTGCTGTACACTTTAGGCTGACGATTCAGCCTGACAGCTAATTGGGGGGGAAACATGAAACTGCGGTTTGCGCTGCTTTCTATTTATCTTGCGTTCTTTTTGTCTCTGCCGGCCTTCTCGCAAAGCCGGATTCAGGTTCAGGAAATACAGCAGCAGAACAATATTTCCAACATTGGCGCTGTAATCAACCAGCAGGCGAATGACACGCCAGAAACTCTGCAGATAATCAACTCTTCTGAAAACCCTGAGTTCAGTAAAACCAGGCAATCGGGGCAGCCGGTCGCTATCAACACCATTAAATCACTGGTTCCCTATGAAGATTTGTATAAAGTGCTGCAGAAAGAGGTTGGCAAATATTTCATTCTGCCAATCGAAGAATTCGAAAGCCTGAAAAAGGCCAAAGAAGCCTGGCTTGCCTCTGAATCTGCCCCGGTAGCCGACCCGCCACCGCTTCTCTATCAAGTGAACTCAGCCCGCCTTGCGGGACGCATCGAAGAAAACTTCGCCTTTATCGAAGCCAGCTTTAAAATTGAAACCTATACTGATGGCTGGCACGAAATTCCTCTGATCTGGGGCAGTCTTGCGGTTGAATCGGTCAGCCTCAACGATCGCCCGACCACCCTTAAAACCAGCTGGTTCGCCGGCAATGCCCGTCAGGTTCAGTTCGGCAAAATGAGCAAGCAGAATATGCTGCAGAACGTCTATCAGTCATTTGGCGCAACCAACGACACCCTCAGCCAGAACAACTGGAAAGATACGATGTTTTCGTTGCCCGTATCCGGAAAAGGGCTGCACGACTGCCGCATTGCTTTCGTCGTGCCGGTGCAGAACATCGATGATCTCTTCAATCTGCAGTTCAACATGACCCGCATACCGCTTGCATTCATGGCACTTAAGTCAGAACGCGACGTTCTTTCGATCGACACCACCAGCTTCAAGGATTTCAGTGTCAGCGAAGACAATGCCGCCGGCGGCTGCGAATTTATCGGCTGGCTCGGTGCCAACAGCGATGTCAGTATCAAATGGCGGCGCAAATTTTCGAAGCAGTCGCTGGTAAAAGATGAGCCCAGGCCCGTGACCGATGAGCTCCAGGGTCAGAACCAGAACGCAACTCAGACCCCGGAAGTCGCTCCCGTCCAGATAACCGAGCCGGCAAAACCGGTTATAAAACCACTGGTCTACGCCAGATCTCATACCCTTGCCAGCCTTGGTGAAACTTCCATTTTCGTTCAGAAAACTTTCAACTACACGATCAGCAAAGCTCCGGTCGACACCTTTACCTTCAACCTGCCCGATGATGTCGAAATCGTTGCCGTTAATGCCGACCGCCCGCAGACCCAGAAAATGACCCGCGAAGGCGGCCAGAAAAAACTGCGCATCGAATTTCAGCCGGGCCGCGAAGATGTCTGCCAGATCGAAATCGCCTATGAAGCCCCGGTAGACCTTAACCTGCCGGTTATCAGCCTGCCCGAGATCACTCCGGTCGGCGTCGAAAGAGAACTCGGCGCCATCGCCGTCGAAGCCCTTTCATCAGTCGAAGTGCAACCTGGCAACAACGAAAAGGAACCCTTGAACAAGGGCGTCTACCCACTCGATCCGCTCGAAATTCCGCAGCCGCTAAAAGACAAAGCCACCCGGCCACTTCTTCTCGCCTGGCGTCAGAACGTCAGCCCCGCCGGCATCAGGCTTCGCATCAAACGTTATCTCGATGTGCCGCAGCAGACCGTTGTCGCCGACAGCATGGATGTGAAAACCACTTTCACGACTAACCGTTCGAGCAGCACTCTGGTCACCATGAGTATCCGCAACAATAACAAACAGTATCTGCAGCTGCAGCTGGCATCAGGCTCAGAAGTAGTATCGACATTCCGCGGCGGTGTTCCGGTCAAACCGGTTAACAGCAAGATTCCCGGCGTGGTTCAGATACCTCTTGAAATGAGCCAGATCGTCGGCGAACCGGTTGACATGAACCTGCAGATCACTATCAAGGAACCGGTTGATGAAGTTAAGTGGCGCGGCAGTCTGGCTTTTACGCCGCCTCTCGTCGACATACCGGTCTCGCGATTTTCATGGTATCTCTACGCCCCCGAAGACTACCACCTTTACGATTTCTCAGGCACGGTCAAAGACCCGCAAACCCGCAAAGACCCTTATTTTTTCAGAGGTTTCATGCACATGCTGCGCGCCGCCTGGCTGCTGATAAGAAACCCCGATGCCATTGTTTTCATGATTTTCATGGCTGCCATAATCCTGGCAATCGTTTCACGTAAACTGCTCGTGGCAATATTGACCTGGATCTGGAACTTTATCTGCACCATATTCGGCTTTATCTTCGGCGGCAAGGGATTCAGACTCGTCGAGCTGATGATTGTCGTCATAATCATTGGTGTTCTGGCCGCCATGGCGGTTCCGAACTTCAGAAAAGCGAGAGAACAGGCCAGAGACAAGGCCTGTTACGCCAATCAGCGGGTTCTACTGGGTGCGGTTGAGATGTATAACATGGATGCCCAGCCCGACAGTATGATGACCTCGCTCGACATCGACCGACTGGTGGATGGAAAGTATCTGAAAAATCGGCCACACCCACCAGAAAGCGGTTGCCGTTATTATTCACAGGGTAACATTGCCGAAACCGGCAATATCTACTGCCAGCTGCACGGGCCAATAGAAGATGTTGCGCAGCAGATGGCTGCATCCCCAAGAAGCGACATGGCCGCCAACGAGATGGACTTCAAACGTGAAGCGAAATCTGCCAGCTTTGAAAAATCAAAGACCAGAGATCTTGAAGGCAAAGACATGCAGGCTGACGCGATGGCTCTTGGCGCTTCTCAAGCAGGCTTCGGCAATGCCAGAGTCCGCGGCATGCAGCCGATCAAAAGCAAGTTTGTCATGACCAAAAATTTCTACACCCTCGAACGCGACCTGGTAATGGCCGAAATTGCATCAGACGGCGCTTTGATTGCCAATTCGACCTGCCCCAGCGTCAAAGTCAGCTATATCTGGAACTCGGTTTTGAATTCGGCAGAGGTCGTTGCCTTCATCATAGCGGTTTTTAGCGCCCTATACTTCGTTGCCGGGTCGTTCCTGCGCGTGCCCGAAAAAATAACCTTTGCCGCGATTATCGTCATTCTGATTTCGCTGATCGACCTGAAGCTTAAAAGCATCGGTGATGCGGCAAATGCAGGTTTCTGGCTGGCAATTGTCGGTGCGGTAATCTGGAAACTGGTCTGGCTGCTGCGCTTTGTCAAGCTGCCAGAAACAGATGTCTCTGCCCCGCCACCGACAATCAATCTGAATGCCGGCAGCCCTCCCGATGCCGGCAGAGTCAGCACAGGCATACTGCTGCTGCTGACTTTCATGATGCTGGCGATTGCTTCCGTTCCCGCAATTTCGGCAGACTTTCGTGAGATCAGAGTCATGGCCCCGTTTCAGGACCTGTCAAAAGTACTGCCCTCGGGCGACCGGGTCGTCATAATCCCCGAAGAAGACTACAACTATCTCAAAGATATTACTCCAAAACCCGTTCCCGAAATCATCGCTCCCAGCGAATATCGCTTCGAAGCAGTTAAATACCACGGAACCATTGAAGAGAACGGTGTCAGATTCAAGGCTGAGTTCAAACTCAACCTGTTCAACAACAGCTGGAAAAAGATCGGCCTGCTCTCCACCGAAGCTGTTCCATCTTCTGCGTCTCTGAATGACAACCCGCTCGCCATGACCCTGATCGAAGACCGTGGCGAAACCTCCTACGGTTTCATGACCAATGCCTCAGGGCCAGCAATGGTAGCCGTAGAATTCTTCATTCCGATTTCATCGAGCGAATACCGCCACCTGAGAAGATTCGACCTCAAAATGATTCCGGTCTGTATTTCGACTCTGCAGCTGACCATCAACGAAAAAGACTGCGAAGCCTGGATCGACCCGGGAGTTTTGCGCAACAGTGAGCGGACACCGGATAAAACCGTTTTTCGTGCCATTCTTCCGCCCACCCAGGTGGTCAATGTCGAGCTTTACCGCAATGTCAGCATGGCAAAACCAGAAGAGATAAAACCCGAGCCGACCGCCGACGAACCCCAGGAGGAACCGGTGGTAATCGAAGAAAAAACCCGCATCACGGTTCGTCAGCAGAATCTTCTGCACTTTAAAGAAGGCTTTGTTACCGGCACCAGTATCTTCGAATTTAAAATTATGGGCGGCGCCGGTATCGCCACCGCCAGCTTCCAGCTGCCCGAACGCATCAGGGTTCTCAAGGTCGA
Organism: Candidatus Rifleibacteriota bacterium; assembly: GCA_024710355.1. GTDB lineage: Bacteria > Muiribacteriota > Ozemobacteria > Ozemobacterales > Ozemobacteraceae > Rifleibacterium. Next base: position 108,125 of record JANJUX010000006.1, read on the forward strand.
AAACAAGCTCATTGAAGACTGGAAAATTGTTGAAGAAAAGGGGCGACGCCTCGACATCGTGTTCAAATCAAAAATTCGCGGCAGCACCGAAGTTGCCGTTGAATTCGAAGAAGATATTCAGAATCTCAAAGACGGCACATACAATGTTCCTGAGATTATTCCGCTCGATGTTGAACAGTCCTGGGGCCTGCTTGGCATTGGCTGCATGGCTGCCCTCGAAGTTTCTGTGAGTGGCGCACCGCAAGGTTATTCGCCCGTGGTAGCCGCAGAGTTCCTCAAGGACTGGTCACGCGAACGCCCTGAAAAAACTCCGTATGCCTTCAAGTTTCTCAGACACCCGAACAGCATGGCGCTTTCTATCACAAGACCTGAAGACATCGAACAGCAGACCGCGGTCATCGATCGGGCCGAGGCCATGACCCTGCTCAATGAAGATGGTTATCTGCTGACCCGTGTCGTTTACGAAGTCATCAACAATTCTGAACAGTTCCTCAAAGTTAAGCTGCCAGTCATAGGCACTGCAAAAACAGAACTCTGGAGCACCCAGGTAGCCGGGCTTTCGGTCAGATCTGGCTTTGACCCAGACTTTGGCGCTTACAATCTGCCGATCGTCAGATCAACGGTCGAAAAGGGTGAGTCCAAATCCTTCCCGGTCGAAATTGTCTATGCCATCAAGCTCGGCACACAGCTTTCAGCCTTCAACCACACCTACGTTGAGCTTCCGACTGCCCATCTGCCTATCAGTGAACTGAGCTGGATAGTCTATCTGCCAGAAGGTTACGAGCTGATGCGCGAAAAAGGCAATGTCGACCGCCTGATGAAAACCGCAGAAACGCGATTTCTCGATAACAGCTCATATTTCTCGTCGATGAGCTCTTACACCTCAATGCAGAAGCGTCAAAAAGGGTCTTCTCAGATTCAGATGCAGTCTCGACAGAGCGAAAAGGTTTTTGGCCAGAGCGGGCTATTGCCGGTCAAATTCAAGATTCCGACAACCAGCTGGCCAATCTCTTTCTCGATGTTGCAGATCGATCCGAGCGGTAAAGCCCCGCACATCGAAGGCATGCTGGTCAACCCGAGAAAGGGCCGCGGCTTTCTTTTCCAGTTCATCATGATACTGGTCGGCATAATCATGGCAGTCGGCCTGATCAAGATGTTCACCTCAGAGAACCGCTACGCCTGGTTCCTGGTAACTGCGGTACAGGGCATCATTCTCGCAGTGGCCGTCTATCTCAAGCTTTATCAGGCCGACCATTTCGTGCAGCTTGGCTTTTCGGCAGCCCTGTCACTGTATCTGCTGAACCGCTTCTTTTCCTACAAACCCCAGGCGGCTGAATGATGGCAATGGAAGAATTCGCGCCGCTTAACGAAAAACCAACCGGCAATGCCGCAGGCATGGCATTGCCGCTGGTTCTTTTCCTCGTTGCCGTCTACTTCTGGGACTCAATGCTGGTATTGCCAATTAAATATCTGACGGTCTTCTTTCACGAACTATCTCACGGGCTGGCAGCGGTTTTTACCGGTGGCAGCATTGTGAGAATCGAGCTCAACGCCAATCAGGGCGGAGTCTGCTGGACAAGTGGCGGCATAAGGTTCATTGTCATCAGCGCGGGCTATCTTGGCAGTCTGCTCTGGGGAAGCCTGATTCTTCTTGGAGCCGTAAAAACAAGGTTTGATCAGCAGATAACTGCTGGTCTTGGCGTGCTGCTTCTGGGAGTGACTCTGGTATGGGTACGCAATCTTGAGGGCATAATAATCTGCGTTCTGACCGGTTTTGCCCTATTGGCTCTGGCTGCCTATTCGAATGAAAAAATCTGTGACCAGTTTCTTAAATTCCTTGGTCTGACCTCATGTTTTTATGTTCTGATCGACATCAAAGAAGACCTTATCGACCGCTCGGTAAGAGGGTCGGATGCTTATAAAATAGGCGAAATGCTGTTCTTGCCCGACTGGCTGGTTGGTATTGTCTGGCTCGCCATAGCCGGGTTCGTCACCTGGAAAGTTCTTGCCTACAGCCTTAAAGAGTAAAAAATTTATCAAGAGGTGCCAATATGAGTTTTAACCTGCAGGAACTGCAACTGCTGCGCGATCTTCAGCTCGAACTCGATGGAGTCATCGAAAAATTACAGACCGCTCACCACGATCTCGAAACCTCTCTCGGGAAGGTCTTTCTTTTTCTGGCGGGCAAATTGAACGTGGTTTCGCTTTTCGTTGAAACTCAGGATGAAAACCTGAATCACCGGGTTTTCTGTTTTGGAGCCTGTGATGATAATATCAAAAGACAGGTACCGCAGCTGCATCAGATAAACAGAGCGATAAACTTCAATTTTAACGGCATACTCTGGTATGCCCAGCCAATCGAGATGGCCGGCAAAAACACCGGGTCAATAGCTCTTGCCTTCGCCCAGGATAAAGCCCCCGAAAAGAATCTCGGCAGCGCCATGCTCGATTGCATCAGCGAGCTGCTCGACGGCTTCTTCTTCGGAATTCATTCGAGCAGTCTCAAACACAGCCTGATCATGGGTGTGCAGTCAGCGCTGAAAAATCATTCTATCGTCGATTCTATCGACGGTGCTGTTTACGTACTGAAAAAAGAAGTTCCGTTCAGAAAGCTTATCATTCTTTATTCTGACCATGAGCTGACCGGCATCGAAAACATCAACTATCTGGTATACGAAGGTGATCAGAGAATTCACGACTCGGTAGAAATGAAGCATGCCGGCCTTGACGCGTTCATCAAAGACCATGGCAATTGTCTCTCTGCCAATACTGAAGCCTTAAAAAAAGTGGTCGGCGAAGAAAACCTGACGATAACTTATCTGCTCGACGGCCTGATCGAAGAAAATCTGATCGGCAAGTTAATTTTCGTGCCCGAACACGGCAACAATTTTTCAATTTTCTCACGTGAGATCGTGCAGGTGTTTGCAGAAACTCTTCGACAGCGACTTGTCGATTTCAACCGTGAGCGCAACGCGCTGCGCAAATTTTTCCCCGATACCGTAATTGCCAGATTGATTGCTGAACCTGGTTACGAAAAGATTTATCTCACGCCGCGCGAAGCACAGATCGGTATCATTTTTGCCGATATTTCCGGCTTTACCAAAATGAGCGAACAGATTCTCAAAACCCCTGAGCGCATCACCAACCTCGTCGACAAGTGGTCGAACGGTATCATTCATCGGGTTTTTCCGATTGGCGCATGCCTTGACAAGGTGGTTGGCGACTGCCTGATTCTGCTGTTCGGCCCGCCGTTTTATGAAGCCGACGCGGCAACCATCGTCGACAAGGTGCTCGAATCCGCCAGAATCATCGTTGACTACACTAATGAGTTTCTGCGTCTGCCAGAAAATATAGACATTCAAAAACACCCCGATTTCGAAAAATTCGGGGTTGCCATCGGCACCAATTACTGCCCGGCCGTTGTCGGCCTGATCGGACCCAACGACGACCTCACCGCCTTCAGTTCGGGCATGAACATCACCGCACGCCTGCAGGGTCTCGCCAAAGCCAACCAGATTCTCGCAACCGAAAAGGTCAGAGAACTGGCCATGGCCAGCGGAAAATGGTCATTTACCGGCCCCGAATCGGCACCGGTAAAGAACGTAGAAAAACCGCTCGTTTACTACCACGTTAAAAAATCAGAAAAATGACAAAACCAGAAGCAGACGGTCACTGGACCGTCTACATACTCGAATGTCGCGATGGCAGCCTTTATACTGGCATAACCAACGACATCGGGAAGCGTCTGCAGGCTCATAACGACGGCACCGCCGCCCGCTTTACCCGCGGGCGCGGGCCGGTCAGCCTGAAATACACCGAACCGCATCCCGATCGCTCAGCCGCATCAAAACGTGAAGTCGCGATAAAAAAACTGAGCCGCACAGAGAAACTGCTGCTGATAAGGCATTTCACCGAAAATCAGAAAAAAGCAGCCGCAAAACGCCGGCGAGGCAAAGCGTCAGAAACAGCAGATGCCACCTCGTGAACCGTGAGATGGCACCTGTTATCAGGCAAAAATAGGGCCAGAAAAGCTGATCAAGGCTTGAATCTTTCATCGACGACCGGTTTGAGCTTGCCGGTTCTCGGGTTGCGCTTGATTTCACCCGGTTTGAACCACTCGATTACAATGTTCATCCAGTTATCGTTGAGCGATTCAGCAATCTTGTATGAGCCCGTCTTGAGAGCTTCGATTACCTGCCGGTCGGGCAGCTTCTTTTCGGCTTCGAGGCGCAGACAGAGCTGATCTCGACCATTTGCGGTCTGAGCTGCAATCTGAAAAGACTGGCTGACGGGCAGACCCGCCAGACCAGCGGCCACATCGACCGGCATCAGATTTATGCCACCAATGACAAGCAGATCATCACAGCGGCCAAGCAGTTCAAACGAGCGGCCGCTGAAACCACAAGGGCAATTGCCGGTTTCAACCCAGCGACCGAGATCGCCGGTGCGATAACGCACCACCGGCATCAGAACGCGATTGAGATTGGTAGCAATTATTTCGCCTGATGCGTTACCTGTTACCGGTGTGTGATCGAGCGGGTCAAGAATCTCGGCGTGACAGTATTCTTCGAGAACGTGATGCACAGATCCTTCGAGATGCATGCACTGCCAGCCGACCGGCCCCGTATCGACACAGGCATAGCCCGCCGATCTGATCGACACAGCCCCGATGGCTTCGCGCAGGAAATCGCAGGTCTGCGGCCGCAGATGCTCGCCGCCGTAGAGAATTTTTTCGATTCTGATATTGAGCCCACGTTTCTTAATTTCTTCGGCAAGGTTGATGATGATTGACGGCAGGCCCACCACCGCGTTAACCTTGAATATCTGCAGATATTTAAGAATGTTTTCGAGGTCAGAAGCGCCGCCAACCGGCAGGTTCAGACAGCCAAGGTTTTCGAGTGCCCGTCCGGCAACGTTGAAGCTGGTCCAGAGGTTGCCGGCAATAAACAGGTTCGCGACCCGGTCACCGGATTCGAGCCCGGCATTGCGATAAATATCGGTCAGAATGTCGGTAACATAGCGGTATTCTTCGTTCGAATAGAAAGTGAACTTCGGACTGCCGGTCGTGCCGCCCGAGGCGTAAACATAAGCATCGGTCATCGGCCCTGTAAGAATGTCTTCTGATTCAGGCGGCGAATTGCGATAAAAAGTTTCGCGGTCGAGCAGCGGCAGTTTATGAAAATTCTCAAAACCGCAGCCACCCGCCTTATCAATAATGCGGCGGTAATAAGGAGAAGAGACAATCTGGCGCAGCAGCCATTCAACCCGACTTTCGGAATTTTCACGATATTCGACGTCAACCCATTCAACCAGCTGGCGCAGCAGAAAATTGCCTTCGTGCGGCGCACCATCGTGCCCCTCACTCATGCCACCAACTTCGGTGATTCGCTTAACGCCGGCACCGAACAGCTCAGCCTCGAGTCTGGCAGTCAATTCAGCGCCACAATGAATCCCGGCAGTCTGCAGATAGGCAGACAAGGGCTTTACCTGCTCAAGCAATGTTTCAACATCGGCCACAACTTTGAAGAACAGAGTGCGGTTCAGACATGACACCTTGAACGTCGAATCGTATTCGAGAACGAGTGTAAAACTGAAATCTTCCGGGCAGACCAGCCGACCCTCACCCTTTGCCTGAGCCATTCTCGCCAGCTCGCGCACCTTGCGGATCTCGACTTTTTCGTCAAAACTGAGGGCGCCAAGGGGCAGTTCGCTGCGCAGCTGCACCAGCTCATCGAACATGGCTTCAATCAGCAGATGCGCCGTTTTCACATCGCGGTCAATGATATAGACCACATGTGGCGAAGAACAGGCCTGCTGGTCCCAGCGACAGAGGTCGAGAGCCAGACCCCGCACCATCGATGGCGAAGGCCCTTTCCTGATGCGGCTGCCTTCTACCACGGCAAATGAATAGCGCGGGCCGTTCTCGATCAGCGAAGTTGTTGGCCCGAGTCTTGATTTAAGCGACTGCAGAGCTTCATGCCCACCCCAGAAAACTATGGTCAGTGGCGCCTGAAACAGGAGGTTCTCGATGGCAGCATCGCCGCCTTTCCAGAGCAGTGCCGCCTGGTTTGGCCAGATTATGCCTGCCGGATCATGCTCTTTGATGCTCTCAATGAACAGCAGCGGAAAAACCGGGTCGACCCGCGACATCTTCAAAATATTGGCATTCTTGGTGATTATGCCCGAAACGAGGCTGTCGACCGCGCCGACAAAGACGTTGCCGGCGGTCAGATGCAGCAGTATTCCACGCGGGCGGGCGCACAGACGATAGCTGTGATGCGGCCGCTCACTGCCGCCATCGAGAACCTTCAGGTCACCAAGCTCCCCTCTTATGCGCTTTTCAACATTGGCGCGACGGCAGATAGCACTGATTACACCAAAACCCTCTTCGATCATTGCCGGGCTGAACAATGTCAGCTCCGGCAGAAGTTTTGCCGCTTTTTTGCGCAAATGATAGGCTGGATCAGCCCAGGCATCGGCAACCCGGTCGAGAATATCGACAACACAGGCAATGTCAGGATCAGCCGCCAAGGCAGCGCGTTCTGTCGCTGCCGCCAGTATTTCACCGACTGTCTCTGAGGTCAGCCAACCGGCATCAACCTCCTGCCCGAAAACCAGACATTTTTGCTTTTTCATGGTTGTTTACCCGTTATTTTAGCAGGTCGAGCGCGGTAATGGCACAGCCTTTGTGCTTTGCCAGACCGGCACGCCCGGTAATTCTGAAAGTTTTTCCTGAACGGCCACAGGGACAGTTGCCTTCGATAACAGCCTTGTCAGTGGTAAGCAGAGCAATCGAGGGATAACTCGAAAGATACGGCGTCATCAGGTAAAGCAGGCCCTCTTCACCATCTTTAACTGGTTGCAGCGTTTCGGGGTCAACCGCCAGAGCCCTGGCAAAAACCGGAACATGCAACCGGCCGGCTTCGCAATCAACGTACGGAATTCCGTGTTCGACCATACCAAACAGGTCACGCAGGTTCTCGCGGGGCATACCCAATACTCTCTCGATACGGTCTTTGAAAAAGTCTTTGGTGACTTCCTGGTCTTTGTGCATTTTCCAGCCGCCACCGGTAATGATATAGGAATCTTTACCAAGGTTGAGCGTCAGACCTTTTTCTTCGAGGCGGTTGCAGACCTGCCAGAGATAGGCCGGAAACCCGAGAATCCGCACCGGTTCGGGTCTACGGCTGAACTCGATCAGCTTTTTTACTGTGGCATCGAGGTCGAATTCAAAGTCATTGACGGCCTTGTTCCAGCGAATGGCGTAAAAAACCGAACGCCGGCCTGTCAGACCAGTCAGCATCTTGTCTGAAAATGCCGTTCCGACACTGCCGGCAACTTTCGGGTCATAGGTGAAACAAAGGTAATTAACCCTGCGACCACGGTCGACCAGCCCAAGCGAGGCAAAAATACTGTCAACGATTTTCCAGATGCGGCGATATGATCGATTATCAAGCACAATGGCGCTCCTGCGCCCGCCAGTGCCTGAAGAAGTCAGTTCAATTTTAACCTGCTTTTCGGGCACCGAAATCAGCCTGAATTCCTTAAAAATAGTCACCAGCAGCGGCGGAATCTGCTCGGGCAGATACTCTTTGCTGAGATCGGCAACGCCGCAACCGGCAAGAAAAGCCTTGAATTCAGGGCAGCGGGCGGCATGCCAGCGCAAAGCCTCGTTCATGGCCGCGTTAAAAAGTTTTTCACTTGTGGGGTTGTGATCGAAAGCGTCGGGCAGATCAAAAAGCTGCCCGCAACTGACAAAGGGTTTTGCTTCAGCCAATTCTCCACTCCTCGTCGAAATCTGGCTGGCAGCGAACCAGCAGGTCATACCAGCACTTCATGAACGCATCAAGAAAACGACGGTTGTTATCAACCAGGTGCATATCCATAAAATCGAGGCTCTCGAACGAGCGCGAAAAAACGAGAAAATCTTCGCGCAATCCATCATCATTGATTTTCATCGCCGGGAAATAGGCGCAGGGCAAAAACCTGGCATCGAGTGCCATTCGCTGTTTCTGCGGCAAATAAGCACTCACCAGCATTTCGATATAGCGCATGCCTGATTTTGAAGCTTCTTCACAGAACCACATCAGTGTTCGCCTGATATCGGTGCCCGAAAAGCGATAGCCGACGATAACCCCATTGCCATCGAGCGGATTGAAATTCACAAAAATATCGGCGGTGCCATCTTTGGCGGTAAACAGCATATTAGGATCGGTAAATGGAAAGAACACCCGCTTCATCAGATCTTTATCCTGGTAGCGGTAAAATTTTTCGCTGATTTCTTCGATATCGCTCTGCACGTCAAAAGCGATAGCCTGCCCCATTTTGCGCGGGTCTTCCTCGTCGATGATTACCGTTTCGGCTTCTTCGAGATTGAGTTCACCCCTGACAATGTTATAAAAATCAAGCATTTCAGGAATCAGCTGCGGAGTCTTGCGCCGGTATTCGAGGCATTTGGGGCCAAGATAAACTTCTAGACCATGCGTTTCAAAAGACTCTACTTTGCGGACATTCGGAAAAATACCGGTCGACAGAAAGCCGAGATGTTCGAGAACCACCTGAGGCGCAAAGCTGACAGTTCGGGTTGTGGCATAAATAATATCGCAGACACGCGTTTTTTCAGTAAGCAGCTGCAGGCCATGCCTGACCATCGTCCGCATGACATCCTGGCCGCGAAATTCGTTGAGAACCGCAGCTGCGTATGACTTGCCGATTTTGTTTACCGGGTCGATCGCAAAAATAACCGAGCCAATCAGGCGATTCTCGATTTTGGCGACTGTCCAGAAATAGGCGGAGTCTTCGACCTTCTTGGCGATAATTGCCGGATCGGCAACGTCGGGCAGGGTGTATTTACCTTTATAAACCTTGATATAAAGGTCGATAATCGCGTCGACATCGTCTCTTGAAGCAGGCTGAAATACGACTACACGTTTATCGTGCAGAACGAGCTGCATTCAGAATTCCCCTTTCAAACACGATCGCCGTTACAATCTATGCACGCTTAGTATACCCGCCAGAAGAGAAGATAGTCAATACGGCCCACCGCAATTAACGCCCGCCACAAAAACTGCTGAAATATGTCAGATGACTCGCATTCTGATATAACAATGCCTGATAGAACTAGGCTCGCCATGATGTTTCGGTGGCCCATTTTTCTGCGGCAAAATAAATCAGATCGACCGCCGGGTCTTTAACTTCAGGATACATCCTGGCGTTGGCGAGATTGCCGGCAAGCCGTTCTTTCAAACGCCCATAAGCACAGGCATAATCTGGATGGGCACGCAGAAAATCACGAAACAGCAACGGGTAACGCTGATTGGCTCGGCCGGCCACTCTTACATGCACGTTGGTCGGTCGATGCCCAGTCGGCGGCTTGAAAAACCATTTGCGCCACTGCTCAGGGTCGGCAGTCTGGCCCGGTGGCACGTGATCGGCAACCGCAATCTCTGAGCGGGTAAAGCCGATTGCGGTCATTGCGGCCAGCAACTCTTCATCAAGCGCTCTGACGGTAATCTGGACATCGATAATATCTTTGGCTGCCAGCCCCGGCACCGAGGTCGAGCCAATATGGTCTATGCGCAGCGCCAGCGGGCCGAGCCCGGCTGCCAATCGGTCACAGATAGCCACAAATTCTTCAGGCCAATGCGGGTCATAGTTTTTAATCAGCCTCCTGACGCCATGCCATTGACCGGTTTCAATCAGTTCAACGCAGGTCTCAATCGCGACCTGCAGACCTCTGATTATTTCCGGCAAAGCCAGGCCAGCAACTCTGCCGGCACCGGCCTGCAGCATTGCTGAATTCATAAGCATTTCGGGGGTTGCGGGCACATGTATAAACCCGCCCATGATCTCTGGCATTTCATTGGCAATCAGATGCATCAGCCGGAACATGACATCATTACAGACATAAGTGCCGGCCGAATCGGACAGCGAAGCCGAGATACCGCCAGCGGCGATTCTATCAATGATTCTGCGCATCGGCAGGCCGGTAAAATAAGCATTTGGTGCCGAATAATCAATGACGCGGTCAATCGGTTGAAAACCGTCATTATCAGCTATCCGCGCGTCATTGACGTTAATCGCCGCCCTTTCAACACTCAGGCATTCTCTTTTTGCTGCCAGCCCGGTGCAGATTACGATTTCCGGCCGCAACTCTCTGATCGCCTTTTCAACAGCCGGCCAGGCGCCCCGAAAAGAAACCGGCAGCAACAGCTTTTGCAGTCTGAAACCACCGATTTGCCCCGGCAACCCCTCGACTCCTTGCCACGAAGAGTTCACGGCAAAACCTTCAAAGGGTGCAAACCCTGTTACCAGCACGATTTTTTCTTTCATTAAAGCAGGCTCCCGCATAGATTTATGCCCCGGTCAACGGTCGAATCAATATACCAGACCAACCACCAGCAACAAAACACACCCTTGTAAAAATAGCTCTAGAACCCTTTATTTCAAAAAAATTTCGCAATTCTTCATCATTACAACACTTGTGCCCTGAAAGCTTAAAGGCGGGAGTCTTTCTCTAAGACCTCGAGCCGGGGCCTTCGAGTTCATTGTTGCACAAGAATTACATAGTTCTCCGTCATCCTGAGAAGCCTGCGCCAGCGAAGGCGGGTGGTGAAAATCTTACATATAGCAGCTTAGATACATGCTTTCCCCCTCCAGTGGCAAACACATGGCCGACGTATCAATAACCGGGGCAACTGTAGCGCTGCTGGCAAAAAAACACTTCAGGGCGGCAACAGAAAAGGAGAAGACGGATCGTGGCGCCTGCAGTTGGCGACGACTCTGGCCACGCCTTTATTGGCATAACAATATCGGCAGCCGGCCGGGCAGGTTGAGTAGGCACCGATATCGACACTTGCGACACAGCCGCAGCCGGGCCGCTGATTGCGATCACGCGGCAGTTCAAGATTGCGACCAGTAAGCTCAGCAATAATCCGGTCATCGATGCAGCGACCCGGCTGAATATTAAAACACCGCAAATCAACCGGTTCGCAGCAGCTTTCGATCGACAACCCAAATTCTGTCGCGGTTTCTGCAAAGCTGCCGGCGATTTCACCAAGCATTTCTTCTGTAAGTGACACTGCTCCAAGCTCACGCAGACCAGCCGCAGCCCCACGATAGGCATCGACAAAGCTGATGACCACGCGGCGCGTTTTCCCTGCCAGAGCGTGGCAATATGTGGCAAAACTGCGTTTATGCCATGCAATGTCGTATTTCGGAGTAACCACAATCGGGTCGTAGCGCCACACGACCCGAGCCGCGCCAACGGCCTGCGCCAATACCGAAAAAGTCTTCAGCAGCTCGCTCTTTTCTGGCAAGCCCGGCTCAACATCCTGGTCATAAGGGTTCAGCGTGAACTGAAAATAGAATTTATAAGCCTGTAACGCGCCAATGCGCTGCAGCAATGGCGCCGGGTTCTTGCTCCAGAACACAAAACAATCGACATCCTGAGGTCGCAGCGACACTTCACGAACCTGCCGCGGGTTGAATGGATTCGCAACTTTGACAAACCCGGCCGCCAACCGGTTAAAAAACCAGTCGGAATAGTAAGCCGGTATATCAGTTCGCCGACTGGCACTGATTATCATCTTTCAGCAAACCTCTTTCAGCAATATAAACGGGGCCAATATAATACCTTGCAAGTGCTATCAGTCAATAATTAACACACGAAAAAAAAGCAACGCTTGCCGAGCACCCCATGGTTCCCTGCAAACGATGCCGCTAAGACCGCTGCCCTGGCAATGGGAAAGGTTCCCCTTTGCCAGGGCAGCGGCTGTGA
>JANJUX010000034.1 GCA_024710355.1 Candidatus Rifleibacteriota bacterium
GGCGAGGCCGGGTGCAAGAGCTTCGACGACAATGTTCTGATCATCAGAAGAAATGTTCATCATCGGGAAGTGTCTTGCAGAAACGCCTGGCAGAAACGCCATGCGCGGCCAGCCGCTGATCGAATTAAGTCTGGCAAGTTCGCCGAGCTGTGACTGCAGCTGATCCATTTCCTTCAAGAAATTCCAGATACTCATATTTTTTTCCTCCTGTAAGCGTGTTGCTTGAAATTTCATTACGCCAACATATATTGCAACCCCCGTGCCAACTTTTAAAAACGTGAATTGACGCAGGTTTTCCATCTCAGGCCGGGAAAATGCCCCGTCGCCCGCTACGTCGCCGCCACGTCGCAACCCGGCGCGATTGCCCGGCAAAAAATTCTGGAACCTGGAAATTTCGAAACATGTCTTAATTAACAGGAGTGGTAAAGCAGTTATTGATAACTGCAAATCAAAATTAGAACAGGTTTATACTTTGTTTATGCAGGATTCAATAAGTAAGTTCTCAAAAAAGCGGTTAATGAAGCTGGCTTTGCCGGCATACTTTTATTTTGTCGCCAATAAATTCTGGAGGTAAAATTATGCAGAAAACAAAAAAACTTGTTGCCGGTCTTGGGATGGCAGCAATTGCTGCCCTGTCTGTTCATGCTGGTTTGAATGCAGAAGTGGCTTCTGGAACAAAAGATGATTTTCTGACCCCGAAAAATCAGAATGCCGCTGCTGACCCGTTCGAAAGCTTTCAGAAACGCTTCGAAAGCATGTTCAGCCAACCGTTCTTTCAGGATCCGAGCCTCGATAACCTCAAGGGTTTCGATCTGTTCGACCGCAACCTCAACGAGCACTTCGACAAAATGTTCAAAAGTCTCGGCGCGCCAGGCTTTCAGGGTTTGAATGCGCCTTTGTTCAATAGTCTGGCATCGGCAGACGATGCAAAAACCGATATCAGAGAAGTTGACGACAAGCTTCTGGTTAAAATCGATCTGCCAGGTGTAGAAAAGGAAGCGATCGATCTAAAAGTCAAAAACAATCGCCTGATTATTTCTTCTGAGAGAAAGCAGCAGAGCAGTTCGAGCGATGATAAAGGCAAAGTTTATCGCAATGAAGTCAGTTATGGTTCATTTTCTCGAGTAATCGAGCTGCCCCGCAAGGTAATTGAAGACAAGATCGAGGCCAATTACGAAAACGGTGTTCTGACCGTGACTGCCGAAATTGACAAAACCGCCCCGGCGCCTGAAGACAACGGCCGCAGTATAAAAATCAACTGAACTGCTTAAATTTGCCTGAAAAAAAGGAGTTGCTTCGAACCAGTGAAGCAACTCCTTTGTATTGATTACTGCAAAGTTAAAATCTGGTTAACCGGTTCGACGGCCCGGTCTATCAGTCAGGTTGCTTTTTGGTTGGCTTACAACCCATGTTTTAAAAGTCACCCACTCCTGCGGAAATAGATTACTTCGCCTTTGCGGCCGGGAAGATAGATGACATCAGGATACCTGGGCTGAGCAGAGAAAACTGTGCTGGTTGTCTCGTATCCGTCTGGAATATATGCCCGCACCAGCAGCAGGCCGGCGATGAAACCACCGATATGCGCCCAGAAAGCGACATTCGACAGGCTGATTCCGACAAGAGAAAAGGTCCCGGAAAAAAGTTCGCCGATGAACCAGAACGGCAGATAAAGCACTGCCGGAATTTTCCAGACATCGATGAAGAATATGAGTGGCACCAGAACATTGATTCTTGCATGCGGGAAAAGATACAGATAAGCCCCCATCAGGCCGGCTACTGCACCCGAGGCGCCAACCAGAGGGGTTGTCGAATCAGAGAACAGCAGCAGATGGGTCAGGCCACCGATCAGGCCGCTGGCAAGATAGAGAGTCGCAAAACGCAGGTGCCCGAGCCGGTCTTCGATATCATCGCCAAACAGCCACAGAGTCCAGGAATTGGCCAGCAGGTGGAGCCAGCCGCCGTGAATGAACATGCTGGTGAACAAAGTAATCAGAGCACCGGCCTGATCGCCAAAATACCAGGCGTATTGCGGGTCAGTGAGTCTTGCTGGCACCAGACCCCAGAAGTAGTAGGTCTGAATCAGCAGTTTTTCCGGCAGCCCAAGATGAAAGAAAAACACGAGAAAGTTCAGGCCCAGCAGCAGCCAGGTTATAACAGGTGTACGGGTGGGTTGCAGATTATCACTTATCGGAATCATTTTTGGCCTCTTTCTGACTGGTTTTTATGAGCGGCCCCCCGCAGTCATTCCTGCGGGGGGCCGGTTCGAGAGGTATGTTAAGAGGCTGGTAACGTCGCTTCAGTTGATTTTTACGTCGATGGTTCTCGGTTTGAGAGCTTCGGCGCGGGGCAGGAAGATCGAGAGCACGCCGTTTTTCAGTTCGGCGTTGATTTTTTCACGGTCGACGCTTTCGCTGAGTTCGAACTGTCTGAAGTAGTTTGTCGGTTCAAATTCTCTGATCAGGTAGTTACTGTCTTTTTTATCGGCGTTAACGTGACCTTCGATCGTGAGAATGTCGTTTTCGACCGAGAGCTTCAGCCCTGACTTTTCGACGCCGGGCAGGTCAACGACAACGTGCAGGCCGTTTTCTTCTTCGTAGATATCGGTAAGCGGCGTTACAAAAGCCTCGGGGTGGCGGGTAACTTCGCGTTTAACAATCTGGTTTTCGTTATTCTGGGTAGCGGGAACAGTTTTTTCAGCCATGGTAATCGCTCCTTTCATTTTTCTCTGCTGATCAGTCAAGTTTGATTTCGATCTGGCGGGGTTTGGCTTCTTCGGCCTTCGGCATGCTGATCTTGAGGATGCCGTTGTTGTATTCGGCCTGAACCCGGTCAGGATCGATGGGAATCGGCAGTTCGATGGTGCGGGTAAATTTGCCGGCCGAGCGTTCGCTGCGATGATACTTTTCGCTGTCGACGTTGATTTTTGCCTTTTCGCCGCTGATGGTGAGCTTGTCGCGCAGAGCGGTAACCTTGAGAGATTCGGTGGCGAGGCCGGGTGCAAGAGCTTCGACGACAATGTTCTGATCATCAGAAGAAATGTTCATCATCGGGAAGTGTCTTGCAGAAACGCCTGGCAGAAACGCCATGCGCGGCCAG
>JANJUX010000042.1 GCA_024710355.1 Candidatus Rifleibacteriota bacterium
GTCGGTTACCCTTGCTGATGCCTGTTCGACTACCCGATGAACGAGTAATTACCGGGGCTACCTCCTTTCATGTAGCTAGATTGACCAGGCTTTGCCTGGCGCACCGGATGAACACGGATGAACACAGATAAATACGGGGATCTTTGAGAAATACAGCGGTTATCAATACAAATTCAGCGCAGCGGGAACAGTTCGCGCAGTTTTTCGCGGCGCTGGCTGTCGTTTTGCTGCATTTTTTCCCAGTCGGGGCTGACCAGTTTGAGCATGTCGCCAACTTTTTCGCGAATCGATGGCTCATGAATTGCGGCTCGGGCAAACACCGCCTTGAGAACCGAAGTCATTACACCCATGGTATCTAAAAAACCGTTGAGATGAGCTGGAGCAGCGGCAAGGCCAGACTGTTGCAGCCCCTCAAGCGGGAATTCTGCCACCGGGTAATCGGCAGAGCCTGTCTGCAGCAGGCTGAATTCGAGAACCGGCTCGGCGGTTTCGGCGATGAATAACTGCAGAGATTGCAGAGGCAGCGGGGCAGAAGCGTTGAAAGAAGCCAGACAGCGGTTTCCCCTGACGGTCTGGCCTGAAAAATTCAGCCGGCCATTTTCTGCCGTCTGCAGCTGCAGATCTTTGTCGACCTGGGCAAAAAGCTTTTTGAAATCAAGATCGACGCGGTTTTTAATGACGCCGTCGACCGGCTGGTTGAAAGAAAAATTGGCGGTCACCTGCTCGCCCTGCTGCAGCAGTTCGAAGACAACCCCAGAAGATGCGATGATTGTGAGTTTTTCGGCGAACGGGTCGTTGATCATCGTCATCTGATCGGCAATTACCATCACCGGGGTTTCGTCGCGGGCATCGAAAATCTGCAGAGAATAGCTGTCTGAAGCGACGAAGCGCAGTCGGCAGAGAAGGTGCACCGGCGATTCAGGCAGGCGCAGGTGCATGTCGAGAGCCAGGGACGACAGCTGATCATCCGGCAGCACAACATTTTTGACCAGTTGCTCAAGATCTGGCTGAACCCCGGCAGCGCAGGGTGCCGACAGGACAACCTGCGTGCACAGAAGGACAATCAGCAACCATCGGACATTTCTTGTCATTACAGCTGTTCCGGTTGGGTTTTGAGGGCTCTTTACATGCCACCCGAGGCGGCAAATTCGACCTGATGCTGCATCAGCAGCATTCCTGCCAGAATCAGCAGAAAAATGCCGATCATGACGGCCATGACCTTGCGATGCATGGCTTCTTTGTCATACACGGGCGGTGGTTCGATTATTTCAGGCGTGACCGCCTTTTTGCGTTTGACACCAGTCTTTTTTGGTTTTGGCTGAATATCTTCGAGTTCTTCTTCGCTCATGTTGTTTTCCCGGAAATTAAGATAGGGCAAGCATATCACAGAACATTTCAGAGTAAAACTGACCTTTTTTCAGTTTTTCAGAAATTCCTGCAGAACTTTGAGATTGACCTCGGTTCTTGTTTCAGGCGTCACTGATTCTGCAGCAACTCCTCGATCAAAGCCACTTTCGCCGCTCAAAACAGTCTCAGAACCGGCTATATTCTGAGCCATGGCCCGTTTCAGACACTTTTCGACAAGAGAACGAAATGATGCAGAAACCTGGTCGCCGTGCATTTTGTGATTCCTTTCATCGTCACAAACAGCAAAAGAACAGCGGAAACGTAACAGCAGAAGGTCGGAAAAATAAAACTCCCCCGGGATGAAGTGGTTTCTTCCTGGGGGAGGGTTATTCTAAGCTCGGGTTTGAGCCTGATTAAAAATTCAGGTTTTCGTAAAAGCTGCTGCAATCTAACCTCAACTCTTAAAAACTGACGCGGCGAATATACCAGTAAACAGCCGAAAAGTCAAGTTCCTGAAACACGAAAGCCCGCTGTTTAAGCGGGCTTTCGTCATGCTCGAGGGGGGACTTGAACCCCCACACCCTTGCGGGCATAAGAACCTGAATCTTACGTGTCTGCCAATTTCACCACCCGAGCGTGGTAGGCTTATATTAGCAGGTTTGCCCGTCTTTTGCAACACTTTTTTGCAAATTTCACATTTGCGGTCAAAAGAAGGTTAATTCTTCAATCCAAGGATTGACTTTGTTTTCTGGGCGATTTCGGGGCCGCTGAGGTCTGCGTATCGCGACTCGACCTCGAGCTTGAAATTGCTGTATTTGATTCCCATCGATGTCGTCAATTGCGAAGGAATTGAAGGGTCGTTCTTCAAATACAGAAAAGCACCACCGTCGACTGTGGCACGCTTGCCATCCACTTCCAGATCGGATTGTTTTGTGAACGACTCGGCCTTTTCTACAAGCCGGGCGGAAATCTCAAAAGGATTGTAGCGCAAGCCCGTGCCGAAGGTAACTTTTTCGGGTGTGACCTTCAACAGCAGCGGTGGCACGAATAAATACACCAGACAGTTGATAAATATCGCCCCGCCGCAGATGACGGAGAAAAACAGAAACAGCCACTTCACAATTACTTTGTCACCGGTAAAGTCGGGGCCCACGATTTTCTGAAAATAGCCGATCTCAAGCCCGGCCAGCAGAAAAACCAGGCCGACAACCGTCAAAAGCAGAAGGAGTTTGCGCGAAACCCGAACTTCAAGAATATTAGTATCAGTCATACGAACCTCCCTGAAAAAACCAACCTTGTTCAGGGCATTTGTAGCATATTCCGGAGCAAAAAGTAAGACGTGAGGTTTCGGGCCGAATTCAGGCCTGATGCGCATTTACCACGGCAGCAGATCCTTTGCCGGAGCAGCGAATCTGGCCAATAGCGCAAGAACTACCGCAGCATCACTCGTAGCGCAGGGCTTTGACCGGGTCGAGCGTCGAGGCTTTGGCGGCCGGGAAACTGCCGAAAATGATGCCGACGCTGATCGAAACGAAGAAGGCAATCAGAACCGATGAAAGCGGAATTGCCGTGGTCCAGCCGGTGTAGAGGGCGATCAGCCACGAGATGGCGACGCCGGCAAAAATGCCGATCAGACCGCCAAGAACGCTGATCAGAGTGGCTTCGACAAGAAACTGCACGACAATATCGCGTTTTGAGGCACCAAGGGCGCGTCTTACCCCGATTTCTCGGGTTCTTTCATTGACCGAGGCGAGCATGATGTTCATGATGCCGATACCGCCGACCAGCAGCGAAATACCGGCAATCAGTGCCATGACAAGATTGAACAGGTTCTGGGTTTTCTGGCTCTGCTGCAGAATTTCGAGCGGCACCTGAATTTCGAAATCATCGACCTCTGAATGCCGCCGCTTCAGCATCACCGCAATCCGGTCGCGGGCGGCCAGCAGGTCATAACCCGGCCTGACCTCGACCCAGATGCTGTTGATCTCGTGATACAAATCTTTATCTTCGACCGGCCAGCGTTCGAGACGCTGCAGACTGCTCTTGACCGGGATATAAACGTCACGGTCATGGTCTCGGCGCTTAATCGCCAGTTTGCCGCTGCCGGCACCCTGCGGTTTCATGACGCCAACCACCTTGAAGCGCACCCGTTCAATCTGAACAACCTGCCCGACCGGTTCTACCAGGCCGAAGACCTCGCTCGCCACGCCGGCGCCGAGAACGGCAACCATGGCAGCGTTGGCCTGTTCCTCGTCAGTAAAGAAGCGGCCGCGTTCGACTTCGAAACGGGAGGCAGCGAGAAAACCGTCACCAACCCCGACAATCTTTACCAGCGGTTTGGTGTTAGCAACATAAAAACCGTATTCGTCGATTTTTTCGGGAACCGCAAGCTCGATAAACGGGCAGGCCGAGGCGAGAAAAGCGACATCGGTCATGCGCAGGCCGCGCGCCTGCTTTTTTAAAGCCTCGGCCAGCCGCTCACCCTGAATTTCAATCGAGCTGATGCGAATGCTGCTGTCGCCGAACTTTTTGAGCTCTTCGAGCGCTTCGCGCTCGGCGCCGGCACCGATCGAGACCATGGCGATAACAGCGCCAACACCGAAAATGATGCCAAGCATCGTCAGGAACGTTCTGAACGGGTGATCGAGCAACCCGGTAAGGCCCGTCTGAACCTGTTCAACCAGCCGCATGAAAGACCTCCTGCAGCGATTTTTCAATTTCTTCAGGCAAAGCCGACATCAGCGGGCGACTGACAGTTTCATTCTTCTCGATCTGCCCGTCACGCATTCTGATGATGCGGCCGGCGTGGCGTGCCATGTTTTCATCGTGGGTAACCATTATTATGGTCATGCCCTGACGGTTCAGCGCCTGAAAAATGCCGATAATTTCGAGGCCGGTGCGTGAATCGAGATTGCCGGTCGGCTCGTCAGCCAGCAACAGAGCCGGCGAGTTGACCAGCGCCCGGGCAATTGCCGCACGCTGGCACTGCCCACCCGAGAGTTCGGCGGGAAAATGCACAAATCTTTCCCCGAGGCCGACGGCCCGCAGCATCATTTCGGCGCGGGCTCGGCGGCGCTCAGCCGGAATCTGAGCATACAGCATTGGCAACTCAACGTTGCGCACAAGATTCATGCGGGGCAGCAGATGAAACGACTGAAAAACGAAACCCAGTTCGCGATTGCGAAAATCTGAGCACTGCTGATCGTCCATCTGATCGAGACGTCGGCCGTTGATGCTTATCTGGCCGCCGGTCGGGCGGTCCATGGCGCCAAGAACGTAAAGAAGCGTCGATTTGCCAGAGCCAGACGGCCCCATAACCGCGACAAATTCGCCTTTGCCGATATTGATATCGAGGCTGTCGACGGCTTTGACGCAGACATCGCCGGCCTTGAAATGGCGCTGCAACTGTTCAGTTTTAATCATTGACGGGCTCCATGAGAAGAATCTCGTCGCCTTCCTGCAGACCAGAGGCAACCGCACAGCCATGCAGACCATCTGCAAAAAGCAGCTGTACCGGCTGCATTTTGCGCTCAGACGTCACGACACAACTGGCGGTCGCGGTTGGCAGAAGTGCATCGAAAGGCACAAACAGCGTGTCGGCAAGATCATAAAGTTTGAATTCAACCTCACAGCTGGTGCCGGGCCGAATCGAAGGCTCGGTCTCGACCTTGCCGGTTGCAGGGTCGGCAAGCGCAATAATGACGCTGACAGTCGCATCCTGGCGTTTGCGAAATTCGGTGACCGCGACAATGCCAACCGAATCGACCCAGCCACGCAGGCTGCGGTTCGAATTGCCCTTGAGCAGAATTTTGACCTCATCGCCCCGTTTGATAAAACGGGCATCCATCTCAGAAACCGTGCAATGAATCTGCAGATTGCCGACATCGGCGACCTGCATGAACGGGATGCGAGCGTAGATACTGTCACCAACCTTGGCCTTGCCAAGTCCACCACCAGCTTTGTTGAACTCGTTGAGAATAACCACACCATCGACCGGAGCTTTGATACTGGCCGAGTCAATTTCTTCTCTGGTTTGCGCAAGCGAGATTTCCAGCCCTTTTATCTCGGCTTCGAGCAGTCGGGCAGCCCGGTCGTTGCGAAGAGTGGCCAGTTCGCCTTCCAGCTGTGCCTTTTCAAGCTCGACCTCAGCTTTTCTGACATCGAGCTCGGAAAGTTTCACCGAGCGCTCAGTCGGCCCTGATTCTTCAAGACGCAGTTTATAGGCAGTGATTTTTTCATCTTTTCTTATTTCAGCAAGCTCGGTCTCGGCCTTCAATGCTTCAAGTTCAGAACTGAGGCCCTTTTTGCGCAGTTCGGCAAGATGCGTGATCTTTTCCTGTGCCAGAGAAATTCTTGCCTGCAGCACTTCGAGCGAGCGTTTCAGATCGATTATTTTGTCTTCTTCGCGCCTCTTGAGCAGAGCGGCGTGTTTGAGCTTCGCGACTTCCCAGGCACCCTTCCTGACTTCGATGCCTTTCGCGGTCTTTTCGCGTTCGATGGTATTTTTCTGCAGCTGCAGCTGATATTCCTCGTGTTTCTTTTTCAATTCAATTTCGCTGTCACGGGCGCTCTGAATCAGTTCTTCGCAATCGATCACCGCCAGTGGGTCACCGGCTTTTATGGTCTTACCTTCTTCAGCAACCTCACTGAGCTTGCCATCGAGATTGGCAACGATAAAAGAGGCACTGGCCGGCTTGACATCACCAGAAGTGCTCATCAGGCGCTTCAGGCTCCGGCGAATCACTCTGGCCCTGCGATTGCCCGAAAACCGCCGGAACAGATCTGAAACATAATCATAACAATACACGGTACCCGAAAAGCCAAGCATAAGACTTGCCGGATATGAGGCAATATTAGCTTTCAGAGTGACCTGGGTGCGCCCGTCCGGTTTCGCCTGCGGAATTTCGAGAGCGACCGGCACCCGGCTCGCAAAAGCGCAGGGGAAAAGCATCTCAGGCAGGGCGTCGGGCCGGTAGAAAAGCGGGGTGCCCGAGCCGACCAGACTCGCATCGCGCTGATCGAGCGGAAAGTTTACGCCATTGAGCTTGTCGTCAACAAGCTTCAGAAACGTCAGTCCAGGGTAAACCTGAGCGCCACGACGCAGTTTGAGCAGCTGTGAACCATCGTAGGTTTCACCGTAGAGCAGAACGCCAGACACCGGGGCGCAAATCGTCAACGAGGCAAGCTCGTTATTGACTTTGGCAACTGTGTCTGAAACCTGCTTGTGAGTTCTGGTGGACTGGTTCAGAGCCAGCTGATAATCAGAAAGATTGCGGGGCGCCGTAAAACTGGCAAGTTCGCTGCCCAGCCTCGCTCTCTCAAGTGCCGCCGAGGCTTCGAAAACCTTTTTTTCGTCGGCAAAACGGTCGATGTAATCGATAAGCCGGTGCGTCAGTGAAGCCGTCAAAGTATGGACTCTGAGTTCTTTTTCGTGATCGGCAAGCTCCTGGCGGGCAGAAAACCCGCGCTCTGACATTTTTTCTGAGGCTTCGAACTGTTTGTGCAGCATAATGCCTCTGATTTTACCTGCACGGGCCGCTTCTTCCTGCTCGACAAGCCTCAGCCAGTCACGGCTTTCGACCGCCCGGTCATACTCTATCTGTCGACAATCAAGCTCTATGGCGGCCAGATCGAGATTTTTCTGTTCGATACGACCGGCAAGGGCAAGAATGGCCTTGTCACCCTCAAGAGTAATCACACTTTTCTCAAGCTCCGACTGTTCCTTTTTCAGTGTCTGCTGGCGATTTCCGGCTGAAAGCTTCGCAATTTCCTGACCGGCGGCAACTAGCGTGCCCTCCGGGATAAGTTCAACAACTTCAGTCACAAATGGCGCCATCAGCTGAGTTTCGCGCAGCGAAACGAACTCGCCACGCACCGCGGGAGCCTGCATGGCAGCCCTGAATTCTACCGGCAGAATATCGGCCGGCTTCTGCCCGCAACCGGTAATGGGCAGCATGGCAGCCAGTAAAAACAGCAGCAATGTCAAAAAATACCTCATGGGTAAACTATGGTTCCTTCCGGGCCCGTGGGATTTTTCCAGAGAAGCCAGTCGTGGTTGAAATCTTCGACCTCGGCTGCCACAGTTGAGACGCCGAATACTGATCTGACGGCGATCTCATTTTTTTCCCCCACCCTTTTCACAGCGTCACGCGGCACAAAAACGCCCTTCTTTACCGAAAGAATGACTCTGGCAGTTGCCTTAGCTCCCACCAGAAGGCTGTCAGAGGCATTAACACTGATGCTGACCGGAAAAAATCTGACGGCACTGTCCTGTTTGCCGCGAATTCGCCTTGGAGCCTTGCTTATGGTGGTCACTTCGCCAGAAAAGGTTTTGTCTGGAATATTGTCAAAGATAATGGTTGCTGAAGCCTTTTCCTGCAACATGTTGGCATCGGCCTCGTCTGCCAGGGATTCGAGATAATAGCCACTTTCGCCCATTACCTGAACGATGCTGACGCCCTGCCAGGCATCCTGACCGGGCACAAAGCGAAAGTGCCCCCACAATATCGGGTGCAGAACCACCCCGCCACGGGGAGCGCGCAGTTCTGACTCGCTCAGCGTCGCTTTTTCTTCACGAATCTGCGAACGCACCCGTTCGACAATCACCTCAAGGTTGTTCTGGCGGATCTGCGAAGACAAAGACGCGGCTAAAAGTTCGTTGCCGGCAAGCCAGATTTCGCCTGAAGCGACCTGTTTCTGATAGGCAACCCTGGCGATTTCTTCTGAGAGCGGCGGTTCGCTGAGATGCTTGACGGCGCGAACGGCATAATCGTGCTCGATTTCGCGTGAGCGAAGATCGATCTCACTGGTTCGCAACGAAAAAGGGCTGTCGAAGCCTCTGTCGGTGACGTTTTTCTTTAAAGCAAAAATTCTGGCCGCATGCGCAAAACTGATCGAGGCAACCTGCATGTCCGAATGGATTTTCCAGATTTCATCGGCCGTTTTTGGGTTTTTCAGCCACCACTCGTCTTTTTCGGCCTGCAGCAGGTTGAGTTTCTTTTCGCTGAGATTCTTCTGGAGCGCCACAACTTCGGCCGGCCCGGCCCGGCGAACGTTTTCGAGGCGGTCAAGTTCGCCTTCAAGCCTGAATTCACGCGAACGGATGCGCTCGCGGGTCATTTCCATGTCGATTCTGACAACCACTTCACCAGATGCAACTCTTGAGCCCTCTTCGGCCATCCACTCGATTTTACCACGCCCGAGTTTCAGCCCGACTTCACTGATATCGCTTGCCTTGAGCGTCGCGCGCAGATCGACATAATGCTCTCTGGTCTCTTCGCGGAAATGGTATTCCGGCAGATTGCCGCCCGCTGCTGGCTTGCCGGAAGGACTCAGACAACCGGCCGCAAAAATCGCCAGGTTGCAGCAGACAACGATCAGGGCCAGCAATTTATTGTTCATCAGTCACCATGGTTGCTGCTGCGGTTTCTGAAGCAATATTTGCATTGTTTTCCGGCGTAGAGGCGGGCAGCGGCACAATTTTATCTTTAAGACTCCGGCCTCTTGGGACACCGGCAAAATTGGCAAGAGTTCCGGTTTCATAGTGCAGCCGCAGCCATTCGAGAATCAACCTTGCCTCGCCCTGAATTACCGCCAGGCTGGCGTTATCGAATTCCTGCTGGTAGCGGGTAAGATCGAGCAGCGAAATTTTGCCGAGCTGAAAGTTCAACTGCTGGCCTTCGAGCACCTCTGCAGAAAGCTTTTCAGAGTCTTTCAACAGAGCCAGATTGCTGCGGTGAAATTCGAGTCTTTCAAGAGCATCGGCGAGTGCCAGCCTGATATCATCACGTTTCTGCTGCAATCTTGCTTCGAAAGAGCGCAGTCGCTCGCGCTGCCCCGAAAAATCGAGTTTATTGCCGTCTGGCCCGAAGCTTACTGAATAGGTAAGGGCAACATCCCAGCTTTTATCAGGCATCTCGGCGGCCAGATCTTCTGAAATACCGCGGCCCTGCTTGCCCCAGCGGGCGCGGGCCGTGAGATCGGGTCGGCTCAGCTGTCTGGCACGCTCGAAGGCGGCCTTCTGCAGCTTATACTGGCTGAGAAAGACCCGATAGTCAGGGCGGTTTTTCATCGCCGTTTCTTCAAGAATTTCTGGCGAAAACGTTGCCGGAATACATTTTATAACCGGGTCAAATGAAAAACTGGCAATTTCACGGTTCCAGGTGATATTGCCCAGCTGGGCCGCGAGGCGGCGGTCAGTTTCCTGTAATGACAGCTCAGTTTCAGAGCTGCCGGTTTCGGCCTGCTGGCGGCGCATGCTCGCCTGCTTCAGGTCAAGTTCGCTGCCAATACCGTTTTTAAGTTTAATTTCGGCCTCTTCGACCAGCGAGCCATAAAAGCTGAGGTTCTGCTGTTTGACCAGCTGGCTTCTGGCAACGACCATTCGATTGAAAAGACTCTGAAAAGAGCCCTGCAGAACATCGAGAAGCACCGAATCATTCTGCGCCTCGCTGACCTCGTATTCGGCATGGGCCATACGGCGTTCAAGAGCATCGACTCTGGCATCGTTGCGCAACAGGCCGCTTTGAATACCGAGATAAAGCGACTGAAAATAGCTTGTCTGCGAAGAACTGTATTCTGTCCTGCTGTTGGTGTAATCATAACTGATTTTGCCAAGCGGCGTTCGCTGCGCAATGCCAGCGCCGGAACCATGGCGACGGGTGCTGTAATCTTCTTCGAGCCCGGTAATCGGGTTATAGCTGCGGTTTGCCGCCTTGCTGGCATCGCTGCTGTAATAAAACTGCGGCGAAAAAACTTCGAGCGACCTATGCCTTGCAAACATCGAGCTTTCGAGGTCATGGGCCGCGGCAAGCAGGCTGCGGTTGCCGTAGACAACCTGACTGGCGAATTTTTTAAGGGGCTCGATCGCAATCTCTGCATCTGAGGTGCCGGATGCAACGTTTTCACCGATTGCCGGGCTGCAGCCGGCAACAAAGATGGCAAAAGCAGCAATAATCTGTCTGAGGCTCATTTCTGCAGGCGCTCCATGTCGATATTCAAGGTTGTGCGGGTCACGATCTTCATTGCCGGGTTATCAGGCACCGGAATCTGGTATTCGTAAACGATACGGTTACTGCTGTCGTGAATCCATTTTTCTTCACTGTCAAAGGTGAAGGTACCTCTGCCGATACTCTGGCTGTATCTGTCATCGGGGTGCCCCGAAAACATTTCGGTCA
Organism: Candidatus Rifleibacteriota bacterium; assembly: GCA_024710355.1. GTDB lineage: Bacteria > Muiribacteriota > Ozemobacteria > Ozemobacterales > Ozemobacteraceae > Rifleibacterium. The sequence continues at coordinate 10,524 of JANJUX010000042.1, forward strand.
TAAAGACCATCAGGCGGCGGTTTTTGCGGTCGAAACCGTTGAAACGATAGCGGGTATGGAAAGGCGTTGCCGAGCCCGAGGCATCTTCGACCTGCTGAACCCACGAATCGCCTGGTTCAAGTGCATGGTCAGGAAACCGCATCATCGAATGTTCGGCGCCCTGCCAGGCGGCAGCGCCATCCATCCAGCGCACATTGCCAAGCGCGTCGATCTGCATGACCGAATCAACGCCGGCTTTCGGCAGATGCTCTTTCGACATGCGCGGGTCAGCATGCACATTTTCGATACGAACCTTGACCACCGCCTGCTCTTCATCACAGCTGACGACCTTCTGGCTGATGTACATATCAATCTTAACAGGGTTATTCATATCACCGCCGGGCGTCGAGATGTCGACGGCGCCATTGATTGTGATGCGGTAATGCATCTCTTTACCGGTCGAGAAACCATATCTGAATAAGTATTTGCTCATGGGCGAAGTTTACAGGAATTTTAAAAAAATCGCCACCCCAAAGCGCCCCGGTTTCAGAATCGTTAAACAATGTTTCAACTCTGCCGATAAGGCAGGGGCTGATAATTCATAATAACCAACGGTGACCGCAAATGATGCTGCGCTTCAGTTTACTGACCGCCCTGATTTTTCTGCTTCCGATTCTGGCCTCGGCTTCCGCTGCAGATTACGATCTTCTGCTGCAGGGAAACGAGATAGACCTGCTTGTCGGCGCTCCGACCGGCGTTGTTGAACCGCTCGATACGCGTCGCACCAGAATACCTGAAGAAAAAAAGGTCGATTATTCTGGTTTTCTCGAAGAAGACTTTCAATCAGACGCTTCTCTGGCCGACATCGGCTGGATAGACGCCGAGGATCAGCCTGTCGACGAAGGCATGACCGAAGAGCAGTATCTCGATCTGGTTAATGAAACTGAGGAAATAGAAAAAACCGAAGAGGATGATGCGGCAAAAACTGACGCAAATTCTACTGATTCCGTTGAAACAGAATTTAAGCTGTGATAATCTGAAGAAAAGTTTTTCAGGAGGGTGACTGCATGTCCCAAATCCGGCGCCGCAAAAAGTATTTTATCAAGCCCGGCTTTCAGAGCAGGTTGACCGCGATTTTCATTTTGATAGTTATTATCGTCGCCAACATTGTTGGTGCACTTGTTTACGGTTTTTCAGTCGAAAAACTTGAAAGCAATCTGGTGGAAGAAGCCAAACTTCCGGTTGACAGCAAGCAGCTGGGGCAGGCATTACTGCCCGGGGTCATAATCGCAGAGCTGATCAGTATCTTTGTGGTGGCGTTCATATGTATATTCGTGACGCATACGATAGCGGGGCCGGTGTACCGCATGGAAAAAGTCGTGCGCAACATCGGCGAAGGCGACCTGACCCACTTCATCAAACTGCGCCCGAAAGATGAACTCAAAGACCTTGCAGATGCAATGAACGAAATGACAATGGGGCTGCGCAACAAGATTATCAGCTTTAAAGAGAATGTCGCCAGCATTCGTGACGGTGTCACCCTGGCTAAAAGCACCGGCAATGTCAGCAAGCTCGAAGATGTTCTGAAAAACCTCGAAACAATGGAAGAATCACTGCATTCATTCACTCTCGAAAAAGAGCGCCGCGAGCAGAAGCCCGACAGCGAAGAGAGCACCGAAACCGCCGAAGCCTGATTTATAAAAACGAATATTTCTCAAGAACAGGGCCTGTCATAAGACTGGCTCTGTTTTTTTGTCCGGTTTTTCTTTTCAATAACCGCCGCCGGCCTTGCGCAAAACGCTGATAGCTGTATCACGTGAGGTTATCGGAATGCGTTTGATGGCAAATGGATTTGTTCCTGGCTCATTGTAACCGGAAGCACTGGTAAAATGCAGTCTATAACCACTCTGACGGGCAATCGTCGTAAAATCAGAGTTGTATTTGCCATAGGGCCAGGCGATTGCTTCGGGGCGGATACCGGTAATGGCTTCGAGGCGCGCCGAAGACTGCCGCAGATCACGATTGAGAAGGCGTAAAAAAGGATTGTCGGCAGCCGGGCCGAAAGCCTCGAAGATTTTTGTCGACTCAGTATGCAGATCATGGGTGTGCGAACCGAAAGAGAAAAAGCCAGAAGCGGCCATTTCCCTGATCTGGCCTTCTTCGAGGTAGCGGGCAAACTGTGGCTTGCGACCGATGCGCGAAGTCACGACAAAAACCGACATCGGCACCTGATACTTCACTGCGACCGGCAAGGCAAAATGGTAAAGGCTCTCATAACCGTCATCAAAGGTTATCAAAACCGGCTTTTCGACGTCATTGAGGGCTCCGGCCATGAAAAGGCGTGCCTGAGTCAGCGTCAGCGGCGTATAGCCGGCATTTTTCAGGGCATGAATTTGCGAGTCGAACTGTTCAGGGGTACACGAAACGTCTGAACTGACCTTTTCCTGAATGTGGTGATAGACAAGAACCGGCAATACATTGGCCTGAGCCGCCTCGATATGAAAAGCGGCGAGAACGGCTATTGCCAGAATCAGCAGGCCAGCTGACAGTCTCAGGGTATAACGAAGGAGCAAAACAGCCTCCAGAAAAACAAACCGCCCGGCCAAACCGGGCGGTTGTTTTCAATTAAGAGGGATCAGAGCCCGGCGAGCTTTTTGATCTCGGCGACTTTGTCGAGTTTTTCCCAGGGGAGATCGACATCGCTGCGGCCAAAGTGACCGTAAGCGGCAGTCTGGCGATAGATCGGGCGGCGCAGACCCAGATTTTTGATGATGGCACCCGGTCTGAGGTCGAATACTGTGCGAATGATTTCTTCGATCTTTTCGGGGGCGATCTTGCTGGTGCCGAAGGTATTTACATGCACTGACAGAGGCTTGGCAACGCCGATGGCGTAGGCAATCTGCAGTTCGACGCGTTCAGCAATGCCTGAAGCGACGATATTCTTGGCGATATAGCGGCCCATGTAGGCGCCTGAGCGGTCGACCTTGGTCGGGTCTTTGCCTGAGAAAGCGCCGCCGCCATGAGCGGCCATGCCGCCGTAGGTGTCAACGATGATTTTGCGGCCGGTGAGACCGCAGTCGCCCTGTGGTCCGCCAACGACGAAGCGGCCGGTGGGGTTGACATAGAATTTGGTGTTGGCATCGATCAGTTCAGCCGGAATTACCTGCTTGATGACCTTTTCGATCATGTCTTCGGTAATCTGAGCATGGCTGACAGAGGGGTCATGCTGGGTCGAGAGAACGACCGCATCGACTCTGGCAACTTTGCCGTTGCGATATTCAACGGTTACCTGGCCCTTGCCGTCGGGTCTGAGATAGTCGACGACCTTCGCTTTGCGCACTTCAGCCAGTTTGCGGCACATTTTGTGGGCATAATAAATCGGAGCGGGCATCAGATCAGGGGTTTCGTTGCAGGCGAAGCCTACCATCATACCCTGGTCACCGGCGCCAACATTGAGGTCTTCATCTTTATCGGAGCCGTCCTGAGCGTGGTTAACGCCCTGGGCGATGTCGGGTGACTGTTCATCGAGAGCTACCAGAACGCCGCAGCTTTTGCCGTCGATACCGTAATCAGCGTTGGTATAACCGATTTCGGTGATGACCTTGCGAGCGATGGCCTGCACGTCAACGTAGCATTTGGTGGTGATTTCGCCCATAACAATGGCAAGACCGGTAGTTACGGCAGTTTCACAGGCTACGCGACCTTTGGGGTCACCAGCAAGAATTGCATCAAGTACTGCATCGGAAATCTGGTCGGCAACCTTATCAGGGTGGCCTTCACAAACCGATTCAGAGGTGAAAAAGAAATTTTTATTCATCGAGCCCTCCGTAAGCCTTTCATTAAGTGGCGTGATTATAACAACCGCCCCGGGCTCCGTCAAGCTAATGGCGAAGATTTTTGCAGCCTCTGAGAAAAACTTTAAACGCCCATAAATTGAACAGACCGCCCGGCCAGAAGACTGGCTGAACGGCCTGTTCCCCGTAACGAACTTCTACCTCTCGGTTGTAACCGAGGCAGACGACTGCATCGTGGCGGATGAAGAATAGAGAACGCCTGTAACCTTACGATAAGCGAAACCGTAGCTCATAACGAAGCCGATAACGCTTGTGATAAGGACCAGGATCAGAGCTATGACTCTCATGAATCCCACCTCCCTGTCACAGTCACCGGGTCTATCGGCAGCAAAGCAAATTTGTTGAACGATAATTCACATTACTGTGATATACTTGCGCAAACCATCTGCAGGCGGGGAAACCTGCCGGCGATCGTTGCTGCCAGCCGTTGTCCGGTTGGCCCGAACCGGTTGTCAGCATATCTATCTTAGAGAGCGCAGTATGAATCTGGAACAATTTTTTCTTCACCCTCTTCTTCATAGCTTCATCCTGTCTGCCTTCATGGGCGGCCTGATCGGCTGGGTCACCAACTGGCTGGCGATCAAAGCCCTGTTTCACCCGCAACAGCCCTGGAAATTTCTCTTTTTCGAATTTCAGGGCCTGCTGCCGAAACGCCAGAAAGAGCTTGCCTGCAACCTCGGCAAAATCGTCGAAGGCGAACTGATCAGCGTCGAAGAGCTGATCAAAAAAGTCGAACCAACTGATATCGAGCCGATCGTCGAGGAGATGATGAAAAAAAACCGCGACCAGATCGAGCAGCAGATAAAAGATTACATCGCCTCGTTTGCCAAAAAGATCCCGTTTTTCAATCTGAGCGCCGACACCCTGGTTAAATCAGTAATGGACCGCATCGAAAAAGAACTCTGCGCCGTTTTGAAAAAGCAGATTCCGCAGATGCTCGACCACGCCGCCGAGAAAGCCTCAGAGAAAATCTCGGTGCAGGAAATCGTCATCGAAAAAGTCTGCAACATGAACCTGATCAAACTCGAAAGCCTCTTCAACCGCATCGCCGACCGCGAAATGGCCATGATCATCAGGCTCGGCGGCGTGCTCGGCGTCATCGTCGGTATCGGCCAGTGGGCCATTCAGAACTTCCTGCTGCAATAAATTGACGGCAGAATGAGCGAAATAATAAAGAAGATTATTGAAGCAGCGTGGACTGGCTTTTCGCCGAAGGAGGCGACGAAAATGAAAAATAAAAACAAATTTCCCAAAGGCTGGGACGAAAAACGCGTAAAAGGGCTTATAGACCATTATGAGCAACAAACGGAAGATGAAGCTTTGGCTGAAGACGAAGCTCCCTTCGTTGATGACCAGGACACCATGATGGAAATCCCCAGAAAGTTGGTTTCTCAGGTTCGAGAAATGATTGCCCAACACAATAAAAAGCTCCTGAAAACCGGAAGCTGACTCTGATAAAAACCGCCGCAACAGCAGTGTATATGGCGCGTTGTGGCGGTTTTGTCATTTGTTGTCATCGAGAAGAAAGAAAAAACAGCCGGGAAACGGCTTTAGAAAGTCGCTGCTGCTAACACCGCCCGGCGGCTGCGAGTGAGGGGCAGGCAGAACTGCGGGGCGGAACGCTCAGGAAAAGCAAAGCCCACGCCAAAGACCGCCATCCCTGGCGCCCTTTGTCATGTTCTTTGCGAACCTTCGCTTGCCGGCTAATAGCCG
>JANJUX010000051.1 GCA_024710355.1 Candidatus Rifleibacteriota bacterium
GGCGAGGCCGGGTGCAAGAGCTTCGACGACAATGTTCTGATCATCAGAAGAAATGTTCATCATCGGGAAGTGTCTTGCAGAAACGCCTGGCAGAAACGCCATGCGCGGCCAGCCGCTGATCGAATTAAGTCTGGCAAGTTCACCGAGCTGTGACTGCAGCTGATCCATTTCCTTCAAGAAATTCCAGATACTCATATTTTTTTCCTCCTGTAAGCGTGTTGCTTGAAATTTCATTACGCCAACATATATCGCAACCCCCGTGCCAACTTTTAAAAACGTGAATTGACGCAGGTTTTCCATCTCAGGCCGGGAAAAAGCCCCGTCGCATGCTGCGTCGCCGCCACGTCGCAACCCGTCGCCGCTCACTGAAAATATGCGTAAGTTAACTTTTGTGGAGCGTTCTGTCTGTTCCAGACAACTCTGGACTCATAATAAACCGGACTACTGGGGGTTAAATATGGCCGATTTCAAGTTTTGCTTTTATCTTCTGCCAGCCAGGCACCAGTGAAGCCAGAAGGCTGTAAAACGCCGGGCTGTGGTCGTGATGCTTCAGATGACACAGCTCGTGCATGACCACGTAGTCGATGCACTCTTTCGGGGCCTTTATCAATTCAGGGTTCAAGCTGATTATCCCCTTTGCTGACAGGCTGCCCCATCTTTTCGGCATTTGCCTGATTTTAATTACAGGCTTTTTCAGACCAGAAAAGCGCAACTTCTGCCAGCACCGGTTCAGACTGCAATTGAACTGAACCGGTGCTTTCGCGGCATACCAGCCTTTCAACAGCTTTTTAACGCCTTCTGGCTCAATATCTTCACGACAGGAGACCAGAAACCGGCCTCTGATCAGTTTGACGCTGTCTTCATCATCCCGGACTGTTTTCAGACGGTACTGCCTGCCGAGATATAAATGGGTTTCGCCGCCGATAAAACTCCTGGGCTGCTGTCTGGGTTCAAATTGCCTGAAATATTCAAGCTGCCTGCAGATCCAGCCGGCTCTTTTCTGCAGCTTTTTCTCGACAGCAGAAATTTCTGCACTGACCGGCGCTTTTACAACAACAGTTCGATCGGGATGAACGGCTATTTCCAGAGTTTTCCGGTGAGAAAACAGAAGGTCATAATCAATAACCTTCCCGCCGAATTTGAAAGACCGCAGGTCATTTTTTGCTGTCTGCATCATTTAAAGCTCCTGTGTCTGGCCACCAGCAGAACCTTTTCAATAATGTCATCCATCTGATCGAGCGAAAGATCGAGCCCTCTGCTGCTTTTCACTTCATCAAAAAGATAGTCGTCAATTGCGTTAATCACCTGCTTTTGTGCATCTTCGTCATCCCAGAAGTGAACTTTACTGTGGGCCGACAAAATTTCGTGAATCGCGGTTGCGGTGTCGGCGGCGATCTGTTCAAGCTCTTTTTCAGGAACATTCTCTTGCGTGAAAAAGGTTTTTAAAACCCCAAAATAAGCCAGGGCGTCATCATTGCCGGCAAGTTTTTCGGGCACATCTTCGTGAACCCTGCCAACAACTTTTGTTCGTATCTCTGAAACCTTTTTCAGATAATCGAGGTCAGAAATTCGCTTTGCCCTGAAATCGTCTATTGCCTGCTGAATAAGCTTTGAAAACTTATTGTAGAAGGCCGGGTCCTCTTCCATTTTTTCACAGATAACCTTTTTGGTCGCGTGCGCAATAATATCGGCTTTTGAAGCCGTTGATCGGGCATTTTTGCCGACACCCTGCTCGTCTTTGATCTGATTGAACATTTTGTCGTCGAAGATATTGACCGGCTCGTTCAATTGAACCACTTCACTGGCCATAATGTGAGTATCGAGAAGCTTCTTTATTCTGGGCTCGTATTCGCGGTAATCGACAGCTTCGGCATAGCGCAGCTTGACTGCGGCTCGAAGCAGCTGGAACTTGCGCAGATCCTTTTTGTAGCGCTGTAGCGTCTGATCATCAACCTCTGAAAGGAAATACTCAGACGAAAGAGCCAGAGCGAGGTTTTTGGCATAATCAGAAAGGCGCGCATAAAAATCGGCTCTTAATTCATCGTCAGCCAGCAGCTTTTCATACTCTTCTTCGTCATAAGAATGCTTGACGGTTTTGAAAATATCCCATAATGCGCTGTACCGGCCCGGCAACTGTTCGAGTTCAGATTTAATCGAAGTAAGAGTGCCGGAAATTTCACCTTCATCAAAGCCCTCAAAAGCACTGTACATGGTAAGTGCCCGGTCGAGCTCGCCGAGAACGCTGGCGTAATCAACAATATAGCCGTATTCCTTGCCGTCGTAAAGTCGGTTAACCCTTGCAATGGCCTGCAGCAGGGTATGCTCACGCAAAACCCGGCATAAATACAGAACCACATTGCGCGGCGCATCAAACCCGGTAAGAAGCTTGTCTACAACAATGATTATTTCGAGATCATCACCGTATTTGAACTGATTGATCAATTGCTTGTTGTATTCTTCTTCGCTGCCGTAGCGCTTTATCATCTTTGTCCAGAATTTAACGACTTCGTCATTCGTTTCTTCATCGGTTTCTTCGAAGCCTTCGCGATCATCAGGGGGCGAAATCATCACTTCTGATGAAACGTGACCGATTTCATTGAGAAATTCATGGTATTTGAGCGCCGCCGCCTTGTTCGGCGCAACCAGCTGGGCCTTAAAGCCGGTTCCCTGCCAGTTCGCACGGTAATGCTCGCTGATGTCAAAGGCCCGCATGTAGATCACCTGCTCGGCTTTATTCAGCATTTCCGCTCTGGCATACTTTCTTTTGAGATCCGCCTGCTGCTCTTTGCTGAGACCCTGGGTATGGCGCTCAAACCAGAGATCGACTGCCGACTGATTCTGGGTCATTTCCACATGCCGGCCCTCGTAAAGCAATGGCACGACAGCACCGTCGGCAACGGCCTGAGTAATCGAATAATGCGGTTCGAGCAGTTCACCGAATTTCTGGAAGTTGTTTTTCTCTTTTTTCAAGAGTGGTGTGCCGGTAAAGCCCAGATAGCAGGCATTCGGAAACATCTGCCGCATGCGTGCAGAGAACGAGCCGAATTGCGTGCGGTGCCCCTCGTCGACCAAAACGAAGATATCTGGCGATTCATCCTGATATTTTCTGGCGGTGTAGGCTTTGTCGAATTTGTGAATCAGGGTGGTAATGATGCCGGCTTTTTTTTCGGCAACCAGCTCGAGCAGGTTCCGGCCTGAAGTGGCCCGGCTGGCATCGAGACCGCAGGCCGCAAAGGTATTGCCCAGCTGCCGGTCAAGGTCATCGCGGTCGGTAACCAGAACGATTCTCGGGTTTGGCAGGTCGGGGTCGAGTGCAAGGTTTCTTGCCAGCAGCACCATGGTCAGAGACTTGCCTGAACCCTGGGTTTGCCAGATAATGCCGCCTTTGCGGGCATTCTGGTTTTCGAACTGTTTAACCCGCTGCAGCGTTGATTTTATGACAAAATACTGCTGGTATCTGGCGATCTTTTTTATGCCGCCGTCGAACAGGGTGAATTTCCAGGCCAGTTCGAGCAGTCTTTCCGGGCGGCAAAGTGAATATAGAGCCTTATCCTGCTCGGTAACAAGTCTGTTACTGTTAAAGCACTCGTCAGACAGACTGAAAGTCTCTTTTAATTTTTCGGCCGTATCTTTGGGTAATGGTTCGTTAACAGTCTTTTGCAGGGCTGTGTGCTCGCGACTGCCGTCTTCGAGATTCGCTTCTTTCCAGACGGCCCAGAATTTGGCTGCTGTTCCGGCGGTGGCATACATTGCAGCATTTTTATTAACTGCAAGAATTGACTGAACATAAACAAAAAGCCTGGGAATATGGTCGTCGTTCTGGTTGCGAATTGCCTGTGAAATAGCCTGTTCAAGGCCAATATGCGGGGCTTTGCATTCAATTACGCAGAATGGAATTCCATTAACGAAAAGAACGATATCAGGCCTGACAGTCTCTGTGCTTCTTGATCTTTCAACGCTGAATTCGACGGCGGCATGAAATTTATTGCGCCCGGTATTGCGCCAGTCGATGTAATTAAGGTTAAAGCTTTTCGAATCGCCCTCTATTGTCTGTTCAAGCGCAGTGCCAAGGGTAAGCAGATCATAAACCGCCTCATTGGTCTTTAACAGGCCGTCATACTTGATGTTTTTAAGTTTTTGAATGGCGGTCTGTATGTTTTCTTCGCTGAACAGGTATTCGCCGCCCCTGTATCTGATCCGGTTGATTTCTTTGAGCTGCCCGCGCAGAATATTCTCAAGCAGAACGTTAGAAGCCCGGCCCTGCCTTTCTTTTAATGCCTCTGCCGGCGATATGAACTCAAACCCCAGATTGATCAGCAACTGCACCGCCGGAACCTGCGACAGATATTTCTCGTTAATTTCAAAATGAGTCATGGCTTTATTCCAAGGGCGTGCCAGTAGGGCTTGAAGGCTGTTTCAACCACATCTGCCATCAAAATCAGAAATGGCCCGTAATTGTTTTTGGTATGGGCATAATCCAGCGCTTCGTAATATTCCAGGCGTTTTTCGACAGGCAGAACAGCAGGTGGGAAACCGTCCTTCATAAGTTCCAGGTTCATCAGAAGCCTTGCTGTTCTGCCGTTTCCGTCGACAAACGGGTGAATTTTAACGAAATCAGCATGCACTCTGGCTGCTCTCTCTACCGAATGCAATGCAGAAGCCTGATTTTGATACCAGTCGATAAACCTGTTCATTTCACTTTCTACATGCAGAGCATCAGGAGGAACGTGCTCGGCACCGGATATGGTCACATTGACCCTGCGATAGATTCCGGCATTTTTATCATCGATATTTTTCAAAATCAGCTGATGAATGGATTTTATCTGCCAGGCCGAAAGGGTGGCGTTCTGCTGCAGCAGTTCTTCGACAAAAAATATGGCATCTCTGTGGTTGATCGCTTCAAAATGCTCCCGCATTGTTTTGCCGCCCACCGTTATGCCTTCGAGAGCAACCTTGGTCTCTTTCAGGGTCAGGGTATTGCCTTCGATTGCATTCGAGTTGTATGTCCAGCGCAACACAAGATCTTCATGAAGATTGCTCACGATTTCAGCGGGCAAAGGCCTGTATGAATCCAGCGCCTGCTTCAAAACATCCAATTTCAGGTAATCGATCATAATATTAACAATCCTTCTGCTGCCCAGGGACTACATTTGAGCGGTTACACATATTGCTTTCCTGCTGCAAATTATGATGCTTTTAAATTTAAAAAAAAGTGACTACCTATAACCACGGCCGAATTCTGGGCAAAAAACACCTAGTCTCGTTGGTCCAAATTGAGAATGTCCTTGGACTGCTTTTTCCAATATTTTTCGTCGTAGAACCCAAAAGTATGACAGCAACTTTAGGTAGTTCATAATCACTCTAATCGTTCATAAGGGTAAACATTCTTAAAATTCCTGTGAAGAAATGAACCGAGTGAGGGCGATGTTTTAAACTCTTCAAAAAGAAAAGCAGGTACTCCACGGTAAACATACAAACTACTATTGTTGAATCTGACATATGCGTCTTGAGACGATTCATCATATCCAATTGACGCAATGCTGGACGAGGATACAGGAACCATTTCGGGCATAGACATACTGTTTCTCCTTAGTTAAAACTTTGATTTCTCCAGTTAAGGATCGCTTGTGTGTAATCTTTTCCATCTGGTTTTGGTTTTACCCACTGTTTTGAAACAATGGGGTCAGAACTTTTGAGGGAATAGGGAGCTCGAAAAATCTTGATCCGAGAGGGAATTTTCACAGCTTCTCCTGTAACAATAGCTTCACCAGTACGTAAGCTTGATAGAACATCAGCCATTGTTTGTAAGTCATCTTGCATGGCCCCAGAAATATGACTTCGATCTTTGGCATTGTTCATTCGCAAGGCAATCATGGTACCGCATTGGCTAAGCACAGTTTCATTCAATTCAGATGGTCTCTGTGTTACCAATAGTAAACCCACGCCATATTTTCTGCCTTCTTTTGCAATGGCTTGAACAATTCGAGATGATGAAGAGTCTTCGCCAGACTTTAAGTAATTATGAGCTTCCTCTAGAACAACAAAAAGAGGTTGTGATTTTCCGCCAACGCTTGTTTTTTGAGCCCAAAAAAGCGCATCGTAGATGGTTTTCAGTAAAACCCCCGAAATAGATTGCATAATTTGAGGTGGTACCCCAGATAGGTCTATAATGGACGCGATTTTATCGTGACAAAACCAACTTTTGAATAATTGGTCAATGTCATTTGAAATGGCTCCAGATATTTGGGGCGAATATTGCTTGCCATTAAATAGAAATGAAAATCTAGGATCTAGAATTCTTGACTTCATTCCGTCAAGAAACGATAAAATACCCTTTCGAGAATTATTTGCAAATGGAGCAGAAGATCCAAGACCACACAGAGGATATTCATTAGGGATTAGTTGATCAGCACTACCTGCTTTAATCAACTTTGTTGGTGTAATTCGGTTGTTTTCAAAAGTTAATCTTTCAAAATCATCTAATTCAAACCAAAGCTGCTTAATAGAAAACGGAATAGGACTATCGACCGAGATGCTTTGGGCTCTTACGCCTTGGTGGTTTTGAAGGTTTGTTAGCTTCATGCTGTAGATTTTTTCTCGTATATAATCTTTTTGTCCATCGTTCAGACTGCCTGGAAAAATGGAAATAAATTCGTCAAATGGCAAAGCCCAGTAGGGAATTTCTAGCTCTGTTTCATTGCTTGTTGCACCGATCTTGAATACGTTTGCCATGTCAGACAAAGTATCCCCATATTCCCCGTGAGGATCAATAATCAGAATTCTTGCACTCGGAAAATTCCGTTGAGCTATTGAGCGCAATAATACGGTGACAGCATTTGATTTCCCGCTGCCTGTTGACCCAAGAAGAGCACAATGTCTGGAAAGCAGTTTGTTCAGATCAATTCGAGCATCTAAACTTTCTGATGCGCTAATATTTCCAATAATAATGGAGCTTTCGTCAACTGAATTTCGTTCTACACCATAAACAATTTTCAAGTCCTCAATAGATACCAAGTGAACAGTATCTCCCGTCGTGGGAGATTGCAGAATCCCCCGGTCAAAACGATTGCCAACTTGTTCACCAACAAGAACTGCTTTTAGCCATCGGTTACCCTGAATAACTGAAGGATCGTTTTTTGCTAGCTCTAATATGGCTTCTGGAATCGCAGAGGCGCCGACCTCAGTTACAATGCCATATAGCTGAGCGTATCCAAGAGGTATTTTCACAAACGAGCCAATTTGACCAATGCGATAAACCACGCCATCAATGACCGGCATGTTAGATTGGTATAGGTCTTTCATGCGGATTGAAATAGAGTTCCCAATTACGCTTTCTACGGTTCCTATTTCGGTTGACGCCATTATTTTTCTCCCTCGGAAGAACCCGAAACCATCATGTTCTCAAGAAATGAAACTGTCTTAAAAAAATCTGGTAGAACGAAAGTGCCTGTTCCTGTCCAGACTTCATCGCCTTTCCCTTTAGCACCAACATCAGCAGTTGCTAAAAAGTCTTCGTCAAAGTATGTATTGACTTGCGGGGTGTCCTCTTTAGATGGTTCGCTTTTAAGTTTCCATGTGCCATACTTGCAACCAATAACGGCCGAAGAAGTTCCATAAGCCGAAATTCGGCTGCAACTTTCTGCAAGCTTTCTAAGCTCATTGTTTGGATCTACAAGCGATGCCTTTCCGTTTGCGTTTTTATCGAAGTATAAAGCAAATACATGAGATTTGTCGCTTCGTTTGAGTGAAGAGATGATCCGCTCATTAATATGTTCGTCCCCAAAAGAATAGCCACAGGTGATTAGAATGGAATCGGGTTGCTGCAAAAACGAGAATATGCGATCAATCAGGCATACATAAGGCTGTTTCTTGGAGTCGTGGTATTTAAGATGGGAGGGATAAATCAACATTTTCCCTTCAGAGTGATGCTTCTTAACTACTCGTCCTTTGGTTTCGTTGTAATCCCATCCAAGCGATCCATGCAGTTTCCAAAGTTTGACTAGTTTAGGATAGGCCTGAATATCATCAACTGCTTCTGGACAGAAAAAAGGTTCAAAGCTTCCTGAAAATCCATCATAGAAAGGAACTTGGGCCTCTTCTAGGCCAAGTTCAAATAAGAAATCGTAGTTTGTCGTAAAAATTTCAATAGGATGTCTCCGATTGACTCTTCCGATCCATTGAGCAAATCGATGGTGGGTGGTCTTTTCTATTAATTGGGGAGTGCTTCCAGAAAATTGACCATGGATAGAAACCTTCTTCAAAATTTTCTCTTTGACCTGCTCAATCAGATTTTCAAATTGAGTTCGCCCGAGTCCGTTAAATTGGCCTGATGAAACCAATATTTTTTTTGTCTCCAGGTTTGATAGGATTTGCTCAATATTAAACCTATCGTCACCTAGTTCTGTTTTAATTTCGGATAAGGCCGCTTTATATGTTGCATCCTTATTTAATTCAGTTACAATTTGATCTGTTAATTGTTTAATAGCAGGAATGGTTACACCAATGTGCGAATTTGAAAGTGAGGTTCCAGCTCCAAAAAGAAACCCGATTTTCTTCTTGTCAGATGAAAGAATCTGTAATAAACCTTTGATATATTCTGATGGATCGTGTGTAATACTCATAATCCTCCTTGATTGTATTCATTTATTCGCCATTGGCCGGTTAACAGTTTCTGCATCAGGCCACGTTTCTGGAATTTGTATTTTTCTGCCAGTTCTTTTAACAGGTCAATTTCCAATCTTACTGAGAACAGAGTCTCGGCAATTTTCTCCTGTATTTCTTTCGCGGGCCAAGGTATAAACAAATTTTCCATGTCCTTTGAATAGACATGGGGTTGTGCACCTCCAGACTGGAGCGCATAAATTTTGTGTTGAATTGTTTTTAGTGCAAAATAAAGAAATCTTGTTGAACCCATTATTGCATAGAGAACATTGCAGTCAGATGCCCAGATGGGGTAATCATGAAACCAAGCGAACCCCGCAGAAGCTCCAGAGGCGCTGATAGTCACTGTAGGAATTTCATGAGTTGGAATATTCGTGTAATAGGCATAAGATTGCCCTCCTGCAACAACAGGGATTTTCCCGTCAGATTTCGATTCCTTGGTTAAAGTCTTGCCTTTTTCTACTTGTATTTCCTTTCCAAACAATTCTCCAAGCTTTACCTTTTTGCATTTTACGTTGCATTGCTTGTTGATCAATGAGGACAGGAGCCATTTAAAATGCTGCTCCTTCGCCTGAATCAGGCGTTCGGTTTTTTCGATGGCTTCATCCCAGGTGGCAAGAAGATCGGCAATGGCTTTTTGTGATTGCAAAGGGGGGAATTTTATCTGGAAATTTTTTAGAAGGTCAGTGTCAATTCGGCCTGTACCGTGCCCGGCAGAATCAACCAGATCAAGGAGCATTGACTTCTGAAAGCGAAGATACAGCACAAGGTATATCGGTAGGATTGTTTTTGAGCAGACAAGAGCTTTAATGTCTTGATTAAAAGCGACAGGTCGACTCGTCAGGCATACTGGAACATCTTTGTGTAAAGTCATGCCACGAACTAATATGAGGATTGAGTTTTCTGGTGTAATTTTGGCGTTCTTAAAGCCTTCGTTGGTTAGGTGATCTAGTGATTCTTTGATAATCAAAGATTTCAAATCTTTGGCAGTGACCCATGGGAATTCGCCGCCCCAGAAATCTGCTCGATTTTTATTTGGAGTGCCACCCGAACTAAATTTCGCTAACTCTTCAAGACGTTCAAGATTCCAGCCGTCTGGTAATTTCATTCTTTGTTCTCCGGCTTTTGGGGGAGTTTGTTGTTTTTGATCAGCTTTTTTTCAGCGGATTTAACTCGTTTTTCGAGCTTTTTAAGATCTTCTTCGGGGGTCGGCAGGTCTTCGGGCATGGTGCCGCCCAGCTCTTCGATGGTCTGGCGAACTTTTTTGCCGACTTCGTAGTGAGTCTGGTTGGCTTTGGCTTTGCCCTGGATATTTTCGCGGCGTAGCTTTTCTTCGGTTTGCGTGGCGCGGAAAAGATTGGCTGCCAGCTCGGTGCTGCCCATGTTATCAAGAATGTTCTGGCTCTTTTGAAGTCCTTTCTTTGCATGAATGCCCCTGGCATCGAGCCCGCCATAAAGGCCTTTATAGCCATGATTCTGGAAAACGGCAAAATCGAGATTGCTTTCTACGCCGGCCTGTTGCGCGGCTTCGACCAGCTGTTTGTTGTGCTCGCGCATTTCGTTGCGCAGGTAAAGCCGCTTTTCATCTTCTTTGAGGCGTTGAAACGCTTCATTATCAGCTAGCTCCTGTCGCCGGGTCTGGATAGCAAAATATGTCTGGCCGTTAGCAATGACGGGCTTGCTCGGGTCGCCATTCTGAACTATCAGATAGCAGGCATATCGGGAAAACGCATATGATGGCATCTCTCTTTGGCCGCCCTTGCCGATTTCGATCATCTCGTGTATCTCCACGAAATGATCTGACACCGGCTGGCCGCTGTTGGCACAAGCTTTCATGGCCTTTTCTATGACTGGCAAGAAGTTCCGATATTCAGCATAATCCAGGATCTTACCCAGTTGTCTGGCCAGCCAGAACTCCTCACCGGCGCTGTTGGTCTGCTTTATGCCTTCAAATGTCTGGTGGTGAATATGCTCAAGATTCTTGTTCACTGCGCACCTCCCATAAGTTGATTGCAAAAGTTCATAATCATTTACCTCTGAATCTGCGCAATTTTTTCGGCCATCTGCCGGCGCACTTCGACAAGCTCTTTTTCGAGCCGGTCGATCTCAACCTGAACCGCGTCGATATCGATTTCTTCCTCTTCTTCGAAAGTGTCGACGTAGCGCGGGATATTGAGATTGAAGTCGTTTTCTTTAATCTCTTCGAATGTCGCCAGATGCGCATATTTTTCGACTTCCCGGCGGGCCTTGAAGGTGCTCATGATCTTTGCAAGATGCTCGTCGGAAAGGGTATTCTGATTTTTTCCGGAAGTGTATTCGCGGCTGGCATCTATGAAAACCACATCTTTGCAGGATTCACGTGCGCCGCCCTTTTCGCGGGCCCGGTCAAAAACCAGTATGGCTACCGGAATATTGGTGGTCGGAAACAGGTTTCCGGGCAGACCGATGACCGCATCGAGCAGGTTTTCTTCGACCAGTTTGCGGCGAATACGGCCCTCTGATGCGCCCCTGAAAAGAACGCCATGCGGAACCACCACAGCGACACGCCCGGCCTTTTCTATGGCGACCTCGATCATGTGGCTTATGAAAGCCCAATCGCCCTTGCTTTTTGGCGGAACCCCACGCCAGAAACGGTTGAACTGGTCACTCTCGGCGTTTTCTGCGCCCCATTTATCAAGAGAAAATGGCGGATTGGCAACGACGCAGTTGAATTTCATCAGGCGATCATTTTCTACGAGCAGCGGGCTGTTCAACGTGTCACACCACTCGATGCGCGCGCTGTCAAAGCTGTGCAGAAACATATTCATGCGGCAGAGGGCCCAGGTGCTGCCGTTTGATTCCTGGCCGAAAAGGGCGAAGTTGCGGTCGTTGACCTGCCTGGCCGCCTGAATTAAAAGACCGCCCGAGCCGCAGGCCGGGTCACAGATTCTGTCGCCAGGCTTCGGCGCAGCAAGCATCGCAACGAGCTCGGTAACCTTGAGCGGCGTAAAAAATTCGCCGGCTTTTTTCCCGGAGTCTGAGGCAAATCTTTCGATAAGATAGATATAGGTATTGCCGATTACGTCTTCAGCGACGAGGCCCGGGCTCATGTTGAGCTGCGGCTTGTGAAAATCTTCGAGCAGGTCTTTGAGGCGGCGGTTGCGATCTTTTGTCTTGCCGAGATTGCCTTCGCTGTTAAAATCGATGTTTCTGAAAACGCCCTCGAGTTTGCTTTTGTTGGCTTCTTCGATGTGATCGAGAACTATGTTGATCAGCTCGCCAATGTTGCTTTCGGCCCGGCGCTCATAAAGGCTGTAGTAGGTTGCGGGAAACTCATCGATGACGGTCTCCTGGCCGGTTTTTTCATTTTTCTCGGTCAGTTTGACCCATGGCAGCACAAAGCGCTCGCGCTCGAGTTTACGCCGGATTCTGACGTCATCGTCACCGTATTGCTTTTTGTAGGTGTCGTAATGGTCCTGCCAGACATCTGAAATGTATTTCAGAAAAAGCATTACGAGAATATAGTCTTTGTACTGCGCCGGGTCGACAACCCCGCGGAAGGTGTCGCAGGCAGCCCAGGCGGCGTTGTTGACATCTTTCTGGTCGATTCTGCTGTTCATTTTAATTCTCCTTTTGCTGCCTGCATAAGCAGGTTGGAAACGTATTGCGCTTTTTTTTCCGCGATAGTTCTGAGCAGACCCGCCTCACGGTCTGAAAGGGCGGCCATCTCGATAATTGCCTTTTGCTTCGCTAAAGGCGGAAGAAAAACATCGAGATCTTCGATTACTTCTTTGCCCACCATTTTCTGGGCGGTGCCCGTAGCCTGGCTGGCGAAAAAGGCCTGCGCGTCTCTTTGTGACAAAAACCAGTTGAGATACTCAGGTAAAACCCTGCCGGTGTCTTTAACTCTGATTCTGAGAAGGGGCGCGGCCACCACGGCCGGGCCGGGATCATCGCACATTATGGCAGAAGAGGTTATCAGGCCTCGCGACCTGAATACGAGATCGCCCATACGAACGAGATGGTGCGATTTGACCTCTGACATCGAGATTTTGAGAAGGTCATCGCACGAGACGGTATTGTCTGCGAGCAGGTCTTTCATTTGAATGACCGAAAGCTCGCCGTCTTCGCTGGCATCGAGTCTGGACCGAAAAGAGTAACCGGTCTGAACTGTCACCAGATTTTTTAGTTTAACCTTCATGAGGCTGCCCCCGATTCTCAAAAATGCCGTTACTGTAAATTTAACAAAACATAGGGTGGTCGTCAAGGCTTGTTATGCAAAAATGTTATTTCTGCATAATGCTTGGCTTGTTTTTGGCAATGCTGTATTGAAAGTCGCTCTATCAAAAGAAACTTGTAAGTCTTTTGTAAGTCTCTGCTGCTTGCATCAGGCCGCCGCCCGCCGGTAACAATAGCGCAGCCAGGCGATCGCAACAACGGCGGTGCCCAGCGCGATCAGCTGCGAGGGTGACAGATGCAGAGGCGTGAAAAAGCCGCCGCGGTCGTCGGCGCGCACAAATTCGACCATGAAGCGAAAGCAGCTGTAAGAGAGAAGATATATGCCGCCAATCCGGCCCGGAACCGGCGCTGCGACATCAGGGGCTTCTTTTGAGCCATCGGCCGCGCTGGCTTCGAGGCTGACGCGCTTGTAAAGACTTCGCAGCGACCAGAGGAATAGCAGAAAAAGAAAGCCGGCCTCGTAAAGCTGTGTCGGGTGCCGGGCAACATACTCACCGCGATTGCTGAAAACCACACCCCACGGAAGGGTGGTTACCGCGCCATAGCAGCAGCCGCCGGCAAAGCAGCCAAGGCGCCCAATAAAATGGCCGAGACCCAGAGACGGGGCGACCAGATCGACCACGTCGCGCATGTCCATGCGATGGTAGCGCGTGTAGATAATTGCTGCAAACAGAGAACCAAGAAACCCGCCGAAGAAAACCTGCCCGGCATTTTTAAAGTCAAACCAGCTCATCACAGTAGGGAACCGCTCAGGGTAAAGCAGAATAAAAAGCAGTCTGGTGCCTGTAAGCGCCGAAATAAGAATCCAGACTGCCCCGTTCAGGGCCCGTGCCCGTGAAATACCACATTTAGGGGAATTGTATATACCCAGAAGAATGGCAAAGGTAAAGGCCGATGCCTGCAATAGGTTATAAAGGCCGATGCGGTAAATAAGCTGTGTAAGCATGGGTTTTTGACCTTACTCTTCGCGGTTCTGAGAAGCCTTGATCATTTCTTTCTCCACAATTTCTGCGAGACCTTTGATCGTCAGCCCTGGTTTGAAGAATACCATCTTTTGCAGTCTTATTGAAAAAACCTTTTCGATTCTGAGAATCAGTTCAACAACGGTGAAAGAGTCGATGCCCAGACCGGAAATCGGCTCATCGACCGAAATTTTCACCAGATCGAGACCGAGAAACTTCGCAATCTCACGCGCCAGGATTCTTGCCAGCTCGAGTTTTCTTTCAGCAGGCGGCATTGCCAGAAATTTTTCAAGGTCAGAATCGCCGGCACCGTGTTTATCAGAGCTGCTGCCGCCCAGTTTCATAAACTTCGGCGAATCGGCAATCTGCCGGTTGAATTTCGCCACTTTGGCCCAATCGGCATCATAAACGCCGAGCACCGCAATCTTTTCCCTCAATCCGCAGCAGATGGCCTGCCATGCCGATTCAAGGCTTATTTCACTCATGCCCAGACGCAGCAGGTGGTTTCTGACCTCTGAATTGCGGGCGACATACCCGGCTTCTCCCATGGGGCCAAAGCTGACGGTGAGCGCCGGCAAGCCCTGCAGTCGGCGATATTCGGCCAGAGATTCGAGAAAAAAGTTGGCGGCCGCGTAATTGCTCTGGCCGGCATTGCCAATCGCCGTCGAAATAGAGGAATAGCAGATGAAGAAATCCAGGTTCATGCCCAGAGAAAGGGTGTGTAGATTCCAGGCTCCGCTGATCTTCGGCGCGCAGACCTTTTTAAACCGCTGCGCATCCATATTCATAAGCGTAGTGTCATCGAGCACCATGGCGGCGTGAACGATTCCCTTCAGCGGCGGCAGAGACTGCCCGAACTTTTTCATCAGACCTGCAACCTGCTCTGCGTCTGACACATCGACGCATTCTGCCGTAACTCTGATACCCCGGTTTCTGAATTCGGTAAGCGCGGCTGCGGCTTCGTCGCTCGCCGCTCCACTTCTGCTGACAAGCACGAGATTTTCTGCTCCGCAGTCTGCAAGCCACTTCGCCGTGGCCAGGCCGAAGCCCCGCATGCCGCCGGTGATAAGATACGAGCCATCTCTGGTCAGCGTTGTTCTGGCGTTGTTCGCGGCGAGAGTCACCTCTGAACCGGCAAAACAAATGACGCCTTTACCGATGTGCAGACCCTTGCTCACATTTTTGAAAGCCTGGCCGATTTCGGCCATCGGGTAAGCCCTGAAAGGAATCGGAGAATAAGAGCCATTCTGCAGGCTCTCTGCGAGGTCTTTCCAGAGTTCGCAGAGAGTTGCTTCACTCATGCGCTCCAGGTCGAAGGCGTGCAGTGCGATACCCTTTTCCGGAAAATGCACCTTCAGGGATTCGTTGTAAATGTTGCTGATATCGACAAACCGCCCGGTGACGGACTTCAGAATCGACATGCTCTTTCGGATTGCCTTGCCCGGCAGCGTATTCAGAACGATATCGACGCCTTCACCGTTTGTAAGATGGCTGATCTCATCGGCAAACCTCAGCGAACGCGAGTCGCCGATATACCTGATTCCGAGAGCCTTGAGAAAATCTCTCTTTTCGGCGCTACCGGCGGTGGCAAAGATTTCTGCCCCGACTTTTCTGGCGATGTTGATCGCCGCCAGTCCAACTCCACCGGTTGCGGTGTGGATCAGAACCCGGTCGCCCTTTTTGATTCTCGCCAGCATTACCAGAGCATAGTGGGCGGTCAGGTAAGAAACAGGCATCGCCGCCGCGTCTTCGAAAGTCAGATGCCGGGGTTTATGAATCAGGAGTTCTTTTCTGGCTGTCGTGTGGCTGGCGAAACTGTTATAGGCGAGGCCCATGACCTCGTCGCCGATCTCGAATTCATCAACACCTATGCCTTTGGCGACGACGACTCCCGAACATTCGATTCCGAGCTTCGCAATAAGATTGCTGTCGTAAGTTGCAAGCTGCTCAAAAACTCCCGTCGTTTTCAGAACATCTTTCACGTTGATGCCGGTAGCATGGATCTTGATTTCAATCTCGCCCTCACCGGGAGCCTGTCTCGCCTTTTCGACAAAGGTCAGGCTGTCGCCGGCCCCCTGCCGACTTTTATCGAGGCAGAATGAAATTTCTTCTCCGGGCTCTTCGTCGTTATGAGCTCTGCTGCCCCTGAGTGCCAGCCGATGCACGAAACGGTAAGTATCTCTTAGAACGAATTCATCTTCATTGTCGGGATTCAAGAAGAACCTGGTCAGGTTCTTCAGTTCGAGAGTCGAAGGCTCAGGGCTGATGTCGACGGTTCTGAATTTTATCTCAGGGTGTTCTGTCGCCATTACCCTGGTCAGCCCCCAGACCGGTGCCTGCTGCAGAGCCAGTTCTCGAACCCCTTCGAGCGGGTGCACGCCACTGGTAATTATCCACAGGGAAATGGCTTTAAAAGTTTCCTGCCGCGCCAGGCTTTGCAGGAGATAGATGCCATGCAGACAGTTCGAGTCAGGGTCTAACCCGGTCTTGTCAATGCTCCACAGGTTGATGATTCTTATCACCCGCGTCTGGCCATGCCCGATAATCTTCAGCATTTCATCGTAGTTGCTGGGGTGCTGCGGGTTTATCGCGAGTTTTGCCGGGTTCGATATGTCGAAATTCTCTGCCTGATAAACCAGCCGCAGATCTTCAATTCCACTTTTTCTGAGCAGATTCGCAAGCTTTTCGGCTATACCGGTCGAATCGGCCAGAATTACACAGCAGTCAGAGTTATTGATCACTTCGCCGGCATTGTCGCCATGCCTTCTAACTGGCAGTTCTATCAGATCAGGGTTTTCTGCCGGTGTGGCGGGCGCCTTGCGGGTAATTACCAGCTGCAGGCCACATGAGTTGCCTGAATCCGCCGGAAAAACAACTTCAGCTGAAGCGAAGCCGTTACTTTTAAGAACATCGACCCAGTCGATTTTTTCGTTTTTTTCGTTTATGAAGTTGTACCAGCTGAATTCGCCGGCCGGTTCGAGAAGAACGAATATCCCACCGGCTGCGGTCATCCGGAAAATACTGTCAATTGCCATGTGCACGTCTGAAACATTGTCGAATACCATGCTCGAAATAACGATATCAAAGGCATTCAGAGGCAGTTCCTGCTCTTCGGGCTTCTTCTGCAGATTTAAAATCCGGTATTCGATAAAATCTTTCGCGGCCAGTCTGCTGCGCGCCTGGCTCAAAATCTCTTCAGAAACATCGGTGTAACAGTAGCGGGTTCTGTTGGCGGGCAGCAGAGGCAGTATGGCCGACGTCAAAGCCCCTGTTCCTGCGCCAATTTCGAGAACCCTGACCATGTGCCCTTGTGGCAGATTCTTCAGAATTGCCTTTATCGCAAGCTGCACAGACCCATTACCCAGCCGGAAGGTCGGTGAATCTTTGAAAAACTGGTCGTGCGTTTGAGAATTGCTTTCGAAATAAAGTGTTGCCGGCTCGATCTGCCCGCTCAGGCGCTGCGTCAGACGTGAGCCGTATTTTTCCAGCATCGACAATTCAGTGCGCCAGCCAGGGTACTGGTTGAGCAGTTTTCGCCAGCAATTGCTGACGCACTCGCCGGCGAGCGCTCTGGAATACTTTCCGACTGCAGTCTCTGTAAGTGCGTATTCGTTATCTTTGCCGGTTTTTATCAAAACCTGCTGCTCGATCAGCAGGTTCAGAAGATGCTCAAGCAGTTTCTGATTTTCTGGTTCTGCTGCAAATCTTTCGCTCAGCTCCGGCACAGAAAATGTCTGAGATTCGCTGAGATTCAGCCCGGGCCCCTTAAATACATCGAGTATGTAAAGCAGGCAAAGCTCATTTAATTTGGGAAACACTGATTCTAACTGGGTTTTCTGGTTGCTGTTTCCAATGAGTTTAAGCAGACTCGCATGCAGTTCATGCTTCAATTGCCCGATATCGGGCTGATAATGATTATTGGGTGCCCCTTCGATGAGGCACTCTTCATCGATTTTCCAGTCGAACTGGTAGAGCATTTCATTGAGATTCTTGTTGGCAACATCCTGCTGGTCGAGCATTCTCTGGCAGGTAAAACCATCGATTTTTAACAGCAGATCAGCATCGGGTCCATAGATTGTCAGGTCGCCGATCAGCCATCTATGGCTTCGCTCTTTCAGCACAGCATGACAAAACACCATTCTGCCGGGGTTTGCATGCAGCGTTGCTCTTTCAAACCTCAATGGCAGATATGTTCCTTCGCCGCCGAATGCTCCGATAATCTGAAAACAGGCGTCGAGAGCCGAAGGGTGGATATTGTAGCCGCTCAGATCTGAATCTTCGTGCCCCGCCAGGTTGATGTGGCCAAATGCCTCATTATCACCGACCCACAACTCTTCTATGCCACGAAACATTCGGCCATAGACGAGTCCACGTTTTTCAAACTCGCTGTAAAGTGCCTCAGGTTCTATTTTACGATCGCAGCTGCTGCGCAACTCTGCAAATTCAACTTTGGGAAATGGCTGCAGCATGTCGGCGCTGCCAAAGCGGCCGCGGGCGTGCAGGGTCCAGTCGCCGCCATCTTCTTTCGGCCTGCTGAATACCGAGAATTTTTCGCCATCTTCTACGGTCATCTGCAGGCAGGTTTCAACTTCCTGGTTGAAAAGCAGCGGTTTCAGCATTTCGATCTCTTCAAGAACGGCGCCTTTTGCGCCATAAGTCTCTTTAAAAGCTGCAAACGCCATCTCAATATATGCCGCTGCCGGACACACCGTTCCGCCCTGCACCACATGATCTTTCAAATATTGTAACAGGCTTAAATCAATGGTCGAATTCCAGGTTCTTCTGCCAGCATGCGTCATTTCGCCGAGCAGTGGGTGCCCGTTCCTGATTCCGAGACGGTATTTTCTCGATTCCTCTGATTCCAGCCAACAGGGCTTGTTTTGCCAGGGGTATGCCGGCAGTTTCACAAATCTGGTGGGCGAGGGATAAAGAGATTGCCAGGCAACCGGGCCGCCGGCCGTATAAATTTTCGCGACCGCGTGCAGCAGGGTCTTTTCATCGTCTTCACCGCGTTTGAGCGAATGAATGACGGCGCCCTTTTTTTCGGCAGTTGCAAGGCTTTCGAGCATGTATGCCGATAAAACCGGGTGGGCGCTGATTTCGACAAAAATATCCGTATCGCTCTTGATCAGCTCGTCAAGCGCCGTTTTGAAGAGCACGGGTTTTCTGATGTTTTCTGCCCAGTAATTGCCATTTATCAGGGTTCCGGCGGTACCTGCGCCAGTAACGGTAGAAATGACCTGAATATTTTCCGCGGCCGGTCTGATGTCGCCCAGACTCTCTCTGAATTCATCGCATATTGAGTCCATGCCGGCACTGTGGTAAGGCACCTCGACCTTGAGGAAACGGTGAAAAATATTCTCGTTTTCGCATATCCCGGCAATCTCATGAAGAGCCTCAACATCACCCGAGAACGTTATCGCCTCTGCTGCATTAACCGCCGCAATCGATACCTTGCCCGCAAATTGCTGCAGGAAACGGCCGGCATCTTTTTCAGACAGGCCGGCGGCCAGCATGCCGCCTGAACCGGCCTTTGTCTGCTGCAGACGGCTGCGGTGAAAACATACTTTAACCGCATCTTCGAGGCTTAAAACCCCGGCGGCAAAATACCCGGCCACTTCTCCGACGCTGTGCCCGACAATAGTGGCTGGCTTGATTCCCCACGCCTGCCATAGTGCGCTCAAAGCAGCCTGAACTGCAAAAATACAGGGTTGCGAAATCTGTGTTTCGTCGATGCGTGTGGTCTGTTCATCGGCAAACAGCTCTTCTACCAGGTTCCAGGCTTGTGTGTGCTCCTGGAACAGCTGGCTGCAGCGGTCTATGATATTTCTGAAAATCGGTTCACGCTGGTAGAGACCCCGGCCCATTCCCCGCCATTGCTGGCCCATTCCTGAAAAAATGAAGGCGGTCTTCAATGGCGTTTTTTGCAGTATTCGCCCATGAATTGCATCTGGCTTCGCCTCTGCTGAAGCATAGGCCTGCAGCAGCCCGGCAAGTTCTCTTTTCGTCGCGGTGACGAAAGCTGCCCGGAAATGATGCTGCCCCTTGTGAAGCGCGGCCGCCGCGGCGATATCAGCAAGTTCTGCGCTTTCGCACTGCGAACCATCTTCGAGAAAGCTGCTCATGGCGGTTGCCAAAGCTTTCAAAGCTTCTTCGCTGCGCGCCGACAGGGAAATCACAAGTGGTAAAGTCATCTCATTAACATGGCGGCCTTCAGGAGCGGCGCTTTGCGAGTGTTCGCGCAGAACGACGTGGGCATTGGTGCCGCCGAAGCCAAACGAGTTAACGCCGGCAACCTTTGGCTTCATGCCGGTGTCAGGCCATGCCTCGGGAGTCGTCGGAACCCTGATATTCAGCTCTTCGAACGGAATGTGCGGGCTGGGCTCGACAAAGTGAAGATTCGGAGGAATCATTGCGTTTTTCAGCATCAGAGCCGCTTTTACCAGGCCGACCACGCCGGCGGTCGACTCGGTATGCCCGAGATTGCTCTTTGCCGAGCCGATGATGAGCCTGTCATTTTTTGAGCGGCTCTGCGAAAGCACAGTTCCGATTGAACGTGCTTCGACCGGGTCGCCCACCGGGGTACCGGTGCCGTGCGCCTCGACATACTGCACGTCGTGGGCTTGAATTCCGGCCTTGTCGAGAGCCTCGACGATCACGCGTTTCTGGGCATTTTCGTCGGGAACCGTCAGTCCGGCGCTTCTGCCATCCTGGTTTACCGCGCTGCCACAGATAAGAGCATAAATCGGGTCATTGTCTTGCAGGGCACTCGAAAGCCTTTTTATCACAACAGCGCCGGCGCCTTCAGATCTGACATAGCCGTTTGCGCCGGCGTCAAAGCTTCTGCAGCAGCCATCAGGAGAAATAAAGCCGCCCTTGCACAGGGTCATGGTAGAGTCGGGCCTGATCAGAATCTGAATGCCGCCGGCAATGCCAACGTCGGTCTCGCCGCTCAGAATGCTCTGGCAGGCGAGATGGACTGCGACCAGAGACGATGAACAGGCGGTGTCAATCGCAACACTCGGGCCTTTGAAATCAAATAAATAAGAAATCCGGTTTGCAAGAATCGAGGTGCCCATGCCGGTTGCCGAATATGTGCCATAGAGGCGGTGGTCGTTGCGGTCAAAATTAAGATTTTCGTATTCATGTAAAGAAGCGCCGATGAATACCCCGGTTTTTGTGCCCGCAAGCTTTTCCGGGGCTATGCCGCCATCTTCAAGGGCTTCCCAGGTGACTTCGAGCATTATTCTCTGCTGCGGATCCATGAACCCGGCTTCGTATGGCGAAATGCCAAAAAATTCCGGGTCGAAACCTGCAATATCTTTAAGAAAGCCGCCTTTGCGGGTGTAAACCTTTCCGGTTCTGGTTCTGTCCTGATCAAAAAATGCTTTGATGTTCCACCGATTGGGGGGCACTTCGCTGATCAGATTTTTTCCCTCAACCAGCGCCTGCCAGAATGACTCGGGGTTGTTGATGCCGCCGGGAAGCCGTAGGCCGATACCAACAATCGCCAGAGGTTCATTCTGATGCTGCATTTCGCTTTTCCCATCATTGTCAGGCTTTTATTGAAAGCTGCATAATGAAAGCCGGATGTTTGAGTAAGCAAGCCGACCTTAATTGCACAATCATCAATAAATAGAGTTGAATTATATAGCATCCGGTTCAGGGATCTCAAAAAATACTTTTCTCCTTTACATCAGCGGTTTCTGAGCTGTAGAATCGAAGTCTATAACGCTTGCCATGAATCGGAGAGGGTTGCCAGCCAGATAGAGCGGAGGAACCCTTTGTGTTTGCAAAATAGACTTGAATCAGACTTGGGTTACCCGGAGAGAATATATGAAAAAATGGAAAATTCTGGTTGACTGCGTGCTTCTTTGCTGTCTTATTTCGCTGGTTGCGTGCAGGTTTGATCCCCTTGGTCTTTATGACGATTCTGATGAGCCAACAGCAGCGGCAACTATTGCCGGTTTTACGCCGGCGCAGGTTCAGCAGATTGTCGATGCTATCAAAAATGATAAGGCTGTTCTGCCTGTTTCGCTGGCAGCGCCTGCCTATAGTTTTTACCGGTTTGACTATTCCAACGCCGCCGGTGGTCATCGTGGTTCTACCATTCTGAGCTACGACCAGGCGATTGCTTCGCCGCCTTATGGCATCGAAACGACGGCGCGGGTACTGGTATTCGAGGCCATGCAGGCCAGGGCTGGCTATTCCTTCGACTTTTTTGCTTTTTCCGACGGCCTTGCGAAAGATCGTATCGGGCCAGTTATCAACGCCATTGCCGCCCAATTTTCTGACACAGAATTTCTTTTAAACTCAAATCTGAATATTGGCTCAACCACCCTGGTTGCGCAGGCAGTCAATGACCTGGTTGGCAGTCTGCCTTTGCCGGCCCAGGCAGATTTTGTGCCGGTAGCCATCGAAGCGCCGGCCGTCAATCTTGATCTTAAACCTGATTTTTCTGATCTTCCGGTAACCACTTTAACGACACTGTTTCTCAATGAAAATTTGCACGAGATGTATGCTTCGATGACCGTTGTGGGGCTTGCCAATTACAGCCTGTTCAAAAGCAATGTTCCCGCCGTTTCGCAGCCCCGGCCATCATTTCGTCTGCACAAGACTGATAAGGAGCACGACATCATGCGCAATTACATTGTTTCGCTTGCTCCAATCGGCGCTACAGGTTCGGTTGTGATAAATTCAGCTTCTCCACCCGTGCCCGTTCCAGATGTTGCCTCATCGCAGATGACAATTTCGCAATCGGGTGACAGTCAGAAACTCGTTTTTACCTATTCCGGTGATCTTGCGCTTTCGCAGAAAGTCACAGCTGAATCGGAAAAGCTGGTGCTGGCATTTACTTATCGCGATTTATGGGAAAAAGATAGCTGTGAGTCTAGTAAAGATACTGTAGTGGGGCCGCTTGCCTATCTCAACAGGGCCGGGCCGCAAAAATTTGCCGGTGAATCTTTCAACTTCACGACTCCTGTGACAAAGCTCCATTGTGTTGTAGTTGTCGACAACAAACCGGGCACAACCTTCACTGCTGAACAGGGGGTTCCGGCCACTGCCGATCTTTCAATTCCGGAAGGCCAGATTGCAACTCTTGCCTGCTATATAATTCCACCCGGGGCACAGGTCACTGAGGAACATGCCAGAGCGGCTCTTTTGACCGAATTTGCCTCTGAGACTCGCCCGCTGGACGAACTGGAAACGGCCGGATGGGAAAGCGCGCGCGCCGCTACAACCTCCGTGGAACTTTCCGGCGATGGCAGAAGCATATCCGTTCCAGCCATGTTCAAAACCTGGTTTCGCCCTGTGGGCACCTACGTTTACGAAACCAGCCTGGATGAATTTACGCCGCAGGTATTCAGGTCGATTGCAGCGCCGGTAGCACCTTCTATCGATCTTGATCTGAAAGGATATTCTGAAGAGCCCCGGTATGCCTTTTCTCTGCCCATTTACGTAGCACCGCTGGTCACTGGCATTACCTCAGGGGTTTTTAACACGGCAAAAACATTTTCAATTCAGGTCATTGGCGCAAGGCTGTATGAATATTCCCTCGACAACGGTGCAACCTGGAATAGCTATTCTGACCCGGTAGCTCTTTCGGCAGACGGATCTTACCAGGTCGTTGCACGGGATAAATCAAATGGTTTTACTTCGACACCAATCAGCCTGACCATTGATGCTGCTGCTCCCGTTGCGCCAGTTTTTACTGGTATCTCCAGCGGTATTTATGCTGCTGGTCAGACATTTACGATAACCGGTGCAGAACCTGGTGGCACGATCTATTATTCTATCGATAACGAGACCACAAGCCTGATCTACACGGGGCCGGTAACGATAAGTGCCGAAGGCACAGCAACCTGTACGGCCTGGCAGGTCGATGCCGCCGGAAATGTCGGGGCAAAAACCGCGCCGATTACTGTGACGATCGATGCCACGGCACCTCAGGCGCCGACGATTGACGGAATAGCGGCTGGCATCTTCAAGACCAGTCAGACCCTTACGATAACTGGTTCAGAGCCGGGCGGTTCTTTGTATTATTCGCTCGACAATGGTCTCACGAGTGCGATTTATCAGGAGCCGGTAAGCATTTCCGCTGAAGGAACTGTGACCTGCACGGCCTGGCAGATCGATGCTGCGGGAAATGTCGGTGCCAGGGCCACGACAATTAGTCTGACCATAGACAAAACTGCGCCCCAGGCTCCAACAATCACGGGTATCGCTTCCGGCATATTTGCGCCGGGCCAGACGTTCACGGTAACCGGTGCAGAGCCTGGCGGAGTTTTGTATTATTCACTCGATGACGGGCTTACAAGCGCAATTTATACTGAGCCGGTAAATCTTTCTGCCGAGGGTATTGCAACCTGCACGGCATGGCAAATCGATGCAGCTGGAAATGTGGGTCTCAGAACCACACCCATTGTCATAACCATCGACAATACCGCGCCTCAGGCGCCAACGATCATCGGTGTCACTTCCGGTGTCTATGGTTCGAGTCGGACATTTACGATAACCGGTGCCGAGACCGGTGGCACCCTTTATTATTCCCTCGATAACGGTGTTACCAGTTCGATTTACACGGGGCCGGTAACGATATCTGTTGAAGGAACGTTTTCCTGCACGGCCTGGCAGGTTGATAGCGCCGGAAAAACCAGCCAGAAGGTTGCACCCATAACTATAACCATTGATACCGCTGCGCCTCAGGCACCAACGATCACCGGTATTACCACCGGAACCTATGCGGGCAATCAGACATTTACCGTTACCGCAGCTGAGACAGGTGGCACTCTGTATTATTCACTCGACAACGGGGTGACGAACGCTGTTTACACCAGCCCTGTTACAGTGTCTGCAGAAGGCACCTCAATTTGTACTGCCTGGCAGGTCGATGCGGCAGGCAATGTCGGAGCAAAAGCTGTGGCAGTTACGGTGACTATCGACAAAACCGGGCCTCAGGCGCCAACGATTACCGGTATCACGGCCGGCATCTTTGCGACCGGCCAGACCTTCACGGTTACTGCAGCAGAGCCGGGCGGCATCCTGTATTATTCTCTCGATGACGGCATCACAAGTTCTCTGTATACAGGGCCGGTAACGATATCGCAGGGTGTCACTGCCACCTGCACGGCCTGGCAGGTTGACGATGCCGCGAATGTCGGGGAAAAAGCGGCCCCCATTTCCCTGACCATTACGCAGGTTACCCTGGCAGATGTGATGCCGACAAGCGCTTTCAATGAAGGAACTTTGCCTGAGGTTCAGATTAACGGCACCGGCTTCGTTGCAGGAATAGTTCCCAAACTTATTCGCTCCGGGCAGGCACCCGTAACAGGCTCGAATGTGGTCGTCAACAGCGCAACTTCGCTGACATGCGACTTCGATCTGACAAATCTGGCTCCGGGCTCCTGGAGCGTCGTTTTGACCTATGCTGATGTCGAATTGGCAACCGGCACAGATTTCTTCGAGGTTCTGTCAAAAACCTGGAGAAAAAGCCTCGGTGGCCTAGCAGATGAATCAGATGTCTACTGCGTCAATGCCGTTGACGGAAATGGTGTTGTGATTGCGGGCACGACGCTCTCTTACCTTGACCAGATACCATCGACGACGCCAGGCACTCTTGCTGGCAGCGACATCTGGATTGCCCAGATCGGCGAAGTCGGCGAAATACTCTGGTCGCGCCGCATTGGCGGCAGCGGCACCGATCGCTGCAGCGGGCTGATAGCCCTCGGAAACGGCTACATTCTGGCCGGCGATACCACGTCGACAGATGGCGATATGGCTTTTAAAGAGGTCAGTGGCCAGCGCGCCATGCTCATGAAAATAGATGCCAACGGCCTTCTTGACTCCACTACTCCAGGAATCTGCCCGACTCCAGCCGCAAATGACTATGTTTCCTATTATTCCGTCGATGCACGCGGCGGCATTAGAAACACAGCCGACGGCGGCGGCATAATGGCCGGTGTCTGTTCTGATGGATCTTACAAATACGCCTGGGCAGTCAAGTTTACCCCAAATCTTGAGCAGACCTGGGAAATTCATATCACCGGCAACGGACCCGAAACTCTGGCTTTTGATGTCGCGCAAAAAGCTGACGGTAACTACCTGTTGTGTGGTTTTACCAGCAACAGAAATGGCACTTTCGACGAAGGAGCCTATTCAAGCGAAACCAACGACGGTTTTGTCGCTGAGATTTCAAGCGACGGCGAGGTTGTCAACAATCGCTGCTTCGGTGGAACCGGCACCTATTCCTGCACCGGAGTCGTTCCCATGGCCAATGGTGACTTTTATGTAATTGGCACAACGGCTTCAACAGACGGTTTTTGTCCTCTTCCCGCCAGTCGTGGCACAGAAGATGTGATGGTGTTCACAGTGAGCGCCGATTTTTCAACCACGTCGACGCCTTTGAGCCTGGGTGGTTCCGGCGTCGATACCGGCCTGCGCGGGCGACTGAATGCCGATGGGTCCCTGATGTTTGCGGGTCGGACAAATTCATTTGATGGTAATGTATCAGGTAATCACGGTGGTTTTGACTTCTGGATCGGCAAAGTCAGCCCGGGTGCCGGGAGTCTCGATTGGCAGAAATGTTTCGGTGGTACAGCCGACGATCATCTTTCAAGCTTTCTGATCACGGCAGATGGTGCTCTTCTTCTCAGCGGTTATGGCTTGTCTACCGACGGTGATTTTACTGATACCGGTCACCAAACAGGTAATCATGACTTCATGATCATTAGAGAGGGGGCTGCGTCTACCTCGTCTTTGCCGCCGATCGGCCCGCCGACCAATTAATTAAGGTCGGCTGATCAGATTCAGCGAGAGTGCAGTCAGAATTATTGCAACCAGTAATTCTGACTGCATTTTTTTTGTCATTGCTATGACTGAGAAGCTGGAGTAAAATCAAAAGTGACACTTGAATGAGATGGGCCACCATGAGCATAAACAGGCCATGGATGGTTGGGAGGACCCGGTGACAAAAAATACCGGAAATCTGGGTGTATTTGTAACAGCCCTGATTCTGATTGTGCTGCTTTGCCCGACCGTGCTTTCTGCCGGTCGACAGGTGCGGGTCGGGGTTTACCAGAATGCGCCCAAGGTTTTTACCGATGAATCTGGCATGCCGGCCGGCATTTTTATCGATGTTATAAGACACATTGCCGCGGCCGAAGACTGGGACCTGCAATTTGTCACCGGCTCCTGGATGGAAGGGCTGGAAAGACTTGCCAGCGGTCAGATAGATTTGATGCCCGACGTGGCCCATACTGCTGACCGTGCCCGCCATTTTTCGTTTCATTCCATACCGGTTCTTTCGTCATGGTTTCAGGTGTATGCCCGCCAGGGCAGCCATATTCAATCTATTCTGGATCTTGCCGGCAAAAGAATCGTGGTTTTACAGGGATCTGTGCAACAGGATGCTTTTGCGCTCATGGCAAAGAGCTTCGGGCTCGAAGTGACCCTTGTGAAGGCTCCTGATTACGAGTCGGTTTTTTCGGCAGTTGTAAAGGGTGAGGCAGATGCCGCAATCGCAAACCAGTTTTATGGCAACATGCATGCGAAAAAATTTGGCCTGGAAGACACGGCCATCATCTTCAATCCCTCGTCTCTGCATTTTGCCGCCCCATTGAACAGAAACAGCTATTTGCTCGACAGAATCGACGAGCACATGCGCCTGCTCAAAAGTGATACAAATTCAATATATTATCAGTCGCTCAAAAACTGGACCCGTGAAACTGTCAGTTATAAGCTGCCGGATGAGCTGAAAGCGGTTGCTATGGTTGTTCTGGCATCCCTGCTTTTAAGTGTTGCCGGCAGCCTTATTCTTAAACGGCAGGTAAATGCCAGAACCATGGAATTACAGCAGAGTCATCGCGAGCTTGAAACGAGAGTTGTCGAGCGAACTGCCGAACTTGCTGCAGCCATGAAGCGCGCCGAGGAATCGGACAGAATAAAATCCGCTTTTCTTGCGAGTATGTCGCACGAATTGCGCACACCGCTCAATTCAATCATCGGCTTTACCGGCATATTGTTGCAGGGCCTCGCTGGGCCGATGAATGAAGAGCAGAACAAGCAGCTGGGTATGGTACAGAAAAGCGCCCGGCATCTTCTGGCTCTGATCAACGATGTTCTCGATATTTCCAAGATCGAGGCCGGTCAACTGCAGCTTTCAATCGCCAGATTCAACCTCAGGCCCTCGCTCGAAAAAATTGTGATGATGCTGACTCCTATGGCAGCGGATAAAGGCCTTGAGCTGCGCTGCCAGATTGCAGAAGACGTTGGCGAAGTTTTATCTGACCAGCGTCGAATTGAGCAGATAGTTCTCAATCTTCTCAATAACGCCCTTAAATTCACAGAAAAGGGCCACGTAAGTCTTGATTGTCGTATGGAAAATGGCTGCTGCCTGATAGATATCTCAGATACCGGCATCGGAATGGAGGCTGACAAGCTGCGGGAAATATTTCTGCCATTTCACCAGCTTGACTCGGGGCTGGCGAGAAAGCACGAAGGCACCGGCCTGGGGCTTTCAATATGCAAAAAACTGCTGGAAATGATGGGAGGAACTATCGATGTGAAAAGCCAGCCCGGCGTTGGCAGTCGATTCTTTGTTTCTTTTCCGGCAAATAAGGGAGTTTGATTGTGTCCAGAAAGCTTCTTATTATCGAAGACAATGAGCAGAACTACTATATGATGCGGTTTCTGCTCGAAAAAAAAGGGTTCAAGGTCGTCGGGGCCGACAATGGCAGACTTGGTGTCGAAATGGCTTTGAGTGAAAAGCCCGATGCCATTCTGCTCGACATTCAGCTGCCCGAAATGGACGGCTATGCGGTCGCTGCCGAGTTGAAAAAGCATGCTGAACTTGATGATGTTCCGATTATCGCCGTGACCTCATACGCCATGGTGGGCGATCGTGAGAATATTATGGCCGCCGGCGCTACCGGTTACATTGAAAAGCCCATAAATCCAGATACTTTCGTAGATGAAATTTCCAGATTCGTTCAAGACAAAAAGCCACAATCGGAGTAATACATGGATATACTGATAGTCGATGACCATGAAGAGAACATTTATTTCCTTTCTTTATTACTGAAAGGTCACGGTCATACCGTACATCCTGCAGTTAATGGCGCCGAAGCCCTGGAAATCCTGAACAGACAGCAGGTTGAACTTGTCATCAGTGATATTCTCATGCCTGTCATGGACGGTTTTCAGTTGTGTCGCACAATCAAGGCCGATGCAAAGCTCGCTGGCGTTCCAATAATTTTTTACACAGCGACCTACACCGGGCCTCAGGACGAAGAACTGTCAATGAAGGTTGGTGCGAGCAGATTCGTTATTAAGCCCTGCGAACCGGATGAGTTGATGCGCGTCGTCAATGAAGTTCTCGCAGAATCGCAGACGAAAGCCGGGCCGGTTGTTCCTGTGGCTGTAAACGACGAAGAAGTTCTGAAGCTTTACAGCGAGCGCCTGGTAAGAAAACTCGAACAGAAAATGCTGGAGCTTGAGGCAGAAGTCGTCGCAAGAAAAGAAGCAGAAAAAGTCCTTACCGCCAGCGAAAGAAGATATCGTTCTCTTTACGACAGTATTCGCGATGCCCTGGTTGTGGCCAGTTCCGATCGCATGATTCTCGCCTGCAACCCTGCTTTTGAGACACTTTTTGGGTTTGCGCCCGATGAGGTGGTCGGCAGATCGATCAGCCTGATCTACGAGCATGAAAAGGACTTTGCCGAAGTCAGCGAGATCATGAACGCGCTGAACGAGACGAACAATTCGATCAGGATAATCAGTTTCCTTCGCCGTGACGGAACCGTATTCACCGGCGAAACAAATCTTTTTTGTCTATACGACGACGCAGACCAGTTTACGGGCTATGTGTGCATGATAAGAGATATCACCGACAGAATCAATGCTGACAAGGCCAGAAAAAATCTCGAGCTGCAGCTGCAGCAGGCTCAGAAAATGGAGTCACTCGGGTTGCTGGCCGGTGGAGTTGCGCATGATTTCAACAATCTGCTGTCGGTCATTCTGGGTTATTCAGAAATAATGCAGTCGCATTTTACTGAAAGTGACAAAAACTATGAATACGCTCACGAGATACATCAGGCCGGCCTGCGGGCCAGGGGCCTGACGACGCAGCTGCTTGCCTTCAGCCGCAAACAAAGGCTTGAGAAAAGCAGTGTCGATGCCTGCAGTGTCGTGAGTGGTTTCCAGAAACTGCTTGCGAGAATGATCGGGGAAGAAGTAAAACTGCAGGTGTGTCTGCCGGATCTGCAACTTCCGGTAGTCGCTGATGTGGGCCAGCTTGAACAGGTTTTGATGAATCTGGCAATAAACGCCCGCGATGCCATGCCTGGCGGCGGCACTCTGACCATAGAAGTTGCCCGCGCTGAGTTCGATGTCCTGAGTTCCTTTCAGATTTCAGAACTGCCGCCCGGAGCATACGCCATGATTGCAGTAAGCGATACCGGCTGTGGCATAAGCAGTGAGAATGTTTCGCGCATTTTTGAACCATTTTTCACCACTAAAGACAAGGGGGGCACCGGCCTTGGTCTGGCCGTGTCCTACGGTATCATAAAACAGCATGGTGGCTCGATCTGGGTTTACACCGAGGCCGGTCGGGGAACGACCTTCAAAATTTACCTGCCGCTCAACAAAGAGGCTGATTCGGTAGTCGAAGCCGATACAGGGTTTTATGAAAAATGTGATGCTACTATCCTGGTGATCGAGGATGACAAAACCGTCCTGAATATGATCAACGAAATTCTGACCCGCGCCGGGTACCGGGTTATCAGCAGTTCTGACCCTGTTGATGCTTTGATCCTGGCAAAAGGCTTTGCTGAAAATATTCACCTGATCATATCAGACCTTAAAATGCCGAGAATGCGCGGGCCGCAGGTGTGCGAACAGATCTGCCAACTGCACCCCGAGGCAAAAGTTGTTTTTATGTCAGGATACCCGACGACAGCTTTAACTGAGGGCAGTGACAATGTCAAAAAAGCTGTTTTCCTGCAAAAGCCGATAATGGTCAACTCGCTGCTCAGCAAATGCCGCCAGATTTTAAGCCAGAGCAAAACCCCCTGACAGCCCGCCGCCACAAAACAGTCCCTTCAATGCCAATGTGACAGACGGCTGGTTTCCTGCGATTACTCGAAGTAAAGTTCGGGGGAGCGCACGGTTTGGCCGTGGGCGCGGCTTTCTAGGCTGAAAATCGTTACGAAGCCAGCGGCGATGTTTTTTTGAGGGTCGGCCATGATGATCATGCCGAAGTCCTGCCAGCTGTTGCTGCGCTGCATGGTTTGCCAGTGACCCCGGAACATCTCGCTGATCTCGATATATGAGACATTGCCGCCACCCTTGATGACGCCGCGGCAGCTGATGTTTCGATCAAAATCGCCACCCTCGATGTGCCAGGTTAACAGAGGTGCCGAGTAATACCAGTCGCAGCCTCGATGCTTTTTTTCTCTGGTTCTGAATTTGTCTGAGCCTTCCTGAAATGGGCGTGTCAGGGGGTAAATTACCACCGGCATCTCGGCCGGGCCCTGATTTTTGTCACTGGTGATCTTCAGATACACCCGTTTTAGATCAAATTCTGCTAGATTGACACCGGCGAGGGCAAACGCCTCTGCCACTTCGAATCGGAGAAGATAACGCAGGGTAGTCGGCCCGCCCCAGACACCGATCTCACCGGTATGATCGCCGCCGGCGTTGCGGTTGTCACGCCATGAACGATTATTGGCGTGCGGATGGCGAATGAAGGCGTCGGTGCCGGTTCTGACAACTACCCGGCCGCGGCGGCTTCTCTCGGGCACAAACGGCCAGCGCAGAAGTTTAAGGCATTTCGGGCATTCGGCCGTATCGCTGTTTACCAGAAACGAGCAGCCCGGGCAGCGGCTGATTGCAGCGACCGGCAGCAGGCCTGCAAAAAACAGGACTGCCAGAAGAAGCAGTATTTTTTTCATGTTCCCTGGGTTGGCAGCTGCGGATTCTGCTGCGCCTCGACCTTGATGCGGTTGAGCATTTTCGCGGCGTAGATTCCCTGCTGGCTTTTGGGGCCGGCAGCTTTGGCAACCTTCATAAAGACCTGCGCCGCTTCGCGGTAAGCGCGACGGCGGTAATAGACCATGCCGAGATTCAGCTTGAGCGTGATATCTTCTGGGCTGATACCGGTTGCCATGACGTAGGCCTTGGTGGCGTCGATGAGCTTGCCGGTTTTGTAATAAAGGTTGCCGAGAGCCGAATACACGTAGGCCGCCCGCGGATTGATCTTGACCGCGTCTTTGAGAAACTTTTCGGCCTCGCGCATCGCACCCTGGCGCATCTGCTTCATGCCTTCGTTAAACGCCTTCTGGAAAAGTTCCTGTTGCTTGCGGGCATTGGCGATGGCTTTTTCGGTTTTGCTGAATTCTTCGGGTGGTAGTATTGCTTCGAGGGCTGCAAGCGCGTCGCGGCTGATAATCGGGTCTTTGTCTTTGAGGGCCTGAATCAGCACGGTTCTGGCGGTGGTGGCGCGCAGAGTGCCAAGGGCTCTGATCGCGACGCGGCGTTCGTCCCAGGTGGTTTCCGGCTGGGCCATTCTGATGAATTCGGGTATGATTTCGGGGTTGCCGAGTTCAGCAAGGGCCTCGATGTAAGCCAGGCGCGTGTCGCTTTCCTTTTCGCGGTCGAAGCGCTTCTTGAGCTCTTCGTAGCAGCGCGGGTGATTGGTGCGGGCCAGGGCCTTGATAATATGATTCTTAAGATCGAGATTGTCTTCGTCGAGCAGCTTGAGAAGATCGATAAAGGCGCGATTAACACGCATTTCGCCAAGAATTCTGATCGCCTGAAATTTAAGCGACCATGACTCGCGCTGCAGTGTCGAAATAAGCCCCGGAACCGCCCGATCATCGCCAATTCGACCCAGAGAAACAATGGCGGCCATCGCAAGATCTTCGTCGTCGTCTTCAAGCGCCTCGGTAAGGGCGCTTACCGATGAATTGTCGCCAAGAATGCCCAGTGTTTCAGCTGCGGCGATGCGGGCCGGCCAGTATTCATCCTTGAGGTGTGACTGTACGGCAGCACTGTCATCTGAAGAACCGATCTGGCCGAGGCAGAGAATTGCCTGTCGTCTGATTTCCTCGGATTTGCTCTGCAGCAGCTGAATGATGTGGGTGCGCGCCTCTTTCTTGAAGCCGAGCAGAGTGCGGCGGATCCAGTAATTGACATGCTCGTCGAATTTGCCGAGGTTTCTGAGCAGTCGCGGTAAGATAAGTTCAGGCTGCATACGCTGAAAGGTACTGCAGACGCTTTCGAGCAGACTGCGCTTTTCGCTTTTGAAAAGGGCGAAGAGGTCATCGATAATTTCGGCGCCATAATTGGCAAGCGCCTTTTGTGCCGCATCACGAATCGACTCGGAAGCATCTTCGAGGGCCTTGAACAGCAGTGGCAGCGACATGCTCGATCTGATCTTGCCGAGCGAGCGCAGAACCCAGTAGCGCGTTTCTGAATCGGAAGCGTCGGTGGCGAGCACCGAGAGTTCCATCAGGGCTTCTTCGCCGTAACTACCAAGCACATCGGAAGTGGTTTTTCTGATGGTCCAGGAACGATCTTTGAAAAGCCTTACCAGATGCGTATAGACACCGGCAGGCCTGATTTCGCCGACCGAGCGCAGCGCCCAGTATCTGACGTCTTCTTCGGCCGAGTTCAGGGCTTTGAGAAGACTCGGCACCGCTTTGCCGCCGAAACTGGTTATGGCTTTGCAGGCGTGTTTGCGCACGACCCAGGCCGGGTCGAGAAAGCGTTCGATGATGTTCGGCAGAGCGTCGGGGTTTTTGTAAAAGCTCATGGCTTCGAGTGCCGCCATGCGGATTTCGGGGTCGGGGTCAGAGAGAAACTTGCGAATTTCTGGGTAGGCGCTTTTTTCGTGCATTTTGCCGAGAATCTTGATTGCCCAGTAGCGCCTTTCCTTGTCCTGGCTTTCAAGAGCTGAAACCAGCGGAAAAACCGCCTCGCTGCCCATATCGGTCAGCGCCTGGGCTGCAAGAGCACGGCCCATCCAGTATTCACTCGACAGCGAGTCCATCAGATACGGGATCGAATGGGTGCCGAAATCTTTGAGAATTTCGTAGATCAGGTCTCTGATCATTTCAGAAGGCTGCGACAGCGCTTCGAAAAGCTTGGCGGCAACATTCGGGTCGCCGATTTCTCTTAAGGCGCGCAGGGCGGCGATTCTGACACCGATATCCCGGTCCTGCAGTTTTTCGAGCAGAATCTTTGTGTGTGAGCGGTCGCGTAGATGTCCGAGGCAGATCGCTGCCCAGAACCTGACGTTGGAATCATTGTCTTCGACGGCTGACTTGAGGGCTTCGGCAGCGCCTTTTCCCATTTTCCCGACAGCAATGGCCGCTCTTGAACGGATTTTCCAGGATTTGTCGCCGAACTGCCTGACCAGCAGAGCGAGGCTGGCGCGGGGGTGGCGGGCCAGACTGCGGGCTGCCATGCCGGCGACCTCGTCGCGAGGGTCGCGCATCAGGGTCATGAGGCCCTCGGTGGCTTCGCTGGTATCACAGCTGCCAAGAGCATGGGCGACGCGCAGACGCACGTCGGCTGACTTGTCGCGGACGAGCGGCAGAAGTATGTCGGGCAGGTTCCCCGGATTGATGAGGCCAAGAGCTTCGATGGCGGCGCAGCGCACTTCGC
Source organism: Candidatus Rifleibacteriota bacterium (assembly GCA_024710355.1). Lineage (GTDB taxonomy): Bacteria > Muiribacteriota > Ozemobacteria > Ozemobacterales > Ozemobacteraceae > Rifleibacterium. The sequence continues at coordinate 34,506 of JANJUX010000051.1, forward strand.
GTGAGCGGTCATTCATAACGCTGGCGATAGGCTCGACAGCAATCGGGGTTTTCAGCTTTCCGAGGGCTTTGACTGCTTTGAGGCGTTTGGTAATAAGAGTTGACCTCAAGTCGGTTACGAGATCTTCGATTTCTTTCTGAATCTGCGTATCAACCTTGAATTGCGATTTAACCGTCATTTTCGACCTCTCTGAAGAAAGAAAATTGCATCGGGCAGTCAGCCTGGAAGATAAAATACCATATTATCAGCCCGCCATAACCAACTCTTTTTCGCAAATGCTTGAGGCTTTGCCGGTTTTGGGCTGGGTGTTGACCAAAACGGGTTTAGTATATATCATGGCGCTGTTATGACCTTGCATATAAGGGGGAAGTTATGAAGAGGCTTTCTATCGCATTTCTGGTTACTTTCTGCATGTTTCTCACTGCTTTTGCCGGTGCTGCCGACGTTAACACCGGTCTCAACGATGACGTTATCGTCGCCGGTGAACCGCCCGTTACCGGCTATGTAATCGACTGCCACAACCGCATTCTTGAGTTCGTGCTGGGCACGCGCATGACCGTCGCTCAGAAAGAGGCTTTTCTGAACGCCATCACGGCCGAAGTTTCAGGCATGGCAAGAGAAGACCGCGACAATTTTGTACAGGTGATCGAACTGGTTGACTCGCTCTCCCAGCTCGGCGAAGAAGACCAGGAAGAAATCCGCCAGGATCTCGAAAAGGACTTTCTTGAAAGCGCTGCCGCCCTCACCGATGATGCTGCGGCCAAACAGTTTCTGGCGTTGAAAAACGACAGCTTCAAACTGGTTGTCGATCAGGCCGAATTCAATGTAACCAACCAGTCGGTTGAAGCTCTCTCTGAATACCTCGCTTTTGTTGCAAACCCCGAGAAGCCTGTCTGGCCGGATGCAAAGGCCATCGATGCCATCAAGATCAGAGTTAAGGCCGGTTTTGCCGCCCTTAAAGACGAAGAACGCCAGGCTCTCGATGACTTTCAGCTCACCTGGTATCTGATTCGCGCTGCCTGGCAGGGTACTGCCGATGTCGCCAAAAAAGACGCCTGGCGCAAGGGTTTTGCCGCTCTTGGTCTCAAGGCCGGCGAAGTTCCCGAAGTCAATCAGATCAAAGCCGCCATTTCTACCGATGTTTACGGCGACCTGCTCGACGCCGCTACCCAGATGGGTGTTGAACCCCTTGAATGGTCTGCCAGCACTACTCTGAAAATCTGGTAAGCCGGGAGACAAACCATGGCTTCAATACCAATGAAAAAAAAGTATTTCGTCAGAGAGCTGGTTGGCGCAACCAGCGTTGGCGAATACTACCTGATCGCCGATCCTGAAAATGACCGGGGCCTGGCGATGGTTGAAGAGCAGACGCCGCTGTCGCAGGTCGTTGCCAGGGCCTTCCTTGATAAGGCATTTCTGCCGGTGACCCTGGTGATGAAAAATGTCGAGGGTGCCGAAGTTCTTAAAATTACCAAGCCGGCTTCGCTGTTGAAATCAGTTTTTACGGTGCATAACGCCGACGGCAGGGTCCTGTGCGTCTTTAAGCACCGTGTCTCTCTGTTTCGCCCTGTAGTCAACGTTGAAGATGGAAACGGCCAGTCTCTCGGCAGCATAGAAGGCTGCTGGAAATTCAGGCTGTTTCAGTTCAGAGACAACAACGGCAACAGCCTCGCCAGCATCAGACATCTTTATGGCGGCATTGCCCGCGAGCTGCTGACTACCGCTGACGATTACGAGGTCGATATTCACTCCGACTCTTCAATGAATCTGATAAGTCTTGCAGCTACGATCTGCATCGACTTCATGTTTCACGAAAGCTGATTCAGAGCAGACCAAGCTTTTTCGCGCGACGCCTGGCCCAGATCTGGGCCAGGCGTCCGCCCATATTGGCAATATTGATTGCTGTGGTCAGATGCTTTTCATAAAAAGGTGTCAGGTAGGCAAGGCGAACGAGCTGCCAGTAGAGGGTGTGGATATTGTCACAGGAAAAATGCAGTTCATCGCCTTCGCCCGGGAATTTCCAGGTTTTTCGCAGTCCGGCTGCAGCTTTTTCTCCGTCGCGCATTTTTACTGCCACGTTGAAAGGCCCGTCTGGTATGAACAGTCTTTCTGAACCGCCGCTCAGCGAGCTGACAGCGGCATGGGCCAGATTTTCTCTGATTTGTTGTGGTGTTTCGGCAAGCGGTTTGTTTACTGTAAAGGTTTTAATGTGCCTGATAACCCTGGCGGCCTGGCGGCAGGCCATTTCACAGCCGGAAAAAAACGTCGGAACCAGGCCGGCCGGTGCTACCGATGCTGCAAACAGTTCGGCTTCGGTCAGTGGCTCGTCATTCACGAGAATGCCGGAAAATTTCGAAGTCAGGGTGTGCGGCAGAAACCCGTCGGTGCCAGAAGCCGCATGCATTCCGGTCATCAACAGATAATTGAAGCCTCTGGCTTCGCCAACGCCGATAATTGGACCAATCTGGTAACCCTGGTCTACTTCGATACCTTCGTCGATCAGCTCTCTGAAAAGGTTATAGCCAGTACGGTGAAAATCCTTGACCCTGACTCTGCCAATACCGCTGTTGAGCAGTTGCCGCCCGACCTGGTCGATATCGCGCGAGAGTTCGACACAGGCCCTTACCCAGCCATCGTTGAATAGTTGCGAGTCCTGGCGGTTATGACAGCCGGTCGAGCCCTCGATGTCGGCAATGATGAGCACCGAAGTCATTCGTCTTCAGCAACTTTCTGAAATCTGACTTCATCTTCGAGCTTGGTAAAACCATGCCCGATGACCTGGCGCGCATCACCGACAATTACAAAGGCTTTCGGATCATTATCATAGACGATGCGGCGCAATATCGGCAACTCACCGCGGCGAATGGCTGTCAGCAATACGCCAACCGGTTTTCCTGAATACATGCCGATGCCTTCGAGGCTGGTAACACCGCGGTGCAGTTCTTCGATAATGGCCCAGCCGATGACATCCGACTGTTTTGAAATGATTGTCACGGTTCTGAAGACCGACATGCCTTCGAGCACGGCATCGATGACCTTGCTGGTGAAAAAAACGGTGATCAGGCCGTAAAGTGCAAGTTCAGCCCCGAAGGTGAAACCGGCAAGGCCGGTGACGACAATGTTCGATACAAGTGTCACATCGCCGATCGGAATGCGGTATTTGTAGTGAAGTATCTGGCTGACGATATCCATACCGCCGCTGGTGCCGCCGGCCTTGAAAGTAATGCCAACCCCGATACCCGAAAGTATGCCGCCGTAAAGCCCGGCGAGAATCGGGTTGGTGGTCATCGGCGCTACTGGTATGACATTCATCATGACTTCAATGGCGGCCGAGTTGACGATGATCGAAAAAAGGGTTTTCCAGGCTGAGCCGCGCCCGATAATCTTTGCCTGCATAGCGATCAGAACGATGTTGCAGATAAGAATGGTAAAGCCCACGGGCATTTTGACGACGAAGAAAAGGATCGTGGCAATGCCGGAGATGCCTCCCGGGGCGATCCGGTTCGGTACGGTAAAGGCGGTCATGCTGAATGCAAGCAGCAGCGCGCCTGAAATCAGATAAAAAATATCGAGCGGCCGAACGGTATCAGAAGGTTTTGCCATGCAATCTCCGGTTCAAATCGGTTCGAAAATTGCGGGCATTCTAGCACAGAAAAACACTGCTAACAATCCCGGGGAAATTCCCGGCAGCGGATTGTCTGCTTGATTTTGCCACGGGGTTAAGTTAGCATGAACCCGTGACCTGAAAGTGGCAAAAGCCTTTTGTCAGTCTTCGTTATTGAACTGGCCGCGGTAAAATATGACAAATTTGCAGTGGCTGCAGTTAAGCGTAAAATAGGGGGTCTGGCGACCGGTATGAGATCTGCGAATCATCGGAGCATTGCATTGTGGGCAAAGCATAGGGTGCCTCCATTATCTGATTACATTTTTCCCTGTCCTGATAAATATATCGGCATAATTCCATGAAAAATTCAGTCTTTTTTTTATTGAATCATTCCCGCTCTGGAAAAGCGCAGACCCGCTATCTGGCCGGCCTGGTCGCCGGGCTGCTCATGCTTGTTCTCGCCTTCTGGCTTTACCGGTTTCCGCAGCGCCAGACAAGGCTTGTTGCTGAAGCCAGATCACAGGCAATTATCCAGATTGCAGCATCTGCTGCAGCTCGTCCAGCCATCAACGTTAAAAATTCTCTGACTCTTCTCGGCCGTTTGCCGGTGTTGCGTCAGTTTGATCCCGGAATGGGGCTCGCCGAAGGTATTACCGGGTGGCGCAGAGATTTCACTTTACTGCTTGAGTCGTTCGAAGCGCCTCTGGCCTCTATGTGGCAGGAATTTATCGATGTCAGCCGCGGGTTTGAGTGGTGGCAGAGTATTCCGGAAGCTGCATTGATGCGTTTCTGGAACTTTGGTACTTTTGGCAGTCTGCAGTTTGAAGGCGAAGAAGATTTGCCGCCTTTCGGTCTGGTTTCAGTCTCAGAAGAGGAGCATGCCAGAATTTCGCTTATGGCCGGCATTGTTCCAGAGACTATGCGTCTGCTCACCGCCGGCTTTGACCGCTTTTTCAACCCGATTCTGCAGATTGTCAGATGCATCGACCATTTTCCGGGGCTGTGTTCGACAGGCTCTTCCACTGCCGTGCCGGTCCATAATCTTCTGGCGTTGATGCTCGATGATGGGCATATTCGAACCCTGGCACTCAAAAATCTTTCGGGCACCGTGCTTGCGGTGGCAGGAGACGCTGAGCTGTTTGCCTCAGATCCTGACGACCGCGACTGCCAGTCCATCAAAAACGGAATCCCATTTTTCTGCGGCCCGGTAATTTATGATCAGCAGCAGAAACGGCCGGTGTGGTGGGTGGCTGTGCCGGTGCGCAATGAGCAGCGCCAGCCGGTGGCATGCCTTTCGGCCATGGTCGATATCAGTTATCTCAGTGAAATGGCCGATAAAACCAGTTCTGGCCCTGACAGCCTCATTTTTACCGAACGCAGCGGTGTTGCCATCGGGCATCATGACCCGCAGATCGTGGCGCAGCAGGTGAATTTGAGTGCCGCTCTGCTGCCGATACCCGAAATTGAAGAAAAGCCAATCAGCGGCATTTCTCGTCGCAATGACCGAGTGCTTCTGCAGACTGCCGCGGCGTTGAAGTATTCTGACATGCGCTATCTGCCAGACTGGTATGTCTTTATCCAGACAGACCTCACGCAGGAGAATTCTCTCGACGACTATCTGATTCTGTTGTGTGTAATTCTGCTTGCTGCAACTGGTGGGTATGTTTTATCCTGTTGCGTTGTACGTATAAACAATTCATCCTTTGGGGAAAGATAAAATGACGGACCTTCGTCGTTTGGGAATGGCGTTTGCCGTGGCCTGCAGTCTTACCTGTGCCACTTCTCCTGTGTATGCCTCACGCAAGGCAACCGACATGATGTCTGAGGCTCTCAAACAGAGAGCAGCCGGCAACCTTGGCGAAGCTATAAGCAGTCTCGAATATGCGGCTGAACAGGCCGGAAACGTTGTGCAGCAGAATCTGGCCCGTTTCATGCTCGGTGACTGTCAGCTGGAATCAGGTCGTTACGCCGACGCCGCCAGAACTTTTTCGGCTCTCAGTGAATCGGTAAAGTCAGGCGAAGAAAAGGCCGAAGCTCTTTTTCGTCTGTTGCAGGCAAATTCGGGTCTTGGCAATCAGAGCCGTGTAAACAGCATCTTTACCCAGCTTAAACGCGATCATGGTCGCAGCCCGTATTGCGAGCTGGCGAAGTCGTTTATGAAGACTCAGGGCTTTAAAGAGGAAGTCTCTTCTTCAGAACCAGTTGAAAAAGAGAATTCTCAGCCGGTGATTGTTGCAAAAACCGAGCCTGCCAAGCCGACGCCTGCGGTTAAAAAGCCTGAACCAGTCTCAAAGCCGGCGAAGTCCGATTCTGCAGCCGCAGTTGAACCTGATGACGATATCCTTCCGGATGAGCGACCGCAGCCGGACCATGAGATCACAGAAATGGAAGAAGCCCCGCCGCCGCCCGAGCAAAAACCGATTGCCAGGCCTGAGCCGGCAAAAGCTTCTAAACCCGAAGTTGCTGCGCCAGCTATCACCGGGAAAGGCATGAAAAAGGCAGACCCACAGACCGCAACTTTGCTGCGTTCGATTCTGCAGGTCGAAACTGCCGCCGGCACAGCTAAAGACGAACTGGTCAGCCGGATTCTCGGGCTCCAGGATTCGCTTAAAGACGGTCCTGAAAAGGCCGGTATGGATAAGGTTCTAATGGATCTCGCCGAAGCCACTACCGGTTTTGGTGAACTGCTCGAAGCCTGCAAGACTTACGATAAGGTTCTTACGCACCACCCGGCATCGCCGTTGGTAGAAAAGGCTTATTTTCAGGCAATCCGCCTGCGCGCCGTTTTAGGAGTGCATGAGGCGGTCGTTGGCTGGTCAAAAGCCTTCCTTGCCGCTTTCCCCGCTTCTGAATACCGCAGTCAGGTGCGTGCTCTCGTCGAATATTCACAGGCAGGCGGCCAGCTCGATCTTTCGGCCGGCGGTTCGCCGGCGACGGCCACAGTGAAGGGTGGTTCTGGCGCCAGGTCGGCGGCCGGGGCAGACACTTCGTCGGCAAACGCGGCTCTCGCGGCTGATTCCCAATATGCTGCCGCCTCGCGCAAAATGAAAGACGGCAAATATACTCTGGCGCTCGTCGATTTCAATCGTCTGGCGAAGAAATACCCAGATGCATCCCAGATCTGGTGGGATGCAGCGCTCGTCAATGTTCAGCTTGAAGATTTTAAAAAGGCTGCGGTGGCGATCAACCGCATGCTTGAACTCGATCCTGGCAATCAGGATGCCAATTCTCTATCAGGATATATTCACTACCGGCTCGAAAACTTTGAAGAAGCCGCCAGTGCTTATGATCAGGCCGGTGAGCCCGAAGGCCGCGGGGTAAACTTTTTTGATGCCAAAACTGCTTCAGAGCGCATGAAAAAGACGGCCGAAAAGAAAAAGTAAGCTACGAAGGAGAAGTTACAGATGAACAGCGAAAACATTCAGGTGATTCAGTCTTTTATCAAAGACGGCGATGCCAAAAAGGGCGCGTCAGAATGGGGCGCAGCAAAAATTTGCTATCTGAAGGCTTCTGAAGAATACCAGAGCATCCGCGAGATTGACCCTAAAGCACCGGTAACCAAAGAAGAGGAAGACATCAAACGCATTATCGCCGGGCGTATTGCTGAAGTGGATGAACATCTGGCAGGCGTGCATCTCGAAAAAGGTGAAACCGCCCTGCGCAACAAAGCCTGGCAGGTTGCCATCGACGAGCTTGAAGAAGCTACCTCACTCGCCCGTGACGAGAATGTCAAATTTCTCGAAGAAGTTAAGGCTCTGCTCGACAAAGCGCGCGAAAGACAGCGCGATCACCTGCTGCATATCGAAATGACGCCGTTTGTCGAACGCGGCGATGATTTCAGCCGTTCCGGCAACTTCGGCGAAGCCATTCTTGAATACCAGGCAGCTCTGAAACTGGTTAGCGGTCTGCCCGATAACCACCGCTTCATCAGCTACATCAAGGCTGCTCTCACCGATTGCCGCCGCTGCATCATCAGGCCCTATCTCGCCAAGATCAACAAAGCATGCCATGCCGGCAAATATGCTCACGCTGCCACCATGCTCAAACGCGCGCAGCTGCTGCTCGACACCCGCGATAACGTTTATCACGCCTTTCTTGAACAGCTCAAGGAAAAGATCCATCAGAACCTCAAAGAAGACGAATTCGTCGAAACCGAAGAATTCGAAGCTCCCGAAGTCTGGGAACAGGCCGTTAAAGATTACGAGGAAGCGCTCGACCTTTATTCTTCGTTCTCGGTTACCGACCCCTTCGCACCGGCTTATACCGGGGTAAATGTTTTTGAAGACCGTTTTGTCGAATCGCGCCGCAAACTCGGCAAGCTCTACAAGACCCGTGCCGACCGCCTCAGAGACCAGGCAAAGGTTGAAAAGGCGATTCGTAACTACAAAGAGGCTCTCAAGCTTCTGCCCCGCTCAGATAAAATGTTTCACGAAGCTTTTCGTGAAATGAAAAAGCTGCGTGCCCAGGTGGCTGTTCCGGCCTAAATGAGTCCAAAACCGCAGACAGAAGATTTTCTCAATTCCAGCGAGATTATCAGGCTGACCTCCGAGAAGCCGGCCGGTCTAATACCTCTATGGGAATTCGTTCTCGCGCTGATCGTCGCTCTGGTAACGACGCTGCTGTTTTATTTCGGTTATTTCAACCGCATCGAAAATGCCACCCTCGATTTTCGTTTCGACCAGCGCGGCGAAATGGCGAAAAACCATGACATCGTTCTGATAAGCATTACTGAAGAATGTCTCGGCGAAATTGGTACCTGGCCCTGGCCGCGCGCTACCCATGGTCGACTGCTCAATACTCTTAAAAAAGAAGGGGCGAAAGTCGTCGCTTTCGATATTCTTTTCAATGACCCGTCACTCGCCGGCCCGGAAGATGACAAAGAGTTCGGACAGCAGATTCTCAGGTTCGGGCGCGTCGTTCTGCCACGCATTGCCTCGAAAACAACCCTGCTGGATCCCGAAACTTTCGAATTTGTCGAGAGAGCCGGCTGGGCAAGACCGGTTCCGATTCTGCTCGAAGCCCGGCCACACGAAGGCTTCATCGATATCGATCACAAGGTTCTTAACCCCGACGGTGTCATTCGTAAGCTGCGCCTGCAGAAAAAACACGGCGAAATTACCAGTAATATTTTTGGTATTGCGGCTGCCGAAGCTTATCTTGGCGTAAAACCAGTTGTCGAAAGCTTCGGCATGCGTGTCGGCGATCGGCTGCTGCCATTTTTCGACTGCTACGAACCAGAATCTGGTCAGCGTGAAAAATCCTACCTCGTTAACTACGCCGGCGGTAACCGGCATTTTGACGAAATCAGCTATTCCGAAGTTTTAAGCGGTAAATACCCGCATGGTTTTTTTACCAACCGCCTGGTGCTTGTTGGTACCAGAGCTGCCGGCATCTCTGAAGATCTCAAGTTTTGCCCCTATGGCGCCCTGTCTGGCGTCGAGATTCACGCCAATCTGCTGCACAATATTCTCAACCGTCGCTTTCTGCATCGCAGTACTGTCGAGACAACGATAGTTCTTATTTTCGTTTTTGCTTTCGGAGCTGCCTATCTGCTCTGGAAAACCCCGGGCTTTTCGGCCAACGCCATTTGTCTGGGTGCGGCTGCAGCCTGGCTGATTGCCGGTATACTCCTGTTCAACTATGATTTCATTCTTGAAGTGACTCCGATTCTGGTCATGGTACCGTTTCAATGGGCTGTTACCAGATTGATTCAGCAGTTCGAATCGCTCAAGGAAAAGAACTATGACCTGGCTCGCAAAGTCAGAGAACTGGCGATCATCAATGAGGTGAGCAAGGCCGTCAGTTTTATGGGCGACCTCGGAAAAACCCTCGATGCCATTCTCAGCCGCGGGGTTCAGGTTCTCAATGCCGAACGTGGTTCTTTGTTCCTGCTTGACGATAAATACGAAGAGCTTGTCGAAAAGTCAGTGGTTTTTGGTGTTGAAGGCGAAGCCCGTATCGATGAAAACCTTAAAAAGCAGTTCAAGAGCGGCATCGGCATTGCCGGTGAGGTTTTCAATTCGGGCCGGCCTCGCCTGATTCAGAATGTGCGCAAAGACAAGAGTTTCGCGTTTCGTGATGCCGAGCGCGACAGCATCAGAACGCTGATCTGCGTGCCGCTGATGATAAAAGATACTGCTATCGGGGTCATGAATGTCGTTAACCGCCGCGAAGGCCGCTTTAATGACGAAGATCTGCAGACGGCCCTGACAATGGCCAACCAGGCGGCCGTGGTTATCGAAAAATCACGTCTGTATAATCTGGCCACTATCGACGGTCTGACCGGCCTCGTTGTCAGAAGACACTTTCAGGCGAAAATTGAAGAGGAATACCGCCGCGCCCGCCGCTACAGCAAGCCTTTGTCATACCTGATGACCGACATCGACCACTTCAAGAAATTCAACGATACCTACGGCCATCAGACCGGTGACATGGTGCTGCGCGAAGTTGCTAAAATCGTGCGTGATACGGTGCGTGATACCGATATCGCCGCCCGTTACGGTGGCGAAGAATTTGCCGTGATCCTTCCCGAAACCGAACCGGATGGCGCCATGCTGCTTGCTGAAAGACTGCGACAGCGGGTAGAATCGGCGATATTTGCCGGCCCGACCGGCGATCTGAAGGTAACCATAAGTGTCGGGGTCTGCTCTATGCCGATCAATCAGCCCGAGAGCGCCACCGAAATGATAAAAATGGCTGACGAAGCCTTGTATGTCTGCAAGCGCAATGGCCGTAACCGCGTCGAACGGGCTGAAAATCCGCCAACAGAACCCACACCGTCACCTGCTCCGGCGCCGGCGCCAGCGCCAGCGGCCGGGCCAACCTCCGCCTGATTCAGATTTTTTCGAGGTCTTCGCGCTGCAGATTCAGATTTTTCAGGGCCCGGTAAAAAGTGGCCTTGTGGATGCCAAGGAATTCTGAAGCTTTGGTGATGTTTCCGCCCGCAAGGCGGTAGGCATGGCGAAGCTCTTCGGCAGAAAACTTTCTTTCGCCGTTGACCGACTGAGGGACTCTTATACCGCCATTGCCTGCAACAGCGGTGTCATCGGGCATGCCGAGTGCGATGGGCTGTCGATCAGGTGTAATGGCGACTTCGGTATAGCCTGTGGTGCCGGCATAGCGTGCTGCGTTCATGCGTTCCTCATACCATTCTTTCAGAGCCCGAAGCCCGATAACATCGGTCTGATTTTCGGCAAAGAGTCTTTCCATGAGGTTGCGCAGTTCTCTGACGTTGCCCGGCCACTGATACTGCTTCAGCAATTGTACCGCCTCGCGTGTCAGGCATGCGACATTGCGGCCGTATTTCTGGTTGAACTGCCTGATAAAATACTGAATCAGCAGTTCGAGATCTTCGCTTCTCTGCCTGAGTGGCGGAATACGTATCTGCAACGCGTTGATGCGGTAAAAAAGGTCAGACCGGAAAACGTTTTCGAGGCTGGCTTTTTCGAGATTGCGGTTGGTGGCGGCAATAATTCTGACATCGACTTTAATCGGGTTTTCGGAGCCGACCCTTTCGATCTGTGAAGTTTCAAGAACGCGCAGCAGTTTGGCCTGCGACAACTGCGGCAGGTCGCCAATTTCATCGAGAAAAAGGGTGCCGCCACTGGCGCGTTCGAAACGCCCGCGATGCGACTTGATCGCGCCGGTGAACGAACCTTTTTCGTGCCCGAACAACTCGCTTTCGAAGAGAGTATCAGTGATCGCCGAACAGTTCATGGTGACAAACGGGCCCCGGGCCCGCCGGCTCATCTGGTGAACAGCGGCGGCAATCCCTTCCTTGCCGGCACCTGTTTCGCCGGTAACCAGAACGGCGGCGTCAGACATCGCATACATTCTCACCTTGTTGAAAACCTGCTGCATGGCATCTGATACGCCAATCAGACCGCAGAAACTGGCCTCTTCGATCATTGCCGGAGGTGTCGCCGAAACTTCCTGCAGCAGAATGCTTGTCAGTTCTTCGTTGCCTGGCCCGGGTCTGATTACAGAATCCAGCAGTAGCTGATGTACATTGCCACGGGTATCTTTCAGCGCCACACGAAAGCCACTCATGGCTGTGGCGTCGTGAGTCCGCTCGATCAATTCGACTATACCGGGTAATACCGGCTCAAGAATCTTGTCGACCGGCTTTTCCTGGAGCTCGGCAGCCGTATGACCGAGATACCCGGCCAGCCACTCAGGAATTTCATGAATGACAAATCCGCCATCGACCATTTTTACGGTCAGATTGCGACTGGGCGGCAGAAGCAGCAGCGGGTGTCTTTCTGTGTTCATCATATTTTAAAGCATATTACAATTTTGCCCGGTATTTTTCAACCCGCCGCCGGTGAACCGCGAAAATCTGTGACCTGCAGTAAAGCGCATGTTTTTGCAGCAGATATGGTGAATTGCAAAAATATCGTCAGGTATTTTCAGGCATCTGCCGATTAGTGACGCGTATCGCCATATCTGAAAAGTTCTGCCGGAAAACCTAATGATCAGACCTGAAACTATGCAAAAATTTCTGCTGGTGACGGCCATGCTGCTGCAGGTGGCTGTGGTTCCCCTGTTTGCCGATGCGATAAAGTTCGAATTCGACTATGATTCGCGGTCATTCGTCGACAGTATGCGCCGTGACTGGACCGCTTACGTCTACGATACTGCCACCACTACCCCGGCTTTTGAAAAGCGGCAATATGATAAAAGTTTCATGGGCGGATACAGCGATCTTTATATGGCACTCAAGTCAGATCTTAACGAAACACATTATTTCGATATCAAGGAAAATCTGTATTACCGCAGTTATAACGATTCGGAGCCCCTCAGCCGCGATGTTGCCTCGTTCAGATACCGCGAACTCGATCATCTTTTGAATGTCACCTGGGGCATTGCCGCCGGTGATCATGATTACGCTCAGTTCGACTATTTCAACAACATTCTCGAGATTAAGGACCTGGAAAGTCTAAATTACAAATCACACCGTGGCCGGGCTCAGCTGACGCACGAATTCAACATGCGCACCGATTTCAGTCTCTATGGTTCTTTTGAAGAACGGGAATACGATGTCGACATTGACAGTAACTTCAGAGAGGGCCGTGCCGGCTTCGAAGTTGCCTCAAGGCTGCCGGGTCACGACCGCTATGTACAGGTGGCTGCCTCGACAAGAGGCGACAGAGATTATTTTGAGAATTTTCCGGGAGCGATGTCGGCCAAAAATGCGGTCGATTATTACACCACTTATGCGAAAAACCCGCGTGATGACGACCCGCAGGCCCGCTACATGCGTGAACGTCGACGCGGAGAGCTATATCTGCGTGCGTTTGGCGAGCTGATCAATCGCGAATACGTGAAACTCGACAACAAGATGGGCGAGGTGACGGCAGGTTTTGAGACTGCTTACGATGCGGCGGGCGATCTGACTCTGCGACTTCGTGATACTTATCGCAAAACCGATTTTGACCGTGAATCACCTTTGCATTTTCAGCATGATGGTCACAGTAACTATCTGGCTCTGGCGGTTGACTATTATTACAGTGCCAATATGGCCCAGACCGTTACACTGAGCGATGAACTCAATAAATTCGTGGCGGCCGGCAGCGAAAACTTTCGAATCAACGCTCTCACCTACGAAGGTTTTTTTACTTATGGCAAATCGCGGGCAAGCCTTGTTCTTGGCGCGTTGCGCCGCCGCTATGATGAAAAAAGAGTTTTATACCCTGATGAAGACGAACTCAGGGCTATTCTCGGCTACGACTATCTGATCACCGAGACCCTCAGGTTTCGCATGAAGTCAGAATTTGTCGACCGTGACTATCTTGAATTTGAAAATTATCTGTATTCAACTCACAGTCGCAACGGCTGGCGGGTAGGGGTAGAAAAATCCTTCAGTTCCTCGAACTCTCTTGAACTGGCATACCAGGAAAACAACGAAAAGAACGATCTGCACACACAGAACAATCTCGAAGAAAAATCGATCGGGCTCAGCTGGATTTCGCATTTCTGATAAGGAACCGCGGTATTTTATAAATTCAGCGTTTTTGTTGTAGACATCATGGGTATGTGATACAATTAATTGCCTATGCTAGCTATTGCCTTTACCGGAGTAATTCAGCACGAAGTCGAGCAGGCTCAGCTTCGCAGACTGACAGCGTCGGTAAGGGCAGACGCGGGTACGGGCTGCATTGTCGTTTGCAATGCAGATGGTCTGTTTGCCTCGGCCGCAAGACTTGAGGCGCAGATTGAAGTGCTCTTTGACAGTGGAATCGATGTGGTTTTCCTCGGTGAACAGGCCATTGCCAGAAATGCCGGCCGCTCTGCTCTCATGCAGTCTGACCGGCCTCTGATAAGACCTGCAAACCTGGCCAGAACCTGCCCGGGGCGTGGTTCGCTGCTTTTTGGCGGCACCGAAAAGTCATTCTGGATGCTGAGCGTGGTCGATGGTACCGGTAAAATTCCGGTTGAGCCACCGCACGTTTTTCTTGATAAATTTTTCAGAAACAAAACCGACGACTTGCCCGTAATCATTAATGTGAATGGCACAGACTTCGATTACCGTCAGGCTCTCGCATGGCGGTATGGCTCAGACAGGGCAGGTGTTCTTTTCTTCGGCTGCGGGACCGGTTCTCCGACAGTTGTCGCCCCAGGTGAAGGCTGCTTTCTGCAGCAGGATACCGGTTCAGTGGTTACCGATCGCTCGATCGGTGGTCTGACGCCGGCGTGTTGGTGGCAGAGGCGGATTGAACGATTACCGGTTTCACCCGTCTCTGAGTGGGGGCTGTTGCGCTGTGATTATACGCTGGTCTGGCTCAATGGTAATGGAAAACCGCAAAAACATCTGCAGAAGACTGTTATGCTATAGCTGCAGCGATTCGACTGAATTCTGATACGTCAATTTTAAGGAGACCACAGCAAGGTGGCCGAAGGTTTAAAGGTTTTACATCAGCAGCTTCTCTATGAAGCCCAGAAGCAGATTCTTTCCAGCGGAAAGAATACCGATGTGATTCTTCAGATTCTCAGCCGTACTTCTGTCGACCTCTTTGGCAAAAAGGGCTTTGGTGTTCTTTTTTACGACGCTTCGGCCCAGATTTCGCGAATAAGATTCAACGATGGTTTCAGCGTAAAGTCGCTGAACTTTCACTGCGAAGAATTTACCCGCAGCAAGCTTGAAAGGCGCCCTTTCCCGGCCGGCCCGGTTGCTGATGAAAGCGGCGAAACGCATGTTTTGATCCCTTTGGGGCCAGACAGCGACCCATTCGGGGTCCTTCTCCTCCAGGAAATGTCGAGCAGTGAGGCTGGCACACTGGCTGCCTTCCGCGAACTGGCGACCACCTCGATCAGCACTTTCCTTGAAGTCGAGCTGGTCAGGCTGCGCATGGAAGAAATGGGTGCCCTGCTCGAAGTTGGCCGGGTCGTGAGCTCAACCCTTGATCTGCGTGAACTGCTGACCAAGATCATGAGCACCGCAACCAAGGTTATGCGCTGCGAAACCTCGACCGTTTATCTGGTTGATGAACAGACTAACGAGCTGTATTTTCACATTGTTTCCGGCGATCCGAACGTTGGCGCCAAGCTCCAGGAAATCCGTCTGCCGATGGGTACCGGCCTGGCCGGCTGGTGCGCGCAGAATAACAAGCCCGTCATCGTTCCGGATACCGAAAAAGATCCACGCTTCTTCAAGGGTGCCGATAAAAAGTCAGGCTTTGTCACCAGATCGATGATCTGTGTGCCGATGCGTCTCAAAGACAGGGTTGTCGGCGTTCTGCAGGTTCTCAACCGCACCGGCGATATTCCCTTCAATGATCACGATCTCGAAACACTCGAAAATGTCGCCAATCAGGCGGTTTCGGCCATCGAAAACGCCCGTCTCTACGAAAATATCCAGAAAGTTTATCTTTCTACCATTGAAGTTCTCGCCACCGCGATTGATGCCAAAGACCCATATACCCAGGGTCATTCACGCCGGGTTACCCAGTATTCGGTTGCGATTGCCGAAGAACTCAACCTGTCGCCAAAAGAAGTCGAAAGCATTCGTTATGCCGGGCTTCTGCACGATGTTGGCAAAATCGGTATCAAAGACAGCATTATTCGCAAACCTGGTCGTCTGACCGACGAAGAATACGCCATCATCAAGAAGCACCCGGCAATCGGTGCTAAAATTCTGCGTCCGGTAGACTTTCTCGCCGACAAGATCCCGGGGGTGCTGCATCACCACGAATATTATGATGGCCGCGGTTACCCCGAGCACCTGACCGGAGAAAATATCCCGCTCGCCGGTCGCATCATCTGCGTTGCCGACGCCTTTGATGCCATGACCACCAATCGCCCGTACCGCAAAGGCCTGACTGTTAAAACCGCAGTTGGCGAACTGCAGAAATTCTCGGGCAAACAGTTTGACCCGGTATGTGTCGAAGCATTCATGCGCGCCTTTGATCGCAAGCTTTTCCAGTATTTCGTCAAGGTCGAAGATTCTGACGACATGGTTCTGATCGATGACGAAAGCGAAAGCCGTGACCCGGCCGAAGGCATTCATGGCGAACTCGACAGCCAGCCGTATCCGCCCATGGCTGCCCACGAAATGAAAGACGACAAAAAGCTCGAAAGTCAGCCTTATCCACCGGTCATTCCACCACATGCCGAAATCAAGACTGATGACAAGACACAGGCCGAGAAGCCATCGTCACAGCCTTATCCGCCAATTACCGGTAATGAGAAGCCGGAATAAGCGATCGAGTAGGAAATGGGTGATTATTTCACCCATTGTCCTCTCACACCACCGTACGTACCGTTCGGTATACGGCGGTTCAATGGTTTTGATGCAGCACCTCGTATCTGACTGATATGTCATCATATCCGATGGATACGAGGTATTTATTTGTTAATGACCTTTTCAGAACAGGACTTCCAGCCGTTCGCCAGTAACCCAGCCTGGTGTTCGCCCACATCCATGCCCGCTCTTCAGGAATCCCTAGCTGCTTCAGATTTCGGAATTTCGCACTGATCTTCTTCCATTGCTTCCATATATACTGACGTATTCTCCGTCTTATCCATTCGTTAAGTTCGGATATACGCTCCCTCATATCTGCAATGGCATAGTAACCCAGCCAGCCTGTGGTGAAAACTTTTGTTTCCAGTAGAATCTGGCTGATCGATCTTCCTCTTCTGCGACTGGTAATCATTCTAACCCTCTTTTTGAAGGTCTCAAGGGGCTTATGATGTGGTCTTATTCCCGTTTTCTTTCCTGTTTTATACAGTGAGAAGCCAAGAAATTTCATTCTTAGCGGGCTTCCGACACGGCTCTTTTCCCGATTAACCTTGAGTTTAAGCTTTCCTTCAAGGAATCTGACACATCCGGCCATCACTCTGGCAGCAGCTCTCCGACTTTTGACGTAAATATTACAGTCATCCGCATACCTTACGAACCTATGATTTCTGCTTTCCAGAAGTCTGTCAAAGCTTGTGAGATAAATATTGCTGAGCAACGGAGAAAGATTGCCGCCTTGCGGGGTTCCTTCCTCTGTCGGACTTACGAGACCACCAGTCAGAACGCCACTCCGAAGGAATTTGCGTATCAGGTTGATTATCCGTTCGTCTTTCACATGCTCTCTCAACATTCTGACCAGCAGATCATGATTTACGGTGTCGAAATATCTGGCGAGATCAATGTCTACGACATTGGAGTATCCATGCTCATAATATTCCTTCGCCCGTTTAATCGCCTGCTGTGCACTTCGCTTCGGACGAAACCCGAAACTGCTTTCAGAGAAAGTTGGCTCGAATATCGGTTGTAATACCTGCACGATTGCCTGCTGAACCATACGGTCTATTACCGTTGGTACACCAAGCAGTCGTTTCCCCCCGTCGGGCTTAGGAATCTCGACTCTTTTAACCGGTTGGGGGCGGTATTTTCCGCTTGCCAGCTCTTCCAGCAAATTGCTCCCATGCGTTCTCAGATAAGGCAGCATTTGATCGACCGTCATCCCGTCAATACCAGCGCTACCACCATTCTGCTTCACCCGCTTGAATGCCTGATTCAGATTATTTCTATCGAGCACCATTTCGAGCAAAGCATCTGCACCCATCTTCGCTTCGCCTTTTGGTATAACGGCGCTATGCGCTCCTCTGTTACTTTCCGGTTCCACCGTATCATTGCAGAGGTAGCCTGTTGGAACAGTATTCGGCAGTCGTTGCGTCATTATGCCTTCCATACGATCGAAGATTAACCATTGTTCGGCCCTTCGCGCATCGCTGCGCTAATATGGCCTCTGCTGACTTCTTGTAGATCAGTGGGGCATTGCTGCCCCACCTGTCGCTGTGGGTTGTCTAACCA
This sequence comes from Candidatus Rifleibacteriota bacterium, assembly GCA_024710355.1. GTDB lineage: Bacteria > Muiribacteriota > Ozemobacteria > Ozemobacterales > Ozemobacteraceae > Rifleibacterium. The sequence continues at coordinate 52,412 of JANJUX010000051.1, forward strand.
TCCCTCTTGTCGGCGACCACTACAAGATCTCCCCGGGTAAGAACGATAACTTTTCCCTCATATACCCGCCGCATCTACACCGCTGACCTCGGGCAGTATTGGACTTTGCTTTGTTAGGCAAGCTCGTCCAGTCATGCAATGCCTTATATACGGTTCTTGTTCATCGGGCCGAGGGTTTGCCTCCAGCTTCCTTCAGATTCCACCTCACGGTGGACACCCTTGCCTTTGGCTAACAGTTCCTGCTGCCAAGCCTGTAGCGGACTTGCACCGCCGAGTTATCGCCCATGCCGGGCGCACTTAAAAAAGAAGCCCCCGAAATCAAGTTTCCGGGGGCTTCTTCTATGTTGGCAACCTGTCGTCAGCCGACCACACGCAGCTTTGGCTTGCCCTCAGCCTTTTTCTGGGTTTCATGGCGGGGTTTTTCATTGTGAATCATGTCGCGATTGGGCGCGAATGAAGGCACGATTTCCTGGAAACCCCTGATGATATTGCGCGGTTTCCCAACTCTGGCAGCCATTTCGAGCTTTTCGACCATGGCCATTAAGGTCTGTTCATCGACTTCTTCGGGCTTGGCGATGAATATCTTGCTGTTGCGGGTGGCGGTGATGCCTTCAGAAGCGGTGAGAAGCTCTTCGTAAAGTTTTTCACCCGGTCTGATGCCGGTGAACTTGATTTCGATATCGCGACCGACCTCAAGACCGGCAAGTCTGATGAGGTCTTCGGCCAGATCGACGATGCGCACCGGCTCACCCATGTCGAGAATGAATACTTCGCCACCTTTGCCATAGGCTCCGGCCTGAATGACCAGTTTGCTGGCTTCTGGAATCGTCATGAAGTAGCGGATCATCTTCGGGTGGGTAATTGTGATTGGCCCGCCCCTTTCGATCTGTTCCTTGAACATCGGAATAACGCTGCCGCGACTGCCGAGAACGTTGCCAAACCTGACTGCGACGAATCTGGTCGGACTGCGTCTGGCGTAACACTTTAGAATCATTTCGGAGACGCGCTTGCTTGCACCCATGACCGAAGTCGGGTTGACGGCCTTGTCGGTTGAAATCATCACGAATCTTTCAACTCCGGCGTTGTGGGCCGCATCTACCAGATTTCGGGTGCCAAGAACATTGTTTTTAACCGCTTCTTCCGGGTTGAGTTCCATTAAGGGCACGTGCTTGTGGGCGGCAGCGTGAAATACGATTTCTGGCCGGTGCGCCTGAAAAAGGTGTCCGATCTTTTCGCGATCCTGAATGTCGGTGATAATAGGTATCAGAACTGTGTTGCCAAGTTTGGCACTTCTCAGCAGTTCCTGGTGAGTCTTGAAAATACTGTTTTCGCCATGACCGAGCATCAGAAGCTTTTCTGGCTGAAATGGCAGAATCTGCCGGCAGATTTCACTGCCGATACTGCCACCGGCGCCAGTTACCAGAACCGTTTTGTTGGTCACATAGGCGGCAATTTCGGCAAGATTGATTTCGGAAGGTGGCCGGCGAAGCAGGTCTTCGATTGCGATATCACGCAGCTGCAGGCTGACTAGCTTGCCGCCAATGATGTCCTGAAGGCCCGGCAGGGTTTTAAATCTGACATTGGTATTCTGGCAGAGTTTTACTATTCTTCGCAATTCAGCTCCTGAAGCAGATGGAATCGCAATGATTATCTCATCCGCCATGAACTTTCCGGCGATCTCGGCGAGGTGTTCCGTTGAACCGATAACTTTCACGCCGTGGATTATCTGGTCTTTTTTCTTCGGGTCGTCATCAATCAGGCCGACCACATCGATGGGTAGATTGATGTTGCGTTTGATTTCGCGCAGAATGCTTTCGCCACCCTGTCCGGCGCCAACGATCAAAACCCGTTTTGCCCGTTCATTGGTGCGATTGAAAAGCCAGCAGCGGAAAGGACTCATCTCGACGACGTTGAGAAGAACTCTTGGCGCGATACGCAATGTACCGATCAAAATCAGATTCAGCATCCAGTCGATGACAAACACAGCGCTGAGACTCGGAAAAGCCTCCATGAAAAAAATCGAACAGAATTTGAGAATCGAGTAGCCGGTTACGGCTGTGAATACCGCGACCATATCAGACAGAGAGGTGAACCTGAGAGTGCGGTTATAAAGCCCCAGAGCCCAGAAGCACGCGAGACCTATCGGCACCAGCATTGGTATGATGAAAAGCAGATAGTGGATATGCTGTGGCTCGAGCTTGTCGAATTTGAGCCAGATGGCCGCAATCAGCGAAAAAGAAATGCAGATGGTATCTGCAAGTATGAAGATCAGTTTCCTAATCGGAGTCATATTTTGTCAATGTACCCCTTCCAGATCCGTAACCTGTTAATTTAGGCAGAATTTTAGCATGGCATTATAAGATTGTCGACTTTTTTGTACCGATTTTAAATCTTGTTTGATGAAAAAAAAGATTATCTGCGCGGTGAGTTATGCCGATTTCTGGTATATGGAGACAATCTCTGAACAGATGAACGATTGCCGGCAGATAACAGCGGTCAGAAGGCAATGCACTGCCTGTGGTGCTGCAAACATCTCCGCTGCAAAATTTTGTGGCAGTTGCGGCGCTAAAATACCGACTGCGACAATTATCAGAAACAAAAGATCAAAAAGATCAAGGCGGCGCGTCTATTTCAGAGCGATCCTCGTTCTGGCCGGAATTCTGGTTGCCGCCTCAGCGGTTATGAGTTACCAGCTTTTCAATAGAACTGACGGCGTTAAAGTTTCACCAATGCCCTTTGCTGATGTCCCCGCGGATCACCCGGTTTACCGTACATGCCGAAACCTTCTGGAAATACAGGCTGTGAGCTATCGAAAGATCCTTGAATTCGCTCCACATGAAACAATTTCTCCGGCTGAATGGAACCATGCCCTGAATTCTGCTGCGGCTCACATGAAAATTGCGGCGCCAGCAGAGGCAATGCTGCCGGAAAATTCGAAAGTTACGGTTGATGCATTGCGAAGCCGGGTAGGAATTCTCGATGGCGACCCTGAATGGGTGAGTAATACTTCACGTATCAAGGCATACTTTTGTCTTGAACAGATATTCTTTGGCACGAAAGGCAGAAAATGAAGCGGTTGATTTATCTTTTCTATTTCTGCGTTCTTCTGACGGCGGTTTCCTGGCGACTTGCCAGCGCCAGTTCTGACTTGCCTGAACTTCAGAGTGTAAGACTTCACGAAGCCAGTGGCGGAACCGACCTGGTTTTTTCCTTCAACCGTATGGTCCGGCCGGCAACAAGATTTTCTGGTCAGGAAAATTGTCTGACCCTTGATTTTGCTGATGCCTCAATCGCTGAACAGTTGGCTGAGAAAGCTTTCGCCGGCAGAGACCTGAAGCTGGGCTGGCTTGCGAGTTTACCCCCCAGAGAAAACCTTGTAAGAGCCAGGCTGTATATTCAGCCGCATTGCCTTGCCGCTGTCCGCTATTCCGGAGAAAATGTGATCGTGAGACTGACCGAAAAAACTCAGGTTAAATCTGACGAAAACAGTGATGACCGAAAGCTTCTCAATCCGCACGAAGATAAAAACTCTCCGGCAGTCGTCAGCCTGCAGGAAGCGCCATTTCGACCGGCTGTTGAAGAACTCGCGTCGCAGGCCGGCATCGAACTGAGGCTTTCAGGAAATCTGCCCGAGTCGTTCAGTCTTGAGCTGGAAGCTTCGAGTCCTGTTGAAGCTCTGCAGGCGATTGCCGATGTCTGCAATCTCAGATTTTACCGCGAAGGTAAAGTCTGGTTTATGGCAGGGGTCTGAATCATGATCAAAACCCTTAAGGCATTTCTGGCGCTGGTTTGTCTGCTCAGCTGTCTCGTGATTTTTTCGGCCTTTGGCTTTCAGAAGCAGGACGACATGCTTACCCGTCTTGATCTGGCTCTTATTTTTGAGAAAATTCTTGAAAAACGCGCAATAACGGCTCAAGGCCAGTCGGTTCCGTCTTTTTTCGACCTTAAGGAAGACCGCATGCTGGCAGTCTTTCGCACCCTTTCGCTTAAGCTTATCGAGGGTTACCCTGACGGCAGCTTCAGACCCGAAGAAAGACTGAGAAATCTCGAAACCATCTGTTACCTGCAGAAGCTGGCCAGATGCCTGAGAAAGAATCAGCCTGAAGCCTATGAAACCAGACAGTTGATGCGCCTGTTTGCCTATCAGAGTCAGCCAGAGGTAATTCTTTCGGATAACCTGCCAGCCGGGACTTTTCCGTCAGAACTGGGCGAACCCGATGGGTTCGTTTCACGCAGAGTATTTCAGGATCTTATGGCGGCACTGCTGAGCGAAAATGGCAGACTGAACTTTCAACTTTCAGGAAAAGTTATTCATGCGGTTACCGGTCACCCGGTAGCGGGTGCCTGTATTGCCGCCGGCGAGAAGGCAGTAGTCGCCGACCGGGCCGGTAACTTTTCGATCGATCTTGGTGAAATCAGTCGCTCTGATGTTACGCTTTTTGCGGCGGCAGAAGGGTTCAGGCCCTGCGAAATGAAAAAAGATCTCAGACTGAGCCCGAATGTGGTGTTTCGTCTTAAGCCTGAGAAACCACGTTCAGCATTCTGAGAAAGCTCTAGCGATTCTGGCTGTAGTCGGTCAATGCCCAGCAATCATTGGGCTCTTTGCTTATCAGGCCCTGTTTTTCGAGCGCCGAGAGCAGCGCCATGATTTTTTCCGGCGGTGAGCCGAGAACTTTTTCCAGCTGGTTCTGACTGCAGGGGTGGCGCAGCAACAGCTTCAGCACGTCAGACGAAGCGGCGGGTCTGCTCCAGCTGCTCTCTTTGGGCGGAACCAGACTGTGTTCAAAAGCGGTCGAAACTGGAACTTTAAGCTGCAGCAAATCCCTGAACCGGTTGAGACGGCTCTGGTCGGCTGTTTTGATTTCGCTGGCGAGCGGCACCCGAACCGCAGTGTTCAGATACACAGATTCAAGCTTTTCAATACTGTTGAGATACTCGCTCAATGCCAGGATTTCAGATTCTGAGTCGTTGATTCCGGGGCAGACAAATATTTCTATCTCGACTTTGCCTGAAAAGGCCGCCGTAAAAAGGCGCAGCCCATCGAGAATCGCGGGCAGCAGCAGATCGCTGGTTGGCCGGTGAATTTTTCTGAAAGTTTCGGGGTTGACCGAAGTCAGAGTCGGCAGCAGCCGGTCAGCCAGCAGCAGTTCGTTGCGGACCTCTGGAAGGTGCAGAAGTGATGAATTGGTGATAACACAGGTTGGCGCATTTCCCAGTTTTTTGATTTCGGCAAGAATATAACCCAGACCCGAATGCAGGGTCGGTTCGCCGGTGCCGGAAATTGTTATCCAGTCTGGCCTGGCAATTTCGTTCAGTGTTTCGCGCAGTTCTGCGAGAACCACGTCAGGATTGCAGAATTCATGCCGTTCAGAGGTGTGAAAAGTGGTTTTCGAAAGCTGGCAGTAAAGACAGTCGAAAGAGCAGGTTTTTGTCGGGGTCAGATCGACCCCGAGCGAAATACCCAGCCGGCGCGAAGGCACCGGCCCGAAAATATAGGTTCTCATTTTTTGTCAGTGCATTTTCCGGCGTACAGGAAATAGTAGACACCGATCATGGCGAATATTGCCACAAACGGCACGATGACGACATAAAGCGATGAAAATGGTCGCGAAGGGTTCATTTTTTCACGGGCTTTCATCAGGTTTTTCAGGGTTTTTTCAAGTTCCTTGCGGACTTCGGCATCAGTAACATTTTTGATTGAGGTACGCAGTTCGGTGATTGCCTCGTCAAGGCTGGCGAGTGAAGTTTCCCGGGTCATTGGTTTTCCTCCTTCATTGGTGCGGCCAGACTGGTGCCCAGCCGTTCGTCGAGTTTTTTCAGCTGATCGTTATTGAGATTCATGCCCTTGATGCGCCCCAGAACCGTTTTTGCATCGGATTCCCGCCCCATCTGGCGGTAACGGTCAGAAATAAGAAACATGCTGTCGGGGTCGATGAAACTGGTTTTCAGAGCCTTCTGATATTCTTCGGCGGCGGCAGAACCCTGCCCTGAGGCCAGGAACAGGTCTCCTATTCTGATAAATGGCGCTGGACTCTGAGTGTCATGGTTCATGGCGGTTTTATAGGCTTCGAGAGCCTGCTGGTGTTGCCCCATTTTTTTCAGCACGTCACCCTGAAGCAGGTAGAGAACCGGCATGTCGGTTTGCTGGGCAAGACCGTTCTGAACCACGGCCAGAGCTTCAGATGTCAGACCTTCTTCGAGCAGTGCAGTTGCAAGGGGTTCGATGCCGCGCGGATCATTTCTCAGGGCTTTCTGACTGTAGCGCGGAAACCCTTCGAGCTGGTCGGGGTTGCTGGCGCTGACCTGTTCAGTTATCTGCGCGGCAAGATTGTGCATGCCAACGTCAGAATAGCTGTTAGCAAGAGCTTTTAGAGCATGTATATTGCGCGGGTCGAGTTTGAGGGCCTTGAGATACCATACGGCCGCCGACTGATGTCTGCCGGTGGCGGTGTAGACTTTGCCGAGATTCATCAGGGCATTGAAATTAGCCGGGTTATGCGCCAGGACTGCCTTGAATGACTGAATTGCTTCATTGTAGAAGCCGCCTCTGGCATATTCAAGAGCCCTTTCATAATCAGGGTCAGCCGGGCTTTCTGTAATCACACTGTTTGGAACAATAATAGTTTCTGCCTGACCGGTGGCCGGCGTTTCGATCGGAGTCCCGAGCGTCGGCGGCGGGGCTGAAAGAGATATGGTTGTCGGGGTGGCGGCCGCTTCTTCGCCCAGAGCCTTGAGGATTCTGGCAGCGTATGGATCCTGGGGGTTAAGAGATGCCTTTGAGGCTTCCCATAGGGCGCTGGCACGGTCGCGGAACCCATTCTGAATCAGGTTCAACCCGGCGAAGTAACGAAATTTGTTGTTGAACGGTTCTTTGCGGATTGCCTTTTCGAAAAAGGTGGCAGCTTCATCATGGTTGCCCGATTCCATTTCAAGCTGTCCGAAATTGAACAGAGTGTTTGCATGATCGGGGGTTTCGGCCAGAACCTGGTTCCAGAATACTCTTGCCTGTGCAAAGTTACCCATGCGTGCCAGCACCTGACCGCGTTCACTGAGCAATTCGAGCTTGTCCGGATAGGTTGCTTCGAGTCGGTCAAGTATCGCGAGAGCTTCGGCATGACTGCCTTTCTGATACAGACAGCGGGCATGATGCAGCTGCCCTTTTGCCGATGCGGGTTCAGCTTTCAAAAAGCTTTCGATGGTCGATAGAGCTTCGTCGACCTGGCCAAGCTTTTCACTGACAACGCTGAGCTTGTAGAGGGCCCAGGTTTCGCCCGTAAAATTTTGCGAAATCGAAGTTAAAATAACTTTCTGTTCGCTCAGATTGCCGGTTTTTTCCTGCAGCTTGAGCTTTTCAAGCCAGGCTTCAAGATTCAGGTCCGTTTCCGGCATTCTCGTGACGGTAACCGCCGGAACATCCTGGCTGAGCGAGGCTTTCAGGGCGGCAGCTTCAGCATGACCCGGGTTGTCGCTGAGTATCTGATCGAGGATAAGGCCGGCCTTGTCAGGTTCGCCCATCCGATGCAGAAGTTTTGCCTGTGCAATAATACCGGGGACAAAGTCAGGGCTGGTTTCCTGGATTGATTTGACCAGTCGTTCCGCTTCCATCAGCCGGTCACTGTTTATCAGCATTTCAGCGAGCCCGGTTTTGATCTGTGGTTGGTCAGGAAGCATATTCATGGCTTCTCTGAGAATGGTTTCCGCTTCTGTGAGGTTACCGCTGTCGATCAGTTTTCTGCTGGTTTTTTCATAAACATCTGCCAGCTTCTTCTCAACCGTTGCGGGCTGATAGTTTTCCTGTATCAGCTTCTTCAGCAGCCCTATGGCTTCGCTTGGAATGTCGAGCTCAATGGCCGAATCTGCCATGGCCATCATGCAGCGGTGCAATTCATCAGAAAAATCACGATTGTCGGGGTCGAGTTTAACAGCTGCTTCAAGGCTCTTTTTGCCCTTAACCAGATCGCCCTTTTCGAGCAGGGCTCTGCCAAGAAGAAAGTGAGCTCTGGCATCACCAGGGTTGTCGTCGATTCGCGACGTTGCGAGCGAAATTGCCGTTGCAAAATCCTTGCTGTCGATAGCGGCTCTGACTTTGGTATTCTCTTTCCAGCTTGAATACTGAGTTTCTTTTTCTGATTCAATAACGGTTTCGGTCTTGCTGGCAGCCGGGTTTGACTTTTTTTTGCCGCCACAGCCACTCATGCCGGTGGCGACAAGTGCGCCAGCAACCGCCAGCGTCAGGGCTTTTTTATAGTATCGCATCTGGTACTCCTCAATCAAAGGAACAGTTCGCTTACCGAACGTTTTTCGAAGATTCTTCTGATGGCTTCGCCAACCAGGGGAGCAAGTGAAAGCACGTTGATATTGCACTTTTCGATTTTTTCGCGGCTGATCGGCACTGAATTAGTGCAGACAATTTCTCTTACCGGTGAATTTGGCAGGCGGTCAGCGGCCGGGTTGGAAAGCAGAGCGTGTGTGCAGCAGGCTACAACCGATTTCGCGCCCTTTTCCATAAGGCTTTCGGCAACATTTACGAGAGTGCCTGCGGTGTCGATGATGTCATCGATAACAATCGCATGTTTACCGGCCACATCACCGATTACGTTCATGACGACGGCTTTGTTGCTTTCAGGGCGGCGCTTATCGATGATCGCCATCGGCAGGTTGAGTTTTTTGCCGAACTGGCGGGCGCGCAGCACGCCGCCGGTGTCTGGCGATACGACGACATGGTCGGTCAGATCGCGTTTGAGAAAGTGTTCAGCCAGCAGGCGACTGGCCGACAGGTGATCGACGGGAATGTCGAAGAAGCCCTGCAGTGCCGGGTCGTGCATATCAATTGTCATCATGCGGTTGGCGCCGGAAATGGTGATGATGTTGGCGACAAGTTTGGCGGTGACCGGCTCGCGCCCGGTGGTTTTCTTTTCCTGGCGCGAGTAACCGAAATAGGGTACTACCGCGGTTACGCTTGCAGCAGAAGCGCGGCGCAAGGCGTCCATGGTGATCAGGAGTTTCATCAGGTTTTCATTTACCGGCGGGCAGGTTGGCTGGATAATAAAGGTGTCGCAGCCGCGCACCGACTCTTCGATGCGGCAATAAAGCTCGCCATCGGCAAATGAGGTATGCATGATCTTGCCTTCGGGAATATTCAGATAGTGACAGACTTCAGAAAACAGGGCTGTGTTGCCCTCGCCCGAAAAAACCTTGACTCTTGAATTGTGCATTTTACCCTCCTGATGGGTGTCGGTCCGGCATTCAGCTATCGCCTTCAATTACCGAGAACGGAGTGATTTTTGTGCCATCTGCAACGGTGGTGTTGCTGATGACGCAGTGTTCGATTTTGTTATTTTTGCCGATTACTGCGTCAGTGATGCGGCAGGCCGGGCCGATGATGCTGTCGCGGCCGATCCGGCATTTTCCTGAAAGCATGCAGCCCGGGTGAATCGTGGTGTCAGGCTCGATTTCGACTTCGGGGCCGATAAAGGTATTTTCGGGGCTGGTTATGGTTACGCCGCTTTCCATCAGGCGGGTCAGAATCTGCTTTTGTAGAATGGTGCTGACTTCAGCCAGATGCTGGCGGCTGTTTATGCCAAGAGTCGATGATTCATCCTTCTCGATACAGGCTACTACCGGCAGGCCCTTTTTAACGGCTGTTTCGACAAGATCGGTCAGGTAATATTCCTTTTGCCGGTTATTGGGGGTCAGTGAGAAGATATTGTCAAAGAGAAATGCCGAATCAAAAAGGTAAACGGCGAGGTTTACTTCTTTGACCTTTAGTTCTTCGGGCGAACAGTCTTTGGCTTCGCGAATGGCCGTGACCATATTGTTCTGCCGCAATACCCGGCCGTAGTTGCCAGGCTCGCTCATCATCAGGGTCATCATGGTGATCGCAGGTTTCTGGTGCCGATGAATTTCAACCATCTTTTGCAGGGTTTCAACCGAGATCAGCGGGGTGTCGCCGCATACTACCAGCAGGTTGTCTGGGCGGTCGCTGCAGACTTTGGCATAGCACTGAACTGCGTGGCCGGTTCCGAGTTGCTCGGTCTGTTCAACGAAATTCAGATCGTCGGCACGCAGTGACTGCCTGACCAGATCGCTTTTATAGCCGGTAACCAGAATGGTTTTTTCGCAACCGACCGCCTTGACGGCATCGATGACGTAGGCAACCATTGGTCGGCCGAGAATTGGGTGTACGACTTTGGGCAGCTCCGATTTCATGCGCGTGCCTTTGCCGGCAGCCAGGATAAGAGCGTGTAATTTCTGCGACATATGCAAACCTCGGTTCAAGTTTTCAGCGGTCATTATACACAGTTTTGCCTTTTTGTAACACCCGCCAGAAAATCTGTCGGGTCAGTGGCGGCAGCATTTATGGCAGCAGCAGTTATAAAGCCTTAATGAAAAAACCCCGCAGCGTGCGGGGCAATATTTTAAACAGGGGTGGGAGGATTCGAACCTACGAAATGCCTGCTCCAAAGGCAGGTGCCTTACCACTTGGCTACACCCCTATGCCTGCAACTCAGGCTCTCGAAAGATAACACAACTGAACCCGTGACGCAACCGGGCAAATTCATCGACAGTCAAGGCGGACTTTGAGTGCCGGGAGCATTCAGTTCGTCTTCGAATGCCCGCAGTATCGTGCTGGTCAGGTGTTCAGAAAACTCCGTGCTCAGTGAAAATACCTGCTCACGCCAGGTTCCATCTGGCATTTTCCGGCTGGGCATGCCGACGAAGTGGCCGCGAGCCGATGAAAAAATCTGAAAATCTTTGATTACCAGCGTTTCGTCAATTGTGACAGAAGCAAAGCCAAGAAGTTTGCTTTTTGGGGCCTTGAGAATCTGAATTCGCACGTCGGTAATTTTCATGATTTTGAAAAAAAACCGCGAAGGTCAGAACTTCAGAATGAATTCGGTCCAGACTTTGGTGTCTTTGTTCGACCTGGGTTCTGTCACTTCGGGGCGGACTTCGTTGTCAAAGCCGGCTTTGATCTGAACATTGTTTGTCGCATCGACGATACCTTCGACCTGAAGCTTTTCTTCAGACTCAAAAGTGTCGATCATCGAGCGTTTGAAAGAAACTTTGCCCTTGAGAGTTGGTTTGAAGCTGTAGATTGCTTCAAGGTAGTATCTCGATGCAAGCGCCGCCGCTTTTTCGTGTGATTCAGGCTGGTCGGGTGTGCCGGGAACCGGTGTCACGGCTGAACCTCGCAGAGTGCCAGCACCAGAACCGCTCTGTGATACAGCTACCTGCGGCGTATGTTTCTGTTCATATTCGCCGTAAATCTGCAGCCGTCCATTGGTGCCGGCAATCGACAGTCCGGAAGAGTCCGAGTCGTTGAAGCCGATTGAATTGCTCTCGTAGGAATTGTTCAGAGTAATGACCGGTGACAGTTTTTTCTGACTGTTTCTTGATGATTTGATACGAAAGCCGGCCCGGTCAGCAAACGAGCCTGTCTGATTGTTCTGGTAACCAGTGAACGAACCAGCCTCGGAAAACCGGCTTTCAGACTGCGGTTGAGTAAAAGTTGAGGTGTTTTCGCCGAACATCTGACTGCCAAGCGAGAGGCGGAATTCATTGCCGGCCAGGGAGCCTGAATGTTTCAGCCCTTTGCTGCGGTTCAGACTGATGAGCCGACTGTCTTCACTCTGTGCATGACAAGGCGCTGTCAGCAGTATCGCGGCCGACAGAATCAGCAAAACCCGGTTTTTAAGGGCCTTAAACACATTAACTCCCTGAATTCGTTACCCCAACTTAAAAATATATCACATTTCCGCTTTTCAGCAACTAAAAACATGCACGTTTAACAACGTTTTTTTATATTTGTCTTGCTTTTCGAGGTTGGTATTATTCTGAGCCGGTGGGGCGGTCGAGGCTGGAATATCTCGGTAATAGAGCTTCTGCATACTGTTTTTCGGTTTCATTCAACTCAGATTCTGACAAATTGCAGCTCAGAGCAGCCGCATAATGCATGGCAACCGTTGCCGGCAGGCATTGAATTTTATGGTCATCTACGAATTCTTTCAGAGAAGACATTTTCACCAGCAGATCCCGTCGGCTATGAGAAAGAAAGATCTCTTCTGACGGGTGAACAATGCTTATCGGAATCGAGCCGTGAATGATCAGGCAGTCGTTGCGAAAAACTCCGGCAGCGCCAATGAGCTTGTGCTGACCTGCAAAAACCGAATGCCCGGCAGCAGCGGCATAGCAGTGCAGATGGTTGCCGCGCCCGGCGCTCATTTCGCGCGCCGACGAAAACCGGGCCGGCACGCCAGTGTCGACAAGTGCCTGGACCAGCGGTTCGATGGAGAACCTGAACATATCGAGAAAAGTTTTTGCCTCCGGGCATTTTTCTTTGATGAATTCGAGGGTGAGCACGAGCGAAAACGTGTGTTCGTCAGCATGAAAGACCATCTTGCCGCCAGACATGCGCCTGACGATTCCCAGGCCGGACTCTGCAACTGCTTTAAGATCGACAAGCTTTTCGGGCGACTGATTGTAGCCAAAAGACAGGGCATAAGGCTGCCAGCGGTAAAATCTCAGGCAGGCAAAATCACGCTTCTGGCCGGCAGACATGGCAAGTGCCTCGTCGATGGCCATGTTTTCGACCGCTGATCTGGGCCCTGAATCGATAAAGCGCAGTAAATAGTTTGGCATGCCGGTGATTATACAGAAAATTGTTAAATATCGTTAAGGAAACTTCAACTGTTGACGACATGGGTCATGGATTTGTTTGCCTCCTTATTTTTTGGGCCGGGGATAACCCCGGTCTTTTTTTTTGCCGGATATTCAGTTATAAATATCTGCATCCGAAAGCAGGAGTTGAAGTTCTATGAATCTTGAATGCAGCAATCTCGACAAGGTTTTTCACGATTTTCTCACCCTCAAAAAGATTCGCAGAACCGGTTGGCAGCTGCGTGGCATCCGAAACGGTGAGTCACTTGCTGACCATTGTTTTGGCGTTACCCTGCTGACCTTTATGCTTGCTGATGTTGTTCAGGTCGGTATCAGCCGCGACCGCGCCGTGGCGATTGCAATCGTTCACGAACTTGGCGAATGCCGGGTTGGCGACATACCTTACACCGCCCTGAAGTATTTTCCTGACAAAAGCAAAATCGAGACCGAAGCGGTCGAAGATATTCTTGGCCCGCTCGGCGAAAAAATCACCCGCGCCAATCTCGAACTGTTCAAAGAATTTGAAGAAGGCAGCACACTCGAAGCTCGCTTCGTCAAGGCAATTGACAAACTAGACATGTTGATTACAGCTGCTGAATACGAAAAGACCGGGTTTGCCAGTCTTTCTGACTTCTGGGCAAATGAATCAACCTTCCGACCCTTTGCCGAGTTTCCGGAACTGGCGGCCTATGCCGAGCATCTCCGCCGTAATCGCGAGCGTCGCCTGGCAGGCCGGCATGATTAAAATCACCGGTCTGACACGCAAATTCAACGGGTTTACCGCGGTCGATAACCTTAATCTTGAGATTCCGCCCGGGGCCATGTACGGGTTTCTTGGCCCGAACGGCGCCGGTAAGACCACAACCTTGCGAATGCTGATGGGCCTCCTGCAGCCGACTGCCGGTTCGGTCGAAATCGACGGCCTGACAGTAGCAGCAGACCCTGTGGCTGTCAGGGCGCGGGTCGGATACCTTCCTGATGAGATTTTTCTTTACGATTACCTTACCGGCTACCAGTTTCTTGAGTTCGTTGCCGATATCCACAAACTGCCAGAATCGGCAAGAGAACCAAGAATAAAAGAACTGCTCGATGTGTTCGGACTTGCCGACGCGGCTGGTGATTATACCGCTAATTACAGTTACGGCATGAAGAAGAAAATCGCTCTGGCCGGCATTGTCATTCATTCACCATCGCTGCTGATTCTCGACGAGCCTTTCAATGGTCTCGACCCGCAGTCGACCCGTGATTTTCGCACGCTTCTCGAACGCATGGTAAAAGCGGGCACGACCGTAATTTTTTCAAGCCATGTGCTCGAAGTCGTCGAAAAGCTGGTGACTCATGTCGGCATTATCTGTCACGGAAAAATGCAGATGTCTGACACTATCGGCAATGTGGTCGCCAGACATGGTAGTCTCGAAAAGGCCTTTTTCAGTCTGACTGAGGCGGCGGGGGCGTAAGCGGCTTGCGCTTGCGCAACCTCACCCGGGTGGCCTGTTCGAAGGTGTCGTCTGCCAGGCCTGTAATGGTGCGGGTTTCTACCAGCACATCGAGATCGGGTTTGAGGTTTTCGAGTGTCTCTTCGGTCAGAGCGGAAAAAGCGAAAAAGATTTCGCGGCCGTCGTGAGTCCTGATCATTCCGACTTTTTTCTCGATGTCGTATTTTTCGATTTTCCCGGGTGAGGCGTCTGATGTTTCTGATTCGCCGATCTTTTCGACCTGAACCGCAATCGGGCTCATCGCGTCTTTGACAACTCCGAACCTGACAGCGTCGCCTTTTTTGAGTCCAGCTTCCTGTTCAGGCTTTACGGCCGAATAATGCAGCAGCACTTCGGGGTATTCGGCGCAGCTGAGAACGCCCATGCCAGTTTCGGCGTTATACCATTTGACGACCCCTTCGACAAAGGCGTCTGGCGCCGGGTCAAAAACAATTTCTTCGACAGTGCGCCCGATTTCGCCGCGAATGGTCTCGATCTGAGCGATCAGCTGAGTGACTTCTGGCTGATCCGGCGAGCTTTTCAGGCTGTCGCGCAGTGTCTGTACTGCCAGACCAAGAAGCCGGCGTTTGAAATAAACCAGTCCGAGAAAAAGCAGAGCCGCCGCATCACCCGGGGCGATACGCAGGGCTTCGAGCAGGTGGGTTTCGGCTTCTTCAACCATGTCGAGTTCATACATCACGCCGCCGGCCTCGCGGTGATATGAGGCATTGTATGGAAAGCGTTTCAGCATCTGCCGATACAGATCGAGTGCCTCGTCGTAAAATTTCATGCGGCTGTAGATGTCGGCTAGCTGTTCCATTGCGTCGACGTTGCGGGGGTCGACCTGCATTACCGCTTTGAAAGCTTCGGCGGCTTCGAGGTAATGCGTATCGGAGTTGTCGTCATCGTGCCTGAGCCGGTAAATATCGCCAAGATAGCGGTGAAAGAACGCCTTGCGCTGGCCGGTGCTCAGGCCTTGCCGATAAATGCGCAGGGCGCTGTCGAGATCGCCGCCCAGACGGTAGGCGAGCCCGACGGTTTCGTAATAGTCTGGTTCACCCGGGTTTTTGCCGATGCACCAGTTGATTTTGTCTATCGCCTGCTGCAGTTCGCCTTTTTCAAGGTGACCAACCGCCTCTTCGAATTTTTCGTTGAGATCTTCGAGAAAATCGGCGAGTTTTTCGTCGTATTCTTCGCGGCGTGCGTCGTCTGAAAGAAGATCAAAAGCATCTTTCAGTTCGCGCAATTTGGGAATATTGGCAAGTGGTGAATCTGATGAGAATAGCTCGGCATGTTTCTGCTTGTAGGCCGCGGCAATTTCTTCGAGAGACGCGAAGTTGGAAACCCCGAACAGCTGATAAAAATTTTGCATGCTGAGCCTTTGATTCAGTTGGTTTTGCTTGAATTTGTGATGCGACGATTTTAACCGCTTTTCGCCACTTTTGGCAAGACCAAATGCCAACCGGTCTGTGTTAAAAATATTGAAAAATGTATCCCCTCTGGGGTAGAGTGTGTGATTGATTTATGGCCATATCTATAAAAACAGTTGACCGCTATGTCCTGAAAGAACTGCTGGAGCCGTTTCTTTTCGGCATGGCTTTTTTTGTCGCCATCTGGTTGATCGACCTGATGATGGAACTGATCAACCTGATTTTTGCCAAAGGGGTTCCGGTGTCGGTTGTCGGGCTGTTTTTCGTCTACAGCCTGCCACCAACCCTCGTCATCAGCTTTCCGATGGCTTTGCTGCTGTCGAATCTCGTTGCTTTCGGGCGCATGTCGTCAGATTCAGAGATCACCGCTCTTAAGGCAGGTGGCTACAGCTTTTCGCGCATTGTCACCCCGGCGGTTATCGCCGGCATTTTCATTACCGGTCTGACTTTTCTGTTTAACGAAAAGCTGGTGCCGGTTGCCAACGAAAAGTTTACCAGGCTGTTCAGGCGCGAGGTGACGTTGAAGCGCCCGCTGCCGATTATCGCCGAAAACCGCTTCTTTGAAGCCGGCCCCGGTCGCAAATTCTTTGTGCGCAAATTCGACCAGAAAACCAAAGACATGTTCGGTGTCGTTATGTATGAGGGGCAGCCTAACGGTTTCCCGCGTGTAATCGAGGCAGACCGGGCCCGCATCGAGGGCGGTGTCTGCTATTTCTGGAAAGGCCGGGTTTCTGATATTCACATGAGTGGCGAAGACCGAAATTATACATATTTCGACAACATGGAATACCCGATAGATACCCATTACGTGAACCCGGACCACGTACCCGATTCGAAGAATTCCCGCACAATGAACCTGCAGGAACTCTATGCTTTCATTCAGGATGCCGAGGCAAAGGGTATGTCGACCAATATCATCACCCAGCACTGGATCGAATTCTGGTCGAAGACCTCGATTCCGTTTGCCGGGCTGATATTCGTGCTGATCGGGGCGCCGCTCGGTTCGCAGACTACCCGCTCGGGTACAGGCATCGGCATCGGCATGTCGGTGGTGATCATCTTTCTCTATTACGTTCTGTTCGCCGCCGGAAAAGCCTTTGCCAAAGGCGCCTACGTGCCGCCTTTTGTGGGGGTATGGTTTCCGAATTTTATTATCGGCGCCATCGGCGCCTGGCTGATTGTTAAGTCAAAGGCCTGATTTAGAACAAAAGGACACACAAACCAGATGAAAAAGCAGCTTATCAACCTGATTCACAACAGGCTTGCCGGTATGTTCAAACGCTATGGCATCGAAGATTACAGCTTTATCGACGTGCAGGTGCCACCTGATCGCACCAATGGCGATTTTTCGATGAACGCTGCGATGAAACTGTCGAAAGCCGCTAAATGCGCCCCCAGACAGCTGGCAGAAGAAATAAAAGCAATTCTTGAGGCCGAAAAAGACTGGTTCAGCCGTGTCGATATTGCCGGTCCCGGCTTTATCAATATGTATATTGCCGACGGTATGATCGAAAAGTGCTTTAACGACAAGGCTGCCGGCAGTGTGATTCTGGCCGATGAAGCCCAGAAGTCTGAAAAGACCGTTGTCGATTATTCAAGTGTCAATATCGCCAAACAGATGCACGTCGGGCACCTGCGCTCGACCATTATCGGCGACGTACTCGCCAGAGTGGTCGAAGCCCTCGGAAACCCGGTTGTCAGACAGAATCATCTTGGTGACTGGGGCCTGCCGATGGCAATGGTGATCTATAAAGCCGAACCTGAGATTGCAGCAGCCGAAAAGGCCGGTGTTTCTCTCGAAAAAGCTTTGCCACTGGCGCGACTCGAAGAACTTTACAAGGCTGCTACCGCTGAAAGCAAAGAAAAACCCGAAGTTGCCGAAGCCTGCCATCAGTATCTGGTGCGGTTGCAGCAGGGCGACAAGGGGTTGCTCGACCTCTGGCACAAAATCACCCGCGTTTCGATGGCCGAAGTTTATCGCATTTATCGCCTGCTCGATGTGAAGCTGACCGAAGAACACGAATGCGGCGAAAGTTTTTATCGTGACATGCTCGCCGAAACCGTCGAGGCGATTCGTAAATCAGGCTCACTGGTCGAATCTGAGGGTGCCCAGTGTCTGTTTCTCGACGAGTTCAAGTCGAAAGAGGGCAACCCGCTGCCGGTAATCGTGCAGAAATCAGATGGCGGCTACAATTACGCCACTTTCGATCTGGCTGCTGTCAGATACAGAACTGCTAAGCTGGGTGCTGAACGCATTGTTTATGTCACCGATGCCCGCCAGGCCCTTCACTTCAAGCAATTTTTCGCCGCCGCCCGTCATGCCGGCATTCTTGCCAATCCTGATGTGAAGCTTGAGCATGTAACTTTTGGTGCAATCCTCGGTGAAGACGGCAAGCCCCTCAAGACCCGCAGCGGCGAGAACGTTAAACTGGCCGATCTTCTTTCTGAAGCTGTCGACAAGGCCTATGCCGTGGTTAACGAAAAGAATCCGGGTCTATCAGAAGAACGCAAACAGGAAGTCGCACGTATGGTCGGCGTTGGCGCGATCAAATATGCCGATCTGGCACAGAACCGCAATAACGATTATGTTTTCTCGTTCGACCGCATGCTGGCTTTGAATGGCAATACCGCTCCGTATCTGCAGTATGCGCATGCACGTATCTGCTCGATTTTCCGTCGGGCGGGTGCCGACCCCGATACTTTTGCTGCCCCGATGCGGATCAGTCAGGTCGAAGAGCGCGATCTGATGATAAAACTCATGGAATTCGGCCAGACCGTCGTGGCTGTGGCTACCGATCTGCGCCCGCATATTCTCTGCAACTATCTTTATGAACTTGCTACCTGCTTTTCGTCCTTTTACGACAAGTGCCCGGTGATGAGCTGCGAAGATCAGAGTCTCAAAGCTTCGCGCCTGGCAGTCTGTAACTATACCCGCAGAGTTCTGGCTCTTGGCCTCGACCTGCTTGGTATAGCAGCACCACGGGAGATGTAAAGATGGCGATCTGCCCGAAATGTTCTTTTGCTTCTGTTGCCGGCCGCTTTTGCGGTAAATGCGGCGCTGTGGCATTGTCGGCCGCTTCTGCCGAAGGTCCTGCCGCGGTTGTGTCACAGCCTGTGGCCGCGGTTCCGACAAAAGATGAGCTGTCCGGCCTGGAGCAGGCGCTTAAGAAGAACCCGGGCGAAATCACGAACTTTATCAACCTGGCCGAAGCCCTTGCAAGCATGGGGCGCTTTGACCAGGCATATTCGACTTTCAGGGCGGCAAAAGCCATTGCGCCCGAGCATGCCGGAGTCCTCAAGACCGGTGCCCGCGTTTTTGAGCTGATGAACCGCCGCGAAGAGGCTATAGACTGTCTTAAAAAAGCCATAAAAAGCAACAATAAAGACAGTGACGCTATTTTTCGTCTTGCCGGGCTGCTATACGACAGCGGCAAGAAAGAAGAGGCCCTTGAGTGGCTTCAGGAGCTGTTCGAACGCTCTGATGATCAGCCCGAAATATTGATCCGCATCGCTCAGATTCATCTGAGCCTCGGCAATGCCCCGGACGCACAGGAATACCTGGCCCGTTACAAGGAAGTTGCCGGCTCGACCTGCGAAATGTATCTGCTGCTCGGTCAGACAATGCTGACGCGCAAATTCTACGACGGTGCCGTCAAAAATTTCCGCGAGGCGATCAGAACTTTTCCGAATGATGCGCAGATGCGCCTTGGGCTTGGCCGTGCCTATCTTGGCATGAACGAAAAAGGCCAGGCTCTTCTTGAGTTCGAGCAGGCCTTGAATAAAAGCCCGGATAACATCGATATTCTTATCGAGCTTGGCAAACTTCAGAACTCGATGGGCATGGAAGACCAGGCCGATCTGACTTTTGCAAAGATTGAAAAAGCGAAACCTGCCAACGGCGAATGTTATCTGGCTATCGCTCTTCATTTTATCGAACGCAGCAACCTCACCCGCGCAACAAAGTATCTGGAGATGGCGCATGAACTGAGCCCCTATCACCCCGAAATCCAGCAGATTCTTGGCCAGACCTATGCCCGCCAGAAGCGGCATGCCGATGCTCTCAAGATTTTTCGGCATGCGATCGAAACCTACCCGGAATGTCAGTGGGGTCATGAAGGCATTGTGGTCAGTGCCCACGAAAGCAAAAATTTCGAACTCAAGGCCGCGTCTCAGAAACGTCTGCTGCAGATTCGCAAATCATCTGCCGAAGACTGGTGCGATTACGGTGAAACCCTCATCAGGCTCGGGCAGTTCGACACAGCTCAGGATGCTTTCGAAGCGGCTTCGCGCCTAGATCCTACCTGTGTCAGGGCCTACCAGGCACCAGAGCTGATCAAAATCGAAAAGGCCCGGGCTGAAGGCGAGAAACTGGCATTGCAGGGTAATGAAGCTCTGCAGAAAAAGTTTTTTCTTACCGCTGCTGAGCGCCTCGAAAAGGCTCTAGATCTTGTGCCCAATCAGCCTGAATGGGTGAGAATGCTGGCCGAAGTTTCGCTGAAAACTGCCGAAATTGAACGGGCCTCGTCACTGCTGCTCAAGGCGAGGGCATTCGATGCTTCTGACTATCTCACAACCTTCAATCTGGCAAGGGTTTATGAATTCGAAAACAAGATTCAGATGGCAATCGAACTGCTTTCGACCCTTACCCGCGATCATCCGACCCAGCTCGAAGCTCATCTGATGCTGCTGCGGCTCAAGCGCAGCCAGATCAGAGGTAATCGTGTCGAGCCCGAAATGCTCGAAGCGCTGGTGCGTAATCTCGAGCTCGAACTGGCGCATATCCGCCGTGATTCGCCGGTGCCTCTGCTGGTCAAGGGCTATGCCCATTTCCTGTTCGGTATGCGTTCGAAACTTCAGACCGAGGCTCTCGCCTCTGCCGAAAAAACTTTTAACGAGACTCTGGCGCGCTTCGGCGAGAATGAAAACGCGATTCGTGGCCTGGCATTGTGTGAAAGGGCGCGCGGTAATGTCGAAAAAGCGGTTGAACATACCCGTTCTCTGGTCAAGCTTTCGTCAGATCCGCAGCGTCTCTTTGAGTTGGGTCGACTGCACGAGAACTTTCAGCAGTTCGGCGAGGCCCGGAAGTGCTACGCGTCATTGCGCAGCCTTTTCCCTGAGAATGGCCACTATCGCCGCAAAATGCTCGAAGTTACCGCCGGAGTGTCTAAGATCAGCAGTAAAAACGAACTGATGAATCTTCTGTCTGAACATCATCAGGCGCTGCAGGCAAAGCCAGATCAGATATGGCTGCTGTACGAATCGGCGATCGGCCAGGAGTTGGTTGCCGAGTTCAATGCCCAGAAAGAAGAATGGGTGAAACGGGCGCTGCTCAACTGGCACAAGGCTATCAACCACTCTTCGACCAACCACTGGATGCGCTGGGCGATGCAGCGTTGTCAGTATAAGCATTTGAAAGGGCCTGACCGTCAGCGTGCGGCGACAACGAATCTCAAGGCCTGTGAGAAAATTCTGCGCGAGATGCCCGACAGCGCCATGGCTTATCAGGCTATGGGCAGATGCTACCTGGCAATGGGCGATCTTACCAATACCGATAAGGCGCTCGGCTATCTTGAAAAATCCTGGTTTCTTGGGTCGGACAATTCAGAAACTGGTGAATTGCTTGCGAGAACCGCGAAAGAACTGGGTAAGTCTGTTATAGTAGACTCAGTTGGTTATAACATGCTACTATTAGAACCCGAGCTGGCGAATGGTATTTTCCAGCTCTGATTTTGCTGTTTCAGAGAGAAAGGTTTGCTTGCATAACGATATTCAGATGCTGATCAATCAGATGCCTGCCACTTCTACGCAGATGAAAATGCATGTGAGAGGCAGCTCAGAAACCCTGGCGTTGATTCGCCGGGTTATTGTCGCATGCGTGCAGCATCTCAATCTTGGTCCATCGCTTCTCAACGACATCAAGCTAGCCACCACCGAAGCTTGTACCAATGTCATCAAGCATGCCTATAAATTCAACGACGCCATGTCGTTCGACCTCGAAATTAAGACAAGTGACGAGGTTTTTGTTGTCGAAGTCTTTTATGAAGATCCTGATTTTGTGCCCGAAAAAATTCCGGTTCCCAACCTCAAAGAAATCAAAGAGGGCGGCCTGGGTGTTTTTATTATCAGAAGCATCATGGATCACGTGAACTACATTACCGATTCCCGCAGTGGCCACGTCAGGCTGCAGATGGTTAAGTTATTGAACTCGAAAGAGAGTATTGGAGGCCAGAGTGAAGATTGACAGCCAGATTGACAAAGAAAAGAAAATTAAGGTCTTCCATGTTGAAGGGGAAGTGGACATTCACCACCTCAAGAACCTGAAGGCGGAAATCATGGATTCTATCGAATCCAACGGCTGGACCTATGAAATCAACATGGAAAAGGTGACCTATCTCGACAGTTCTGGGCTTGGCCTGCTTGTTTACATTAAAAAAGAAATCACCCGCCATAACGGCAAGTTGAGAATTCTCAATGTCAGCGAGCAGGTTCTCAACGTTTTTAAGGTCACCAAGCTCGATGAATTTTTCGAAATAGCCTGAAAGGACAGGATCAGAACCGGATGAAAGGTCTGTTTATTACATTTGAAGGCCCCGAGGGCAGTGGCAAGTCGACTCAGATCAAGCTGCTGCGCCAGTTTTTGGCAGAACGGGGCCACGATGTTGTAACAACCCGCGAACCCGGTGGAACTGCTGCCGGAGACCGCATCAGATCGGTTCTTCTCGACAAGGATTGTGGCAGTCTCGAACCTGAGACCGAGCTTTTCCTGATGCTGGCTCAGCGGAGCGAGCATCTCAAAAAGGTGATTCTGCCGGCTCTTAAAGCCGGAAAAACAGTTTTGTGTGATCGTTATTTCGATTCGAGCATGGCTTACCAGGGCTATGCCCGCGGGCTTGGAATCGAAAGAGTGCGCAGCGTTCACGAGGCTTTTCTGCCGGGGTTTCTACCCGATCTTACCGTATTGTTGCGTATTGCGCCCGAAGTTGGTCTTGAACGTGCCCGCCATGGTGGCGCCAAGCAGCTTGACCGCATGGAATCGGAAGCTATCGATTTTCATCGAAAGGTTCTGGCAGGTTATGATCTGGTTGCGGCAGAAGAGTCCGACAGATTTGTGATAGTTGAGGCTGATGGGCAGCCAGAAAAAATGGCTGACCGTATCGCTGCCGAGATAAGCAGGCGTTTTGAGGAGCTGAGTTGAGTTGTACAGCGAAAATATTGGAGTGGTTGAAACCGAAGCACCGGGTGAGGTAGCTGGCTTTTTTATGAACAAGATGAAAATGAGCATTGCGATCAAGCTTGATCTGCTGCTGGCCTGTCTCTGGGTCGCGGTTTATCTTGCTGCAGTGTTTTTTGATCTGCCTGTCAGCCCCCTGGTATTCATGGTGGCGGGTGTCGGCACTGTTCTTTTTGTTCACCTGAGCATTACCCGCAAGGTCCTGACGCCACTGCAGAAATTTATTGAAATTGCCGACAAAGTCGCCGACGGTGATGTTAACGAGGGTCTTGAAGACCTCCGTCTCAGCGATCTCGAAGAGGTTCAGGGCTCATTCACCAAAATTGTCGGCAGCATGATCGAATCGCGCGTGGCGATTGAAGATTACATGCGGACAATCAGCGAAATCAACAAAGAGCTCGAACAGAAGGTTGATTCGCTTTCTGCTCTGTATTACGGCAGCCAGGCCATGGGTGGCAGTCTCAACGTCGACACCCTGGTTCGCAATTTTATCACTATTTTTACTGACCGTCTGACGGTTAATGGCGCCGGTGTGATGCTTTATAACGAAAAGACAGACCTGGTTTCTGTAAAAGACCTGATCGGCATTTCACCCGAACTGTTCGCCAAATTCAGATTTTATTCAGACAACCAGATTCTTGCCCGGATATTTTCTGACGATGGCTACTGGCGTCCGACCGAGCAGGAAATCAATCTGCTGGTTGCGGAATTCGAGTCAGACGAAATGCGCCGTATAAAACTGATGTTTCCGATGCGCATCAAAGACCACTTTGTTGGTCTGCTGCTTCTGACCGATAAGAAAAATGGCGCACAGTTTGCCAGCGGTGACTTTCAGCTGATTCAGGCGATTGTCGGTCTCGCAAGTACCTCAATCAATAACGCCATGCTGTTCGAAAATTCTGAGACCACCAAGAATGAGCTTGACCACAAGGTTTTCAACCTGATGACTCTGCAGCAGTCGAGCAAGGTTCTCAGCTCGACTCTTGATCTTAATGAATTGATAAATATTTCAATCGATATGTTTCTCGAAACCGTCTGGGCGAACAAAGGGGTTCTGATGCTTTTCTCTGAAGAGCGGCCCGAGCTCGAGGTTAAGGCTTTCAAGGGCATGTCGAAGGCTGACGTCGATGCACTCAAGAAAGATCCGGCCGAAGCCTGGGCAATGACCACGATCGAAAAAGAGAAAAAACCGATTTTTTCTCAGGAAATATCGGGGCGCAGTTATCAGGCTTACACGACCGTTAATCGAGAACTGCCATTTGCCGTTTATGTGCCGATGCTTAAAGAGGGCGAACTTTATGGTGTCGTGAAAGTCGGGGCCAAGATCAATGGCCAGACTTTCTCCGAAAACGATCTCGAATTTTTTGCCACCCTGGCGTCGCAGGCCGTCATTGCCTTCGAAAATGCCCGCCTCTATTCGCTGGCGATTACCGACTCGATCACCAAGCTTTATGTGCACCGGTATTTTCAGATGCGCCTCGACGAAGAAGTCGCGAGAAGCCGCCGCTACAACTCGACCATTTCTCTGCTCATGTGCGATATCGATCATTTCAAACCCATAAATGATAACTACGGCCACCAGCAGGGCGACGCCATCCTCAAGGAAGTCAGCAAAATTCTGCGCAAAAATGTTCGTAATACTGACATTGCTGCCCGCTACGGCGGCGAAGAGTTTGCAATCATTCTTCCTGAGACGACTCAGGCCGATGCCAAGATTGTTGCTGAGCGCATTCGCCGTGACGTGGCCCACTTCGATTTTCCGTCGATTATTCCCGGTCAGCCTTCGGTTAAGTGCTCGATATCGATCGGCGTGGCCGGCTTTCCCCTGAATGCCGACAGCAAGGATCAGCTGATCCAGAAGGCCGACAGCGCTCTCTACAAAGCCAAGGGCAGCGGCCGCAATAAAGTCGTTCTCTGTGGTATTGACTGATGCCGGTAAAAATAGACAATCATAAAATCGATACCCGGGCGGGCGCCAGTCGCCCGACCACTGCCGGGGCGACTCAGGGCAGCGAATTCAAAGGGGTTCTCAAGGAAGTGCGCCTCGAAACCTTCAATGGCAGTATGCGCGAGCTCATCGACCAGGTAAAATCCCGTGGCGAGCGATTTCTCAAAAGTCCCGAAGAAGGTCTGTTGAATTCTTATAAAGAGTCGGTTAAGCTGTTTCTCAAGAAGCTGAAAGAAGAGTTTCTTTCGCTTAAAGAAGAGTTCGGGGCCAAAAAAGATGGCGAACAGAAGGTTTACCAGACCGTAAGTGTTGCCGAAGGCGAAGTCTCTGCTCTGACTCGTGAAGCCCTGAACGAAGGGAAGGCGATCGAGCTTCTTGCCAGTCTCGATGATATTCGTGGCCTGGTTCTCGACGTGATAGGTTAAAAAATGGAACAGACAACACCTCTTCAGCTGATTATCATTACCGGGCTCTCAGGAGCCGGCAAGTCGACCGCGTCGCACTTTTTCGAAGACTCGGGCTATTTCTGCATGGATAACGTTCCGCCGGCCCTGCTGCCAAAATTCATTCAAATCTGCCTTGAATCGAATGGTAGACTGACCAAGATCGCGGTTGTCATTGACGCAAGGGGCGGCAGCTTTTTCCGCAAGCTTTTCGAGGCCATCGACGAAGTCAAAAAGATGAACGTCGAAGTTCGCATTCTTTACCTCGAATCCTCTGAAGATTCTCTGGTGCGTCGCTTCTCTGAAACCAGGCGCAAACACCCGCTCAATCGTGGCGGCCGGGTTATCGACGATATTCGCGAAGAACGTTCGCTTCTCGAAACTACCCGCGAAAAAGCCGATTTTATTATCGATACCACCAGCATCAACGGCCGCGAACTCCAGGAAGAAATCCGCAAGTTTTCGCACGGCTTTGTCGGGCCGCGTGCCATGTCGGTGGTTTTCGTCAGCTTTGGTTTCAAACATGGCGTGCCGCTTGACTGCGATCTGGTTTTCGATGTCAGATTTCTGCCGAATCCCTTTTATATCGCCAGTCTCAAGACCTTAACCGGTGTTCATAAAGAGGTTTATGATTATGTTTTCTCCTCTGACACAGCCAAACAGTATGCGCAGAAACTGAAAGATTTTATCGAATTTCAGATTCCGCTTTTTATCAGCGAACCCAAGACACGGCTGCAGATCGGCATCGGCTGTACCGGTGGCCGGCATCGCTCGGTCGCTTTCGCCGAGTATCTGTTCAAAGAAATCGCTAACGAACGTATTTCCACTTCAAAGATTCACCGCGATCTGAACCTGTAAAATCCGGGATTTGTTGACAATTCTCGTTGTACCCCTTACCCTGTCGAAAAACATAGACTTACAAGGCAAGGGCGTAAGAATCATGCGACATTTTCTGGTAACCCTGGTTGTTCTTTTCAGCTTTTTGACTCTTTCTGCAGATGCCGGTATTTTTTCGGATGTTCCTTCGGGGCATCCGGCCCTGGCGTCTATCGAAACTCTCTCTGAAAGAGGCATCATTACGGGCTTGAATGACAAAACATTCGCCGGTGGTCGCGGCGTTACCCGTTACGAGCTTGCCATGGCGGTTTTCAGAGCTATGGCCAGACTTGAAGAGCAGATTTCGGCCGATTGCCCGGCGGTTTCTGATGAAGACCTCTATCGTATCGATTACCTGAAGAACGAATTTGCCGATGAACTCGGTCTGCTCGGGTTGAGGGTCGAGCTTGCTCAGAATCGCAAAGAGCTTTTGCGCGAAGAAATTGACCGCCTCAGAGCCGACATCAGAACAACAGAAAAAGCAGTCAAAAATACCGGTGAAAAAGTGAAGATGACGGGTGAATGGATGACCCGCCATACCTGGAAAACTCACCGCGAAGATCATGCCAGAAGCGCTTTTGGCGTTGCAAGACCCGGTAACAGCAATAACAGTCTGACCGAATCGCAGATCCG
This sequence comes from Candidatus Rifleibacteriota bacterium, assembly GCA_024710355.1. GTDB lineage: Bacteria > Muiribacteriota > Ozemobacteria > Ozemobacterales > Ozemobacteraceae > Rifleibacterium. The sequence goes on from JANJUX010000051.1 coordinate 79,108, forward strand.
CCTGAGAATGACAGCCAAAGTCGACGAAAATATTACCATGTTTACCCGATTTCGCCTTTTCAACCGTGGCAGTGATGTCGTTACTGCCATGCCCTCTGCTCGTGGTGGCGCATTTGGTACTGGCGGAATCGGTGCTCAGACTACCGGTGATATGCAGGTTGATAATGCCTTTCTTGAAGTTAAAAAGGTGTTTCATGAAGATGACTGGTTTCTTATCGGTAGAAGCACTTTGCAGACTGGTCATGGCCTGCTGTTGAACGCAGATTTAGACGCAATTCGTTACGATCGCCTCTATAACAATGATACTTACATGGCTCAGTATATTTTTGACCGGCACAAGGGCTCTTATAAAGATGATGGCCGGGTCGATTTCCGTGGGGTTGCCAATCTCGGGTTTTCCAGAAAGCTTCAATTCAGCAGTTATTACGCCAATGTGTTTGCCCAGGACAACCCCGATACTCTTAATAAAAGAACCGCCAATGCTGTGAAACATGGCACTGGCGCCAGAGAGATGCGCCGCGACCGTCGCCGCGACCTCGAAATCGGTTATACCGGTAAATTTGGTAAAAACCGTCGTTTTACCGCTGATGTGGCTGTGGCACTCACTGACTATCGGGCCAGCATCGGCAAAGTGACTGCAGCCGACCTGGATGTTGATCTAAAGGGCATGGCCGGGCACACTGCGCTCGCCTGGAAGGCAACGCAGGCCCTTTCCGCAAAACTTGCCTATAATTGGGGCGATGACCGGTTTGCCGGCGGCTACTCGCTCAGCCTTGACCGGAGATATTCTGATTCCCCTGAGACAAACATAGAGGATCTTGCAAGAGGCAATAACTGGTTTCGCAATGGTCTGATCAACATGGGAGATCTGAAAGCCCAGGTAGAGTATCACCCGGCGGGTAAACACTATTTCAGGCTGGCCGCCGATTTTCTGCGCGAGCTTAAGGATAGGGTAGGTAATGATCTCAGCCATTATCAGGCTAAAAATTACGACGGCATTGTGCCGGTCGGCTTTGTGGTCGCCAATTCGGCTTATGACAATTTTAACAATATCGGCATTGCTGACCCGTCGCTGCGGCTGATTACCTTTGAATACCGCTACAAACTGACTAAGAATACCCGCCTGCGCGTTGGTGCGGTTAGGTGTGATTTCAGCGGCGATGCTTTCAAAAGTGTCGGTGGTGCCAGACCTGTGGCTGCAGGCCGCGGCTTCAGGGGCGACTATGATTATCAGATGGTCTGGGCCGAGGTTTTTGGCAGATTTTGAGTTGCAGGCTGTAAAAAATAAATTTCTTTCATAAATAATCGCAAATGTTTTGTCGAGAAGGGCTTGGCAACAATTTGGCAGGGTTCTTTGAAAAATAATAAAAATTTTTGCTTGACAATCGTCAAGCTCAAACCTATTATCTCGGTTTAAGGATTTTGGCAAAAGTGTTTGACAGGTGTCAAAAGGAAGGGGGTGTCACTCTTAATAGGTAGCCTGCCCGATGCGCCGAAATCTCAGGGGTGTTAATCACCCGGGGGGAAATAAAGGTAGATAAGGATCGACGAAGGATAAGAGAACCGAATACATCGAAGGAAACAAGGACACTTGATGAAAGCGGTTATCAGAGGCCAGAGAAGATCCGAAGACCATAAAAACCCCATGAAAATCTCAATTCAAAACCTACAGGGGAAAATTATGAAACACATTTCTAAACTTCTTGTAGCAGTTATGGTTCTTTCAGCCGTAGTTGCTTCTGCAAATCCTTTTTCTGACGTTCCGTTTTCACACTGGTCATATGACGCAGTGAACAAACTGGCTGCCAAAGGCATCCTTCAGGGCTATCCCGATGGTCGCTTCAAAGGCAATCAGACTGTAACCCGCTATGCTCTCGCCATGGTAACTGCCAAAATGCTGGCCAACGTTGAACAGATGCTCGAATCAGGCATCGGTACCAACCTGGTAACCAAAGCTGACCTGCAGACCCTCGAAAAACTGACTGTTGAATTC
>JANJUX010000030.1 GCA_024710355.1 Candidatus Rifleibacteriota bacterium
CAAAACTGAGCTTAAATCCCGCTGCATAAAGCAGCAAAAGCACTTCGCGCATTTAACTGTTGAAAAAACTATTTTCGAACAGTCGAGTGCTTACGCAAAAATCTGGTCATGTGGAAGTGCCACCACGTGAACACTTACAAAATTCGTAAATATAGTGAAATGATTGCATTTAAATTGCCCCCGTAAAAACTTCTTAAAACAATTATCGGAATAAGCTTATGGATCAGAGAATAAAAACAACTTAATTTCGTATTGTTTCTTATGACTTTTTTGGAGGCTTCTGGGGGCCAGTGGGAGGGATTGCGCCACATTTTATACAGTTCCTTGAAAACCGTTTGGCACACGGTTCCAATGTCCAGATGACACGGAGGCTGGCCCATCTAGGCGCGAAGAGCTTTGGCAGAAAGATATCAGTCGCGGCAGGCGATGAGGAAAACGTGTTTCTGGGGCCACTGATCGAGTTCGAGGTGGCGACAGGTCAGGCCCTGCTCTGCGATTACCGCCAGATTGGCGCTGATACCGATCGAGCTGTAATGAAAAGTGTCGTCATGCCAGCGGTCGGTGTGTTCGCCGACCGCGTCGCCGAAGGTATAGGCGAGCACGCCGCCAGGAGCCAGCAGTTGACAGAGTCTGGTTATGACCGGCTTCTGCTGGTTCAACGGCAGATGAAAAATGCTGTCCCAGGCAAGAATGAAATCGAAAGTCTGAGAGGTTTGCCACTCGCAGATATCGGCCTGATGAAAAACCGCATCCGGGTGGTTCTGCCTTGCCAGTCGTATCATTTCGGCCGATACATCGAGGCCGGTTACCGCAAACCCATTTTCATGCAGCAGACGAATAAAGCGACCACCGGCGCCGCAACCGACATCGAGGGCCTCGCCACCCGACCGGCGGAATTTCAGAGCCCGGGAAATCTGCTGCACGCCATACTGCGAATCAACGTGCTGCTGATGCCACCAAACCGCGATCTTGTCGTATTTTTCGCCCAGTTTTTTTGGGTCCATGCCGCTTTTTTCCTTGAAAGCCATCATACAGCTATTTTTTGTCAGATTCCAGAAATAACATGCTTTCGAACCGCCAGGCCACAAATAACCGATTTGCCAATCGATCATTTATTCCTCATGTGCATGTATTAGAAGCCTATACCGGCAGAGATCAATGAAATTATTACGATGACTTGTAAGTCGTCAGGCTGAATGCTAAGTTAATGAGCGACCGCAGATAAGCCTTCTTCAAGCAAAGAAGATACTTAAATCGAAACAGCCAGCCAGAGATCGATGCAACCTCAACAAACCAGCAAGCGTTTTATTTTAAGCCTGATTTTAATTCTGGTTTCTTTTGTGTTGCTGGTCGGCATTGCATTCAACAGTCTCAGATTCCAGCAGAAAATGCTCAACCAGCAGAACCGTGACGAAAACTGGAGCCGCATCGATCAGGTCAGCAAAGAATATTTCAGGCAGCTCGAAACGTCGCCATTACCTGCCGAAGCAATTCCGCTGCCAATGAGCAAGCCTTCTTTGCCGGCTTTGTCCGCTCCAGACAGCGCCATCGCCCGTAACATCTTCATGAAAATTTCCATGGGCGCCGGTTCGAAGCAGGCCCTGCTCATTGAAGCAGAACTGAACTCTTCGCCCGACGAGCAGGATTTCTGGCGCTATCTGCAGATGAACGAATATGCTGCAACCGGCAACCATTTCGAAATGCGCCGCTGCGCCTTTAGATTTTGAATTCAAATTTCGATTTTCTTCTCGATAACGGCCGAACTTTAAAAACCGAAGCAGCTCTGCAGGTCGCCCAGGCTTTTCTTGCCGAAAATAATCCGGAATCATGCCGGCAATGGCTTCTGAGACTGCGCACCTGCATTCTGCCAGACATGAAAGAAGGCGAAGCCGCCGTCATGATCGGCGATGCCGGCGAGACTTTTCCCGTTTCACTGGTGGCAGGCGACCTCAACCTTCTCAACAATGGCCTGATATATCGACCAGATCGCGGTGGCAGCGGCACCGGGCTGTTTCTGGTGCGGCAGATCATGACCAGAATTCTCATTGTTGAAGACGAACAGATCATTCGCGAACTGCTCGGCGATAACCTCGAATTCGAAGGTTTCAGCACCACTCAAACCGCCAATTTGAGCGACGCTGAAACCTTTATGAAATCAGAAAAACCAGATATGGTGCTTCTCGATCTCAATCTTCCTGATGGCAACGGTTCCGACAGGCTTAAGCAATGGCGGCAGAACGGTCTGGTGATACCGGTTATCATCTGCACTATCAGAGACCGTGAAATCGACATTATAAAAGCCCTCGACGCCGGCGCCGTCGACATAAAAAAAGAATATGCACCGACTCTCGACATCGCCCGTAACAAATGGGTGCTGCTGCCAATCTACGAGGGAAAAGAGTCGATGTTTCTCGAACTGCAGGTCAGCGCGCACGTTGAATAAAAAACAGTGATTGCGATCTGGTGCTGTGCCGATAATTAAATTATGGGCTGGCTTTGGAACGACATACATGACATGTTCGACGAGGATGACGGCAGCTTTCCCGAAATCTGCATCTGCGGATTAACAGCAGCGGAAGTAATCGCCGGTTATCGTCTTATCAGAGAAAAGGCCCGCTTCATGGTAGGCGGGCCGCGTTTTTTCAATCTCGAAGCAGGTCAGGAAATGGAAATCGATGCCGTCGAATGCGCCGCCACCCTCGTCTGCCGGCAAAAGGCCCACCCGTTTCACTTCATGGTGCGCGACCTTGCCTTCGGTTCCGGCAAGGTGCACGAGATCGGCGTTTTCATTCTCGATAACGCCATCGCCATCGACTACGAGAAAGGGCGCATCTGGGGCGAACTGCAGATAGAAACGCTGCTGCTGCTGATCAATAAGTTAAAAGAAACTTCAGACAAGGCATTTATCAGACTCGAAGACGCCGTCAGCCCCAAAGACCGGGACCGCCTTGAAGCGGCCCTCAAGCGCCTTGCCAGCCCCCACCCCGACGACTGACCGACGACATGGTTTCATTTTCAGGTTAAAAAAGCGGTGCAACCAGGGGTTGCACCGCTTTTACTTTTGTTCAGCACGGGCACCGGAATAACTGGCGTTTTTTTCAACTCAGTTTTCGGCGGCCTCGGCGAGCGGGTTATCGGGGTTCAGAGGCTCGATTTCGTAGTCGAGCTTGAATTCTTTAAAGACCTTGGCGGCGAAATCGCTGTTTTCGGCCAGCGGTAATTTGACAGCAACCTTTTCGGCAGTCTCTGACCAGCTCTCAATCAGTGATTTCCAGGCGTCGAGTTCTTCATTGAGTTTTTTCAGCAGTTCAGAGGGGTGTGTCACATCTTTATCGAACCAGAGAAGACGATCGCGCGAGTCACTGTTGGAAGTGTTGGCGAAGCCGGTGTATTTCTCTACGTCTTTTTCAAGCATCTGCAGCAGTTTGTCGGTTTCGTCGTAAGTTGAATAGACCTGGCCGAACCAGTCGCTGATGGTTCCGCCTTTAACGTCGAGGAAAGAACCGGTTTTCAGATAATCACGCACAGCCGTGGTCTTGAAGCTCTCGTCGAACTTCTGCAGTGCGGCGTTGCGATCTTTCAGATAGGCGTGCATCAAGGTCGCCATATCGAGCTGCTGCTTGACGGTGGTCAGCAGCACAACGGCTTCGGCGGCTTTTTGTGAGAGTGACAGGGGCTCATAAAGCAGAGACTTTTCAACGTCTTTTCTGAAAGCCTCGACAATTGCCTTTGGCGTCTTTTCTTTCTTTGAATCGGCCCAGCGCCAGTTGAACAGGCGGCGACCTTCAGTAAACAACTTGTCATTTTTCTGATCGGGGTCAGCAGCGCAAGCGGCAGCGAGCTTCTCAAGATATTTGCGAATGCGTGCAGCCTGCGGCAGATCTTTGCTGTCGATCTTTTCGATGGCTTCATCCATGCCTTCGATAAACTTGTCAGCCTGTTCGGCAGCACCCTTAACCTGATCGCGCAGAAACGCCAGTTCTTTCTGGCCGACCTGCATGGCATCGGCTGCCAGAGCTTCGCGCAGCAGCGCTTCGTTGAATTCAGGGGTATCTACTCCGATAAGAGGCGCGTAGTTGAACGGTGACTGCTCGATACGCAGCCCGACCGCATCATAAATGCCGCCACGCAGTTTATTGGCGGTGGTGTAATTGAGATACTTCTTGATCAACACGTAATCAGGGTTAAAGAAAACTTTCTGAATATTATACTGCTCGATGGTTTTGCGATATTCGGCAGATTTAATCGGGTCACCGATCCAGCCGGCCCAGGTAACCGGGTTAACGGCGCGGCCAACTTTATCCCAGAAGCCGTTTTGACGCGATTCTTTTTCTGTCGGTTTCCATGACATGAAATCGGCTTTCAGCTGCCAGAGTTCTTTCAGGCGCTCCAGATCAAAATCCGGCAGGGAAAAGCCCTTCTGGCTGTAGTAGCTCATCAGAACTCCCTGCTTTTCGAGGGCAACAAAAACGCGGCCGTTACGGGCTTCGGGTGAATTACCGGCCACCGCTTCTTTAACCTTGAATTCCATGAAGCGGTTATGCACCATCTGCAGTGAAATGGCCTTTTCCTCGTTCTTGAGAATTTCGCGGTTGTCATAAAAAGAACGGAATTCCGGATCGTTCTCGTAAAGATACCAGTATGAATTCTTGTAGGCGTCTTTCCAGCGCTTGTTGTATTCACCGACCGCATCACCGATAAAGGTAAATATGCCCCAGACCAGGCCGGCAAAAAGAATTATCTGACCAATAAAGGGCGTGCAAAACAGTGCAACGAGCGAAGCAACACCAATGGCTGCACCCACGTAGTGCTTGGCCAGAGAATAAGAAGTTCGACCCACCTGTCGGTCTTCAGATCTGGCAATGCCCCAGGCGTCAATGGCCAGACCGACTACCACCAGACCGATACCGATGCTGCGGGCAATGCCCTGACCGTTGGTCAGTTCATCAGGAATCGTATCGTTGCCGGCTTTTTTCTGAACCCAGCGCCAGTAAGACTTGAAACCCTGGCCGGCGACTTCCGGGTTATTCCAGCAGGGGGGCGGAGCGGTGAATTCCATGAAATCAAGGAACTTGCTGCCTTGAACCGCTGACATGGTAGTGTCAGCCATGTTTGCCAGGTTGTTCAGGCGCATGAAGCCAATCATCAGATTAGCAGTTCTTGCAGAGAGTCTTGATCTGCCGACAAAGGCAAAACCCCGCATCGTAAAGCCAACAATGGCCCTGAACACTTCAGCGACGTCAGCCAGAATCGTGCTGTTTTCACGCAGCATTTTCATCGATTCATAAAAGCCGAAAACGTCGGTGGCCCCATCATCAGCCATCATCAGGCTGGCGTTGAGCATCGACATCCATTCGCCCCAGGCACGTGCTTCGGCCTCTTCACGGCTCTTGCCACGCAGGCGCATGATCTGTTCGAGGTAATCGGCCGGCGCAACCACCTTTTCGAGGCTGACCAGGCCATTTACCTCTTCGGTATTTATAGAAGGCTTCGGCAGTTCGGCAGCCCGAACCACCGGAATCAGCATCGGCTCGACAAGCAAAACAAAAGCAAGCACCCAGACAGCCAGGCGGTTAAACTTTTTTCGGCTCATGGTTATTACTCCTTGATTATCCTCTAATTCTAACCGCCAACTGGCCGTACCGCTACTCCCCTGTTGCTTCCAGCTTGTAATCGTAATTCCAGAGGTTCTTTATGTTATCAAAAGCCATGACACCAAGATTTCTCGGAAACAGAACCATCAGACTCTGCCCATGCAGAGCAATTCGCGGGTGCGAAGTTTCAATAAACCTGAATGCCCTTTTGGCCCCAAGAAAACCGACGCCGGAAGCGGTCGAGTAAAAAAGCCCCAGACCGTGTTTATAGGCAAGATCGCGAACCTCTTCGGTCGGCTGGGCAGGCACAGCCGTGATCTTATTGTCGGCCAGAGTGTGCATGAGCACAGTTTTTCCAATGGCAATGAAGGTATTGTCGCCATCACCGGTAACTGCATTAATCGTGTCGCCGGTCTGAAAAATCTTTTTGTAGCCGCGCAATTCAGTCTGCCCCTGAGCCGAAGCCGCTTCCGGCCTGAGAACATAAATTGAACTGGTTTTGCTGCGGGCATCTTCCGCCACCAGATAAACACAGTTGCCGGCAGCACGATAAATGCGGCTGTAATAAGCCGGCAGATCGCAGATTGGCTGATAAACCATGAGAGGCAGGCCAGCAGCGTCGAATTCGACTTTCGCCGAGGGTGCGATAAAACCGAGAGTTCGCACCGTAGTCAGCAACAACTGGCCGTTATCGAGATGTACCAGTCCCTGGAATGGTTCTGATACGGCAGCTGCCACTTCACGCACCGGGTTAAGCAGCCTGCGGTTATCAATGCCGATCCATGGGTTACCAGACGCATCGACCGAGAATTTGATCTCGTTGAGCGTATGCTTCGGAATCGGCTTGTCCATGGTCGTCGGCGGCACAACCCAGTTATAACTTATACCACTGCCCGCCGGCAGAACCACGGTTGAGTCAGACATCGGGTCGAACGCAGCGTTGCCTGAAACGGGCAGCCACAGGATAACTGCGAAAATCAGCAGAAAATAACGCATTTTACTTTCCATCTGGGCCTCCGATAAATTCGAGAACCGTTTTCTGGCCGACATTCATTTCACTGCGAACCTTCTGCCAGAATTCCTGTGAGTTGAAGTCCTGACCCACAGCTCCCATCGCTTTTTTCATAAAATTGTCCATGGCTTTAAAGGCGACGTTCGAATACATACGCCCGCCTTCGACCGCAAACCCGGCCTGGGGCGAACCGATCTTGCCAACCATGAAATCGAGAACTTCCTTGCCAGCCGCCGGCACATCACCCTTCTGAATCGCCGCGGTCACCTTGGCAAAGCCGAGCGCGTTATCAAAAATCTCCTGGCCGCCTTCGACAGCGTTTTCGGCAACTTCGCCGCCCATCTGTTCGGCGAGGGTCTGAAGTTTTTCTTTATTGTATTTTTTAATCAGGTCGACCTCCGGGGCGCCGACGGCAGCCGAAATATCAGCCTTGAGGCGGGTCAACTGCTCGACCAGAGTGGTTGCAATCTGCGGATCGGCAAAATCGGCAACCGGTACACTGAGCTTGATGCGACTTCTTTCTTCGGCGCTGAGATTCTCATTGCCGATCGCCCGGTTGTAAAGAACTCTGCAGGCCTGCTGCAGCTGTGCAAGCACCTGCTTTTCCTGATCAGTAAGGCTGCCCTTTTTCAGCAGGGTAGCAATTCTGAACTGATTTTCAGCAAGAGCTTTTCCTTCCTGCCCAGCCGGCACATCGACAGTGGGTGCTTTAAGACTTGGCGGAGTGCCGCGCGGCTGTCTGGGAGGCGGAACAAAGCCACGTGAGTGTTTGAACTCCTCTTTTTGTCGCCGCTTTTCTTCCCATTCGCGATCTTCCCGGTCTTCGCGTTCCCATCTTCTTTTCTGTGCCGCCGCTTTGCGCTTTCTTGCGCGCTCCTCGCGGGCTTTTTTACGCTCTTCCCGTCTTTTGGCCTCAAGCACCGGGTCACGCGGCGCCGGGCGAAAAAGATCCCAGATCGAGGGGCCGGTGTAAGTGCTGCCGCTATCAGAAGATCCGGAATAACTGCTGCTCGAACTGCCAGAATAACTGCTGCTGCTGCCACTGTCGTAGCTGCTGTTATTATACGAAGAACTGCTGTCGCTGCTGGAAGAATTATTGTATGAGCTGTTATCGGAACTGTTGTAATTATTGCTGTTGTCGTATCCCGAGTTGCTGCCGTCATCAACCGGCGTCGGATCTGGAACATTTGGCACATTTGGAACCGAACCACCCGCTGCATCGATCAGCTGACCAAAAGCATCGGCATGCAGCACTACCGGGACAGAACCGGTAAGCGAAGCAGCCAGCAAAAATACTGTCAAAGCCCTTTTCAATCGCATATTTTACTCCTGAACAGAACCCCGGAAGGATAGCCTGGCCATATTGTTGTTCGCATCATGCACGAAGGCAATTGCAGGCATTATCTTTCTAAATACTCCCATTTGAGCCGTCTGTAAACAATTTTGACCGCCAGACAAGAGCCAGCTTCATGCTTTATCACATTTGAGGCAACGACCAGGCAGTGCTGACACATCATTCAATCGCAAAACCTTACTCCATAAGCCGAATAAGAAGCAGCCCCCGCAGTCTCAGTGAGAAAATGCGGGGGCTGACGCGCAGACAACGAAACTGAAGTGCAGTTTACAGGGCGAAGCGGCGGAACTTGGCGCGACGGTTATCGTTGGCGGCAGCTCCGAGCTTTTTAAGATACATGCTTTCGTAATCTTCAAAGTTGCCCTCGAACCACGAAACCTTCGAGTTTCCTTCAAATACAAGCAGATGCGTGCAGATACGGTTGAGGAAAAAGCGGTCGTGGCTGATTACCAGCGCGCAGCCGGCAAAGTCTGAAATGGCGTCTTCGAGAAGTCGGAGAGTACCGACGTCAAGATCGTTGGTCGGTTCGTCGAGCATCAGCAGGTTGCCGCCTGATTTAACGATCTTGGCGAGGTGCACGCGGTTGCGTTCACCACCCGAAAGTTCGCCGACCTTCTTCTGCTGGTCCGAGCCCTTGAAACCAAAGCGGCCGCAGTAGGCACGTGACGGAATTTTCATTTTTCCAAACTGCACGTCGTCGAGACCATCGCTGATTTCGTCGAATACGGTCTTGTCGCCGCTGAGAATTTCGCGGTGCTGATCGACCCAGGCGGCCTTGACGGTCGGGCCAACGACGACTTCGCCGCTGTCAGGCTTTTCGACGCCGCCGATCATGCGGAACATCGTCGTTTTACCGGCACCGTTCGGGCCGATAATACCGACAACCGCGCCTTTTGGCAGTGAGAAACTGACGTTTTCCATCAGTTTGTTGCCGTCGTAGGCTTTGCCGACACCCTTGAATTCAACGACCAGATCCCCGAGATGCTCAGCCGGAGCAATCTGAATAACGGTTTCATCACCTCGGTCGGCGCTCTTTTCACGGGCGACCAGGTCTTCAAAATGCGCAAGACGCTCACGTTGCAGTTCGTGACGATCGCCGGTATTCATGCGAATCCACTTCAATTCGCGTTCGAGTGAGCGGCGGCGGGCTGATTCCTTCTTTTCGGAAGCGGCGAGAATCTGCAGTTTCTGAGCCAGCCACGAGCTATAGTTGCCTTCGAACGGAATTCCGTGACCATCTTCGAGTTCAAGAATCCATTTGGTGATGTTATCGAGGAAATAGCGGTCATGGGTCGAGATGATAACGGTGCCCGGGTAGTCTTTAAGGTAATTTTCGAGCCAGGCAACCGTCTGGGCATCGAGATGGTTCGTCGGTTCGTCGAGCAGCAGCAGGTCTGGCGCTTCGAGCAGCGCGCGGCAGAGAGCGACGCGGCGCTTTTCCCCGCCTGAGAGGTTGTCGACGATCATATCGTCGGGCGGTAGAACCAGGGCATTGGCAGCCACATTCAGGCGCGTGTCAATTTCCCAGCCGCCGGCGGCGTCGATCTTGTCCTGCAGCTGCGCCATTTTTTCCATGGCTTTGTCCATGGCGTCGGGGTCCATTTCACCCATCGCAGCCGAAATATCTTCGTATTCCTTGATCATTGCAAGGGTTTCTGCGAAAGCGGCTTCGATGTTCTGACGCACGGTTTTGCCCTCTTCGAGCTTCGGTTCCTGCGGCACGAAGCCGACCCTGTAGCCTTTGGTCAGTTCAGCCTGACCGCGGAATTCTTTGTCGATGCCGGCCATGATGCGCAGCACAGTACTTTTACCGGCGCCGTTGGCACCGACGATACCGATCTTGGCACCCGGGAAAAAGCAGAGATTGATGTCTTTCAGCACCTGTCTGGTGCCGTAGAACTTGTTGAGACCAAGCATGGTGAAAATATATTTGTCAGCCATAAGCCCTCGTTTCGTTGTTAAAAATATGGCGTGATTCTACCTGAAACCGGCGATTATGGCAACCATCGGCAAGGCGTCGCAACGGGGAGGCTGCAGAAAATAAAAGTGCCGCCAAAGCGCTGGTCATTTAGACCTGGCTACGGTATCGTCCGCCCAATGGCCGAGATTCGACCATACATGACGCCCGTTCCCGTGCCCCCTCCTCCGTAGACGAAGGCCGCCCTGACGGCAATTAAATTATAGCACCCGACGTACAACCGGGCAAATTGTCAGCGAGAAAAAAAACCGGCGCGGCTCGGGTTGAGCGCGCCGGTCTGGGAATCAGGAGATACTGGCGTCAGAACTCGATGTCGGCGACCTTGAAGGTTTCTTTGCGGTCGGTCAGGCGCAGGGTCACTGAACGCCGCTTTTCGTCATCACGGCCGTAGTTGGTAAAGATATCGACCTGCAGGGTGACAGCGCCGGCCACTCTCTGCGAACTGCTGCCGTAGAAATTCGTCTGAATTTCATACATGCCGGTTCTTGCCTTGCGCAGCATATACTCTTCGGGGCCGTAGCCCCGGGTCAGATCGCGCGAAACGAGGCCACCAATGGCAGTGCGCGGGTAACCGTAATAGGCTTTCTCACCCGACGGTTCGACGACCCAGAGATCCATGTCGGTGGCGTCGGCATCCCAGGTCATGACGATGCGCAGATCGACATCGATCGGCTTGAGCAGGCGAGAATCAACCTTGAAGTCATCGATACCGGCCTTTTTCGCTTTAACGACGAGATTATTGAGCTCTTCAAGGGCGATCACCTCGATGCCCGGGAAACGGCCATCCCACTTTTTCAGCACGACGTCATAAAGCAGCTCAACGGCGCGCTGATATTTGCCCAGGCGGCCAAGAACCAGCGCCAGATCACGGTAAGACTGCGGTTCTTCGCCGCGCATTTCTAGCACTTCTTCAAAAATCATGGCACTGATCGCCAGTTCTTCAAGCTGAGCGAGGCGGTGCGCCAGAATTCTCATCAGAGCCGGGTTCTCAAGCTCAAGTTCGGCGATATTCGAAAGCACCTGCAGAGCCAGATCTTTCTTATCGAGAGCGATAAACACATCGGCACAGTCAAGAAAATAAGAGGGTGCATTACCGTATTCGGCTTTCTGTTTCAGATACTCGGTATACGGATCGAGAGCTTCTTTTATGGCTTTCGCATAACGTGCATCGGGCTGCCAGGCCTTGATCGCTACGCCCGGGTTGACCGGCCGCGAGCCGGTCGGAGCCGTGGCTTCTTCTTTGGCAGATGCACTGCGGGCCGGAGCCGGGGCTGATGGACGTGTAACCGTTCGTGCGATTGAACCATCGACAGACTTGTTCTCTTCAGTAGATACGCTCATTTCATCACGCATTGCTTCGGGAGCACTCTGTGGCATGGCGTCGTCCGAATCCATGGCAGCACCACTCACTTCTGAAGGTGCCGATCTTTCACGATCGGCAGAACCAAACAGGCCACCATACCATGAGCCACCCTCTGATTTTTTATCCTTTCCGGAAGGAATCTGAGCTTTGGAGAAGTCGGTTTCCCACCAGCGCAGGCGTTCTTCCCATTCCGGGATGATGCTGTTGAGCTTCTGCTCGCGGGTCTGGGCGACTTCTGCTTCGGCCTTCTCGACCGCGGCAAAATACTGTTCACGCCATGCCGGTTTGGAAGCCGGGGGTACGATTTTGTGTTCGATGTATTGGTCGATGCGCTCGAGCACAATCATCGAGGTGAATTCATTCACGACACCGTGCTTTTTGCTGAGCGTAACGATGTCGAGCCGGTTCTTTTCTTTCTCAGCGAGCAATTCGTCAACTTTGCGGCCCGCCCAGAATTTGCGCAGAAAATCGCCTTTGACAGCCTTGCTGCGGCTGACGTCGTAACTGCGTTCGAAAAGCCCCTGGGCACTGGTTCCGAAACTGAGAGTAATCTTAGCCTCGTCACCGCTCAGCAGGCCGGCGAGCATATATCTCGGATTCACAGCAACTCTGCCGGTGGGAAAAACCTCTTCGATGCCCTTGCCATTGACCAGGCCAGTGATGCCGAAGAAGTCAGCACCGACCATTTTCACGGCGCGGTCGAGATCGAGAGCTTTAAGATTCAACAGGCTGCCGCCGCTGCGGCGGCAGATGTGCTGCAAAAAGCTGTAATCAGCGCCATCGGCCGAGGTGATTGCATAAACCGGAGCGGCAAAATCAGGCACTTCGCTTTTTCCGAAAGTTGTCAGGCCATCAGTTATGAGCAGATAACAGTCAGGTTTGCCAAGCTCTTTTCCGATTCCGGTAAAATTGGTGCCGCCATCGAATTTGACTTCTTCGATATGCTTGATCAGGGCACCGGCATCGCCGCGCTTCACCTGCCACGATCGGCTGCTGCCCGGCCGGTTGCGAAATTCGACAAATTCGACGCGAATTTCGGCGGCCACGCGTTCAGAAGCGAACAGCGCTTCGATAAATTTCTTTTCGAGCGCAAGATCACGCTTGGCGCCGGAGCCTGAAGCATCATAGAGCACGACGATTTTTTCGGCCGGTTTGAACGGTCGATTCTTTTCGGGGTCGGCAGCAAGGCCCTGAACGCTGAAATAGAAGTTGCCGTCGCTGGCTTCTTCGACAAAAACGGCACCGGGCTCAGGAACCGGTATGGTAACCCTGATCTCAGAATCGATTTTCTGGCGCTGCATGGCCACTTCGGTGAACCAGCCTGATTTCATCTGGCTGAACCCGGCAGTTTCTCTGCCGGTTATTTCTATCTTCGGTTTTTGATCGGCGCTGAGCACTTCGACCCTGAGATTGAAATTTTCGGTTTTTTCGCTCAGCCGCAGAGGGACGCGATAAAGCGCTTCACCGTCATTGACAGCCAGTTCGGTGATATAAACGACCTGAACTGTGCGTGAGCTGTTTGGATTCAGCGGGTACACGCGAGTCTTGAAATTGTTACCCTTGACCTTTTCGACAATACCGGGGTCGACACCTCGGCGAATCTCGGTTTCGAGAACTTCGCGGGCTTTCTGCTTTTCGATGGCGACGCCTTCGACCAGCTCACCGTCGATATCGAGCGCATAGCCAGAAACAACCGCGCCTTCGGGCAGCGGAAACTCAAGCTCCCCTTCCAGCACCCGCGAATTCGGGTTGAAGAAGCGCATGGTCATGGTAGTTTCGGCCAGATGTCCGAAAATTCTGACTCTGGCATCGAGACTGGCCAGGCTGATCGGCTGGTCGGCCGGCCGTTTCAGATTCATGATCGGAATCTGGGCCTGCAGTGTGGTGACAGTCAGCAGCAGAAAAGCGAGTAGAAGCAACAGACGGTTTTGCATATATTCCCCTCGATTATGGAGTTTGCTCAGCACAATTTCAGAAACGCAGCCAGGCAAAACCGGATTGCGTTTTTTATTTTTTAAGATCAGCCAGGGCGGCAAGCTTCATCGCATCGGTCTTATCGCCAAAAAAGCGACTGAAAACACTGATGCGGTAGAAAGAAGCCAGCGACAGTTCTTCGCCGGTCCTTCCGAGCAGCCAGACATTTTTGTGACGGAAATGAAAGAAGAGAAAGAGCTGCTGCACCCTCTCGTCATCAAGCTTATCAAGCGAAGGCGCAAAGCTTTTGAGCAGCCGGGCGGTGTTTTCAAGCCTGACGAGCACCTTCTTCTCCTGGGCAAATCTGTCGTTCTCAGTGTTAAGAGTAAAACTGCGCAGCAGCAGCCCCTGAAAACGCTGCCCGTAATGCCGGTTCATGATAATCGCTGCCAGACCGCGCAATGCGACACTGTTGCTGCGCATGGCGTGTTCGAAAAATTTCAGCGCCTGCCCTTCTGGCTTAACGTCGATATAACGCGAAATATCGTTCATCAGGCGCATTTCAATCTCTGATAGTTCAATTGCGCCAACCAGGGCCGGCAACAGAAACAGCGCCAGAACCAGACAGGCTATTTTCGCTCTAATCGATGTCTTCATAAGGGTAACAGACCGTGATCACTTTCGGAATTTCGCAATCTTTCACAACAATCTTGATAAAATCACCATTGAAACGCGCACCGATAATGGCCAGCTTTTCGCCGTCACGCTCCGGCCATTTCTGCACCACCCGGCCATTGATAACCGCATCTTCAACCTGCTTTATAAAGATATCGCGGGCAATCATCTGGTCATAGGCATGCTTTGTCATTTGATACTCGCCCGATGCCACCATTCTGGCCACTCTGCGCCGTCCCATATTCAACCGTTCCCAAATCACTGATATTTTCAGCCCTGATTTTACCCCGTCCTGTATCCGCATGTAAAGGACTTAGGGAAGGGCGAAGCAGACACGGCTCAATTCTCTCACAGATCCTTGAAAAGATCACCCGGGTCGACGGGCTGGCGCAGTGCTTCGCGCCATTTCTGCGAGGGTTCGGCAGGCGGGGCCGTGGCATCGAGCTCGGCAAAAAGGTTGTTGCGGGTTTCTCTGATGCCGTCTTCGATGTTGAACACCGGGGCAGCCTCAGTGGCAGCAAGAATTTCGCCACCAGCATCCGGAACGGGTGCGACCGGCTCGGCATCGAGATCGATAACGGTAGTTTCTGCAGGCTTGTCGACAAGAAGTTCTCTGACTTCGTCGAGTGATACTTCATCTGGCGAGATGGTAATTTCGTTGGCCGGCATATCTTTGTTGCAACAGTATTTGGGAATCACCGGCTCAAATTCGTCGTAATCGAGTTTGTCTTTTACGGTGGCCGGTGGCGGTTCAGTCGCCTCTGTAAAATCGCTGCGCGAATACTCTTCAGTGTAAGCGATCGGCTGAAGTTCGACTTCTGACGGCTCTGCCGTTTCTGTATCTGCAGCTGGCACAGCCTGTTCACCGGTGACTTCTTCCGGAAAATCCTCATGCGAATATTCTTCAGTATAGGCAATTGGCTGCAGGTCTTCAGACGCTACTTCTCCTGAATCCACGGCGGCAGCTTCGATGCTTTCACCTGATGCTGCCGATTCGGCAACATCAACTGCATCGGGAGCTTCAGCAAATTCAACGGGCTCGGTGCTGCGACGCGGCGGGCTGACGAACAGATCATTGAAAAGGTTTTCTGAAGCAGCTTCAGGCTCATCTTCGTAATCGGCCAGGTCAGCTGCAGCAACGGCCGGGGCATCTTCAGTTTCGGCAGTTAAATCGCTGCCGGGCAAATGCTCTTCGCTGTACACTGCTGGAGTCTCAGAGGTTTCGGGCGCCCCATCTGCAGCGCCATACTGTTCAGATTGCGCATATTCACCATTGTAATACTGCTGCTCCGGCATCTCGCCTGACATCTCACCGGTTGCTTCAACCGGTGGCTGCTGTGCAAAACCTTCATTCTGCGCCCATTCTTCACCGGCCGGGGCTTCTGTATACGATTCGTAATTCTGCTGCTCATAACCTGACTCATGCCCGGAGCAACCATCTTCGCCGGTCGGCGCAGCCAGCGGGGCTTCTTCCTGGTACAGGGGCTGGTATTGCTCGTTTTCATGACTTGCCTGATCATGAGCATTTTCAGGCCATTGTTCCTGACTTTCTGGTTCTGCCTGGCCATAACCATAAGAATCGGCATATTGCGGCTGTTCTTCAGCTAAACCGGATCCGCCATAAACCGCAGACTCGTCTGCCGGGGCAAAGCCTGCACCCGAGTTTTCATCAGAAGTCGCTGCAGGCTCTTCGCTTTTGCGCCGGCTTTTTATCGCGCCGAGCGAAATTGCTCCCGCTGATCGAGGCGACGCTTCCGGCTCAGAACGTGGTTTTAAAAGTTTGCCATGCGAAGCATCAGGAGCGTGCGCGGCATCAGAGGCTGCAGCAAGGTCCTTTTCATCAACGGCCGGCGACGCAGCGAAGCCCATGGCTCTGACCAGCGGATCACCCGGCACCAGTTCATGCAGATTGGCGGCATACATCATCGCCTTCTTTTTGTCGCCTGTAGCATTGCAGCATCTGACCAGCAGGCGGAAAAGCCTGACCCTGTCACTGCCATCGCGATAGATGCCAAAACAGTTTTCGAGGGAACGCAGAGCCAGCGACGGAAAAATCTTCGCCAGCAGACCGACTCTCAACCAGTAGGTAGACTCATAAAGAGCTATTATCGGCCGCAACAGTTGAATTAAAACGATCAGAACCACAATCAGCAGAAGCACGACCACCCAGCGGCCTTCACCGTGCGCCCATAACAGCCAGCCGGGCCAGCGCAACCCGGGGTATTTCGGGTTGATTTTGACCGCATTCTGATAATGCACCCTCGCCTCAGCAATGCGGTTATCGGCAAGCTCAAGCTTCATCAGAACAAAGCTGGCAAAAAAGCTCTGACCGGCACGACCGATAATAGCTTCGGCAGATTCCTTCAGCTGCGCCGCGGTAAATCTGCCTGCATGAAAATTGGCCATCAGACGCATTTCCCAGACCTGCACCATGGTATCGATTGAATTCATCAGGCCGGGATTACGGTTGAGATAAAGCCCCAGTTCAGAAAATCGCTCTTCATTAAAGAGTCTGGTGGCCTGCTTGAAATTTTCATCCGCATTCAGAGCGGAAACTGCAATCTCGTTCTCTACCGCCGCCAGACGCTCAATCCAGGCCTGATTATCGCTTTTCAGCAGCAGCAGTTCCTTTAAAATTGCTCTGATCTGCAGAACATCCTGCTCCTGCTCAGCCTTGCGTAACTCGACTTCAAACTTTCTGATGGCCAGAAGAATTCTGTCTTCGGCGCTTTCTTGCCTTGAAACCGGGCCACGACTCGCAATCTCATCGATCTGTTGAATGGTATTGCGGGCAAAAGCGTTGTTTTTATCGATCTTCTGAATCTCGCCGCAAAGCCTCTTTGCCTCAAGGTAAAGGCGATCGCGCATGGCAACAGACACCAGCCCGGTCAGGCGCTGAATCTCGCCAGCGCGTTTCAGTCTCTGAAAGGCACGTTCGAGATCAGGATACTGCGCGTCGAATTCGCGCACCTTTTCGAGAAGCCCGGCGGCAGCCTCAAGGTCACCCAAAGCCATCGCCACATCGGCTTTGCCGATAATCCTGGCGGCATTCGCTCTGGCAAGAATCGTCATATTTTCGACCTGAGGCCGGTATTCCGCCGCAGTTGCATCGATGCCCGCAAGAATTCTGAACAGCTGCAGCCGGTAAAGCACCTGCGTATTGGCAGTCATAAGCTTTTCTAGATCTTTAAAAGTCTTAACCCACTGGTCATCGGGCTTTATCGGCATACCGGCGTTGATGCGGTCAAGCAGAGCCTCGCCGGCAACGATAAACTGCTGATCACCCTTGAAGGAGCGTGCAACTTCAATCAGCTGCCGCCAGTCTTCGGCATTAGAAGATCTGAATGAGCATATCTCATTCTGCAATACCAGAAATTCACGCAATTCTTTTTCATTCAACTGTGAAAAACTGCGGTTGTTGGCGATGGCCGAAATTTCTTTGCTGATATGGGTCTTGAGAAGACTTTCTACCTCATCGACATTGACCCCGGCCAGTCGACACAGCCTGAGAAGGCGAGTAGCTTCAGAAGCATTGCCTGAGTCATGGGCCGCCGAAGCTTCAAGCCAGAGCGCATCGTTAATAACTGACTTTTTGTCTGCCGGTCTTGCAGCGGCCGGTTTTGCCGCAGGTGTGCCCGTACCCTTTTCGGCTGTTTTTGTGGCGACAGCACCGCCCGTTTTCTTTACAGGAGCGGCGGCAACAGCATCAACAAGAGACAAGCTCAGCAACAGGGCAAGAAAAGTTGCAAAAACCTTCATTGTTCTCACCAGATGTACAGTTTTTATTTATGTTTTCATTTTTACAGGTACATTACCATGGTAACATAGACTCTGACCGGAACCAAAAAATTTAGACATGATACAGAAAGCCGGTCGAGCCAACTGATCAGGAGAGCCTCTGTGAGCACGAAGTTTTCAAGCTTTGACGCGATGACGCGTCAGAATAAAATCAATGCGCTGATGAATATAAAAAAGACCGAAAGCACCAGCCAGGTCGATTACTATCTCGTACTCCATGCAATGCTCAACGAAGACGTTCAGGTTGCCATGGCAGCCAAAATGGCTTACGCAAACTTTTCTTCCCAGAGCTGGTTCCAGGATTTCGGCAAACCATCAGATCCGCAGACCAGCGAAAGAATAGCGGATTTCCTGCGGCAGAGCATTGGCTATGGCCCCGAACTCGTCGAAATAGAAAACCCGCCAGAGCGGCAGCAGATGGCGCAGAACCTCTCGCGGCGGCAGAAAAAATTCGAAAACCTGCAGGAATGGGATGGCCCTTTTCCTCAGTCGGCCAAGCTTCTCAACACTCTTCGCGAAGACACACAACAGATAATTCAATCGCTTCTCAACCCCGGTGAAAACATCGAAAAATGCTGGCTGTGCCTCTACACCGAGACGCTGCAGCCATTCAGAGAATGTACACGTTCGCTTGAAAGCAACGCGGCAACCATGATAGTCAATCTGACACGGCTGCAGAACCCCGCTCAGATCGACCCTTCGCTTGGTGTCATGTTCGGTATGCTTGGCCGGCCAGCCTACATGCTCGTTCTCGTTACCGGCAAGCGCTGCATTCTCTTTCTGCGCGACGAAATCGGCACTTCGCAGGCCTGTGCCAGAGTTTTCAACCTTCAGAACATTGCCGGCGTCAACCTTGTTAAAGACGGAATCCTCTCCAGCATTGAAATTGAAACCCATCAGGACTTCATAAAAATACCGATGCTGCTTCCTGATGATGCCGACGAAGTTCACACCTTTCTGCGCCAGCGCAGCGTCGAGGCGATCGAAGCCTCAGAAGAATTCATCGAGCGCGATTTTGAAAAGGAAATGAAAAAGCTCGACATGCTGTTCAAGGCCCACGCCATAAAAAGCAGCGAGTATCTTTTCCGCAAATCGCGACTGCAGAAAATGGAACTGGAAAAATTCTCGGATGCCAACATCGAACTGCTTCTGGCACGAAGATTTTCTGATGGCTCAAAAGGCGACCGCTTCGACGAACAGCTGCTGAAAAAATTCACCTTCGAAAAAACCGTCATGTTTACGGATATTGTCGGTTTTTCGAGCCAGGCATCGCAAAAAATGCTGCTCGACACCATGACGCTGCTGGCAGTGCACGACAAACTGCTGATGCCGGTTATCAAAGAAAATGAGGGCATTCTGATCAAAAAAATCGGTGACGCCCTGATGGTGAGGTTCGACGACCCCTTCAAAGCCTGTAGCGCGGCCCAGGAAATGCAGCGCCGGCTTTTCGAATTCAACGGCAAAAGCAACGAAAAAATATTTATCAGAATCGGTATCAACACCGGCACAGTTTTTGTTAAAAATGAAGATGTGTTCGGCGATGCGGTTAACATGGCCGCCCGCATGGAATCACTGGCAAAACCGGGTCGCATTTTTATCACCGAAATGACCATGCAACGCCTTGAAGGGCGCCTGCCACTTGAAAACCTGGGCCCCAGAAAGGTTAAGGGGCGTGATGAGCCGATAACCGTCTATTCGCTTGTCGACTCAACGAATATTGGCGATGAAATGGCAGCCATGGCCGCTGATTTCATTGGTGAAAGTGCCGGGTCACAAGCAGATGAACACGGGATCCCGGTTCATGCCTCTGATATTCAACAACAGGCATTGCCTGATTTGCATCAGGAAATGCCGGCAGCCGCAGACACTGTCGACCACGGGTCTTACCCCGAAAATCTTCTTAACGCCATCGATTATGCACGCTTCTGTTACATCACGTCAGTAAAGGCAGGGCGCACAAGAAACCCCGATCTTGAAGACTGGTTCGCAAGATTCGAGACGCTTTTGCGCCCGGATATCACTGGCGGCTGAGCCGGCAACTTTCTGGCCAATGCCAATCAATCCTCGCAACCAATTCTGAGGAAATCAGAGATTAATTGAGCAATTAGATTTTTTTCGCCAGCAGTTGCAAGATTTTACGGGATATATTAGAATAACTCTGGCTGCTTGTTCTGATTTCCCGGGCCGTCTTCATCGAGAGCTTCTTCTGCCCGGCATAAAAACAGGTTTTTGATCAGGTTCAGCAGCGGTTGGTCTGACAGCCAATTCAACATAAGACATGTTTGTCAGGCCGGCAGAAAGTCTCGAAAACTTCTTAACGAACGGTTCACACAAGAGTCTGGAACTATGTACCCACAGTGCGCTTTTGCTGCGGGTAACAAATTTAATGTACAGGGAGTATTGCTGGTGGAACAGGTAGTTGAACAGATTGCCAAGCTTCAGTTTCTAAACCATTTCTGGATGACGCTTTTCCTTATTATTCCGATTGTTCTGATTTCGCGAACCGTAGTGGCCGGCAGCCGTTATTCGCCAATTCTGATCATTGTCCTGTTTGGCCTCGGAATGGGCTATGCGCTTGTAAAAAGCGGAATCGGCACCCCCGGTCTGCCTGAGTTTCCACTGGTGGCATTGATAAGCCGTGTCACTCTTGTCGCCCTGGCAGTTTCGTTCTTTGTCGGAGGTCAGGAACTGAAAAAAATCATTAAGGGTGAACACCTGGAGCTTGACGAAATCGTCGTCTACTCCAGTGAAGAAACCCTGCTCGGTACCAAGCGAACTCAGCTGTATTTCATTATCCGCGCCTTTTTCATTCTGATCGGTATCGAAGGCGTTCTCAAACTTTTTACTGGCAGCGTTGATTCAGACCCGATCGGGCATTTTTACCCTCTTATCGCCTACGTCGGCCTCTGCGGCGCGATAATTCTCATCGACAACAAAGCAACGATACAGAATAAAGGTGCTTATCTGCGAAAAGGCCTGTTCGAGATTCTTCTGATCGTCGGCGTCCTGCTTCTTTCTGGCTTCATAGCCAGCATCGTTAAACCAACCATCGCTCTGCCCCAGATTTTCTTCGCCATGCTCATCTCCTCTGGACTTGGCATGTTATTCTCAAACTGGGTAATGGGTCCGACCGGCCGTTCACTTCTTTTTGCGGGCATTCCGGTAGTTCTTGCCGCAAACTTCATGATCGGCGGCTCACGCATCGTCGAAGCATTCAAGATTCAGGGCATGACTTCGGTAATGGCCTATGGCTTTTTCGGGCAGGTTTTCTGGATGTTCGGCGGTCTGGCGCTGCTGATTTTCCTCGGCAATGCCAACAATGTCCGCAACCTCGCTCCCGGCATGGCCGGTTCGCTGTCACACGCCGGTCTGACCGGTGCCTGCACCGCCGGCGATCTTGGCACCGAAGCTGCCGCCAGAGCCCCCATCATGATTAATGTACCATTCTTCGGCCATATTTTCGTCTTCACGATTCTGGCTATGAGCGTTCAGCAGGGCAAACTCATGGTCCCGGCGGCCATGATTATCTCCACAATCGGACTGATACTTACCGCCTGGTCGCTCAAAACCCTTAGAAATGCAGGGGGTAAAGAATCCGAAGAGGTTAAAGGCCTGATGCAGTTCTCTTTCGGCTGGCAGCTGGTAGCGGTATTTGGCGGCTTTTTTATCCTCTATCTCGGCGGCCTCGATATTTCGAACTCGGCAATGGCCAAATCTTCGGCAATTTCACACTTCGGCCTCTTTGCAGCCACCCAGGGCGGTATGTTCGGCGAAACTGCCGCCAGTCTGATTCCGTTTATCTTTGCGATGCCCTTCCTGGTACACCCGCTGGTATTCGGCATCTTCGGCGCTGCCATGGAAAAAGACGGCGAAATGCCGAAAATACCCGTTCTGGTTCTGGCCATAATCGGCACACTCGGCGTCATCTACTCACTGACCATGGCCTGATAACAGGCTATCGAAAGCACAAAGGGGCAGAAACATACAGTTTCTGCCCCTTTTCTGTATTTGTATTTTCTGTCAGCTTATCGGCCGACCATGCAGTTCGGCTGACTTCTGCACGTAATAATCGTAATCACCGTCATAAATCCGCAGGGCACCGTGGTCGACTTCAAAAACGCGATTAACCAGATGTTTCAGGAAGTAGCGATCGTGGCTGACTATCATTACCGTGCCCTCGAATTCCTGCAATGCTTCGAGCAGAACTTCACGACTGGTAATATCGAGATGGTTCGTCGGTTCGTCAAGAATCAGAAAGTTTACCGGCTGCGCCAGCAGACAGGCAAGCATTACCCGACTCTTTTCGCCCCCCGAAAGAATCGAAACCTTTTTCTCACTGTCATCACCAGAGAAAAGAAAGGCCCCGAGAAGGTTCTTGATGGTACCGGCATTGGCCATCGGCAGCCGTTCCTGCAACTCTTCGAAGATGGTGCGTTCGGGCCTGAGAACATCGCATGAATACTGGCTGAAATAGCCAAGCTGAACACTTGCACCCAGGGTACATACGCCGGCAGTCGGTTCGGTCATCCCGCTGATTATCTTTAAAAGTGTCGATTTACCGGCGCCATTGATACCGGTAACCGCAATCTTGTTGGTGCGCAGCACCTTACCGGTAACCCCGGAAAAAACCGGCAGCATCCGGCCATCATGCAGTGGCCACTGCTTTGCCAGGTCATTGAGCTCGACGACGATATCGCCACTCCTTTTAACCGGCGGAAAACGAAATTTAATGACCTTCGGATCGGGCGGAACAACTATTCGTTCAATTTTTTCAATTGTCTTGACCCGCGACTGCACCTGAGCAGCATGTGATGCCCGGGCAGCAAAACGAGCGATGAATTCCTCTTCTTTTGCCAGCATCGCCTGCTGTCGGCGCTGGGCCGACAGAAGCTGCTCACGTCTGATCACCCGTTCGCGCAGGTAAAATTCGTAATCGCCGCTGTAAGTGGTTATTGTTTCAGCCGCCACCTCGATGGTTCTTGAACAGATACGCGTCATGAATTCGCGATCGTGGCTGGTCATGACGATAGAGCCCTTGAATTCCTTCAGCCAGGTTTCGAGCCAGAGAATCGATTCGATATCAAGATGGTTGGTCGGTTCGTCGATGAGAAGGACATCAGGGTTGAGGAGCAGAATGCGCGCCAACGCTATGCGCATTTTCCAGCCGCCCGAAAAAGTTTCGACCGGGTGATCCCAGCGGTCGGGGCCAATCCCGAGACCATTGAGAATCGTCTGGGCTTCGCTTTCCTTTTCGTAGCCGTTCAGGTGAATGAATTCTTCCTGGAGTTTTCCGTAGCGTTCCATAAAATTGTCGTCGCCACAGAAATCGGGCTCGGCCATCTGATGTTCAAGATCATGCAGTTTCCGGCCGATTTCGTAAACCTTGCCGGCACCGGCAAGCACTTCTGCCAGGGCCGAGCGGCCCGACATTTCGCCAACATCCTGCGAAAAATAACCGAGAACCAGACCGGCATTGATATTAACTTCGCCCTCATCGGGCTTTTCGTGCCCCATTATCAACCGGAAAACCGTAGTTTTGCCGGCGCCGTTCGGGCCTACCAGACCAATCTTGTCGCCTGGGCGAACAAGAAAGTTGGCATTTTGAAAAAGAACACGATTTGAATATGCGACTTTTACATTGGCTAAATTAATCATGGTGCCTGATTTTAAGCGACCAGCAACCGCAAGTCAACCAAAAACGCCCGGCCCTGATGTTGCTGAATGATTCTTTCACTGTCAGTATTGGATATACAAAACCAGTGGTTACAGATACTGACCTGCCGGTAGCCATGTCAAAATATCGCTTGAGTTTGTGCGGCAGACTGAGCATCTTTATCTCATATGATGGAGGCCGCAATGACCACAAAAAATAACCCCGATGCCGATGAAAACAAAAACCAGAAGGCTGCACCCGAAATTAAAGAAGAAAAAGTTGACGTGTATAAACGACTCAACGCCTTCAGGCCACCCGAAAGCCTGTTAAAGAAACACCCTTGCAAGGACTGTTTCAACTGCCTCTGGTGCAGTGACGCCAGATGCGAAGTCTGCCTGCGGTCAAAAGGCTGCGGCAAATGCGGCCAGAAGCCTCCCGAAAAACCTGAAGAACAAAAATAACAACCTGCCTTACCTCATATTCTGAACTGCCAGCTCGCCCCGGGCATTGCCATATTGCGATTTTTGCGGCATAATTTTCGCATGTCAAAACAATTGCAACTGTATTATTTTGAAACCGAACCCGGGCACGCCGCCGTCTGCTTCAGCGACGATGCAGTAAAAGCGGTATTTCTACCAGAAAAAGGCTTCAAAAATCTGCAAAAGAGGTGCAAAGAAGCCTTCTCTGATGCGGTAACGGCAGATATTCTGAACAGTCGCCAAAAAAACTGTGTCGACCAGATACAAAAATATTTCGCCGGCGAAGAATATGACTTCAGGCGTATCAAACTTGACCTCGAAGATATCGCGGAATTCGCCCGCAGGGTATATGAAGAGCTCATCAAGGTCGGCCCGGGCGCCACAGTTTCATACGGGCAGCTGGCAGAAATGTGCCAGAAACCTGGTGCAGCAAGGGCCGTCGGCACAGCCGTCGGACGCAACCCCCTGCCTTTGCTGATTCCGTGCCACAGAGTGATCAATTCTGACTGCCGACTCGGAGGATTCTCAGCCGGCGGCGGCACCGAACTCAAAGCCTGGATGCTGCGCCGCGAAGGCCTGAACCTTTCAACATCAGACCCGTTGCGGGTATTGCCCCCGGCGGTATTCGCAGATACCGACATCAAAGCGGCAATTGCCCGCCTGGCAGAAGCTGACCGGCAGCTGGGTAATTTTATAAAAAAAGCGCCCGCTTTCAATCTGGTCGCCGATGAATTCTCATCGCCCTTTATGGCATTGCTCGAAACCATCGTTTATCAGCAACTTACCGGCAAAGCGGCCGCAACGATTTTTAAACGCCTGCTGCACCTGTTTTCGGGTGGCGACAGCATCAACCCGCTGGACCTCATCCGGGCTTCCGATGAAGAATTGCGCTCTGCCGGTCTCTCTGGGTCCAAAATAGCGGCCGCGCGCGACCTGGCTGAATTCGCAGTTTCTGGTAAACTGCCTGATCTCGAACAGATGCACAGAATGTCTAACAGCGAGCTGATTGAAAAACTCACCGCCATTCGTGGCATCGGTCGCTGGACAGTTGAAATGCTGCTGATCTTCAAGCTTGGTCGGGTCGACGTCATGGCCCCCGACGATTACGGCCTGCGCAAAGGCCTTGCCGTGATCAGGGGTACACCCGGTAATCTGCCGACACCAAAAGAACTGGCGCGCCAGTCGCTTTCCTGGCAACCGTACAGGTCGATCGCCGCATGGTATCTCTGGCGGGCTTCAGAAGCTGCCGGCAAGCTGAAAAACTGACGCCCTGTTTTCTAGAACAATCTTTTCTGCTGGAGTTTTTCTATCCAGACCTGGTAACCCTGTTTTACGCGATTGAAATGACTGAGACGCTTTCTCGCCTCTTCACCGCCGTCATCTGAAGACTGACAGGCTTTGAAATCGCGACAGTGAAGAATATAGGCTCTCTGAACTTCAGCTTCACTGGCATCGGGAGCCAGGTCAAGAAACTGGAAAAAATCTTCAAGTATCACCTTATTGTTGAGACGTTTTGCATTACCGTAATAATCGAAAGGCTTGAGATCGAAAAGAAGCGGTTGCATGCTTGCAGAATCGAAAGCAAAGACAATGACGTCAGGCATCATTTCTTCGCCTTTGTGGCGAAGGCCTAAAGATTGAACAAGAAAGCGCCAGATAGAAGGCAATATCCAACCGGAATCTGGTAAAAACAATTCGTGACTTTCGGGCATTCCACGCTCTGACCTAACTCTTGAGCTTGCGAAAAACTCACTGGTATGATCGTCAGGATTACCGATAAACGGCTCGAAAAGCTGCAAATGACTCATGTCGGCAAGAAAAGCGCAAAGAAAAACTTGATCTTGGGCGGGTCGCAAAAGTTTGAGTTCGACTTTAATTTTGATGCCATTAAGATTATGGCGTGAGTTAGAGAAATACAGGTCTTCTATCTTCAGGGCTCCATGCTCGTTTTCTGATCTGACAGAGCTGCTTCTGGAGAACCAGACGCCGAAGTCGCGCCATTTAAAGGGCAGAACCATTTTTAAAATGTTCATATCTACCCTCCCCCAATTTCATTGTAACCTTTTTTGCCTGAACCCGCAAAAAACCTGATAGTTTGCAGCAGGTCGAGGTTGCAGAGCTGTACCTTGAAACATGATTTTCTTTGCCTAAGATTGGTCGGCCTGTAGTAAAATATCCCCAGTCAAATGTGGAGGTAAGCTGTGAAAAAATTCGCCCGACTGGTTCTGCTTTTTGCCCTGTTATTGTCAACTGCCGTTCTGACTGCCACAGAACCGGTTTTGCGCACAGAAACCATTGCCGCTGTCCATATCGACGCTGCAAAAATTTTCAATTTCTATGCCCTGCAGGCAAAGGAAATGGTTAAACCCGAAAACGCCGATAAGCTGGCCGAACTCGAAAAACAGTTCAAAGGCTTCGCCCGCATCGACACGAAGCTTTCTGATTTTTTCAAAAAAATCGATGACTTTGCCGGAAAAGAATTATTTCTGCCTGACGGTCAGCTCAGCTTTTCAATCGACAGTTCTCTGAGGCCAAACCTTTCATTCAAGGCTAAAATCAAACCACTCGCGTTTCTTGAATTCGTCGAAAGCTTTACCGGCACTATTACCCCCCACCCCACAAAACGCGGGCAGGAACTGGTTGAATTCACCCTGCCGGCACCCGGCCAGCAGATTCTTCTCTCTATTCGACCAGAGGGCCTGTTTATGCAGACCGAAAACGCTCCCGCCGAAAGCGACGCGCCAGGGCGCGACAAATGGGCTGACTTTCTCAGCAAAATTACGGATCAGAATACACTTATTGCGGCAGAAGTCGATCTGAACGGCATCAAGCGCATGGTAGCCGGCAAGACCGCAAACACTCAACACGGCGTCTGCTTTACTAACCTGCGCATGCTTACCGCTGCCATCGAAATGTACACCATGGACAAAGAAACCCCGGCAAAAACCCTCGATCAAAAACAGCTGATCGCTGACCACTACCTCAATGCCGAGCTGGCATGCCCAAATCATGGAAGCTACTCGCTTTTGCCCGACGGTGAAGTAAGCTGCGCTGTTCACGGCACGATCAGACAGCCCTCTCACACTGGCTCTGACAAAGTTTCAGAAGCCGAAATTCCGGCACCGTACAAACCGTTCGAAAATTTACGGCTGCTGATTAAAAATGATCAGGCAACCGCCGAGCTCGCACTCAACGACAAGAACCTTGCCGAACAGTGGTCGGCAATCGGAAAACAGCAGCTGCTCTCGATCAAAACCATGGCACAGAACCAGATGGGCCAGCTTCCAGAAAGCGAACGCCAGAAGGGCATGAAAATGCTGGACGCAATCAAAATCAGCCATGACGAAAACAAACTCAGGGTTGCGGTTGAAGGCCTTGACGAAAAAACCATGCTGTCAGGCATGACCGGAATAGTCGGTGCCGCCGCCGCCATCGCCCTGCCTGGCATAGAAAATGCGCGGAAACTGTCTCAGAAAAATGCCTGCCGCGCCAACTGCCGGGTCATGATGGGCGCGATTGAAATGTATGAGCTCGACACCTCAAAAACCATGCAGACACTTGACGGTAAAGCCCTTGAAGACGGCAAATACATCAAAAAACAGCCTGTCTGCCCGGAAGGCGGAGTTTATAGCCTTGAACGCGACAGCGGCAGCATTTCGGTTAAATGCAGCGTGCATGGTTTCTAAGGAGCCGGCACGTCTTTAAATTTGGCGACAAGGCAGCCTTTTGGTGCTATAATTTCTGCACATAACGATCAGCAAGGAGAGAATGATGAAGGTTTTATACATTACCAATGAATACCCCCCGCATGTCTACGGTGGAGCCGGCGTGCACATCGAGTATCTCTCAAAGGAAGTCGCGAAGCTGGCAGGCGTCGAAGTTCGCTGCTACGGGGATCAAAAGCCGGGCAGCGGCCAGATCAAAACCACCGGTTACGAATCGGCAGCCGGTTATCTCAAACTCGACCGCGGCCTGCAGTCAGTCTTCAAGACCATCGACCGCGATCTGCAGATTGTCGGTGAAGGCGTCGACGCCGACGTCGTACATTGCCATACCTGGTATACCCACATGGCCGGCATCTGGGCCAAACTCAATTTTGGTGTGCCGCTCGTCGTTACCACACACTCGCTCGAACCGCTCCGCCCCTGGAAACGTGAACAGCTGGCCGGCGGCTACGATTTCTCTCTGTGGGTAGAAAAAACCGCCATCGAAATGGCTGACGCGGTTATCGCCGTTTCACACGGCACCCGCGCTGATGTAAAAAGCCTGTTCAACGTAAAAGAAGAACGCCTCAAGGTCATCTACAACGGCATCGACACCGACGAATTCAAAAAAGTGGCCTCAACCGAGCATATCAAGCGCTTTGGCTTCGACCCCGCAAAACCCTACCTGCTCTTCGTCGGCCGCATTACCCGCCAGAAAGGCATCATTCACCTGGTGAATGCCATCAGATATCTGAACCCTGATATCCCTGTCGTACTCTGCGCCGGAGCCCCGGATACCCCGGAAATCGAAAAAGAAATGGCCGAAGGCGTCAAATCGGTTTTGAAAAACCGCTCCAACATCCATTGGATCCGGGAAATGGTCGACCGCAAGACGCTGATCGAACTGTATTCGCATGCCGCCGTGTTCTGCTGCCCCTCGATCTACGAGCCATTCGGCATCATCAATCTCGAAGCCATGGCCTGCGAAACCCCCGTCGTCGCAAGCGCAGTCGGCGGGATTCCTGAAGTCGTCGTTGACGGTGTCACCGGCAAGCTCGTTAAGCTTGAGCAGATGAATGAATCGCCGTTTGAAGCGGTAAAACCCGATGAATTCGCCCACGATCTGGCCCGGGAAATCAATGCCCTGATGGCCGACCCGGCACTGCGCGACAAAATGGCCGCCGCTGGTCGCAAACGCGTCGAAGACGTATTCAGCTGGAAATCGATCGCACACCAGACTGTCGATCTTTACAAATCATTGATCAAGGGAAAATAACATGACCAGAAATCGCAAACGCGCATTTATCGAAAACGTCAGACCCCTCGTCGACGCCGGCGCCTACCCCTTGAAGCGCGAACCGGGCGACAGCGTGAAAGTGATTGCCGATATCTTCAGAGACGGCCACCAGAAGGTGACTGCCTGGGTCGAATACCGCCCGGTCGATCGCAAAAAATGGCACAAAGTGCCGATGACTTGCACCAATCCAGGCATGGACCTCTGGGAAACCGAATTCAAAGTTGACCAGATCGGCTTTTATGAATACATGATCGTCGCCTACTGCGAAGAATACGGCACCTGGGTATTCGATACCCGCAAAAAAGTTGATGCCAACGTCGATTACAGCTCTGATATTCTCGAAGGCATGGCCCTCGCGAAAAATTATCGTGCCTGGCTGAATGAATCAGACCGGGAATACCTCAAAAATATGCTGCAGAAAGCCGAAAAAGCCGGATCTGACCTGCAGCGCTGGCATATTCTCAGCCATGACCGTCTGGTCGAAATGCTGGCCGAACATCCAGACCCGGCCTCGCGGGTCGAAAGCGAAACCTTCAAGATTCGCGTCGACCGCAAAAAAGCGAGGTTCGCTTCGTGGTATGAATGTTTTCCGCGCTCCTGCGGTTTTGAACCTGGTAAGCACGGCACTTTCAGAGATGTGATCAAACGCCTGCCACACATCGCCGAGATGGGCTTCGACGTGCTCTATTTTCCGCCCATTCATCCCGTTGGTTTCAGCAAGCGCAAAGGTCCGAACAACAGCCTCACCTGCCAGCCCGGCGACCCCGGCTGCCCATATTCGATCGGCAATCATCACGGCGGGCACGACGCTATCGAGCCAGCACTCGGCACTTTTGAAGACTTCGAAGCCCTGGTTGAAGAAGCGGCCCGCTACGGCATCGAAATTGCCCTCGACTTTGCCATCAACTGCTCACCCGACCACCCGTATCTGAAACAGCATCCCGAATGGTTCAGCCGCCGCCCCGACGGCACCATCAAGTTTGCCGAAAATCCGCCGAAAAAATACGAAGACATCTACCCGATCAATTTTGAAAGCCACGATTACAAAGAAATCTGGAAGGAAATGCGCCGTATTTTCCTGTTCTGGGCCCGTAAAGGCGTCAAAATCTTCCGGGTCGACAATCCGCACACCAAACCCTTCGCATTCTGGGAGTGGGTAATCTACGAAGTGCAGCAGAAATACCCTGATGTCATTTTCCTGTCTGAAGCCTTTACCCGCCCGCGCGTCATGAAAGCCCTGGCAAAACTGGGATTCACCCAGTCCTACAGTTACTTCACCTGGCGCAATGAAAAAGCGGAGCTTACAGAATACTTCAGCGAATTGACCACCCCGCCCGAATCTGATTATTATCGAGCCAACCTCTTCGCCAATACCCCCGATATTTTCCCGACCTTTCTGCATGGCGGCGGCCAGCCGGCCTACAAGATCAGGGCCGTTCTCGCAACCACGCTTTCGAGTGTGTATGGCATATTCCAGGGTTTCGAACTGTGTGAAGGCATACCGGTTCCGGGCAAAGAAGAATATCTTAACAGCGATAAATACGAAATCAGAACCCGCGACTGGAAAGCCCCGGGCAATATCGTCGACCTGATTACCCGGCTGAATCAGATCAGACACGAACATCCAGCCCTGCAGGAATACGACAACCTGCAGTTCTACCACTCAGAAAACGACAAGATCCTTTTCTACGGCAAGTCGCTGGGTGACAACCACATTCTTGTTGCCGTCAACCTCGACCCGTTCATCAGGCATTCGTCGTTCGTGCATGTACCCCTCGAAAAATTTGGCCTGACTCCTGAACAGGGCTATCAGATGCACGACCTGCTCACTGACCGGCGCTATCTGTGGTACGGTTCAAAGAACTACGTTGAACTCGACCCGCACAGCAGCCCCGCTCATGTCTTTCTGCTGCGCAAATAAGCAGAGCTGAAGTCAAAGGGCAGAAACCCGACCGGGTTTCTGCCCTTTTGTTTGGCTTTTAGAAAGGTTTTACATGCCGGCGGCTTTACGCATTTCCATGTATTTTTTCTTGGCGGCCTGGTATTTGTCCATGGCATCCATAATCTCATTGACTGGAGCCTGCTGCTGGACCTTATACTGATAAACCTGCTGATAATACAGATAAGATTCGTAGGCGAGCTGCAGATCTTTTGTGGTCGGTTTTGCGCCAGAAGTCTGGGTGCTTGTCTGAGTCTGTGTCTGGGTTGCGGTGGTCGTAGGCGGCCTTGTCGCTACGGTTGAACCGCTGTCAGTCGGAGCCTGGCCGTTGTTTGATCCGCTTCTAGCCGGTAATTTTGCGATTTCTTTCTTGACCGCATTGATACGATCGGTCGTCGGCGGGTGGGTCGAAAAATACTTGGTAACTTTCGAAGCTTTGCTGTCGTTGTTGATCTTGTTGAAGAAACCGATGATGCCATTCGGATCATAGCCGGCGGCATGGGTATATTTTACAGCACAGGCGTCGGCCTGATATTCATCATTCCGCGAAAACTTCAGATTGGCAAAATAGGCGGCAATTGCGGCGAAAGGCGCAGCATCTTTGGTTTTCTTGTTAAGACCGAGACCAAGAACCAGGGCAGTCATCAAACCAGCTTTTTCAGCCTGTCTGACGCTGTGTTTTTTGTCGATATGACCCATTTCGTGGGCAATGACGCCGGCGAGTTCGTTGTCATCCTTACACATGTTCAAAAGCCCGCGGGTAACGTAGATATAACCGCCGGGAGCGGCAAAGGCATTGACTTCGTCGGTATTCAGAACCGCAAAATGCCAGGTCAGGTCTTTGCGCTCAACGTGCTTGATAAGGCGGCGGGCAACGTTACCAACCCGGTTGAGCTGATTTTTGTCTTTGGAAAAGCCTGGATCGGCTTTGAGCGATTCGTGGGTCTTGGCGCCCATCGAGGTTTCCCAGCTGTCTTCCCACTTTCCAAGGAAAGCGCTGGTCTGAGGGGCCTGCTCGCGTGACTGCTCGACAACCTTCTGGTTGTTGGCGTCAGCACCACCAAAGGTACTGTCGAGAGTGGCGGTGACCCGGTCAAGAGTACCGGTCACCTCATCGAGAAAACCACCGAGATTAAGAGCATGTGCCTGCCCGATGAACGCGGCCTGGAACAACAAACACAGCACCAGAACCAGCATCTGCTTTTTATTACTCACTCTTGTACCTCTTTTTTAAGGAAAGTATGACTAATTGTACTGACGAAACGATAAAGCGTCAATGCGCTGCCGGAAATTTGCGCCGATACATGCAAAATGCACTTTATACCAACGAACTTTATCTGCAGATTCGGTCGTTTTTCTGCTGTTCATGGAGATTCACACGCCCACTTGAGACACGGGCAAAAATCTGGGATAATTGTAGGTAGATAGAATATTTACGGATCGAGAGACGGGAGGCCCACAATGCACTTTGTTGCTTCGCGGCCGATTATTCTCACAGTTGACGATTCAGAAGAAAACCTCGACTTTATTTCCGGCCTGCTTGAGGACGACTATATGGTGCAGACGGCGAGAAGCGGCGAAGAAGCTCTGAGCGCCGCACACCATTTCCCCCGCCCCGAACTCATTCTTCTCGACATCTGCATGCCAGGAATGGATGGCTTCGAAGTTTGTCAGAGACTTAAAGCCGACCCCGAGACCAGCCTGATTCCGGTGATTTTTCTGACCTCTCTCAACCAGCCGGAAGACGAGGTGAAGGGTCTGGCAGGAGGCGCGGTCGATTTTATCACCAAACCCTTCAAACCTGCCGTGGTAAAAGCCAGGGTCAGAACTCACATAGAGCTGGTACGGGAAAGGCAACGCGGCGAGAGCCTGCTGGCAAACATTCTGCCGCCAAAAGTAATTGATGAACTCAAGAACAGCGGGTTCTCAACTCCGCAGCTCTACGACGACGTCAGCGTTCTTTTTGCCGATCTGGTGAATTTCACGACTCTGGCTGCCATTATTCCGCCCAAAACCCTGTTGAATGAATTAACCGAGATTTTTTCGGCATTCGACGACATACTTCTGCAAAATGGTGCCCAGCGCATCAAAACGATTGGCGATGCGTATCTCGGGGTCTGTGGTATGCCAGAACCTTCACAGGACCACGCAGTTCGACTGGTCAGATGCGGCCTTGAATTCATCAAGTTTTTACAGCAGCGCAATGGCCATGGCGCTCATCAATGGCAGATCCGCATTGGCATCAATTCGGGCCCGGTAGTGGCCGGAATAGTTGGGTTTGCAAGATTTCAATACGACATTTTTGGCGATACGGTTAACCTCGCCTCAAGAGTTCAGACGGCCAGCGAACCCATGCATGTCTGCGTTTCGGCGAACACTCTGCAGTTGTTACATGGCCAGTTCAGAGTATTTGATCGCGGAGAGGTCGATCTGAAGGGCAAGGGCCCGACAAGACTCGCATATATCTCCTGAGAAAGCTGGTGGCATAAATGGACGGCATGCTCAGTCTTTATGTTCTGATAATTGTCGCCGACCTGATCGTTCTTTTTATTTTTTATCGCGCCAACCGCCGACTGCACAATGCGATGGCGGGTCGAAAAAAAGCTGAGACCGATCTCAAGGAAAATCAGGATCGCCTCGCACTGGCCCTGCTCTCTTCTGGAATAGGCATCTGGGACCTTTCACTCGCAGATGGCAAAATGATATGGGACGAAGGTATGTACCATATCTTCGGTATGCAGCCCGGAACTTTCGAAGGGACACGCGAAAGTTTTCGGGGCAGAATTCTCACCGAAGACCTGCCCGCCTTTGAAAGTGCCACCCTGGCGGCAATGGAGGGGCGGGCACCATTTGAAGCCGAATTCAGAATAAGACGAAAAGACGACCGGGTGATGTGTCTGCGGGCAAAGGGACAGGTTTATCGCGACGAACACAATGCACCTTTCCGCATGCTTGGCGTATGCGAAAATATTACGGCAGAAAGGGAAGCCGGCGAGAAGATCAGGCAGCTTTCACAGGTTGTCGAGCAGAGCCCGACCATGGTTATCATAACCGACCTCAACGGCCAGATTGAATACGTTAACGCCAGTTTCTCAGAGATTACCGGCTATTCAGGCGAAGAAGCCATTGGCAGAAATCCGCGTTTCCTGAGAGGCCCGGAGCCGGCGCCGGCCTTATCCAATAATCTCTGGGCGGTCGTTGCTTCAGGCCGCACCTGGAAAGGAGAATTCTGCAACCGCCGCAAAAACGGTGAGGTTTTCTGGGTCGACTCGGCAATTTCGCCGGTGTTGAACGATCAGAAAAAAGTCACGCACTTTATGGCAATTCAGCAGGACATCACCTTGCGCAAAGAAATGGAAAAAGCTCTCAAAGACGCGAAGGAAGCGGCTGAAGCGGCAACAGAGGCCAAAGGCCAATTTCTTGCCAACATGAGTCACGAAATAAGAACCCCCATGAACGCAATCGTCGGACTCGCCTATCTTTGTCAGCAGACTGACCTGACACCGCGTCAAAGTGGCTATCTCAAAAAAATCACGGTTGCAGCCGACAATCTTCTCGGTATCATCAACGAAATTCTCGACTTTTCGAAGGCTGAAGCCGGTAAAATCAGCCTTGAAACTATTGAATTCGACCTCGATGACATTCTTGATCAGCTTTCTGACCTGATCACCGGCAAAGCGCAGGAAAAGGGCCTCGAAGTCGTATTTTTAACTTCGCCCGAAGTGCCTACCAAACTGATCGGTGACCCGCTGCGACTCGAACAGATATTGATCAACCTCGCCAATAACGCGGTGAAATATACTCCTTCAGGCGAAATTGTAATTTCATCAGAAGTCGCCCGGCGCGAAAACGATTCGGTCTGGCTGCGTTTCACCGTCAGTGACACAGGTATCGGTATGACTGAAGAGCAGCAGCAGAAACTTTTTCAGCCTTTCACTCAGGCCGACAGTTCAATCACTCGCCGTTTCGGCGGAACTGGCCTCGGCCTGGCAATCTGTAAGCGCCTTATCGATGCAATGAATGGCGAAATAAAAATTGAGTCAGCTCCTAATCATGGCAGCATTTTTCGCTTCACCGTGAAACTGCCGGTGGCTGCAGAGCGCCAGCCGCTTCACCCCACATCTGACCTCAGAGGCCTCAATGTTCTGGTAATCGACGATAGTGAATCAGCATTGACTGCATTCAGGTCGCAGCTGCAGTCACTTTCATTCGTCGTTTCAACCGCCAGAACTTTAGAGGAGGCATCAGAGCGGCTATCATCGCGCGTTGCCGTGCGCCAGTTCGACCTTATTCTCCTCGACTGGAAATTCCCGGGTATCAGCGGCCCTGAAGCAATCAGAGCCATCAGAAAATCCTCACTGGCTGGCGATGAAAACGGCCGGCATATTCCGATCATCAGCGTCGTTCCATTTGGTCAGGAAATCATTGCGGAGAAAACCATTGGCAGTGAGCTTGAAGCGCTGCTGATCAAGCCATTTACCCTGTCGACACTGCTTGACACGATTCTCAAAGTTTTCCACAAAGACGTGTCGATCCCAAGACGC
This sequence comes from Candidatus Rifleibacteriota bacterium, assembly GCA_024710355.1. Taxonomy (GTDB): domain Bacteria; phylum Muiribacteriota; class Ozemobacteria; order Ozemobacterales; family Ozemobacteraceae; genus Rifleibacterium. The sequence continues at coordinate 35,305 of JANJUX010000030.1, forward strand.
AGCTCCCGCACAACTATCAGTCAGGAAGCCCTTGCCGATCTGAAGGGGCTGAAAATTCTGCTGGTCGAAGACAATGAAATAAATCAGGATTTTGCCTCAGAACTGCTCACCAGAGCCGGAATCAGCGTTGAGATAGCAGGAAACGGCATGCTGGCCCTGCAGGCGCTCGAAAACCATCAATTCGACTGCGTTCTGATGGACGTACAGATGCCCGAGATGGACGGTTATACCGCCACCAGAGCCATCAGACTCCAGGAAAAATTCCGCCACCTGCCCATCATTGCCATGACAGCGGGCGCCATGTCTGGTGATCGCGAAAAGGCTCTGCAGGCCGGAATGAATGATTATGTCACCAAGCCCATCGACCCGCAGAAGCTTTTTCGCAAACTGCTGCAGTGGGCCCATGCCGACACTGCAATTGCCACGACCGGCGAAGAAGAAGCGAAAATCTCAAGTCAGGAACGAAAATTGCCCAGAATTAAGGGGATGGATGTTGATGCAGGCCTCGAAAGAATCGGCGGCAACATTGCAATGCTGGTTAAAGTGCTGAAAAAGTTCTGCCTCAATCATGCCGATACCACCGATAAAATTCAAAAAGCCCTCGAAACGGGTCAGATTGATGAGGCAAGAATTCTCGCCCACGGTCTTGCAGGAGTCGCAGGCAATCTGGGGGTAAAAACCATTGAGAACCAGGCCCGGGCCATCGAGGCGGCAATCGTCGGAAACCAGATCGGGTCTGCCCGTGAACTGCTGCTGCAACTCGAAACCGAGCTTGGTCAGTTCATTGCTGCGGCAGAAAAGCAACTGAATTCAGAACCTCAGCCCGGAACAGCTATGCACGCAAACCTTCAGCAACCGCAGAAAGGGTTGTAACTGAACGACAACAGTATTACAATGATGCGGTACTCCTGCAGTACAAGCACCCCTGCGAAAGAGCGACAGAATAACGGCAATGAAAAATCTCGAAGAACTTCTCGTCACAGAATTGAAACTGCGCTTCCAGCACGACATCATAATTCTCTACGGCTCCCGCGCCCGCGGCGATGCTGATATAAACAGTGATATTGATGTTGCCTGTTTCTGTCAGAAGCCCGAACTCAAAAAAGAAGCGCGCAGCTTTCACGGGCTTTCGCTCGATGCCTGGTTTTACCCCACCGAGTCGATGAACCCGGACAATGATGAATTTCTGCGCCTGCACGACGGGTGCTGCCTCCAGGACATGGACGGAACCGGCCGCGCTTTTCTGAACAGACTGCACGAAAAATTCCTCAAGGGGCCGGCACCCGTTACCGAAGAAGAGCGCAGGCATTCGACCGAGTGGGTCAGAAAAATGCTGCAGCGCGCTTCCGGCAGTAGTATCGAAGCCCTTTATCGTCGCAGCTGGCTGGCAGTCGAAATACTCATGATCTATTTTCAGCTGCGCAATCAGTGGTATTGCGGCCCCAAAAAAAGCTTTGGCTGGCTCGAAAAAAATGACCCGCAGGCTCTCAGACTCTTTCAGGCGGTTTACCAGGACCCTGAAAATATGCCGGCCCTGCATGCTCTGGCAGAGCATGTAATCGCAACCGGCAAACAGAATTCTGACGAAAACTGAGCGTCAGCCCCCCACGACAACAACCATAACGGCTCAGATATGTGCTATCATCTTTTCCGAACCGCCTTTAACCTGAAAATTCTGGACCTCTTACATGGCTTATGACATGCTTGGCTTTCTTTTTATCGCCGCAGGCATTGCTGGCTTTATCGACACGCTTGCCGGTGGTGGCGGGCTGATTACCATACCGGCACTGATTTTGAGCGGAATTCCACCGCATGCCGCCCTCGGCACCAATAAACTGCAGAGCTCTATCGGCAGTGGTACCGCCACTTTTATCATGTTCAAAAAGCGAAAGGTCAGCTGGGCAGAAGTTAAATTTCTGATGCTGGCTGCCTTTGTCGGGTCACTTGCCGGCACTGTCGCCGTGCAATTTATCGACGCAAAGGTGCTGGGGTTCGTGATTCCGGGAGTGCTCGTGGTAATTGCGGCCTATTTTCTACTGGCTCCGACCCCATCGGAAGTAAACAATCAGCCGCGCATGTCACCACAGCTGTATCAGCGACTGCTGGTACCGGCAATCGGCTGGTATGACGGCATGTTCGGCCCCGGAACCGGCTCATTTTTTGCCCTGGCCGGCGTTTCGCTCAGAGGGCACGGCATGATCGACGCCACCATAATCGCCAAAACTCTCAATTTTGCCACCAATATCGCCAGTCTCGCGGTTTTTCTAATTGCCGGAAAAGTCGTCTGGCTCGCTGGCCTGACGATGATGGCCGGGCAGCTGATCGGCGCTGTCGGCGGCTCTTATTGCCTGCTGCGCATCAATCCACGCTATCTGCGACTTCTGGTAGTGCTGATGTGCCTCGGCATGCTGGCGCGTTATGCCGTGGCCAATGGCTGGTTCAGCTGAAGATATCAGTTTTTGGTATCGTCTGCTTCATCAGCATTTTCTCCATCTTCGTTGCCATCTTTGTCTGATTTGACCGCCTCGTCATTTTCCTGGCCGGACGGTACAGCAGGTAAGGCTGTCTCGACCGGCTTGCCTGCTTCCCAGGCTTTCCCGTTCCAGGTATAAAGTGTTTCGACTTTTTTCGCCGAGGCTGCCACACCGTTTTCAATGTCTGCCTCTTCGCTGCTGGTAGTCCGCAAAAGCAGAGACTTCTCTCCAAGCCCTTCATCACCCGGAAACACGAATACAGACTCAACATGAAAAACCCCGGCCTCAGAAACCTCTTCAGCAGTGGGGCCCGTCACGATCTCCCTACCGGTCCAGAAAAACAGAATATTGCCGCGCGTGTAGCCACAGGCGTCATAACCGCAGGAAATCTGAAAAACCTTTCTGATATCCTGAGTTCCCTTCCAGGGAAGCTCATCGATCCTGACATTGTAACCATAATTCTTTTCTTCGCCCATCAGAGTGGCAATCCATTTGAATGGCGCCTTCGCAATAACCTGCCCCTCAGAAATGACGCGGCACTCCCCGGCAAAATTGAACTCGCCAAACCCGGTTATGCCTGAGACCAGCGTCAGCCTTTTCCCTGAGTCGTCGAAATTGATCGAGGCAGGCGACAGCAGACCACCCCAGACATAACCCTGAACGGCTGGCTGAGCAACAGACTGCACCCTGTACCACGGAGCGGAAAACCCCGCCATGAAGTGTTCTCCATCAGGATCTGCAAGAGTCTGAAGCTCTGTACCAACCGGAAGATTGCCGACGACCCGGCCCGATGTCGAAGGTGCGGCCCGCAGATTAACCTTGTCGGCGAACAGGTAGACTTTTGCACCAGCGGCAAACCGGCCATACTGGTAAAGCTGTTCTTCAGCCTCGGCGGGTGGGCAGACAAACAGAACAGCCACAGTCATTATTGTCAGAACAGTATTCTGCAGAAGGCCGGTTCGAAGCATTGGTAATTCTCCTCTAAAACGTCTGGATGGCTCTTTTATTTCTGGACAAACAGATATGGCAGCCTTGTGCCAAATTCCGGACCTGTTGTTTTCGAAACGGTACATGATAAAATATACCACAGCAGGATTTTTTAAAGGACCACTCATGCAGACGTCTTCGAAAGAACAATTCTTGCCCGGGTTCAGAATCTCGATTGTCGACGCTCTTGTTCTGGTCGCAGGAACAGCCGGCGCGGCATTTTTGAGATCAGAAAGCGCTGACGCAGCCGTTCTGCTCGCCATGCCGGTTCTGCATTTCTTTCTTTTCTGCAATGTATTTCGCATCAAAAGACGAAAAGAATTGATCTGGGCCGCCATTTTCGTAATTTCTTCGGCCTTTTTTATTGTTTATCAGATGTTTTCAGAGGTATTTTTAATAATTGCGAACTTTCTCGTGGCTGCGATACTGATTGCCCTGGAAACACGGGAACCAGACTATCACGGAATCTTCTGGCAAAACATAAATCCAGGTCTCGAACAATGGTGGGAAAATGGAAGCGAAAGCAGCGCCCGAACAGACCAGCGGCAGGCTTAATCAGCAAACTTCCTGTAAAGAGAGAATTTATGGCCAACTTACTGGAAAAGGCAAAAAGTTTTTTTCAAAAGGTGCCGGCATCGCCGACCAACCCGCACAAAACGGTCGCACGGCCCGAATTTAAAATCGAAGACCTCTTCGAAACCGGGCAGCATGACTCCGGAAAAGCTTCGGGGCTCGACGAGAAGCTCCGCCAGGCATATTTCTGGGTGACAAATACGGCTATCATCAGCCCGTTTTACGATATCGAATACAATGACGAGCCGCCGCGCACCTTTCAGTTCGGCGACCGCAAGTTCGAGCTGGCATTGCCAACCGGCCAGAGCTATTCAAGCTTCGTGCTCATACCATTGCTCAATCTGGCAGTGCGCGGCCGCTGTCTGATTGTTGGCGGCCCCGGGCGCGGCAAAACTGCAACGGCGATTCTCATGGGGCTGCTCGCCGGTTATTCACAGATCGAAATCAAGAGGGCCATTCAGCATGGGCAGCCACAGATGACTATTGCCGACCTGCTCGGGCACCCTCTGCCAGCCGACATGGTCAAGGCCGACAATATCGGCGACATCAGAATTTCGTGGCGCAAATGGCTGTCGATGCGCGTGAAAATCATTGACGAATACAACCGTATTCCGACCAGAACCCAGTCGGCACTGCTGACGGTTCTTGCCGACAATTACGCCGAAATTCTCGACCAGGTGTTCGAATGCCCCGATTCGGCCTGGTATCTGACCGCCAACGACGATGGCGGTGGCGGAACCTACCAGGTTATCGAAGCACTGCGTGACCGTATCGATATCGTGATCAGGGCCTTTCACTTCAATACCCGGTTTCTGGCTGATCTGCAGCGCCGCATCGAGCTTTCATTCAAACCCGAAGAAATTATTCCGCCAGAGATTATCTTTTCTGAAGATGAGCTGACAAAAATCAATAAAGAGATCCGCAAGGTGCGCATTGACGAAAAGGTGCGCCGCCCCCTCGAATTTTTCTGCCGCCACTTCGAATTTTTCGAACCCGCCTCGACCAGGCTCGAATACATGACCAAAGACACGGCCAAGCTTTCGGGGCAGGAATTCTCGCAGATCGCGAAAGAAGAAACCGGCAAGGATCTCATCAGAGACCTCGGGTCACAGACGAAAAACGGGCTGTCAGTGCGCAAACTGATGACCATCATTCAGTTCTCAAAAGCTCTCGCATACTTCAGGGGCTCACCCGAAGTCGAAATCGAAGACCTGCGGCAGATTATTCCGTTTGTGCTGCATGACACGCTGACCCCGCATCTCGAATCGCCATTCTTTGATCAGCCCCGCCATGAGTCTTATCGAATCGACCGCATCAGCTGGCTGCGCAAGCTGTTCGACCTGTCAAACGAGGAATTTTTCAGACGCGGCCTGCAAAAGTCAGACCCGGTTGCCGATTTAGAAAAAGAATTCGAAATGGGTCTCGATGGGCTGCCGGTCGACGAAGTCGAAAGGCGCATGAACGATATCGAAAAGCAACTCGGTATGATGGCAAGGTCTGGGAAAGTTTACGGACACATGGCCGACGACATACTGAAACTCAAATATTTTCACCAACGCTATACAAACTACCGGCGGTGGCTTAAATGGAAAAAATAAGCTACCAGCCACTGATCGAGCTGCTCCGCGAAAACGCCGAAAGCCTGAATCAGCAGCTGAAGTCTTTTAATAACGGCTCAGGACGTCTGAACACCGACGCGATTCCGGGCTGGTTCAAAGAGGTTATCGAACCGGTTTTCATTGCCGTGCACCAGCACAACCCGACTCTGAGCCGGCGTGTTTTCGACGCCCTATACAATGACATGCTGCAGACCTTGTCTTCAGCCGCCGGACACCACTCCAGTCAGATACTAAGATCATGCCGGCTGCTGTTGACGCACAACCCGGCTCTGACCGCCACTAACCCGGCCAGGCTGACAAAATTACTCAGTGTGGCAACATTGCGAATCTCACGCCATTCAATCAGCGCCGCCGAAAAATGGCTCACACTGATGCAGAAAATCTTTGCCGCAGCGGGCAATATCGACCAGCTGCTTCTGGCAGCACGATTCGCCGCCTGGCGCTGTGGCATGGCGCATCTGCGCCACCTCACCGGCTCCCTGAGCGCTCTTGAGCCCAGCTTGCGCAATCTGATTTTTGCTGATGAAAATATCAGCGAGGACGATCTGAGCAAAAACTGGTCAGATGGAGCTGACACGAAGCCTGTTGCCCTTGGCGCCTTCAAAGGGCTGCAGGGCAAATTCATGCGCCCGCCCAGGGTATTTCTCGATAAAAACCTTGTATACGCCGCTGATGGTCGCTATGCCGCTGTTATCTTCGCCGATAGATACGGGGCGCTTCTGCATGATGCCCCTGAAATTTCTGAAGACCTGATTCCGAAAACTTTAAAATCTGCCGACATGGCTCCACCCGAAGCGGCAAAGATTCTCAGCCGCTACCCCGACCTGACCTCATGGGTTTATCATGGCGAAACCCTTTACCTTACCACCGCTTCGTCACATGCAGTTTTCGTCTTCGGAGCGATAAAAGAGTGAAGGAAAAGCCCGTTAAATCAGCTGATATTAAAGCTATTCGCGACAGGTGGGCGGCAGCCTGGCCCGAAGCGGTGAAAATCTGGAATCCTTACGTCACGCTGCGCGAACCCGAATGGTGCATGTCGCAGAAGATGGCAGAAAAAGAAGGGCTTACCGGCAGTTTTGCGATGATCCGGCTGACTGATCACCGCATCGTCATCGATGTGGCAACCGTTCAGGACTACCAGGTCGAAGACTTCGCCCTGCAGGTGCTCGCCCACGAAATCGGCCACCATGTTCTGATACCGGCCAACAATTATGACAACGCCGGCCTTTTCAAGCGCATCCGCATTGCGCTTGCCGGCATCGAAAACCGGGCGCCACTGGTCTCGAACCTTTACAGCGATCTCATAATCAATGACGCTCTGCAGCGCGCCATGAATCTTGACATGGCGGCAGTTTACAGGCATCTGCAGGCAACCTGCCCGGTCGCATCAAAGCTGCACGTCTGGTATATGCGAACTTATGAATATCTCTGGGGATTGCCACGTGGTTCGCTATCAGGCCCGAAACAGTTGCCGCAGATTGACGCCGATGCTTCGCTTGCCGCAGCCGTCATCAGAAGCTACGCCCGCAACTGGCTCGACGGGGCCGGGCGCTTTGCCCTGCTCGCCTACCCCTACCTTATCGAAGACAAAGAACATCAGCAGGCGAGAGACGAACTTTCACGCTATCTCGATGCCGAAAAGTCCAGTGAGGGCTCCGACATTCCCGGCGGGATGGCTGAAATCGACGACCAGATTCTCGAAGGCATCGTCGACCCGCGCTCGGAAGCCATTGCCAGCTATGAGGGAAAGGGCGAAGCCGAAACAGACAAATCAGACAGAGCCGATAAGCCAGAGCTTTCTAAACTCCGTTCGACCAGCGGAGGAACCGGCCCGCAGCAGCGTTATCAGCAGCCCGGCGTCTACATTGACATGATGAAGCAGGTTGACCCGTCGGCGGATGAAAACAAGCTCGTGAACCGTTATTACCGCGATATCGCCCTGCCCTTTCTCGTGCCATTTCCGACTGATGTTACCGAACCCCTGGCAGAACTGCTGCCGGAGGGCACCGACCCCTGGGAACCCGGCGACCCAATCGAAGAACTCGACTGGTTCGAGACCGCTCTGGTTTCGCCGGTGATCGTGCCGGGAATCACCACCCGCAGCCGGGTTTTCAGTGTCGATTACGATACTCCGGAAAAAGAGCAGCCTTTTAATCTATATGTTGGTATCGACTGCTCGGGCTCGATGAACAATCCGAGAATCAACTTTTCTTGGCCGATCTGCGCCGGCACCATCGTTTCTTTGTCGGCGCTGCGCGCCGGGGCACGCGTCATGAGCTGCCTGTCTGGCGAGCCCGGCCTGTTTCTTGAAACGCCCGGGTTCATCAAATCAGAAAATGAGGTTTTAACTGTGCTCACCTCATATCTTGGCACCGGGTATGCTTATGGCATTCCGCGCCTGAAAACCCCTCACCTTGAAAATGTCAAAGGCAAAACCCATCTGCTGATCGTTTCTGATGATGATATATTTTCGATGTTGCAGGCTAAAGATTCTGACGGCCGTGAAAATTACGAAATCGCTGAAAATGCGCTGCAAAAAGCGGGCGGCGGTGGCACCTTCGTTCTGCACTCACGCCCCGGCTGGCACCATGGAGATGTCGAACGCTTGCAGAAAATGGGCTGGGTAGTGCATTATGTAACCGCTGAGAGTGAGATGCTCGAATTTGCCCGGGCTTTTGCCGACCGCTTTTACCGCCGGAAAGGGAAAAAACCTTGAAAAAAGCTCAGAATGTCCTGAATGTTCCGAATGTTTCAGAAATGATTCATCACATAAAGCAGTGCCCGGCAGAATTTCTCGGGCAGCCAGACCGGAATGGCCGGTCTGGAATCAGCACTGAAGCCCTGGTAAATGATACGGTACGTACCCTGACCGCTGATGACACTGCGCCCAGACCAATCGATATCACTGCCGCAAAAAGGTCTCTCGCCGAACTCAGCCTGCAGCAGATATGCTGCTGGGCTTTGTCGCATCCTTTTTTCCGGCAGATTGACGACGGCTGGCTGCGCCAGTTTTTCTGCAGAGGCCTGAGCGAAGTCGCCCCTCTGGTTAAACCAGAGCAATGGGTTAAAGACGAAGAACGCGCTGAAGAACTTGCCAGAATTATCTTTGCCGCCTGCGGTCATTGCCCCGGTGGTGAATCCGAAGCCGAAGCCGCCGACCGCTTCGATTCGGTCAACACCATCAAACGCCTTAAAGTCATTGAAGAAACGAAGGCTGCCATGGAGCGTGCCCAGGAAATCCGCCGGCAGATGGCCGAAAAAGCGGCACGCGAAGCGGCAAACGTCTATTCGAGGGAATAATGAAACCAGTACAGGGTCTGACTGATGAACAGAGATTTCCGCTGCTGAAAGATCGCCGCCTGCTCGAAAAGCTGCGCCAGGATGAGTGCGGGCCGATCTTCAACTTTGGCTCGGGTGACCGCCTTGACACGGCGGCCCTGCAGCGAGTGGCCGATTACAGCCATACTCTTGCGACCAAAGAATTCTGGCATGAAAATGAACAGCCTTTCTGGCTGCCAGACTACCTTGGCTGGTGCAAAACCACGGTTGAGGCGTATCGTGGCCGCAGCCTCGTTTTGTCTGAAAACCCGACACTGCGGCGCGAACAGATTGCCGAACGCCCATGGCAGTTCGTTTCTTCCGATGCCTGCCTTGCTGAAATGCTTGTGTATTGTACCTCAGGCACTACCGGTGCCCCAATGGATGTATTGTTCGACCCGGTTTCACAGGCCGCCTGGATTCCGCAGCTCGAATCAATTCTCGCGCAGAGAAATATCAGAATCGAGCGCGGCCCCGACAAAGTCGCAATCTGCCTTGTCTGCCATCAGGAAGAAACTCTCACCTACGCCTCACTTTCAACCTGGCTCGACGGCGCCGGCATTCTCAAAATCAATCTCAACCCTAAAGACTGGAAAAAGCCACAGGACCGCCTGACCTATCTCGAAAAATACAACCCGGAGATAATTACCGGCGACCCGTTCACCTTTACGGCACTCGCACAGTTGAACCCGGCAATTCGCCCAAAGGCAATGGTTTCGTCAGCAATGACACTGAACGAGGGGCTGCGACAACTGCTGCAGAAGCAGTTTGGCTGCCATGTCTACGACCTCTATTCGCTCACCGAATGCCGCATGATCGCCGTATCAGAAAAACCCGGCATTTATCAGTTGATCAGGCCTGAACTCTACATCGAAGTTCTGCACCCAGAGCGCGACGAACCGGTTGCGCCCGGGGCACGCGGTGAGATAACCGTAACCGGCGGCATCAACCCCTTTCTGCCGCTGATTCGCTATCGTACCGGTGATTTCGCGGCACTGCAGTTCATCGCGGGGCAACCCTGCCTGATCAACCTTGAAGGGCGTTCCCCCACCCTTTTTCTGAATCAGAACCGTGATTTTGTCAATCACGTCGATATTTCACGGGCGCTCAGCACTTTTTCGCTGGCCGGGTTCACTCTGCACCAGAAAAAAGACCTTTCTCTCGACTTTTCAGCCTGGGGCACCGGCTTCAGCGAAAGCAGCCTTCGCGGCACCCTCTCAGAATTGTTTGGCAAAGAAATTACAATGCGGGTAAACATCTCAAAAGAGCTTCTGAGCGCGACTAAAAAAGTTAAATATTCCAGCGAAATCAACGAAACGGATCTACAGCCATGTCAACGATAGAATTAATTGCGGTTATCTGCGGTTTTCTCTGTGTTTTTTTCACGATAAGAGAAAATATCTGGTGCTGGCCAACCGGTCTGGTGCAGGTGAGCCTTTACGTCTTCGTCTTTTTTGAGGCAAAACTTTATTCAGACGTAATTCTGCACATAATCTACATTTTCATGAATATCTACGGCTGGTATTTCTGGCTGCACGGCGGCCGGCAAAGGCAGGAAGCGAAAGTTACCGCACTTGCAGACGGGTGGCTGGCCGGCACGGTTATGGGCTCAGTCATCGCAATGCTGCTGCTCGGTTACCTTATGGCGAGCCGCACCGATGCGTCGTTTCCCTATGGCGATGCTTTCACCACCACTTTCAGCCTGTCGGCGCAATGGCTGATGTCACGCAAAAAACTCGAATCATGGCATTTCTGGATCGCGGTCGATATCGTCGCCATATACATCTATGCGGTGAAGGGCCTGCACCTGACCGCAGGGCTGTACACGGCCTTTCTGATAATGGCCATAGTCGGGCTGCAGAAGTGGAAACAATCTATGCAGCAGAACCCGGAGACCTTCGACAACCCTGTCCTGGAGCCGGCCATATGAAAATCGGATTGACGATTGGCAAATTTTCGCCACTGCACAAGGGGCACCAGTATCTTATCGAAACCGCTCTGCAGGAGATGGACAAACTATATCTGATGATCTACGACAGCCCGGAGACAACGACCATTCCGCTGACGGTCAGGGCCGGCTGGATAAGGGCTCTCTACCCGCAGGTTCAGATCGTCGAAGCCTGGGATGGCCCGACTGACGCTGGCTACACCCCTGAAATTATGAAAATCCAGGACACCTACATTCTTGCGAAATTTCACGATAAGGGGATAACGCACTTTTATTCGAGCGAACCCTATGGCGATCACGTCAGTAAAGCTCTCAAAGCAGTCAATCGCACTGTCGACCTCAAACGACTTGCCATACCGGTTTCCGGCACCCAGGTTCGCAGCGATCCCTTTTCGGCGAGAATGTTTGTACACGACATCGTCTATCGCGACCATGTCATCAATGTGGTTTTTCTCGGCGGTCCGTCAACCGGCAAGACAACGCTGGCCGAATATCTGGCTCAAAAGTTTTCGACCGTCTGGATGCCCGAATACGGCCGGGAATACTGGGACAACAATCAGGTTAACCGGCGCCTGACCACTGGCCAGCTCGTCGAAATAGCGCGCGGGCACATCGAGCGTGAAGACCAGATGCTGCTCAAAGCAAACCGCTATCTGTTCACCGACACCAATGCACTGACGACCAGAATCTTTTCTTACCATTACCACGGCACCGCCGAGCCGGAACTCGAAGATATGGCAACGCACTGCGTTTCGCGCTACGATCTCTGCTTCGTCTGCGGCACCGATATACCTTACGAAGATTCGATCGACCGCTCAGGAGAGATCAACCGCGAAATTATGCAGAAACAGGTTCTCGCCGACCTGCACTGCCGAAGAATTCCATACCTGACTGTAACCGGCAGCGTGGCAGAAAGGGCCAGTCAGGTTTGTGCCGCCCTTGCCAGCCTGCAAAAGTTCACTAATCCATGGCGCCTGTGAATATTGTTCGTAATGCTTAAGACAACCTTGCAGATTTTGTCACGCAAAACTGCCTGAATTTTGTATAATTTCCAGGTCAGATGCAAAATTTGTGAGGACAACCTGTATGCCTTTTTTCAGCCATTCAAGGCCCGGCCTTTTGCTTTTCGTCTTCTGCCTGCTGATAAATACCGCACAGGCAAAGAGCTTGCCGGAAAATGGCCTTCTGGCCCGACTGCACGCTCTCGCCGCCAGAGCCAGACTGAACCTGATCGTCAACGCCCCGGACCACATTCCTGGCGATTTCAAACCTTCAGAGTCACAGAACGACATTGAACAGCTTCTTGCAATTGCTGACGCCGCCGACTGTACCGCTGACCAGGCCGGGTCGGTCTGGCTTATAACAGCCAGAGAGCGCCAGATTTTTCAGAACTCCTCTGGCTGGAAGTTGTTCTATCCATCTTACGGCCCGGCAGAAAGCCTTCTTGCCCATAGAGACGACAGTCATGGTAACGAAACCCGAGTCTTTATGGCGCCATCTGTCAACGCCTGCATAATTTCAGGAGAACACAGAAGGTCTGCCGCTGCAGTAAAAAACCTGCGAAGTCTCGAAAAGCCGGCAGTCCCGGCTGAGCTGCACCTCGACATTGCCGCCGGCAATTCACCGCAGCAGGCATCGATCTCACTTCAGCTGCTGACAAATACAGAGTTTTTTCTTGGCCTGGCAGGCCCTGAATTCGAGCCAATCGTTGCGACTTGTTCACTTGCATGCGATGCATCGGGCTCTTTCAGCCTGGCAATTGACAATGCCGGCAAAAACCTGCATTCACAATCGCTGCATGGGGCACAACAACAGAATCCTCTGATCCTCAAAAGCAATGATGGCGCCGTGACCATAAACTGGACCGCCCGGCTTATCAGACCATTCCCACAAAAAACAGCTGAAACCGATAGCACTGCCTCTGGCCGCGACAGATTGAAAACAGCCATGTCTCAGCCAGACTCAACTGCATCGATGCATCTCGCACTGCTCGATGAGCCATTTGACAAAATTCTCGGCAGAATCGCAGCCTCTGAGAGCTGCAATCTGGCGATAGACCGCGCACTGAGCGGCAATCTTTCAGTCTTCTTTTTCGGGTCTGATCTGTATTTTGAAGAACAGTTCAATCTGATCGCCCGCTCAGTCGGCGGCTGTGTCAGAAAAATCGGCAACACCTGGCTCGTTGCGCCAGAAAACCGTTTTTTCGACACATTTGAATTTGGCTACAATATTACAAAAAGACTGCAATACTCTGATTCAGAGACTACCGCCGCCATACTGCAGGCCTGTCTAAAAACTCTTAAAGCGCCGGCAAACTGCCGCGTGGCATCAGATCGGGCTATAAACGCCATCATGCTCGCCGGTTCGGCAAATATAACCGACGGCCTCATGCGCCTGATTGCCGCGCTCGATCGCCCGCCCGTGCTTTTCGACAGCAGGCTCTCACTGCAGTCTGCCGCGGATGATTTTACTGAAACATTCGAAATCAACACAGGCCGGGCCTGCAACAGACAGATCGAGCTCAAAGACGCGACCGCTGAAATTGAGTTTCTGCCGGTAATGTTCCCACATCTGGCCGAGCCGGGGCTTAAAATGCAGGTCGGGTTGAAGCTCAAATCAGGCCTTAAGCTGAAGCTGAATTTCTGGTCAGCATTGCCTGACTCTGACACAAGACCGATCATCGCGTTCAAAAACAGCTCGCCTGTAGCTGTTCTTCTGTCTGGCTCACGCTCAAAGCGTCAATTCGCCGATCACCGGCATCCTTCATACGAAACAGAAGATGACCAAGGCAGCGAAACAGATGATGCCTTCGAATCTTCATTCTGAGGACAGAAACAATGACAGAAAAAAACATAAAAACCCGCCGGAGCCCCCTGCCTCTTCTGTTCATCTGCCTTTTGCTGATTGCCTGGCTGATACCGGCAGGCATGGCAGCCGAAGAAATCAGGGCCGATTATTCTGGCTGGTCGCTGACCGACGCCTTTGCCGACCTGGCCACGAAAGCCCGCATAAATATCGTTTGCACCTTCCCTGACCAGAAAAACGGTTATTTCAAACTTAACGAAACAGTCTATTTCGAAGAGGCCATGAACCTTCTGGCAAAAATCAACCGCCTGCAGGTTCGCAGAAACGACAACATCTGGATTATTGTGCCCGAAGACTCTTTACCAGAAAGCGATCACCAGTCGATAGTCATCAGAGATCTCTCATACAGGAATCTTTCTGAACTCGGCAACCAGATTGAACTTATGAAAATGCCAGAAGTCAGACTCTGGTTTCCACCAAAGACTGAGATTATGGCCGCAGTCGGCTCCAGGATCGGTCTCGATGAAGTAAAAAAACTCAAAGAAACCCTAGACACCCCTGTGCACGCGCTGAAAATAAGCTTTTACCTAAAGGCAGGCCCTGACAAAACCATTGCCTCGTGCACCTTCAACGGTGTAAGCAATCAGCCGTTTTTGCTCTCTTTTGCCTCTGAGTCCGGCCATGAAAAAATCTCGATTGCAGCGACGCCCTCGCTCAACGACGACGGCAAAATCAGGCTCGCCTTTGTCGAAAACCTGGCCACACCTCGAGGCAGAGTGCAGAAATCAGACAATATCTTTCTGAACTACCAGACCCCGTGTGAGCATCGTACCAATACGCCCGGCACAGACTGGCGTATCGGCTGGCAGATCGATGTGGTGCAGCTGCACGGCCGACTGACTCCGGCCGTAGAAAGCCGCAGTGCCGACATGACACCGGGTTCTTCAGACGAAAAACATACTGACGGAAACCCGTCACTGCGTCATTACACAGAAATCCCACACTCAACCAGTGAGGTTCTTGAGAAACCCCTGATACTGAAAAATGCCGAAATATCGGCAGCACTGGCCGACCTTGCCAGGCAACAGAAAATCAGACTGATATGCGACAGCAGCGTTTCCGGCACTATCTCAGCGTTCTGCTTTGATAAAGACCTGGACTACGAAATACTTCTCAAAACCATTGCCATGACCGCCGGGGGGTGGCACGAAGAAAACGGCATACTCTTTGTCAGCAACCGTCGGGCTATCGCAGACATGCAGCTGGAACCGGGCCGACCGGTTTTCTCCGAACCGCTCATGGCAGTTTCTGCCGCCTCTGCGGCCTTCATGCTCAATTCATTTTTCAGAGAGGGAGGTATCCCGGGCAGGGTCAGCCCGGTTTCGGGTAACCGCGTTGCCGTAATATCAGACAGGCGGGGCACTGATCTGGCAATCAAAATTTGCGAAGACTGGGCGTCTGAAAAGCCGGGGTTCAATATTGGCGTCAGCACTGATCCGGTTTTGCAGGCTTCCCGCCAGATGCTGTCTCTGCAAAACGAAAAACCTGCTGAATTCTTTCATAAAAGCGCCATAACAGAGCTGCGGGGCAACCTGAAGCCGTCTGCTATAACCCGAGAACTGGGCTTGCTGAATATTGCCTACAGATTCGAAATAAGTTATCAGAGCGGTGAGCGCCTGTTGATCAATAGTTCAAGCCAGATCGCAGCCGCAAGCCCGATGTTGTTGCTGCAAAGTCAGGTTCCGGCGCCGGAAAAAATCTATCTTTCCGGCCATTTTTCACGTAAATTTCCCGAAGAGAAACTGGTTGGCGGTGAATCTCCGCTCGATGCGCCAGAAGAATTTGATCCTGACAAAGCCTTTGACTCGGAGTTTTGAAGCAGAAATCACAGTTTATCGACCCGGAAAGAAAACCGCTTGCCTACACAAACAGGAAAATTGATCACCAGACTGCTGCAGCTCATGCTGATGGTTCTGCTGCCAATTTTCCTTCTCTGGTCCGTTCTTGCCGGCTATTACGGATCAGTCAGCCGTCAGGCGGTCGCTGCCGCCCAGGATCGCCTCAATCTTCAGCTTGACCGGCTCGACGCCTTTCATGCCGATGAAACATTCTTTCACGCACTGCTGCAGCAGAATTTTGCAGCAGCGGATGCCTCGGCCAGCCCCAATGCAGAACTTAAAAACAAACTGACATCTTTCAGGCGTTTCCTTGCTGACCGGGTGCGTTTTATCGTCTGGAAACCCGACGGCTCGGTCAATACCGCCCTGAGTGACGAAAAACGTTTTCAGTTCATTCTCAAAAGCATGTATCAGGTTATGCATCTGCTGGCAGACGTTTATCGCAAAGAACCGGCGTCTGACCCGGCGGGCCTGCAGACCGTTGCCGGTAAAATCAACCTGTTACGCGGTTATTTTGGTCAGTTTCTCTTCGAAAATCAGCTTTTTGAGCCACTAAAGCCAGGCAATCGGGGCAAATGCCTGTTTGTTTCTCTCGAAAAACAGCAACGCCTGCTCTGGTATTACCCCGGTCGCAATTTTTCACTCGCATGCTTTCTTGACGCCGAACTTACCGGCAGGTTTCTTGGCCCGAAAACTTTTATCAGACAGGCTGCAAATAACCCGGAGCCAGAGCGGCCGGCAATGGTTAAAACCCTTTCCTATGAAGCTTCGGGGTTACCTGACAACACCGAAGAGCAGGCCGAAATCATGCTGGAAATCAGAAAATTCGAAGCTGACGGCATGGCCATGCGCGAAAGCCGCAACTTTCTCGTGAGCGTGCGTCAGGCCAATCCCGATCTGCTTCTCGTCAGTTATCTGCGCAAAAACTCTCTGCCATCGGCAGAAGATCAGGCAGCCAGAACTCTTGGCAAGATATTGTCAGCGGGTTTTTGCGCCGCTTTTTTCTTCTCCTGCCTGTTATTAAGACACCCGAACTGGTGCCTGTCGGTTAAACACAAAATGCTGCTGCTGTTCGTCTTCTCAAATGGCCTGCCCCTGCTGCTGATGCTCTCGGCTGGCTACGAGTTTTTCCACGAAAAGAGAAGCGAACTGCTCAACTCTGCCCATCAGGAATCATTACGCGTTCTCAAAGAATTTGATCTGCGTTTTCCTGAATCGGCAACTTCCCTTGCTGCCAGGCTGAACGCCTTTATCGACGAACGCAATCGCCGCTATGGCAGCAGCCGCTGGCCCGACGCCGAAATCGAAAAGCTGAAAAAGCTCCTCGAAGAAATACGCCCCCAGGAAGGCGGGCTGCTCGAAGACTCTGACAATTACAGTTTTTATATCTCCAATACCACAAATCGGGCCTCAAAAATGGGCATTGCGCTGATGCAGGGCGGGCTCGATTTTTTCAGTCAGCCAAAGAATAAGCCACGATTCAAAAGTCGTGAATCGATTCTCGAGCAGGTTTCGAGCACCGATAAGTCGCTGTATTTCTTTCTTGCGGCTCTGAACCGCTTTTCGACTCTCAGCACCGGCGATAGCGAGCGACTGGCGTATCTTAAATTCACCGGCGCATCAGACCGCGGCCTGAACTGGGGCCTGATCCTGCTTTCGTGGGAAAAATCTGCCTTTATTCGTGATTTTATAGGTGAAAGACTGCAAAAGTCATCAGACGAGCTCAAGCCCAGAACTCTGGCCGTCATGGAAAGCTCGCCTGAAATGATATTCTCGACAGCCACCCTTGAAAACCCGCTGATCAAGAAGCTGATGCTCCAGACCCGCAGCCGGAGAATCGTTACCAGTGACCATGTTGAAGTCAATGGTAAAGCCTGGTTGTTTACCTCGATTGCCGGCAATGAAATCACCCACGGCATTCTTGCGGCCCTTTACCCGGCTGAACTGATCGACCGCCAGATTTTTAATCTCCAGATTGTCATCGGTTTCGCCATACTGCTGACCGTTATAATTCTCAGACACATAATCATGCTTTTCGCAACCAGGCTTCTTGCACCCGTAGAAAGCCTTGCACGCGGCATTGAAAGGGTTAAAAATCGCGACTATACCGTAAGGGTACCCCCCGGCAGCGATGACGAGCTCGGACTGCTGGTCGGAGCTTTCAACGACACCGTCGAAGGCCTGAATGAACTTGCAATCGGCACTACAGTCCAGGTCAGCCTGCTGCCCCCTGAAAATCACCGGCGCCTGCAGGTAAGACTTTTTGCCCGCTCCCTGTTCATGAGCAAAATGGGTGGCGACTACTTTGATTACTTTGACCTGCCAGGCAATCGTCTCGGGGTCTTTTTTGGCGATGTCGCCGGGCACGGAATTCCGGCGGCAATGATTATGGCGATGATGAAAGCCATGATTGCTGCGGCTTCCAAAGATTTTCCCGGTCCGGCCGAGGTCCTATTCAGAGGCGGCAATCTTCTGCATGAACTCAAAAAAAGGGAATGGCGACGGATGATGACCGCCCAGTGCCTCGACTTTAACTGCCAGACCGGCAGTTTCGTAATTGCCAATGCCGGCCACTGTTACCCGGCGATCATCGGCCCGCGTGCTGAAAGCGCAGAACTTCTTGAGCTGAAAGGCTTTCCACTTGGCAGCTCGGCTAGAAACCGTTCCGAAGAGAAAACCGTAACCCTCAACCCCGGCGCAACCCTGATTTTGTATACTGACGGCATAATTGAGGCGACCAGCAAATCCGGCGAAATGTTTGGCTACCCAAGATTCCTGCAATTGCTGAGAAGTGCCTGGAACGAGGACCTCGAAACCTACTGGCAGGGAATTCATGCCGGTTACCGCGCCTGGGCAGAGAACCAGGATGATGATCTGACCTTTCTGATGCTGCGGCGGGAGGAAAAATGCCATGATTGACGGCAAATTTTCGGCCTGGCTGAAACTTATGGCTGCGACAGTGATTCTGCCGCTGGTCATCTTCTGGGCCGGCGGCGCTTATCTTGCTTCGCTCGCCCGCGACCTGCGCTTCAAGAATTTTGAAATCGAGGCGGACGAGACTCTGGCAACAATGCGCTCGCTGGCCGAAACCGAAAAATATCTGTGTTCCAGCCTGAACAGCCTTTTTAACCGCCAGAATGGTCCAGCCGAAATGGCAAAGGCGATTGAAGATTATGCACGACAGCACCGCCTCAAAATGCGCCACCTTGTCTGGAATGCCGACGGGGATATTGTGCAGGCCGGGTTTCCATACGAAAAACAACCGGGCAACTGGAAATCTGCCTATCTTGAATTAAGAAAGATTATCAACGAAGACTACATGCGCAATGAAAACGATATTCCAGGCGAAATCATGGCAAATATGCGCACGGTTTTCGGACCGCACTTTTTTCCCTTTTATTCGCGACACTGCTATGCCGGCCGCGAATTAAGACTTATCAGACCGGATTCAACGCAAAAATACCCGCTGACATGGCTTAGAACCGGCCCCAATTTTGGCCTGGCAGTTTTTTTTGAATATGATGTGCTGAACAGCCTGCCAGGCCTCAGGCTCTGGCTTGATAACCATCGTGGCAACGTCAGTGTGGGGCTGCTTTCAGATGCTGAAGTTTTCTGCCATAACCCACTGGTCGCAAACGAACTCAGTCAGCGAAAAACTGAGTTCAGACACAGTTACACCAACAGACAGATTTTGCCTGGGCACTACATTTTTACCAGATTCATCGACTCAGAACTGACTGGTTTCTGTGCCATCGGCAGAAATGCCATCGATCAGCTCGCAACCGACACCTTGACACGCACGGTAATGCTGCTGCTGCATTTCTTCCTCGGCTTTTACGCCATTCTCAGCTACAGAGTGACCGTTCTTCAAACCCGAATATCTCTGAAGATCCGCAGTCAGCTGCTGCTGCTTTTTGCAGTAGCCAGCATTCTGCCAGGCTTTCTACTTTTCGTTTCGGGCAGTGATTATCTGCAACAACTGAGGGTTGGCCTGCTGAATCGAGCTTTTAACCGCAGCCTGACCAGACTGCAGGATGTCGACGAGCTTTTCAACCACGAATTCACTGTGCAGAAGGGGCGCATCGGTTCTGCCCTGGCAAGGCTGCAAAAATCATTGAAACAGAACCACATCGACCGCAATACCATTTACAGCTTTCTCGGCCAACAGCAGCCCGGGCCCGACATGTTTCTACTGACAGCAAGCAATACGGGCATAATAGTCAGCGAAGTCGGCCTTATGCTTAACAGCAGCATCAAAGAGGTATTCAACCCGCGTCTGGCAGGCGACAGCACCAAAGTCAACGTCATGAAAGCCATATTCAAGCTGTCGGTCTATATAATGTCCGTCATCAACAAGACTCCGATTTCCGATAAAACCGCCACCGAGGTGGAGTTCATAGCTGATGGCCTGATGCAGAAAAAGCCGGCCGAGCTGATCGGCCGCTTTTACACGCGTGGCACCTTCTGGCATTGGGGCATTGGTCAGATTCGCCACCCAACCTTTATTGAAAACTTTTCGCTTTTCGATCCGACACTCGTCGACTACCTCATGCTCTACGTCTGGGACAGCCGCAATCTGGAGCTCGAATTCGTCAGACGTATTTTTGGCAATATCCGCAGCAGTGCTGAAGGTATCACCATAATGGCTACCAACGAGCTGATGACACGGGTATTCCCCCCCGAAGCCTTTGAAAAACCCGAGCTCGTCGAATTCATGCACAAATTGCGCGACCAGACCCTGACGCGCCCTGAATTCTGCCGTATCGACGGCAAAGACTATCTGCTTGCCGGCCACAAATGCGTGCATATGCCTACTATCAGGCTCTTTTCTCTGTTTCCGCTCGAAAAAATCGCAACCGAAATTTCCGGAAAAAAATATACGCTCCTGCTGCTTGCGCTCGTCAGCCTGCTGCTTTCGGTTTCACTCGGCCTTCGCGTTGCCTCGGGCATACTGCAGCCACTTGCCGAATTGCAGTCGGGCATTGGTGAACTGCAGCGCCGCAACCTTGCCTACCGCCTGCCCGACCTTGGCCATGACGAATTCGGCTCCCTTGCCCGCATTTTCAACGAAATTATTGTCGACTTCGAGGAGATGCACGTCGCCTCGATCGTCCAGGAAAAACTCATGACCCGCCTCGAAAAGCCGGTAAATGCCGGTGATCTGAGCATTTACGGCAAAATCATTTCGGCCTCAGGAAACGGCGGCGATTATTTCGAAATCTTCGAAACTCCCTGCCAGAAAACTGCCGTGTTGCTTGGCACGGTCGCAGGAACCGGTATCAGCCGATGTCTGCTGCTGGCATTTCTCAGGTCGGCAGCTCTGCAGCTGCGTCATCTCACCGATCAGCCCATCGCCTTCATGCACGGCCTGCAGGAAATCCTCAAAAACAGCAGTGCCGGAGACAGCCATCACGAAATATCGCTGATGCTGCTCCTGCCGGCTGCTGAAAAAGAAATTATAATCGCTAACGCCGGCATGCGGGCACCAATGATTCTCGACCATGCCAGCCGCCGCGTCGAGACAGTCGAACTCAACTCAGTCGCCATTACTGCAGCCGGCAACCAGCAGCCGGCAATCACCACCATAAAACTCGACAGCCGGCAAAGCCTGCTTTGCTTTACGGGCACCGAAACAGCAGTTAACAGCGCCGGCATCGCCGACACCGAAAATGTTTCCCCAGAAACGCTGATCGCTCATCTTGCCGGGCATCTCAGAGCCGATTCTTCGACTCTCGACCCGGATCAGGACCTGACAATCGTTGCAGTCACAAACATCTGCCAGTCATTGCCAAAGACGGCATAACCCCTGAATCTCAATCTCCACGAATCTGTTTGCCTTCATTGCCACGTCGGGCCCTCTCCGGCGCCATCCAATCTCCTCCGCAGCTTCGCCCGTTTTATTTCGCATGCTCACGGCTCACCCAGGTCGCAGCGCCAGCTCCCCCCATTGTTTGTGAAAGTTTTCGCAGCGCTTGCCATAGTTTATTTTTATAGTATACTTGCCCATGAAGCCAGATAATCGCGTGCCCAAATAACCGGTTTTCAGGCTGTCAGTCTTCTGTAAAAGCTTCATAGCAAACGAACAGCAATTAACAATCAGGAGAAATGATGTGAAGAAAGAAAACGTAAAAATCGCCATCTGGGGTTTCGGTGCCATGGGAGGCGGCATGGCTGAAGTGCTGCTGCGCAAAAAAGGCGTTGACATCGTCGGCGTCTGCGACATTCACCCCGACCGCGTCGGCAAAAGCATCTTCGAAGTGCTCGGTCTGCCAAAGGGCAACCACAAAGATGTCATCATCCAGGGCGATATCAACAAAGTTATCAGCAAAAAATCGGCTGACGTCGTGCTTCTCTGCACCGACAGTTTTACCGCCAAAGCTTTCGACAAGATCAAACTGATCGTCGAACAGGGCATCAACTGTATTACCACCGCCGAAGAAATGGCCTACCCGAAAGCCAAAGAACCGAAACTGGCCGCCGAAATGGACCGCCTCGCCAAAGCCAACGGCGTCAGCATTCTCGGCACCGGCATCAACCCCGGCCTGATCATGGATCTGCTCGTCGTTCTCATGAGCGGCGCCTGCACTGACGTTGAATTCATCAAAGCTGAGCGCGTCAACAGTCTCTCACCGTTCGGCCCCGCCGTCATGGAAGAACAGGGAGTCGGCATCACCCTCGACGAATTCAATAAACAGTCTGCCGCCGGCCATCTCGCCGGTCACGTCGGCTTCAACGAATCAGTAAACATGATCTGCGACGCCATCGGCTGGAAACTCGACAAACCGGTCGAACAGACCATGGCCCCGATCGTGTCAAAAGTGCTGCGCAAGACCAAATACGCCGAAGTTAAGCCCGGCAACGTCGCCGGCTGCACCATGAAGGGCTTCGGTTACGTCAACGGCAAAATGGCCGTCGAAATGATTCACCCGCAGCAGATCGAACCCGAACTCGAAGGCACCGACACCGGTGACTACGTGGTAATCAAAGGCACCCCGAACGTCAACCTCGCCAACAAACCCGAAATTCCCGGCGGCATCGGCACCATCGCCATGTGCATCAACATGATCCCCCAGGTCATCAACGCCAAACCCGGCCTGCACACAATGCTCGACCTGCCGGTTCCCCGCGCCATCATGGGCGACATGCGCGAACAGATTCACGAAGACTGAGCATTAACGGCTAAATCAGCAAAGGCTGCCTCACCCACCGTGGGGCAGCATTTTTTTACTCAGTTGTCACCAACAGCTTTTCGCAGGAAGTTTGTGCCCCGGGCTGTGGCACAATTCAAAACTCTGTGCAGTTACCATGTTTGAGAAACTGTAAAAGTTGGGGAAAATGGTTTAGAATGGCGGGGCAGTAAATTTAGATATGGGAGGTCTGCATGCCATTTTTTGCTGGCTTTGTCGTTGGTTTTGTCGTCTGGTTTCTCTACAACTACCTCTGGTCGGGTATCTACACCGTCGAGCAGAACGAACTGGCGGTTAAAACGGTTTTTGGCCGCGCCCAGCGCATCGAGGGCAAGACGATTCTGTCGCTGCCGGTCGCGATCAACCTGATCGACGAAGAGCGCGAACGCTATGCATACCCGCAGGTGGTCGTCATTCCGCCGGGTGGCCCCTATTTCAAATTCCCCTGGGAAGAAGTTCACAAGGTAAATATCTCGACCCAGACACTGAACATGGCTCTCGACCCCGAAGACCCGACTGCCAACCACGCCGGTCAGTATCTTGAAGCCGTCACTAAAGACCAGCTGAACACGGCGCTCAGCGGTCAGATCCGCTATCGCGTCACCGACCAGAACCTCTACGCCTATTTGTTCGGGGTTAAAAACCCGATTATTCACGTCATGGCCTATTTTATTTCGGTTCTGCGCGAGCGCATCGCCAACTTCGAAGCACAGAAGACCGAAGAAAACAGCGCCACCGCCGGCGTTTCGATCAACGATCTGCGCAAAAACCTGCACTCAATCAACGAACACATGATGCGGGAATGCACCCAGTCTGCCGCGCGCTATGGCATCACCCTCGAAGCCTCGCTGATTACCAGCATCGACCCGCCCGACGAAGTCGAAAGCGCCCTGGCCGCAATCAATACTGCGCATAACGAAGTCTCTTCAGAAATCAGCCTGGCCCAGGCTTCTGCCGACCAGAAGATCGTGCAGTCGCGCCGCGCCACTGAAATTGAGACCCTGCGTGCCAAGTCTGAAGTAGAGCCTCTCAAGAGCACTGCAATTCAGCTGGCTGAGCTTAAAAAGAACGGGCCCGATGTTTTACGCGCCTATGTGCGCAACGTTAAACTTGCTCTGTTCAACAAGGTCAGACAGGTAATCATGGAGGTGGAAAAATAATGGATCAGTTTTTTGTTGGTTTTATTTTCGCCTTCATCGGTTCGTATTTTTTCATTCCGCTGTTTCTTGCCTTCATCCGCTTTCTTGGCCTGTATGCCATAGTTCGCGAAGGCCAGTGCCATATCTACATGCTGTTTGGCCAGGTTATCGGTGTTCTCAAAGAACCCGGACTCTATTTTCTACCCTGGAACCTCGGGCTGAAAGCACCGGTCGTCCACATGCTCGGCTCGTGCGAAGTCATCGACACCCGCCTCGATCAGGAATACCTGCGCAGTCAGCCGGTCAACTCCGAAGAAGGCGCGCCAATGGGCATCGGTATCTGGTATGAAATGATCGTCAACAACCCGGTAGCCTACCGTTTCAAAAATGCTGACCCGCGCAGCTCTCTCTCGACAAATGTCAGAAGTGCTTCAGTCCGCTGCCTTAGCAACATGAAGCTTGCCGACATGCTTGAAGACAGGCACTCCATGAGCCAGAAAGTGCGCCAGGAAGTATCGGCTCAGGCCGCAGAATGGGGCTACAAGGTTGGTTCTGTCTATATCCGCAAAGTGCATTTCCGCGACGCCAAGATGATCGGCCAGATCCAGGAAAAGGTCGTCAACCGGCTGCGCCAGGTCACTTCAGCCATCAAACAGGATGGGGCCAACCAGGTCAGTATCATAACCAGCACCGCCGAAAATCAGGCCGCCGCTGAATTCGCCAAGGCTGCCGCCGTGCGCCCGAAAATCGTCGGCGAAGCGCTACGCGAAATCTCGAAAGACCCCGAAATTTCTTCAGCTCTTTTCGAAATCCTCGAAGCGCAGAAGCTGGCAGAAAGCAAAGCGCAGATCACCATGATTCCGGCCGGCACGCCAATGCTGCGCCAGATGCTCGCCGCCGAAGCAGCAGATGCACCGGTTCTGACCGGCGAGCCGGTTCTCGAAAAGCCCCGCAAACAAATCAAGTAACACAAACACCTCAGCGAAAAAGCCCGCTCATGCGGGCTTTTTTTTATTGGCTTAACGATCGAGCCTCCGGCAAACTTGAATTTGTGGTGTGTCCGTCAGTCCGCTCTTAGAGGCGGAATTCAGGAATTTAATGCGATTGCCATGATTTCAGCACGGTTTATTTGACTTGATAGACGGTTTTGCATAGACTGCCTCAAGATTTAAAAACATCTGAGGCTTTAACAGGAGTCATTATGAAAGTTTCAAGAATAATGCCCGGCTGCGCACTTGCTGCCGGTCTGCTTTTTGCTTTTCCAGCCGCCAGTTCTGCCGTAGATCTCTCGGCTACCGAAATCACCAGTATCGAAGGCCGCGTCGAGGTCAGAAAAGGTGCCGAAGCCGCCTTTAAAAAACTGCACAGCAATCTCAAACTGGCCGGTGCCATGAAACGCCTCGATGGCGGCGACAAAGTACGCACCCACACCGAGAGTTCAGCCGAAATGGCCCTGAAAGACACCTGTGTGCTTGCGGTTAAAGAGCAAAGCATTTTTGAAGTCCCCAAAACTCTTGGGAAAGAGGCAATCGCCGAACTCAAAGCCCAGCAGGGTGCATTGCTGTTCAAGGTAATCAGCGGCAGTAATTTTCAGGTGCAGACTGCTGACGTAATCGCTGGCGTCAAAGGCACTCTGTTTGAACTCGACATCATCGACAATTTCGACTGCCTGCTCGAAACTCCGGGCCTGCAGATTGGCACCCTCGCTCCGGGCGGCACAGTTGTCAACGTCTACAAAGGCGCAGTTGAGCTCACGCACGCTGAGACCGGCAAAAAGCGCACCCTCAAAGAGGGCGAAGGTCTGGCGGCTCTCGGCAGCAAACTTCTGAATTTTGACAAAATTCTCGAAGACGGCTTCACGCCTCTGCGCCAGTTCGACCCGGCCACTCTGCTTGGCGAAAAGTTCGGTTCTGGCGCCCTCGGACTTCTGTCAACCGACCCAACCATCAGCGGGCTGACCGAATTCGGTGGTTTTGGCGGTGTAACTACGAATCTCGGCGACAACCGCTTTACCGAAATGCTTTCCGGCCTCAGTGCTCCTCTGGTCGAAAAACTTCAGGCGGCCAGAGAATATTCACGTGGCGCCGGTGAACTGGTCGATTCAATCAAAGAAATTGACCAGCTGGGCCGTGACCTCATCGGCGAAAAATTCAATTTCGATTTCTCTGAATACAACCCTGAAACCCAGCCCTTTACCGTTTCTGACCGCAGTTTCCGCGAAGTTTATCTTGGCGGAAATACCTTTGCAGCCTGCCGGGCCGCAGCCGGCAGTCGCTCCGCCCGCCTCGAACCCAATCGCGAAGGTCTGATGCTCAATGATGGTAGTGGCATTTTCAAGGTGCGCAGATACAAAAATGTTTCGCCGGTTGTCGAATTTCTCGCCAGCTACCAGCAGAACGGCAACGATCTGATAACCACAGTCAAACCGGTCAAGGGCGAACTCTACGGCCGCATCCCCGGTGATGTCAAATATTTCAGAATTCCTGAAGGTGAAATGTCTTATTCCTTTAACACCGCTACCGGCCAGGGCCAGTGGCTGCAGGCTGCTGCAGGCGCCATCCCTGATGAACTCCAGGGTCACATTTTCAAAGTCGAAGAAAAAATCGCAAGCGAAAAAGGTGAGCACAACAAAAAGACCACCGAGAAACAGGTTGACGCAGTTAAAAAGGTCATAAAAAACCCGGGTAATCTGTTCAAGAAATTCCGTTTCTGATCTATGGCCGGGGTGTTTAAAAACCAGGCAGGCAAGGGCACCAGCACCGGAAAAAGGGCCGTTTTCATTCCGGTCATTATCGGGTTGCTTGCCCTGCTGCCGGTTTTTAACCAGACCCTGATCTGGTTCGACCTGAAAATCAGCGATTTTCTCTTTTCTGCTCAGCCTCTGCTGCGGCAGCTGACCGGCAAAAGTTCCGATTCACAGCCGCCGGTCCTCGTCATCAACAAGGATCAGACCTTCTTTCAGCGCCTTGGGCGCGACCCCGACCGCGCTGACTTTGCCAGCCTGCTGCGTCTGCTTGCCGATGAACAGACCCGGGTCGCCGGCCTCGACTTTATCTACGACCAGCCCACGACCGCCGAAAAAGATGGTGAGCTGACTGCCGCCCTGGCTTCATACCCCTGGCCATTTCTGGCCTCACACTTTACCGGCCGGGGCGCCCACACTTTTGAAAAACTGCAGTTCGCCGACACCGGCGCCAGTCGGCCGCCAATGCCTCTGCCGCTGCATCAGCCGCTGGCACGTCAGGCAGCGGCAACCGGCCTGATCAACGTCGCCGCCGACCTTGACGCCACCGTGCGTTTTGCACCGCTCGCCTTTCACCCCGCCGACAGTGAAGAATTTCTGCTCAGTCTCGGCACTTCAGCCTGGGCCGCCTCTCTTTTTGACGCCAGCAGCAGATCAGTCGAAAATGCGATTAACAATCTGTTGTCGCAGACCACACCCGACCAGCTGCAGCCCGAACCCCTCCTGCTAAAACTGATTGCATCAGCCCCTTACAGCTTCTTTTCAACCGGACATGCCGGCCTTGACCTCGCCATTCGCCGCCTTGAGCTGAAACTGCTGGCACGCCAGGCCAGCAGGCTGCGCCCTGAAATGGCAGACGGCCTGCTGCAGACTGCAGAAACCATACATTTGCCGACCAGCCACAACAATACCTGGTTAAAAATGCCCGACAGACCTTTGCCGCTGATCGGCAGCTACCAGTTGCCCTGTCTGCGCCTGCCTTTTCGCAAGGCGGTGCCCCCTTTTACCGGCGACTGTATCGAAACTCTGTCGATGGGCATGCTCCTCGAAACTGATTCCGACCGCGAATCAACCCTGTTGAACCATCGCAATCTTCTGCAACTTGAAGACTCTAACCAACAACGCAGAGTCAGACTTGATCAGCCAGAAGCAGCCCATGGCAGCTCGACTTTTGCCGGCAAAGTGCAGTCTACTTCCGGCAAACCGTTGCCTGACGCTGATGTACTGCTGCTCGATTTCGCTTCGGGCTTCTGGGAAATTACAAAAACCGATGCTGCTGGTAATTATCATCTTTCTGGCATACCGGCAGGCAGCTGCACTCTTCAAATAACTGCTCACAGCAGCTCTGGCTGGCAGCGCGGCACGATAAGGGCTGCCGCAGACGGCGGCCATACGAACCTGCCGGTTCTCGTTCTCGCAGACGCCACAGCCCTTGTCAACCTCAACAAAGTGCAGGTTCCGGCAGCAACGACAAAAATTGCCGTGTTTGGCGAACCTTTACCAATGCTTACCTCTGACGCCACAGGCAGATTGTCGCTTGACACCCTGCCTGAAGGGTTCAGCGTCTCTGCCCTCGATGAAGAAGTCAGCCTGAGCTTTGCGTCTGGCACCCTCTGTGACACCACCGGCAACCCCGCGCCCGCACAGACGGTCGCCATTCTCGGCCCCGAAAACAGCTGGAACCTGCGATTTCTGAGCGAAATTTTCTGGCCGGCGCCTTCCACAGCAAGTGCATCAACTCTGCTGCCAACCGCCCTCGATGCCAGAATGGCCGTTTTTGGCGCCACCGCCTCAGCGACTGCCCAAAAAACAATCGATCTGACCCTGTTGCCAGGCGTCGAAGCTGATATGGCAAAGTTGCCCGCCGCCTCACAGCTGCAAAATGCCAGCGTCACACTCAGCTTCGATTACCCGGGCCTGCAACCCTTCAATCTGACGCTGCTCGGCGAAACCGGAGCCAGAATCACCTGCAAAAGCGATCAGACCTTGATCATGACTCCAGGGAAATATCTGCTTCTATATGAACACAACGGCGCCCGCGGTATTTTCAGAAATAACGCGATTCATCAGAAAACCGTATTCATTGGCAGCGCCCTCCCCTCAGATCAGGATTTTATCGTCACCCCGATTAATTTCATGGACAAAGCCTCACCCAGGCTGCCCGGGGTTAACCTGCACGCAAATCTCTTCGCATCTCTGGCCGAAAACCGGTTTTTATACCCGGTATTCTTCCATCACGACCGATTGCCCACCGCATGGCCCCTGGCACAGACACTGCTGCTGCTGCCGGTGCTGCTGCTGATAAACCTGATCTTCATCCGCCACGGCGCCACATGGGGCGGTCTGGCCACCGGCGCCGCCTTTACTGCCTGGTTCTCGGCCGGCACCATGCTTTTTCTCAACCTGAAACTGCTGCCGATGTTTTTTCCGGGCCTGCTGCTCGGCAGTTTCGGCGTGGTCCGTGGCTACCTCGCCTGGGCCATTTCGCGCCGCCAGGAACAGGAAACCCGTCAGACCTTCGGCCGCTTCATCTCATCGGCAGTCGTCGACGATATTCTCAAAAACCCTGATGCAGTCAAACCAGGTGGCGAAAAGAAAGAACTCACGGTAATCTTCACCGATCTGGCCGGCTTCACGACCATTTCAGAAAAACTCGCGCCCGAACAGCTTACCGAGCTGATGAACGAGTATCTCGACGAGATGACGCGCATTCTTTTTCAATTCGGTGGCACCCTTGATAAATACATCGGCGACGCAATCATGGGCTTCTGGAACCACCCTGCCCCGCAGCCCGACCACCCTCAGCGCGCCGTCGAATGTGCCATCGCCATGCAGAAAAAACTTGCAGAACTGCGCCGCAAGTGGCTCCAACAGGGTTTGCCACGAGTCGAAGTCAGGGCCGGCATCAATACCGCCGTATGCATGGTTGGCTTCATCGGCAGTGAGATCCAGATGAATTTCACCTGCCTCGGCGATGGCGTCAATCTCGCCTCACGCCTCGAAGGCGCGAACAAGGCCTACGGCACCCTGATGATGATCGCCGACTCGGTTCACAACAGAATCGACCGCGGACTCATCAGCACCCGATTTCTCGATTTCCTCGCGGTGAAGGGCAAAGACCGCCCTGTCGAAGTTTTCGAAGTGCGTGGCTACCGCCGCGATGAAAGCGAATTATGGCTGCAGGCCGAATTGGCTTACAAAGACGGCATAAAACTTTACCTCGCCCGCGACTGGGAAAAAGCGATCGCCGCTTTTTCTACCGTGCTGCAGCTGCTGCCAGAAGACGGCCCGGCGCAGGTCTACATCGACCGCTGCGAAGAATTCAAGCAGCACCCGCCCCCTGAAAACTGGGA
This sequence comes from Candidatus Rifleibacteriota bacterium, assembly GCA_024710355.1. Taxonomy (GTDB): domain Bacteria; phylum Muiribacteriota; class Ozemobacteria; order Ozemobacterales; family Ozemobacteraceae; genus Rifleibacterium. The sequence continues at coordinate 65,349 of JANJUX010000030.1, forward strand.
CGGGCGCTATATCCTTAAAAGCAAATAAGCCGGCAGGCAATCCCGTCAGCTTTAACGCGAAGCAGCATTTGTAACCAGAAAACAACAAACAGCAGCAGACAGCCCAAACCTCTGCCTGCACCGCAAATACACAGTCGCATTGCATCCGTTTTTTGCATGTTTTTTGTAATACCGATGTAAAGCTCGGGTCGTTAATGACAAGAACCGCTTCAGATCGACCATTCTCAGCTGAAAGACAACTTGCACAGACACCATATGCCTGATAAAATCAAAAGATACATTTTTCCTCAGAGAGAAAACCCGAGTTTAAACGATCAAGGATCTGCCATGTTGAACCACTTTTTGTCACGAATTCGAAAAATTCTGCCGGCTGCCCTGATAGCAGCTTCGGTCCCGATAATGCTGAGCGGCTCTGAAGTCGCCGGCACCATAATTAAAGTTCAGGAACTTCTCAAACAGAAAGATTACCAGACCGCCAAAACCCTGATCGCAAAGAGTCTCAAAAGCAACCAGGATTCATGGCAGCTCTGGATGTCGCTCGGTTACGTCTTTGAAGCCAGCCAGGAATACGACAAGGCTCTGGCAGCTTTCATGCAGGCATCTGAGCTCAAAACCGGCATCGATGGCCTTGAGGCCAAAATCACCCGCCTGCAGGAACTCGCCAAAAATCAGGCACCAAAACAGCCAGAACCAGAAACACCGGTACAACAAGCAGCCAGCATGATGGCACAGGCCCACAAACTGTTCGAGCAGGGCCGAACTCTCGAAGCCGGCCGCCTGTTTGTCGAGGCTGTCGAAATCGACCGCAGCCTGCTTGCCAGAGATATCGACCTGATCGAAAAATGCCTTGTTTCATTCAAAAAGAACACAGCCGAGCCCGAAAACCAGTTTTATCTCGGCGCCTTCTTTTTCTACGCCGGACAATACACATCATCCGAGGCGGTTTTAAAAGAGTTCGTCGAAAAATATCACACCAGCGACAAGCTTGTTATCGCTCAGCGCCTGCTGAAAGAAAGCCGCGAAATCATCGCGCAGGCAGTTGCTGCCAATCTCGCCGCAACCAGGGCTGAAGCCGAAGCAAAGGCAGTCAGAGAAAATGCAGGGAAAGCTTCTGCCACAGCCACACTCGAAACAAAGACAGCAAAAAAACCGGGCAAAGACAAACAGCCCGAAGTCATTCCAGATTTTTCCCAGGAACAGAGTCGGCAGAATCTTGAGCAAAACCTCAATGGCGAGCACCCGGCGCTGGTTTATGCCCGCAAAAAAGCCCTCGCGCTGCTTGAAGAATACGAACATGAAAGTGACGAAGAAAAAAAAGCCGGTCTGATCTGGAACATCGGCCTGCTGCGCCTGCCGATCCCCGAAGTAATGAACAGTTTCAACGGGTTTCTTGCCTCAGACAACGTCGACACCATATTCGCCACCCTCGAAGCCCTCGAAAAAATAGACCAGCCCGGCGCGACAATGTGCCTGCAGCAGCTTTACAAACTGCTCGGCAACGACGACTTCAGAGTCGTGTACCGTGCCATCAAAGCTTTTGGTCGACTGCCTATGAGCGCTGACCGAGTTGTGCCACGCATTTTCAAAATCTACGCCGAAGAAAAAATGCCGGCCCGTCGCATGCTGATCGAAAATACCGTTAAAGCCTATGGCACCGATGCGGTCACCGTTCTCGACGCCATGCTCAAAGAGGCACATCGCGCCGATAAAAGACCGATCGCTGAACTTCTCAGCGCCATAACCGGCGAAGAAATCGAATCTCTGATCAACAAGAGCTGAACGCAATCATCATGCAAAACCATAATTGCCACCCTATATCTGCCGAGTCTGTCGCAACATCTGCGCCTTTCAGACCAGCCACGGCAGTCTGCACTTGTCGGCCCGCCGCAAGAACCGGGGTTACTCTGGTCGAAATTATGGTCGCCGCCGGCGTTCTCGCACTGTTGCTGCTGATCGGCGTCAAAGTTTTCAGCGGCTTTTCGAACTCATTCAAAAAAGGCAACTGGGCACTGAGCACCCAGAACAAGCTGCGCAATGCCCTGACTTTCGTGCGCGAAGAAATGCAGAAAGCCACGGCAATGACGGTTGTCAGCCTGAGCGGCACCAACATTACCGAAGCGAACTACGAATTTCTGCTCAACAGCAACGATAACCTGACCGGCAATGCCGCAATTGCAAAATGGGCAATCTGCCTGCCTTACGTCGCCAGCGACCCCGACAGCCCGGGCGCCACTTTCAGATGTGAACTGTCTCTCAGCGGTGGCGATCTGATCTACAAAAAAACGCTCGAAGACGGCTCAGACCCGAAAAACAAAGAAAAACTCTATTCTGGCTACAAAGTCATCGACAATGTTGCCGAAATCAAGCTGGCGCTTGAAGCGTTCGACCCCGACAACAACACTGCCGGCAGCCTGGTATCGATGAATGTCAAGGTTGTGCACCCAGACAGCAACGCTCACCCTGACGCACACGTAACCGCTCAGACCGGCGCCAAGGTCGAAGTGACCGTCAAGAGAGAACTATGACCGACCAGAAACGCAAAGGCATCACCCTCACCGAAATCATGCTCGCCGTAGCCATACTCGGCTTCATCATTCTGCCGATTTTCGGGCTGCTGAATTACACCAATCGCGGCACCCGCGAACAGGACGCCGAAGGCATCGCCGCCAATCTCGCCAAAGAAGAAATGAACCGCCTGATGTTCGTCATCAGCCGCGACAACCTTCTCTCCGGGGCCGGTTCGGCACAGGCCTGGTCGTTTGGCGCCGATTATGAGGTCAAAGGCAACAAATTCACCGGCGAATACACGGTTTTTCCGTTCAACAACACCGAGCTCGCATTTACCATACCGGCATTCAAATTTCACGACCCGATGGGCTGCAACAACGGCATCGAAGCCAACGCCGCCGGCGCTCTCGAAGCACCGAAAACCATGACCCTGGCAGAGGTTTACCCCGACTCGGCCGACAAATGCCGCCTCGCCGATATTCGTCTCGTCGTGCGCTGGCGTCTTCCCAGTGGTGAATATAACGACGTCAGCCAGCTGCAGCTGCTGGCCAGGAGGGCCTTTCTTGACAAGGAATAAACAAAACAGAACCGGGCTGGCGCTGCCGCTGGTGCTGACCTTCGTCGTCTGCATCATGGCCTTTGCCTCGGCACTGGTCTACTTTCGCAAAGAATCAAAACAGCAGAATCTGTCGAATCTGCATTTTCTGCAGGCAAACTTCATGGCCCAGTCGGCCATTCAGATGATGCTGCTCAAACTGAGCGCCTTCCCACAGGAAGCCTGTGATGCCGGTGTGCTGTCACTTGGCTATTGCCCGTTCCGCGGCATCATCGCCGGCGCTAACCTCAATGCTGCCGGCAATACCGGCAACCCGCAGGCTCTCAAAGAATTCTTTTCTGACTGCAATACGACTAAGTTTCCATGGAAAGCCACCAGTGTCGATTCAAGCACCGGTAAATTCTCGGTAACCGATTTCAAGGTCATCAGCGCCTTCACCAATCCAGGTGAACGACAGCTGGTAATCTCGGCCCAGATAAAAGCGCTCGGCGAAGCCACCCTCAACCGTGGCAAAATGGAAACCCGCAGGGAAGAAATGATCAAAACCGTAAAACTGACCAGGGAAAACTGATGTATCAGGGAGGAAATATGTTCCGAAAACAAATCTTTGCTGCGATCGTTATGATTGCCATGACGGTGCCGGCTCTGCTGGCCTGCTCGCTGCCTGCCGAGCCGTGTGCAGCGATCGTTCCGATAAATGCTGCCGAAAGTGGCATGAAACTGGTCCAGGAAGGCAACACCTTCTTTTACGTGGTTCCGCAGGGCGCTTCGGCACAGTTCAAAGTCGTCTGGGACCCGGCCGCCCACAATACCGGCGGTGCCCTTGAAAAAGACAAATACGAGTGGTGCACCAAAGCCGGCATTGCCTTCGAAAGCGGCACAGATTCGCCAAACGGCTACGGCTATTTCCCGATTCAGGCGATGGCAGACTTTTTCACTGTACAGGGCAACCGTGGCAGCATTCAGGAAGCATTTGCGCGCGAAACCGGCATGTCGACCGGCAACAGTTTTTTGCCCTCGATCGGCGGCGCCTACATGATTTTTTCAGGGTTCGTCAAAGCCGGGCAGCAGGGCAAGCTGACCACGCTCGGCGGCACTTCGAACGAATACCCCGATACTGGCGTGGCAAAGATAGTCTCAATGTCAGACACGCCCATAACCAGCGCCATTGACAATAATTTTCCGAATATTGGCTGGATGGTGCACCAGATACCGATCACCGCCGACGCGCCACCCGAAATGCTTACTGTCTACCGCCAGGGTGATGAAGCCTGCGTCATCAGCGCCGAGGGCCTACTGATCGAAGAACTCGAAATGAAAATAACCGATCTGCAGCCCACCGATTACAAAGCATTTATCAGAACCGGTAACCCCGGTGCCGAAATCGAAGTGCAGTCAAACCCGGCTATTGTCTGGAGCGCCACCGGCGAAGACGGCACCCCCGGGCCAGACTTTCAGGTCACCTTCAACACCCCGAGTTTTAACGGCAACCCCGATGAATCACGCATTCAGCTGAAAGTCTGGTCACCCGGCGCCGGCTATGAAGTAAGCAACATGTTCTGGGCCTGGAAAGAAGCGGTCTATAAGAAGTCATCGAGGCGCGTCGTCACCCAGCCCGAAGTTCGCAATGCCAGCGGCGTCGTTGTGGTGCCCGAAAAAGCAGAAAATCGCGAAGTCTGGCTGCCCGACGGCAACCGCATGTGCAGTGAAGAAGTCATGATCAAACTGGTAAAACCGGCGACCGAAGCCGGATCTACCGACTTCATCGTTTACGACAATAAAAGCCCGATCGCTTCAGACTTCAAGATCACTGCCGCCGAAAAGGTTTTTCAGCCCACCGGCCCGACCAGCTTCGATTTTAAAATGAAGCTGCTCGATACCAACCCGTTCATCGACAAGGCCTTTTCGACCCAGATCGGCGATGTCGCACTCGCTCAGGGCGCCGACCGCCTCGATCTGCAGGTTTATTACACCTACCCCCTTTACGAATACAGTGCCGCCGCCTGTCAGAATATCAGTCAGCTGAAGTCAGAAAACGTCGGCCTCGCCGACCTCGACAATACCGAGGGCAAGCCCAGCTTCAAAAGTTTCAGACACGAAACCCGCTGGGCCTGGAAAAAAGCCGAAGTTGCCAACCTCGCTATCGGCGCCGCCAGTCAGATTAATGGCTCTACCGGCAAAAAGGCCGGTGCATCGACTGAAATCAGCGGTAAGCTGACCATCAAGCAGCCACGCCCCTGGCACGAATGCAACGAAGGTTCGGGCAAAAGCTCACCCGAACCGATTTTCAAGGTTATCGCCATCAGCAGAGATTCTGCCGGCAACGCCATCGAGCAGCACGAAGCGGTTAAAAATGCCGTCGGCGAGAGCAAAATTGCCGAAACGGCCAACCCTGACGCCGGCTCGACCGAATTCGCCTTCAATCCGGCCGACGGCGCCAAACTCAACCCGGGCGATCTGCCCGACCAGGTCAGTGCCGACGGCATCGATAAATCCCGCTGGGGCAATGTCGAACAGCTCAAGGTCAAAGATGAAATCGGCCCCGAAATCCAGGTGGTCGTCTTCGATACCCGCACCAACCGCTGCCATGTCTATGGTACAAAGAAGAACGTCGCGGCCGGCTTCTCTGAATTCGGCGCTGCCGGCCTCAAAGAAGATTATTCGACAGGCGACGTGCCCTATCTCGGCAAAGAAAGCGAAATCAGCACCGCCCACCAGCTGACCGACCTTGGCGATATCAATGCCCTGTTCGACCGCTACCTGCAGGGTCCTGACGCGGTTTCGACCCTGACCGATGACAGTCAGAAGGGTTTTGTCTGCCAGCAGAACAACCGCCTGGTCTTCTACATCAGGGCTCTCGACAATATCAACGGTTACAAGCCCGACAAATCATTCGGCATTCAGTCGCTCGCCTACGAGCTGACCGACAAAGCTGGTGTCGTGAAAAATGCCTCGATTTCGCCAACCGCAATGCTCGACCCGATCGAACATGTGTTCAGATTCGAAAACGTCGATGACAGCGGCTACGTCAACCCGGAATATTCGCTCAAGGTCACTGCCGCCGACCAGTCAGGCAATCAGCGCGAATTTAAGCTCGCAATTGCTGTCATGGGGCGCAAACTCGACATCAGAACGCTCGAAGAACGCCGCAACCGCGTCGACGATTAAAGCAGACCACGATTCTGCAGCCACTCAAGCCAGCCGGGGGTTTTATCGAGAACCCCCGGTTTTGCTGTACTGATGGTTCGCCCCAGACCGGCCTGCCGCTGCAGCCTGATTTCATTCGCGGCAGCACCATCAGCATTAAGGACTACGACCTTGACTGGCGCAAGCTGTCCAGCCTCACGCGCCCAGCGATAATGAATATTTTCGCAGAAAGCCGCATCCAGGCGATCTGCGAGCTGCCGGCAACCGGCTTCTTCGATTTTACTTCTGCCTGCGCAAGTCGCGAGAAAGAGGCAATAATGCGGCAACGCCGGCAGTTCTGGTTTTTCTGGCGCCAGCCAGCTGCCGGCAAAATCGGTCAGAAGATTTGCAAAGGCCGCCTTAACCTGATCTGAACTGAGCTTTTCGCCTACCAGATCAGAAACAAAGGCTTCTTTGCCAATAAAGGCCAGGCAGGGCAGATTCCGCCACCAGCCACGAATTTCAACGATATCATGCAGGCGATAACGGTAGAGGCCACCAGCAGTGGTCATCAGCACCCGGTAGCGTTGCCCGGCCACCAGCTCATGCGCCAGCCTGATTCTGTCAGAGCCGGTCTCACCCTCTTCAAATTCAAAAAACGCCGACCGCGCCGCCAGAACCGGCGCTGGTGCCCCAACCATCGGTATGGTTACCGGGCCCTCGGTCGCCAGCAACCCTTTCGTCTGAAATGCCGCATCCGGAAAAAAGCTGCGTAGATATTCAGCCCCGGCGCCAGCTTCTGCCTCCGACCAGCTCGAAATCAATGCCATTTTCGGCCAGAGCAATCGGGTAAAACCGGAACGGTCGCCACGCTCAAGCAGCCTGATCGCGTCGATAAGCCGTTTGCCGCGTCCAGGCAAAGGTTTGCCAGAATAAAGCTGCAGTGCCGGGTCGTTCAACCCAGATGCAGGCAAAAAAGCCGGGCAACAGGTGCCGTTCTCAAGATCGCCAACGAGCGATGCAGCCCATTCGCCGCACTGTGACAGCAGTGCCGTAAAAAGCGTCGGGTTCCAGAGAGAAATCAGGCGCATCTGCGGCTGGCGCAGCAGGCAGAGCAGGCTCACATACTTCCAGACGGCTGGGTTGCTGAGACCAGATGCTTCTTCTGGCACCACGGTTACCAGACTGATCAGCGGCTTTGCCCAGACGCCAAAATAATCAGAATCGGCCGCGAAGCCAATCGGCACACCGCCGGCGGTCATTCTTTTCTCTGCCGACCTTGGCGAAACCACCCAGTAGGCCGGGCCGCCCCAGAGGCTGCCGAAATGCGAGAACAGGTCGAAAAGCCATGGGTGCAGAGCCCGGTTAAAGGCGCGCTGCAAACCGGCAGTATAAGGAATCAACCGATTCGGGCCCGAAGTGCCACTCGTCTCTTCGAACATTCTGACCGGGTCACCGGTCAGCACCCGCTCTTTGCCGGCGGCAATCAGATCGATATATGGCTTCAGATCATCGTATTCATGCACTCTGACCCTGGCGCAGAATTCTTCGGCACTGCCGATCGTGGCAAAATCATGCTGGCGGCCAAAATCGGTCTGACTGGCATTCTGCAGCAGTTCAAGCAGAACCCGGGTTTGCACTCTGGCAGGATTGCTGTTGGCAGCGCGTCTTAATTCCATGGCGCCGCCAAGGCAGGTGCCCATCCAGATACCTTGAACCAGGCCTGTGGCGAGCATGGAAACTGTCATCAGCCTTTCAAAAGCCTTTTAACAAATGGCTTGAAGTTTTCCCAGCTGAGGCGGGTTATGCAGGCTAGCTCATCGCCGGCGTCATGACCCGGGTTCTTCTGCAGAAAAAAGGCGATGTGCTGATTCTGCAGGCGTTCCTGTGCCGGTTCGCTGATGCCGGCCCGCAGCGGCGTCGGGTTTTTCAACCTGACAATGCCGGTATCGGGGTTGTAATCTTCGGCAAAAAGCTGCCGGGCAGCGAGATCAAGAATATTCTGCATTGCCGCCGGTGTTTCGCGGTCAAAACAGGGAAAAAACTCATTGAAATAGGCCGGTAGAAAGCGGTAAGTGCGGTAGCCGCTCGAAATGAGAAACCAGTAGAGCGGTTTTTCGCCGGATGCCTGCAGCGTCTCATACATAAAACGCCCCCAGACACGCGGCAATTCGAGACTGCCCCAGAAATCAGGGTGAATGATCGTATCGCCGCTGAAAAGCACTCTGAACTCATCTTTGCCGACAGAAAGGTCGTAAATGGCTACCGAAGTGAAGCCACGCAGGTTTTTCTGCCCGTCTTCAAGCAGTATGACAGTATTTTTGCGCTCCAGATCAGCCAGAAAAGAAGTTTTTTCGACTTCATAAAATTCCGACATAAGAGCGAACATGCCTTCTTTAACAGCAGCATCGAGCTGCTGAACGGGCTGAGTGCGGCCATACAGGGTTCTGCCTGGTGAATTGTCGCTGGTCATAGGGCCCCAAGGTTGGCAAGATGCTGAGGTCGGCCGGCAAATTCATATTTGCCGGTTTCCGGCCAGAATACCTGATATATGATACTCCAGTACGGCAGAAAAAATACAGTATTTAGCGCCGCCAGCGCCGGAAATTTTTCGGCCATGCCCATGGCCGCGAACATGGCACCCCGCTTTTTCGCTTCCTCGCAGGCTGCTCTGATCAAAACCGGCATTACCATGCTTTCAAGGCCGGGTTCGGCCGCCCAGGGGTCGAGCAACACGAAATCGACCTGCCCGCCGATTCCGGGAACCGGGCAGCGACCAGCCATAAATTCAACCGACTGCCAGAACTTCTGCGCCAGCGCAAGAGGCTGGCAGAGATGATGCACGACAATCTGCCGGTATTGTTGCTGGTTCCAGACCCCGATCGCTCCAACCAGCTCGTCACCGGCAAAAACCCCGATCATGTCATCGATTCGCAGCCCGGGAAAACCGCGCAGACTGCCGTCAGGTTCGAGCTGGTCAAGACATGGAGCTCCTTCGTTGCAACGACCGGCGCGTTCAAACAGAGCCACCAGTGACGACAGATCACTGTTCTGCAACATTCGATGCGAAAGCGTGCCCGGTTGCTGCGAACGATATTTCTGCGGCCAGCGGCGGCCCGGGCCTGATAATGGTATAAGTGCCGTCAGGTAGCGTGAAACCGGCTGATAAACCGGCATGCCACCACCAGCCCGCTCGGCTTCGAGCAGCTGGCGGGCATAATGATTCTCTTCGAGAATTGAAGTAAGAGTCACCGGTAGAGGCCGGTCTGCAAAAACTTCGCGAAACGCCCGATAACCCCGCAGCAGAAATGAACCGCCCCTGATGTCAGGGTGAAACCGCAGATGATGCAGATACCCGATGTCGACCGACTGCCCGCTGAGGTATGCCCGACGCACCGACCTGATGCCAAGACCCGCCAGCGCTGCAAAGCCGCGCGGTTGAATGAGAACCAGGTCGTGCAGATTCCCAAAGGCCTGGAGAGCGGTGAAAAAAGACGGTTCGGTCTGGTAATCGAGGCCGATAAAACTGGCTGGCATCTGGCAGATACGGCCAAGATCGCGAATTTGAGCATCGAGGCTGGCAAGTTCGGGCAAAAATGCCGCATCGGCGAGGTCAGAAGCGAAGGTAAATTTTTCGACCGGCCCGGGCGACTTGCGCATTACCTGTTGAAATCAGCGAGCAGGTGGTTTTCTTCGGGCAATCCGAGCGGAATACCGAACTTTTCGTCGACCTCGCGGCGGCCGTAATAATTCTGGGTCAGAAACAACGCCAGGGTCGACAGGCTCTGCATATTGGTCATCGGCGCCAGAGCGCGCCTGATTATCGATTTTGTCGAGTAGAATTTGCGCCGGTAGTGGCGGCAGGTTTCAGCCAGTTCATCGGGCGGCAGCATCTGCGGCCGGTATGGCACCTGGCCGAAGCGAAAACTCTCTTCGAGCCACCAGGCGTCAGAGATCATGCGCCCCTGCCCTGCAAGCTTCGCATAGAGAGGCGTGCCGGGGAAAGGCACGAGATGGTTGAAGGCCACGAGAAAGAACTGATGCTTCATGGCGAATTTGAGGGTGCGCGGGAAAGAGCTGACGTCATCGCCGTCTACGCCGAAAAGGAAAGTCGCATAAACACAGATGTGATTCTGTTTCAGCAGTGCCAGCGAACGCTCATAAAGCTCGACCGATTCGTTGCTCTTCTTGTTCAGGGTGCTGAGAAGGTCTGAGCGAAGCGATTCAAACCCGATAAGAACCCCGACACAGCCAGCATCAGCCATTGCCTTGACCAGAGCCGGGTCGGCGGCGGCTTCGACGCTGATCTGGGTGACCCATTTCACATTCAGAGGCTGCAGTGCCCGACACAGAGCAAAGACCGCCTCGGGGTTGGCAGCAATGTTGTCATCGATGAGAAAAACGATCTTCTGGCCAGTGCGTCTGATTTCTTCGGCAACTTCTTCGGGTGGCCTGAAGTAGTGGCGCCCCTTCGCAAAAACCGTGATCGAGCAGAAAGAGCAATGGTGTGAGCAGCCGCGCGAAAACTCGACAAGCGCCAGCGGCAGATATTTTTTGTCGGCATAAACTTCACGCTTCGGGAAAACACCACGCCACGGAAAGTCAAACGAGCCATTATAGCGTTTCTGCAGGCAACCGGCAGCCGCATCGGCAAGCACGCCGGCCCAGACTCCCTCTGCTGGCCCAACCACGATCGCATCAGCGTGTTTTTCGACTTCGTCGGGGCAGAGGCTGGCGTGATAACCGCCCATGACCACTTTTACGCCGCGATTCTGGTAGGCAGCAGCAATCTGATAGGCGCGTCTGGCGGTGTAGGTTTCGACGGTGATACCGACAAGATCAGTCGGGACATCAGGATCGATCGGCTCAATGCGGTCATCCTGAATCGTGATCTGCCAGTCGTCAGGGGTAAGAGATGCAAGAACAGCAAGAACCAGGGGTTCCATCTGCCAGGTGGCAATATATTTCTGGCCGGGTTTGCGCCCGATCGACGGCATGATCAGGGTAAGCTTCTTCATGTTGTTCCACCAGCTTTAAAATTAAGCCGCTCTGCCGATCGGGCCTCTCAGAGGTCAGCTGCAATGTTCCCGGTTTTTGAGGGAACTTCGTCTGGCCTTAAGCATAACCGAATTCAGCGGAAATTGCAAAAACGGACCAAGATCGCGAACTGTGTTTTCAGAAACTTCTGCATTGCTGCAGGCCGAAAGAAAACGCTGCATCGATACGATTCTGCGAATTTTTGCGATCCCCCGTTTAACCTTTGCCATCAACATCTTATTTGCCTCGCTCGTCTAACCTTTACCTGGTAAATTTTTGCATATATATGCGCACCGCATTTTAGCAAAATTCATGCCAATGCACAATACCCTCAAAAAATCGCTGATTCAGGCAATATGAAAGGGCGCACCGGCAGGTGCACGTTAAATTCTGCCAGATTTTCATACACCCCCCTGCCAGAATTCAACCGCCATTCTCCTATTTCCTGAGTTCACGCACTTGTTGAATAGCTTTTTAGTTAATGTTTTCACTGATCTTTTTTTATTCACGCGCCCCTCTTTGCCAGACCACAGGAAGTGCGTAGATGGTCTTTTATGTGTTCATTTCAAAATATTTCAAGGTCATGTTGTCCTGGACTTGATCATGTGAAATTAAAAGGTATTTCCAGGGTTTACCTTTGATTTTTGCATTGTGTTCAGAAGCAAAACCGCACCATTTCAGAGCAGCTTCCTTTTTATTAAGCACTTCTTGTGAAGTCATTTCATTCTTTGCTTTTGTTTCTATCATATAAATACTGTCATTTGTTTCTGCGACGAAATCAGGAATATATTCCGGGAATTCATTACCCATGCGGTAAAATATTTGAAATTGGCCTTTAACCGGCCTGAACCATTTTATGCTTTCCTTTTCAAGAATTACCGAAAATCTGCGTTCAGTATCAGAACCAAACTTGGTTTGGGGGTAAAGGCATTTAGAAAAGCCGGCAAAAATCATTCTGCCAATTTTCGATTTATCGAAATCAGTTTTTCTAAAGTCAGTAAATTCTTCATCCTTTGTAGCAGTAAAAGCGGTTGGTTTTAGCTCGGTAAATCCTTTGCTTACAACTACTTCAAATTCTGTTGCTTCTTCAAATTGATTTGCAAGCATTTGCGCATGTATAAAGTTTACCAGCTGTTTTTGATGATAGAGAATTACATTTCGAATTTCTTCATCTGTCTTGAGGTATGTTTTAAAATGTTGAACTAATTGCGAACTCAGATCGTAAATAAGGTCAGAATGGTCGTCGTAGGAAATGTCTTCAAAGTCGATAAGCCCACGCACTAAATAATCCTCAAGTCGTTCCTCATTTTTCTCTGCTTTTGAAAAGGTTATGGTCTCCTGTGCATTTGTTCTTAAGTGCTGAATCAATAAATCGCGCTCAACTGGTTGGAACTTAATGGATGAGCATTCCAGCTTGAAAGCCTTGAAACCAATCGCATTCTGGCCTTTAGGAACAACAAGTATACGAGGAATATCAATTGTTTCCAGAATCACCGCCTTTGTTACCAGTTCCACAACCTTTTTTATATCAACTTCGTCATGGATACCCGGTAAATCTGACTGGTTGCTCTGCCAGGCAAGTTCAGCTTCTTGTGCAATCTGAGCTTGGATGTCCGGCTTAAGCAAATAAGAAGACGAGGGTAAATGCTCCTGGTTTTTTATTGCCGACATCACGGCCTCTGCCACTTTTCTTTCTTCATTGTTTGAGAACATTGGTGCAGGACAATTTAATGAAGATTTTGCTGCATCATTTGCTCTGGGGCTATGTAATGCCCCCCGCCGTCAAGACACTTTTTTGAAAAATTTAAGGTGGTTCCTTTCATAGTTTTTCAAGCGGCCTTTTTTAGGGCGTTTTGGTAGTAAATTGTTGCCGGTGCTTCATAATTAAGCGGCTGGCTGGGTCTTT
>JANJUX010000032.1 GCA_024710355.1 Candidatus Rifleibacteriota bacterium
TTGTCGCCATTCCCGCACCGCCTTTCATCGTTACAATAATATATTATAACGATGAAAAAGTCAAGCAGAAAATGCATTAAATTATCGATCAGAAAAGAATTTTAGCTGGTTAAATGGTTACAAATTTCCGGGAATTCAGGGAGTAACTGAATATGAACGCAACAATACATCTCCAGCCTGGACAGGTGTAATTACCCGAATTGGAGAATCGTCAAATTTTCAGGCAAACTGGAAAAGCGTTAGAACAGGTGAGCCAGACAAAGGCACTCTCACGATGAAGTCTAATCCTGGTGACAAGCAGGTAACTCTTATTCGAAGCGATAACAATCAGACCTATGTCGGTACCATCAGTGCCGATGGGCGCTCCTTAGAAGGAAATTTCAATGAGCCAGGTAAAACAGTCAGAGATCGTCGATGGACTGCTCAGATTGATTATTGAGCCAAGCTTTCATAAGACATCTTTAGCAGGTGGAAGATTATGCCGGCAACACGTTTTGTGCTGTTTCCTGGGGTGCCCGACATCTGGAAATATTAAGTAAGCTGTTGCCCTGCATTCTGGCCTTTTTTGTTGACTTTTCAGCAATATTAGACTATTCTAATATTGTTAGACACATCTAATTTTATCTCAAAGGCGGCTAAAATGGTCAGAACTACATACAGCCTCGCCGATCTGCCCGAAGGCAGCACCGGCACCATTCGCGACATTGACGCCCTTTCACCCACCGCCCGGCGCCTTCTCGACATGGGTTTCGTACCCGGCACGCCAATTAAAGCCATAAAAAGGGCGCCGATGGGCGACCCGACCACTTACGAAATCCGTGGCTATCTGGTTGGCCTGCGCCGCACCGAATCTGCCCTGATCGATGTTGAGATAAAGCCAGATGTCAAATAAAATCACCGCAAACAGTCGTAACGTCTACCTCGTCGGCAACCCCAACTCAGGCAAAACCAGCCTCTTTAACGCCATCACCGGCGAACGCCACCGCGTCGGTAACTGGCCCGGCGTCACGGTGCAGAAGATCGAGGGCATTACCGAGACCGCCAACGGGCGCCTGATCGTCAACGACCTGCCGGGCACCTACTCGCTCACCCCAGCCACTCCCGAAGAGGAAATCGTTCTCAAAACCCTCGACGAAGCCGCTACCGGCATCATCATCAACGTCGTCGACATCGCCAACTTTGAGCGCAACCTGTTTCTGACCACCCAACTGGTCGAACTCGGCGTCAACCCGGTCGTCAGCCTGAACTGTTTCGACTCGTTCACCCGCGCCGGTGGCAGCATCGACCTGCAGAAGTTCTCGGCTTTCACAGGCACCACCCCGTTCCCGACCGTTGCACGCAGAGGCGAGGGCGTCAGTTCGATGATCGAGCACCTGAGCCGCCCTGAGTCTATAGCTGTTGAGTGCTGCAACAACATGCTGGTGCTGCCCGACCTCTGGAAAAAGGCCGCCGAAGACGTGCTCGCCTGCCAGGGTCTCAAATGGGCCTCTGCCACCCCGGTTCAACGCTACAATGCGTTGCGCGAACTGATCAGTCTCAAACCACTCGAATCCGATATAAAAATTCAGGAAATCAGGCGCCAGCTGGCTGCCCAGCTCAGCCAGGGCCGCGAAAAACCGGTCAAAGTCATCGACCTTGCCTGCGAGCTTGCCTCTGACCGCTACCGCCGCATCGAAAAACTTATCGCCGCCTGCGCCACCATCCCGGGCAAAAGCATCCCCCCATGGCAGGAAAAACTCGACACGGTTCTCACTCACCGTTTTCTTGGGCTGCCAATCTTCGCCCTGATGATGGCCTGGGTGTTCTGGACCACCTTTTCCATTGGTGAAATACCGATGGGCTGGATGGAATCTCTCGTTGAAATGGCCGGCGATTTTGTCAAAGCCAACATGCAGGAAGGCCTGCTGCAGGAGCTGCTGGCCGATGGCATCATCAGCGGCGTTGGCGGCGTTCTCGTCTTCATTCCGAACATTCTCATCCTCTTCTTCTGGATAGCGATCCTCGAAGATTCCGGCTATATGTCACGCGCCGCCTTTATCATGGACCGCATGATGAACAGTATCGGTCTGCACGGCCGCGCTTTTATTCCGATGATTATGGGTCTTGGTTGCAATGTTCCGGCAGTGCTGGCCACCCGCATCATCGACAACCGTTTTCAGCGCCTGCTCACCATGCTGCTGATACCTCTGGTCACCTGCGCCGCCCGTCTGCCGGTTCTGGTATTACTGTGTGGCACTTTTTTTCCCGAAAATCCAAGCACCTGGATGTTCTCTCTGTTCTTTGTCAACCTTCTGGTGTTGATCTTCCTGGGTCACATGACCAGCTTTCTTTTTAAAAGCGTCGAAAACAGCCCATTTTTGCTTGAAATGCCGCCCTATCGCCTGCCGACCGCCGCCAGCGTCTGGCACATGCTCTACGAAAAGGCGATGCACTTTGTCGAAAAGGCCGGAACCGTAATCATGGCCGGCGCGATCGTGATCTGGGTTCTGTCGGTATTCCCGCGTGAAGTGCCGCTGAGTTTTGATTACGAAGCTGAACTGGCCGCTCTCAAGTCGCAGACGGTCACGGCCGAAACGACCGAACAGATTGCCGCCCTCACTCACAAACGCGACATCGAGCAGATGGAAGGCCGCTATATGGCCCGCATCGGCAAGCTGATGCACCCGGTAATGGCACCGCTCGGCTTCAGCTGGCGTGAGACCGTTTCGCTGATTCCGGGTTTTCTGGCAAAAGAATCGGTAGTATCGACCCTGACGGTTCTCTATCTGCCATATGACGAAGATCTCGGCAAAGGCATGAGCAAAACCGGCATGAACAAACTCTCCGCCTTTGTATTCATGCTGTTCACCCTGCTTTATATCCCATGTATCGCCACCCTTGGTGTTGTCTGGCGCGAAAGCGGTTCGACGAAGTTTACGGCACTTTCGCTGGTAGTATATTTTGTGATAGCCTATCTCGTCAGCTTCGCCGCCCTGAAAATCGGCGAGGCTCTGCAGGCCAGCAACGGAACCGCCGCCGAGGCAGTAACAATTATTCTTGCCGGCATCTTTGCGGGCTGGTATCTTTTGCGCACTCTTCTCAACACCTTTGTCGGCCGCCAGTGCAATTCATGCGCCGGCTGCAGCAGCTGCCCGTCAAAGAGCAGCGACTGCCAGGGGTAAAACAGGAACAAACTATGAAAGATCGTGTTTCAGGGGCTCTTGAATCATATCTCGAACAGATTGCCGAACTGCAGCAGGAACACGGGGCGGTGCGCACCTCTGACCTTGCCGAACGCATGGGCTGCAAACGCTCTTCGGTGACCAATGCCCTGCAGCGGTTGTCTGAAAAAGGCCTGATCAATTACCAGGCATATCGCCCGGTAACTCTGACCGAAGAAGGCCAGAAGACAATCAGGGCTCTGAGCCGTTATCACGGTATTCTTGCCCAATTTCTCGGTGAAATTCTGGCTTTTCCCGAAGACTTTGCCCAGCAGGAAGCCTGCCGCCTAGAGCATCGGGTCAGCGCCGCAACGATCGAAAGAATGCGCGCCTATCTGGAGTTTGCCGACAAATGGGGAAACTGCGTCTGTAACAGCGGTTCTGATAAAAAGTGCCAGGAAAAAAGCCGGGAGGCTTTTAAAAAGTTCCTGAAGCAAAAAACCGAAACGGCCTAAAAAAGAAAAATCGGGGTTTCCCGATCTGTTTTGCCTGAATTGCTCAGTGTTTTACAGCTGACTGATAAAGATTAAAGATTTCGTAAGTTGTGTGGTTTTCGAGCAGATCATCAGACTGATCTTCCATCCAGCACAGAAAATTCTCGTCCATCATCAATTCTGTAATTCCGACCATCCCTGGGTGAACCATTTGCCTTCCTCCTTGTAATTTTCTACAAAAGATTCATCGGCGAATTTATAAGAATGATTAACCATTTTTTTATTTATTTTTTGTAACTTATTGAACAGTGGTTCTTTATCGCTTAAAATAGGCTTAAGGTCTAATATAGAAGGAGGATCAGATGCCAGCCGTAACTATTTCGCGTGAGATTGGTGCATCTGGAACTTTTATTGCACTCAAGGTCGCCGAAGCCCTTGGATATGTCTGCTACGACCAGCAGATCATCAATGAAATCGCCCAGAAAATGGGAAAAAACAAGGAACAGCTCGAGGACTTTGACCAGCAGTCTTATAACCGCATCGGGGTTTTCTTTCAAGAAGCCCTTGCCAGCATTGCTCAGGGTGGCATGGTTTTTCATCCCTTCGGCATTGGCCCACTCGAATGGGATTCAGCCGAAATTTTCAGCACCTACCCGCGCAACGCCTTTCAGGAAAAAGATTATTACGAGGTTCTGACCCAGGTAATCAAAGAGATTTCCGAGAAGTCGAACGTGGTCATTCTCGGCCGGGGTGGCAGCCAGATTCTCAAGGACCGCTCCGACACTCTGCATGTGCGTATTGTCGCTGACCGTAACGATCGCATTCAGCATGTAATGAAAGAACAGAATCTCGATCAGGCCAAAGCCGAAGAAGTGGTCAACCGCAAGGACGAAGCCGCCGCCAACTTCATCTACGATTTTTTCGATGCTGACTGGAACGACCCGCACCACTACCACATGATTCTCAATACCAGCCGCATCGCTCCTGAAAAGTGCATTGAAATGATTCTCAATGCCGTCAAAACCCTCTGAATTATGTCAAGACGTCTAATTGGTGTAGTTCTGGTGCTGGCATGTGTGGCGGCTTTTCACCTGCTCGGTTCGCACGGCGAAACCCCCAAACTCTGGTCGCGCGCCATCAGCGCCAAGGTTTTTTCTGACCCGGTCGCAGCCGGCGATAACTTTGTTTTTCTTGGTGGCGACAAGGGTAAACGCAGTTTCAAACTGTTCGAAGTCGATGCGGCCGGTTCGCTGGTCGCAGAGTCACCCGAATTGAACAGTCTGCCATTTCAGCCGATCGCACTCGGCAACATGGTTATTACGGGTGATTCATCGAGAATGGTGCGCGGTTTTTCGGTGCCCGGCCTGAAGCTGGTATGGGAAAACGGCACGGTTGAGCAGTTCAGAATCGCTCCGATGAAGGTCGACACCGACAAAATTCTAATTCAGTCTACTGCCAGCACACTTTTCTGCCTCGACAGCCGCACCGGCAAACCGCTGTGGGAATACACCTTTGCTGACACTCTGGTTAACTATGCGGTTGGCAAAGTCATCGTCTGCCTGCACGGTTACAACGACCTGAAAGAACCTAAATGGAAAGCTACGGCCATTAACCCCGAAGATGGCACGATTGCCTGGACATTTGCCGCCGTGCCCCTCGGTCAGGATACCCCGCTGTTCGTACAGAACATCTGTGTCATGGCCTCGAACGAAGGCGAAATAATGATCTTCGACCAGGACCACGGCACCCTTCTGCATAAAAACGAAATAAAGGGCCTCAAGGCATCGCAGATACTCGACGACATTCTGATAATGCTCGCTTCAGGCGGGTCGCGGGTTGTCTGCATGTCGCTGATGACCGGCACATCCTGGACAACAACCATCCAGGCCGGTTATCTTGGCGCTGCCCGGTATGGCAACCGCCTGATGCTCTGTGACAAGAAGGCTTTGCGCTGTCTCGACACCAACACTGGCGAACAGCTCTGGAAAAAAGACCTGTCTGATGTCTACAACGCTTTTCCGCACCGCCGTGGCATCTTCGTCACGCACAAAGATTCATTCTTCGCACGAACTACCTATGGCAGCTACATCGAAACCGAATCTAACCAAACCGTATGGGCAACCGGCGGTCGCAGCCTGTTCATGAAGCCTCTGGTAACGAACGCCGGCGATCTGCTGCTGTCTTACGACGGTTACTACATGATGATGCCGAAGCCTGCCTACGAACTTTCGTCTGGCCAGGCCCCCATTGCCGACCCGACCCAGAACAGTATCAAATTCTGGAAAGACGAAACTGCTACCGCGCCAGCAGGTATTACCGCCTCGAGTTCAGCACCCCAGACCGCTTCTGCTACGCCGGCAACCTTGAACCCGGCCGACAAAGCCGACGAGATTCCGGTTGCACCGGGCACAGATATCAGTATCGACGACGGCTGGAAAAAGACAGACTAACGCCACCGTCAAACCTGCATTTCAAGCCCCTCCGGCCCCATTGCCTGAGGGGCTTTTTAATGTTACAATAGCAGACCCGTTTCACCCTCAGGAGGTAAAATGAAATCAGGTAAGCTTAATATAGGTTTTGACTTGGGATCAGTCAGCATTAACGCGGTCATCTGCGACGCAGAAGGCCGTTTTGTCGAAGAAATGCCATATCACCGCCATTTTGGCCGCACGCTTGAACTCGTCGCCCGCATTCTCGGGCAGATCGAAGATAAATACGGCCGCGACAACATTCAGCGGGTCGCCTTCACCGGCACCCACGGCAAGGCCGTCGCCGCCGAGCTTAAAACATATTTCGAAATCGAGACCACTGCCCAGACCAGAGGTCTTTACGCCCTGATGCCCGAAGCCCGCACCGCCATCTCGATCGGCGGCCATGATTCGGCGCTTCTCATTCTCACTCCGAGTGACAAGGGCTTCATTCTCGACGATTTCAAACTCAACGAAGCCTGCGCCGCCGGCACCGGCAGTTTTATCGACCAGCAGGCCGAACGCATCTTCTCTGACGTCGAAGAATTCAACGCCATCACCGACCCGCAGAAACGCATGGAATCAATCCTGATGCGCTTCATGGAAGAGGGCCGCAAATCTGACTGCCCGGCCAGTGTCGCCTGCCGCTGCACGGTTTTCACCAAATCAGACATGATTCACCTGCAGAACAAGGGTATTCCGATACGCCACATCATCAGCGGTCTGCATGAAGGCGTCGCCAAGAACTATAAATCGACCCTGGTCAACAACCGCCAGCTGCAGGCCCCCGTAGCTTTCATCGGCGGCTACGCCTCGAACCTGCTGGCACGCCAGTCTTTCGAACGCATTCTCGGCCTGCCGGTAACCGTGCCCGATCATTACACCAGCGTCGGCGCCCTTGGCGCCATTCTCAACGCCATCAGCAAGAACCAGGGCTGCGCCGTCACCGCCCAGCAGATCAACCAGCTCAAAGCTTCGGAAGCTTTTGCCGCAGTGCGAACCGAACCGCTCGCTCTCAAGCTGCACCCGTTCGCCGAATGCGGTAAGGCCGAAGGCCTGCCGGCCGGCAAAGATGTCGTCGATGTCTACATGGGCTACGATATCGGCTCGACCACTACCAAGCTGGTTCTCATCACCCCCGAAGGCCGCATCGTCTACAAGCGCTATATTCCGACCGAAGGCCAGCCGGTTGTCGCCATCAAAAAAGCTTTGCGCAACTGCGTAGAAACCATCGATGTCAAACGCGTCAACGTTCTCGGCGTCGGCACCACCGGCTCAGGCCGCGAAGTTGCCAATCTGTTCGTCGGTGCCGACGATGTCGTCAACGAAGTTACCGCGCATGCCCGTGGCACCAGCCATTTCGAACCCGGGGTCGACACCATTTTCGAGCTCGGCGGTCAGGATGCCAAATACACGGCACTCGGCAACGGCTACGTCGTTGATTTCCGCATGAACAAGGTTTGCGCCGCCGGCACCGGCAGCTTTCTCGAAGAAAGCGCCAACAAGCTCGGCATCAACATTGCCGGCGAATACGAAGAAATGGCGATGCGCGCCAAAGCCCCCTACCGCCTGACCGAACGCTGCACCGTCTACATGGAATCAGATCTGATGTCGTATCTGCAGATGGGCGGCGCCGTCGAAGACCTGCTCGCCGGCCTGTCACAGGCAGTCGTTCACAACTACCTGAACCGCGTCGTCCAGGATGGCAAAATCGGCAGCAAAATCAGCTTTCAGGGCGGCCCGTCACTGAATAAATCGGTGGTTGCCGCTTTTGAACGCATTGTCGGCAAACCGATCATCACCCTGCCCCATCGCGAAGTCATGGGCGGCATCGGTGCCGCGCTGCACGCGATGGATGAAATCAAGGCAAAACTGGCCGCCGGCCAGACTTTCAAGACCAGATTCCGTGGCTGGGGCGTCGTTGAGCAGCCGTTCATTCATGACGAAGAAATCTGCCAGCGCAACGCAAACTGCCACAACCAGTGCAAACTGCAGATCTACAAGGTCGGTAACGACGAAGCTATCTACGGCGGCGACTGCGGCATGTATGAATCACGCCAGCAGGCCACCAAACGCGCTCCCGACTTCAACCGGGTGCGCCAGGAACTCTTCTTCAAGCACATGAAGGGCCTCTACCGGATTGCCGGTGACGCGACCCCGGCCGAAAAGAAGAGCGGCAAAATCGTTCTCGGCATTCCGCGAGCTCTCGGTTTTCACCAGCTTGGCCTGTTCTGGACTCACCTGCTGACGAAGCTCGGCTACGAAGTCGTGATCAGCCCTGAAACCAACAGCGAAATCGTCGACCGCGGCATAGCAGCCATGACCTGCGAGGCCTGTTTCCCGGTCAAGATCTCGCACGGGCATGCGGCAACCCTTAAAGATCACTGCGACTTTCTCTTCATGCCGATGCTCATCGAAATGGAAGCGAATCAGGGCAACAACGCCTTCTATTGCCCCTATGTCGAAGCCAACACCTATATGCTGATGGCGGCACTCGGCCTCGACCCGAAGAAGGTCATCAAGCCGGCCGTTTACTTCAAGAAGGGCAAAATGGACATGCACCTGTCGTTTGCCCAGGAATTCAAGCGCCTTGGCCTGCGTTTCAACGATGCTGAATTCACCAAAGCCTATGATGAAGCGACTGAAGTGCTCAAGCAGTTCGACGCCGAAATCAAAAGAGTCGGCGCCGAAATTCTCAAAAACCTCGGCGACCGCCGCGCCATCGTCGTTATCGGCCGCCCCTACAGCGCTTATGATTCGCGCACCAACCTCAATCTGTTCGCCACTTTCAGCCGCCTCGGCATTCATGCGATTCCGCAGGAATTTCTCGATCTGTCGGGCATCGACATCGAATCTGAATACCCGAATATGTACTGGGGCTTCGGCAACCGCATTCTGCAGGCCGCCAAGTATATCAACCGCGACAACCGACTGTTCGGCCTTTATCTGACCAGTTTTTCATGCGGCCCCGATTCATTCGTGCTGCATTTCTTCAACCATGAGATGAACCGCACCGGGCGCCCCTACCTCGAACTCGAGCTCGACGAACATTCGGCCGGCGCCGGCGTCGAAACCCGCCTGCTCGCCTTTATCGACGCAATCAAAAATCAGCAGCAGATCACCGTGCTGACCAGCAAAGACATCAACTTCATGCCGCGCAAATCGACGGCACCTCTGACCGAGCGCACCCTGTATCTGCCGAAAATGGCCGAAGGCGCTCGCTGTCTCGCAGCCGCTTTCAGAGCAGTCGGCTGCAAGGCTGAAGTCATGCCGACTTACACCAATGCCGGCCTTGAATTCGGGAAGAAGCACACGAGTGGCAAGGAATGTTTCCCCTGTATCGTCACCACCGGTGACATGTTCGACGTCATTGACCGCCACATGGCCGACGGCATGGATGTAAACAATGGCCTGGCGTTCTTTATGCCCGAAACCGAAGGTCCGTGCCGCTTCGGGCAGTATACCCGCCTGCACCGCATTCTGCTCGACAAGTACAAATACGTGAATGTGCCGATTCTGTCGCCGAGTTCAGAAGACAGCTACCGCTTCGCCGGTTACTTCAACGATGATCAGGCACTGCAGTTCAGACAGCTCGCCTGGCAGTCGATCGTCTATTCTGACCTCATCGAGAAGGCTCTGTGGCGCATCAGACCTTATGAAAAGGTCAAAGGCACCACTGACAGGGTATTCGAAAACGCGATGATTTCCGGCATCTCTGCAATCGAAGCCGGTGGCGGGCTACAGCTGATCAAGGCTGCCAAGAAGGCTGCCAGGGCTTTTGCCGCCATCGAACGCAACGACGAACAGCGGCCGCTGATCGGCATTGTCGGCGAAATCTTCGTGCGCACCCACAAAGAAAGCAACCAGCAGCTGGTCAAGACCCTCGAAGACATGGGCTGCGAGACCTACACTTCGTCGGTTGCCGAATGGATCGAATACACGACCCACACCGGCATCGAAGATTCAAAAGAAGCCTTCAGACGCCAGAAAAGCTTCGGCAATCTCGGCGAAACCGCCAAGTTCTGGCTCACTTCGAAGTATCAGCGTCTGGTCGCGAAGTTCATTTCGCAGCCATTCTCGCGAATTCTCGACAACCGTTTCGACCATTCGACCGAACACATTCTGCATGAAGTAGGCGAAACCTTCTCGAACCATATCAACGGCGAAGCCATTCTCAGCATCGGCGGCGCCCTGGCATTCGCCAAAGAAGGTTACAATGGCGTAGTCAACTCGATGCCGTTCACCTGCATGCCGAGCACCATCGCCAGTGCCATTCTCAAGGTTCACATGCGCAATCAGGCCCCGTTCGTCGATATGATCTACGACGGCACCATTCTGCCGAACCGCGAAACCAACCTCGCCACTTTCGTTTTCCAGGCCAAACAGAATCTCGAAAAGAAAGGCCGCAAAGCCTGACCTTAAGAGCTTAATCGTTATTCCCGCGCTTATGCCCAGAGTGGGCATAAGCGCGGGAATCTCATTATTAGAGCATCAGAGCCCTGCTTTCTCTGAGATGACAGGCGCACCGATGATCCGGAAAATAAAAGCCGGGCTGTAACACAACAATGTGTAACAGCCCGGCTTTTGTTTATACAACTGTTAGAAAAATTTCTCAATTACAAATAAGATTTCAGAAGGCTCAATAGCCTTTTTTCTTCTCAAGGTAATCGGCAACCTTGCTATGACCGCTTGATTTTGCAAGCTTGCGGGGGGTATCGCCGCCATGGTTTTTCAGGCTGACCCGGGCTTTGCTTTCGACAAGGGTCTTTACCGCTTCCATTCGGCCACTGGCGCTGGCGTGATGCAGGGCTGAGCTGCCTTCGTTATCGACGTCATCAACTTTTGCACCGCTCTTGAGCAACAGCTTGATCAGGTTAACGTGATTAAAGCGGGCTGCCATGATCAGAGGGGTCCAGCCATCGTTGTCTCTGGCTTTGACAAGATCGGGCTTTTCTTTTAACAGGTTCTGAACCTGCTCAAGCCTGCCGTTCTCGACGGCATTCATCAGCTCTTTAATTTCGAATTCGGTAAAAAGCTTTGGCTGACGGGCTTCGTCAGGCTGCCAGTTGAGAATCGCTTTTGATTGAGCCATAAGGGGCTGAGCACCGGCAGAAAAAACAAGAAGCAGCAGCAGCAGCATGGTTAAGAGTTTTTTCATATATTTAATTGCCTCCAGATGCAAATTAAATTTTATAAATAACATTCTACCAGACTTTCTTGCAGAATATCGTGAAAGCTCAAAGAGGCGCGGCAAACGCACCAAAAATCGGGGTTTTAAACTGAACCAGCAACCCTTGAATTGCTGAGAAAAATCTGATGTGTTACCATTCGGCCGTATGCCGGGTAATCAGCCCACAATTGAGCACTTGAAAGGATCTTATGCCGGTAACTCGTTTTGTCCTTTTCCCGTCGGTTATAATTGTTTTTGCCGGCATCATCCTTTTCTTCGTCATTTTTCTTGGCTGGATCATCGCAAAAGACATTGTGCGCCCGATTATTGCCCCCACAGAGGCGCAAGGCCGCATACTGAAAGATACGAAACTGCTTCCACTGGTCGGGTCTCTCAGCATTATTTACGGACCGTTTTTGCTTGGAATGATATGGGTCTGGGGAATACCTGCATTTTTTCGGATAGAGCAGGACGCATGGGTCATGCGCAATTCATTCTGGCATCCCTTGATAAGAATTGCCCCTGAAACCCCGAGACAGATCGAATTCTGTCTGACCAGAGGTCTCGACGAGATCGGAAAAGAGGAAGACCATTTCGTAGGATATTTATATCTCCATGATCCTGCAGTTTCGGGCAATACCTTTAAAATGGACGTTACTATCATAAGCGAAAATGCCTCCGGCGCCCCGGTTCTTTTTGAAGAGCTTGGCTACACCGACATAAGTTCTTTCGTAACAGGGCCAAATCAGGGCCTTTTAAGTCCGCTTCACACCTGGACGTCATCCGGCCCACAATATCTGATTGCGGAAAAACTGAAATAAAATCAGAGGGCAAAAAGTGAGATTATTATTCCTGAAATCACTGCCGGGCTGACAGGTCATGTTTTCTGATTGATAAAAAGCGCCGGGTTGAACTTATTAACAATGGAGTCTTGATCGAATGAATAAACTTCTGACCAATGTCGCAGGGATTCTGCTCTTTTGCCTGATTACTCTGCTCTTTTCAATGAAAGCAGAGGCCTCAACCTGGCAGGTGGTGACCGAAAATACCGGACTGGGCGGCAGATCGGCCAACTGTGTCGCCGCCTTCGGCAAATTTCTTGCGGTCGGCACCGACGAGGGTGTCAGCATCTACAACGGCGACAGCTGCACCTGGCAACCGCTGCCACTGCCCGAGGAAATTGCCTCGATCAGCGTCGTCGATATTGCCGCCGATGAAAGCGGCGGGCTCTGGCTGGCAACCAATAGAGGACTGATAAATGTTCAAGGCAAACAAACTTACATTTACGGCCCGGAAAGCAACCTGCCAACCCTCGACATCAACAGAATCCAGATAGAGGGAAACCGCATCTATGCCGGTTGTTTTGGTGGCTACATTGTCAGCGCCTTTATCCCGCAGGGCGGTATGGCAAAATTTTCGCCGGTAAACTACCAGACCGACCCCGATTCAGCCACCCTTAAAATCAGATCAGTCGGGGTTTCAGCCATGGCCATGCAGAGTAACTTTCAGGGCTGGATTTCGACAATGGGCAACGGCCTGATCGAAGTTTCTGGCAGCAATGAATTCACTGCCACAAACTGCGCCAATCAGCCCGAAAGCTGGGTTAACGATTTTTACATTTTCCACGAGGGAAAAAGTCGCGAAAAGCGTTTTTTGGCGGTAACTCCAGAATATCTCAGTCTGATAAAAAACGGGCAGGCACAGCGCGAGATCAGACTGCCAAAACCCGACCAGTGGTTGAACTGCGTGGTAACAGTCAAAGAAAATCCTGATTTTTTCGACTGGGTTCCGTTGCCGGAAATGCAGGGTGACGAAGAATTTCTGGCTGATTTTATCGGGCGCCGGGCCGTATGGGTCGGCACCCGGTCGAGCGGGCTCTGGCGTTTCTACAAAGGCACCTGGCGGCAGTATATGGCCGAAAACAGCGTTCTGCCGTCAAACTGCATCAACCGTCTTTATGTTTATAAAAAGTTGCTGCTCGTCTGCACCGATGCCGGTCTGGTCATCGTTCATCTCGCGCCCGACCGCTTTGACGAGCTTCAGGAAACCGGTGTCGGCACCAGATACAATAAAACCTACTTTCCGTTCAAGGCCGACATGGTCTATTTTCAGGTGGTAAAAAACTCGAGCTACTGGATATCGCACCAGTATGGCCTGACCCGCTGGAAAACCGACGACAAAAACGTCAGTCGCCACATGCAGCAGAGAGACAGAAGCTTTGAAAATCTCAGCGCCAGGGTGGAACCGGTTCCGGAATTTGAGAAAACCGAAGAGGCAGACGAAAGCGCAGGGGCAGAAACACCCGAAAATGCGGAGGAGCTGGCGAAAGCCTTTTCCGAAGAAGAGCAGCAGGAACAGGAACTTGCGGCTGGCAGATACTGGGAGCACTACACCAACCACCCCGAATACGCGACTGCCACCAACGCTTTTAAAATTCCTTACCAGGAAATCACCAGTATGGCGGCAGACACCTCGACCGACTATCTCTGGCTGATTTTCGCCGGCCGTCACCTGGCGCGCATGCGCATGGTGCGCCGCATCGAAAAGGTCGATGGCAGAAATGTTACGGTTGAAAGGGCAGACTGGCAGATGTTGCAAAAATTCGTTCCCTGGACTGATGGCGAACGGCTCAACGTCGTCTGGTTCAGCGGCGGCAAGGTTTACATCGGCAGCAGCCAAGGCTTTTACATTCTCGAAAACCCTGAAAGCGAAGATATGAAGGGCGACCCGTTCAGATGGCAGCATTACGGTGTTTTTCAGGGTCTGAGCATACCCGAAGTGCGCGGCTTTGCCTGGTGGCACGCGCAGAAGGGCAAGGTGCTGGCAATCATGCACAATCAGGGCATCAGCACCTGGGATGGCAGGCATTTTGTGAGAATCGAAACCGGCGGCGACAATACCTGTATCAAAAGCGGCTCTGACGGCAATCTCTGGATCGGCACCGTATCTGGCCTCAGACGCATCGATCCGACCGGAGAGATGTATATGTATACCACGATCAATGCCAACTTTAACTCTGATATCATCACCGCAATCGGCGTCGTTCCGGGCGAGAATGATTCTGTTGCTGTCTGGGTAGCCTGTGATGGCTTCGCCAGATACAACGAGAATGGTCAGACTCTTGAAGGTGCTGATAAAATGCCGCATCTGGTTACCCGAAAAGATGGCACAACCGTTACCTACGACAATTATTCGCCAATCGACCTGAGGTTTCTGACTTCTTCATGGCACTATTACGACGGCCTCACCTGGGAAAAATGGCGCGTGCCGGGCATCAGAGATCTTTTCATCGACCGCAACTATATCTGGGCACCAACCAACGTCAGGGTGCGCCGCATGCGCATCAACCACAGCGATTACTGACAAGGATTGAAAATACTGATTCAGACGAATACAGACCTTTCAGGCGGTTTGTTTGATTTCGGCCGCAGATGAACACAGATAAACACCGATTATTGGTAACTGCAGAGCAAAAGCAGAATCGTTTGTAATAGTAGGCACGGGGAAAAGTCGGGATTGCTTTTTCGTAAGCTTGTTTTGCACAGGATGTGCTTATGCAGAACCGCGCAGGATCAACTTTGTTTCTGCAGTAATCAATAATCATAAAAACCGGTTCACTTTTTTAATTGCGATGTGCAGAAAAAGCCGATATCGGCAAGGCTGTTGAGCAGAAATGCAAGCAACGTCGATGCCGTCTGCATTTCTCAATGTTTGAAAATTCAGATAAAAAAATGGAATAAATCGGCGGCAGATGGATTATAGATATTGCAATGACTAAAAAACCTTACAATCTGCCGCAGATGTTTGCCGAAATGCAGCGCCGCTACCAGGGACTGGTTTATTCGGTAATCTACGGCATCAGTCTCGATGCTGTCGAGAGCTGGGATCTGACTCAGGAAGTCTTCGTAAAAGCTTACGAATGTTCTGATTTCTGGAAAGAAGGATTTCAGCAGAAGGCCTGGCTGGTAACTGTCGCCCGCAACGAGGCTCTTAAATACAGACGAAGTTTAAAAAGCCGGCTGCGCTATCTGGCGCGGTTCTGCGGCTTCGAAGGAGCTAGTGACGCCAGCGAACTGGAACACCGCCTGATGCTCGCTGAAGACGTTGAGCGCCTGCGCGACCTGCTAAGCCAGCTTGACGATGATGAGCGCCAGATTATTACTTTACGTTTCAGCGCCGAAATGAGCTATCAGCAGATTGCTGATGAAATGCAGCTCAAAATCGGCACGGTGATGTCGCGCCTGTCGCGCATAAAAGAACGTCTCGGCCTTGAATTCGAGGAGAATGAAGTATGAAAACCAGACAGATAAAAGACGCCTTTGCCCGCGTGGCTGAAGAAGCCGGAAAAGACGAAAAACTCAGCCAGGCGATTGCCGGCCGGATCAGCGCAGAGAGCCCTGTATTGCCTCTCACAGAACTGAAGGCACTTTCCCTGCAGTTTGCGGTTGTGATTTTACTGGCGGCGGCAGTCTATTTTGCCGTCAGCCTGATTCAGATAGATTTCCCGGGCACCCTTACCAACTTTGATGCTTTGGCAGAACCTGAAAAAACCGGGTTGCCGTTTAATCAGGAGATTGCTTTTACTCCGGCTCTCATCACTTTGTGGTTGATCCGCGGCATCATGCGCGGTTTTATATTACTTGCGGTGCTGACCTTCATTCTGACTGCAGCAGCAATGCCGGTGCGCCGCCCTGAAGAAAAAACAGGAGGTTCGCCATGCGTAGCCTGATTGAAAAATTCTATGCCGGAAGTCCAATGCGCAGAATAATTACTGTTGTAATCTGCCTGCTGATCATTTCGACGGCTATGACTGCCTACAGCTTTATCACTCTCGCCTTTAATCTCAGTGGAATGAGGGCAATGGACGTTCCCAACGCCCCCTACCAAAAGACAGGGTTTGAGAATATTCCTGCCAACCACGGTTATAAGGTTATTGATGCCCCCCTGCAGAACGCCCTGGAAGCCTGGAAAGCTCTCGCCAGCTTCACCGAGGCACTTATTATCGAGTCTTCCGTTGACAAGACAATCCGGCTTGGCGGCAGGGTTGCCGAACATGACACTGAAATAGTCAAAGCTTTGCGAACTTTTGGCGCGCTGGACTGGAAATATCTGCTTGTCTTTGCCATCCCGCAGATAGACCCGCTGACCTTCAGACTGGCAGAAAATCTCAGAAAGATACGCGATGTTTCGCGCTTCATTGCTCTCTATCACCGACGCTTCAAGGAACTTTTTCCTGAAGAGAACAGCTCCTTCATCTTTGCGGCCCAGGTAAAGATGGCGAGAATCAACGACCTGACCAACCCGTTTCTGATCGGTAAAATGATTACTATCGCAATGGACGGAATTTCCATGAAGCAGCTTACCAATCTGTTGAACAGAGATCTGATCAGTGATGCTGAAGCCGGTGACTACATGGAACTGCTGAAAGACTCAATTGCCCTGGATAAGTCCGTAAAAATAACTATGGAAAATGAGTTTACTACCTTCAAGCACATTTATAGTCGCTTTTATAGACTGACGCCACTGGCAATGTGGATTCTCGAAAAGCTTTACGGCGATCCTTTTGAGCAGTATGAAAAAATTAACCGCGAGATGTTCGACAACCCTGATTATGAGCTTGAACTGGAATTTCCATCGCACCATCCCCTTCTCGTCCTGGCTTTCCCAAACTTCCGAAGGGCCAATGTGCTTGCCAAAGAAAGGGCAGCTCACAAGTCGATTATGACAGCAACCCTTGCAACCCGCCTTGGCACAGAGTCCGGAATGGTCGACCCCTTCAGCGGGCAGGCGTTGAAAACCATGCAAAAAGACGACAAAACCGTCTTCTACAGCGTCGGGCCGAACAAAAACGATGAAAACGGCACAGGTGACGACCTTCTGCTGCCGGAGATAACCCCAGATCTCGATCTCTGATTTCGAATGTCCGACCCAACCAGATTAGTTAGAAAGGCTGCCCCGTCTGCGGGCAGCCTTTTGTTTTCAGACTCAATGAATTTCCGCATTACCGATGTTCAGGAAAAATCGGTGGCGGCGGTTTCGGGGTCGGTGCCGGCGATGACGGCGAGAAATGACGGGCCATAGCGGTCACGTTTATGGTCACCGATGCCTTTGATTTCGCGCAGCGAGTCGAGATCAGCGGGTTTGAGCACCGCCATCGAAGTGAGTACCGAGTCGGCAAAAACCATATATGGCGGAATGCTGAGTTTTCGAGCCAGCAGCAGGCGCAGGCGGCGCAGGTTTTCGAAAAGAGTTGCCTCGGGCCCGGTGGCGGAATCGGCGGGCGCAGCTTTGCGGCTTTTTCTGGCCGGCAGCCTGACGATCGGGCTGCCGAGTCTGACCGGCTCGCTTCCCTTGCAGACGCCAAGACCCGACTGGGTAACCTGCAGCAACGGGTATTCGCCATCGGTTACCAATAGATGCCCCTGCACGATCAGCTGGTCGATCCAGGCACGAATCACTTTTTCAGGTGTGCCTTTCATCAGGCCGAAAACCTTGAGCTGATCATGGCCGTTGCCGGCAATGCGCTCGTCTTCAGCGCCCTGAAGAACTTTGGTAACGTAGCCGGCGCCAAAACGGCCTTCGGTGCGATATACGGCACTGATGATCTTTTGGGCAACCAGCAGCGCCTCTTCAGCGGGCACTGCCTGGGTTTCGCCGAGGCAGACATCACAGGCGCCGCAGCCTGGCTCTTCAGGGTCGGTTTTGATAAAATTTTCGGGCGGGTATGGCTTGCCGAAATGTTCTGACAGCAGCTTGTGG
>JANJUX010000005.1 GCA_024710355.1 Candidatus Rifleibacteriota bacterium
CCCAGGCGCCTGCCTGTTTCAGCCTTGTCATGTTTTTTTCTCGCGAGAGGATCCTATGATTCCACTGCCCATTCTGCAAAATATCGCATTTCTTTTGTCAGCAGCAGCAATATTTGACCTGACCACACATAAGTTGCGCAGCAGACCGCATTGGGTCTGGCAGGCAATGAGCGGCCTGATTCTTGGAGTCATTGGCGTCGGCGTAATGCTCACCCCCTGGACACTGGAATCGGGTCTGGTTTTTGACACAAGAACCGTTCTCATCTCGATTACCGGGTTATTCTTTGGCAAAATCACTCTCGCAATAACCATGTTGCTGACCATAGCCTTCAGAGTCGCGCAGGGAGGGGTTGGCTGCGCTACCGGCATATATACTATTCTGGCCTCAGGTGCCATAGGACTGGCATGGCACTACTGGCGAAAAGACCGCCTGACATGCATTTCTTCACTGGAACTTTATTCGATGGGAATTATCGTTCATGCAGTGATGCTGTTACTGATGCTGACCCTTCCGGGCGAAGCCGCCCGGCGGGCTCTTGCGAGCATCACGGCACCCGTTCTGCTGATATACCCCTTCGGAAATGCCGTTTTCGGAATACTCCTCAGAGACAGATTCGATAGGATGCAGAACATCTCGGCCGTTGCAGAAAGCCGCGAAACGCTCAACCAGATTCTCAATACCGTTCCCCAGGCCATATTCTGGAAAAATGCGGATGGCCGGTATCTTGGCTGTAACCAGGTTTTCGCGCAGGCGGCGGGCTTTGCAAAACCCGAAGAAATCCTTGGCAAGACCGACCTGGACTTTTCTTTACCAGAAGGCTTTGCCGAAAAGTATATGGCCGAAGACCGCCAGATTATAAAATCTGGAGTGGCAAAACTTCGACACGTTGAAACATTGCCCGGGCCCGGTGGCGAAGAAATTACCGTTGTAACGAGCAAAGTTCCGCTGGTGCACGCGAACGGTGAGATCTTCGGGGTTCTCGGGGTCTTCGATGACATCAGCAAACTCAAACAGGCCGAGGCAGAGAAAACAAGGCTCAAAGAACAGCTTTACAAGGCGACCAAAATGGAATCGATCGGCAGACTCGCCGGTGGGGTCGCCCACGACTACAACAACATGCTCAGCATAATACTTGGCTTTACCGAGATGTCAATGCGGCTTCTCAATCCTTCGACACAGGTCTACAAACATCTACAGGAAGTCTGTCGGGCCGCAGAAAGGTCTTCTGATCTGACGAGACAGCTTCTGGCCTTTGCCAGAAAGCAGTCAGTGAACCCCGCCCTTCTCGATATAAACAAAACCGTCGGTGGCATGCTGAAAGTAATCGGCAGGCTCCTGGGTGAAGACATCAAGATTGTCTGGGAGCCGGCAGAAAATCTTGGGAACATAAAAATAGACCCGTCTCAGCTCGACCAGGTCCTTACCAATCTTTGCATCAACCCGCACGAAGCGGTAGAAGGCTTCAGCCAGATAACCATCGGAACCGGAGCTGTGCACATCGACCATGCTTTTTGTCAGAATAACCCTGAGGCATATCCGGGTGATTTTGTCTCACTTTCGGTTGCCCACAATGGCCGCGGCATGGATGAAGATACCATGAACAAATTGTTTGAGCCCTTTTTTACCACCAAACAGTTCGGAGCCGGAACAGGTCTGGGGCTGGCACCCGTTTATGGAATCGTCAAGCAGAATCATGGCTTCATTAAGGTCAGCAGCAGTCCTGATAGCGGCACCTGTTTTAAAATTTTTCTCCCCGACTATGGTAAAGCAGTAACCGAGGACGCTGCCGGTCATGAAACCCAGAAGCAGACAACCGGGCACGAGACCATTCTCCTGGTCGAGGACGAAGAGGCAATATTGACGATCACAGCAATGATGCTCGAGGCCGCCGGCTACAGGGTTATCACGACTTCTTCGCCGGTTGAAGCAATCAAAACTGCCAGAAGCGGCCAATGCAAGATTCATTTACTGCTCGCCGACGTGGTAATGCCGGCGATGAATGGCAAAGAACTGACAGAGAAACTCAAAGAATTCCTCCCCGAACTTAAATATATCTTCATGTCCGGTTATACCTCCGACATAATTCCGCCTCAGAATTCTGCAGAAGAAGGGCTTAACTTTCTTGCCAAACCATTTAACAGTGAAGAGTTGACCAGAAAAGTCCGTGAAGTTCTTGATCAAAAAGCTAATTCCACTGCCGGTTGAGTAAAGAAATGGACAGAAAAAACTTTTTCAGTGCTTTCTTGAGCGATCTGCTGAAAGGTGTCAACACTGCTTTTGGCGACGAGCTGTCGGCCTTCGCCCAGAAATTTCCTGAGCTTATCAGGCCACCAGGAGCAGGCAGCGAGCAGGAATTCCTGGAAACCTGTTCCAAGTGTGGCAAATGCATCAAAGCCTGCCCATATTTTGCGCTGAGACCGGTGTTAATGGCAAACGAATTCGACCGTGGCACGCCAACTCTCAGAACCGGAGAGTCTTACTGCCGGTTCTGCCCCGAGTTTCCCTGCATCGTTGCCTGCCCGACCGGCGCTCTGTCACAGCGGCGGCAGAATCGCCTGCACAAAATCGGCAAAGCCGAAATTATCGCGAAAAACTGCACGCGAAATCAGGGCAGTGACTGTCACGCCTGCCTCGATAAATGCGAAGAGACAGGCCACCATGCGATAAAAATCACCCCGTCAGCCGGGGAAAAGCCGGCGTCAGGTTTACCCGAAGTGATTGCCGATAAATGCAATGGCTGCGGAGCTTGCCTGACAGCCTGCCCCGCCTATCCCGACCTGGCGATAAGTCTCAAACCCTGGCCGTAGAGGTTTTGTGTTTCTGCCCCAGCATCACGTAATGGGCGGCCGATTCAGCGATTCTGGTTTTCCATTCGTCAGAGACCTGGCCCTTGATTTTAGCCGGGACCCCAGCGACCAGTGATCCGGCGGGGATGACTTCATTTTCCTTGACCACGCTGCCGGCAGCAAGAATGCTGCCCGCACCGACTACGGCGCCGGAAAGAATGATGGCACCCATACCGATCAGACAGTTGTCGCCGATTTCACAGGCATGAATAACGGCACGATGACCGATGGTGACATTTTTTCCGATTTTGACCGAGCCCGAGCCAGGTGTTCCATCTGAACGGTCGACATGTACAACGGATGAATCCTGAATATTGGTATTGTCACCGACGACGACGTGGTTTATATCGGCTCTGATAACGGTTCCATACCAGATGTTAACATTTTCGCCAAGAACGATGTCGCCGACAAGTTCGGCACTGCCGGCCACGAAACACGACTCCGGCACCGCCGGGGCTTTTCCGCAATAACTGATCTGCATAATTCCTCCTGAGACGCCTGCACTTTAGTCAGAAAACCCGAATTTTGCAACCAGCCGAAACAAAAAACTCTCAGACCGGCCAGCGACAGGCAGCTGCATGTAACTTCAAATTGTGCTATAATATTCGCACTGTGAATGAATTGCAGTTTTTTGTCGATAGGTTAGTTGAAATATGGAATCAGCAAACTTCTGGACAAAAAAGAAGGGGCAGGAACTCTTCGAACAGGCTCTGCAATTCGACGCTGAAGGCAAAGTCGCCGAAGCGGTCGAAGCCTACCAGAAATCGCTCGAAGAATGTCCGCGCAATGCCCAGGCTCACTACAACCTTGGTGTCGCTCTCGCCACCGACGGTAAGATAAGCCAGGCACTGCGTTCATGGCAAAGGGCCCTGTGGCTTGAGCCTGCCTTCAGGCTAGAACTCATCAAGGCGTTTGATATTGCTGATGAGCTGGCTGAAGAGGTGATTGGCGGTCACGAAGAATTTGCCGCAAGACTGGCTAAGGCAGCCTGATTTCAAACGGGCTGATTTAAAAGGAGCGACAAAATGACTTACTGCTGGGAAGTTTACAACAACTCAAAATGTGACACCTGCAAACATTACCTTGCCTTTCAGAACGGTACTCTCAATATCGAAGAAGTGAAAGACATCGTTGTCGTCGACGACGACAAGTAAGTTCGCAACGATCTTAAAAAGCGGTTCGCGAACCGACCCAACCCGAAAAATCAAAACCGGTTAAACAGATGCAACACTGTTTAACCGGCGGTTTTGCTTTCTCATACAGTTTGCCAGAACCCGTTTCCGGGTCGGGCAGTCGATTGCGGGTTATTGACGCCGCAGCCGCCACGGCCGGAAAATTCGATCAAAAATCGAAAATTTTGCCGCGTGTGTTTCGACACTTTCGTATGCCGGTGGTTCCCAGGGCTTAACTTCTTTGGTCGGGCCGGTCAGAAGCAGCACCGTCTGGCGATCTGCGGCCAATCTTGCAGCCTGTTCGTTGAATACCCGCTCCATGGCCCCCAGTTTGCTTTCCATGGCTTCCATTTTGCGGGCCATATTTTTCAGCAACGCCTGATTGGCGGCAAGCACCTGGCCGATATCGATGGCAACGTCGCAGGCAACCGCCCCTGAAACGGCTTCCGACAGATGCTGCTGTTCGGTTCCATTGCAGGCGTTCTCATTATCTTTTTCGTTCAGATTTATTTCAACTCTCATGCGCGACTCCTGTCAGGCGGCAGACTTCAAATTTTCTATCGGCAGATGACGAACTTTTTCTGACCTTGGTTTCTTTATTGTTTGCAGAAGAAATATTGTGATATATTTTCTGTATGGATGGACTCAAAATACCAGTTTTTCTTCTGATCGTCGTTCTCGCACTCGGTCTGTTTCTATTCAACCCCTTCGCAGGGAAACAGCCCCCGGGCCGCACCAGGCCGTCTTCGACCCAGACCGGCCCCGGCCCAGAAACCGCTGCGAGTGCCGACAGCAACGCAGCGGTGAAAGCCGCGAAAGAACCATTCGAAAAAGGCAATTTTGACAAGGTCATCGAAATTCTGCAGACGCACCGTGATGTGGCAGATTTTGACCTGCAGCGCATGCTCGCCTACTCGCTCGCAGGCGTAAAACAGTTCGACCCGGCGATTCTGGCATTCGAAAAAACTCTCGAAATGCGCAAAATTCCCGAAAACGCATACTCTCTTGCCTATCTTTACGAAATAACCGGCCGCATCAATGTTGCCAGAATTCTTTACGAACAGCTTCTTGGCGCCGAGCTGCTGCCAAAAATGCGTCGGGCGGTCTATGAAGGCCTCGCCAGAACCACCGCTTACGAGAACGACACAAGACTTGCGCTCAAATACAATACCGAACTGGTAAAGAATTACCCCGATTCACCCGAGGGCGTCGTTGCTCTGATCAAGCTGTTGAAGAATTCCGGCCAGCTTAAAGGGCTCGAAAGTCTTGTCGCACTTGGCGAAAAGCATCACAGCCGCAACTTTGAATACAACTTCTGGCTGGCGGTGCTTTATTACGATGCGGGCAAGTTCGATGACGCCATGAAACACTTCAAACGCTGCATCGAAATTACCCCCGAAAATTCAACCCCCTATTTCTACACCTATCACATACTTAAGCGACAAAAGAACATCGAGCAGGCGCTTGCCGACCTCGAAAAATATCACAAACTCAACCCCCTGCTGCCGCATATCTTCTTCGAAGCTTCTATCGATGCCAAAAAAGAGAATCGTCTCGATCTGGCCTACAAGTTTTTCAGATCGGCCGTCACCATGGATCGCACCCTGCTCGGCCGCGATGATAAAGGCGCAATGCATGCCATCGAGCGCATGATCAAGGCCAATGGCTCAGAGCTCGACAAAAAGTTTCTGCAGGCCTTTGTGAACTATATCAACGGCGATTATAAGATTGCCCGCGAGCAGGTCACACACCTGACGGGCGAAATCAAAGGCACTGCCTACGAAGACGACGGTCGCCGCATTATTCGCGAGTGCGATCTGCTCGCCGCCCAGGATGCCCGCTACGCGGCACACTCAGCTGGCCTGAAGCAGCAAAAGCAGCTCGAAAACCTTTCCAGACTTGAAACCGTGGTTTCAACCCCTGGTCTCGACCCGGATACGCCCGCCGACAAGCTTAAAAGGCAGGCAATGCAGAACCCGAACGATCTGCGTCTGCAATATACCGCCGGTCTTGAACTGGCTCGCATGGGGCACCTCGATGCCGCCAAAACCTTCATCGGCAATGCAATCAGGCTCAACCCGAATCTGGTCGAACCGAACTATTCAATGGCGCGGGTTCTGATGTTCGAAGAAAATCTGCCGGAAGCGCGCAACTTCATCGATCAGGCGCTGAAGGTCAACCCGAACAACAGCCAGACCCTGTCGATGTCAGCTTTGATGCACATGCAGAATCGCGACTTCATGCGTGCCCAGAGCGATGCCGAGGGTGCGCTCAAGGCCAACCCGAACAACGGCGAAGCGCGACTGGTCCTGGCAGAAGTCTTTGCCCGCAACAGCGACTTCCGGCGAGCACTGCAGGAAATCGACCTGGGTCTCGAAGTCGAAAGCGATCCGCATCGTCGAGAGCAGCTTCTGCGACTTAAAGACAGTCTGCGACAATAAGTTACTTTTCGAGTTTAACCCGGTCCCAGTAACGATCAAGTTCAGTCAGATTCTTTCCTTCAAAGCCGCCGTCTTCTTCGACCAGGCTCTCGACGCGGGTAAAGCGATCGACAAATTTGCGGGTGGCATTGCGCAGGCAGCTCTCGGCGTTGACTCCTGACAGCCGTGAAACATTGAGAACGGCAAAAAGCACGTCGCCGATCTCATCTTCGAGTTCATCGCGGTTTTTATTCACAATCGCATCCTCGATTTCGCGGGTCTCTTCTTTAATTTTGGCCAGAGCCGAATGCGCGTCGGGGAAATCGAAACCAACGCTGGCGGCTTCGGCCTGCACTTTTTCGGCGCCGGCAATTGCCGATGGAAAATCGAGGGCTTCACGCATGCGATTCGACAGCTTTTTACGGTCGATCTTTTCCTGTTTTTTGATTTCACCCCACATTTCGATGACTTTGTCGGGGTCGACGCCACGTTCGGCCTGACCGAACACGTGCGGGTGGCGGTTGATCAGCTTGGCGCAGATGCCATCGGCAACGTCAGCCATATCGAAGGTGCCGGCTTCTGCCGCAATCTGGGCACAGAACACAATGATCATCTGCAGGTCGCCGAGTTCTTCTTTTATGTGCAAAGAATCGCCGCTCTGAATAGCCTCGACCACTTCGCGGGCTTCTTCGGCAAGGTGTTCGGCCATGGTGGCGAGTGTCTGTTTTCGATCCCAGGAACAGCCCTGCGGCGAGCGGAGGGTTCGCATAATATCGACGAGCCTGAGAAATTCTCTGCTGATGCGTTCATCATTCTGTTTCATCATTTGTGGCACCTGTAATAATTTGTCTTATCAGCTCGCTGAGTTGATCACCTTCTTTTATCACAAAGTCAGCGAGTTTTAAATACGTCGGATAGCGTTTTTGCCAGAGCATTCTGGCGGCATCTGGTTCAGAAGTATGCAACAATGGCCGATTTTGCGGTGTTTTTTTCAAACGTTGTGCAATATTTTCCCACGGGGTGTCGAGAAAAACCACATGGCAACACTGCATGCCAGGATGATTTTCAGATTGCATTGGCAGACCGCCGCCGGCAGCAACAATGGCAAACGAATTTTGTGCGTTGCAAAGTTCTGCGAACAATCTGCTTTCAAGCTTACGAAAGCAGGCCTCACCCTGCGCCGCGAACAACGAGCTGATTGAGGCACCGGCGACTTCCTCGATCTTCTGGTCAAGGTCGATGAATGGCAGACCGAGAATGTCGGCAGCAGTCCGACCGGCAGTTGTTTTGCCGGCGGCCATGAACCCGGTCAGCAGTATAATATTTTTTTTGCCCATGCCATATTGCCTAAATAGCAGAAACGGCGGTTGATACCGCCGTTTCTGGGTTATTGTAAGTTTAACTTATCTTACCGGAACAACACCTGAGGGAAGAACCGGCATCGGATTAACCGAACCATTAACCGGAACTTCGGGTCTTACCGGGACAAAACCTGAACCATTTGGCAGATTGCCGCCCGGATTGGTGAAACCATTGTTGGCGCCCGGATTGGTGCCGGGGTTGTAGCCGTTGTAACCACCGAAGTTCGGCAGGCTGCCGTTGCCGGCGCCGAGAACGTTTCTGATTACTGCCATGAGCTGGGCGAGACGTTCGTGTACGGCTCTTCTTTCATTCATGACCAGATAAAATTTGATTTTGCTGATGCGCTGATCGATTTCGCCCATCAGAGTGTAATAAGCCGGGTCCATTTCGCTCTTTTTGAGAGCCGACTGGGCGTTATTGAGGTGACCGATGGCTGAAACGTTGTCCATCAGTGATTTTTCGAGTGAAGACTGACACATCTGAAGGTCAGAATAGACCATCCAGAGAAGAGTGATGACGGCCTTGTCATTTGGATCGACCTGCATGCCACCGGGATTACCAGCCATAACCGGGCCAGAAACAAACATAAGAACTGCGAGAAGCCCTATGATGAAGTTTTTCATGTAACACACCCTCCAAAGTTAAACTTACACGATAACTATAACATATACTTTAACAACCCGTAAGGGTACCGCAAGAAAAAACTTTATAAAATTTTGCATTTATTTGCTTTTTTGCAGCTGGAAGTCTAAAGTATTTTTATAAAGTCTGATTACATTCGCCGTTTCCGGCGAAGAACAACAAAGAAGTCGGCAGGATTTATGAACGGGCAGACAGACAAAAACAGTGATGGTTCATACAATCGCTCAGGGAAGATCAAAACTCGCGTTTTTGCCCTGATGCTGCTTATGCTTTCTTGCGGCATGATCATCTCGGCAGCCCGTTCTCTGGGGCGTGAATTCAGCGGCACCATGATCAGAAAGCTTTCGACGCCCGGCATCACATCTACCCAGTATCATCTTTTTCTTCTGCCGGCAGAGGTGGCTTCTTCATCTGAGGCCATTCTTCAGGCGCTGAGCAACCCAGATCAGCCGCTGCAAAGGGTCGGTGTTTCGGCTCTGGCTTATGCCGAAGCCCAGGAACTCGAGTTTGTTGAAAAAAAAGCCTATTCATTCATGATCAAGGTCGCTGACAGCAACTGCATCGACCTGGGTCTGTTCTGGTTGCTCATGGGGATTGCGGGCATCTGTGGATCTGTGTGGATGTATCTGCAGACAATGAAGCCCGGCCCCGAATCGGAAAAATACCAGCCAGAAGAGCTTGATATCCCAGGCCTGTAATGCATTTGTTTAACTTTCGCACATCGGTGCCCCGTCGCCTGTTTTTTTTGCTTATTTTTTGAACAGCAGTAAATTTTTTGCACAAATTTTTGACAGTTTGGTTTTGAAGCAGGTGTACAGTTCGGTGCATTTTCAAAGGCTTTCCGGTCAGGAATCCAACCCCGACTACCAGCGTCAAATCCACATCACAGCGGCACCGCTAATATTATTATCCGAATCTGCCGACAATCAGATTGCAAGCATGGCATAATTTTTGCTTGATAAGTAGTAACAGCATTGTTTTTGAACAGAAATGGTGAGTAATTATGCAGACAAACGCACTCGCAACTTACAAAGATTATGTTCTTGTCAGAGTCGATGAGAAATCCAAGCTGCAGGTATGGGTTAAACTACCTCCTACCGGCAAATAGTCGCTGCTGAAAACAGGCTTACAGTCACCGAAGCGAAAAACCGCAATCACGCATAGTCGCAGCATATACCGCAGAACATCGACCGCCAGGCAATTTTTGCCTGGCGGTCGATGTTTTTAGCAACCAGCATTGCAATTCCAGACGCAGCGAACGCGCCAGACTTAAAAAAGACAAAGCCCCGCCACTGAAATAATCAGCGGCGGGGTTCTCTGGCTAACTCGTCTTACAGGCCTGTTACAGCCTTAAAAACCTGAACGGGTTCTGAACGCTGCCATTGCGGCGCACTTCAAAATGCAGATGCGAACCGGTTGCGACGCCGGTGTTCCCGACATAGGCAATTCTCTGCCCGGCATTGACCGACTGCCCGACTTTAACGGCAATCTTGGAGCAATGCGCATAAGCTGTTTCAATATTGTTTCCGTGGTCGATAACCACCACAAGCCCATAACCGCGTCGCCAGCCGGCATAGGTAACCTTGCCACCCTGACTGCTGGAGATTGGAGTGCCCCGCGGAGCAACAATATCAACACCCGTATGAAAATGCCATGAGTTGCGCGATGGGTGTTTTCTTCTACCGAAGAGTGAGCTGACGCGACCGATCACAGGTCTTAAAAGAACCTTGCTTCCTGGTTCGACGCGGTCAACTTTTGCAATTGAGAAAGTTCCTGAATCTTTAGAAGATGATTCATTTTCCTGGCGCTTGACTACCTTGATGGTAAAAGTCTTTACTGCGCCTCTGGCTGAAGTATCGGGGCCAAGTGTTCCGAAAAAGCTCGCCTTTTCAGCCGGGTTATCATTAGTGGCGGCCTGATTGAAGGCCGGGTTGGTCAACATGCCAACTGATCTAAGACTCGTGAAGTGTGCCGAGGCATTTAAATTACCTGGCTGGAGAAACGCTACCAACAACAGAACAAACAGCAGCGTCCTTCCAGTAGAGGATTCATTTACCATTAGCTTCTCTTTCTTGATTGGATTGCAAGGTGTAACATTTATACCGGTAACTTGAACAGATGTCAAGCCTCAAAGATTTTAGGGCCATGAAAGGGTTTGCGCAAGCACCAGTTGTTTTTTCCGCAAAAAACGCCAGAATTTCACTTAAATCGAGCTTGTGAATTTTCGCACATTGTTTTAACCATTTGTGATTGAACTCTGACCCTGAATGATTATATTATAGGGTGACCGGGGTGGCCCTCCACCAGTTTCGAACTATAACAATTACAGGTGAACAAATTATGTGGGATTACACAAAATCAGTCATGGACCATTTCTCCAACCCACGCAACGTCGGGAAAATCGAAGATGCCAACGGCGTCGGCGAAGTAGGCTCACTGGCCTGCGGTGACGCCCTCAAACTATATCTCAAAATCGATCCCAAATCAGGGAAAATCGAAGACGCGCGCTTTCAGACCTTCGGTTGCGCCAGTGCCATCGCCAGCGCCTCTGCCCTGACCGAAATGGTAAAAGGCATGTCGCTCGAAGAGGCCAAGAAAATCACCAACGATGATATCGCCCGTTTCCTGGGTGGTTTACCCGAACAGAAAATGCACTGTTCAGTCATGGGTAAAGAGGCTCTTGAGGCTGCCATTGCCAACTTCAGGGGTGAAAAGGTCGAAGAGCATCAGGACGCTCAAGTCGTCTGCAAATGCTTCTGGGTCGATGAAGAAAAAATTCGCCATCAGATAAGAGAACATAAACTCAAAACCGTCGAAGAGGTCACTCACTACACCAAGGCCGGTGGCGGCTGCGGCGGCTGTATTCCCGACATCAAACGCATTCTCGACGAAGAAGCCGGCAGAGCGGCCGAACCCAAAGAATCGCCGGCAATGACCAACCTGCAGCGCATCAAACTCGTTACCTCGGTAATCGAAACAAAAATCGCCCCGACGCTGCGCAATGACGGCGGCGACATCGAGCTGATCGACGTCGACGGCGTCGATGTTTACGTGAAACTGCGCGGTGCCTGCGCCGGTTGCCCGGGGTCAAAAGCCACGCTGCACAACATCGTCCAGGAAACCCTGCGCGCTGAAGTCGACCGCAAAATCACGATCATCGAGGTCAAATAATGAGCGAATTCAAACAGGTCTACCTCGACAACAACGCTACCTGCATGGTTTCGCCGGGTGTACGTGACGCAATGCTGCCGTTTTTTGGCGAGCTTTACGGCAACCCCAGCTCGATGCACAACTTTGGCGGGCAGGTCGCGGTGCATGTCAAGGCAGCCCGCGAAAAAGTCGCCGCCCTTCTGAATGTTTCACCCGACGAAATCGTTTTTACTTCATGCGGTACAGAATCTGACAACCACGCGATCCGCGGCGTGCTCGAAGCCAGCCCCGAAAAACGCCACATCGTTACCACCAAAGTTGAACACCCGGCCGTTCTCAATGTTTACCGCTTTCTCGCCAAGAAAAAAGGCTATCGAGTCACTGAACTCGAAGTCTCGAAGCAGGGCGACCTCGATCTCGACCAGCTGCGTGAAGCCCTTACCCCTGACACCGCAATTCTCTCGGTAATGGCTGCCAACAATGAGACTGGCACCCTGTTTCCGATTGACCAAATCGGTGCCATTGCCCGCGAAAAGGGGGTTATCTTTCATACTGACGCAGTTCAGGCGGTTGGCAAAATTCCGCTCGATCTCAAAAAGATTCAATGCGACCTGCTGTCGCTCTCAGGTCACAAGTTGCACACCCCCAAGGGTATCGGCGCTCTCTACATCCGCAAAGGCACCCGCATCAGCCCGTTCATGATCGGCGGCCACCAGGAAAACGGCCGGCGCGCCGGCACCGAAAACGTGCCATACGTTGTTGCCCTCGGCAAAGCCTGCGAAGAAGCAATGAACGATATCTTCGATGAAAACAACCGCGTCAGAAAGCTGCGCGACAAGCTTGAACAGGGCCTGCTTTCTGTAATCAAACAGGCACATATCAACGGCAACCCGCGCTGGCGACTCCCCAATACCACCAACATCGGGTTCGAAGCCGTCGAAGGGGAAGCAATTCTTCTGCACCTGAGTGCCGCCGGGATCGCCGCCAGTTCCGGCTCGGCCTGCACCAGTGGCAGCCTCGAACCTTCGCACGTTCTGATGGCCATGCA
This sequence comes from Candidatus Rifleibacteriota bacterium, assembly GCA_024710355.1. Lineage (GTDB taxonomy): Bacteria > Muiribacteriota > Ozemobacteria > Ozemobacterales > Ozemobacteraceae > Rifleibacterium. Next base: position 12,642 of record JANJUX010000005.1, read on the forward strand.
GACGCCGTTCTCTTATGCCCACGGCTCGGTACGCTTCTCACTCTCGAAATTCACGACCGAAGAAGAAATCGACTACACCCTCAAGGTTGTTCCAACAGTAATTCAGAAGCTGCGCGAGATGTCACCATTCTACGATCCGAACAAGTAACAGCCAAAGCTTTTATTAAAGAACCGGGCATGAAAGTCCGGTTCTTTTTATGTGAAACACGCTTTGTTCTCTCAAAAAAAGATTCGGTGTTCTGTCATTATTGAGCACGAAAAATCAACGATTCCGCGTCATCCCTGCTAAAGTATCGCGATAGGCAGTTACATGAATGATTCCCTCTCTTACTCTCCGGTAAAAGCCAGGAATGACCGAGAAACTACAGATTCAATCTGACAAAATACTGGTGATTATTAAATGTTTCTCAACGTTTCACGGCCTGGTCGAATTTCACATTTGAGCAGGTGAGCCAGTATCGATACAGACTCTGAAATAATGAAACGGCAATGACGCAAATGTTAAAATGTACTGGAGAGCAAATCATGAAAATCTGGAGAATTTTACTGATGCTGCTTGCTTTCGCTGCCTTTTCAGGACTATCTGATGCCACTGCCGCATTAATTCCGGCGTCATGGAACACGTATTTACAGGAAGCTGATAAAAGAGGCGCCGGGCAGATGCTGCTGGTTCTCACCCGCGCTGCCGGCAAATCACGGGCGCAGCTTTTCTGCCTCGAAAAAAAGAATGGCCAGTGGCAGATGCCCCTTCGGCCAATGAGTGCTTCAGTCGGTCGCAACGGCATTGCCGACCCTGAGATGAAATGCGAAGGCGATGGCTGCAGCCCGTATGGCATTTACCCGGTGAGTCTGGCTTTTGGTTATGATGCAATCTGCAACACCAGAATGCCATATCGGCAGGTTTTTGCAGACGACATCTGGGTAGATGACCCGGCTGCGCCTGATTACAACCGCATGGTCAAAAAGACTGCGACAACGGCAAAATCTTTTGAATACATGCGCCGGCGCGATGAATTATATCGAAAAGGGCTGGTGGTCGAATACAACACCGCTCCGATCATTCCAGATAAAGGCAGCGCCATCTTCATACATTTCTGGGGCAAAGCCTTCAATCCGACTGCCGGCTGTCTCGGGCTGCCAAAACATCATCTCAACGCGGTTTTAGAATTTCTCGACCCCGAAAAATCGCCGGTCATAGGCTTCTTTCGTCTCGATTTGCGCTGACAAGGCGCCGGCGTCAGCTCTTTGCCGCAAATTTGGCGTGCATGGCGCGGGCCACCTTTTCGGGCACCAGGCCGGAAATATCGCCACCATAGCGTGCCACTTCCTTGGCGATGCTCGAACTGAGAAACGAAAATTTTGGCGACGACATGAGAAAAACCGTTTCGAGATCTGGCGCAAGCTGGTTGTTAACCGAGAACATCTGCATTTCGTATTCGTAATCCGATACGGCACGCAAGCCCCTGATTATGGCGCACGAACCGGTGCTGCGGCAGAAGTCGACGAGCAGGCCGTTAAAGTGAATGGCCCTGACGTTCTCGATCTTTTTGATCACATCGCTGATCATTTCGACGCGCTCTTCGGGCGAAAAAAGGCATTTTTTGGCGGGATGCACGAGAACCCCGACGATAACGTGGTCGAACAGCACCGCTGCCCGCTGAAGAATATCAAGATGCCCATTTGTAAAAGGATCAAAACTGCCTGGATAAATTGCGACGCGCATTTTTACCTGCTTCCCATGAAATCGACCAGATCGTAACCGGCCATCTGCATCATTTTTTCGAACGCCACTACCGGAAACCCGACCACGTTGAAATAACAGCCTTCGATTTTCTCGACAAACAGCCCGGCATGGCCCTGAATACCGTAAGCGCCGGCCTTGTCGTAAGGCTCATCGGTGTCGAGATAGGTCTTGATGTCTTTTTGCGACAACTGGCGAAAATAAACATAGGTCACTTCGGCATGCGAATAGGTGCGAAAACCCTCGGCATCGACGAGAGCCAGACCGGTCACAACCCGATGTCGTCTGCCGGAAAGGGCGTTAAGCATGCTCTCAGCCTCGCGCCGGTCTTTGGGCTTGCCGAGAATCGAGCCGCCCTGCACGACTATGGTATCGGCGCCGATCACCAGACCGCTTCTCAGACTGGAAGAAGCGTGGAAAGCTTTGAGGCCGGCCAGTTTCGCTGCCTGTTCCTCGGGTTCGAGTTCGGCGACGTCAGAGAATTTTTCTTCGTAGGGCGAATCGATAAGTTTGAAAGGAATTTTGAGGCCGGTCAGGATTTCCTGGCGGCGCGGTGATTTCGAAGCGAGGTAGAGCTGCGGTAAATTCATTCAGGCGGTTCTCCTTAGAAGTTCCTGGGTGACTCTGGCGACGATCAGACCAGCAGGCACAGCCACCGGAACAATGGTTGCGAAATGGAACCAGAGCGGCAGACTGCCTGCAAACAGCAGTTGCACCACTGCCAACTGCGCTGAGTTATTGGCCATGGCACCCGCGATGCTGACAATACCCAGACCGGTATGTGGGCGAATACGGTAGATCAGAGCCATCAGCAGTGCAGCAGCGGTGGCTCCGGCAAGTGAAATCAGATGCACGGGCGAGAGAAAGCTGCCAAGAAACATGGCGGCAACCGCAGTGCGCAGAACTGCAACCAGCATACCGGCGCGCTTCGAGATGCGAACGATGGCATAAAGGGTGAGAGCGTTTGCCAGGCCAGGCTTAAGCCATGGCAGAAACCTTGGCAGCGGCGATTCGATTATCTGCAACGCCGAGGCGGCGGCAATCAGCATCGCAATCAGCGTGTAGGTTGAAGTCTGCCGGGCTAGAGACCGGCGGGAAGCGCGCCCGGGCAATGCAACCGGGCTTATTGTGGCAAGAGGTTCTGCGGCTTCGATTTTTACGTCTCCGTTGGCGGTTGCCTGGTTTTCTTCGCGTTCTGTATTCATCTGGTTACCGCATCGACAGCAGGAGCCCCGCTTTTTTGCGGCTCGACCATGATACCGTTCGGAACACAGATGACTGCCGCCTCGCCGCTCCAGCCCATGTTTACGCAGGTTCGACACGGGCAGGTCGACGAAGCGATCCGCACGTTTCCGCGGTCATCCCATTCTATTTCGGCAGGTCCGAGCTTTCCTGTTACCAAAAGATGCTTTTCGGCCGGCATGGCAATTTCGCTCGTCTGCGGCGGCTGTGAAAAAATCGTCAGCCGCCATTTTTCCGGGGAGGCGCTGCTGTGAGTCAGCGGATTGGCGACCACAATCAGTCCGAGGAGCGAAAGCAGTGCCAGCATGAAAATAATGAAAGCTTCATTACGGTTGGCAAAAACCGGAGGCAATTTCGGCCGTCTTCTCATTTTTCTTTAACTCCGGTAAAAACCGCCTGGCCGGCCTGGCTCAGGTGAATCGAACCGGTCGCAGTGAGAAACAGCACCGGCAGGTTCTGCGTATCGACCCAGGCAAAGGCTGTTTCTGGCGGCATGGCAAATACAGCAGTGCTCAAAGCATCTGCAGTCAGCGCATCGCTGGCGACGACCGTTACCGATGAATAATAGTCAACCGGCCTACCGGTAAGCGGGTTCATGATATGGCCGTGTTTGCGGCCATCGATGATAATAAACCGCTCATAATCGCCAGAGGTCGAGACAGCCATAGGCTGATGCGACTCGACATAAGCCAGCGCCGTGTTATCACGCGGATCACGCACGGCGATACGCCAGGGCTTGCCGTCAGGCTTCTGGCCTTCGAACCAGATGTCGCCGGCGTCGTCGATGAGAAAAGCGCTACAGCTGGCAGCCCGCAGGGCTATTTTTGCCTTTTCGATTGCGTAACCGCCTGCCAGGCCGCCGAAGTCGAGCAGACTGCCCGGGGCAAGCAGCCAGCGCTCATCGTCTCTGGCAAGAACGCGCTCAAGCCCGCAACCGGTGGCAAGAATCTGGCTTATCTCTTCGTCAGACGGGAGTCGGCCCTTTTCGTCATAGAAACCGTAAGCTTTCTGCAGCAGTGCGAATGACGGGTCGAAATAACCTTCGGTGCGATGGTAAAAATCGACTCCGATTTGCAGAAGCTCAGAAGTGGAAGCATGCAGGTCCAGAGTGCCGGTATTGTTGAGCTGTGAAAGTTCTGAACTGGCGATATGAAAAGATGCTTTTTTCTCGACGGTGGCAAATTCGTCAAAAGCTCTGGCAACTGCTTCGGCAGAATCAGCAGGCCAGGCTTTGATGCTGATAACGGTGTCCATGAGCATGCGGCTTTCGCTGAAAAAAGCCTGTCGGCGGCTTTCTCTGACGTGCAGCGCCACTGCCATAACAAGCAGAAAAGAGAAAACGGCAACTATGACTGATCTGGTTTTATTCATAAGCAGTTTTAAGCATCAGAAGCGATAAAAACAGGCTGATTTCAGTGGAACACAGCGGAAAAAAACAAAAAAACGGCATTAAATACAACTAACTGAATATGTCGGCTACTCTATCGATCTCCTTTACCGGTGAAAGAACAAAGATGATGTCGTCAGCGAGCAATTCAGTTTTACCCTTTGGCAAAATAATATTGCCACCACGAACTATTGAGCTTATCAGAATTTCGCCCGGCAATGAAAGCTCGGAAATCTGACGATTGATGCAGGATGCTCCTGCTGGAATATGCAATTCAAACATATCGACATCACTTTTTCTTGTGGTGTGAATCTCAACGGAATAGGGAGAAGATGGTTTGCGCGACACAGTGAGCTGCCACCGGTCTGCAAGCATGCCCAGGCTGGTTCCCTGTAACAGGCATGATAAGAGCACAGCAAAAAAGATGATGTTAAAAACCACCCCGTTTGGGTCGAGATTATAAGCTGCCGGATAGGTTGCCAGAACGATTGGAACAGCGCCCTTGATACCGCCCCACATCAGAAACAGTCTTTCTCTGCGGGAATACTCGAAGGGAAATGTCGAAAGCAAAACAGCGACAGGTCGGGCAATCAGAATCATGGCAACTGCGATCAACAGGCCTTCTTTCCAGACAAGAACGAAACTTTTTGGAAATACCAGCAGACCAAGCATCAAAAACAACGAAACGTTGCCAAATGTCGAAATACCTTCGAGAAAATTGTTCACGCTTCGTTTTCCGGCAAAATCAGCATTTCCAAGCCAGTAGCCCATAAAAAACACGGCAATAATACCGTTTGCGGCGAAGATCCCTGCAATAGAATAAGTCAAAAGGATAACACCGACAGTCAATACCGAGTAATATCCACGGTTTTCTGATTCAAGACTATCGAAAAGAATACAGGCAACACGGTAAAACAGATAGCCTATCAGAACTCCGCCGGCAAACTGCCAGACCAGGCTGGTAACGAAATTATAAATCGTTACCGGTTTTGCTGAAAAAAACTGGAGAAAGCTAAGTGTCAGAAGAATTGCCATAGGGTCATTGGCTGCCGATTCAACGTTAAGGGTGGCTGCCAGCTTTTCTCTGATAGGAGTCTGGCGCGTAATCATCATGACCGCTGCGGCGTCGGTGGATGAAATGATCGAAGCAATCAGCATCGCCTGAACGAAGCTGATATCCATAACCGCATAAATAACGCCGCCAAGAACCAGAGCAGTAAGAGCGACTCCCAGGGTGGCAAGTAACAGAGCCGGCCCGGCAACGATCTGAAATTGTTTGCGAGTGGTTCTGAAGCCGCCGTCAAAAAGAATGAAAATCAGAAGAATATCGGCAATTTCTTTTGTCAGTGCCGCATCGCTGAAATAGAAAAGATTGAGCACATCGCTGCCAACGATGATCCCTAACCCAAGGAAGGCGATCAAAACTGGAACGCCGAATCTGGAGCTCAACTTGCTTGAAAATACCGCTGCTATGAATAAAAAAGAGAATAATAAAAGCACAGGCTATACTCCTGAATCAGAGCCGATAGTGTTGCCCGGCCACTGACAATGTGAATCTTAAAATACGAGACCCGCATTATTAAGCAACGCAATATATCGACTCTGTTTTCCCGAGTATAAACCATACCTGGCTCAAAAAGAAACAGCCTGTTTTTACCATTCTTTTGTGCGTGCCAATTTTAAACCTCGCAAAACTGGCCAGGTGTGAAGAGTCAGATGGTTCTACTAAACCGGGAAGAGCCGGGATGATGTGGGAAGTATTGAAACGGCGCGACTCTGTGAAGCTTTTCCCGACTTCCTTAAGTTGGCAGTTTTGGACAAATGGTTTAGAAAAAACGTGTCCAAAATCGGACAGATGATTTGACTATAAGCTGCAAACGGACAGATGATTTGACTATGCCAACTTCAGTCTATTTTTTGACGATTCACATCATAGTCTTCTCAAAGGCAGAGCGGCAATGACCTGGCCGAGAAGAGAAAAAGTTGAGTCCGGCTGGAGTTCGAAGGCATCATATGCAGGGTTATCGCTTTTCACCTTTATTTTACGACCAGGCATGAATTGAAGCCGCTTGATAAAAAGAGCGTCTTCGTTGCGGAAAACCCAGATTCCATCACACGGCTCGACAATGCGGGAGCGATCAACAAAAACCATTTCTTCCGGCATAATCGTGTTGGCCATTGAATCGCCGCGAGCCCGTATCAATACCAGGTTTTCAGGATTGGCCCCGAGTTCGCGGCGAAACCATGCATCGGTCGCAGAAAAAACAGCTTTAATATCCTCTGATGGAATGTCAGTGCCTTCGCCGCAGGCAGCTTCTACTGTTAAAACAGGGAGATGGCGTAGTTCAGGAGAAGGTTGAAACTCGACCTGATGGCCCTCAAGATTGGTTATGGTGAAAAACTGCGGCGGAAGCTCATCCAGAAACATCGGGCCAGTGCCATCCACAAGCCATTGAAGATTAACGCCCGTCTTACCAGCTATTAAAGACAAGACCGCTCTGGTTGGGTCGCTCTTTCCTGTCAAATACTGGTAAAAACCAGAGGTAGAAATGTTTAATTCTGCGGCAAAAGACCTTGCCGATTGCTCTCCGACCAGTAACTTTAATCTCTCTGCAAAACTGCCAACTTTCTTTGTTAAAGTTGGCAGTTTTACAATTTTACCTGAAGTTGCTTCCATCTTGGCTCGTAGTCCTATTTTAACGTGATTTAGTTACGCAACAACTGCCAACTTTCTTTATTGAAGTTGGCAGTTTTACAATTTTACCAGAAGTTACTTCCATCTTAGCCCGCAATCCTACTTTAACGCAATCCAGTCAGCAACAAACGCGATTATCGTTATTGCGGTCGAGATTGTTTTTATAACACAAAAACACTTGATATTATTCCCGTTAATAAATATAATTAAGCTATTAGTTAATTATTTAAGCGAAAAGTCTAGCGGAATTTCGCAATCTGTCAATGATTTTATGAATGGTGAATAATGCAGCTCAAAAGCCTCGACAAAACAGCAGAAAACCGCATAAATGCAAAGATTGAAATAATAAGGCTCTGGACAGAGTTTGAAAAGAACTTTGTCGGTGGCAAAACTCTTTCCAAAGCATTTTTCTGCTCTGCCTATAATCTCGGGCATATAGAGGCGCCCACATGGGCAAAGCAAACCATTCGAACCATATCACAGGCAAGTCTGATGAGATGGGCCAGGCAAATCACCCAAAAAGACCTTGCTCGTCTTGCCGGAAAATACGGCAATCGAAAGAATTCAGGAGTCTTTTACACAAACCATCTGCTTCAAGACTATGTGTTTGCCATGATTAACACTGTTCCGCATTGCACTGCTCGTATGATTCTGCGTGGTATCAGCGTAAATCTGCAACTTTTTAAGCTTAGACAGCCACCATCTTTAAAAACTGTTACCCGCTTCATGGGTGACTGGAACGCGCAAGCAAGATCAAATATAGAAAAAAACAAGAACGTAATGGAGTTGAAATAATCATGAATAGAAGACTTATTGAGATAAAAAAATGGCTTCTGGAAAAAGGCTTAACTCAACAAGACATCGCTGATGAAGCCGGCGTTACCGGCGCCGCCGTTAATCACGTCTGCCGAGGTATTGTTAAGAGCTCAAAAGTCAAAGAAGTTCTTTTGAAGCACGGTTGCCCTGAAGCACTGCTTGAGGGAAAGGTCGCCTAAGATGCAGGAATGGTTCTCTATCTCGGAAATCATGGGGCTTAATGGCCTGCCTTCTTCTAGAAGAGCAATTCAGGACAAGGCCAGCCGCGAAGCCTGGCGCTCCAGACCGAGAAAATCAAAGGGCGGTGGCTTTGAATATCATATATCCAGCTTTTCCCAAGCGACCCAACAAGCCATAGCCGTTAAAGCAGGTGCAGAAAAGATTCAGGCTCTTAATTTAGAACCGGCCGGGCGACTCGGCGCGATCGAGGGAACCAAGCTGCAGATAAAAGAAAAAGCCGAAAAAACATGTGTCAAAAATTCGAGGCTTGAAAGCATGTTAAAGGCTGAAGGTCTCGAAGATGCCGCAAAAAAGCGCATGAATACAAAGCTTGAAATCATCAGGCTCTGGGAAGAATTCGAAAAGAACTCAACAGAAGGCAAAACCACCACCCAACATCTATTCTGTTGCGCCTATAATCTCGGCCAGATAGACGCCCCTGACCTGGCAAAAGAAGCCCTGCCAAAAATATCGCAATCCAGTCTGATGATATGGATTAAGCAAGCCAGGCAGGAGGGCATTACCCGCCTGGCCGGGAAATATGGCAACCGAAAAAAAGCCGGGATTTTCTACACCAATCCTAAGCTGAATGAATATGTTCTCGCGATGATCGCACAATTCCCACACTGCTGCGCCAAGCAAGTCTGGCGAGGTATATGCGCAAACCTGCAACGTCTTGAAATTGAGTCAGCGCCTTCACTGAAGACAGTTGCCCGTTTTATGGATGACTGGAAGCGGGATAACAAAGCGGAATACGAATTGATGAAGAACCCTGACAAGTATCGCAGCAAATTCATGCCGGCTTTTGGCGACGCCTCAGAAGGCATCAGCAGATACCTGCAGCTTTGGGAAACTGACTCAACGCCAACCGACGTCATGCTCAAAGATGGCAGGCATACAATAATCGGCGTTATAGATGTAGCTTCGCGACGTCCAAAGGTCTTGATCAGCAAAACAAGCAATTCTGTCGCCATCGGCCTACTCATGCGGCAGGCAATTCTCGACTGGGGCGTTCCCGAGAGCGTAAAGACCGATAACGGCACGGACTACGTTTCAAAACATATCACAGAGCTGCTTGAATCGCTTGAAATTCAACAGATAATCTGTCCACCGTTTACACCGAAGGCAAAACCGCACATTGAGCGATTTTTCGGAACTTTTACCAGAGAGCATCTTGAGCTTTTGCCAGGATACATTGGACATTCTGTGTCAGATCGCACTGACATCGAGCAGCGAAAAAGCTTTGCTGAAAGATTTTCCAGGGGCAAAGAAAAAGACTGTGACAAACTTGAGCATCTTACGGCTGCTGACTTGCAGCGAAGTTGTGATGAATGGATTGAAAACGTCTATATGAAATCACCTCATGGCGGCCTGAAGAACAGAGCGCCCATAGACGTCATTGCTGACTGGGTCAACTCTGGCAAGCCGGTTCGTCGAATCACCAACCCAACAAGTATTCAGGCTTTGGACTATCTCTTGGCTGAAGCGCCTGGCAATAACGGCATGCGCTCCATTTCTAAAAACGGCATTCAGGTTGACGGCTTAACATTCATTGCACCAGAACTTGCACTCCACATTGGTGAGCGGGTAAAAGTCAGATACAACCCATTTAATGTTGGTTACATCAATGTCTACTGGCAAGACGGCACGATACTCTGTGTTGCTCAATGCCCTGAAATTACCGGAGCATCTAGGGCTGAGGTTGCACAGATAGCCACTGAAAAGAGCAAGCAGCTGCAGAGCGAACAGCGCAAGAAACACAAGGCAATCATGCGAAGCATGAAGCCCCAAAATGTGGCAAAAGAGATTTTGCGGAACTACAAAGACATTCCAGATAAAGAAGTTAAGCCTGAAAACGGCGTTGAATATTCCTGTCCGGCCCTGCAGCAGGCCGCCGACCAGATCGGCGCAATAGAAGCTATGGAAGAGCCACTGACTTTTGAACAAATTAATGCCAATGCCGCGATTTCACCGGAAACAGAAAAAAAACTGGCCGAGATCGTAGACCTGGCAGCCCGCCGCCAATCAGACGAAGAACGGAAAGAGGCGGAAGCAAAAGCAAGAGCAGCACGCTATGAAGCGTTGCTTGCCGTGAATTTCGAGGGAATTTCTGCAGAGGATGACCGATGGCGTCGAGTCTGGATAGAAACCCCGGAAGGTCGCACCCACGAACGCATGAAGCGACTGGCGGAAGACAATCGGCGAGCCAGAGAAGCCTGCTAACAAGCACAAAAGATCAATCAGAGGCAGGCATAGAATTCGAGTCGAAAGGAAGCTTAGCATGAAGTCACTCGTCATACCGGTGAAAAACATTGGAAGGCTATCAGAGGCCAGTGATGCACTTCTGACCAGAACACCAGGCACTCCGGGTATCGGTTTGATTTTTGGCGATTCCGGCCTGGGAAAAACAACTGCAACAGCATGGTTTGTGAATCAATGCAACGGGGTATATGTTCGGGCGCTTTCGACCTGGACACCCTGTTCAATGCTGCAGGCGATTCTGTGTGAGCTTGATGTAGCGCCTACCAAGATGCGAGCTGCTGCAATGGTCAACCAGATTGTAGACGTTCTCCGGACAACCGGCAGGCCTCTGTTTATCGATGAATTCGACTATATAATCGATGACCGGAAAATGACAGAAACCTTGCGTGATATTCATGATATTTCTTCGGTTCCGATTGTGCTGGTCGGCATGGATGGGGTTCAGCAGAAAGTGCAGCTGCGAGACCAGTTTGTTAATCGTATTGCCCAGTGGGTCGAATTCAAGCCTATTGATTTTGAAGACTGTCAGCTGCTCAGCGCTTCACTGTGCGAAATCAGGATTAAAGCCGAACTGCTGAGAAAGCTTTTCAATGCTTCAAAGGGTGTCATCAGACTGATCGTGATCGGCCTCGACATCATCGAACGCAAAGCCAGAACACTGGGACTTTCTGAAATCGGGTCAGAGCAATGGGGCAATTCTAATTTCTTCCTGTCAGACTCGCCAAAAACAAAAAGACGCAGGGGTTACTGATATGCAGAGGGCAAACAAATCCAAGCCTGCCGAACAGACCTGGTATGACCTGCTCGTCCTGGCATATAACCGCTTCGGGCAAAATTCAAGAAAGCTTAGCAAGGAACTCGGGGTTCCGTTCACAACCCTGCTTTCGTGGCTTAAAAAGAAGCGAGAACCAAAAGAACCCGAGGTTCTCAGATCGAAACTGCTGGCATATTTCGCCAGGCCATACATCAGCGGCCCTAACCCCAATGTTATGGCCAGAATCTGGCAAACCATGCGCTGCATGAAGCAGTTTTCCGACAAAGAGCTGATTGCAGTCGCTCAATCTTCAAAGAACTACTGCCAGCAGGTCATAAAGACCCTGCACGCCTGCAAATACCTGAGACTCGTATCAGCAGAGCGGCGCATATTCGTTCTGGCGCGAGATACCGGCCCAAAGCCACCAACAATCAACAAAAAACGCACCGCCATCATCGACAACAACCTCAACCAGGAAATTGCTGCATGTCAGGATTAATGGTTGTTTTCGATATGTTTTCAGAGGAGATAAGACAACGAAACTCAGACTGGCAAGAAGTTTTAATGACACAATGATAAATATTAGGAGCAAGTATGAATAGCCAAGGGCCAACAATTGAAGATCTTTATCAGCAGATGAATCAGCTCCAAGCTATTGTTTCTCGCCTGGAACGCCGAGTGATTTACTACAATAACATTCACCCACCCTTTTGGTCAGGGAAATGCAACCCCGACCCGATACCGTTTCGAAAAGAATTTGAAAATGAGAATCTCAACCAACTATGATTCTGTCTTCTGTTTCAAGACATTTCTCTCTTACTTGAAGCTCAACGAAAGACCCGTTGTTTAGACCAGAAATAAACTCTTTTGCGACAATTTCTGCGATATAAGAAAATCGTCGGTGCGGTGAATTAAATGCCAGGTAAATAAAAGCATCAATGAATTTGTCGGTGCCGTAAATTCTAATGCCCGAGCGTATCAAGCCGAATCTTTCAGGCGGATATTTAGGAGACCAATTAATTGCTGTGCCAGTATCAAAAGAAAGCGAGTTTATATGCACTTGTTTCGGAAGAAAAACATTGATGGTTCTCGGTTCAAAACTTGCAATGTCTGGAGCGCAATTTTTCAAGAACGGGATTTGAGTTTTAATCGTTGATGAAGCGACTCCACAGCCCTTGAATACAATGCCATTAAAAATGTTTTTTTCCAAAATAATTCCTCCAAAAGATGTTCTTATAGCTTTCGGCACAAAGGACAGATGATTTGACTATTTGAAGATGGTGGGTTGACAAGCGGAGTGAAAACCGTTATAAAGAATTCAGGTGACTAACAACACCTTGATTCTTGAGCGGTATTCACTTCCGAAAAAGTGAGTTTTTGTTTTAGGCAAAATTTGCCGGGAGTAGGCTAATAAAACACCCGCAAGGGGAATAGGCCTGACCGTCTCAAGCGGTTGTTAGCTCCCGGCTTTTGCTTTTAGCGGCAAAAGTCATAACAAAACTTGAGGAGGCATTTATGCCAGTATTGCAATCTCTTTCTCAGCTTCTATTGCACGGTGACACAATCTTTGTAGTCAATCACCAGGGCGAGCCCTTCGCGCCAGTAAGGCCGATCACGGACAATCTCGGCATGGACTGGGGCACTCAACAGCGAAAGCTATCCTACAATAAGGCTCGATGGGGCGTTGAGTATCTTACAGTATCTTCGGATGGTGGGCCGAAAAAGACTCTCTGTATTCCAGTCAAAAAACTTGTGGGATTTCTAGCTACTATCAGCCCTTTAAAAGTGGGCGAAGAATCGCGACCCCAAATTACCCAGTATAGAGAAAAATGCGATGAGGCCCTCTGGAACTACTGGACTACCGGCAGTGCAAAACACCCTGAATCACCCGTTTCTCAACCCCGCCAGCCCGATCTGCCTGGCGATGACCAAAAACCAAAGCAGCTTACACAAAGCGAATGTGATCTTCTTAACACCATCAAAGACCTCGACACCAGGAATCGTCGGCTTGCCAAAACTCTCAAAATGAACGAAGCGGCATATATTGATTTGCTCGAAAGGCATTCTGACCTTCTTCAAGCCCACCTTGAGGCGAAAACCAAGGCCATTTCTGCAGATTATGAAAGTAAATTGCAGTTTCTCCGAAACCAATTGGAATACAGTTTGAAAGGGCGTGTAAACCATGGCTGATACCACCATATCACGAAAAAATCAGGGTTATGACACAACTGCAGCAGCCATCGAAAAACGTGAACTCAGAGACGAAATGTGGCGGGTATCGACTTCATTGCAGGCCGTTTCCGATCTGATGATTCCGAATGCTGATCTTAACGGGGTTAACCGTGAAGCTCTGGCCACACTGCTCAGCTACCTCACCGAAAGGCTCACTGACTTGATGACCCAGACCGATAAAAACTAACTCCACCCGACCTTGAAGCCGACTGCCCGTCGGCTTTTTTTTATTTTAGTGAAGTGCTTCACTTGGTTCAGCTAAGACACGCCCGGGTATTGTTTAAATAACAATCAGGAGGGCGATATGAAAGATTCAGCCAGGATAAACGAAGAACAATCGACCAAACCGGTGATAGCAGTTAAAGACGAAATGTGGCGGGTATCAACTTCATTGCAGGCCGTTTCCGAACTGATGATTCCCAATGCCGACCTTAACGGGGTTAATCGTGAAGCTCTGGCCACACTGCTCGACTACCTCACCGAAAGACTCACCGACTTGATGACCCAGGCCGATAAAAGCTAACTCGATACGGCCTCTAAGCCGACTACCCGGCGGCTTTTTCGCTTAGTTCAGCTATGACGCAACCGGATATTATTCAAAAAAAACAATCAGGAGGGCATTATGAAAAATTCAACCAGAATAAACGAAGAACAATCGGCCGAATTGATGATGGTAACGGGTCTTCAAGACCGGTGCAAAGAGATGTCAGGGAAGGTTAATTCCCTTCAGCGGGCTATTTCCGATCAGGAAGAAATAAAAGCCAAGGCAAGATCGGCTGTTCCGTCGATGCAGAGTCTGAACAATGAACGTGAAAACCTTCTTGCAAAAATCGCACTCGGCGAAGCTTCACAAAAAGACCTGGAAAGCTTCGACAAGAAATACGCCAAAGAACTGACGGCAACCCGCGAAGCCAGGCAGCTTTCGGAAAGCATTATTTCGTCTGCAGACCAGACTATTGCCGGCCTTCGCAGATGCCTTAACAATGCAGAACTTGAATTAACCACCCTGACAGATCAGAAAGACTCTGCCCGTCTCGACTTTCTCAGAAGCGAAGTCGAAAAAGTTGGGGCTGAATATCTTGAACTGGCCTATGCCTTAACAGAAAAATACAAAAGAATCGTCGGCCTTGAGGGTTTGATGCGAAAATTCACAGCAAACCCCAACATCAGAACCGTCAACAGCGGCATTTTCAAGATACCGATGTTTAATTTACCTGCTTTCAAAAGCCTGCTGCAGAAAGAGCCGGCAGGAATCTTTCCTGATGCCGATGTTGCAGCGAGTTTCCATTCTATGCTCAAAACTTTCATGGATTCTGAAAAGGAAAGAGTGGCCGAACTTGGTGTTGACCTGGATTAAAATTTGCATCTGGAGGCAAACGTGTGAAAGTCAGCGATGAAGTGCCTGAGGTTCTAATGGTTCTCGAAGAATCTATAAGAGACTCGCTTTTAGAGCTGGGGTTGCCACCTGAAGACGCCAACATAATTGCCTCTAAAGCCGTATGTGAGACTGCACAAAAATTCGGCGGCGATTGTGTTTATATCCCCAGGAATGTGATGTTCAATATCGTCAGGCGCAACGGAATTCTTTTCAAAGAGTATGACAGCGGGGTTCCACTAAAGGCCCTCGCAAGAAAATACTCTGTTAGCGAAAGAAGAATTTATCAAATCATCGCATCTCACAATTCTCAAACGCGGAAAAGCCGGTGAGAAATAAAACTCACTCTATGCAAACATGGAGCCTAAGAATGGCAAAAGTTGAGCAAAAGACAGCAATGCGGGCACTGACGGTTGAGATAGCTCATCTCAGAGACGAAGTGCCGATGTTCGGCGGCGTGTTGCCAAACCCCGATAAGGTGTTGTCAGCGCGTGGCGGTGGCAAGGGCCTTGAAATCTACGAGAATCTTGAAGCCGATGCACATGTCAGAGCCGTCATCAACAAAAGAAAGCGGGCGGTCATTTCTCGCGAGTGGGTTGTCAATCCCGGTGATGATACGCCCTTGGGGAAGGAAGCTGCCGGCATGGTAAGAAGACATCTTGCCGCTATTGGCCTTGATCGAATAACCGTGGGGTTTCTCGATGCAATCATGAAGGGTTATGCCGTAGGTGAAGTCATGTGGGCCGTTGAAAATGGCGAAATCAAGCCAGCGGCTGTCAGGCTTAGAGACCCGAAGCGCTTTGTTTTTACTGTCAACAAAGATGGTGCGGTCGAATTGCGCCTGCTGACTCAACAAAGCCCCTCGACCGGCATCGAACTGCCGGAAGAAAAATTTATCGTATTCACGCCTGAAAAGCGCTCTGAGAATCCTTATGGCTTTGCCCTTGGCAATAGTCTTTTCTGGCCTGTTTTTTTCAAACGCAAGGGTATTACTTTCTGGCTGACCTTTTGTGACAAATACGGCAATCCGACCTGTGTCGGCACTTATCCGGCCAGCGCGAGCAGAGAAGACAAAACATGCCTGCGCGAAGCTCTGCAGGCGATTGCGAATGATTCCGGTATAGTCGTTCCCCAGGGAATGGAAATCAAGTTGCTCGAAGCGGCCCGTAGCGGTATCGACAGTTACGAAAAGCTTGTCAGATATATGGACGAGCAAATATCTGAAGTCGTTCTTGGCGAAACCGGAACCACGAACCAGAGCGGCACCGGCGGCAGTAACGCCCGTGATCGTGTGGGCAACGAAGTGCGCCTTGAAACAGCCAAAGCCGATGCCGATGCTCTTTGTGAAGTTTTGAATAATACCCTGGTTAAATGGATAATCGACCAGAATATGCCCGGTGCGCCGCTCCCGAAGGTCTGGCGTGATTTTGAAGATAAAGAAGACCAGGTGGAAAAGGCTGGTCGTGACGTAAAACTCACCCAGGTCGGGGTTAAATTCACAAAGAGCTACTACATGCGGGAATACAACCTGCAGGAAGATGATTTTGAGCTGACTTAGCCATCAGCTGCGCCTCTTTTACGGTTGCACGCTCTCCTTCTGATTACCTCCTGGGTTGATTTTAAAGGCCCAGGAGGTTTTCTTATGCCTGATTAAGCCTGGCCAATTTCGAGTCTTTATTGCCGGCTGACAATTCTGACGGGCAAGGCCTTTTAAAACACCCTCAGAAATCGCCGGAAATGTACTAAATTTTGATTTCTTTGCCTTCGTCGACATTTCCCCCGGCTTTCGTCATAAAACACCAAATATGGGCCGTATTCTCGTTTTTCTTTCACCAGCTCAAGCCAGGTAACTTGCCTTGATCATTTTTGTGGTGATGAAGGGGAAGATGTTATAATCACCAAGGCCAACGAATCCCACGTAGGTATAAGTTTGGGCCAAATATAGCGTGCCAGACCCGGCCAGTGAGAATGAGCGATAACGATTGAGCCGGCAGCTTTGCCTACAGGAGGAGCAAAAGATGAGTCAAAAACAGTTTCAGAAGGAATTTCTTCGAATTCTGGATGAGTCTATTGCCGAGTCCGACGCGTTGGCGAAGAAATATCTCAAGGATGGCATGGACAGCCACCCGGCCGAATTCAAGGCAATTCGCGACAAGCATTACAAACGCGTCCAGGAACTTTGTTTGAAGCATGTTGCCAAACCGGAAGAAGTTGAAAGCGAATGACGATTGAACTGGCAGTTGATGACAGACAGGCGAAGCAGCCGCTAAATGCAATGGTCAGAAACATGACCAACCGACCAATTTCAAATATCAGTTACGCCTTTTAGGAAACCATGCGTTTTTACGCCAAAGCTTGGATTAGTCAGGTTAAAACATTTTTTGTGGCTCAAACAGCATAAGCAGTTTATACTAACAAATTACTATCTGATTCTATTTTATGAGGAAGAAAAATGGATCTGCCTGTAGAGTATTACGTAAGTCAGATTGACCTATCTCCTTCAGACGCATTTCTGCCTTTGTTCGAGACCGTTGTAAATGCAGTTATCAGCTTGCAACAAACCAATGGGAAATTTGAGAAAAAGATTGAAATACATATTGAACGAGAAGACGAGCCAGATAATAAAGAAGAAAAGATTAAAACAAATCTACTGGATGATTACAAGCCCATAAAATCAATCAAAGTTATTGACAATGGCGAGGGATTTAGCCCTGCCAATTTGAAGTCCTACCAGACTGCATATACTCGCAAAAACATTAATTTTGGATGCAAAGGCGTTGGACGATTCACCATTTTAGCAGCATTCGAAAAGATAGAAATAGAAAGCATCTATGTTGAAGGCGATAAGTACAAGGAAATTCAGCTCGATTTTGACCAAGCAAACGAAGTTCTAGTCAAAAACCTGTGCGACTCTGAGGCTAATCAGAGGAAAACTATTGTTTCTCTCAAGAATCTTTATAATAAAACCTTGAAAGACGCTACAGCAAAATCTATAGATCAAATTGCCGAAGAGCTCATGAGTCACTGTTTGATTTTTTATCTTTGCAACAATTTACCAGAAATTGAATTTCATGAGTCTGGCCAGGACAAGCCATATTTGCTCTCTGAAAAATTTGAAAGCCTCAAAAAAGATCGAGAAAGAGAATTCAAATTAGGTGGAGAGAGCTTTAATTGCTACATAACGAAGTCTGAAAGAACAAAAAACAGAAAGAATCACTATTCGCATTATTGCGCAAATTCAAGAGTTGTAGGTGGTGGAAAAAATCTTGCCACAATAAACAGTCTTTTTATGTATCCCTTATTGGATAGTGGGAATGACTACTTTCTTGACGTTTATGTCGTCTCTAATTACCTCGATAAGAAAGTTTTCAATGCTAGAAATGGCTTTTCAATTCCTCATGACAAACGTAGCCAACTCTTTGAGCCAGACTGCATTACTTTTGATGAAATTGATCAAAGACTTGTTGATATTCTCGCTCAAGAATACAGTGGATATGCTAAAGATACTCAAGCAAAGAATATTATCAGAGTGAAAAGATATATCACCGAGCATGCTCCTCAATATTCGAGGTTTCTTAACAGGCCTGAAATATTGAACTCTATACCAGCCAATCTTTCAGAAGATAAGTTGGATGAGTTTCTTCATAAACTAGCCTTCAAAGAAAAACAAAAAATAGATAAGAAAATCAAAGAGTTCATTGAAAAGCAGGAAATAAATGAAGCGTCTATTTCTGAAGTAAAATCTGAACTGGCGGAAAAAAACGCTCTAGACAAAGATAGCCTTGCTGATTATATGTCCAGAAGAAAAGCAATAATTGAGATTTTCAAAAAATTTCTAGAGGCCGATCAAAATGGTGATTATCGGCTCGAAAAGCATTTACATAACTTGATTTTCCCGATGGGATTTAACGGCGATTACTTGGATTACCACAACCATAACCTTTGGTTGCTTGATGAAAGATTCACAACCTATCATTTTGTTGGGTCAAATACTCCAATTTGCCAAATGACTACCAAAGGTAGTGATGAGAGACCAGACATAACGATGTTTAACAACCCCATTAGTTTTGGTTCAAATCCATTGGGGCAATTGCAAGCAATGGTAATTTTCGAATTCAAAAGACCCGGTGAGGTTGCCTACAACATGCCCAAAAATTCATTTCAATGGGATTTTGAGTTTCTTATAAAAGACTATTTTAATGAATTCATTTATGGGCAGGATAATAGAAACCAAAAGGGACGACAGGTTATTGTTGAAAAAAGCACTCCTAAATTTGGTTATATCGTAGTGGACTTTATCCCGCCCAAACTCAAGGAATACAACATTGACCAAGGCTACAAAGTTACTCCATTTGGGACTCTGTTCAAACCAAAGCCGGAGCTAAACCTGCACATAGAGGTTATAACTTTCGAGCAGCTTATTAAGGCGGTAGAAGATAGGCACGCACCATTTTTCGATAAGCTTTTCTCGTAATGAGTCGCTTGAAAACAAGATTAAGCTAGTTTCAAATTACCAGACGATACATTTTAGTCAAATCATGTGTCTTTTTATGTGAGGTCATCTGGTTCTAAAAGTGAAATCATTTGTCCATTAATCCAGAACCATATGACTTTTTACAAGATGATTTGACTATGAAAACTATGTGACAATAATATGAAAACCATGTGACATTTTACAAAATTGTTGACTTCGACGGCAGAGAATGGTAGTATGAACTTCACGTAAAGGCTCGTAGCTCAGTTTGGTTAGAGCACCACGTTGACATCGTGGGGGTCAGCGGTTCAAGTCCGCTCGGGCCTATTTTTTATTGCCATTTTTCTGGAGATTTTCGCTTGTCTGAAACCAGCACCCTGCTCGATAAGATCAGAATCGTTCTGGTTGAACCCCAGGGCGCCCTCAATGTCGGTGCCACATGCCGGGCCATGAAGAATTTCGGTCTGCGCGACCTGACGGTGGTTCGCCCCGGCTGCGAAATGAACATTGACGCCATAAAAATGGCCATGCACTCTACCGACATTCTTGAAAGCGCCAAAGTCGTGCAGACTATTCCTGAAGCCATCTCAGGCAGCGTTCTGGTGCTGGGCACCGCCAATCGCAGAGGCGAGTATCACGAGCCCAATTACACGGTCCGCGAAGGTCTCGAACGTATCGGCGAGGCACTCAAAGGCGGCCCGGTCTCAATTCTGTTCGGGCGCGAAGAATGGGGCCTGACAAAAGACGATCTTCAGCACACCATGGGCACGATGCGCATCGTCACTGACATTGGCTGCACTTCGCTGAATCTTTCGCAGGCAGTCATGCTGATCGCTTATGAGCTTTACCAGAAATTCGGCAATCCGGTGCCGATGCCGAAAGCCCAGGCTGACGACCCCTACGAGCAACCGGCCACGACCGATGAAATTGCCCGCCTTTACGCGCACATGGAAAGAGTCCTGAATATGTGTGAGTTTCTGCCGCTGGTTAACCCCGACGGGCTTTTTCAGGTTATCCGGGCATTTTTTCACCGTTCTGCCCCCACTCTTCGTGAAGTAAACATCCTCATGGGCATGTTTTCCAATCTAAACGGCTTCATGAAAAAGTACGTGCGCAAGAAAGACTGACCTCCCCCGCCCGCCTTTAAGACAAAATCACGGACCGGCTGCACGGTTTGTGCTAAATTGTCGTAGTAAATTGTTGGCGCAGATTACCTTGAAGGTTCAGAAACATGAAAGCAGCAGCGGGCACAACTGCCAGACTTGCCGGACTTTTTCTGGCGGGTCTTTTATTCGTTCTGCCGTTGTTTTTCCTGCAGCAGATGTTGCTTGACCTGGCAGAAAAAGATGAAATTCATCTCGGCATTCTTGCGCGTGAAAAACTGCTCAACGACATGGAAAGCTTCCAGGAAGCCCTGGCTCCGGACAAATATATCGAGACCGCTCTGAATGACCTCAACCGGCACTTCAGACTGAAGGACAGCGACACTCAACAGAGAGAAACTGCTTTTCTGCCGGGGGTCGACCCAGGTCTGATCAACGCAGGGTTCATAGAAAAAGCCCGCGAGTTTCTGCAGCAGCACTATAAGATGCAGCCATTTCTCTTTCTGGCAGCCGACTGCGACCTCCAAAACCACTGGTTTTCGACAACCCGCGATTTTTTTCCGGATCAGAAAACACGCGACAGGTTTGCCGAAGCAGCGATGTTCGGACTGGCATTCGTTGACGCCGACCCAGTGAATGTATTACCCGACAGCCAGAATCTGAGCCGGCGTAAAGACGAATTCATTGCGCGCAACCAGCATATCGACGATAACGCCCACCAGATTTTTGCCAAATATTTCGTTCTGCACGTGTCGGCATTTTCGAACCCGGCTCTCTACCAGGGCCAGGCCAGAACGTTCTACTCAAAAAGATTCGGACACCAGAGATCTTTTCAGATTTTTCACCTGCTGAGTCAGGGATTTTCGCCGCACGAAAAATTGTTTGGCCTTTATTACTGCTGTTTCAACAATTCAGACCTTTTGCCGACGATGGTTCTGAAAAAAGCGATGCAGAGCCAGACTGGCCAGGCCCGGCGACATCTGTTGAAACGAGTGGTAGAACAGCCATTTTTCCATGAAGAAGATGGGCGACTGTTTTATCTGGCCGGGTTTCCGAGCAGTTTTCACACGCTGGCTGCAGATTTCAGTGTCACAAATCCGGAAACCAGCCGAATTCTGCTGCAGTTCCTGCAGCAGCACTGTCTCGTCACATCAATTGACGCCAGGGCCATGATCTCAAGCTATCGCCGGGCAGTTCGAATTACTGGCTGGCTGATAAGACTGCTGCTGATAGGGCTCATGGCTTTGCTGGTTAAATCGCTGGCAGGCTTTGAGACGCTGCGACAGCTTAAGCTTGGTGGCAAGCTAAGAGCTGCAGTAGCAACCGCTGTCACGGTTCCGGTCATCGGTTTTCTGGTAATCAGTATGCTTATCAGAAGCAGCAGCGAGCGTCTGGTAATCCATAACTGCCAGACGAGAATCAGACAGCACGTGCAGCTGCTCGAAAAGCTTGTCAGCGAGAACGACCCTCGACTGGTGATGATGCTGCAGGAATTCAAAAAATTCTATGCCGACACCTATTTTGCGCCGGCCCCGGATCGTCAGCTCATTGCCCACCTGACTGAAGCCTATGAGAAGCTTAAATTTGCGAATCACAGCCAGTTTTTCGATCGTGAAGCGCGAATACAGAAGTTTTATGGTCAGAAATTCTATCAGGGCCATTACAAGGAAATGATCGGGCTTTTCAGAATTCTCATGGAACTGGGCGGCGTCAATTACGAGAACCGTCTGATTGCGGATTTTCAGCGAAAGAATCTTTTTATGAGTTCATATTCAGACTCATACTGGAATGTCTATGCCAACTCCGCAGTCCTGGCACGCGAGAGTCTTCTCACCCGGAACTTTCTGTCGATGTCGGCTCTGAAAAGGTCGTGCAATCAGATTCTCGCCCACCCCGGCACTCCATTTACACCAGAAGCCATTCTTTTTCATGAGGCCGGCGATACGTCGATCATGCGGGCGCTGCTCAAGCAGTTCTGGCACAAAAGTGCCCACCTGTTGAGCGATTACAGTCAGGAACAACAGATCGATTACGGGTTGTTTCTGCGCGGCCCGACCGAATTGCGCGAAATGCAGATACCGCGCAGCGGCCCTGGCCGGACTTCGCTGAGAAAACTGGCAGACCGGGCCGTTGAAAAACGCACATCCGGGTCAGCGGTCACGCGGGAAGAGGGAAAAATAAGCATCAGCAGCTGGCTTTATTTTGACGATGTGCCGGTAATAATTGTGGCACAGGCAAAAATTGCCGAGATTTCGCAGCATGGCTCGATTTATCTGCTGCTGCCTCTCGGAATGCTTGCCTACGCTGTGCTGGCAATGAGTCTACTTTCTTCAACCCTTGCAGATGCTCTGCTTGGGCCGGTTCACACCCTTACCAGCTTTGTCAGGTATATTCAGGCCGGCAAACTGAATATCAGGGTTGAGATCGCGGGCCACGACGAGTTGGGAGAACTGGCCGGCAGTTTCAACCAGATGTCGACAGGTCTCTGCCAGCGTGAAAAAATGCGCCGTTTTGTATCTGACAAGCTTTTTTCAAGCCTCGAAAGTGCCGATTCAGACAGAGGACGCGGCAAGGCGAACCTGACGATTCTGAGTTCAGATATCAGGGGCTTTACAAGCATCTCGGAACAGAATGCGCCGGAAGAAATCGTCAACCTCCTCAACGACTATTTTACCTGCATGGAAAGCGCTGTTACCGCGCATGGCGGCTCGATCGAAAAAATCGTCGGCGATGCAATCATCGCTGCGTTTTATGAAGGCAATCCTGATGACAACCATGCGGTAAGAGCCTGTAAGGCCGCTGTCGAGATGCGACGCCGGCTGGCCGAATTCAATGCAACCCGTCGCCGACAGGAAAAGTTTATTATTGATACCGGTATTGGCATTGCTACGGGTGAAGCGGTCCTCGGGTTTGCCGGCCGGGCCGGCCGGCGCCGCGATTTTTTTCTGATCGGCGACGTAATACAGCGGGCTGAGATGCTGGAAAGCATGACAAAATCCGGAACCATGAGTCGAATCTTCGTCGACCGGCCCACTTTTGAGCTCAGCGGCGGAACGATCGGCTTTTGCCAGAAAACGTCAGAGATCGGCGCAACCTTCTACAGGGAGATTGCCGATGACTGCTGACACCCGTATTCTTTGCCGTGCCTCTTTGCGAGCCGGGCCCGGCAAACTTGCCGCGATCTGGCTTTTTCTCATTATTCTGCCGGTCTGCATTCTGACAGCCATAACCGATCTGGTTCTCAGCGAGAGTGAGAACCAGATTGCTCAGGAAATTAAACTGCAACTGACCCAGGAAACTCAGGATTTCCGTGATTGTCTCAGTTTCAGCTATCTGGTTGAGAAAAAGATGGCGGATTTCTCAAGACAGCACAACGGCCGGCTTGCCCTTATGTCTGCCAGCGAGCTTGCCGGAATTTTCAAAGCAGAAACAGGCTTCAGACCAGCCGCAGTATTCAGCCTGTCTGAAAACCAGTCTGCCTTGTCTGTTCATATCGACCCCGAGGTTAAAAAAGATCTGGGGCTGATTTCGCACACAATGTTGAAAAATTTTCTGACTGATTTTGCAGGGCCCGAAAGCGCAAGCCCCAAAGAATCTGCCAGAGTTCAGCGATTCCGCGAATATCTGCGCAAAGTGCTGAGTTCAACCGGCGACCTCCGAATAAAACGGGGCAAGGCCATGCCGGTATTGTCGGGCAAACCGTCTCTCAACCGCCTGTTGTTGTTCTTTCAGCCGGCCGAAGATACCGCAGCAAATCAGGCCGGCCATTTTCTGATTTTTCGCGAACGCGACATTGATGCCACTCTGCTTATTGCCTTTGCAACAGGCACAGCAACAAGCAAGGGATTTCGCCGCAGTGTCAGCACCAGCGATGAAGGCCGACACGCGATTTATCGTCTCAGTCAGAATCACATGAAATTCTTCGTTGACCCGCACGAGGGCATATCAGTTCTGACACTGCCTTCGCCTGAACTGCTGCTGCGACTGGTTTCGCAGGGCACCCTTTACCCTTTCAGACTCGACGAAACAATCGAAAAGCTGCCTCTTATAAAGGTTACCGCGCCGCCAGACACACTTGTGCATCCGATGCGAGCCGTGCTGCGTCGACTGCAGATTCCAATTCTGGTAATGGTGCTGTTCGCCACCGTCATCCTTCTTCGCCTTCATTTCTTTGGCTTCGGAAGCAGCCTGAAACTCGCTCCAAGGCTTTTTATGAGTGTTGTTGCAGCCTCGATTCTGCCATTTTCAACCTTTATCGCAGCCGCTGCCTGGCATCAGAAATTTGTCGAAGATTTTGCCAAAGCCGAGATCAGGCAATTTATACAGCTGCAGGCAGACCAGGCTGGCAGACAGATCAGTGCCAGTCTGAACTCACTTGAATTGAAAGTGGTCAGTCTGAGAAAAGAGCTTGGCAGGAGAGACTTCAAAGATGCGGTCAAATTCCTGCCGGCCTGGCTTAAACAGCATGCGGCAAGCATGGCGCTCTATCACCAGGCCGATAGAGAAGAAATGATCACGGTGCGCGAAGGGCTTGAATTCGATGATTTTGAGAGTGAAATGAAGCAGATGGGACTGATGGCCCTTCTGAAGTCTCTGGAACCGGAAGACTTTTCAAAAGCCAATGATGAAAGCCTTCTCGGCATGGTAAAGATCAAGGCGCGCGCCTTCAGCATCGTTCTTGACCATGTTGGTAAACTGCACAAGTTTTCTGCCTACAAACTGAATTCGGTTTATGCCACTTTCCCGGTATTTGCAGACGACAGCAGTTTCTCCGCCCCAAAGGCAATCGCTCTGATAAAATTCGATACCTTCGACCTTCTCAAACAGCTCACCAGCATTACGCCAGAGCTTTTACAGGCAGAACGGCACGGCAATTATCTGGTTCAAAAATGCCTTGTACCGCTGAGTCTTCCGAATGAACTGCCACCGGCACAGAATATTCTCTGTAATAAAGGGTTTCCGTTCGACAAAGTGCGACCCATCGTCGAAAAAATTTCTCAGAGCCTTTCAGCAACCGCCTGGACCGATGGCGAAACCAGCAATGTCGCCATGTATATGCACAGTCTCGGCTGTATTCTGGTGGTATGCGCCACACCAGCAAATCAAGCTGGAAACACCCTGCTGCAGACGACCATGGTGGCGCTGCTGTTTTTTGTGACGCTGGTCGGCATACTCGTCGCTTTTCTGCAAAAATCTCTCGTTGAGCCGATCTACCTGCTTCAGGCCGGCGCTGCCAGAGTTGCGGCCGGCAACTTTTCTCAACCGGTCGTGTATCGCTCAGGTGATGAATTCGAAGCCCTGACTGATTCTTTCAACCGCATGTCGGCCGATCTTCTGCAAAAAGAGCGCCTGGCAAGCTATGTTTCTGAAGAAGTCATTCAGGAAATCGAGTCTGGCACAGGCACAAGCCTGCAGCCCGGCGGCGAGCGCCTCGAAGTAGCAGTGCTTTTCGTCGCCATGGCCGGCTTCAAGGATTTTCGGCAACAGCATGGACCAGAGGCGATTACAGAAGCGATCGGCAACCTGATCGATCAAGCAGCTGAAATAGCCGCCAGACATAACGGCAATATAGATAAAATGGTCGAGGACACGTTGATGCTGGTATTCAGGCAGCGCGGCACTGACAGCAGCCATGCCGAATCGGCCTGCCGCACCGCTCTGGCCCTGAGCACAGCTTTCAGAGATGAAGGCCGGTTCAGACTGCTGGCCGGCATAGCTTCGGGCCCGGCGGTTTCTGGCAAAATCGGGTCACGCAGCGGCAAGCTCGACTACACGGTGATCGGCAACCCGGTCAACCTTGCGGCCAGGCTAAAAGCCCAAGCCGGCAAGGCATGTGAAACCGGCATAATCGTCTGCCCGAATACGATAAGAATGCTGCGCGGGCTGGCCCGCCTGCGTTTTATCGAACGCACCGAGATCAAGGGCCGCTCGCGCACTTTTCCGCTCTACGAGCTTATAGAAATGCGATAAAAGCAGTTCTAGAAAAAACAAGAGAAGCAGACCAGATGCCTGCTTCTCTTTAGTTCGTTTATGACGGAGAAAGTCTTACCAGCCGAGAATCCATGCGAAAATCAGCGGAGCAACGATAGTTGCATCTGATTCGACGATGAACTTCGGAGTATTGATATCAAGCTTGCCCCAGGTGATCTTTTCATTCGGAACCGCGCCCGAATAAGAACCATAGCTGGTGGTAGAATCGGAAATCTGGCAGAAATAGCTCCAGAACGGAATCGTATCCATTTCCATATCCTGATACAGCATCGGTACGACGCAGATCGGGAAATCGCCCGCGATACCGCCGCCGATCTGGAAAAACCCGATGCCTTTTCCGCTGGAATTCTTGATGTACCAGTCGGCCAGCCACATCATGTATTCGATGCCAGACTTCATGGTCGAGGGCTTGATTTCGCCCTTGATGCAGTATGAAGCGAAAATGTTGCCCATGGTTGAGTCTTCCCAGCCGGGAACGATGATCGGCAGGTTCTTTTCGGCTGCGGCGAGCATCCAGCTGTTCTTCGGGTCGATTTCGTAATACTGTTCAAGAACGCCAGAGAGCAGCATTTTATACATATATTCATGCGGGAAATAGCGTTCGCCCTTCGTGTCAGCATCTTTCCAGATTTTGTGGATGTGCTTCTGCAGGCGTCTGAAAGCTTCTTCTTCGGGAATGCAGGTGTCGGTAACGCGGTTGAGGCCGCCTTCGAGCAGCTCCCATTCGTCCTTCGGTGTCAGGTCACGATAGTTCGGCACCCGCTTGTAATGGTTGTGAGCAACCAGGTTCATGATGTCTTCTTCGAGATTGGCGCCGGTGCAGGAGATAATAGCGATCTTGTCCTGACGGATCATTTCGGCGAGTGACTTGCCGAGTTCGGCGGTGCTCATGGCGCCGGCAAGCGTGACCATCATCTTGCCGCCTTCATTGAGATGAGTCACATAGCCCTTGGCAGCGTCAACCAGTGCGGCTGAATTGAAGTGAAGGTAGTGATTTTCAATGAAAGATGAAATGGGGCCCTTGGTCATTCTTTTTCTCCTGTTGATGTGTACGAGATGCGATCATTCTTTAATACTCCATAAATCACGCAAAATCAACTTTCCCCGAACTTGTAATATTGGCGGCGGGTTAGTAATATGCCTGCATGACACAGACAATCAATGAAGTCGCAATCGTCACCCGGCAGCTCAGCCGCAGTTTCAGCATCAGACAGAAAAGCGAAGGGCTGGCAGCGAGTCTGCGTAATTTTTTCTCGCCGGTCTACAAAACCGTCAATGCCGTCTGCGATCTGGAAATGAGCATCGGGCGCGGTGAAATCATCGGATTTCTCGGGCCAAACGGTGCCGGCAAGACGACAACCCTGAAAATGCTTTCGGGGCTGCTGGTTCCAAGTGGTGGGAGCATCGAAGTGCTTGGCTTTACCCCGTTCGACCGCGATCACGCCTTTCTCAGAAGCATTTCACTGGTTATGGGACAGAAACAGAACCTCTGGTGGGACCTGCCGCCGGTCGAAACCTTCGAGATTCACCGCCGCATCTACGGCCTCTCTGATGAGCAGTATCGCAGTCGCATCGACGAACTTGTCGAAATGCTCGAAATCAGCGACTGTCTCGAAACCCAGACCCGCAAACTATCGCTGGGGCAACGCATGCGCTGCGAACTTGCCGTTTCGCTGCTGCACCAGCCGTCGATTCTCTTTCTCGATGAGCCGACCATCGGCCTCGACATTCTGATGCAGAAAAAGATCCGCAGTTTTCTGCTCGATTACCACCGCCGCTTCAAACCGACAATTCTGCTGACATCACACTACATGGATGACGTGGCAGCTCTGGCGCAACGGGTGATCGTCATCAATCACGGCCGCAAGATCTTTGACGGGCGGCTGCGTGACCTGACCGACCGCATGCGCCCCGAAAAAATAATGACCGTCATCATCAACAATGGTGAATTCCCATGTCAGGTGCGCGAAGGCTGCCGGCTGATCCATCAGGAAGGTCAGCTGTACCGCTTCCTGGTGCGCCGCGAGGTGGTCGGCGAACTGGCCGCCTGCCTGTATAACACCGGCCAGATTGCCGATCTGACGATCGAAGATGCGCCACTCGAAGAAATTATCGGTCAGCTGTTCACGGATAACGGAGCTGCAGCCGCATCAGCAACGACACCGGTACAAACACCATGACCAGCAGCACGGCTCAAAACCCGGGTTTGCCATTTAGAACCCGTTGCGTGGCCTAATAATGATTCAGAGCAAGATTTCGCAAAGTTTCAGCGCCCATCTCGCCACACTCCGGGCACATTTTAAAATCATCTTCACCTACCGCGGCATGATGCTGATTCAGGCGGTCAGACTTCTTCTGCTGCCGCTGGTACTGGCAGCCGCCTGGCTGTCGATCGAAAAGACCGCCGAAAACCCCTATTCAGACGCCGACTATCTGCTTTATTACCTGCTGGTACCGGTCATTCTCAACCTGACTGACAGCCGGCTGGTTTTCCGGTTCCCGATGGCGGTGCGTGACGGCTCACTCAGCCGCGAACTGCTGAAACCTTTTCCGCCGCTTTCCGGCTATGCGCTCGAAAGCATCGCCAACAATCTGATTCAGCTCGTCTATCTGCTGCCATTCACGCTGTTGGCCGGTTATGCGATCAGTGATCGGCTGCAGCTCAGCCACATCAACCTGCAGCTGCTGCTGTTCATGGTTCTGGCGATCATGCTGGGCGGCCTGGTCAGAATGCTGATTTCGGGGTCGATCTCGCTGGTCGGCTTCTGGCTCGAAGACGTGACCACTTTGAACCTTATTCTCAACGGCGGCATCTGGGCGCTGCTCGGTGGCATGATCGTGCCGGTGGCCACTTTTCCGCAACATATACGTTACATCGCTGAACTGCTGCCATACCGCTACATGCTGAGCTTTCCGATCGAGATCGTCACCGGGCGGCTGTCGCAGGCGCAGATCCTGCAGGGCTTCGCCGTCTGCCTTTTCTGGTCACTCCTGTTTGCGCTGATCATGCGCCTTATCTGGAAACGCGGCCTCAAAGTCTATGCCGCCTATGGTGGTTAAAATGCTACAGGCAGCGATTATACTCAAACTCTGGAAAGCCTCGATGATGCAGGCGATGGAATACCGCGGCAGCTTCGCCTTTTCGATCATTGCCAACTTTTTCGACTTCATTTTCGGCTTTCTGCAGTATCTGGTATTTTTTACCGCCGCTCAGAGCATCGCCGGCTGGAATTCAGATCAGATGCTGGTGCTTTATGGGGTTTTCATGCTGGTTTTCGCGCTGCAGTTCATTTTTCTCTACCCGAATCTGGTAGCGATGGGAGACATGGTCAACTCCGGCAATCTCGACCTGCTGCTGACAAAGCCGGTCAACGCCCAGCTGATTTTATCTTTCCGGCGTATCTCGTTCGAAGAGCTCGGCAGCATTTCGACCGCCCTGGTTCTGCTTGGCTGGCTGACTGTCAAAGGAGCGATCAATCTCACCCCAGCATCGGTCGCCCTTTTTCTGGTGGCGATAGTTGCGGCAATGCTGCTGATTTATTGCCTGTTTCTGCTGCTGATGTGCCTGGCAGTATTTCTCGAACGGCTCGACAATATGGCGCAGCTGATGTGGTCGATGTTCTCGCTCTGCCGCTACCCGGTCGACGTCTACCCGGCACGGCTCAGATTCATGTTTTTCAGCTTTCTGCCGGTTGCCTACATTGCTTCGGTGCCGGCATCGGCGCTGCTCGGCACTGCCAGCGCCGCCCAGGTAATGACCGGAATGATAATAGCCCTGACGGCCACTTTCGCCACAACTTTGCTCTGGCGAAGAACCATCAGGGCTTATACCTCAGCCGGCGGCTGACCGCCGGAACAAAAAATCAGTCGATTGGTTTTTCTGCGGCCTTTTTGGCGATTTCAGCGGCGAATTTTGCCTGGGCCTGCTTTTTGAGCTTTTCTGGCAGAACCGGGGTCCAGCTCAGGCTGAGCTTGTCGCCCTTGTATTCGCCAACCAGGCAATAATTCTTTCTTACTTCGATGGTCAGGCCATTGGCGGTAGAGGTGAACAGATAACCGTAGCGATCACAGATACTCTTGTAAAAGTCGCTGGTCTGACCGTGGCTGGTACCGATAGAAATAACACATTCACCGATCAGTTCACGCTCAGCATCGGTAACCCTTTCGGCAAAGGGCGGCATATCGAGCTGCCTGGTCATACTGCCATCGTAAAGATTGATAAAATTCCGCTGCGTATGCCACTTATACCCGAAATAAAGCCCGACTCCACCGAGAATCAGCAGAAAAACAATAACAATTGCCAGAAAACCGCGATTGTTGTGCCGTAATTTCATTTTGGCTCTCTCCTCTACAGATACTACGGCGACCTATCGGCAAAGGAAACAATTTTTTACACCCGCGGATTGATTTTTTCTTCGATGATACGACCGTCTTCAAGCGTGATAATCCGGTCAGCGAGCGCCCCGAGCGCCAGGTTATGGGTGGTCACGACAATCGCCAGATTTTTTTCGGCAACCAGTCGGCGAAACAGCGCGAACACAGCCTCACCGTTAGCCTTATCGAGGTTGCCGGTCGGTTCATCGGCGATCAGAACTTTCGTATCGGCAATCAGCGCCCTGGCGATTGCCACCCGCTGCATCTGGCCGCCGCTCAACTCACGGGGAAGGTGGCCGGCACGGTTTTCGAGATCGACGAGCCTGAGCACGGCAAGCGTTTTTTCGCGATCGACGGGGCGCTGTAGAAACATCAGCGGCAGTTCGACGTTTTCTGCTACCGTCAGAGTCGGCAGCAGATGGAATTTTTGAAACACGTAGCCAAGCACACCCTGCCTGACTCCTACGAGTTCTTCTTCAGAAAGGCCTGCCACCTGACGCCCACCGACCTCGAGTTCACCGCCGTCAGGCGCATCGAGGCACGAAAGCAGATTTATCAGGGTGGTTTTACCAGATCCGGAAGGCCCGAGAATTGAAACCATTTCTCCGGGCCTGATTTCTAGATCGACCCCGTCGAGCGCCTTGATTGTCTCGATGCCACGGCGATAATGTTTTTTCAGGCCTCTGGCTTTTATCAGCATAGCGTTGTTATTTTCAGTGTTCATGATTGAGCTCCTTGATTACTCGCCTTCGCGAATCGCTTCAACCGGGCGCATCGAAGCAGCGCGCCAGGCCGGGTAAAGACCGGCAAAACAGCCAATGACTGCAGAACCGGCGAGAGCGACCAGCATCACCTGCGGCGTGATTGCTACCATCGTGCCTTTGGTGCCAAAATCGATCAGAGATTGAATCGCCTTTTCGACAAGACTGGTGCCGGACAACGCCAGCAGCACCCCGGCCAGCCCGCCGCTCAGGCAGATTGCCATTGTTTCCAGCCAGATGATCTGGAAAATATCGCTGCGGGTCGCACCGATCGCCTTCATGATGCCGATTTCGCCGGTGCGTTCGAAAACGCTCATCAGAATCGAGTTGATGACGCCGATTACCGCAACTATGATGGCCACGACCGCGACTGATGCGATCATTGTCTGAGCCGTTTCCACGAGACTGACGAGAGTGGTTTTAACCTGCTGCAGTCCGACGACCTGCACTTCGGGCAGTTTTGCCCAGCGCTGTTCGAACTGGCGCAACGCCAGACCCGAAAAATTCTTGAGTTTGAAACCGACGATCGTCAGCTCGGTCGGGCGGTTGAACAGGCGGCGGGCTTCTTTGATCGGCATGAAAACGGTGCCGTCATCCTGGGTGCCGGTGCGTTCGAGAACGCCGACGACCTTCAGCTCGGTCATCACCGGCTCAACCTGGCCGTGCGGGGTGATGGTGACGAAGTATGAATCACCGACTTTGCGCTGCTCGTATTCAGCCACTTCAAAACCGAGAACGACTTCGCCGGTCGAATCGTCGCTGAACCAGCGGCCGCCCTGATAACCAGGTGCCTGTGAGATTGCCAGCCAGGGCTTCATGTCGAGAAAACTGGCCGTTTCGATACCTGAAACTATCGCAAACGAAGAGCCCGCTTCGTCGCTGATTCCGGAGGCTTCCTTTTCGGCGACGCCGACGAAAATCGGGGTAATCGCAGAGATGTCGGGGTCTTTTCTGACCTCTTCATAGGTGCTGTCGGGCAGATAGAGAAGGCCGGTACCGCCCTTGAGCATCATCGTCGCCGCTTCATAGGGGCAGCCTTTCGCCATGATCATCACCTGAAAGCCGAGTTTGTCGATGCTGACATCGATCGAGCGGCGATAACCGATGTTGAAACCGATCAGACTGACCGCCACCGCTACTGCCAGCGCGATCGCCAGAACTGTCAACCCGGTTCTCACCGGGCGCCTGAATAAATTTTTAAACGCAAATGCTATGAAGCGCATAGATGTCTCCTGAAAAAGTGGTGTTACAAAGCGATCTCCGCATGATCCAGTCCATGTCACACATGGATTCAATAATTACCATTACGTCATCCCCGTGCGTCCCCGCACGGGATAAAGAGTGGATATAAGCCCTTATCAAAGAGATTCCCGCCTCCGCGGGAATGACGGAGAACTATACAATTCTCTTGTGACAATGGCCCATCGGAAATTAAGCAATAGATATAGAACAAATCTGACAAGGCCCTGCAACAGAGCCTATTACCGGTCAGAAGAATTCGGCGCCGGTGCCGACCAGTTCGAGGCCGTCTTTGGTCTGCAGCAGCCGGCCTTCGACTTTGGCGCTACGCCCGACCCACTGCGGAAACTTTATACCCATATGGCCGAGCTCGATTTTAACCTGTTTGCCTGAGGCATCATCGAGATAGAACCAGCAACCCGAGCTTGGGCACTGCCTGGTGATTTTGCCCTGCATGACCACCGGTGCGTTCATGAATTTATCGGTTTCACCGTATGCCTGCTGCATGCTGACGAGTGGCGTTTCTGCCGCAAAAGCCGCACCAAAATGGCTCGGAGTCTTAGCGGACTGCATCAACCAGAAGCCGAAACCGGCTATGAGAAGAAGCGAAATGAATAAAATCTTTTTCATGGCTGTTTTCCTTTGTTTTTGAGCAGTTCGGCGGTTCTCTGAAAGAACGGTTCGAACCGTCGGTTATAAATGAACATGTCGAGAAGAATCAGATTCTTGCGGACACCGCGCAGCGAAGAGGCAAAATCAGGGCCCTGGCGACCTTCACCGGCACTGGCGAGAATTTCTCGCACCCGGTCACCCTTGTTTTCAGGCTCGGCCGCGGCAAAATAGTCGTGTTTGTAGAAATCAGCCAGGGTCAGACCATTGAAACGCCGCCGGAAATCCCTGTTTTTGAGCGCCTTTGCTTCGGGGCTTTCGAGACGCTGAAAAAAGAAATTCACGATTTCGCCGCTTTTAGGGTCGGTGGCGAGAAAAACCTGAATCACCCCACCCCGCCCCGGAACGTTGACGCCATGCACGATGCCGATCAGATCACTGCCCTTGAATACCGTGTAAACTGTATAAGGCGTATCGAAAGCCTCGTAGACAGGGTCCAGGTCGCTGCCAAGGCGCAGCTTGAGCTCATCATAGAGTTTCTGACCGTCAGGAAAATGTCGGAACTCGCGCACTTCCTCTTTAAATGAGGTAACTTCGGGATAAAGAAATTTCAAATCCTGCGCCGGGTTGTTGAGCGTGCAGCCGATCGCGCCCCAGACGGTCACCGGCACAACCAGGCTGGCCAGAATTATTATCAGAACCATGTATTTCATATCAAACTCCTTGCTGTTTCTCTGCTACAAAGCTTTTCAAGCTGTCAGCAGCAGTTCGTTTTTAACCGCATTGAATTAACCGGTCCGACGGCCCGGTCTGTAAGGGGTTGTTTAACCGATTCGGCGCGTTGATTACCAGTAGCGGTAGTATTGCAGGCTGGTGATGGTATCTTTGGCGCCACCGCCCTGAACGGCCAGCTTCTGTTCGACGTTCAGCTTCACCCATTCAAGGTTGGCGTTGCCGATGTCGTTTTTCATATACCAGGTCAGTTCGCCAATCAGCGATTCATCGGTTTCATGGTGGCCGATTTCCTGCCAGAAGCGGCGATACTGGGTTGCCCAGCCAAAGCGCCGGTCGCGGCGCAGAAAATCGACCTGGTAGAGCTGAGTGAAAACATCGTCGGTTTCATCGCGACCACCGCTCAATTCGCTCGTCAGCGACAGGCGGCCACCGGGCACTGCGAAGCCGTAGCGCCCGTCAAGACCAATTCGCTGAGTGTCGACGAGTTTGCCGCGATCGGCCTGCATCATGACGTTGTGACTGCGCATTACCGAGTGTTTTGAAATACGCTCACCGGCGATCAAAGAAAGCCCGCCTTCAAGCCCATGGTCGTAGAGATAGCGGTTGGCGAGGCTCAATCTGGCACCGACAAGCCCTTTCTGGCCTTTGTCGATCAGATCGTAACCCGAACCGAGCATATAATAGAGGTCATAGTTAAGATTTCGGTTCACAGAGCCCCAGAAACCAGCATACCAGTCGCGCTCGAAGCCAAAGTTACGGTCATTCGACAGCTGCAGAATGGTGGCGTGCGTGTCGGTCTGCAGGTTAAGGCCGAAGGGCAGATAGAAGCGCCCGAAACGGAAATTGAAGCGGCCAAGGTTGCGGGCCCGCTGTTCGGCAGGCATCCATGTATTGAGGGCATTGTAGAGATCGACATAAAAGTTGTGGTATTCGAAAAACACCTGATTTCTGGGTTCACCTTCCATGTCGTTGATAACCGGCGTGAAGTTCTTCCTGAAAACCAGGCGGGTCTGCAGATTGAAGCTGCTCGTGGTCGAGACCTCATTCGCAAACTTTTTCAGAATTTCGAAACCGTAAGAATGCCGGTGATAGGGGCGATGGTCGGCCTCGGCACCAGAATTAAACGAGAACTGTGTCAAAATTTCATTTTTAAAAAAGTAACTGCCTCTGGCGCCACCGCCATCGATGCTCAGGCTTGCTACTTCCTGAGTAACCGGTTTGAGATCTGCAAATGGGTCACCAGCCTGTGCTCTGCCTTCAGACGTAATCAGAGCTGCCTGAAGAACAATCAGAACTGCAGTTAATAAGATCTTTTTAGTCACAATGCCTCCAGATTTCGTTTCACAGTAAGATTGGCCAATCTCATATCTTTGTAGAGCAAAATTGATGCCAGGTCAAAATCAGCCGGAATAACTGGCTGAAGGAATGCCCAGCCGCTTCATTTTATAGCGCAGAGTTCTCTCATTTATACCCAGCTGACGTGCGGCTTCAGACTGATTGCCGCCGGTTTCATGCAATGCCTGACTTATACAGTTTTTTTCAAGAGTATCGATTTTTTCCTGAAGAGAACCCGAAGCCGGCTTATCAACAGCCTCGACAAAATTGTCGAATTCAGCTGGCAACTCATCAGCAGCGATTTCAGGCTCGGCAGTTATCAGAAACAGGCGTTCGACAAGGTTTTCAAGCTCTCTGACATTCCCTGGCCATGAATAAGCCTGCAGGGCGCGCATGGCGGCAGCAGAAAACTGCTTTGCAGGCAGGCGATACTTTTCTGCCAGACGCTGCAGCTTCGCATTGACGAACAGCGGAATATCGGAAGCTCTGGCACGCAAAGGCGGCAGCTGAACCGGAATTACCGCCAGGCGGTAATAGAGATCCTCGCGAAAAGTACCTTTTCGCACCATTTCCTGCAGGTCGCGATTGGTAGCCGCGACCCAGCGGATATCGGCTTTCTGCAGTTTATTGGCGCCAACCCGGCTAAATTCCCCCGACTGAATGACGCGCAGCAGCTTCGGCTGCAGGTTTAACGGCAGCTCGGCGATTTCGTCGAGAAAAAGGGTGCCACCGTCTGCGTCTTCGATACGACCTTTTCTGGCTGCATCTGCACCTGTGAAAGCGCCCTGGACATGGCCAAAAAATTCGCTTTCAAGAAGGTTTTCTGGGATTGCTCCGCAGTTTACCGCAATAAAGGCACCGCGGGCTCTCTGACTTTTGGCGTGCAGCAGGCGTGCCAGCACTTCCTTGCCGGTTCCGGATTCGCCAAGAAAAAGAACTGACGCATCACTGGGGGCAACCCGGTCAATAAGATCGAGCACGGCTTTAAACGCCTGACTTCTGCCAATGACCTCTGGACCAGGAACGACCCTTGCCAGCTCTGCCTTCAGCTGGCGATTTTCGGCGCGCAGCACAACTTTTTCGGCAATCGCCCTGATTTTTGCTTCGAGCCAGGCCAGATTGACCGGCTTTTCGAAATAATCGACGGCGCCGATTTTGATTGCCTCAACTGCAGAACCAACCGACGCATAGGCGGTCACGAGAATTACTTCGGTATCGGCATCGAGAGCTTTTATCTGCCTGAGAAAACTCAGACCGTCGATGCCCGGCATGCGCATGTCGGTTATTACCAGATGAAAAACTTCTTTTTTCAGAAGTTCGAGAGCATCTTCAGGGTTGATGCTCACCTGTGTCCGGTGCCCCATGCGGCCGACGGCTTCGGCCAGAAGCTGTGCCTGCCTTGCATCATCATCGACAACAAGAATAGAAAGCCTTCTGCTCACGATTCTGACTCCAGGGGAAGAAAAATCTCAAACGCGGTTTCAGCAACGGCTGAATTCACCATAATTCTACCACCATGGGCGATGCAAATTCTCTGACAATTATAAAGCCCGAGACCAAATCCATCGGCTCTGGTGGTATTGCCTGGAACAAACAGCCCGGCGAGAGTTTCTTCGGAAATCTGTGGCCCGTTGTTACTGACCGTCAGATACCCCCCGGAAACATCTGTTTTCGCAGAAAGTCCGATTTTAGTGGCACCGGCCTGAACTGCGTTCAGCATCAGGTTCCAGACCACCTGCCGCATCTGGTCGGGATCGAGCATCAGGCTTGCCGATTCATCTGCGGCAATTTCAATCCTGGCATTCCCGGTGTGCATCTGAAAAGCGTCGACAATTGTCTGCAGCCAGCTTTTGATCGGAATCGCCCGTTTATGGACAACTATCGGTCTTCCGGCCTGCATCAGATCACGAATCATCTGATCAGCCTGACGAATGGTCTGTTCGAGGAGTTCAAATCTTTTTTCAAGCTTCTCATTCTGGCAGCCTTCGGCAAAATCAGCCCGCATCGCGCTTACCGTCAGATTCATGGCATTCAGAGGGTTGCGGACCTCATGCGCGACTGCCGCAACCACGCGACCGAAGCCCTCGATGCGGCGGCGCGTATCTTCGGCATGGCGCTTTTCTTCAAGCAGTTCAGACTGCCTTTTCAGACGGCCCTGCAGCAGCTTCAGCCCAACCAGGGAAAAGAAGCATGACGCAAAGATGGCGATAAAACCGGTATCACGAAGATTCTCGACCGCCGGGTCGTTCAGCGAAACTTCGAAACGTCCGAGCGGCACACCCCGCAGCAGAAATTCCCGGCTGGTGACTACTCCGCCGACTGCATTGCCGGCAGCAGCATCTCCGAGCAGCGATCGGCCATTTTCATCGACCAGATCGAGGCGGGCGACTCCTGGATACTCGCGAAATCTCTTGATAAGAGGTACCAGCCCGACGTTCTTTTCAAAACCAAGCACAAAATCAACGCCGGTCAGCAGGCGCAGGGCCCCGCCATCAGGCATTTTTCTGGCAATGCCAAAAGCGTCGGTTTCGCAGAAAACGCCTGAACTGAAGCCAAACACGTGCTCGGTTTTGCTGCCTTCGATAATATCGTGGCAGCCATAATCAGGGGGAAGATCAGAGCCGATGAGATCCGGATCATCGGCAACCCTGACCTTGCCAAAGCGGTCGTAGATGCTGATAGCCTTCAGGTCATGTTTCTGGCGAAGGGCTTCAAGCCATTCATTGCTGACAAGACCGGCAGGCGCGGAGGCAACCTGGTCGGCAATCTGGCGCAGACTGGCGACAATACCCTCTTCAAGATAATGACTGGCCTGCAGAGTCTGTTCTGTACTAGAAGTCAGGGATGCGAGAAAAAGTTCAGCCTTTTCTGAAAGCAGCACAGAAGTCAGTCGTGAAAAGGAAACCGCGAGCCAGAGATGAAAAATCAGGGCGAGAACGCCGGCATAAACCCACCAGCGGTCGCCCGCGGGCTTCAAATCAACGCTCATAGTATTGTTGCCTCACAGGAATGCTTTGCGGCAGAAGACGTTTTCAGATGCCCTCAAAAAGGGCAGTGCTGATATAGCGCTCGCCCGAATCGGGGAAAATGGTGACGATGGTTTTGCCGGCATTCTCGGGTTTCTGCGCCAGCCGGGCCGCCACTGCCATCGCGGCGCCGCACGAAATGCCGCAGGTAATGCCCTCTTCGCGATGCAGGCGGCGGGCAAATTCGATCGCTTCTTCGTTGGTAACCTGGGCGATTTCGTCAACCAGGCTAAGGTCGAGAGTCTCGGGTTTGAAACCGGCGCCGATGCCCTGAATCTTGTGCGGGCCTGGTTTCGGGGTTTCACCGGCGCGAATCGCAGTCAGCACCGGAGAAGCAGTCGGCTCGACGGCCACTGAATGCAGCGGCAGCCCTTTCCCCTGCTTGAGGTAGCGGCTGACGCCGCTGATGGTGCCGCCGGTGCCAACGCCGGCCACGAAGATATCGATCTTGCCGTGGGTGTCATTGAAGATTTCCGGGCCGGTTGTCTTGTAATGAATCTCTGGATTGGCCGGGTTTTTGAACTGCTGTGGGCTGAAGAATTTTTTCGGGTCGGTGGCCACGAGGCGCTCGGCTTCTTCGATTGCGCCCTTCATGCCTTTGGCGCCTTCGGTAAGAATCAGCTGGGCGCCGAATGCCGCGAGCATGCGGCGACGCTCGATCGACATAGTGTCCGGCATTGTCAGAATCAGCGGGTAACCTCTGGCGGCGCAGACAAAAGCCAGGCCGATGCCGGTGTTGCCGCTGGTCGGCTCGACAATTGTCACATCGCGGCTGCCGGGGGTCAGAATGCCTTTCTTTTCGGCATCCCAGATCATCGAGGCGGCAATGCGGCATTTTACGGAATAGGCGGGGTTGCGGCCCTCGATTTTGGCGAGAACCGTTGCCGGGAAACCGCGGGTAATATTGTTAATGCGCACCAGCGGGGTATTACCGATACTCAGACTGTTATCTTCGAAAAACATCTGCTTTCTCCTTTAAATCTGATAGTCATGCCGCGCCTGAAGCGCCTGCTCGTGTTTCGACACCAGTTGGTCGAGAGTGATTTCTTTCAGGGTATCTTCTACCGCCCGGTTAAGCTTTTCCCAGACTTCGCGGGCGACGCATTCGAAGGTGCGAGTGCAGCTTTCGCCACCGGCGGCGCAGTCGACCACCCTGATTTTTCCTTCGAGGGCATCGACAATCTGAAGAACATTGATCTCGGCCGGCGGCCGCGCCAGCAGATAGCCACCGTTCGGGCCGCGGGCAGCGGTTATCAGGCCGGCATCTCTGAGGGTCTTTACCAGCAGGTGGATATAGTTCGCTGAAATCTGCTGATTCTGGGCAATAGCGTCGGCAATCACTGCTTTGCGGCCGTAATTCAGAGCCAGTTCCAGCATTATGCGCAGTCCGTACCGGCCTTTCGTCGACATTTTCATTTGCTTACCCTTATCCGACAAACAAACTTAAGTTTTTAAAGTATTATACTTAAGATTATAACCCAAAATCAGAAAAAGTCAGCAGCTTTTTCCTGCAATATCTGATTTTGAAAAAACCGGATTGAAGCGATTCAGCGTTTTAGAGTCGATATTTTTCCAGTCGTTCAGCAAAAGTCAACTTTACAAAAGCCTGCTCAAAAGTCGGGGGCTGCTTCATTTTTTGATGAAACAGCCCCGCGGGTAATTCAGTTGAAACCGATGCTTATTTTTCGAGCTGCACGGCTTCCTGGAAGCCCTTGGTGTTCTTTTTTGCCAGGGCCTTGTCAATATTTTCAGCTTTGATCAGTCGGCCCATTTCTCCCTCATCAAGAAGGGCCAGACCCTTTTTGACACGCTTCATTCCATTAACTTCGCCGACAAAACTGGTGCTGAAACCGCCCATATTGAGAAAGCGCTTCTTCTCTTTCATCATTTTCATCGAAGCAATTTCGCCTTTTTCAAGGACGATTTCGAGGGTGCCACGCTTGAAGACACTGGTGATTTCCTTGTCGATGGCATTGGTAAACACAATACTCACAAGTCTCCTACTGCCGGTGATTTCGGTGGTAATCTTCCGGCTCCAGAGCTGATCATCTATGACCATATCTTTAACGGGGGTGGCTGCTTCGAATATTTTCTCGTAGTCAGCGCGGCTGAGGTTGATGGCAAACTGGTAAACGTCAGGTCCACCCTTCTTTACTTCTGAAGGGTCGTTCTTGCCGAAGGTGATCTGAATATCCATTTTTCCGGGTTCTGTGTATGTCCAGGCGCAGGTATCAAAAAAGGTAACTGCTTCTCCAGCCGGGGCGCCGCTGCGAATGCCTTCGTATCTACCCATGCTTTCTACCGCAAAAAGACCGGTGGTTGCGAGACAAAACGCCATTACCAGGCCCAGCTTATGTGAAAATTTCATTTAAAATCCTCCTGCCGCTATGGAAATATAAGGAACATTATAATGTTTTTATAAACTTGTGCAACCGGCGAACCGACCAAAGCAAACAAAGAAAAAGCCCCACCGCAGAATATGCGATGGGGCCGGGAACAACAAATCATTTTTTGAGAATTACACCGGTGGTGGGCGGCACGTTGTAGTCGCCCTCAGCGGTATAGAGGCCGGTTTCGCTGATTTTTTCGCCGTCGCAGAGCACCTGCCAGGTGCCGCCGGCGGGCAGCTTGAAATTCACCCAGTTGTTGGCGT
Organism: Candidatus Rifleibacteriota bacterium; assembly: GCA_024710355.1. GTDB lineage: Bacteria > Muiribacteriota > Ozemobacteria > Ozemobacterales > Ozemobacteraceae > Rifleibacterium. The sequence goes on from JANJUX010000005.1 coordinate 53,665, forward strand.
CGCCGTTAAGAAGCACGACGAAGTTATCTTTACCTTTGAGGAACATGCCGACGCCATTCTGGTTGGCCGGCAGAATCCAGTCGAGGTGCTGGTTGTTGAGAGCAACCGGCTGGCGGAAATTGTCGTATTTTTTGCGCAGGGCGATCAGGCCTTTGTAGAGGTCGAAGATATCGCGGTTCTTTTCTTTTACGGTCCAGTCGATGTAGTTGACCTCGTTATCCTGATCGTAGGAATTGTGGTTGCCGCCTTTGCTGCGGTTGAATTCCTGGCCGGCGTGGATCATCGGAATGCCCTGAGCGGTCAGCAGGGCAATGGCAGCGAGGCGGGTCTTTTTCTTGTCGCCATGGAAAAGGTCATTGAGGGTATAACCATCATGAGCTTCAAGGTAATTCAAGCTTTCAGCAGGCTTGGCAGCCCACCAGAAGCATGAACCGGCAAGCACGGTCATTACGTCGTTGCGTTCGACATGACCATTAATCAGAGCTCTGATCTTTTCGCGGAAATCGTCGTTCCACTTCGACAGACGGGTGTTTCTGAAGTCGCTCTTGCCCCACTGGTTACGTTTCCAGTCGGCGGCCCAGGGTTCAGAGGTCAGAATAATGTCTTCAGGCAGTTCATCGATGATGCGCTGCATGGTTTTCTTGTCGATGATGGTGCCGAGGTCGAATCTGAAGCCATCGACCTTGTATTCGTTCACCCAGTATTTAAGTGAATCAATGATCATTTTCGCGGTCATCGGGTTTTCGGTGCGCATCTCGTTGCCGCAACCGGTGCCGTTCCAGTAGTATTTCGGGTTGTCTTCCATGAGGCGGTAGTAGCCGCGGTTATCGAGCCCCTTGAAGTTCAGGGGCAGGCCTTCATGGTTGCCTTCGGCCGTATGGTTGAACACCACGTCGAGAATTACGGCAAAACCTTCGCGGTGCAGGCCATCGACGAGGGCTTTGAATTCTTTGACCGCATCGCCATTTTTGCCGGAAGCATAGGAGCATTCTGGTGCGAAGAAATGGCTGGTCATGTAGCCCCAGTGGTTCACGACTCCGGCGAAGTTGTTGTCGAATTCGTGAATTGGCATCAGCTGAATGGCGTTAACGCCGAGTTCTTTGAGATGGCCGAGAACTTTGCCGCTGTTTTTTCCCTGCAGCATGCCGAGATATTTGCCTTTGTGCTGACCGGTCACGCCGGAGCTTTTGTGGGCGGTAAAGTCTTTAACGTGCATTTCGTAGATAATGACATCTTTAGAGGCCGGGCGCTTGAACTTGGGCACGGTCCAGGTGAAGCCGCGGTCGGCGACGATGCTTTTGCCGTCATGATCGACATTGGCGAAGGCATAGGGGTCGGAAAGCAGCCGGTCGGGGTCGAACAGGAAGCCAGGGCCTTTCGGGCCATCGGCAGTGTAGCCGTAATAGGTGCCGTAAAGCTCGCCTTTGAAGGAATGGCGCCAGATACCGTCGGTGCCTTTCTGCATCGGCACGGCAGTGCCCTTTTTATCGGTGGCGGTTTTGAACAGGTGCAGCTTTACTTCGGTCGCATCCGGTGAATAAACAGAAAAAGATGTATTGCCATTGGCAACGTGGGCCCCGAGAAGGCCGGTAGCGGTTCTTTTAGCCGGAGCAGCGGTGCGGGCGCGCGTAGACAGCATGGTGGCGCGGTCAACAAAGTCTTTGTCCTCAAGTCTGGCGAAGTTGGAGGCAATTTCTTTTTTAACAGCCTGCAGCGGAGCGATTTTGCTGAGCAACTGCGGATTTTCGGTCTGGGCAAGGTATTTAACCCTGGTTTCGAGGATATGCATACCCTGTTCGAAAGCCTGTTTTTCTGCCTTTGATGTCACCCGGTAGCCGTAAAGGCGTAGTTGCTCGATGGCCTTGTCGATTTCAGCCGCGCTCTCGATGCTGAAAACAAGCTTTTTGTATGAATCGACACTGGCTGATTCGCGGGCAAGAGCCGCCACGGCAGCGTCTTTTTCGCCGGCACCGGTGGCGCGGGCAGCAGCATGAATATCGCGTGCAACACGATTGAGCCCCTCGACAAAGGTCTTTTCGAAGCTTGCTGCATGCGAAGTCACGGCAACCAGTAACGCCAGAACCAGACAGATCAACCTGCGCAAATCAGTTCCGTACATCTGTTTCCTCCGGGCTGATATTTTATTCGTCTTAAGATTATAAGGTTTTTTTTTGCTCTCGTCAGCCCCTGTACGGAAAAAAATTACCCGAAAAATACCCGAAAAGAATCTGCGGCTCCTGAATTTCAGGAACCGCAGATTTTTTTTGTACGCCGTCCGGCAGTCGTCTTACGCAATCGCCGGGCAGAAAGTCGGATCAGTCGACGCTGAGATGGATGACTGTGGCGCCGTCGTCGGCCCCTTCCACGCGCAGGACTTTGAGGATGCCCTGGCGGGAGGTTTTAAATTTTTCCTGCAGCATCAGCAGGTCTTTGTCGACTTTCTTGGTGTTTGTACCGAATACGATCAGGTCTTTTTCGAAGCGCTTGATCAGGCGGCGCAGGTCTTCGATGTCTGAGGTGGTGAGGTTGCACTTTTTAACGATCTGGCCGAAGTTTGGTGCCTGGGCGATTTCGATGACGCTTTCGCTGATGTGCTGCACGAGGCGAATGGCGTAGTATTTATCCATTGGGCGCATTCGCACGATGCCGCGGGAGGTCTGGGTTTTGACCCAGCCTTTCTGCAGGAAGGTGTTGAAAATCGTGTGGGCTTCGTCGTTATCGGCGAGCTTTGGTGAGGGATTTGAGTTCCAGACGATCATGCTCTTTTTAGAATTCAGCTTTGGCCGTGACTGGTCGCGGGTCAGAGGTTCGGTATTCGGCGGTATTCGCAAAGAGAGGGTAACCTGTTTATCTCGGATTTCCTGGGGTACCGGAATGGTAATGGTGGAATCGGCGCTGACCGAGTATGTAAAGATTCCGGCGAGGGCGACCATCATTCCGAGCGGAACTATGGGGCGCAGGCCTTTGAGCAGGTTCTTCATGAAATACCTCCGGTAATAATTCTTTCATGGCGCCTATCGGCAGGGTTTCAGGAATTGTTAACGAATTTGGCGCAGAACTTCTACTGTCGCCGAAAAAACTGTCATTCTGACGCATTTTCGGCTAGAATCGGCGCATGCAACAGCAAACGGGCGGCAGCGAAAAATTAAACGGTTATCTGCTGGCACTGGGAAGCGCAGCGGTGCTTTCTCTGACGGCGATCATCATCAGGCACCTGACCCTGGTTTACGGGGTTCCGGCGCTGGTTCTGGCATTCTGGCGCGATGTTTTTTCGGTGGCGACGCTTCTGCCGGTTCTTGCGTGGTTTCGGCCTTATCTATTGCGGGTTTCGCGGCGGGAGCTGCGGCATCTGTTTTTTTACGGGCTGCTTCTATCGATTTTCAATGCATTCTGGACGATTTCGGTGGCGATGAACGGGGCGGCGGTCGCGACGGTGCTGGTTTATTGTTCAACCGGGTTCAGTGCCCTGATCGGCTGGTGGTTTTTAAAAGAAACGTTCAGTGCTGCCAGGTTTTTTGCGGTGGTTTTCTGCATGGCCGGCTGTGTGATGGTTTCCGGAGCCACCGATGCAAGCACCTGGAGCACCAATCTGCTGGGCATTTTCACCGGGGCTTTTTCCGGCTTGAGTTATGCTGTTTACGGCATGGTCGGCAGCTCAATCGCCCGGCGCGGCATCAATGCGTGGGTTGCAGTTCTCTACAGTTTCGCTTTTGCTTCGGTTTTTCTGCTGTTGTTCAATCTGGTTCCGGGCGGGCTGATACCGGGATCGGCAGTGACGCCATCCGATATTTTCTGGCTGGGAAAGGCGTTAAGCGGCTGGGGCTGGCTTTTCCTGCTGGCTGCCGGCCCGACAGTTCTCGGCTTTGGCCTCTGCAACATGAGTCTGTCTTATCTGCCATTCAGCATCGTCAACCTGATCGTGACGCTAGAGCCGGTTTTCACGGCGATCATTGCCTATTTTGCTCTAAATGAGCGGTTCAGCAATCTGCAGTTCTTCGGCAGTGCGGCAATTCTGGCCGGGGTTCTACTGCTGCAGCGGCACGACAGCAGCACAAAGGCAACTTCGCCGGCACATATTGACGCCCAGGCCGCGCCGGCCATTTCCCGGAATAACTGAATTTATGGCTAGTTATGTGGCCCCGCCTATAAATCGTCGGCGGGGCTTCTGACTTTAACGCCCGGGCGATTGAGAACGTGGGTGTAGATCATGGTTGTAGAGACATCAGAGTGCCCGAGCAGCTCCTGAACGGTTCTGATATCATAACCGGCTTCGAGCAGGTGCGTCGCGAATGAGTGTCTAAGGGTATGAACGCTGACTCCGGAAGGCAACCCGGCTTCCTGGACCGCTTTTTTCACGGCTTTCTGGAAAGAATTTTCATGGATGTGGTGGCGGCGCACCTTGTTTGAGCGCGGGTCGACCGACAGCCGGTCAGATGGAAAGACATACTGCCAGGGCCATTCTTTGCCGGCCGATGGGTATTTGCGATCGAGCGCATCGGGCATAGAGGTTTCGCCGAGGCCGTTTTCGAGGTCCTGCTGGTGGAGTTTTCTCGTGTTTTCGAGCTGTTCCTGCAGTGCTTTTTTGTATTTTGCCGGCAGCGGCACGATGCGGTCTTTGGCGCCCTTGCCTTCACGCACGGTAATTGAGTTTCCTGCGAAATCGATATCTTTTACGCGCAGGCGCAGGCATTCCATGAGGCGCATTCCGGTGCCGTAGGTTATGCCGGCCAGCAGAGCATGAATTCCGTCGAGGCCGGCAAGCAGGGCCTTAACTTCTTCCCTGGTGAGCACTGTCGGGAGTCGTTGTGGCCTTTTGGCTCTGGCAAAACCAAGCTGGTCGGAAATATCGATGCCAAGGACATTGTTGAAGAAAAAAGCGAGGGCATTGAGTGCCTGGTTCTGGGTGCTGGCGGCGACATGGCGTTCGATTGCGAGGAATTCGAGGAATTCAGAAATTTTGTGGGCGTTGAGCTGGTTCTGGTCTGCGGTCTTATGGAAATACATGAATCTGCTGACCCATTCCAGGTAGGCTTTTTCGGTGCGGATCGAGTAGTGCATGGTTCTGATGGCGTTTTTGAGTCTTTCGAGCAGTTCGAAGCGCATTTGTTCGAACTGCCCGGAATCATTTCGCTGGTCTTCGTGTCTGATCAGCTTTGGTTGTTCTGTTTTCGTTCCGGGTGGCCAGTGTTTTGCCCATTCGCGCGGCAATATTTCGTTGAAAAGTATCAGAAGCGATTCATTTGCCTGTTTAATCTGGAACGGTTTTAGATATTGGTTAGAGTTGAGATAATCGAGGTGCCTTTTCACGTCTTCCGGTCTGGTATCTTTGAGCTGTTTTCCCAGGCCATCGGCGAAGTTTTTAACCCATTTGATCATAAACGGGACGTGATGTGGTGGCACTTTTCTTTCTTCGAGTCTTTTGATCATCCTGTCCCAGGTTGGCTGGTTGATATCTGATATCGGGCTGGTGTGGTCGTTCATGGTGTTCCTGCCCCCTGTTTTCAGATTAGGAATTTCCCGCAGGACTTCTATAATTATTATACTATACAGAATCCATTTAAACCAATATAATCAAAATAAAGAAACCCAAATTTTCACATTTACGTCTAATACCTGTTAAACTAGCAGAAAACAATACACATTACTGATTCGATACTCGTTTAGTAGGAACCAGAAAATCTTCTTCTAGAAAAGCTCTTCGAGGTTGCTCCGGTCATATTGAAGAAATCGGGCTATACAGATTAAAAATCTAGGGGGCTTTTTTGTTCCTGCACGGTTCGACTGCGCACCGTATTGGTATAAATCATTGTTGTTCTTACGTCAGTGTGCCCGAGCATTTTCTGAATAGTTCTGATGTCATAGTTTGCCTGAAGAAGATGGCTGGCGAAGCTGTGTCTGAACGTGTGGGCCGTCGCGCGTTTGGTCAACTGGCATCTGAGAACGGCTGATCTAATGGCTTTCTGTACATGCGTTTCGTGCAGGTGGTAGCGCCGGTAACCGCCGTCTTCCGGGACTAGCGTCAGGACCTTGGCCGGAAACAACCACTGCCACGAAAAATCTCTGGCCTGGTTGCGGAATTTTTTATCGGCTGAGTTGGGCATGAAAACGCCGAGGTATTTCTGCTCGATATCTTCATTATGCAGAGCTTTGAGCTTTTCGATATGCGCCTGCAATTCTGGCAGAACAGTCTCGGGAATAGGCAGCGTGCGGTCTTTCAGTCCTTTCCCGTCGTGCACTGTGAGAATGTTCTCAGAAAAATCGAAGCACTGAATACGCAGATTGAGAGCCTCAAAGAGTCGCAAACCGCAACCATAAAGAAGCTTTAGCACAAGGCTGTATGGCTGGCGCATCTTGCTGATAATCTGGTCAATTTCCTGGCGTGATAGCACGACCGGAATGTATTTTTTGCTTTTGGCTCTTACCACGCCGCTTTTGACATCGAAGTCATCAGGTCGGCCAAAAATATGGCGGAAAAGGAAAAGCAGCGCATTGAACGCCTGATTCTGGGTTGTAGCGGCGACGTTGCGGTTGACGGCAAGATCGGTCAGGAAATTTTTAACATCGTCAATTACGACATCGTCAGGATCTTTGTGCTTCACGAACCAGGCGAATCGGTTGATCCAGCTGGCATAGGTTCGGAAAGTCTTTTTAGAATAGTTTCTCAGCCTGACCGTCTCGCGCAGACGGTTGAAAATGGCGGACCACCTGCCTGGCTCACTGCCTGAATCTAGTGTTTTGTCTGAACTGGCAACATTTAAAGTCTTAACCTCATTGCCATCTTTGAATTTCTGGTTATCGTCCTGTTTTTTTTCGTTGGCAACGATGTCGAGATAAACCTTAACGCTCTGGTAAGCCTGCTTCTGTTTATCTGCTGACTGGCCTTTTTCGTTGAGTTTCTGCATGAACTGTTGCGGGGTTTCGCGGTCGGTCGGATTCAGATAGTATTTGCTGCAGAAATCGAGATAATAGCGCAGCCATTTCCGGTATTCCTGTTGCAGGGGGTACGCAACCCCGGCTTTTTGCATGCGCCGGCAAAAAATCTCCTCGATCTTCTCAGGTATTTTTTTCATCATATAAAGATAATGATATCTCAACATTTTACATGATAGCAAGTTAGAAAATAAAAATTCTCCCCCAGAATTTGACAGCACACCCAGGATGCTGTTATGATATCCGGAACTGTATAATAACTTGTT
>JANJUX010000013.1 GCA_024710355.1 Candidatus Rifleibacteriota bacterium
CGACAATAGAATTTCTATTGCATACAGGACCACATGAGTGGCTCTGTCATTCGATTCTGAGGCGATTAAGATTTGATTTTGAATGTTCTGGCCGCTTTCGCGGTACCCTCGCTTGAGGGTTTGGCTAATTTACCAGATTTGAATCGTAAGGTCAACAAAAAAGTGTACACATTTTCAAAAAAGTTTATGTACCGATTCTAATTGCGATTGCGACGCCTGTTTCCGAGAAACATGCGCTTCATGGCTGAGTTCAAAAGACCGACAAACCTTTTTTTGGCGAGGGCTTCAACTGAATCAAGTGCGTTTACCAATGCTTTCATTTTTCCGACTCCTTTTCCTGGCCATTTTTTTTGGGCCTTAATAGCCATCGGCTCCCGACAAATTTTATGAAGTGATAAGTTTTCACAAGCCGCAAAATTTGTCTAACAGCTTCAACAAACAATCTGCGGCAGTTTTTTTTGCTGAACCACAATCGCTGCCGGAAAAAATAGAAAAAAATTAAGTGCAGAGGCAGACTTTAATATTGTAAAATGTCACGATTTGAATTTTCCAAGGAGATTTGAATGAAGACCTTTATTAAAAACGCAAGATTTTTCTGGGCCGGCGGCGATGCCGAAGTTCAGGAAAACGTATCAATATTGGTTGATGGCTCGCAGATCGTTGCCGTGGGCGATGCCAGTAAGCTTGCAGCGCAGGCTCAGGGTGCCAGAACTATTGACGCTTCTGAACTGATCATCATCCCTGGCCTGGTAAACACACACCATCATTTTTACCAGACCATGACCCGAAACTTTCCTAAGGTGCAGGACGCCAAACTTTTTACCTGGCTGGTAAGACTGTATCCCCTCTGGGCGAGAATCACCCCCGATGATTTTGGTCGGGCCACTGAAATAGCGACCCTCGAACTGCTGATGAGCGGCTGCACTACCGCCGTCGATCATTCATATCTTGTTCCGGACGGGCAGTCGGATCTTTACTTCAAACAGGTCGAAGCAGCACGCAGAACCGGCATGCGTTTCCACCTCTGCCGTGGCAGCATGTCGCGCTCGAAAAAAGACGGCGGCCTGCCCCCCGATTCAGTCGTTCAGACCGAAGACGTCATCATGAAGCAGACCGACGACCTGGTCAGCAAGGTTCACGAAGCGCAGCGCGGCGGTATGACGCGCATTATCGTCGCCCCCTGCTCACCGTTCTCGGTAACCAAGGAACTGATGGTCGAAGCCAAGAAATATGCCGACAAAAAGGGCCTGAAGGTTCACACCCACCTCGCCGAAACCAAAGACGAAGAAGAATTCTGTATCAAGGAATTCGGCGTCAGACCTTTCAAACTCATGGAAGATCTCGGCTGGATGGACGGCAACTCTTTCTACGCCCACTGTGTACACATGTCTCCCGAAGAAGTCATCGAAATGGGGAAAGCGCAGGGCGGCGTCGCTCACTGCCCCACCAGCAATATGCGCCTGGCCTCAGGGATTGCCCCGATCGTCGAAATGCTCAAGGCAAATGTACCGGTCAGCCTTGCCGTTGACGGCAGTGCCAGCAACGACTGCTCGAACATGATGCTCGAAGTGCGCAACTGCATGCTGTTGCAGCGTGTTCTCAAAACCGCTGACTGCATGACCGCCCGCGATGCCCTTAAAGTCGCAACCCTTGGCGGTGCCAAGGTTCTCGGTCGCGATGACATCGGGCTGCTGCAGCCATCTTTCGAAGCCGATATCGTCGGTTTCAGACTCGACAGCCTCAGACAGGCCGGCAGTGCCACTGACCCGCTCGCAGCACTGGTGTTCTGTGCTGTCGACACCGTCGATTTCTCGATGGTTCACGGCGAAACCCTCATTGAAAAGGGCAAATTCACCAGATTTTCCAAAGAACAGCTCAACGAAATCATCACGAAACACAACGAACGCAGCCGCGAAATTTACTTCAAGGCGTAAACAACTGCCGGCCAAGGCAGACAAAGCCGGGGCCGGCAGAATTCAAAAAAGCAACAGCCGACAGCAGCAGAAATCAGCCCTAAATGAAACATTCAGAAATTCAGGCTTCCCAGAACAGCAGTGGTCCAGAGCTTTATTTTTCGGCTCTCAGAGAAGAAGAAAAGCTGCTTTGCTCACTGCAGCTGGTTTATGCAGCCCCTTTCGACTCATACCTCGCCGGCTGGCTGATCAACAAACTGAGTCGAGAAGATGTAATTTCGAGCGGCCTCTCGCGGCAAAGCCTCGAAACGACGCTTACTCAGATGGTCGAACGCGGCCTCATGGTTCCGGCGCGAGCGGGCTGCGAGCTGAATCAGAGGTTTATCGACCAGGCCTTCGCCTGGCCGCTGCAGCACAACAAGCACCGGCAGATCATCGATGCGGTCAGACAGCTGGTTACTGCTTCTGAATTTTCGGGACAGTCACGTTACACTTCTGAAAGCGAGCGAACTCTGATCGCCTCTTACTATCTCGGCAACCCCGATTTTGAAGAGCGCCCCGACTTCAGCTATCTCGAAGAAGAGCGCGAAGCGGTCTACACGCTCACCACCCGGCTGATTTTTCCTTTCGAAGAGCAGCTTTTCTCATTGTTGCCGGAAGCTTCACAGGTTCACATTCTTGCTGAAGTGCATGCACAAAGCCTGCTGACTTTCGACGGTGTTTTCAGCGATTCTGAAAGTGCCTTTTTCAAATACTTTCTGCAGCCCCGCTGGCTGAAGTCGCCGATTTTTCTGCAGCATGGCGCCCATGTCATGGCCGAACGCCTGATTTTTCAGGGCGACTTTCAGCGTGCCAAAACCTATCTCGAATTCTCGACCTCGCCAGAAGCGGCCGGTCTGCAGGCACTGATTCTCTTTCTTTTTCACGGGCACGAGGCCGCATTGCCGGCTTTCCGCAATGCCCTCAGAGAAATACGTAAGGCGGCCCGCAAAAAGACCTCGAGCTTTCGCACCCTGGCCGATCCCTTCTACTTCATCGCCCTTATCCAGAACGGCAGCCCCGACTGCCTGCAGGAGGCGAAGCAACACCTCGACAAGCTTCTCAGACCTTCGCTGCTCTACCCGCCATTTTACCTGCATCTGCGCAAACTTTACGATGCCAGAGTCAGCGGCCGCTTCGAAGCCGAACAGATTTTCGGGCAACTCGAACGTTCGGGCTGTCTGCTGAACAACTTTTTCGGTCTGCTGGTGCTCAGATGGCTCGGCGTCAGCGACAGTTCACTTTACGAAAAGTCTCTCAACCAGGTCATAATGAAAGCCCGCGGTGCCGGCTTTCAACTGCCGGCCTGCGAAAGTCTGCGCCTGAAAAGCAATCTCAACCTGCCGCTCAATAAAGAAGAAGAAACACTGATCGAATCCTGGAACGACCAGATGATGATGCCGCTTGCCGAAGTCGTCGAACGGCGCGCACCCTGGGAAATGGTTCTCGAAGCTCTCAGCTCAACCCTCAATCTGGCGGGCAGCCGTGGCGATGCATCGGAGCGCCTGATCTGGGAAATCAGACTCAACCTGCCGCGCAGCTTTGAAATCAGTGCCCGCGAGCAGACCCGCCTCAAATCTGGCAAATGGTCGGCGGGCAAGCAGATCGACAACCACAGATATTTCAACGGCATGAAGCCTTTTCCGGATTATTACACACTGCACGACCAGAATATTTTCAAGGCTCTGCAGAACGTCAGACCCTGGCTGCGCTGCTACGACGAAGACGACGAATGGGAAGTCTTTGCCGCCATGATCGGCCACCCCAACGTCTTTTTTGCGCACAACGACCAGCAGCCCGTCGAAATACTGCGCGGCGAACCAGTGTTGCTGCTTAACCGGAACACCGAGGGTTTTCAGCTCATTTTTCAGCCTGAGTTCAATGGCCGCAGGGTTGTGGTCAATCAGGAAGCCGACTACCGCCTGCGGGTTTATGAATTTACCGAAGTACAGATAAAGGCGGCTAAAGTTCTCGAAAACAACCAGCTTTTCCCGCCGGTGGCATTGAACCGCCTCAAACAGACGATTGCCGGACTCAGTCCGCTGATGCCTGTTCATACCGGCATCGAAGGCACCGAAAATCTTACCCCGATCGCCTCGGTAGCTGCCAATAATCAGATATACGCCCAACTGGTTCCGGCTGGTGACGGGCTTAAAATCAAGCTCTGCGTCAGACCGTTCGGCGACAAGGGCCCGGGGTTTGTTCCGGGGCGCGGCATGCACGATGTCTTTACCGAAATTGCCGGGCAGAAGCTGCACACCCAGCGTAACCTGGCCACCGAAGTCGCCAGCGCCGAAAACCTCATTTCGCATTGCCCATCACTCGATGGCATCGAAAAAGCAGATTTTGCCGGCGAACTGGCTACAGCCGAAGACGCATTGCAACTGCTGCTCGAACTGCAGCAGGTCGACAATCTTCAGATCGAGTGGCCCGCCAATCATCGCCCGACCAGGGTCAGTCGCGCCAGTTTCGGCAACTTCAGATTCAAGATCAACGGCAGAAGCGACTGGTTCGAACTCAACGGAGAACTCAAAGTTGACGACGGTCAGGTGCTCGAACTGCAGGAACTGCTGAAGCTCTACGACGGCCACAGCCGTTTTATCAGACTTGGCGAAGACAGAGTTCTGGCGATAACAGAAGATTTCAGACGGCGCATCAACGACCTGCGCGGCTTCACCGACCAGAAAGGCGGCGTCAGCAGTTTCCATATCTCGGCAATTGCGGCGGTCGAATCGCTGTTTGAAGATGTGCAGGAAATCACCTTTGACCGCACCTGGAAGGAAGCTCAGACCCGCCTGAAAAATGCGGCCGAGAAAAAGTTCGAAATACCTTCGACGTTGACGGCCGAACTGCGCGAATACCAGCGCGAAGCTTATTACTGGCTGAGTCGCATGGCTTATCTCGGCATGGGCGCCTGTCTGGCTGACGACATGGGTCTTGGCAAAACGGTAGAAGCTCTTGCTCTGCTGTTGAGCCGCGCTGCCGACGGACCGGCCTTCGTTCTGGCCCCCACTTCGGTCTGCATGAACTGGTATAACGAAACGCGCCGCTTTGCGCCGACGCTGAACCCGGTTCTGTTCGCGCAAAGCGATCGCCGCGAAACCATTCGCAATCTGGCACCTTACGATCTGGTCATCTGCAGTTACGGCGTTCTGCAGAATGAAATCGAGGCGATTGCCGCGGTCAACTGGTCGACGATCGTTCTTGACGAGGCGCAGGCGATCAAAAATATGGCGACCAACCGCTCGCAGGCGGTCATGCTGCTGCAGGGCCGTTTCAAGATGCTGATGACCGGCACGCCGATCGAAAACCATCTTGGCGAACTCTGGAATCTGTTCAGATTTTTGAACCCGGGTCTGCTGGGCTCGGTCGAGCGTTTCAACGAAACTTTTGCCACCCCGATTCAGAGTTCGGGCGACAAACTGGCGCAAATGCGCCTGAAAAAACTGGTGCAGCCATTCATTCTGCGCCGCACCAAGAGCCAGGTTCTCCAGGATCTTCCACCGCGCACCGAAATCACGCTGCAGGTCGATCTCAGCCGCGAAGAAACGGCACTTTACGAAAGTATGCGCCGCAACGCCATCGAAAAGATTTCAACGAGCGAAGGCGAAAGTGGCCGCCCCATGCTGGTTCTCGCCGAAATCATGCGACTGCGCCGCCTCTGCTGCAACCCGGCGCTGGTGGCCCCTGAATCGGGCATCGCCAGCTCAAAAATGCAGCTTCTCGAAAATATTGTCGAGGAACTCATCGAAAACCGTCACAAAGCGCTCATTTTCAGCCAGTTTGTCGATCATCTGACACTGGTGCGGCAGCTTTTCGACCGCAAGGGCCTTTCTTATCAGTATCTTGATGGTTCGACGCCGGTCAAGGCACGCACCAAGGCAATTTCAGCTTTCCAGGAAGGCAATGGCGACTTTTTCCTGATCAGTCTCAAGGCCGGCGGGCTGGGTTTGAACCTGACTGCCGCCGATTACGTCATACATCTCGACCCGTGGTGGAACCCGGCGGTCGAAGATCAGGCCTCTGACCGCGCACACCGCATCGGCCAGACCCGCCCGGTCACCATTTATCGCCTGATCACCACAAATACCATCGAAGAAAAGATTCTGCAGCTGCACGGCCGCAAACGTGACCTCGCCGACGGGCTGCTCGATGGCAGCGACATCGCCGGGCGCATTTCTACCGCAGAGCTGGTGGCCCTGATCAGCAGTTCAATCATCTCTTCAAGCTGAGCGGCGGCGCGCGACGCCCTTCCCTGAGACGGGGCATATTGCAGTTGCCATTTGCGGTGGCATTGTGCTATTTTTTAAAGGCTTACGAGAGGCTATTACACATACCAGGAAACGAGGTTGATTGATGAAAATTATCGGTCACGCTACTGTAGTTACCCTTGGCGAGAATCATCAGGTTATCAATGATGGCGCGGTCGCCTATGACGACCACAAAATACACGCAGTCGGAACCACCGAAGAGCTGAAGCAGCGGTTTCCGAAAGCCAAGGTTAGAAATGTTCACGGCAGACTGGTCATGCCCGGCATCGTCAATACCCACATGCACCTTTATTCGACCTTTGCGCGCGGCATCTCGCTGAAAGACGCGCCGCCGACCAATTTCGTGCAGATTCTTGAGCGCCTCTGGTGGCGCCTAGACAAGGCACTGACCAAAGAAGATCTTTATCTGACCGCGATGATTCCGCTGCTCGACGCAGTGCGGAATGGCGTAACGACGCTGATCGATCATCATGCCAGCCCCAACTGCATCGGTGGCTCGCTGTCGGTTCTGCGCGACGCCTTCAGAAAATGCGGCCTGCGCGGCAATCTCTGCTACGAAATTACCGACCGCGACGGCATCGAGCGCTGTGACGCCGGTTTCGAAGAAAACGCCAACTTCATCAGAGGTCTCAAGCTTGATTCTGAATCAGACATTACTGCCATGATCGGCCTGCATGCCAGTTTCACTCTCAGTGACACCAGCCTCGAACGTGCAGCCGAGCTGTCAAAGGCTCTGCAGACCGGTATTCACATTCATGTCGCTGAAGACAAAGCTGACAACGAAGACGCCGTCAAACGTGGCTTCCGCTCGGTTGTCGACCGCCTGCACCGCTTCAAGCTTACCGGCCCCGAACATATTTTCGTTCACGGCGTGCATTGTGATGCTCACGATATTTCGACGCTGGCACTCACCAAAACCAATGTCATTCACAACCCGCGCTCTAACATGAACAACGCGGTCGGCTGCTCACCGCTCGAAAAGATGATGGAAGAAAAGATCAACGTCAGCTTCGGTACCGACGGCATGTCGGCTTCACCGCTAGAAGACCTGATGGTTGCCAATATTCTGCACAAGCATCAGGCCGGCGACCCGAGAAAAATCTACGGCGAAGCCTGGAAAATGTTCGCAGTCAACGGCCCGCGCCTCGCCAGCCGCCTGTTCAAGAACAAGATCGGCAACATCGAAGAGGGTGCCGCCCCCGACCTGGTCATCTGGGATTACATCCCCCCCACCCCGGTCACTGCCGGCAACACCTTCGGGCACCTGACCTTCGGCCTGCCGTTCAGCCGTGTGCAGACCACGATCTGTCAGGGCAAAACAATCATGGAAGACGGCAAACTGATGTTCCTTGAAGAGGGTGAAGAAGAAGAAATGATGGCGAAATCACGTGAACTCGCCAAATCACTCTGGGAAAGGTTCTAAGCTTCACGCAGCCTGAGTTTTCCTAACGCTTGTTTCTATCGCCTCACCTGTGCTAGTCTGGGTGAGGCATTTTATTTTCGCCTTTTTTCAGAATAGAGTTTTATTTTAAAAGGTTTTTGCGAGGTCCAGCAGAAAATATGGTTGGAAAAAAAGATTCACCGGTCGAACCCCCGTCATCCCTTAAAATTGCTCAGGAATTCCTGGCAGAATACTTTGAGAACTATTTTTCCAGGCGCGACCTGAAACAGCTGAAAAAGATGTTGGCGCCCGAATTCACCGGCATCGGCTCGGCCCGGCATGAAATTGCACATTCAGCAGCCGAAGCCGTCAAAAGTTATAAAGAGGAATTTGCCCAGATAAATAAGCCGATAACGGCTCACAATGTTGAGTTGAACTGGCAGCCCCTGAGCGAAAAGACAGTGATCGCCTGGGGAAGAATGGATATCAGGGGCAATACAGACAAAGATAAATTTGAGATTCCAAACGTCAGATTGTCACTGGTCATCGGTATAAGCCGCGGCAAAGGCAAATTACAGCATCTGCACCTGTCGGTTCCCCAGGAAGACCCGGGTGACCCTGAAAGTTACCCGATCCGCCGACTTTCGGAAGAGCTGAAGGCTACCGAACAGAAATACCAGCTGATTTACGAGAATTCCCCGATCGGGATTCTTCACTTTGACAATCAGGGAGTCGTTCTCGACTGCAATGAAAAGTTTCTGCAGATCGTTGGATCAACACGCGAAAAGCTTAAAAAAATCAACATGCTGCATCTGCCTGACGAAAAGGCTCAGAAGGCAATAAATGACGCTCTTGCCGGCCGCACGGGCTATTACAACAGTTACTACAGCTCCATAACTTCAAAAAAGATTACGCCGCTGCGGGCGGTGGCAACTCCGATGTATGACCATTCAGGCAGAATCATCGGCGGCATCGCAATTTATGAAGACATGAGTGAATTCAAGGATACCGAAAACCGACTGCAGCACCACTTCAGGTTCGAGCGTCTGATTTCGAACATTTCCACCGGATTTGTGAACTGCACGATGGGCGAAATCGATCAGGTAATCGAAAATTCACTGCGCCTTACCTGTGATTTTTTCGAGATTGGCCGCGGCTATATCTTCACCTACAACCGGGATAACAAAACCATTACCAACACCCATGAATGGTGTGCACCGGGGGTAAAAAGTCTCAAAGAAAAGTATCAGGCATTTCCGCTTTTTGACTGCAGCTTTCTTGACAGTTTTCAGAATCAGACTCTCGATCATTACCAGGTCAGCAGTCTCGATGAAATGCCCCCCGAAGACAATCAATTCAGAATCCTTCTTGAAGAAGATGAAACGAAGGGAATTCTGCTTCTGCCACTGTTCCGCGAGGGCCAGGCCATCGGGCTGTTTGGCTACGACAACCTGACAAACAGCCGAACCTGGACGAACGAAGAGGTCTCACTGCTGAAAGTTGTCGGCGAAATCTTTTCGAATGCCCTTACCCGCAAAGAAGCCGAACATCAGAAAATTCTCGTCGAGTCATACCGCCGCCAGACCGAAAATTCAGACAGTCTGGCAAAACTTACCGAGGCTGTTGCGCAGCAGTTCAACAATCAGCTGCAACTGGTCATCGGCAATCTTGAGCTGCTCAAATTCGACAGCAGCGACCCCCGCAAAAAAAAGAAGCATGATGCCATAAAAGCCGCCATGAAAGCTGCCGAGCTCAGCTCCATGCTGATGTCGTATCTTGGCGAGACTCACGGAAAAACTCTGGAAGAAAAAACGTTACTGCAGGAGAAGCAGGCCCAAACTCTGCCGAAGCAGCTCGAAGACGGACATATTCTTGTGGTCGAGAGCGATCAGATGCTGCGTTTTATCACAACCAGCATGCTGCAGCACTTCAATTTTGACGTACTCG
The DNA here is from genome assembly GCA_024710355.1 of Candidatus Rifleibacteriota bacterium. Taxonomy (GTDB): domain Bacteria; phylum Muiribacteriota; class Ozemobacteria; order Ozemobacterales; family Ozemobacteraceae; genus Rifleibacterium. The sequence continues at coordinate 9,552 of JANJUX010000013.1, forward strand.
AAGCCAGGGATGGAGCTGAGGCCGTTCAGGTCTTTCTCGCCAACCAGAAGACGGTTCGGCTGGCAATCTGCGACCTTGTCATGCCTGGCATAAATGGCTGGCAAACGCTCGCAGCACTGCGCAAAAAGGCGCCTGGCCTGCCGTTCATTCTTGCCAGCGGTTACGACGATGCCATGGCCGTCAAAGGCAGCAATACCGAGCTGCCACAGGCATTTCTGCGCAAACCCTTCAATGCCGCCAGCCTGCAGGAAGCCATCCGCCTTGCCCTCACCAGCTGAAGGTAAACAGGTATAAAAAAAGCTCACCGTCGCCCCTTCGACAAGCTCAGGGAACGAATAAAAAAAAGCTTCAGGCGCAAGCCTGAAGCTTTTTTTATACTGATCAGATCAGAATTTGATGCGTTTGCGGCCTTTTTCGACCAGGGCTTCGAGCATGGCGGGAGCTTCTTTGAAGCGGCTGGTAAGAATCATGGCAGCGATCATGTAGGGCTTGTAGCCGGCTTCTTTGTAGGTTTCGATGCGATAGCGATCGAAAACGCTGGCGGCAACTTCGCCGGCCTTGCATGATACGTCGGTGATGTCGGCGGGCAGGCAGTGCATGTAGAGAGCTTTACCTTTTTTGGTGAGCTTCATCATGTCTTCAGTGCATTCCCAGTTCTTGAACTTGGCGTTGTTGGCCAGGCATTCTTTTTCGAGGGCCTTGAGACCATCGTGATCGTGCTTGCGCAGCAGCTCGGTGCGTTTGCCCATAACGGCATACGGAGCCCAGCTCTTCGGGTAAACGATATCGGCGCCCTTGAAGGCTGCTTCCATGCTGTTGCAGACTTCGAACTTGCCGCCGCTTTCCTTGGCGTTCTTTTTGGCAACTTCCATGACATCGGGAATCAGGTTGTAGCCTTCGGGGTGAGCAAGCGATACTTCCATGCCGAAGCGGGTCATCAGGCCGATAATGCCCTGAGGTACGGAAAGGGGCTTGCCGTAGCTCGGTGAATATGCCCAGGTCATTGCGATCTTCTTGCCTTTGAGCTTGTCGAGGCCGCCGAAATGCTCTTTCAGCCAGCCGAGGTCGGCCATTGACTGGGTCGGGTGGTCAACGTCGCACTGCAGGTTGACAACTGCCGGTCTCTGGGGCAGAACGCCCTGTTTGACGCCGTCGTCAAGGGCATCGCCGACTTCGCGCATATAGGTGTTGCCGGCGCCGAGATACATATCGTCGCGGATACCGATAACTTCAGACAGGAAAGAGATCATGTTGGCGGTTTCGCGAACGGTTTCGCCGTGGGCAATCTGTGATTTGCCTTCGTCGAGATCCTGAACGGCGAGACCGAGCAAATTACATGCTGAAGCAAAAGAAAATCTGGTGCGGGTTGAGTTGTCGCGGAAAAGCGATACGGCCAGACCGCTGTCGAATACTTTGGCGGAAATATTTTTTTCGCGCATCATTTTGAGCAGGTCAGCGATGGCGAGAATCTGTTTCAGTTCGTCGGTGGTTTTTTCCCAGGTGAGCAGGAAGTCTTTACCGTGCAGTTTGGTTTTGTAACCCTTGATTTCTTTCAGCAGAGCATTCAATTCTTTCATTTCTTGTTTTCCTTTTTTGAATTATTGCAAAACCTTGCAGACAAAAGAGAACCGTTGAACAGCGCTTTTGTCAAACGCTGCTCAACGGGTTATTACGTTAGATATTGTAGGCGAACTGAGCGTAGAAAGCGGCGGCTTTTACGAGGTCGTCAACCGGAATCTTTTCGTTCGGGGCGTGAGCATAAACTTCATTGCCCGGGCCAAAGCCGATCATCGGAATCTTGTAGTAGCCGTTGATGGTGACGCCGTTGGTTGAGAATGTCCATTTGTCGACCTTCGGGTCTTTGTTGAACAGTTCTTTGAATGATTTGACGCCGGTCTGAACGACGTGTTCGGTTTCGGGGATCTTCCAGGTCGGGAAGTATTTTTCCATGCCGTATTTGAGGCCGGTGTAAGCGACTTCTTCATAGTGCAGAACTTCGACTTTGGCTTCGTCGCCAAGTTTGAAACCGAGGTTCTTCAGCACGTCTTCAACTTCTTTCACGGCTGATTCCTTGGTTTCGCCCCAGGTAAGGCGGCGATCGAGGTGAATATGCACAGAGTCGGCGACGGCGCACAGAGACGGGCTGCCTGACTTGAATTCAGAGATGGTAACAGTGCCTTTGCCGAGGAAATCGTCGTGTTTCAGGCGCTCATTGAGCTTTTCGACTTCGAGGGCGAATTTTGCTGCCATGTAAACGGCGTTTTTGCCGCGTTCCGGGGCTGAGCCGTGGCATGAAATACCGCGGAAATCGACGCCGATTTCCATGCGGCCGCGGTGACCGCGGTAGATGTTGAGGTTGGTCGGTTCGGTGCTGATGACGAAGTGAGGTTTGATTTTTTCTTCTTCGACGATGTATTTCCAGCAGAGACCGTCGCAGTCTTCTTCCATGACCGAGCTGACAACATAAAAGGTGATGTCGCGGTCAAAAGCCATGTCTTTGAGAATGCGGCCGGCGGTGATGGCAGAGGCAATGCCGCCTTCCTGATCGATGGTGCCGCGGCCGTGAACATAACCGTCTTTAACTTCGCCCGAGAACGGGTCAAATTCCCAGTTGGCGCGGTTGCCGACGCCGACCGTATCAACATGGCCGTCGATGGCGATGATGGTTTTACCGTTGCCGATGCGGCCGATAACGTTGCCGAGACCGTCGGTACGAACTTCATCGAAACCGGCTTCTTTCATCTGACGTGCGACTTCAGCCTGCACGTCTTTTTCCTTCATGCTTTCAGAAGGGATCTTAACCATTTTGCCAAGGTTCTTGGCGGTATAATCGCGATACTTCTCAGCCAGTTCCATGATTTTCTTTGCGTTGCTCATTCCAATCTCCAGTTTTCTATAGTGGTGCAGACCGAAGTAATATATCGACCGTCCGCGTCGCCAAATTATACCCGACAGTTAACTTTTTAACAATATGCCGGATGCTTTTCTTGCCCAGCCGTTTCCCATGAGCGAATGAATTTTTTCTAAAATCATTGTTTGCCAGATATTTTTCAGCAAATTTTCACACGCTCATTGTAATTTTCGAAATCAACGGCTCAGGGAAGCCAGCTGCGAGATTATTTTGCGGCTTCTTCTTCGGCGGCGAGGGCTTCTAGTTCGCGCAGTTTTTTAAGGCTCGAGGGCTGGGTGGCGATGCGCAGCGAATTGATGATCTCTTTGTAGGCTTCGAGGTTTTCGCGGGCGGTCGGGCCGGGCGCTTCGGGGTCGCCAAGCCCTTTTACCAGCCGGGTGCTGAGATTATTGGGCAGGCCGTGCACGTGCAGCAGGTCTTTGAGGTTTTTCATTGCTTCGAGCAGCAGGCTTGATTTGCCGGATTCGAGAATTGCGAGGGTACGGTAGGCAATCGCGACCTTATCTTTGCGGTCTTCGGTTTCATCGATAATTGTCTGCCATTTTTCTTTTTGAGAAAGGGCTTCCCAGCGGCTGATTTCGTCGGCGGGGTCAGTCTCGGCTTTTGACGGCAGAGCATCTTCATCACGAATGATTACGGGTGGAGGCCTGAAAGAGTTGACCAATCGAGAAACCTGGCCGGTATGCCACTCGACCAGGAAGACGCTTCCCCCGATTATGAGGCCATAAAGATAAAGATATTTCAAAAAGTTTTTCAATTGCAAACCTCAAAGCTCGCCTGCATGTTGAATACTACCACATTGTTTTAAATCTCAGGCCAAAGTTAAACTTTTATGGACCGTTCTGAGTATAATAGTAAAAAATGCCGGAGGTGGCAGTATGTTCAGAAAATTTTCGTTTCTGCTGATGACCGCTTTGTTTATTTGTGCCTTGCCAAGCGCCCAGGCGAACCCATTTACCGTAGATAGTGTGACTATTCCGGCGAAAAGCGAGAGCGCGCCGGTTGCAATAGCCACCGGGACGGCATCTGACGAAGCTGCTGCCGCACAACCGGGAACAGAAGAGCCTTCGCTGATAAAAGACCTGAGCCGCATCTACCGCACCCTCGGCCCCTGGAAAGGCCAGCGTAACGCTACCAGGCCAGAGAATGCCAAAGAACACCATCTTAAAAACTACGACAACCTCGAAATCGATATTGACGGCGACAACTACTGCGGTCAGTTCGCGATGAGCACGCTTTTAAATGGCATGGGCATCGAAACTGACCCGCAGAAGGTTTACCAGGAATCCAACCCGAGAGGTATTTTCACTGCACCTCCGACGATTGCCGAATATCTGCGCGCAAACGGCATCGATGCGCGCATGAAAAACCGCGCCGGCCTTAAAGATATTACCAGAAGAATAGATGAAGGCAAGCCGGTGATCGTTCTGGTCGAATCAAGTGGCGGTGTGCCCCATTGGGTGTGCATTACCGGTTACGACACAGATGACAGGGGCAATGTCGTTTCGCTGCGCATGCGCGACTCTTACTGGGGTACCGACGGCCCTCACACCATGCCGATCGACAAATTCATGACCTCCTGGAACAAGCCATTCGGCAACAGCGTTCTCGGCGGTCTGGTGAGCTATTCAAACGTTCTTATCGACAACAACGGCACCTGTGAACCAACCTCGACCCCCTACCCCGGAACCTTTGAAACCGCGACTGAAGATAACATGGCATCCGGTATCAATGATGTCGTAAACGGCTGGAACAACCGCTCGGTCAGCCAGACTATCGGTGGTGCTACCAAACTGGTTCTTGGCCTGCCCGGTGCCATTGTTGGCGTCGCTTCAAATTTCGCGAGAAACTCGGGCAAAAACATGAGCAACTGGGGCCAGGAACGCTGGAACCAGGGCGGTTTCTGGAATCGGGTCAGCGGCGGCGCGGCCATCGTCGGTGGCAACATCGCCAGCAGTGCCGGCTCGGCCGGCAAAGCAGTCGCCGACCTCTGGTCAAGCGGCGCATCACTGATCGGTCAGGGCGCCAAGCGCCTGCGCTCGATTTTTTCCTGAACCAGCTTCTGCATTTCGTTTAATACAAAAGCCCGCCGGCACAATTTGGTGCAGGCGGGCCTTTTTAATTCATCATCAAATTCAGAAGAAAAATGGAAAAAATTTTTCAATGCCAAAACGCTTAGCCGTGAATTACAAGTGAACCGTTAATATTAAGTAACAGCTCAATAGAACATGAGTATAAGCTATTTTGAGCCCCGGATTATACACGGCAGCAGCTGCTCGGGGTAACCCGAATTTTGCCAGGAACTACACATAACACTGCCGACAAAAAATGCCGCGAAAATTTCTCAGCGGCATTGATTGCCCCCGTTAAACCTTTTCAATTGCCGGCTTTGATGATGGCTAGCAGCGATTTACCTCGGTAGTCGCCGTTGATGGCCTTGAGGGTCTGGCAGATGCGGTTCAGCGTTTCTTCGTCGGTTTCGAGGTCGAACAGCCGGCGCAGTGCCGTAATCAGGCTGCGGGCGTATTCGTTGTCGAAGAACCAGATCTCTTTCGTAATTTTTTCGCCATTGGCGTAGGGGCTCGAAAAATAGCCGTCTTCGATCGAGATAAAAATCTGGTCTCTGGCGCTTTCAAGCTCGGTATAGAGAAGGCGACCGGCGGCATCGTTCTTCATCGATTCGCTGAGTTTCGTGGCCAGTTCCTCACTGAGTATTTCGCTCCAGTAGCCCATGACCTTGCCAAGGCTCCAGGCCGGCGCGGTTTTCATGGCGGTGGTTTTCATGAGGCTGATAAACGGGTATTCCGGTCTGGTCATGACCGCATCGTTCCAGGCCTGCAGCGGCGTTGCCACACGGCGGAACACCTGAACCCTGTTGATCTTCGTATCGCCGGGCTTCGAGTATGGCCCGCAATAATTCGGCCCGGGCACCCATTCGCCCGGGTCAGCGTGAAAAACCTCAAGCCGGCTCGGCATGCGGAAGTAATATTCCTTGTGCAGATCCTTTTTATGGAACACCCGGTCGCCCCCGAGGTAAACTGCCGCATGATCGGAAGAATTATAGAGCAGCACGTCGCCCGGTTCCGGGGCTGTCGTGGATATTTCGGTGTAAAGCAGCCCCAGGCGCGCTTTGAATTCGTTAAGGGAAACATGCCGCGTTTCCTGGCGGTCGATACCGTCTGTGGCGGCGAGAGCGGTGTTGAAGCAGTTCGGCCCGCCGAAATCGAGTTTGCGGTTGAAGCGTTCCTGCACGGCCGGCGGCAGGAAGGCATTTATCACCAGCAGCTGCAGTTCAGGAAACATGGCAACCAGATCTTCTTCATATTTGTTCTGCGGCACGACCGGTTCCGGTTTGAGTCTGGCGGTTTTACTGCTGGTGCCGAACATTTTGCGCAGACAGCTGGTAACAGCTTCGGCGCCGGCGTCTTTATCGATGGCAACCATGATCAGCCGGCCTTTTCCCGCCTCAGGCATGATTACCTGCAGCTCGCCGAAACTGGTAAGGAAGAAGCCGCGCAGCTTCGTTTCGGGGGCGATGACATGATTGAGCCCGCGTGCCAGCAGCGAGCCAGCGACCAACAGCATGCCAAAAAGCAGAATCAGGCCCGGCAGGCGCCTGCGTTCAAGGTTAAAACCGGCCATTTTACGGTTGATCATCATTGCTTTCCTGTAATTAATTGAAATTACCCGAACCATTCGGGTTTGTCTGGATCGATTAAAAATATCAGCTCTTAAGAATATAGAACTCTTTGATTCCTGACACAATCTCCTCTAGACTTCCTTGTCGATAACCGAGACTCGTTAAATTTATGGGCATGCTTTCAATTGATCCCAGGAATTCAAGCAGATCGACTTTTATATTGCCTGGAACCGCTACTCTGTTATCTGGATCCAAAATCCTGCAAAGCCTCAAGACATCATTCTTATGCTTTTTAATGTGTTTCTCATCAATTTTTTCGCCAGCTTCTTTTCTTTTTGACAAATCTAAAAAAGCTTTCGCTTTCATTGGTATCAGATATTCTGGCCCAATTATTGTAAGCCCCTCAACGCTTCTTTTCCCGGCGAGGAGAAATTCATAATATCCCTCATCGAGCAATATCGCAGAAAGGCTTGAAGTCTCCTCATCAGAAGGGATGGGAGTAAGTTTTCCCTCACCTTCAAATTTCAGGCTATCAGGCAGTTTGGAAAACAGTTCCAGCATTTCTGGATATGCTTTATTCTCTGGTTCTGAGAATCGGTAAAATATCTTTTCGCCATCGCTTCTTTCGTTCTTTGAATAGCGCCCTTCTTTAACAAATTCCCAAAAAGCTTTAACGAACTCAATATCGAGTGATTCTACGCATAAAACGAGGTCCAGATCTTTGGTTACTCTGAAATCAAAACCGGACTCTTCCATGACTACAGAGCATGCAGCCCCACCAATTAATATGTAACTGTCTGCATATTGCTTGAAATACTCTTTAAACTTATCCAGGCCTCTTACCACGAAAAGTTCTCCAGGATCGAATCCAGAGCAATCTCAACTCTTTCGTCATCGGTATTATAGAGACTCAAATAAACAGACAGCGGATCAGCAATTCCATTTTTACTAAGCAACTCCGGTTGATACTGCCAAATTTCAATTTGAACACAATCACTATTCATGCGCTGTCTTTGCGCAATTTTACCGGACTTTTTGAGTTCACTAAAATATTCTGCATTCATCGCGAAAATCTCTTCTTCTGGTTCAGCTAACATTGTGTGATGTGCCAGAGCATACAAGCCTGCCTTGACCCAGTCTTTTGTAATCGATGTCTTACTTACAAACACCCTTTTTTTAACTGGTGTTCGAAGAATTTGCACAGATTTGTCCCACAATTCACGACCCTTATAGAGAAACCTTAAAACACGTTCTCGGCCTTCCTGCAATACTTCAGCAAGACCAAAGCCCTCCAGTTCATCAAATGTGCGCTTCAGGGTCATCATGGAATAACTGTGTTTCTCAGACAAAATCCTGGTTGTATAGCAATTCATGTCTTTTTCATAGAAGGCTCGCAACAAAATCACCTGAGTCGACGGACTAAGTTTGTTGTTCTTTGCTGACCGCAGGTTACGAAAATGCTCTCTTAAATCGATTTTTAGTATGGGCAAATACATCTGGTTTTCTGGAATTACAAAAGAAACCCTTTGTTCGATCAATCTTTTTCGATCGAAACTTTTTATTGCCTCACAAACATAAATAGTCTCCAGTTCAGTTTTGTTAAAAACTATCGCTGCATGCTTTCTTATTGTTGCCGGAGTTCGAGCCTGGGCCTCTTTGTCAATCATTACAATGAAATCATAGCCCTCTATGCTGCACCGATATAAATCGTAAACTTCTTCCATAAAAAGCGGGTATCGATTCTTTTTATCTTCAGAATAGATTTTTATCCCGATCCCAAGAGTGTTTTCCAGATAGCTTTGAAATTTTTTAATCAACATCTTTGCCGCCTCGCGATCACATCTTTTTTGCACGATAACACCGCCGATGTTATCGTGCAACTTTTATGTGATCAATATTGATATATCAGCGTTTCCTCTGTGATACGCTTGCCAACGCGTGATACCTGCACAGAAAGCATTTTTTACGGGTATTCGCTTATTATAGGCCGCTTCGGCTTCTTCAATAAACAAAAAAGACTTTAAGACTGACAAATTCAAAGTATTGGATACCGAAGAATTTTTGCGAATAATTGAGAAAAAATAATCAGATAACGACAGGCCCTGAGGCTGAAACCTGGTTATGAACAGGAGAAAAGCTTTTGCAGTTCGACTGGTGTAAAACCGGTTAAATCACTGATTTCTTCGATCGACAGGCCGGCAGCGTGCATTTTCAGAGCAACTTCAGTTATGCCTTCGATCTTGCCTTTTTTATGGCCGCTTTTTTGGCCGCGGGTGAAGGAATCGTTCTTGATGATTTTCAGGGCATCGCGATTTTTTTCGCGGGCTTCCATCAACTGGCGCTTTTCGGCGTCGGCGTTGATTTTTTTGAATTCGCTGACCATATCAGAGACTCCTTCTTCGGCTTTCAACTCGTCATCGAGCTCGGTTTCCATTCTACCATACAGATGCCCGAATTTTAAGACGTGCAGCCATTTTTCAAAACGGGTGCGGCAGCTTCTCGGTTTATCCTTGTTGAATCTGGTTAAATCGAGATAATGCAGTTCCAGCGTTTTATCGAGCTTGAGGGTGCCTTCCTGGTTGGTGAAGTTAAAAATTTCCTGAATCCGGTCTGATCGTTTGAAGAGATTGAAGCCTAGAATCGAAATGGCGGTTACCGGTTGCAGATTTCGGTAATGCTGCCCCGCTTTCAGCTGGCGGCTGTAAACCTTTGCCAGATAATATATCGAGCGCTGCACAAAACTTCGGTCGCGAAGCACCTGCAGCTCGACGATGTATATTCTTCCCTGGTGGTCCTGAACCTTGACGTCGACGACCGAAAGCTTTTCGTCTTTGAATTCCTTTTCATTGAACGGGTTGAGAATCGTCACTTCCCTGATTTTTCTGCCACGTTCAAGGTGAAGAAGCGCATTCAAAAGGCAGATGGTGAATTTCGAATTCTTTTCCTGCCCGAATATCCATTTAAAAACAAAGTCGTTCAAAAACGAATAAATTCTGGGTTCGCCCTTTGACACCGCATTTGTGTTCGGTTTCGCCATATTTTTCCTCCGCTGATTTCTGCGGGCCTTAAAAACATGCCCTGCAGGTAAATCAACTTCAAAAGGAAAAAGGGAAAAAAAAATTCATTTTTTTTGCGCTGATGTTCCGATCGGACAAGCCGGCAGTGCAAAGAGACCGACGGGATAAAATCAAATTGCAAATTCTGTGGCGAATTGTTATTATTAAGTTATAACCATATGCAACATAGGAATTACTTATTTTGAAAAAACTAAATCAAGAAAATCTTGATTCCATACTGATTCAACTTAATGACCTGATAGGCCTTGAGACTGAAAAATGTTTCGAGCTGATTGTCTGCGGCGGCTCTGCTTTGATCGCTCTTGGCCTGGTAAACAGGGCTACCAAAGATATCGATATCGTTGCCAGAATTGCGCATGGCAGAATAATTGACCCGGCTCCACTGCCTGAAGAACTTGTAAAAACGGCAGCCAAACTCGCCAGATTTTCCGGATTGCCTGCAGACTGGTTGAATACCGGCCCCGCAGACCTTTACCGGATGGGCCTGCCACAGGGTTTTGCGCAACGACTGGTAGCCCGCGTTATTGGCGCCAGCCTCATATTACACTACATCAGTCGCTTTGATCAGATTCATTTCAAACTTTACGCAGCGATTGACCGGGGCGGTTATCACATAACCGACCTGCTTGCTCTTGCACCATCTGACGAAGAGATCACGCAGGCAGCAAGATGGACTCTGACACACGACGTTTCTTCCGGTTTCAGAGAAATGCTTGAATTTCTGCTCAGGGAGCTTGATTATGAACGAGTCATTGCAAAACTTTAAGAACAGTTTACGGGAACAGATGCTGCGGATTCTCTGGTCGGGCTGGTCTCAGCTTGGCGTTTCCGGCTATGTTTCTGAAGCCTGGAATACCGTTATCGATGTTGAAGCGATGATTTTGACAACCTGCTTCTGGGGCAGATACGATCAGCGCCTTTTCGATGAAATGATTTCCTGGCTGTTTGCCAATGAAAGGTTCGTTAACATCCAGAGACTGCAGAGCATGATCAAAAAGGAAAGCTTTCAGGAATGCCGGCTTCTGGGGCCTGTTTGCCGCAAGCTGGCCGGCAAAAAGTTAACACCAAAATGGCGTGGCATTGAAAACAAACTCCAGAAGCTTGCCTCTGAAAGCAATTTCTGTCTTTTTCTTATGCCAGACAGCTGCCCTTTACCAATCATCGGCAAAACCGATGACGACTTTGCCGCTTTCGGCTTTTTGCGACTTCCCTTTATCGATCGTGGTCTGACTTCAAGCTTTCAGGCAGGCAGGCCAGCAACTCTGCAACTGCAGCTCAGGGCTTTTTTCGGCGTATGTTCAAGGGCTGAAATAATGCTGGCGCTGCTGATGAACAATTGTGCAAGCATCAGTCAGATTGCCGCGACTTCTTATTACTCCTGGAAATCAATTCAGGATGCTCTTTTTGAAATGGCCCTTTCGGGTCTGGTAGCCCACCCTCCCGCCAAAAAAGAAAGGCGCTACAGCCTTGTTGAAGGAAACTGGGCCAGCCTTTTTCTCAGCCGGCCGACAAGACCTGTCGAGCCCATCAACTGGTGTAAATTATTCAGCGCAATTGAAATTCTCTGGAAAAAACTCGATGACAAAAAATTCAGCAGTCTTCCGCCGCAGACCATGAGAATCGAACTGGCCAGTATCGTTGAAACCAGAGTGCACAATCTTTTTTCGGCTGCAGACAGCCGCATCAGAATCCCTGATTACGCCATGGCCGGTGAAGCTTACCTCGAGAAATTCTCAGCGGCAGTGATGCACCTGTTAAACCGCTTCAGTTAAATTCTGATTATCATCATTCAATTCGCTCTCAGCGATGAGAAATATTTCCGAGATTTTTACCTGTAGCCGGCAGTTGCAGGCGGTCTGATAGAAATGACGGTTCCGCAACGCCCCACCAGTCGCCTGCAAAAATACCGCCTCACCCTCAGTGGCCGCCAGCTTTTAACCGCTGAAGGCTAACGGGCCGCCTGGTTTATTTTTCGGCGGCTTGTTCAGCAATAATGGCGTCGTTTACGAACGGGAGAAGAGTTTCTGCAGTTCGGCGGGTGTAAAGCCGGTTAAATCGCTGATTTCTTCGATCGACAGGCCGGCAGCGTGCATTTTTAGGGCAACTTCAGTCTTGCCCTCGATCTTGCCTTTTTTATGGCCGCTTTTTTGGCCGCGGGTGAAGGAATCGCCTTTGATGATTTTCAGGGCATCGCGATTTTTTTCGCGGGCTTCCATCAACTGGCGCTTTTCGGCGTCGGCGTTGATTTTTTTGAATTCGCTGACCATATCAGAGACTCCTTCTTCGGCTTTCAACTCGTCATCGAGTTCGGTTTCCATTCTACCATACAGATGCCCGAATTTTAAGACGTGCAGCCATTTTTCAAAACGGGTGCGGCAACTTCTCGGTTTATCCTTGTTGAATCTGGTTAAATCGAGATAATGCAGTTCCAGCGTTTTATCGAGCTTGAGGGTGCCTTCCTGGTTGGTGAAGTTAAAAATTTCCTGAATCCGGTCTGATCGTTTGAAGAGATTGAAGCC
>JANJUX010000009.1 GCA_024710355.1 Candidatus Rifleibacteriota bacterium
ATGCACATGCTGACCTTCGGCATCAATCTCAACATCAGCTTCAAGCGGCGTATTCTCGCCAGCGTCATGCTGGTGTCAATTTTTCCGTTTACTTTTCTGGGCATCGGGTTCTATCTGCATCAGCAGTATGACAGATTTCTGGCGCATCAGAACCTGCTGCTGCACGTTGAAACACGGCTGACACAAACCAGCAACGAACTCAAGCAATACATGGAAAATCTCGAAAAAATCCTGATAACTTTTGGCAAAAAGGTTGATCAGACATTGTTCAATGACCAAACCGCCACCCAAAAATTTTTCAATGACATCAGCCGCCGGATACCGGTAACAGCCCTGGCCATGCATCGCCCCGTAGAGTCGCAGATTGTAGAATTTGCAGGCCGCACCTCGCCGGTCAATCAAAACAGCACTCTCAGCATGGTTGAACGCTTTCTGCCCAGGCACGCGATCAGCCTGCTGCTTGAGCCGGAGCCGATCGTCAACCGTACACGGCAGGATATTCTGGTGATCGCCGGCAATCCGGTCAGAAATGCCTCGATCGCCCAGTCAATGATGACCAACGGCCAGCTGTACTATGTCGACCAGACTTCAAGCGTAATCTGGTATTCAATGTATAAGCTTTACAACAGAGATAAAGATGCCACGAGTCTTATGGGCATTCTTGGCGGCAAGTTCGAACCCGGACCGATTCTGGCCTCTTTTACGGCACAGAACTCTCTGGCACAAAGCAGCTTTACTGAAAATTACGGTGGCTTCTCGGTTAAATATGCCTTTTTTCCGACCGAAAGAACCGGCGCCGGCAAAATCTGGACCGGCAGCGGCTATATAAACGAACCTCTGATGAAAAAAGCCGCTCGCACCGATTCTTCGCAGACGACCGTTTTATCTGAGGGAAATGCCGTTCGCGGCTATCTGATCAGCCGCTACAATCATAATGTTCCGCATGTGGTCGTTGCCATGGTGACGGCCACAGATGCTGCCGGTGGCTGGGCAACAACTGCAGCAGGTCTGTTAATATACCTTCTCGTGGTGTTTTACCTCGTAAGTCAGCTGCTGGAATATTTTTTCGTGCACCCGGTGCGCGAGCTCGCCAGAAATGCAGAACAGATTGCGCGCGGCAAAGATGTCTGGAATCTTGCCCTGACTTCGGGTGATGAATTTGAAAGTCTGAACGAAGCCTTCTCTGAGCTGGTTATCGGTCTGCAGCAGCGAAACATGCTGAGCGACTACGTTTCTGAAGATGCGATTTCGCAGATAGAAATGTCACATGAACAGAGTATGGCCCCCGGCGGCGAATACATCGAAGCCACGATTATTTTTGCCGCTATCAAAGACTATGCACAGCTGACCGCCGGCTTTTCACCTGAACAGACGGTTGAAATGATCAATCTGTTCATCACCTGCGGCGACCAGCTGGTAAAAAAACACGGCGGCACCATCGACAAAATTATCGACAACACGCTGATGCTGGTTTTTCGCGAAAATGAAGAGAAAGCCGACTCGCACGCGCTGCGGGCAGCACGTACCGCGCTCGAACTTGCCGAAGAAATGCGCCGGCATAACCTCGACATCTATGCCGGCATAGCTTCGGGTACCGTCATTTCCGGACGAATCGGCTCTTACACCGGGAAACTCGACTTCACGGTCATCGGCGATCAGGTCAACCTTGCCGCCAGACTGAAAAATGAAGCACTCGAAAGCAGCAGCGGCCTCATCATTTCGGGCTCGACGATGCGCCTTCTCAAAGGAAAAGGGCGCGTAAACTTTCTGCGCCGCTGTTCTCTGAAGGGCAAATCACGAGAATATAATATCTACGAGCTCTACGAGCTCCGCGACTGATCCCTTATCAACACTTAACATGCAAAATAAACTGCCTTGACGTCATCCTGAGCTCCTAACCATGGTTCTCCGTCATTCCGGGCGCTGACCCGGAATCCAGGTGCTTAAAGTATTCGCTCTGCGCGGCAACAGACAGAATTCACAGAGTGTATGGGGCAATGGTATAATCGGGCATGAAATATTTTATTCTCAGTTTTGTATTGTGCTTTACGGTGCTTCTGGTCGGTTTTTTTGGCATGGAGCGACTGGTCAGAATCGAACAGGAAACATTTGAACAGCAGGCATCAGAAACTTCTGACTTCGAAAATACGGCTCCTGACGATTTCGCCATGCCCGCAGACCCAGTTCCCGCAACAGCTTCAGCCGTTGAGACAAATTCAGAATTTTCAGCACAGCCTGTTGCAACAGAAAACAAAGAGCTTGAGCCCCTGTTCACAGCGATTGCCAGTGACGATGCCGCTGCAGTGGCAGACTTCATTAAACGCGGCATCAGACTCGATCAGGAAACCACCTGGCTTTACGAAGTCGGTTCAGACCACCTGTTCCGCTTTTACGCCAGCCAGCCGGTGATGCTTTATAACCCTCTCTCACTGGCAATCGTTTCGGGCGCAAGCCAGAGCCTGCCGTTGCTGCTTGCTGCGGCCTCAAACTCGCAATGCCTTGAAACTTTGAACGCCATGACCTGCAAAGAACGCAAAGGTTTCGACCAGCTCGGGTTCGATCTCATCGGTCTGGCATTGCAGAGGGGCGACCTGGACCTGCTGCGGGCTCTGATCGCCGCCGGGCTCAAACCGAAGCGACAGGGTTATCTGATTGTTGCCATGAACGCCCGCAAGCCCGCCGATGTGGCCGAGCTGGGGCCAGAAATCCGTTTAACAATGATGCGTAACAAGGCCGACCTTTTTGTGGAGCTTATAAACAACGGCCAGCGAATAGACCAGCGCCTGCCGTTCCCCTTCCCTACTCCGCCAATCACCGAAATGTTCTTTGCCTTTGCCGGCCCCGAAATAACCGCCGACGTTATCAGTCGCATCAGTGACCCCGACAACAGATCAGGTCTGCAGAAAATTGCCGACAAAATCAAAAGAACGCCCCCTGGCAAGAACAACCAGACCGCCCGGGTCGCCACGTTTCCGGCTGCGGTGGCACCGCTCACAAAGATAAAGAGCTACGCTGACGCTCTCGACGGGCTGATCATGGCCCTGAAAACGGCCGGTCGCAAGTGCCCGCGCTCCTTCATGGATAAAGGCAGCGAGACGATCGACGGCCGCAGTTATTACGTCATTCAGGCCGGCGAAAACAATGCTTATCGTTTTGAAACTCACAACTGGTATTACATTGAAAAGCACACCGGCATGATTCTGACTCTCGATGTGGTCGCCGATCGCCTCGTAGAAACCGGCCTGCGCTGCCTTCGTGAACCAGTAACCACAACCGGAAAAACTGCCGGCAGCATAGCTGATTAAATCAGCCAGCGTATGGCTTTTCTTGCAAAAAAATGCTATTAAATCTTCAGGAAAAAAATGAAATCACTCAAAGAACTTTTCAGAATCGGTAATGGGCCGTCAAGCAGCCACACGATGGGCCCACGCAAGGCGGCCGAAATATTTTTCGACCAGCATAAAGACGCGGCGTCATTTGCCGTCACCCTTTACGGCAGTCTTGCTGCAACCGGCAAAGGTCACATGACTGATGTCGCCATTCTGTCAGTTCTCAGACCGCATGCTCCAACCGAAATTCTCTGGCAGCCAAAGGTCTTTCTGCCCCTGCACCCGAACGGCATGAATTTCAAAGCTCTCGACCAGAGTGGTAAAGAGCTCGGAAACTGGACCGTCTTCAGTGTCGGAGGTGGTGCCCTTGCCGATGAAAGCGGCAAACCGGTCGGCGTCGAAGAGGGCGAAGGCGAAGAGATTTATGAGATGAGCACCATGACCGAGCTGCTGACCTGGTGCGAAGAAAAGGGTAAAAGCTACTGGGAATACGTTCAGGACTGTGAAGAATCCGACATCTGGGACTACCTGGAAGAGGTCTGGCTGACCATGAAAGCCGCGGTTAAAAGAGGCCTCGAAGAAGAGGGTTCGCTACCCGGCCCCCTGAATTTGAGAAAGAAAGCAGTTTCATACTATGTTCGCGCCAGCGGCTACACTCAGACTCTGCGCTCACGCGGCCTGGTCTTTTCGTATGCGCTGGCGGTCAGTGAAGAAAACGCCTCTGGCGGCAAAATCGTCACAGCACCGACCTGCGGGTCGTGCGGCGTGGTGCCGGCAGTTCTTTATCATCTGCAGACCTCACGAGAATTCAGCAATACCCGCATTCTTCGGGCTCTTGCTACCGCCGGCCTGATTGGCAACATTGTCAAGCATAATGCCTCGATCTCTGGTGCCGAAGTTGGCTGCCAGGGGGAAGTTGGTGTCGCCTGCGCCATGGCGGCCGGTGCCGCCAACCAGCTGTTCGGCGGCAGCCCGGCACAGATCGAATACGCCGCTGAAATGGCTCTTGAACACCACCTCGGCATGACCTGCGACCCGGTCTGCGGGCTGGTGCAGATTCCGTGCATCGAGCGCAATGCCTTTGCTGCCGCCCGCGCCCTCGATGCCAATATTTTTTCGACTTTTTCAGATGGCACGCATCGTGTATCATTCGACAAGGTGGTCGAGGTGATGAAGCAGACCGGCCGCGACCTGCCATCTCTTTACAAAGAAACCGGCGAAGGCGGGCTGGCCCGCGACTACCGCCAGATGTAGCTCAATCAACTCAAACCCGAAAGGTGAATATGTCGCAGACTAACCAGATTCAAGCCTTGCCCGAACAGTTCGCCCGTTTTGCCCGCCTGTCATCCGCCGACATCGTCGTCGATGCCGCCGGAGCCTGCCAAAATCTGCCCTTCAACCATCTGCCTGAGAATGACACCCAGGAATTTTCACTCGACTGGAAACTGGTTCGCGGCCTGCTGGTTAAACACACCGGGATGCACCGCTTCTTTCATGACCTGCTCGGTGCCCTTTTCGGAACCTTTGTCAGTCGTGTTGTGGTGCAGAATCCCGAATCATTCACCAATCTCAGCTCCCGACCTCTGATGTATCTTGCCAACCATCAGACCGGCCTTGAGTCACCACTGTTCATGACCCTGTCATACTGCATGACCGGCCTGCCGGTTCAGGCAATCGCCAAGCCAGACCACCTCAACGCCTGGCTGACCTTTCTGCTGGCCTTTGCCGAAGATTCACTCGGCAGCGGGCACCCTTTCAGACTGATGCTTTTCGATCGCCTCAACCCGCTTGAACTGATCGAAAATCTTAAAAAACCCGGCAAGCCCGAAGCCTCGATGCTCGTACATGTTGAAGGCACGCGTTCATCAGCTGCCAACCAGCCGGTAACCCGCATAAGTTCGATCTTTCTTGACATGGCGATCGAAAAAGACATGCCACTGGTGCCGGTGCGCTTCGTCGGCGGTCTGCCAGGCCAGCCGAGCGAAGAAAGATTTGATTTCCCCTTCAAAAATGGTAAACAGGACTACCTGATCGGCACCCCGATCATGCCCGAAGAGCTGAAAAAGCTGCCCTACGGCCAGCGCCCACGCCTGGTCATGGAACGCATCAACAATCTTGGCCCGGGGGCCGGCGAAGACACCCCGTTACCGCCCAATCAGAACTTTATCGGCACGACCCGCTTTTTCATGGAAATGCTGAAACTGCCGCAGATGCAGGCCATGCTCTTCGCAATCCTGCAGACGATCGACGACCCCTGTGAAGAAACCGCGCAGCTGATCAAAGCCGTGCAGGCAGGCAAAGCCGGCCTGACCAGCCCAGACATGCCGCCGGTGCTGAAGAATTTCCTCGGCCATCTTAAGGCGAAGTTCTCATAACCCGTTAAAAAGCGAATTCCTCGCTGAGAATCGCCCGCTGCGGGTAGCCCATGGCCATCAGGTCGCGCCGGATTGCAAGCATCATCGGTGCCGGGCCACACACCATAACCATGGTGCCGGGCTGATATTCAGGCATGATTTTCGTCAGCGCCTGTTTGTCCAGCCGTCGGTGCGCTTCGACGTCGACCGAAGACTCGCGGGTGGCGACTGCCACAAATTCGAAGCCGGGAAGAAACTGGCGCAGGTCAGCAATTTCATCAAGGCAGGGTGCCCCGGCCCGGCTCTGAAAAGTCCAGACCAGTTTAACCGGAAGGGCTGACTTCTCTTCGCGCAGTTGTCTGAGGACGCTGAGCATGGGTGTAATGCCGATACCGCCGGCAATCAGAATCAGCCTTTCGACGTCATGGCGCCAGGGCGAAAACACGCCAAACGGACCAGAAACCCGCGCCTGATCACCGACTCTGACAGAGGCCAGCTGCGCTGTCCAGTCGCCGCTCGCTTTGATAAGGAACTGCAGACCGGTCGCTCCTGCTGGCGCCGAAGCAATGGTAAACGGGTGTTCTTCAGGCCCGGGCTGTGCATTTTCAAAGCTGACAAAGGCGAATTGCCCGGGAATGAATTTAAAAACTGCATTTTCGCCGGCCGGTTTCAATTCGATGCGCCAGACGTTTTCGGCCGCCACATCGGCTGAAGCAACCACAAAGGCCTCGCTGGCGTTGCCCCGCCCCAAACGCAGCTTTTTCTGTGCTATCAGCAGCCCGGCCCACAAAAGCAGCGTCACCAGCCAGAATGCTGCCAGCCATCCCTTGCGCATCGCAGATTCGATGGCAAACATATGAACCAGAGCAAAAAAAGCCACCGGCCCGGCATAGCGATGCAACTTCAGCCAGCTGTCATACTTCAGTTCGAGAAACTGGCGCCAGCAAGAAGAAACTATGAGCAGCCACAGACCAGCGAGGCCTATTCCCCCGAGGGCTTCGGGCCATTGCCCGGCATTAAGCGGCCCGGCCCGCTTCAACCCCGAGACATAAATCAGCATCGGGTGCAGAAAGGCCAGCGTCAGACTGACGATACCTGCCATGCGATGCAGGCGTAACAGCCGGTCAAGGCCAAACAGTCGGTCTAGAAAGCGAAAGCGCATTGCCAGCAGCGGTTGCAACAGCATCAAAGCCAGGGCCCAAAGAGCAAAGACACGGCCGATCATTACCGGGAAGGTTCCTGGCTGTACGGCCGTTTCGCGAAAGTAATGGCGGGCGCCAATTCTGGCAAGCAGAAGAAACAGAGCGGTCAGAAGCAGCAACAGCAGGATTTTTTGCCATCTGACCATCGTCCGATTGTTGCAGGCAATTTGCTTCATGCTTGCGCTCCTTCGTCGAATTCCATCCAGTCGAGCAGAATTGAGTGCGCAAGCGGCAGTTTGCCCATGAGAATCAGGCTGTCAGCAAGAGTCGAATGGAACAGAATCGTGTAGAGGCTGATCGGGTCTTTCCAGTTGGCGACTGAATACCAGGTCATGACAACCACGCCGACCACAACGCTTGTGGCGTTGATCAGATAAGCCCAGGTCATGGTGCGGCGGTAAAAGAACATGGCCGGCAGAATCAGGGCGTTGAAAAGAGGAAACAACACCCCGATCAGATTAAAAGCATCTTTTGCCGGCGGGTGCACGCGATAATGCAGAAGAAAACCGCCCAGGGTCATGCAGAACAAACCAAAAACCGGGAATTTAATCTTTTCAGGGTACATTGCTTAACTCCTCCCATCTCTGCTGTTTTTAGTCATTTTACTACTGACGCGCTCAAAGCGCAGCCTTTTTTAATAAAACACCCGTAACAGTTTTTCAGACTTGCATAAACCAGAATGCCATGCTAATTAATAATATATAAATAAAAATCAGGATCTGTCGGAGACTTTAATGAGGATCAATAATCGACGGGGCGCTTTGCTTCTTATGCTTCTGATTGCTCTTGTTGGCATCGGACTGTTTTCCTTGAAGGCGGTTCCAGACCAGCAGATTATCACTTTGAGAGAAAAAGAACAAACTCTGTCTCAAACCTTAAGTATCATCAGGAGCGGCATGGCGCTTGAAAGAACAGCGTCTGAATCAGCCCTTTTTTATGGTGATTTTGAAGATCAGGCCAAGCTGGTGGCATATCTGAATGACCTGGTTGCCAGAGGCTACCTGGCAAAGGTACCCAAAGATCCGTTCTGCCCGGATCACCTGTGGGGAACGGGTCCAGGATGCAAGTTCTGGGTGCCAACCCGAAACCTTCTTGCCAGCTCCAGCTTCGAAACAAACAGCTTTGCAGCAACCCCCTGGCACGTTAACGAAACCAATGTGGTCATAAACATCAACGATAAGAACTGGCCAGGGCGCGATCAGTCGAATTACGACAGCTTTCCCTATCAGAACTGCCTCGGAACCCCCATGATGGGTTTTTCCGGCATGTCGCTGGCAATCACACAGAAATAATATGAAACTCGAACAAAAGCTCGATCTGCTGATTCTAACAATGACTTTTGGTGTGGCAATGCTTTTCTGCGCCAGGGTCTGGCATGCCAAAAATGTGTCTCCAGCAGCCCCGGTCAAATTTGAGAAACCAGTAAAGCTGATGCCTGAATCCGGCCACAATAGCGCAAAAGTTGCGAAATATAAAGTCTCGATTGAACATCGAAAGATTGCGCATGCCTTTTTCCGCAAATCCTGCCGCCGGCTTGACTCGGCTGATTTCTGGGGCGCCCAGGGATTCATCGATCAGGCAATCGCAGAAGACCCGGGAAACCAGAAATATCATAAAATGGCCCGTCTGATCAGAACAGAAATTACCAATCGTGAATCGATGAACAAAATTATCAGGCAGATAAATGCTGCCAGATATGATCAGGCATGGGGCAGCTTCGAAAGCGCCTGCTGCGACAATTACCTGTTCTTTTCAAGATACGCGCAGGAATTCGCGAATCTTTTGATCACTAAAAACCAGCCGGCGTCGGCGGCCTTGATTTTGCTGGCGCTTTCAAAAAAGAGCTGAGAGGTTTTTTCAGGGGGAGGCATATTTTGCGATTCTGGCCTAAGAGTTTGTGGCGGGGCTGTTTTTTTGCAATTCTGTTACTGACCTGTGTAATTTTGCCGACTGAAGCGGCGGTTCGTGTCAACTCGATTCTCTGCTCAAAAGCAACGGTGTCAAAAGGGCAGACGGGTATCATCGTCAACATGGAAGTCGAGAATCTTGACGTCGGAAGCCCTGTTACCACCACCGTCGCGACATTGACCTACTCGTTCGGGCAATACGAAACGACTCTCAATTCACCGTCTCTCCCGGCAATTATACCCGCTGCGGGTAAGGTAACCTTCAAGTTTACCGTCTCTGTTTTTCCGATTATCAATTCTGGCGTCTGCACGGTCAACGGCGCAGTTGAAACCTCTGGTGGCAATGACTCCGGTGCAGACCTGACCCATAAATGGACGGTGCAGCAGCCTGCCGAAGTTGTCGTTGCTTCGATTTTCGGCCCCGATGAGGTCACAAGAGGTTCTTCCGGCAACCAGGCGATCATGGATATCGAGCGCAGCGGCGAGGCCGATATTCTCATCAATTCGGCTGATCTGCTGCCGGTAACCCCCTCGAACTATGCAAACTGGAAAAAGATTTCTCCTGATTTTCCTCAGAATTTTGCCAAATCCTACTGGTGGAACGATAACTGGTTCTACCGCAGGCAATTGACCATTACCAACCGTTCACCATCGATTCTTCCGAAAACCTATGAAATAAAACTGGTCTTTGACCATCAAAAACTGGTGAGCGAAGGCAAATCACTGGCAAATGGTGACGACATCAGGGTCGTCTATTTCAACGGGGTCAGCTTTTCACAGATAGAAAGATATCTCGACCCGCTCGCCAGCGGCTGGAATCAGACAGACACAACCATCTGGTTCCGTCTGCAGGAGGCGATTTCTTCCGCCCCCGGGGCCTCAGACAAATATGCAATATATTACGGCGCCGACGGCGTTACGGCGGCGAACCCGCCAGCCAATCCCGCCAATGTCTTCGTATTCTTCGACAACTTTGAATCCGGTGTCAATGGCTGGAGCCAGGGCAAGTTTCCGACCTACACGGGCGCAGGTTTCACGACAAGATGGCAACTCGGCAAAGACAATAACGGCGACGGTACAGCAGATAACGATGACCAGGGCCCGGTCAACGCCCGCTCTGGCAACAATTACTGGGCAACTGACATTCTCAACAGGTATACCAATTCGGGCCAGGCAACCGCAGAAATGATTTCTCTGAGGTCTCCGAATATCAATCTGGCGGGCAAGTTGAATCCCACGATGAGCTTCTGGGATTTTTATGACGTGGAAGACGGCGGCGCCTTCGATTATGGCGTTCTGCGGGTCTGTGAGGGCCCGGTCGCAGCCCCTCCCGCCGCAAATGGCACCCAGTTGCAGCTGCTCGAAAGTGTTTATCTCAATCAGCACGGCCCCTGGCAAAAACAGACCTATTCGCTTTCGCCATCAGTCGGAAAAACAATTTACATAGAATTCACCTTTGGTTCTGACTGGGCAGAAAACGCTTATGGCTGGGCTGTCGACGATATGCTCATCCGACAGATAGCTTCCCCGGAACCGGATAACCCACTGTTGGGAGTCGAAGAACAGGTACCGCTGACCCCGACAATCAAGGTGTATTTCGACATAGATGTTTCAGACAACGCTGTCTCCGGCAATGACATCATCGATGGTGTCGCCAGCGGAACTGAAGGCAACACCGGGCAGACCATATCAGACAATCATGCGACCCTGCCGCTTGAGTGGTTCATTCGCGGGCAGAATTTTAAAACCTACAGCAACACCTTTTACGCCTCGGCTAAGAACACTTTTAACATCGGTGAAACGATTTATTGTAAGGGCACGGGCTATACACCCAGCGTTCCATGCATGGTCAAATGGCTCGATCCATCTGAAAATACGGTTTTGTCTGCCAAAATTTTTCCTGATACGGCCGGCAACATTTATTGCTCGCGCGAAATGCTGGGCACAGACCCCTCGGGCCAATGGCGCATAATTGTAACCAACGTTTCTGAGGCGATTGTACTGGCAGAAACGGGTTTTAATCTTAATTCGCCGGCCCAGCTCGTTTCTCAGATAATTTTGCCGGAAAAGGTTATCAGTGGTCAGCAGTTCACCATTGTTCACCGGGTCAGCAATGCTGGTCAAACCAGCGCTATCGGGGTAAATTCATCGGCTCTTGCGAGCTGGGGCTCTGGCAGTGACACAACAATATCAGGGCCGGTACCCACATCGGTTACCGTCCCCGGCGGTGGTAGCGCTGAATTCGTCTGGACAGCGATTGCAGGCAGCCAGGGGCAATTGTCTTATCGTGGCAATTGCAGCGGCACGGTTGATGGTACAGCAAATACCGTTTCGTCGCCGGCGGTAACTTCAAATGTCTGCATCATCCTGCAGGAAAGCGTCTCTGTAACACTCGTCGAAGCTGACGACACACTGATAAGTAAGGGGCAGACCGGCCTTCAAGAACGGGTCACCCTAAAGAACGCCGGAACAGCAGACCTGAAAATAACCGGCATCGATCTTTTATACCACCAGGGCGCGACCAACCATAGCGACAAATATACCTCGGCGATTGTTCAACCTGACATTCCGGCAGTCCTGCACGGCAATCCTTTTCCGGCGTGGTGGAACACCGCCTATTCCTACAGGCAGCGTCTGAGGATCACCGGAGATGCCAGGCACTATGCAGCCGGCTGCTCAGCAAGAATCGCCATCGACACCAGCAAATTCATAGCCGCAGGCCAGATGCAGGCCGATGCCGACGACTGGCGGGTCGTTTACTGGAACGATATTACAGGCACCTGGACAGAATTGAACAGAGACCGCATCGTAGACGCTGATGTAACCTGGTTCAAGCTGCAGCGGGATATACCGCCATTCGGCGTCGATGAGGGCTACTTCATATACTACGGTAACCCCGGCGCTACCAATCCGCCGCGAGATCTTGACCAGGTCTATCTCTTTTTCGAAGACTGGGAAACCCCGGTAATGCCTGGCGACAACTACCACCGCTACAATAGAGGCAGCAATTTTAATAATGAATGGTTCATGAACACCAGCGATGGGAGTAACACCGACGGGATTTATATCGCCAGAAATCAATTTGATGGTGCAAATCCTCTCTCCCGTGGCGCGCAATCTGTTTGCCTGAGACGCCTGGACTTTGGCGGCTCGGTTGCCAGAACTATCTTTGGCGAAGTGGCGCGCAGTATCGATACCCAGACTTACCCGGCGGTTAAGCTTTCATTCTGGCGATACTTCGATGATTGCAGCTGGGCTGCACCGAACATAGACTGGGCAAGCGTCATGTACTGGGACGGAACTGCCGCCCAGGACATCATTTATTACCCAGCTAACGGCCCGGATGACCAGTTATGGCATTACGAAGAATACGATCTGTCTGGCTTTGCGCCGAATGCCGCAGCCGGTATTCGCCTCAGAGCCAATTTTTCTTTAGATGCTGCCAACAATAACGAGAGAATCGTGTTTGACGACATCAAGGCGATGATGGCGGCGCCCGACTGCATCGGCCTTGGCGAAGAAATCAGACGGCCGACAGAGTTGATTGCAACTTTTACGGTCGGGGTTCTGCCCACGGCTCCGGCAGGCCTTTATCAGCTGAACGCTTCAGCGACCTTGGTCAGTATCGTCGGTACCGGCACCCATGTCGATTTTGACGCCACAACCAAAGATTCCTGGACCGTTTCGAACCTTACTATTGAAACCTTCAGCGATTCAGCCATGACGGTAAAAGAAGAAAAATTTCCGGCAGACACAACTGTTTACGGCAGATTTTCGGGCTTTGCCCCGGGTGCTGCTACTGTCAGATGGTATGATGGCTACCCGACCGGCAGCCTCATTTTTACCGACAACTCAACCGCTGACGCTGGCGGCAGCTTTTCCCTCAACAGAGCGATTCCGGCGGCCGGCAAAAATGGTGTATGGGCAATCAGGGTTATACAGGGCGGCATACAGGTTGCGACCGGTTCTTTCAGAGTCATGACCCTGCCGGAAATCGGTTCGATTTTCGAGATCACACCTGCCCAGACAACCGTCGGGGTAAAGTTCGATGCCAGACTGGAAGTAAAATCGTGCGTTTCTGCCTCAGATTTCAATTTTGCGACGGTTGGGGCAAACCCGCCAGGCTGGCAGGTAAACACACCGGCCAAAGTAACGGTCGTTAACACTGCCGCCTACGCTGCCAATCCATTGACCAATTATCTCGGCATGGTCAGCACTGCCAATGAAACCCTGACCGCATCAAAAACGATCAGGTTCGAAGATTGCAGCTCTATCAGAATCAGCTACGATTATTCGCTGGTATGGGCTGGTGCCTGCAGCTTTTTTGTCGAATATTCCACCAACGGCGGCGGCAGCTGGACAGTTCTAACCGGCAAAACTACCGCAACCGGCGCCGGCAACTGGGTCAGAGAAACCCTTGAAGTTCCTGATTCTGCCGGAAATGCTGCGGCATTCTGCCTGCGCTTCAGGCTTGTCGCCCCCGGAGGAACCAACAGAGCCTATGTCGACAATGTTTTTATTACCGCCAAGTCACCCAATATTGAGGAAGTAACCTTTCAGCCCCGATCCTGGATAAAAGATCCCACCGGAAGCGGTGATGCATCGATTGCTGGCTCGCCGTTGCCAGTCTCACAGACTGTTTCGGCCGGGCAATCGGCAGTTTTTTCTGCGGAATATATGCCTCTTACTCAAACAACAGCCGGCTCAAAATTCTATCTGCACGGCCCGGGAACCCCGGCATTACTTGCCAGCGGCCTGACAGCCTATTCTTCGAGGCAGCTGAATGCTTCTGACACTAAATCGACAGGGATTGCAATTCTGCTCGAAGAAATATCCGCTTCTCCGGCAATCCTTGACATGGGAAGTGTCGAGCCAGGTTCACAAAGCTCTCCAAAGCTCCTTACAGTTTCCAACACCGGTAATATCGGCCTGGAACACGTCGCGTGGGAATTTTACAACCTTGCGTTCGACCCGTATTTTATCCCAAACAGCGCAATTTCAGCCGATCCCGAGCAGATCGGCGCAATCGCTCAGGGCGGCAATACGGCAGCTGACCTGAGAATATCGATTCCGGCGGGAACCACTGCAGGAACCTACAAGGCAAATCAGTTCGTATTCGAAGACAACGACCAGGACGGAAACTCCATCGGCGAACCCATCGGCCAGTTCGAACTGCAGGTCACAGTACCTCAGGTTGAAAAAATCAGAGCCGCGGCAGACACTTTATTTCTCGGCTCTTTTCTTGCCGGCGAACGCACGGCCACTGCCACGGTTCTGGTAACCAATATCGGTAACGTCAATCTGAATATCGTCAGGTTTGTTCCGGTAGATTTAAAGTCCGGCGCCAACACCATCGCCTCAAAAAGCTTTAACCTGAACCCCATTGCCCGTGGCTTTCTGGTTAAAGGCAAAAGTTATCTGCAAAACCTGTCGCTTACAATCCCGGCGGGCACACCTGCCGGCACCTATTCGGGCAATTGCTTCTTTCTCGATGATAAAAATGCCAATTTTGCCTATGAAGTCGGCGAAGCCAGCGACGCCATTACCATCAGTGTTGAAGTCGGCACCAACGAGAGCTTTACTCTCTCGGCAGCTACAGTGACATTACCTGATACCGCACCCGGGGATATCGGGGTCAGCGGCAATATCACGATAACCAACACCGGCAACATTCCATTGAACTACCTGCGTTATCAGGCTGTTGACCTGGTAAAAGGCGCCGGAACCATCGGAACCGAGTATGTTTCATTCTCTCCTGATCCGATATTGCCAATCAACGCCCCCGGCAATGCAGTATTTAAGGCTTATGTGGTAATGCCTCCCGGCCAGAAGAATTTTGGGGGGCCGTATGCCGGTGCCCAGAGAATCTACAATGACAAAAACCAGAATGGTGTCTACGACATTGGTGAAGTAAATCGCACCTTTACACTTCAAATCGCACCAGGTGCCAACATGGGCTTCGTTATTCCGCAGGACGTCGGCAATCTGGGCGCAGGTCTGCCTCTTGACACTGTTTCAGGCAAAATTGAGGTTATCAACATCGGTAACCAGCAAACCACCAAATTAAAATGGACAGTGATCAGCACCCTGACTTCTGGTGCAAACACAATACCTGCCGGATTAGTTACGTTTAACCCGCCCAGTAACTGGAATCTTCAAAATGATGTGGGCGCAAGTGAGATGGTAACCATTTCCTTAACCATCCCTGCCGGGCAGACAGCCGGCACCTACATTGGCGAATGGCGGCTGCACAGCGACTCGATCAGCAATAATGGCGTCTGGAACGCCGGCGAGCCTTTTGAGACTTTCCTGATTCAGGTCGAGGTCGGGGCTGAAGGCATCGATATCATCGAGCCGTCACTCTGGCTCGGTGCCGTGAAGCCGGGCGATTCAACTTCTTCCAGCATTTTCAGCGTCAAAAATATCGGGGAAAGAAGCCTCACAAACCTGAAGTATGACAAGCCTGATCTGACCTCAGGGCTGCTGCCGCCCATTCCCGCATCAAGGCAGTTCTATTCTGCCCCTGACCCGATCGGGTTGATTGCCGGTGGCGTCACGACCGGCCCGTCAATATATCTGTCAGTGCCGAATAATACCTCACCGGGGATTTATACAGGCTCTCTGATGGTCTATCAGGACGATAACAACAATGATGCGCGTGATGGTGTCGAAATCAGCGACACCATCAACCTCGGAGTCGAAGTCGTTTCGACACCGGTTCTGAAAATTGAACCGGCAATTCTCGATCTTGGTGCCGCCAATAAGGGCGAGACTGTTTCGAAACCCTTTGCAGGTATAAATGTCGGAAATATTGACCTTGCAAAAATTAAATACATTATTTTTGAGATGGTGGACGGCGGAAATGTAATCCCGGTGTCAAGCATGTCTGTGGCGCTTCCAGAAACTCCATGGGCCATACCATACACCGGTATGATCACCGAAAATGGCGCTTTCACCGTAAATACGACTTTTTCGACGCCGACCAGTAATTTTACCGGCGAAGTTCTTTTCTGGGAAGACAGCAACGACGACAACATCGTCGGTGTCGGCGAGGCGATGGACATTATTCAGGTCAAACTGTCGATCGGCAAAAAAGATCTGGCAGTTCTTGAGGACGAACTGAACTTCGGGGTTGTAGAAAAGGGCACTGGCTCTTCAGAGATGAAATTTACCGTCAGAAACACCGGTACAGTGGCATTATCGAATACCCGAATTAAAACTGCGCCGCTTGTCGGGCCAGGTACAATTCCAACAACAAACTTTGTCTTCAGCTCTTCAGTCATTACCCCGCCAAACCTCAATCCAGGCGTCACCAGAGAAGTCGAAATGCATTTTTCGACGGATGCGGCCCTGCCCTCCGGGGTTTACTCGGGCATTCAAACCATCTATGAAGACATAAACAATAATTCTGCCTTCGACCCGGGCATTGACCCGCATGATAATGTAAACGTAATCGTAACCATAACTTCCGGCGGGGTCCTCTCTTATGAATTCGTTGCGAATCCTGGCGCGCTTTCGGCCACGATAGCAAGAGGAAAATCAAAGGAACTCTCTTTTAAACTACAGAGCCTGTGCAACAATATCATGACAAACATTGCGATTCAGGAAGCAAACCTTGCCTCAGATGCAACAGTTCTGTCATCTGACAACTTTTTCTTCACTCCGGCCGCCGCAATAGTTCTCGGTGCCTTTGCCATCAAAGACGCAACCGCCACAGTCAACGTTCCCGCGAACCTGCCTGCCGGGCATTACGTCGGCTACCAGCGCGCAATCGATCTTGACCACCCCGCGGCTTTTTCTGACATTCTGCTGGATATAACGGTTCCGGCAACCATATTGAACCTGCCGGCAAACCTTGACATGGGCAATCTGCCTGCCGGTGCCACTTACCTCGGCCAGTTTCCGGTGCAGAATGCCGGTCTGAACGATTCAGACCTGTTTTTTACTTTTTCAGATTTTGTCGGGCCTTCGTTCACGATTCCAGCAGCATCGGCATCTGTTGTTATTCCGTCTTATTTTCTGGCAGCCGGAGGCTCTGTGGCTGCGTCTGTTTCGCTGGTCATCGGGAGCACCGTGCCCCCCGGCACCTATCTCGGAACCCTCACTCTCACAGACAACGATTTCCCCACGGAAACCGTTGCCAAGATGAGCATAACTTTTATTGTCGAATCTTCTGTTTCCGGCGTTGTTGACGCAGTGGTCCAGACCGTTACCAATGCGGAGGTTGCCAACAGTGTAATTCCCTCGGAAAATTACATTTTCAGTGCTTTTGTATGCGCAACCGACACGGTTAACGATATTTTTGAAGTGCAGTTACGGGTAAGAGAATGGCGTTATGACGACCCGACTACGCCGCTGGCGACGCACACAATAACAATTCTCGGCTCTACCCTGAACCAGAATCTCGAAAAATGGTTTCGCGTGAGCATGCCGTTCAGTTCGATCAATTCACCCGACCTCGGGAGCTTTACCTTTGAAATAACCGTCAAAAATGGTGATTCAGGCGATACGGCTCTCGTTGACGGCTGCCAGCTTGAAAAGGCCATAGATGACAATGGTATGACGACTACTCACCCCACGCCATGGACAAACGACAAGAACCTTGTGGCGCCGACCATGCAGCGTGGTCTTCAGAGCCCCGAGCCTTACTACTCATGGTGATGCGCGCACCTGGAGAGCATAATTACTGACAGAACAACGGCAGATTGACAGTAAACGATAGTTCTGCTACAACAGGCGGACGGAAACAATCACTGCATTTTCAGCCAAAGCAAGAATCGTTCAAATGAAGCAGAGTTTATTTTGTGGTATGCGTGACGGTATACCAGTGTGCCTGGGTTATATCGTCGTTTCGATGTCGTTCGGCATGTTTGCGGTTGCGCACGGCATTCCGGCTTTTTCGACCATCGCTCTTTCGATGACCAATATGACCTCTGCCGGGCAATTTGCCGCGGTCAATCTTGCCGGGGCCTGTGCATCCTTTACCGAAATCGGCTTTGCAACGGTTGTCGTCAATATCCGCTATGCGCTGATGAGCCTGGTTCTGTCACAAAAAATCGAAAAGATGTCGTTTTTAAAAAGAATGCTTCTGGCGGCCGGCATCACCGACGAGGTCTTCACCATTGCCTCGACCCGCGGCGAAAAAGTCAGTTTTTCCTATATGGCCGGGCTGATCATCACGCCATACCTTGGCTGGTCGCTGGGCACGATTCTGGGCGCAACCGTCAACTCGCTGATGCCGGTCTCGGTTGTCTCGGCCATGGGAATCACCCTTTACGGAATGTTCGTGGCCATCACGGTTCCGGTCGCGCGCGAAGAGCGGCCTGTGCTGTATACCCTGCTGATTGCAATTACCCTGAGCTGTATCTTCAAATACGCCCCGGTTATATCGGCTCTATCGAGTGGCTGGGCAATCATCATTGTCACGCTTTTTACTGCTACGCTGGCGGCATTTCTCTTCACCGTCGATGAGGAACCCGCATGAGTTATTTAACCGGTGTAATTCTGGTGACTGCCATCGTTACCTATCTGGTAAGAATGCTTCCCATCGTTTTTTTCAGACGGGAACTATCGTCGCGGCGCTTGAAGGCCTTCATGTATTACATTCCCTACGCGGTGCTCGGCTCGATGACTTTTCCGGCCATACTGGAATCGACGCGCAGCACCCTCTCAGCCGGCACCGGCTTTCTGGTCGCAATTCTGCTGGCCTATTACAACCGCGGCCTTCTGCAGACTGCGCTCGGCGCGGCAGCAGCAGTCTTCATCGTCGAATACCTGACCCTTTAGCGCCGAAGGTTGTAGTCTTTTGCAACGGCGGGCGTAGCTATACGCAAAAATTTTCATTGAACTGGTTCGAATCCTCACAGCCATTTTCAGAGAATATTAAACTCCTTCATCGTTCTTTTTATTCTGTAAAAATTGCCTGCCGAGTTCTGTGAGGCGGTATTTCTGAGTTGGGCTCCGGGGAGAATCCGGCTGAGTCATTTCAACAAGATTTGCAATAATCGCAGCTTCAAGATAATTTGTCGAAAAACTCACCCGATCTTTTAAGCCAACAGCTTCCATGAGCTCAGCACGAGTCATTTCTCCTGTTAAAGAATTAACAAGTTTCATTACTTGCTGGGTTACTTGCTGGGTTACTTGCCCTGTGACTTGCTCACTAACTTGTTCTGCAGATTTACGCGATTGCTTCCTGGTTAGAGGTAAAATTTCGGGCAACTTAACAGTAAAGCGCACGCGATTGGCTATTTCTTCAATTACCGGTTCCGGCCAGTTTTTGGCCCGAATTTCATTGAATATTCCGGGTATGCCACTGCCCCACTGCTCAATCAGTTCAAGCTCGCGAAAGATCCGGGCAATAACAGGGTTACGTATCTGCGAAACACCTGCTTTCAGATCTTCGACGGTCAGGCCGGGCAGAAGCAGCCCCGGGC
Organism: Candidatus Rifleibacteriota bacterium; assembly: GCA_024710355.1. Classification (GTDB taxonomy): domain Bacteria; phylum Muiribacteriota; class Ozemobacteria; order Ozemobacterales; family Ozemobacteraceae; genus Rifleibacterium. The sequence goes on from JANJUX010000009.1 coordinate 19,226, forward strand.
TTTCCACTTCGATCCGGTCGTCAAAGAATGCCACCCGGATCGGCGTGCCGCTGTTGGAATAATCCGCATGAACAAGGGCATTAATAATAACTTCGCGCAAAATATTGATCGGAATGCTCCAGATATCTTTGCGGCGAATTTCAGAAAAATCTGCGCCACGCATCGCATGCTTCTTTAAAAACAGCATTATGCTCTCGACGGCTTTCGGCAGCGGTTCATGTATTTCGGTGTGATCAAAAATATCACCCTTATCTTTGCCAATAAAACGGCCACATTGTATCCAGCCACCCGGAAAATGAAACTGCCGGTCTTTGCCGTAAAGAAGAATTCCGCCATGGCTGGGAACAAGGCGACCCTGTTCCTGAACGAGAATTTTCAGGCTCAGCAAACTGTGTTCATCAATTTTCCTGGCACTGAAGTCAGATTTGACGGCATCAATATCAATATCGGCAATGGTTAATTGAGGCATTGGCAGAGTATCAAAAGAAATACCCGCCACGCCGCGCTGCAGTTCGGAAATGAGCTGAAAATCGGCCTTGCGGTTACTTGAACCAAGGCGAACATACACGCCGTTTTGCATACCCTCGGCTTTAATAAAATGTGGCCTTGTGCCGCTCAAAAATACTTCCACCAGCAAAAGCGTCTTTCCCTCGAAGGTCACCAGCTCAACATTAGGAACGAGGCGGGGCGATTATAAAATCAGGTCAAAACTTTCTGCCTGCCGGGCAAAATATTGATCAGACATCAGGAATGGTTTCAGCGATCTCAAATCGCGATACGCGATATTTTTAAAATAAGCATAATGAGATTGATTACCAAGGCCACACAAGAAATCCCAACTGCAACCGCTTAACCTGGCCATTTCAACAAGCTGTCATTATGCAGCTTCAATCGCCAAACTCAGCGCTGGTCTTAGATTTAAATAGTTCTGCCAAATTGTTCACAAGAATATCGTATAACATTAGTGAACAATTGCATGCCAATGGTATACATTTTTTACAGCAATCTGCCAGAAAACACAAAAGGCGACCGTTAAGGTCGCCTTTGAGCTCCCGAGCAGGGATTTGAACCCCGGACCAATCGGTTAACAGCCGATTGCTCTACCACTGAGCTACTCGGGATCGTTCGTTTCCGAACAAAATGGATTATACAACAACCCCGGGGGGTCGTGCAACTACTTTTTTAAAAATTTTCGAAATTTTCGCGATGCACTTCGGCGAAGCGGGCGCGGGCCTGCATCAGATGTGCGAGACTGCCGGGCAGAACCGCGCGGCTTTCAGCTAACTCGTCGGCGCTGAAGGTGTCAGCCAGCCAGGTGGCGAGAGATTCTTCGCAACCGGCGGGGTAAGAGTCACCCTGAACGATCTTTTCGAGAGTGCCGAGCCGGGCAGCGACAGTCGCAGCAGCGGCGGGCACCGAAGTTCTGAAAACAACCAGCAGGTTTTTCCCTGACCATTTCAGGGACTTGCGGGTGATCGAAAGCTTGACGCAATAGAATTCTTCGACCTGGGTGATCTCGCAGGTCTTCTTCAGCGGCACGCCCCAGAAAGTGTCGATGACTTCGACGCGGGCAGCGACAGCCGAAGGCCACATCTTGACCGGAATATAGGCAGTTATGCCATAATGATCAGACGGAAAACCGTATTGCTCTTTGCGGACATAGGCAGCGTCGATCAGGCGCTCATTGTGATCGACCACGTGAATGTTGCGTTCGAGATCCTGCATGACCAGATCGATCTTGTAAAAAGTCTGATTCTCACGAATCGGCAGACGGTAGGTCAGCGACTGGTAACCGGCGGCAAGCGCCTCGACCAGAATCGTCGCCTTGTCGTAGCGGTAGAGATTGACCTTGATGCCGGCGATCAGATTCATGGCGGCATTGCGCACCGTCACATCGACCCGGTAATCGCCGATCTGATAGGGAAAAGCCTGAAGCATGCCGGCAGCCATGACCAGCGCGGCAACAAGAACAAGTCTGGCAATTTTTCTCAGATAGATTTGCATATCTTAATAATCTATCCAGACGCAGATCAATACAAGTTACATAAAATTGCGCATCCCCCACCCCTCACAAACTCACTAATACCAAACCGCCGTCATGGCACACCCAATCTTGCGTTACATTTTTTATGCATGTTTCCGGTACATTTTGAAGCAACGGTATTATTTTGGTGCAAATCCTCTTAAATTGCTGCAGACGCATGATTGACGAAAATTTTGCGGTATGCTAGTCTTGGCAGATGTAACGGCTTTTTGAGTGCCCCGCCAAGGCTGCAACCAGACGAAAGAACACGAAAAGGCGAGGCACCGGCAGCGAGAAAATTTTATCGGATTCAAGAAAGGAACCCTGTTGACATGACCACCGAGCAGAAGATCTATTACACAAAGACTGACGAAGCTCCGGCCCTTGCCACCGTTTCCCTCCTTCCTGTCATCGAGACTTTCGCCGCACCGGCAGGCATCAAATTCGAACTGCGCGACATCTCGCTTGCAGGCCGCATTCTTGCCAGCTTCCCCGAAAATCTGACACCCGAACAGCGCCACAGCGACGATCTCGCTTTTCTCGGTGAACTGGCCAACCGGCCCGAAGCCAACATCGTCAAGCTTCCGAATATTTCTGCCTCGATTCCCCAGCTGACCGCCGCAATCAAAGAACTTCAGGATCAGGGTTTCAAGGTTCCGGAATACCCGGTTGAACCGAAAAACGAGCAGGAAAAAGAAATCAAGGCCCGCTACGCCAAAATACTTGGCAGCGCCGTTAACCCGGTTCTGCGCGAAGGCAATTCTGACCGCCGCGTTGCCGACCCGGTCAAAGACTATGCCCGCAAGCACCCCCATTCGATGGGCGCCTGGACCAGAGATTCAAAATGTCACGTTGCGCACATGAATGCCAAAGACTTCTTCGACAGCGAAAAGTCAGTTATCGTCGAAAAGCCGGGCCACGTCAAAATAATGTTTATCGGCAAAGACGGACATGAAACCGTTCTCAAAGAAAAAGTCACCCTTGAAGCCGGTGAAGTTATCGACGCTGCAACCATGAACGTCAAAGCCCTGCGCAAATTCATCGCTCTCGAAATCGCCGATGCCAAAGAAAAGGGCGTTCTTTTCTCGGTTCACCTCAAAGCGACGATGATGAAGATTTCTGACCCGATCATGTTCGGCCATGTTCTCAGCGTCTTCTTCAAAGACGTTTTCGAAAAACACGCCGCCACCTTCAAGAGCCTGGGTTTCAACCCGAATAACGGCCTTGGCGAACTTTACGAAAAGATCAAAGCCCTGCCGGCCGAACAGCAGGCCGCCATTCAGCACGACATCGAAGAAACCCTGAAAAAACAGCCTGAACTGGCCATGGTCAATTCAGACAAGGGTATAACCAACCTGCATGTTCCGAGCGATGTCATCATCGACGCGTCGATGCCCGCAGCCATTCGTGCCGGCGGCAAAATGTACGGCGTCGACGGCAAACTCTACGACATGAAAGCCGTGATTCCTGACCGTTCTTATGCCCGCATCTACCAGGCCACCATCGACTTCTGCAAAGAACATGGTGCCTTCGATCCGCGCACCATGGGCAGTGTCGCCAATATCGGCCTCATGGCCCAGAAAGCCGAAGAATACGGCTCACACGACAAAACCTTCGAAATCTACGGCGACGGCATCGTTCGCGTTATCGACCAGGACGGCAAGGCCGTCTTCGAACACCATGTCGAACACGGTGACATCTGGCGCATGTGCCAGACCAAAGACCTGCCGATCCGCGACTGGGTTAAACTGGCGGTCAGCCGCGCCCGCATCACCGGCACCCCGGCATATTTCTGGCTTACCGAAGAACGCGCCCATGACCGCAGTCTGATCAAAAAGGTTCGCGATTATCTGAAAGATCATGATACCAACGGCCTCGACATTCAGATCATAGCGCCGAGCAAAGCCATCGTTGCCAGCCTGAAGCGTTCAAAAGAAGGCAAAGACACGATTTCGGTAACCGGAAACGTGCTGCGCGACTATCTGACCGACCTGTTTCCGATTCTCGAACTGGGCACCAGCGCCAAAATGCTGTCAATCGTTCCGCTGCTCAACGGCGGCGGCCTCTATGAAACCGGTGCCGGCGGCTCAGCTCCGAAACATGTGCAGCAGTTCGTCGAAGAAGGGCATCTGCGCTGGGATTCTCTCGGCGAATTCCTGGCCCTTGGCGTGTCGCTCGAAGATTTCGGACGCCGCAACAACAACAAGAAGGCCGAAGTGCTTGCCAAAGGCCTTAACGACGCCATCGGTAAAGTTCTCGAAAATAACATCGCCCCGTCGCGCGACGCCAAAGCCGGCATCGACAACCGTGGCACCCACGTTTACCTGGCGCGCTACTGGGCCGAAGCCATGGCCGCCCAGAACAACGACAAACAGCTGAAAGAACGCTTTACCGCCCTTGCCGCCAAACTCGTTGAAAAACACGACACCGTTCTTGCCGAAATCAATTCGGCCCGCGACAAGGCTCTCGATATCGGCGGCTACTACCGCCCCGAAACCAGAAAAGTAACGCAGGCAATGCGCCCCAGCCAGACTTTCAACAAAATTCTTGAAGATTTCCTGGCCGCAAAACCCGCTGAAAAGTGTGCCGCCACTGGCGCCTGAAGCCTTTGATCTTACAAAATCCCGTCGCCACATGCGGCGGGATTTTTTTGTCTGCGAATGCCAGGACAGCAAAGTTCAAATAAGATGGGATTTGTGTTAAGCTGCAGCTGTTGTTTTTTTAATCATTAATTCTACCGCGAAGCATCTGAGCGGGCAATTTTACGGGGTTAACAATGCTGTATACAGCTCTATTTTTTATAGTTCTGCTGCTGATTTCGGCTATTTTTTCAGGAACGGAAACCGCAATCACTTCGGTGAATGAGATAAGTCTTTCGTCAGTTCAAGGTGGCAGCAGCCGGCGGCAGAAGATTGTTACCGAGCTGGTCAAGGACAAAAGGTCTGTAATTGCAGCGATTCTCGTCGGCAATAACATTGTCAACACGGTTCTTGCGGTTTATGCCGGGGTTTTCTTCGATCAGGTATTCGTTGAAACCGGCATGCTCAGTGAAAAAATAGCACCGATGGTCGCTTCGGTGATCACCATCGTCTTTCTGCTCATATTTGGTGAGATTGTACCCAAGCACCTTGGCGTCACCTTTGCCAAAGCCTGGACCTACGTCATCGCCTACCCGCTCTGGGCGATCGTAAAAGTTCTTCAGCCAGTAACCTGGACTATGGATGTTCTCAGCCGCATGCTGCTGAGAATGCTTCCGTTCAAGGGTGACGAAAATGCCCCGACCATCCAGGAAATCCTGCTGATGGCCAAAATCAGCGAAAAAGCCGGTCATATCGACTCGCTCGAGCGCAAACTCATGTCGAGGTCGAGCCGCTTCAACGACCTGCTGGCATGCGAAGTCATGATTCCCCGTAACCTCGTCAAGGGTGTTCCGATCGATATCAAGCTCAACGATCTGATTGAAGTCTTCAGAGAAGACATGTATTCGCGGGTACCCGTTTATAAAGACGATATCGACCAGATAATCGGGGTGTTCAATTTCAAGGAACTTTTCAGAACCGACCAGTCGGCCCCTGACGAATTCTCGATCGGCAGAATGATGCTCAAGCCGCTTTATGTTCCGGAAAATGTGGCGATCGGCGAACTGCTCGAGCGCATGAAGCTCAAGAGAACCCACATGGCGGTCGTTGTCGATGAATTTGGCTCAACTACCGGCATTATAACCATGGAAGATATTGTCGAACGACTTTTTGGCCTGATCGGCGACGAATACGACGTTGAAGAACCGGTGATAATCAATAATGAAGCTGGTGAAGTCGAGGTGGCCGGAACCATTTCGCTGCAGGATCTCAGTGCCATGCTGCATACTGAGTTCCCGGAAGAGGTCAGACGCACCGTCACAACTCTCAACGGCTTTCTGACCTGGCTGAAGGGCGATTTTCCGAGAAAGAAGGAAAAGATTCACTGGGAAAAATTCACCTTCAGAGTCAAGGAAGTCGATGGGCACCGCGCCGAAAAAGTCGTCATCAAAAAGAGAGACTAATTATTCAGCTGCGTAAAACCTGCGGTTTTGCGGCGGGTATAGCGGTAAAGAGCGAGCAGCCCGAGCCCCTTCATGCAGGTGGTCAGGCTGATGGCCCACCAGATACCTGAAACGCCCATGCCGAAATAATGGGCGAGCAGCCAGGCCAGCGGCACGCGCCCGACTGTGCACGGGATTGTGATGAAAAGTGTCGGGTAAGTGATGCCGAGACCGGTGAAGATACCGCCGATGACCATTTCCCAGGCCATGAAGATTTCGAGCAGACCGATGATAAAAAGGTAATCGGCGCCATAGGCGATCAGCAGTGGATCATCGCTGAGAAGACCAACCAGCTGATGCGGAAAAATCAGAAATAGAACGAGAAAAGGCAGCAGAATCAGGGTGGCCGAGCGCAGACCCGCAATCAGAATGCCGTCAATGCGGTCATGTTCGCGGCGCCCGACCGAATAGCCGGTCAGCGAGGTCATCGCAATACCGAAGGCGATCGAAGTGAAATACGGAAAGCTTTCGATGCGGTGGCAGATACCAACGGCAGAGAGCGGCGTCATGCCAAACGGGGTTATCAGACGGGTGAGAAACGGGTAGACGATCGACCAGACCCACGAGGTCGCGGCATTGGGAAGACCGATTCTGATGATTTTGCGGTAATAAAAGGTGCGAAACTTGAAGAAGCTCAGCAGCGGCGGAATATAATTGCGCCGGCGCAGAACGTAACCTCGCATTATCAGCGACAGCACGTGACTGATAACGGTCGCCCAGGCGGCACCGGCAGCACCCATGGCGGGGAACCCCCACCAGCCGAACATCATCACCGGGTCGAGAATCATGTTGGCAATCAGACAGATGATCATGATACCGTTGCTGATGCGGTTGTCACCATAGGCATTGAAAACGTTTCCGGACAGCATGTCGAGAAAGATCAGCGGGAACCCGAGAAGAATTATATAAAAATATTCGACCGCGAGCGCGGCCGTGTCAGGTTCGAGACCCATCCAGGCGAAGGGACGGTCAAGATAAGGCAGAAACAAAAAAGTTATCAGGGCAGCGAGCAGAAGGCTGAGCCAGGAAGACTGCACGATGGCTTCCCAGGCGCGGCGACGGCGGCCGGCGCCATGAAACTGTGCCACCAGTGAAGAACAGCCGGCACCGGTGATCTGCATGATCGAATAAAGTGACCAGACGATAAAACCGGCTGAGGCAACGCCGGCAACGGCGCGGGTGCCAAGTTTTTCGATCCAGTAGATGTCGATGATGTCGAAGGCAATCAGGCCGAGAAAGCCACCGATTGCAGGCAGCGAAATATTGAAAACTCTTTTGTAAACAGCCGCATCAATTGCCTGCATCGTTGTTAAGCCGTATCCTTGCCACCCAGATTACCGATTAACGCGCGGAACTGGCGTAAGCCGGGGTTGAATTATAGCCTTTCCGGGTTAAAAAGGCACGAAAAAAATCCGGCCACGGGGGCCGGATTCGCTTTCGGAATCTTGGTTTAAATGCAATGTCGTCAGAATGATTCGGCGCAGTCGGTGATTTTGACCTTTTCAGAGACGATGTATGAGGGCACCGCGAAGGCGACGGGCGAGCGGCGGCCGTAGGTGTTCGACAGGTTAACCGATTCGGCTTCTTTCGAAATCTTCACGATTTTGTTAAACACACTCTGGAAAGTATCGGTAATACGCGACGAGAAAATCGGCCCGACAACCTTGCCGTTTTCGATCAGCACGGCGTTGAAGCGTGAGCTGCCGGTAAAAATGCCTTTGCTGGCATTCGGAATATTGAGATAGTGCAGCGCCGGAATATAAAGCACTTTGCCCATGCCTTTAACAGCTTCGAGCAGATCGTGTGAATCTTTACCGGTCTGCATGGTGATGCTGAGCGAACCGCCGGTGTGCCCGGTAAGCGGGCGACCGTATTTGGCGCAGGTCGAACTGTCGTACATCAGGTTCTGCAGCTTGCCCTTCTCGACGATCGGCCAGGTCTGGCGGGTTTTGCCCGAAAAGTCGAAGCCGAAGCGGTAGGTAAGATCGTTGGCCGGTTCGTCGACGATAGTGACATTGTCACCAAGCACCTTGTCGCCCTTCACGTATTTGGCAGTCCAGCCCTGTTTTTCTTCGTATGAGCGACCGAAGAAGCCTGTCCAGCAGGCCATTTCGAGCACTTCGGCGACTGCATCGCTGCCGAGGGCAACGGTGTATTCACCTGGTTCGATCTGGGTTCCGGCGTGATTTTCGTAGACAGGAAGCAGTTCTTTGAAGCTTTTGATAATGTCTTCGACCCTGAAATCGCTGAGACGCCAACCGGTAGCGCCCTGGCGCAGTTCCCACTTCTTTTCGGGGTGTTTGAGCACAATGTTGAACGCCTGGTCGGTGCCGAGATGGTGCACGCAGAGGTCGTTGGCTGTCGAGGTCATGAAGAATTCGACCGAACCGCTCGACCAGGAGCCTGAAAAGTTATACTGCTGCCCGACTTCAGTGAAAATGCGCTGATAGGCATCGGCCTTGAATGCCGGGTCGACGGTTTCAAGGGCTTTGTCATACTGACTGTCTTCGCTGATGGCCTTTTCGACCTTATCAGGAATCGGCTGGTAAGCTTTTTCGCTGGCGACTTCGGCTTTGCTGACGGCGATCTGCAGAGCTTTTTCAACGTATTCTTCAGAAACGACATCACCCATCTGGGTGTGAATGCCGGTGCGGCGCCCGTTGATCACTTCGATATCGAGGCGGGTCAGCGCTTCTGAGGTGTTGAGCGAAACAGAATTATTGCCAATACGCATCAGGTGGCTTTTTTCGCTGTGCAGAATGAAGGTGGCGGTTACACCACGGGCCGCGGCACGGCTTCTGACGGCGCAGATCATTTCATGTGCGGGTGACTTTTTCATGCTGTTACTTCCTTTCGCCGGTGATTACGTTGTCGAAGCGCACGACGGGTATGCCATGACCGAGCTGCATGACCTGGTTCGGCTCGCCCTTACCGCAGTTGTCGACCTGCCAGACTTTCCAGGTCGAGGCGTCGCCGACGGCCGACAGCGAATTATAGAATTCAACTGTATGGCCCTGATAGGTCGGGTTGCGCAGAATGCGGGTCTTCTTGCCGTCTTTCACTTCCCAGGCGATTTCGCAGCCGAAATGGAAATGTTCGCGGTTCGAGCCGATCGACCACGAAACCGGGTTATCGAGCACGATACCGTCTTTGGTCGAGGCGATGATATCTTCGAGAGTGCCATCTTTACCGGGAAGAATGTTAACGTTAGTCATGCGATCGATCGGGGCCCGGTAGAATGCGGTTGCGCGTGCGGCGCCGCCGCTTTCAGTGAAGATGGTGCGACCGGCTTTCTGGTTTGCCTCGTCGACCATGGCACGTGAGCTGAGGGCGTTCACGAGAACACCCTTGTCGATCAGCAGATAATCGCGTTCGGGTGACCCTTCGTCGTCGAAACCGAACGAGCCGGGCGAATTTTCGATACCGCCGAAGGCGCTGACCGAAAGCTTGTCGCTGCCGTATTTAAGCTTGCCGAAAGAATCGAGATTAACGAACGAACCGCCGGCGTAAGAGAGTTCATAGCCGAGAATGCGGTCGAGTTCGAGCGGGTGACCGATGGTTTCATGCACCTGCAGAAAGCCCTGACCGGGGAGCAGAATGACTGAACGGCGGCCGTATTCAAGAGCATCGGCCTTGATCAGCTGACCGAGTTCGTCTTTGATGCGTTCGGCATGACCGCTGAAAAGTGCCGGATCGGTGAGCATTTCGTAGCCGCGGGTGCCTTTGCCGGTGGTAAAGAGTTCCTGGCTGCGGCGCTGCATCTGGCCGTCACTGTCGAGGGCCATGATCATCATTTTGCCGAAGACGTTGCGAAGTTTACGCTCAACTTCGGTGCCCTCGCTGTTGAAAAAATAAATGTTTTTCTTCTGGAATTCAGCATAAACGTAGCGCTTGATGATCCAGTCTTCTTTGAGACGTGCATCGATGGCGCCGAGAAAATCGAGTTTTTCTTTAAGACTGACATCGAAGGGATCCTGCTTGATGGGCGAAGAAAAGGCACCGCGATGGGCCGGTTTTTTGCCCATTTTAAGCGGAACGCGCACAAGCTTTGCGGCAGTCATGGCGTTTTTGCAGGCCTGATCGAAACAGGCGTCGATTTCTTTGACGTTGCTGGTAGCGGCAAAGCCCCAGGCACCGCCATAGAGAACCCTTACGCCGAGGCCGCTTTCGAAGGTCGTGTCGTTGGCTTCGAGGTTACCATCGTAAAGCAGCAGGGTTTCGGTATCGTCGTGGGTATAGAAGCGTGCGTCGGTGTATTCGGCGCCCTTCGCGGTCAAGCGTTCAATGTTTTGAATAATCTGCTTTTTGATTTCGGCAGAAAGACTCATTCGCTACCACCTTTCCGGTTATTGGTCTATTTTAAATCCGGTACATTTTACAACATCTGAAGTTACAGATAAACAAAAATGCGCTTTTTTTCACGATGTTTCAGAAATCGATTTTCATCAGGGTTACGTTGGCGCCGTGGTATTCGAGTTTTTCGATTGTTTTCCAGCCCATGTGTTTGTAGAAGTGTTCGCGGTCGGGGGTGTAGAGATAAAGGGTTTTGATGCCGGCCTCGCGGGCATGCTGCATGATTTTCAGCACGACCGTTCTGCCCACCTGGTTTTTGCGATAATCGGGGTCGACGAAGACACTGGCGAGCCAGGGTTTGAGCTCAGGGCGCTCAGGCATATCAGATTCAATAATCGAGGCAGAGCCGACGATTTTTCCGTCAATTTCGGCGACATAGGTTGCCGGTATGGTTTTACCTTCGAAGTGTTCGCGCATTTTTTCGATTCTGGCTTCGAGAGTGCGGCCGGGGTTGAGATAGCCCCACTCATTGTGATGCCAGGTGCAGATTTTTTCGAGACATTCGCGGCGGTCCTTAAGATGAAATATTTTCATGGCTTATCCTTTACTTTGGTTCTGGCGCAATATTACTACAAAAATTAGGCCAATGGCCATCGTCAATGAGCGATCATTATCACCCGCGCATTTTGCGGTGCAAAATATTTAAGGCGGGGTATTGACTTTTTTGCGGCATTGCAGCAAAATGAATTTATAATTTGTCAGAGGAGCAGTACCCCTTTATGGATTGGACTTCATTGTTTGCGAGCCTCGATCTTAACAATCTGATTCCGGATTGCTACGAAAAATGGAAACCTTTTGTAAAAGGCGGCCTGGCCTGGTTTCTCGGGCGCCTGAGCGAAGACCGGCAAAAAGAAATTCTCGCAGACCAGCTGGGGCTTGGGCCTTTTGCAAATGCAGCAGATAGACTCGAAACCGTGCTTCGACGCTGCCCCACCCTGCACAAGCTTGGCCAGATTCTGGCGCGCGATAAACGCCTGTCGCCCGAACTGCGCAACAGTCTGCAGCGTCTTGAATGCCTGCCGCCGCGCATGACCGTCGAACAGATCAGGACGATTCTGCAACGCGAAAACATAAGACTCGAAGGTATCACCCTTGGTGACAAGCCTCTGGCAGAAGCCAGCGTCGCCGTGGTAATGCCTTTCACTTTCATCGATGCTGCAGGGCGGCAAATTGATGGCGTTTTCAAGATCGTCAGACCGGAAGCAGAAAAGGCTCTTGAGAAAGAGCTTGAGCTCTGGCCTGAACTTGGCAAAGCTCTTGAAGAAATCTGCCACGAACTGAATCTGCCGGTGCTTGAGTTCGCCGGACCGCTTTCAGAAGCCGCATTGCTGGTAGCCGATGAGGTCAGGCTCGACCGTGAACAGATTCATATCCGCCGGGCCATAGAACTCTACCGCGATTTCCCGGAGATTGCGCTGCCTGAGCTGCTTCCCTGGTGCACCTCACGCGTTACGGCAATGACAAGGATCAAAGGCAAGCCTCTGGCAGACGCGCTGAAAGAGAAGTCAGACAAAAACGAGCGCCGGCGCATTGTCGAAAAACTCGTCGACGGGCTCATCGCCCGCCCTTTCTGGATGTCGGAAACCTGGGCGATTTTTCATGGTGACCCGCACGGAGGCAATATTTTTCTCGATGACAAGGGGCGCATTGTTCCGCTCGACTGGAGTCTGGCGGTCGAACTGCCGAAAAACGACCGGGTTGCAATTCTGCAACTGCTTATGGGCGGGCTGCGCGTCGATGAAAAGGCAATTGCCCAGGCACTGGCGCAGCTCGGGCTGTCAACTGACGACAACAAGCTTGCTGCTGCATCGAATTGGGCGGTTGCCCAGATCCGACAGGGCAATTTTCCGGGCTTCGACTGGTGCCTTGCCGTTCTCGATCATGCGGTCGAATTTGGCGGCTTGAGGCTGCGAGCTGAGCTGGCGCTTTTCCGCAAGGCACTTTTCGCTCTGCTCGCTCTGGTCGAAGATATTGCGCCCAATGCCAGTTCTGATGCCGTAGTGGTTGGCGCCGGGCTCGCCCGGCTCGCAAGCGAATGGCCATCGCGTGCCTTTTCAAATCCGTTTACCCGCAAATGGGGCACACACGTTTCGACAGTCGAGCTCAGCACACTGTTTGCCGACATGCCACTATCGGTGACCCGCTTCTGGTTCGGCTGCTGGTCAGATTTTCTCGAAAAGGCCACTCCGAAAAACCCGGCAAAAGAAAAAAGTCAGGCCTGAAGCTTAGGCTTCGGCCTGACTTTTTCTATAATACAGATTAATCGAAGCGGGGTTTCGGTATGCTTTTTACGATACCCTTCGGCATCTTGTATTTTTTGGCGCCCGAATGGGTCTTGATGCGACCTTCGGTGAACGGGCAGACGGTCTGCAGCTGGCCAAGATACTTCATAAAAATATCGGCGGTCATCTTGCCGGTCGATTCGTTGTCGACGGCTTCGGTGAAGCCGCTCAGACCATTGCCGCCGGCAGCCAGAAAATCTATGGTGGTGACGGTATAAAGCTTTGTGGCACTCAGAGGCTTGCCGTTAAAAAGAACCTTCGGCTTCTGGCCGGCGGTATAATCGACATGCAGACCTTCAGAAACCTGCAGGAAACCGCCAAAGCCACCGGCAGTGCCTGAGAAACTGGCGACTTCGGCAAAAACCTTATTGATCGAAGCGCCGCTCATTTTGAGACGCATCAGATAGTTATCGAATGGCAGCACGTTGAGAACATCGCCGACGGTAATAACGCCAGTGGCGATAGAGCTTCTGATGCCACCGCCATTAACCAGAGCCATATCGGCGGGAACCAGGTCTTTGAAGCAGTCGGCAAGAAGGTTGCCGAGGTTAGTTTCGCGATTGCGCACATCGCCACGTTCGCCGTTAAGAAACACCTTGGTTTCAGAAACCGGGGTGACGACCTTTTCCTGGATCTGGGTCCAGAGGCGGGCAACCCGTTCGGCAATCTTATTGTCTTCATGGGTAGATTTATCAAGAGGGACCAGACCGGCGGCGGTCACTTCGACCGAGCGATTCGAATTGCGGTAGAAGGTCACGTCGTATCTGGTGACGTGCTGCCCCCATTCACCGGGTTGTGACATGAAGCGGTGACCGCGTGCCCCGGAAACTATTGCTGGCGGGTCGATGGCAAGATGGGTATGACCACCGAGAATGCCGTCGAGTTCGGGAAATTCTTCGAAAAGCTGCAGTTCGCGGTCCCAGCCGAGGTGGGAGAGCAGCAGAATCATGTCTGGTTTTGCCTTTTTAATTTCGGGCAGATACTTGCGCAAAGCTTCGGCGGCATCGAGAACGGTAAAATCGTTAACAAAAACGGGCTGCACGATGGTTTTAAGCTCTTCGGGAACCAGGCCGACGATCGCTACCTTAACCTTTTTACTTTCGGGGCCGACTTCGGCAAAGGTGTAGGGCTTGATTTTTACCTGCAGAGACGGAATCTTCTTGAACTGGATATTGGCGGCCAGAACCGGAAACTTTGCATAGGCAAGAGCTTCGGCGAGGGCTTCCTGGCCATTGTCGAATTCGTGGTTGCCGAGGGCCATGGCGGCATAACCAGTGTCATTCATGAATTCGATATCAGGAATACCCTGGAAAAAGCGATAGAAAAACGTGCCCTGAAAAATATCGCCCGATGAAAGCATGAGAACTTCGCGCCCCTGCTTTTCGATGCTGTCTTTATAATTCTTTATGCGTGCATAGCCGCCCACAGTTTTGCCTTCGGGGGTTTCCCACTGCATCAGGCGTGCATGCAGGTCGGAAGTATGCAGAATCGAAAAATTTATTATGTCGAAATTCTGTGTAGAGAATGCTGAAAGACAGGCGGGGATAAGAACCACGAGCAGAAGAGACTTGAATAAATGCTTTATCATCAGTGCACGCGCTTTCCTTTGATGGTTTTATGGAAATTGTAATGATAAAAGTGCCAGTGCGCAAGACCCGCAGGCAAAATTTGTGCACAAATTTGCACAAAATTGCAGATTTTTTACGGAATTTTTATTTCAGATTCATCCAGGTGATGGTTAACTGCAGCACTGTCGCAAAACTCACCCAGAGAAAATATGGCAGATTCACCAGCGCCACCCAGGGGAGAAACGGTCTGATGCGCACCAGACTCCAGACGAGGGTTAACAGCACGAGCACCACATCGACGGCGGCAAGAATGTTGCTGCGCAGGCCAAACTGCAGTGGCGTAAAGGCAAAATTGAAAACCAGATTAAGAATAAACGGGAGTGCCACCCGGCCAGGTATTTTCTTTTTTATCGCCAGATAAAAGACATAGCCGAAAGAAATGGCGATAATCAGATACAGAAACGACCAGACGGGGCCAAACACCCACCCCGGTGGAGCCCAGTCAGGCTTTTTGAGTTGCATGTACCAGCTGTATGAAGAATTTTCCATTTTTCCTCCCGCTGTTCATTTTATCAGTTCAATCGCTCGACAAAATACATCGGCATTTCGCCCTTGCCTTTTGCAGCCACCAGACCGCGGTATTCGCATTTAAACCGGTCTTTTACCAGCTTGTAGGTCGCCTCGGAAATATTGACGCGCATCGGTTCTGATGCCGATTCACAGCGGCTGGCAATGTTAACCGTGTCGCCCCAGAGGTCGTAGGTCATTTTGCTGCGACCGATCACACCGGCGAGAACCGGGCCGGAATGAATACCGATACGAATCTGAAATGGCAGCAGGTCTTTGTTTTCGAGTCTTTGCACAATATAATCGCGCATGTGCAGACCAAGTTCGACGACTTTTTCGGGGTGCCGGTCGTCGCGCACCGGTACACCGCCGACCGCCATGTAGGCATCACCGATGGTCTTGATTTTTTCGATACCGAGCTCGGCAGCAAATTCATCGAATTTCGCAAAAACCTCATTGAGCGAGCTGACCAGTCTTGAAGGAGTCACAGTTTCTGTCAGCTGTGTAAAACCTTTGAAATCGGTGAAGAGAACAGTCGCCAGAGCAAAATCATCGACCAGAGTTTCTTCGCCGGCTTTGAGTCTTCTGGCAACTGGCGCGGGCAAAGTGTTCAGCAGCAGGCGCTCAGCCGTCTGCCGCTCAACTTCGAGAGCCTGGTTAGCCTTTTCCAGATCGGCGGTTCTTGCGGCAACTCTCGATTCGAGGTCTTTTCGGGCCTCTTCAAGCGAAGCGAGAGATTCAGCAAGATGATCGGCCATTTTGTTCGAGATTTCAGCCACCAGACCAAGCTCGTTATTGGCCCGGCAATCGATGCGGGCCGAGAAATCACCGGCGCCAAAGTGGGTAAGGCCCTCCGAAATAATCTCAAGAGGCTTCTGCACCTTTCGCCGATTGAGCCAGACCGAGGTGAGCACCACCGCCACCAGCGACAACAGGACCAGAACAAGAGATCCGGTTGTCCAGAGCGTGAGGCCGCGCACAATCTTGCTCTCGATGTTGTCGACAGCCTGGTTGTGCTGGCTCAGAACCCGGTCGGCCGGCTCAAGAAACTCGGCGAGATAAGTCGTGGTCTCAGCGACAAAGGGAATGCCGGCAATATCGCTCCAGACCTGGAAAGCAATCTTGCGGCGACCAACCGAAGCTGGAATATGGGCCGGCAAAAAGGTATCAGTCTGCTCAAATTCGGTTACGCCCGATGTCTGCATGCTCCAGTTTTTAACGAACTCGTCGGCATTCTGCTTCCGGCGGGCATCAGCCGAGAGTGAAGCAACCACTTCAAAAAGATCACGGCCGACGATTTCTTTTTTGGCATGTGCGACACAGATCAGCCTGCCATCGACTTTTATCGAGGCATTCGTATAACCATAACGTTCAAAGCTGCGCAATGCCAGCTTCTGAAAGGCGGCATCACCGATGCAGAAGTTTGCAAGCTCAGCTGCGTTGCTGAATCTGTGTTTCTGAGTTTCGAGATACTGCAACTGCTGGCTGAGAATGGCTTCGGTGTTGTGCTTTAAAATCAGCACTCCCTGTTCGCGCAGACTGGTGCGAAAAGCGGTGCTGGTCTGTTCAAACTCGCTGCGGATACCGGATTTTATTTCGCTGTTCAAGAAGTGCAGCAGAAAAAAGGTCACCGCCATCTGCAGCCCGGCAGAAAGGAGGGTAATGACGAGCACAGGCACAATTACCTGAAAAATCAGCTTGCCTCTGGTACCCGCAGCTTGCGGCATCATCGCTCCCGGTCGGTCTGACTTTTGAACACCGCCTATTATCACACAACCTCAACAGTTTTTCAAACCCGCGACAAACGCCGCATAAAACTACACAAAATCTGCCCTGTCTCAACTCGAATCCGAGCTTTGGGATGCGCGAGATGGCAAGAAAAAAGCGGCCGTGAGCCATGGCTCAGGCCGCCAGTTGCACAATGTGCCTCAAATATGTATCAGTAGTCTGATTCTTCGATAAAGTCGAACATCCAGTCGCCGGAGCTCTCGAATGTCTCGCCGCCCGGGCCGGTAGTGGTGCTGGTTGTATGCAGGCCTTCGCCATCGGTCGAACCGGTTACCTGATGCGTCGCAGTCTTGCCGCCTTCGCCGGTGACAACGGTAGTAAGAGTGTTGCCCTCTTTAGTGGTCGTTGAAGTCAGGCTGGTTTCATTGCCCTGCGGGCCGGTAATGGTCTTTTCGGTATTAACGACGTTGCCATCACGGGTGCGGGTACCGGCAACGGTGGTTTCTTTGCCCTTTGGCCCTTTGCGGGTGCCTGAAAACTCTGCGGTTTTGTCGCCTTCAGCAAGTCTTTTCATGCGTTCATTGAGTTCGGGAATCTGCTGGCCGAGCTGCTGCCGTTCTTCGGGCGTCATGGCCTGCCATTGTTTCTGCAGTTCGGTTTTGCGTTCTTTGTAAAGAGTGGCATCACCAGAATGCTTTGCCTGCTGCATGGCTTCAATTCTTTCTTTCAGGGCCTGGAAACGACCATTGTCTTTGCTCATGGCGGCCCATTTTTCTTTCATGGCCTCGCGTTTTGCCTTAAATTCAGCTCTTTTTGCTTCTCGGGCCTGCTTTTTTTCATCGCTCTGCCCTTGTTCGCCCTGCTTGCCCTGGCGTTTTTCTTTCATTTCCTGCATTTTCTGCTGGCGTTCCTGCTGGCGCTGCTTCATCTGCTGCATTTTTTCGAGCCTGCGACCTTCTCCGGCAGCCCCCTGCCCTTTTCCAAATTTTCCCTTCTGGGCGATTGCCTCAGAGGCGGGCAGAGTTAAAAGACCGACTACGATAAGACCAAACAGAGCCTTGCGCATTTTCAATCTCCTTAAAATTCAATGGGGTCGATGCGATTGTACGCCTTTGCAAAAAAAACTGTCAATATGGCGGCAGAAGGCGCCTGAAGCCGTGCAGCAGAACGATAACCAGCATCAGCAGATTTCGTGGCAGGGTTGTCAGAAACCAGATTTCAGGAACCCGCAAATCTTTTTTGCCGGCAAGTGAATCGGCAAGACACGCGCCGGTTTCCCGCATCCAGGCAATGCCGGCCGGCCATTCAACAATGCCGTTCAGCCACGCTTCAGGAATACCGGCCGACCCGGCGGCGCTGCCGATTATGCCGCCCAGAATGGCAGCGGTAGTATCAGCATCACCACCGCAGGCGATGATTTCGCTGATGGCGGGGGCGAATTCTCTTTGATGCCGCAGCCAGGCGTGCAGCACCACCGGCACGGTATGCAGCACATAGCCTGAGACGCCTTTCCCATGACCTGATCGGCTGGAAAAAGCCTCAGTTGTCTCATTGGCGGCGATAGAAGCGCAGACGCCCGCAACCAGGGCAGGCAGTTCTTTGGCATCATCGCCAAGAAAGGTCTGCAGCCGGCTGAGATACTCCTGCGGGGCGACGGTCACTGACTGGCGGGCCATAAAGGCGGCCAGAGCTATTGCCAGCGCGCCGTGCAAAGCTTTCGGGTCGGTGTGAGTAATAAGCGTCGAGGCGGTGACAAGGCTTCTTATGGTCTTCAGGTCGTCAAAAGCGGCGCCAAAAATGGCGGCGCGCATAGCCGGGCCGTTACCGGCCGAAAAAACGCCGCTTTTCTGTGGCGAAAAGCCCAGCCAGAGCTTTATAATCGCCCGAAGCGTCGCGAATCCGGCGCCAGCGGGAACCCCGAGCAGCCAGAAACGCAGGCGCCAGGCAAAGGCGCGGCTGAATCTGGCCGGGTCGGCACCGGCAGTGAGCAAGGCCTGAGCGACCATGCAGGTGTGCTGGGTGTCGTCAGAGACCATGCCACGGCCGAAAAAGAAGCGGTGGCGGTCGGCCGGGCCGAGCATTTTTCTGGCCCGCTGCGGTGAAAGCCCCTCGTATGGCAGCCCGATTGCATCGCCGACAGCGGTGCCGAGCAGGCAGCCAATGATGCTTTCACCTTTGCCGGTCATTCAATTTTTTCTCTGGGGGCACCAAAGTAATAGCCCTGCGAAAATTCGATACCAAGTTCTTTGACCTTGTTAAAGACCTCTTCATCACAGACGAACTCTGCAATTACCTTGGCTTCGAGGCTTTCGGCCATACTTTTGATCGTCTTGGTGATCTTGTAACAGTTGTCGTTGCGGCCGAGATTTTTGATAAAGGCGCCGTCGATCTTGATAAAGTCGACGTTGAGTTCCTGCAGACGGTGAAAGTTTGACTTTTCACTGCCGAAATCATCGAGCGCAAGCTTCAGGCCCATTTCTTTGAGGGTGGTGAGCTGCTTTAACGCATCTTCGCTGCCCTGGGCGCTGATGTTTTCAAGAATTTCGAGCACGACCCGGTCTGGCGCAATGCGGTGCTTTTCGAGCTGCACCCTGATGAAGTCGATCAGGTAGCCGTCTTTAAGGTCGTATTCGGTGATGTTGACCGAAAATTCTTCGCTGCGACCGGCGAAGCTGGCAAAGCTGCGCGAGATCATCATGCGGGTGATATCGGGAAGCATGCCGACGAGCCGCGCCGGGTCGATAAAGTAGTTCGGCGTGATAATCCGGTCATTTTCGATTATGCGCGCCAGGCATTCGTATTTCTCGATGCGGCCGGTCTGATTGTTGACGATCGGCTGAAAAAAGGGAACAACCAGCTCATTTTCGAGTGCTTTTCTGATCTTGCGAAACCATTCGATGTTGTTTTTCTGCAGGCTCTGCAGCGTCGAGCGGCTCGAATCAAAAACACAGTAGCGGTTTTTGCCGATTTCGCGAATTTCTTTCATGGCGATGTGCGCGTCGGTAAGCATCTGGCGACCATCACCGAAGGAAATACCGATCGTGCAGGTGATGTGCATTTCGATGTCGTCGACCGCAACCCGGTGATGGCTGATGCCTTTGAGGATCAGGGCGGCAAATTCTTCGACTTTCTGCCGGTCACCGCCAGGGATGAGAAAAGCCATTTCGTCTGACGGCAGCCGATAAAGAGTGCTTCCTTCGGGGATCAGTTTTTCGAGATACCTGGCAACCCCGAACAGCACCTTATCACCAATTTCAAAACCGTAAGTCGAATTGATGTGGTCGAAATTATCGATGTTGACCAGCACCAGAGAGCAGCTGTCGCATTTTCCGAGTTCGAAATACAGGCGGGTTTTGTTGGGCAGCCCGGTAATTTCATCGGTTCCGAGAAGCTTGTCGAGCTCGATGGTTCTTTCTGAAAGCAGTTTCTCGATCTCGAGCTGATAATTTTCCTGAAATTTCTGGTTCTTTATCGCCCGCGCCGCTTTGGTGATCACCTTGAGAAACTTTTCCCGCTCCATGGGCTTGAGAATAAAGCCTTCCACGCCTATTTCGATAGCTTCGGCATAGTTTTCAGGGCTGTTGTAGCCAGAAAAGATAAGGATGTGCTGCTGATCGTTGAGCTGCTTGATCTCTCTTGCCATCTGCAGCCCCGTCATGCGCGGCGTCTGAATATCGGTCAGAACAAGATCTATCGGGCTTTTGCTGTTACGGTAAATTTCCAGGCCTTCTTGCCCATCAGTGGCGACATGTATTTCTTTGAAAAGCTGCGTAAGAAGATGCATGGTCGGAATGCGCACAAATTCACTGTCTTCGACATAGAGAATACTGAGATCTTTTGTCAGTGCGTGTATTTCGTTCAAGGTTTCCATTCAGGTGCTCCGTGGGTGCCGCCCGGTTCTGGCTGAAGATATCGCTGCGCCGGGCTGATTCAAACTCTGGTCTGTAAAAAAGTGTGTCTGGTGTTTTGAACAGCGCCCCGAGCTCAACCTGAAGCCGAAAAACTGAAGGTATCAATCAGCAGCTGTCTGAATTTGCGCCCCTCTTCAGAGGATTTGCCCTCAAGGCTCAGGGTATCCTGCAGAATCAGCAGCAGAGAACCGCCCGACACCTTGAAAGAATAGATTTCCTGGGTAATCGAACTGTCGCCGATGGTGGTGGTCAGTTTTGAACCCTTTGTTTCATTGCCCTTGAGAGGCAGGGTGCAATCTGAAACGGTCGAATTCTTTTCGCCAAAACGCGGCTGCAGCATCTGTGCCATGATTTTGTGGTCCATTTCGGCCGGGTAAAGCTGAATCATGAGCACACAGTTACTGCCCGACAGGTTCCACAGACTGACATCCTTGTCAGAAAGATCGGCTTCGAAAGTAAAATGCCGCGGGTACTGCAGCGAAATACCGCCGTAATTAAAGGTTTTGAGAGGCTCAACCTGCAGCAGTCCCTGTAATTTTTCGCCTTTGACAGTCACTTCAAATGGTTTTTCAGGAACCAGACGGACTTCCTGGCCGTCAATAACCAGCTTGAAATTATCTGAAGGCTCGACAGTTTCGTCGACCGCGACTGGCGCGACAACGCTGGCAGGAGCTGACGCCGGTTCAGCGACTGCACCTGCAGTCAGGGCCATTACAAAAGCGGCAGTCAAAGCAGTTTTTCGCGTAAGCATCATTTTCTCCGTTTGTGGATTCAAACAAGCAGCAGGCGTTCAAAGAGACCGAGGTTGGCTTCGAGCATTTTGCCACTCATAAGGTCACGCATCGCGGCAATATAATGCTCTTTTCTGACGCCGGCAAGCAGATTGTTTTTACAGATGGCAGCAAGCAGGGCCATATTCTGCATGCGCGGGTCGGGCAGGTCAGACTGAAAAACCTCGATAAGCCTGAAGCCATTTCCCTGACAAAATTCGGCGACCTGGGCAGTTTTAATTTCTTCGGCTTTTTTCATGCGCACCGGCAGAGGCTGCCATGAGGTATTGTAATAAACCAGAGTGCCATTCTTTTTGAGATATTCACCGGCGGCGCGCACCGCCTCGTGGCGTTCGAGGGCAACAACAAGGTCTGCCTTGCCCCGCGAAACCATGGGTGAATGAATGTTGTCACCGATGCGCAACTGTGAAGCGACGATACCGCCGCGCTGGGCCAGGCCATGGGTGTCAACGCCGAGGGCCTTGATGCCGGCGTGGTCAACACTGCGCTGCATGACTTCGCTGATCAGGCCGATGCCCTGGCCGCCGACACCGCTGAGATAAACATTGAATACGGTCATGATATTACTCCTTGTTTCCTTCGCGGTTCTGCGGGCGATTAATCGCTTTAGACGGGCAGGTCTGCAGACATGAGCCGTCGCCGATACAGAGATCGGGGTTCACATCGACACTGCCATCAGGATTCAAAATGAAAGTCGGGCAGGCAAAGTTGCTGACACAGACATGCTGATGGTCGCAGGTCTTTTTATCGATGCTGACCATTCTGGCCTGAAAGCCGTCTTTTCGGCGCTGCTCGCGCATCAGCTTCAACATGCATGGGTGTTTCGCGATGACAACGGCAAAGCCTTCGACTGCCACGGCTTCTTTGACCGCGTCGGTGAGTTTCTGCTGCTGATAGGTGTCGACTTCGAAAATGTGTTTGATGCCAAGGCCTTCAAGCACGCTGCGCACCGGAATCTTTTCGGTAAGATCATTGAAATTGCGGCCGGTGGCGGCGTGGTCCTGGTGGCCGGTCATGGCGGTGGTGCCGTTTTCCATGACGATCAGGGTGATGTTGTGACGGTTGAACAGGGCATTGATAATGCCCGGAATACCGGCATGGAAAAATGTCGAATCGCCAAGAAAGCAGACGACCCGGCGGCTGTCGTTGAAAAGCGACAACCCGGCGGCAATACCGGTCGACGCACCCATGCACATCAGCATTTCGCCCATGTTGTATGGCGGCATGAAACCGAGCGTGTGGCAGCCGATATCGGCAACCTTGATGTCAGCAGGCGCGAGCGCCTGTTTTATGGCATGAAAAGCGCTGCGATGCCCGCAGCCCGGGCACATCTGCGCCGGTCTGGCCGGTACCGGCAGCGGAGCTGCGAGTGATGCCGGGGCTGCTGCGGCCATTTCGGGCCAGAGATTGCGGAGAATGCCAGCCACCTTGTCGGCGGTATATTCGCCGACCCATGATTCGACGTCGGTCTTGCCGTGAATCTTAACTTTAATCTGCTTTTCGAAAGCGATTCTCTTGACTTCGCCTTCGATCAGGTCGTCGAGCTCTTCGAGAACGAGAACTTCTTCGTGGCTGCGCAGAAATTCTTCGAGCAGCGCGACCGGCAGCGGGTAGATCATGCCAAGCTTGAGAATATCGGGCTTGCCGCCTGATTCTTCGAGAACGTCGAGCAGCGAAAGGTATGGCAGGCCGAAAGTGATAATGGCTTTCTGCCGGTTCTGGTTATTGACGCGGTGGTGCTGGCCGACTTTTTCGCTCATCGAGGCGATCTGGCTCAAATTCTGCAGAGCCCGGCGCTTCATCGGGAAAACCAGGCTGGTGAGCGGCATATACGGGCCGTTGTTGACGTCGAAGCGGGGCGTCTTGTCGAATACGGCAGGCTGCCAGGCGGCGAATGCCACTTTTTCCTTGGCATGGCAGACGTGGGTGGTCAGGCGTAGAATGACCGGAATATGCAGCTGCTGTGCCAGCGCGGCGGCCGCTTTGTAAAAGTGATAAACTTCGGTCGGGTTGGCCGGTTCGAAGATCGGAGTATAGCTCATGCGCGCGAAATGGCGGTTGTCCTGCTCGTTCTGCGACGAGTTGGCGCCCGGGTCGTCGCCCAGCACCACGACCATGCCGCCGGTCAGATTCATCAGATTCAGCTGCACAAAGGTATCAGAAGCGACGTTGAGGCCGACGCTCTTGAAAAAAACCGTCGAAAGGTGGCCGTTTATCGCGGCACCATAGGCCACTTCGGTCGCCACTTTTTCGTTGGTCGAAAATTCAAAATAGAACGGGCGGTCTTCTTTTTTGATCGCCGCTATCGCCGAGGCGATTTCGGGCGTCGGCGAACCGGGGTAAGAGGTTATGACCCGGGTTCCGGCTTCGATCATGGCACGCACGATGGCGGTGTTGCCCATGACGATTTCACTGAAAGCTTCGCGTTGCAGCAGCATTTCACCGAGATTCTTCATTTTGTCTCCTGACAGTCACATCTATGGTTGAATTCTAATATACTCCAAACCGCATATTTCACCAATACCGTTTTTTTTCAGGGCAAATGCGTTAAATACCGCCCACGCTTCTGCACGAGGATCTGACGCAGCCCGTAAGCATCGATCCAGCGTATCCTGCCCCCGCGAAGATTTTGCCGGCGAATCGCGCTGTGAAGACAAGACGTGATTTTGCTTACGCAAAAAATTTCCTGAAAAAATTCTTAACTATTGTTCTTGACTATGCCCACTGCAGAAAATATATTGATTGAAGTCCTATCATAATACAGGGGGTATTGATGCCGAGAGCTATCAGATTAGCCAATGGATTGAGACGAACCGCGATGTGGAGTGAGCGCATTCTTGCCGTGACGATTTTTGCCGGCATGGGCGCCTTTTTTATTTACTCGGTATTGAGCATGTCTCATATCGACTGGAGTCATTCAGACACACTCTATGAGCTGATCAACCGGGTTCTGCTTCTGGTTATCTGCCTCGAACTTGTACGCACACTTCTGACCCACGAACTCGAGGCCGTACTTGAACTTCTTGCCTTCGTCGTTGCCAGAAAAACCCTGAAGCCCGACCTGACGGCCACCGAGATTCTTTTCAGCGTCATCGCCTTCGTTATTCTGATGGCCGCGCGCAAGTATTTTATCCTCTCGGAATCAGAACGCGAAAACTCCGCGCTGGAAGCCCCGGAATCGGAAAACTGACAACGGCAACAGGCTCCCATAGACCTTATCATCGACTTATAACGGCAGAATAATGCCTTGAACTGTTATGCAGCCAAAAATTTTACCCAAAAGCATGACAGTGGTAGAATCATTTTCTGGTGATGAGGGTATGTTTCGTCTATGGAGGAATTTATGAGAAAATCAAGTCGCAGCCTTCTCTCTCTTTTTGCCGCTTCGTTAATGTGCCTGTTTCAGACAACAGATACGGGTCATGCCAGCCAGCTGATTAAAGCGACCTATGTCAATTCTGCCGGCAACGAGTTACAGGCAGAATTCGATACGGTCGCAGACAAGGTTACAATAACCCTGCCGGGCGGGCGAAGTTTTTCTCTGAATTCAACAATAGCCGCTTCTGGTGCTAAATACAGCGATGGCAAGACAACCTTCTGGGAACACCAGGGTTCAGCGTCGGTCTTTGCTGGCGAAGATCTTGTTTTTGAGGGTAAAGATAAAAATCTGCCAGAAACCGAAGAAGAAATTGCCGATGACGGGCAATTCGACGAGAACGACGATTCTGGGCCGACCGTGCCGGCAGTCAGTGATGTAAAGCCCTTTGAAGAACCAGTTAAGCAGTATTCAGCCTATTTGAAAATAAACGACAGGGATTTTGGCAACCCCGGCCCGACTGACCCCTTTGAGTGCATGCTCGATGCCGGCGAAGGCAAACAGCCCCTGAACGCACTCTGCCAGGTTGCAGTCGATGAAGTTTATGTCAGCAACGAATGGGCTTCGGTAGAATTCGCTCTGGCACCGCTGGATCAGAAATACAAGGGCATGCCGATCATGGCTGACGGTGCCCTCTATTTTCTGCTCAAGCGCGACGGAAAAAGCTGGAAAGGCATGAGCTGGTTTCTCGGCTCCGACCAGCCCAGCATGGGCTCCGAAAAGATTCGCGAAATCGGCATACCTGAAAAAGACCTGAACGCTCTCGGCTGGATGGAAACCCCGCCGGAAGAAGAGTCAGAGTAAGCCTCAGACACATTCATCACTGCCATTTTACTGATTACTGCGAATAAGCAGTTTTATCGTCACAGCAAGATTACATGGCTCTCTGTCAGTTCGTGCGCCTGCCTCCGGGAGAAAGCGGGAACTTCATGGAGAATGCAGGCTTCGCGGGACGAGGTGATGTTGTGATATTTTTCACAGTAAAATAACGAAAACAACTGACAGAAGAGCTGACTATACCCGTTAAAATCAGCTTGCCCAGCCGCATTTTTTACCTTGATAAAAGGGGTTGCCTATATTTGCCGGCGGCGTTATACTCGCCCTGAAATCAATTAATCAGGAGCCAGACTTGACTACTGTTATAGATGGAAAACAGCTTTCTGAAACCATTCGTGCCGAGATTGCCGCCGCGGTAAAGAAGCTGACCGACGCCGGCAAGATCCCGCCCGGCCTCGCGGTCGTGATTGTCGGCGACGACAAAGCCTCGCACGTCTATGTCTCTTCCAAAAAGAAGGCCTGCGAAGCGGCCGGTTTTTTCTCGCGCGAGATCGCTCTCGCCGCCAATACCACCCAGACCGACCTCATTTTTACCATCGAACAGCTGAACCGTGATGCCTCGATTCACGGAATTCTGCTGCAGCTCCCCCTGCCCGCGCATCTCGACGAATTCGCGGCCCTGCAGGCAATCGACCCGCGCAAAGACGTCGACGGCTTTCACCCGACCAATGTCGGCTATCTGAGCCTCGGTGTCGATACCTTCGTTCCGTGCACGCCGCTCGGCGTCATGGAAATGCTGAAACGCTACAATATCCCCGTCGAAGGGAAAAATGCCCTCGTAATCGGGCGCTCGAACATTGTCGGCAAGCCGATGGCGGCGCTGCTGACCAAAGCGAACGCCACCGTCACGATTGCCCACTCGCGCACCCGTGACCTGCCAGGGCTCTGCCGTCAGGCCGACATTCTCGTGGCCGGCATCGGCAAGGCCGAATTCGTCAAAGGCGACTGGGTTAAAGAAGGCGCGGTCGTCATCGACGTCGGCACCAATTCGATCGATGACCCCTCTTCACCGCGAGGCTATCGCCTGGTCGGTGATGTCGAATACGCCGGCGCTGCGAAACGTGCCTCGTTCATTACCCCGGTACCGGGCGGTGTCGGGCCGATGACGATTGCGATGCTGCTGGCGAATACTCTCAAATCAAGGCAGAACTTCCCGTAAAAATGCTCTGCGGCCCTGAATGTGACTGCAGAAGCTGAAGATAACTACAACAAGGAAACGAATGGAGAACTGACCGTGGAACTGCTCGATACCATGCTGATGACCCCGGGTCCCGTACATCTTGATTCCGAAGTCCTGCTGGCCGGTGCCAGACCCCTGCGCCACCACCGCACCAATGATTTTGCCCCAACCTACAGAGAATGTGTCGATCTGCTCAAGAAATTTTTCGGAACCACCCAGCACCTCTACCTGACAACCTCTTCAGGCACCGGTGGCATGGAAACCGCAATCGCCAACCTTTTTAACGAAGGCGAAACGGTTCTCACCGTTCAGACCGGGGTTTTTGGCGTGCGCTTCACCCAGATCTGCGAAGCTTTCAGGCTCAAACCCGTCGTTCTAAAATGTGACGACGGCAAGGCCGTCACCGTCGAACAGATTGCCGAAGCCCTCAAAAAGCACCCCGAAATCAGCGGCATTACCGTAACCTTCAACGAAACTTCGACCGGCATCTGCAACGACATCAAGGCGATCGGCGAATTTCTCAAAGACAAGGGAAAAATCCTCATCGTCGACGGCGTTTCCGGCCTCGGCGCCCTGCCCTTCAAAATGGACGACTGGCACGTAGACGTCACCGTCTCAGCCTCGCAGAAGGGTTTTCTCGCGCCTCCGGGCGTCGGCATGGTTGCCCTGTCCGACAAAGCCTGGAAAAAGGTCGAAACCGTCAAATGCCACGGCTACTATTTTGATCTCAAACTCTACAAGCGCGACCAGGAACAGGCGATACCCGCCTACCCCTGGACCCCGGCCATCAACGTCATGTTCTCACTGCTCGAAGCACTGCGCAAAATTGACCGCATCGGCCTCGACAACTGCATCAAGCATTACGCCAAACTTGCCGGCGGGCTGCGGGCCGCTCTCAAAGCTCTCGGCCTCAAGCTGTTCACCGAAGAAAAGGCGACTTCGAACGTGCTGACGGTTTTTTATGCCCCCGAGGGCATTGCGCCGAAAGACATCGTTGCCGAAATGCGCAATAAATACGGCATTCTCATTGCCGGCGGTCAGGAACAGTTCGCTGCGACCCTGCTGCGCATCACCACGATCGGCGCCATCGGCGAACGCGATCTGCTCGGCACCGTCGCCCTGCTCGAAATGATTCTCAAGAAAAAAGGTTATCTCAAACAGACCGGCGCCGGCGTCAATGCCATGATGGAATTTTTCCTGAAAAACGAGTAAGCTGCCGGCGTATTTCTGTCGCACCGAGAAAGGTACTGCTGTGTCAGAAACAAAATTCAACATCAAAGAAGAAACCAGACCGGTCGAAGCGGTTGGCGTCGAACTCGGCCTGCTGCCCGAAGAAATCGAGCATTATGGCCACTATAAGGCCAAAGTCGCTTTCTCGACCCGAAAGCGTGTTGCCGGCAACCCCGACGGCAAGCTGATTCTGGTCACCGCCATGACCCCGACCCCGGCCGGTGAGGGCAAAACCACCACCTGCATCGGGCTGGCCGACACGTTCAGGGCGATGGGGCGCAAAACCATGCTCTGCCTGCGCGAGCCCTCGATGGGCCCGGTCTTCGGCGTCAAAGGCGGCGCCACCGGCGGCGGCAAAAGTCAGCTGGTGCCGATGGATGAAATCAACCTGCACTTCACCGGCGATATTCACGCCGTCACTTCAGCGCACAACCTGCTGACGGCGCTGGTCGCCAACCATATCCAGCACGGCAACGAGCTGCGCATCGACCCGAAATCGACCCCGTTCAAACGGGTCATCGACATGAATGACCGCAGCCTGCGCAATATCGTAACCGGCCTCGGTGGCCCCGCGCATGGGGTTCCGCGCGAAACCGGCTTCGATATCACCGCCGCTTCAGAAGTCATGGCGGCCCTCTGCCTTGCTGAAGATCTCAATGATCTCAAACAGCGTCTCAGCAATATCATCGTTGGCTTCAGTGTTGAAGGCAAACCGGTTTTTGCCCGTGACCTGAAAGCTCAGGGTGCCATGTGCGCCGTGCTTAAAGAAGCGATGAAACCGAATCTGGTGCAGACCCGCTATTCTACCCCGGTCTTCGTGCACGGCGGCCCGTTCGCCAATATCGCGCACGGCTGCAACAGCATGGTTGCCACCAAACTGGCGCTCAAGCTGGCCGATGTCGTGATCACCGAAGCCGGTTTCGCCACCGAACTCGGTGCCGAAAAATTCTTCGATATCAAGTGCCGCTTTGGCGGCCTCAAACCGGCAGCTGCAGTGATTGTGGCGACGGTAAGAGCGCTAAAGATGCATGGCGGCGTGCCCAAACCACAGCTCGACCACGAAAATCTCGAAGCGCTCGCGAAGGGCTTTGAAAACCTGGTCAAGCATATCGAAAACGTCAGACATTTCGGTGTTCCCTGTGTCGTGGCGGTCAACAAGTTCGGTTCAGACACCGAAAAAGAACTGCAATGGGCCGTCGATGCGGTGCGCGACAAAGGCGTGACCGCCGTCGTTTCCGACATCTACGGTCAGGGCCCGGCTGGCGGCGTTGCACTGGCAGAAGCGGTCGAGAAGACGATCGCCTCACAGGCCAACGAATTCGATTTCCTTTACCCGATTGAAATGCCGCTCGTCGAGAAGATCAACGTCATCGCCCGCTGCTGCTACGGCGCCAAGGGCGTCACGATTCTCAAAAAGGCGAAAGACGCCATCGACCTGTTCGAAAAACTCGGGTTCAGAAAAGTGCCCGTGTGTATCGCCAAAACCCAGTCGTCGCTGTCTGACCAGGCCAACCTTCTCGGCCGGCCGCGCGACTTTGAAGTTATCATACGCGAGGCGCGCCTGAGCGCCGGGGCCGGGTTTGTCGTCGCCATCGCCGGCGAGATCATGACCATGCCCGGCCTGCCCAAGGAACCCTCGGCGCAACATATCGACGTCGACGAAAACGGTAACATTACCGGGCTTTCGTAATTACAGCAAGGAGAGAATGATGAACAAGACCCCACTGTGCGCAGTACATGAAAAATCAGGTGCGAGAATGGTCGATTTCGCCGGCTGGTATATGCCGGTGCAGTACACTTCGATTATCGAAGAACACAACGCCGTTCGCACCAACAGCGGCCTTTTCGACCTGTTTCACATGGGCGAATTCTGGCTGAGCGGCCCTGATGCCATGAAGAACATTCAGAAAATCTGCTGCCAGGACTCAGAAGCCCTTTCTGACCGGCAGATCGCTTATACCCCGATGTGCCGCCCCGACGGCACCATCGTCGATGACCTGCTGATCTACCGCTGGAGCCCCGAAAAATTTCTGCTCGTCGTCAATGCCAGCAACATGAAAAAAGATTTCGACTGGATCAAAAGCCAGCTCGAAGGTAACGTCGAACTCGTCGACAAATCTTCAGAAACCGGTCTGATCGCCATTCAGGGCCCAAACGCCGAAGCTATTCTGCAGAAACTGACCCGCCAGCGCCTCAAAGCGATCAAATTTTACTGGTTCACCTCCGGTAAGGTTGCCGGCATCGACTGCATCAT
The DNA here is from genome assembly GCA_024710355.1 of Candidatus Rifleibacteriota bacterium. Classification (GTDB taxonomy): domain Bacteria; phylum Muiribacteriota; class Ozemobacteria; order Ozemobacterales; family Ozemobacteraceae; genus Rifleibacterium. The sequence goes on from JANJUX010000009.1 coordinate 49,407, forward strand.
CAGCCGCACCGGTTATACCGGTGAAGATGGCTTCGAACTCTATTACCCCGCCGAACATTCAGAAAAACTCTGGAACGCGCTGCTCGAAGCCGGCAAAGACGTCGGCATCAAGCCGATCGGCCTCGGCGCCCGCGACACTCTGCGCCTCGAAGCCCGCCTGATGCTCTACGGCAACGATATCAACGACGAAACCACCCCGATCGAAGCCAACCTGAACTGGACCGTCAAATTCGCCAAAGGCCCGTTCACCGGCAGTGAAGTCATGAAGAAACAGAAAGATCAGGGCGTCACGAAAACCCTCGTCGGCTTCGAACTCGGCAAGGGCCCGGCCGCCCGCCACGGTTACCCGATCATGAAAGACGGCAAAAAGGTCGGCGAAGTCACCTCAGGCACCATGGCCCCGACTCTGCAGAAGAACATCGGCCTCGGCTATGTTCCGCCCGCACTCAGCGCCATCGGCTCGACCTTCGACATTGAAATCCGCGGCAAAAATTACCCCGCAACCGTTATAGAAACACCATTTTATACCAGGGCAAGGAGTTAATCATGCAGACCCTCACACAGTTCGACCCCGAAATCAGTGCGATTATCGACCGTGAAAAAAGACGCCAGATGAGCCAGATCGAGCTCATCGCCTCAGAAAACTTCGTTTCTGAAGCGGTACTCGAAGCCCTCGGCTCGGTTCTCACCAACAAATACGCCGAAGGTTACCCGGCAAAGCGCTATTACGGCGGCTGCGAAGTCGTCGACCAGGCCGAAGATCTGGCCCGCGACCGCGTTAAAAAACTTTTTGGCGCCGAACACGCCAACGTGCAGCCCCATTCGGGCAGCCAGGCCAACATGGCCGTTTACCAGGTCGTCATGAAGCCGGGCGAAACCTTTCTCGGCATGAACCTGCAGAACGGCGGGCATCTGACCCACGGCAGCCCGGTCAACTTCAGCGGCCTGCTCTATAACGTCGTTCCCTACGGCGTCACCGACGACACCGAAACCCTCGATTATGAAGCGCTCACCCGCCTCGCCAGAGAAAACAAGCCGAAAATGATCATGGTCGGCGCCTCTGCCTACCCGCGCGTCATCGATTTCGAACGCATCCGCAAGGTCTGCGACGAAGTCGAAGCGGTAATGTGCGTCGACATGGCTCACATCGCCGGCCTGGTCGCCGCCGGCCTGCACCCGTCGCCGATTCCCTATGCCGATTTCGTGACCTCGACCACCCACAAGACCCTGCGCGGTCCCCGCGGTGGCCTGGTTCTCTGTAAGGAAAAATGGGCCAAAGCGCTCGACAAGGCGATTTTCCCGGGTCTGCAGGGTGGCCCGCTGATGCACGTCATCGCCGCCAAGGCCGTTGCCTTCAAAGAAGCCCTTGAACCGGGTTTCAAAGACTATCAGAAGCGCGTCATCGAAAACGCCCAGGCTCTGGCCGCCGCCCTTACCGAGCGCGGCTTCAGACTGGTTTCAGGTGGCACCGATAATCATCTGATGCTCATCGACGTGCGCAACAAGAACATCACCGGCAAGGCCGCCGAAAAGGCGCTCGATCACGCCGGCATCACCGTCAACAAGAACACCATTCCGAATGACCCGGCTTCACCTTTCGTTACCTCGGGCCTGCGCGTCGGCACTCCGGCCGTCACCACCCGCGGCATGACCCCCGAGGTCATGAAGCAGATTGCCACCCTGATGGACGAAGCGATCGCCAAACCCGAAGACGAAGCCAACCTTGCCGCTGTCAAAGCCAAGGTCAACGCCATCTGCGAAAAATTCCCCTTTTATAAATTTTAAGGCTGAACAGGAGATATTATGACCACCAAATTCACCAAAGAACACGAATGGGCAAAACTCGAAGGCGATACCGTCACCGTCGGCATCACTGATTACGCCGCACACCAGCTCGGCGACGTCGTATTCGTCGAACTGCCGGCCAAGGGCAGCAAGCTTCAGAAAGACAAAGTTTTTGGCACCATCGAATCGGTCAAAACCGTTTCCGACCTCTATTCTCCGGTAACCGGCGAAGTCGTGGCCGTTAACGACAACCTCGAAAACAACCCCGCTCTCGTCAACGAAGAACCGATGGGCGCCGGCTGGATCTGCAAAGTTAAAATGGCAAATCCTTCAGAATTCGACCAGCTTCTCTCAGAAGCCGACTACAAGAAAATCTGCGACTAATCGCACAGGAGTTCCTTTATGGCTACCTATATCCCCACCACTCCTGATGAACTTCAGGAAATGCTGGGGGCCATCGGTGTTAAAAGCATCGACGACCTCTTTGCAGAAATTCCGCCCGAGCTCAGACTGCAGGGCGAATTGAATCTGCCCGCCGGTATGAGCGAGTCGGAAATGGCCCGCAAAGTTGCCCGGCTCGCCGAAACCAACGAAACCGTCGACAAAAACGTCTGTTTTCTCGGTGGCGGCGCTTATGACCACATCATTCCGGCCGTAATCGACCACATTCTGCTGCGCGGCGACTTCTTCACCGCCTACACTCCCTATCAGCCCGAAGTTTCGCAGGGCACGCTGCAGTGCATCTACGAATATCAGAGCCTGATCTGCGGTCTCACCGGCATGGACCAGTCGAACGCTTCGCTGTATGAAGGCGCCACCGCCAACGTCGAAGCGATCAACATGGCCACCGCCCAGACCGGCCGCAGCAAAGTGCTTGTGCTGCAGACGCTCAACCCCGAATACCGCCGCGTCATCAATACGCTCAACGGCGCCCTCGGCGTCGAAATCGTCACCGTGCCGTTCGAAGACGGCGCTGTCGACCCGTCGCGCGTTCAGGAACTGATGAACGACAAGATTGCCGCCGTCGTCATGCAGTATCCGAACTTCTTCGGCAGCATCGAAGACATCGAGCGCATCTCGGAAATCGCGCACGCAGCCGGCGCCCTCAGCATCGTCAGTGCCAACCCGATCGCCCTCGGCCTCATCGAAGCACCGGGCAAACTCGGCGCTGACATCGTTACCGGCGAAGGCCAGCCGCTCGGCATTCCGCTGAGCTTCGGCGGCCCGTATCTCGGTTTCATCGCCGCCAAAAAAGCCCTGCTGCGCCGCATGCCCGGCCGCATCGTCGGCAGAACCAAAGATATCGACGGCAAAATCGGCTTCGTTCTCACCCTGCAGGCCCGCGAACAGCACATCAGACGCGAAAAGGCGAGCAGCAACATCTGCTCGAACCAGGCACTGATGGCGCTCAACGCCACGATCTACATGAGCCTGCTCGGTCGCGACGGTATTAAAGAAGTAGCTTATCAGTCTTTCCAGAAAGCGCACTACATGAAGCGCGAACTGGCAAAAGTCGAAGGCGTCAGCTTTCCGTTCACCGGCAGCTTCTTCCATGAGCTGGTCGTCAAGATTCCGAATGCCCGCAAGGTGCTCGGCAAAATGTCCAAAAAAGGCGTCTTCGCCGGCATCCCGCTCGACAACTGGTTCACCAGCCTCAAAGACTGCGTGCTCATCGCCGTTACCGAAAAACGCACCAAAGACGAAATCGACAACTACTGCAATATGTTAGGAGGGTTTATCAATGGCTGAACCCTTGATTTTTGATCTCAACAAAGACGGCCGCCGCGGCTACGCTCTGCCGGCACTCGATGTTCCGGCACTCGACCCCGCCGACCATATTCCCTCACGCTTTCTGCGCCAGGAACTGCCGCTGCCCTCACTGTCAGAACTCGAAGTCGTCAGGCACTTCACCCGCCTGTCACGGCTGAATCACAGCGTCGATATCGGCTTCTACCCGCTTGGCTCGTGCACCATGAAGTATAACCCCAAGGTTAACGAAAACATGGCGCGCCTGCCCGGTTTTGCACACATTCACCCGCAGCAGCCAGAAGAAACCGTTCAGGGCGCGCTCGAAATGCTCAAGACCCTCGAAGATCAGCTTGCCGAAGTCACCGGCATGGACGCCATGACGCTGCAGCCCGCAGCCGGCGCCCACGGCGAAATGACCGGTCTGCTGATCATGAAGGCCTATCACAAGAAACAGGGCAACCACAAGACCAAGATCATGATTCCCGACAGCGGTCACGGCACCAACCCGGCGTCGTGCTCGATGGTCGGCTACGAAGTCATCAACATCAAGTCTGACGCCCGCGGCAGCATCGATATCGAAGACCTCAAAGCCAAGCTGAGCCCTGACGTCGCCGGTCTGATGATCACCAACCCGAGCACCCTCGGGCTGTTCGACGAAAACATCGGCGAACTCGCCAGCCTGATTCACTCGGTCGACGGGCTTCTCTACTATGACGGCGCCAACCTCAACGCCATCATGGGCTGGACCCGCCCCGGCGACATGGGCTTCGACATCGTGCACCTGAACCTGCACAAGACCTTCTCGACCCCGCACGGCGGCGGCGGTCCCGGTGCCGGCCCCGTAGGCGTCAAGAAGCATCTTGAAGCTTTCCTGCCCAATCCGCGCGTCGTTTTCGACGGCAAAAAATACAAGCTGCAGACCAAATGCCGCGAATCGGTCGGCCCGGTTCTTGGCTCGGTCGGCAACTTCCTGGTGCTGGTGCGCGCTTTTGCCTACATCATGGTCAACGGCCGCGAGGGGCTGAAAAACGCCTCTGCCTACGCGGTTCTCAACGCCAACTACATGATGGCACGCCTGAAAAAGACCTATCATCTGCCCTACGATCGTTTCTGCAAGCACGAATTCGTGCTCTCAGGGAAATCGCTGGCCCAGTATGGCGTCAAGACCCTCGATGTTGCCAAGCGCCTGCTCGACTTCGGGTTCCATGCGCCGACCATCTACTTCCCGATGATCGTCGAAGAATCGATGATGTTCGAGCCCACCGAAACCGAAAGCAAGGGCACCCTCGACTGCTTCATGGAAGCCATGGAAATGATCGCCCGCGAAGCCGCAGAAAACCCCGACAACCTCAAGAACGCGCCGCTCAAAACACCGGTGCGCCGCCTTGACGAGGCAACTGCCGCCCGCAAACCCGATATCAATTATTTCCAGCGCCCTGAGTAATCGTGATCATCAGATGATTAATAAGTGCTCATTGAATTCTTCACACCGGTTCGTCGGCGTGTCCTATCAGCCGGGTTACTTTTTTGCTGACAGGAGGTCAGCGATACTCGGCATCATCAGGATTGATGATGCCGGGTGCTCCAGCGAAACTTTTCCAAGTTTTCGCTCTGCAGAACCGCTCTATCCTGCGCGGTTCTGCATAAGCACCTCCTGTGCAAAACAAGCTTACGAAAAAGTAATCCCGGCTTCTCTCCACGCCTTGCTGTGATGATTTTCAACAGGTTATAAATTGTTGGGGTTCAGAATATTGAACCCCAACAGTTTTTCTGGATTGTTTATTAATCAGCCACAGAAAAAAATGGAAATCAGAAAAACAATAGACCTGCCGCAGCTTGAAGTCAGAATGCTGCGTGAAATTCTGCAGTTTCTGCGCCCGTCTGACAGTCGGCAGGTCTGGCTGGTCGGCGGCAGTATCCGCGACCTGCTGCGCGGCGCCACAACCGTGCCCGATCTCGACCTGGCCACAAGTTTCAACCCGATCAGCGCCGCCCGCGATTTCGCCCGCGCCACCGGCGCCGGCTTCGTCGTGCTCGACGAGGAACGCCACGTGGTTCGCCTGGTCAGCGAAACCGGCAGCGGCCACTACACCTTCGATCTCTCTGAATTCAGGGCCCCGACGCTTGACGAAGACCTGCGGGCCCGCGACTTTACCATCAATTCGATTGCCGCGCCGCTTTTTGGCGCAGGCAGCACAGCTCTGGCCGCAGGCCGCATCGAGCTTTACGACCCGCTGAACGGCGTCGAGCACTTAGCTGCCGGCCGGATCGAGCCGAGTTCCGATCAGCTGTTTACCGACGACCCGCTGCGTCTGATGCGGGCTTTCAGGTTCAGCGCCCTTTTCGACGCCGAATTTTCACCGAAGCTGCACGCCATGGTCGTGGCGCAGGCGCATCTCCTGAAAGATGTTTCCGGCGAGCGCATCAGAGACGAGTTTTACAAGGTTCTCGGCGTGCGCGACAGCGCCAAGTGGGTGCGCCTGATGGACAGCACCGGCATTCTCGCCGTCGTTCTGCCGCAGCTGCATGCATGCCACGGCGTCGACCAGAACGAGTGGCATCACCTCGACGTTTACGAGCACACGCTGCTCACTCTCGAAAACCTCGAAAAGTTCTTGAACAGCGACCAGCCCTACCCCTGGTGGCACAGCTTCATCACTTACCTGAACGAAACCGTCTCAGGCACCCGCACCTACGCGCAAAACCTCAAGCTCGGCTGCCTGCTGCACGATCTCGGCAAGCCGCCCTGCCGGCGCTACGACCACGAGGCGAAGCGCACCATCTTTCATGGCCACGAAATGGAAGGCGCGTCGATGGCCCGCGATATCGGCGAAAACCTGCGCCTCTCGGTCAACGAAACACATTATCTGCAGAAACTGGTGAAAAACCACATGCGTCCCGGCGTCATGCTGCAGCAGGGCCTCAACGACAAGCGCCTGTTCAGATTTTATTCGGAAACCGGCCGCGATGGCCTTGGTATCGCGCTGATGTCGCTGGCCGACCGTTACTCGGCGCTCGGTTCACTGGGTGAAGACGATCTGGCAGAGTTCACCGCCGGCATTTTTCAGATCATGCACCAGTTTTACGAGCAGATGAAGCGCCCGAAAATGGCGCCCTTTCTCAACGGCAACGACCTGATCAAACATCTCGGCCTCAAGCCCGGCCCCGAATTCAGGCGCATTCTCGAAACGCTCGAAGAAGCCCAGTTCACCGGCGAGATCAAAACCCGCGACGAGGCCCTCGCACTGGCCAGAACCCTGCTGCAACCACCTGCTTAGCTTATTTAATTGCCAGCAAATTGAATACTTCTATTGATTCGACGGCGCAGCCTATCAGCCGGGTTACTTTTTCTCCAGCGATTCGCTATCGCTCACAAGCTTACGAAAAAGTAATCCCGGCTTCTCTCTGCGCCTGCAAAAGGGTTTATTCAGATTTCTGTTAAATTCAGACACCAGCAGTCAGATTTAATGAAGATTAGCGGCGGTGCTTTTTATTGCGCACTTTGCGGGGGGATTCGCCGGTTTTTTGCGGTTTGGCGGCAGTGGCACGCTTTTTTGCTTTGACGCTGTAACTGACGCTTTTTTTGGTATCGAGACCCGCCCATTCGCGATGGATGCTGGTGCCCCTGAAAAAAGAAGACATGAACAGAAAAAACGGGGCAAGCACGCTGAAGGCGACTATCACCATAATCTGCTCGGCAACACTGATCTTTGGCGGGTCACCGGTAAGATAGGCAAAGCCAAAAAGCATCGCGACGAGGCCGCCGGCGAGAACGCCTGTCCAGATTATTTCGTTGGTGACCGGCTCATCGCTGAACCACGCTGGAAGATGCCATGCCTGAGCCAGGATACTGGCGTCAGGATCTTCAGCTTCTTCAAGTTCATCTGCATCCTCTGAGTCCTCTGAATCTTCCAGTTCTTTGGAATTGTCTGCATCTTCGGAATCGTCAGCATCTTCAGGCTCTTCAACGACAGGTACCGCAATTCCGCCATGAACAAGCTCAGGGTCTGTTGGCTCAGAAAATTCTGCTGATTCGACAAACTCTGCGAGGCCCTTTTTCCCGGCATTTTTGCGCAATTCTTCGCGGTCGGGCAGGCCGGCGGCACGCATCATGAAGCTTTCAACGTGTTTGTGAAGAACTTCAGGGCGGATATTGAGATAAAACATCTTCAGGTGCAGCGGTTCGCCTCGCTTCAGTTCGATCCAGATGATGTCCTGATATTGATTGCGCTCGATCTCGAATTCTTTGATTTCAGACCAGTCGATGATGCTTCTTTTCCGGCCGGGGAAGTAGATGCCGTTCGCGTCGATGAGAATTTTGGCCCGGCGGTCGAAAAGATTGCAGACGCCTTTAATCAACGTGAAGGAAAAGAGCAAAAAGCAGCCCCAGGCGATAAACTTGTTGCCCTCATCACCCGGAATCAAAACTGTCCAGGCGATCCAGACAAACAGCAATGAACTGGCAATGACCAGCAGACTGCGTAGAATTGAATTTTTAACCGTCAGCATCTTTTCCCCTGTATTTTCGCTATATTCAGGCTAATGCGCAGTTCATACGAAGTCAATCAATACTGAAACACAATTCCGGCCCTTAGTAGCAGTTATCTAAACAAAGGTTTACATAATCCGGAAAATTTTCGCAGCCGGGCGGGCTTAAAAAATTGCTGATTCCGGGCGGTTGATTCGTGTTAAAATTTACCGGCAGAGAGGCTACCTGATGCCATTAAACGGCTGGAGACAAACTTAAAACAACCCGGGGAGAAACCTTATGAGCGAAACCACCAGGCCGAATTCGATCGCCCGGCTGATAACCGCCAATTTTTTCGGTGCCTTCAACGACAACGCCTGGAAAATGATCGTCGCTTTTTTAGCGATTCGATCGGCCACCGCCGGCCTGCAGCCAGGCACTCAGCAGTTCGAAAACCTTTCACAGCTGCAGACGACCATGACCTTTGTCGTCTTTACCCTGCCGATCGTGATTTTCTCGTTGCCGGCCGGGCTGATCGCCGACCGCCTCAGCAAACGCAGTGTCATCGTCTGGATGAAAGGCCTCGAAGTCGTGCTCATGGCCCTGGCGACGCTGAGCCTGGTTTACCCCGAGTTCGTGCCGCCGCTGGTGATTCTTGGCCTGATGGGCGTGCAGACCGCAATTTTCAGCCCGGCAAAATACGGCATCATGCCAGAACTGCTGCCACACGACCGGCTTTCGAAAGGCAACGCCGCCCTCGAAATGTGGACCTTCATCGCGATCATCGCCGGCACAGCCGCCGGCGGCTTTCTGCTCGATCTCGCCGGCGCGAATATCTGGCTCAGCGGCCTTTGTCTGGCAATTTTTGCCGCCATCGGCTGCATGGCCTCTCTCGGAATACCAGACGTGGCACCCGCCCGCAGTGAAGGCGGCTTTATCGACACCATAAAAGGCTCACTGCAGGCCATACTTGCCGACCGGGTCATCTGGCTCGCGGTTCTCGGCTCGGGCCTGTTCTGGGCCATAGCCAGCCTGCTCGGCCAGGATATCCTCGTCTATGCCAAAGCACTGACACTTGGGCAACCGGATTCAGACACCCTCAGCGGCCTGCCGCTGGCGTTTTACGGTATTGGTGTCGGCCTCGGCAGCGTCTGGGCAGGCCGGCTTTCGGGCCGCCTCGTCGAATATGGCCTGATTCCGCTCGGTGCGATCGGTATCGGCTTTTTCACCATGCTGTTCGGCCTCATCGCGCCCGGCTATTATCTGACCCTGGCGTTCATGGCCGCCCTCGGCGTTGCCAGCGGTCTGATCGTCGTGCCCCTGAACGCCATTCTGCAGTGGCGCTCACCGGCCGAGCGGCGCGGTGGCGTCATCGCCCTCGCCAACGTTTTCATTTTCGCCTCGATCGTCGTCGGCTCGCTTGGCGCCGCCGGTCTGGCGGTTGCCGGCCTCACGCCGCTGGGCATTCTCATTTTCACCTCGATCATCACCACCGCCGGTATGCTCTGGGCCATCTACCTGCTGCCCGATTTCCTGATCAGGCTGATTTTCGTCATCATCACCCACTTCTTCTACCGCCTCACGATCGTCAACGGCGAAAAGATCCCGCTCGAAGGCGGTGCCCTGCTGGTTCCCAACCACGTCTCGTTCATCGACAGCTTTCTCGTCATGGCGAGCACCGACCGCCAGGTGCGTTTCCTCGTCGACGAAATCTACTATCACCATCCGCTGCTGCACTGGCTGATGAAAGCAATGCACGCGATTCCGGTCTCGGCCACCGGCGGCCTCAAAATGATTCTCAGGGCCCTGCGCGACGCCGGCAACTTCCTAGATCAGGGCGACCTGGTCTGCATTTTCGCCGAAGGCCAGATCACGCGCACCGGCCAGATGCTGCCGTTCCGGCGCGGGCTCGAAAAGATCGTGCGCGGCCGCCAGGCGCCGATCATTCCGGTGCACCTCGACCGCGTCTGGGGCAGTATCTACAGCCGTTCCGGCGGCCGTTTCCTGACGAAGCTTCCCGAAACCTTCCCCTACCCGATCACCGTCACTTTCGGCGAGCCGATGCCGGCTGACACACCGGCCCACGGCGTTCGCATCGCGGTGCAGGAACTCGCAACGCGCGCCTGGGAATACCGCCGCGCCGAATCACGCCCGCTGCATCACTACTTTATCAGACGCATGCGCACCCGCCCCTGGCGCACAGCTTTCGCCGATTCCTCAGGAAAATCAATGAATCGCCTGACTGCCCTGATCAGTTCGATCGCCCTCACCCGTGCCCTCGGGCCGCTCTGGGGTGATGAGAAGAACGTCGGCATTCTGATGCCGCCGACGATGGGCGGCGCCCTTGCCAACATCGCGACCGCGATGGCCGGAAAAGTCTCGGTCAACCTCAATTTCACCGCCGGCAAATCGGGCATGACCTCGGCGCTGAACCAGGCCGGCATCAAAAGCATCATCACCAGCCGCACCTTTATTGAAAAGGCAACGCTCGAACTGCCTGAAGATGCGAAAATTATTTATCTCGAAGACGTGCTGCCGAATATTGGCTTCACTACCCGGCTTCTGGCAATTTTCGCCGCGTTCTGTCTGCCGATACGGCTGATCGAAAAACTCTGCGGCGCCGTTTCCCGGCCATCGGTCGAAGAGACCGCCACCATCATCTTTTCGAGCGGCAGCACCGGCGAGCCGAAGGGCGTCATGCTCTCGCACTACAACGTCGCTGCGAATGCGGAAGCGGTCGGCCAGGCGATCACCGTTAACGATTCCGACAAGCTGCTCGGCATTCTGCCGCTGTTCCACTCGTTCGGCTACATGTCGCTGTGGTATGCGATCCGCTTCGGCATGGGCATCGTCTTTCACCCGAACCCGCTCGACGCCGGGAAAATCGGCGAAGTGATCGAGAACGAGGCGGTCACTTTCCTGATTGCGACCCCGACTTTTCTGCAGATTTACATGCGGCGCTGCTCGCCCGGCCAGCTTGGCAGTCTGCGCATCGTTTTCACCGGCGCTGAAAAGCTGACCGAGAAGCTCGCGGCCGCTTTCGAAGAGAAGTTCGGCATCAAGCCGATCGAAGGTTACGGCGCCACCGAATGTGCCCCGGCGATCACGGTCAGCACCCTCGACTACCGTGGCCAGGGCATCTACCAGTTCGGTTCGCGGCGCGGTTTTGTCGGGCACCCGGTGCCCGGCGTTTCGGTGCGTATCGTCGATTCCGAGACCGGTGCCCTGCTGCCGCCCGGCAAACCCGGAATGCTGCTGGTCAAGGGCCCGAATGTCATGCAGGGTTACATCGGCCGCCCCGACCTGACCGCGAAGGTTCTCAAAGACGGCTGGTACACGACCGGCGATATCGCGATCATGGACGAAAGCGGCTTCATCAAGATCACCGACCGTCTGTCGCGGTTCTCGAAGATCGGCGGCGAAATGGTGCCGCACGGCAAGGTCGAAGACGCTCTGCACGAGGCGTTCGGCTCCGATATCAGGGTATTTGCGGTCACTGCCGTGCCAGATGAACGCAAGGGCGAGTCGCTCGCCGTCATTCACACGATCGACGAGGAAAAAATCGCCGCCGTGCTCGAAAAGATGGCCGGCATGGGTCTGCCGAATCTGTTTATTCCGAAAAAAGACAGTTTCGTCAAAGTCGATAAAATTCCGGTTCTCGGCACCGGCAAAGTCGACCTGCGCGGCCTCAAGGAAACCGCCAGCAAAGCCCTCTGCCCATCAGCCTGACAAAAAGTGAGAAAGGATCAGAGACATGTCAGAGATCAGATACAATGCGATTACCGGGGACTGGGTGATTATAGCGACCGAGCGGGCGAAGCGCCCGATGAATTTTGCCGAGCGGGCGCAGCAGGCGGTAGTGCCGGCTTATGTTGCCGGTTGCCCGTTCTGTCGGGGCAATGAGGCGGCAGCGGCTGATGAAGAGTATCGGCTCGATGATGCGGCCGGCAACTGGCTGATCCGTTCGGTGCGCAACAAGTTTTCGGCGCTTTCGGCGGTCGGTGAGGCGATGGCCCTCGACCCGGAAAAGAAGACCGTCAACGGCGTCGGCCGCCACGAAGTTATTGTCGAATCGCCGCGCCACGATCAAATCATCGCTTTCCACACGTTTGCAGAGACGCGCAATCTGTTAGAGGTCTACCGCCGGCGTTTTCTCGCCTTTTATGAAGACCCGCGCGTCAGGCACGTCATTCTTTACAAGAACCACGGCCCCGACGCCGGCACTTCGCTCGAGCACCCGCATTCGCAGATCGTCGGCACGCCGGTTATTCCGGGGCAGGTGCTGCAGCGCATCGAGCTCGCCGAAAAATCGCTGCACGAAACCGGAATCTGTCTCTACTGCAAAACCATGAACGAAGAAGTCAGTGAGGCGAAGCGGCTGGTTGCTGAAACGAAGCATTTTGTGGCGTTCATCCCCTTTGCGTCGCTGTCGCCCTACCATGTCTGGATATTCCCGAAGCGGCATTCGGCATGTTTTTCGACCGCGAGTCAGGGCGAGCTCGATGATCTGGCGGCTCTGCTTCCGAATGTTCTGGGCCGGCTCCACACGGCGCTGCAGAACCCCTCGTTCAATTTCGTCATCAGATCGCTCGCACCGGATGAAGCCGATGCCCCGCATTTTCACTGGTATCTCGCCATCGTGCCGCGCCTGTCGAAAGCGGCCGGTTTCGAGCTGGGCACCGGCATGTATATCAACAGCTCGATCCCCGAGCACAGCGCCGAGAACCTGCGCCAGGCCGCCCCGGCCAGGAAACAGGACTCCGCCGGATGAGCAATTCGCCAGTCGATGCAACGCAGATCGCACCCGGAGCGGGCCAAAAAGCTGCAATTATCTTTGAGGCCCGGCCATTTGCAGGCATTGAGCCGGTAAAAATGGCCGGGAAGTTTACAGAAGGTGTTACCGAGATTCTTCCGGCCGGTGAAATCATCAGGCGTTGCCGGCTGGTACCGGGTTTTGCGCACGAAATCATCGGGCACAGCGAGAATAACGTTGCGATCGATCTGTATAAAATCGGCAATGGTGCGCACCCGGTTCTGTTTTACGGTTTCCCCGACCCTGGCGAGGCGATTGGCGCCACAGGCATTCTGGCATTAATGCAGGCTCTTTCTGCCCCAGAATGTGCTCTGCGCCGACTCGATGTCACCTGGCTGTTCGTTCCCTGTCTGAATTTTGACGATCAGCCCGACAACGGCAGATCGCTGAGCCGGGTCATGAAAACCTCAGCCCAGGAAGTCGACTGGCTGGTGCACAATCCCCGCCCGGAAACCACGGCCCTGCTCGACATTCTGAAGCGGTATCGCCCGCGGTTTGTTTTTCCGATGCACGACGAATTTCACTGCAACGAGATAAAGCCGGTATATTTCCCGGTTTCGCACCCGGTGCCCGCCTGGCTAGCAGAAAACCTGCGCCGGCTCGTCGTTCAGGCAGGCTTTGCGATCGACTCTTCGTTCAACCACCCGCAGATGGGCGAAGGCTTTTTCATCATCGAAGAGGAAGCCGGCGAAGAATTTTCCGGCTGCACCTGGTCGTTCGCCCAGCAGCACGGCTTCGTCTTCATCTGCGAACTTTTCGCCGCCCCCGGCATCCCACACAGAAATCTCGCCGCCACCCAGCTGGCAGCCGGCCTGACGGTAATGACCACCCTGAAAGATCTGTCTGCCAACCGGCGCTGATCAAAATGCAGCGGTAAATTCCTATTCTGGCCTTTATAGATAGTATTCCCGCGTTTATTCACCTGAATATGAAATCAGTAATTTCAGGGATTTTTCAGCCAGCAAAAATTCAGGCAAAATTTGCCGAAAACCTCTTGGGGAAACCGGCCGCCACCTGTTATAATCGTTTTATATTTATATGACTTTCGGTCATATCATATGAGAAAAAATACGAGAAGATAACGTGAATTACGGGGTTTCAGAACATATTGCATGTAAAAACATTGGCATGAAAGCCTGCCGCCTGCTGCAGACTGTTCGTGCCAATCAATGCAAAAGCACCGGGTCAATAATTTTGCCCCCATCAGTCGGGAGCAAGAGCGCCCCCGTTCTTACCAAAATGTCCTCGGAGCTTTTACCAACAAAAACGCGGCAGTTTAAGCCCCCTCAAAATACCACCCATCAAACAATCTACATATCGTGCTATCTCTACCTCTGCAAAATCCATAAAATACAGATTCCGTATATTACCTAAGTCGCAACAATGAAAACAAAATAAATCTGAACAATATTGCAAAAACGTATTTATAGAACTTAAATTCTAATAAGGAAAGAGGAAAGTAGATTTTGTTCTCAGATCAAGATATTAAAAATAATCTCGGTAAAAATATAGTAATACACCCATTTCGCGAAGAAGATCTTACTCCAGTTGGCTATAATCTTCGCCCTAGCGATTTTGTTTTTTCAGTAATAAAAAAAGAGCTGATTAAAGCAAATGATGGCATTTATGAAATTCCACCAAACGACACAGTACTCATCTTAACAGAAGAAACCGTTTGGGTATCTGGAAGAGTGGCCGGTACATTTCATTCGAAGGTTGGACTGGTTTCGAAAGGCTTTGGTCATATTTCAACAACTCTTGACCCAAATTGGAAAGGACCTTTACTAATTGCACTTAACAATCCAACATCTACTAGCTTACAACTTCCCGCTGATAAATCGTTTGTCACACTAATTTTTTACGAAGTTAAAACGCCCGCAAGTAAAATGCATGATAATGACCCTGGAAGAAATGACATTTTAAAGACAATTTCAGTTAAAATGCTGGGTGAAGAGGTGGATAAGAATAAAAGAGATTTTTTGGCAAAAGCTGTAACTGTGATAGACAATGATGTGGCATATCAAGAGTTTAAAACTAGATATGACGACTTGGTTGAAAAGAGTCTTCCATCACTAGACCGTGGATTTAAAGCCTATGTTAATGAATTAAAATCGAAAAATTTAATACGGAAAGCATTTTATATTTGGGATTTAGCTTTTTTATCCTTGATAATGTATAAATTTATGGGTTGGCTCTTAAAAGCCTCCTTCCCGGCTATTGTTACGCACTTTGCCCTATTACAATGTGTGTACAGTTTAATTGACAAAGCGACTTTTGTAGCAATGATAGCCATTTTTATTGCCTCAGTTCAAGCTACTATATCGCTCCGGGAGGATAGATAACATGAGTGATTTTGATCTAAAAGTTCAGCTATTGCGAATAGGGGCAAAAGCACCAGAATATGCCCACCCTGGCGATGCAGGCTTGGATCTATTTTCTACGGATGAGGTAGAGATAATGCCTGGAAAAAGCTCACTGATTAAAACAGGCATTTCAATACAGCTACCTCCGAAAACTGAAGCGCAGATTCGACCGCGTAGCGGTCTTGCATTAAAGCATCAAATCACAGTATTGAATTCGCCAGGAACAATTGATGAAGGTTATAGAGGTGAAATAGGAGTTATAATAATTAATCATGGCAATAAGCCCTTTTGTATTGAAAAAGGTATGAAAATAGCCCAAATGGTTTTGAAACCAGTCTTTTCAGTGACTATAACTATTGAAGACAAGTTAACTACTACCTCAAGGGGTGATGGTGGATTTGGTTCTACTGATGAAAACTAAACGTGTGTCATTGTATTTTTTTTAAAATGCTATAATGCCCCCAATTAAAAACTGAGGAGAGCCAGAAATTAACGATCCCACATTTATTATGCAATCAGATATTGTGTCGCCAGCCTATGTTGGTTTCTATCATATTCCGCCTTCGTGGTTTAGTGAAGTGCCATCTGAAGATTTGTGTCACCGCGGAAAATTTGAGGAATTGTTTAAAGTTTTATACGAAGGCGATTTAGATAGCGGTCTGCGTTACCGAGTTCGGAGAGACGGGTTTATATGGTTCGACTGCAACCAATGGGATCTTGGCACATATACGATTATTCCTGGTTTTGCCCATGAACCTGGGAGCAAGATCCCAAAAGAAGTTATTGAAGCAGAACAATTGGCAGAAAAACGATCTCACAACCGATCCATGCTGTTAAACGCCTACCAATTATGTCTAAATTCCGCACACTCATTTATTAGAAAAAGATCCACAGGCTTAGGTGCTCCAGTTTTATCCACCCATCTTGTGCATCTAACAGACTTTTCAAACCCTAAAACGCTTCTTTATGCTTCAAATAATGATCCATACTGCGCTTTTGTTAACAACGCGGTACGGTTAGTCGCAGAGCGAAACGAAGTCGCTGTTAAGTCTCGAAGACTTGTTGAGCATGATGTAATAGAATATTCTTTTAGCCTTCTTGATCAAATATTGAGAAGTGCTAATAAAAGCGCTTTGAAAATAACGGAAATGTTATATTGGTCGCACCACCGATATAGTGAGAACGCATTTTCGGATTCTCTTATTTTGTAACTGTTCACGTGGTTGAAGTTTAACTGGGTCTTGTACATTTTTGCCAGAAAATTATAATGGAGTTGTGAGCACAAAT
>JANJUX010000017.1 GCA_024710355.1 Candidatus Rifleibacteriota bacterium
TCATAACCGATACTTTGAAAGTCTTGATCAGTTACATCAGACCATCTTTCGACGATTTAACAGGTTCCAAGGAAACCCTGCCTCTATAAGGGGAATAATGAAATCTTATGTTTAACAAATTTCTATGCGCTTTTATATAGAATCCTTGCAATGAAAGAATTTCTTGTTGTAATTGAAAAGTCTGGAAAAAATTATTCGGCGTATGCGCCCGATGTTCCTGGCTGCGGCGCCACCGGTAAAACACCCGAAGAAGCGCGTGAAAATCTGAGAGAAGCCATCATTTTTCATCTCGAAGGACTGACCGAAGACGGGTTGCCTCTACCCGAGCCGCACACCACTTTCGACCGTATCGCAGTTTAAAATATCTGGTTTTCATCTGCGTCTATCCGCGTTCATCCGCGGCTTATTCTCCTTGTCTTTCTTCATCGCGTTTATCTGTGGTTGCGATATTGGTGGATTATGTTAAAATCACAAAAAATAAATGCGCACCGAACCCGGAAAGGAGCTTCCCTCTTTTTATGTCTAAAGAATTTTCCAGAATCAGCATCGAGCACCTCGCTTCATGGATACTGCGCGAATATGACGAAACTTCACAGATCTTTGGTATTCACAAAGACCTGTTTTTCGTGCCGAAGGCCGACGACCCGTTCACCCTGACCAGATACGGCCAGCACCTCGAAAGCCCGCTCGGCGTCGCCGCCGGCCCGCACACCCAGATGGCCCAGAACCTGATCGCCGCCTGGCTCTGCGGCTCACGTTATCTCGAACTCAAGACGGTGCAGACGCTCGACGAACTCAACGTCAGCAAACCCTGCATCGACATTCAGGACGAAGGCTACAACTGCGAATGGTCGCAGGAACTCAAACTCGACGCCAGTTTCGACGAGTATCTCAACGCCTGGATCATGCTGCACGTGCTGCGCCATAAATTCGGCTGGAACAACGCCAAAGGCCGCGGCTTCATTTTCAATATGAGCGTTGGCTACAATCTCGAAGGCATTCTCAAGCCGAACGTCCAGAAATTTCTCGAACGCATGGCCGATTGCGGCGACCTGCTGAAAGAAAAACTCGCCGTCATGCGCAAAATTTACCCGAAGATCGACGAAATCGAGATTCCGGCCATGCTTTCCGACAACATTACCCTTTCGACGATGCATGGCTGCCCGCCCGACGAAATCGAAAAGATCGCCATGTATCTCGTGAAAGACCGCGGCTACAACACCACGATCAAGCTGAACCCGACGTTGCTCGGCGCCGACCACCTGCGCCACATCCTCAACGAACAGCTCGGCTTCGTCACCGAAGTGCCCGACGAGGCGTTCGGCCACGATCTCAAATACCCCGACGGCGTGCAGATCATCAAAAACATGCGCGCCGCCGCCGAAGCGAAGGGCGTTGCCTTCAACCTGAAGCTCACCAATACCCTCGAATCGGTCAACCACAAGAATATTTTCCCGCCGAACGAAAAAATGATGTATATGAGCGGCCGCGCCCTGCACCCGATCAGCATCAACGTCGCCGCGAAACTGCAGAACGAATTCGCCGGCAGACTCGACATCAGCTTCAGCGCCGGCGCCGACTGTTTCAACCTGCCGAAGATCATTGCCTGCGGTATCAAACCGGTCACCGTCTGTTCCGATCTGCTGAAACCGGGTGGCTACGGGCGTCAGCTGCAGTATCTCGAAGAACTTGCCGCCGCGATCCGGGCCGAAAAAGCCGACAATATCGACAGCTATATTCTTAAGTTCGCCGAATGCAGCTGCAAGAAAGTGGAAAAGGCCGCACTGCTCAATCTGCGCCGCTATGCCGGTGCTGTGCCTGCCAACCCGGCTTACCACAAAGAAAGCAAGACCGGCGAGTCGATCAAGACCAGTCGCGCCCTGCCCGAATTCGACTGCGTTCGCGCCCCCTGTATCGGCACCTGCCCGGCCGGCCAGGATATCCCTTCTTACATGTATTACACCGCCAAAGGCGACTACAAGAAGGCCTATGAAGTCATCATGCGCCAGAACCCGCTGCCTTCAGTGCTAGGTATGGTCTGCGACCACCAGTGCCAGCACAAATGCACGCGCGCCAATTACGACAGCTCACTGCTGATCCGCGAAATCAAGCGTTTCATCGCCAACCGCAACGCTGACCGCCCGAACCTGCAGCCCGAAAAAGCCAATGGCAAAAAGGTCGCGATTGTCGGCGCCGGCCCGAGTGGTCTGTCAGCCGCATACTTTCTCGCCCTCGAAGGCTTCGACGTCGAAATTTTCGAAACGAAAGCCTTCGCCGGTGGTATGGTTTCTGACGCGATTCCGAGTTTCAGACTGACCGCCGATGCGATCAACCGTGACGTCGAATTTATCAAAAACCTCGGTGTCAAGATCAGCTACGCCCAGAAAATCGACCGCCAGCGCTTCGAAGAACTGCGCCGGGATCATGATTACGTCTATATCGCCATCGGCGCCCAGGGCGCCAAAAAGATGGGGATCCCCGGCGAAGACGCCGCCGGCGTCATCGACCAGCTGGTTTTCCTGTCTGACGTGCGCCAGGAACGCAACCCGAAAATCGGCCCGAACGTCGCGATCATCGGCGGCGGCAACTCGGCCATGGATGCCGCCCGCACCGCCCTGCGCCTTGTCGGAGACAGCGGCCGTGTGCGTGTCGTCTACCGTCGCACCCGCGCTGAAATGCCCGCCGATCTCGAAGAAGTAAAGGCGCTGCTCGACGAAGGTATCGAAGTGCTCGAACTGCACCAGCCCCTCGAAATCGTCGTGGCTGGCGGTAAAGTCGCCGGCATGAAATGCCAGCGGATGCAGCTCGGCGAGAAGGGCCCGGATGGCCGCCGCAAGCCTGTTCCGGTCAAGGGCGCGATCGTCGATGTGCCCTGCGAAACCGTGATCGAGGCAATCGGTCAGGACGTCATTCTCGACTTTATCGGCGCCTCCGATCTCGAAACCGACCCGGTTACCGGTATGACCCGTATCAGAAACGTCTTCGCCGGTGGCGATGCGGTGCGTGGTGCCTCGACGATCGTCAAGGCGGTCGGTGACGGCCAGCGCGTCGCTCTCAATATTATCGCCCAGGCCGGTAAAGAGCTCGATATCGGCCCGGCCGCGATCAAAAAAGGCATGAACGCCGCTCAGTTCATGGTAAAAAGCGCCCGCCGCGTCAGGGGCATCAAGCTGCCCGAAATCGATGTAAAGCTGCGCAAGGGCTTTGCCACCGTCATTCGTGATCTGAACGAAGAGGAAGCCCGCAAAGAGGCTGAACGCTGTCTCTACTGCAACGATGTCTGCAATGTCTGCGTCAGCGTCTGCCCGAACCGCGCCAACTTTACTTATTACGTGCGCCCCGGTGATTATCTGGTTCAGAAAGCCGTTAACAAGAAGGGCAAGTTCAAAATCGAGACCGAAAGAACCATGCGCCTGACCCAGGACGTGCAGGTTCTCAATATCGGCGATTTCTGCAACGAGTGCGGTAACTGCACGACCTTCTGCCCGACCGCCGGCGACCCGTACAAGAACAAGCCGAAATTCTACCTGACCGACCACAGCTTCAAGGAAGAGGCGAACGCCTTCAGAATCTCGGGCAAAGTGCTCAAAGCCCGCGTTGCCGGCCACGAATACATGCTCGAAGAGAAAGACGATGCGCTGCATTATCACGATGGCCCGATGCATGCCCGCCTGCACCGCGACAGCTTCGAAGTGGTTGCCGTCGAGCCGCGCGGCGAAAAACCCGCGACCTACTCGTTCGAACTCGCCCTGAAGATGGCCATTCTCTACACTTCCCTCAAAAACGCCGCCTTCAACCACTGAAGGCTGCAAAAATTTTCGCCCCTAAGGTAGCATGTGGGCTGATGGAGGTCTAAAACCATCAGCCCACATGTGTTTTTCGCTGACATGACTGCAAATGTCGGTTGTGGTATAATGCGCGAAAATCATTGAACAAGGAACAAAGTTGATGAAAGTGCTTTTAACCGGCGGGGCCGGCTATATTGGCAGTCATACCTGCGTGCAGCTGCTGCAGGCTGGGCATGATGTCGTCATTGTCGATAATCTTCACAACAGTAAAATTGCAGTTCTCGATCGTATCGAAAAAATTTCCGGGCGCCGCCCGGATTTTTTTGATGTCGACATCTGCGATTTCGAAGCTCTGGTAAACGTGTTCTCAGGGCAGAAGTTCGACGCCGTGATTCATTTCGCCGGTCTCAAGGCGGTCGGAGAATCGGTCGAAAAGCCGCTGTTCTACTACCAGAACAACGTCGGCGGCACCCTCAAACTCTGCGGTGTCATGCAGGCGGCAGGAGTGCGCAATCTCGTTTTCAGTTCGTCGTCGACCGTTTACGGTGACCCGCATACGGTGCCGATAAAAGAGGAATTTCCGGTCGGCGGCGCTACCAACCCATACGGTCGCTCAAAGTTCATGGTCGAGCAGATTCTCATCGACTGGCAGAAGGCGCACCCGCACCTGAACGTCGCGCTGCTGCGCTACTTCAACCCGGTCGGGGCACACGCCAGCGGTTTGATCGGCGAAGATCCGAACGGGATTCCGAATAATCTCATGCCCTATATCACTCAGGTGGCGATTGGCCGCCGGCCGCATCTGAATGTTTTCGGCAACGACTACCCGACCCACGATGGCACCGGCGTGCGCGACTACATTCACGTCGTCGACCTGGCCGAGGGGCATCTGAAGGCCCTTGAAAAGCTCAATGAAAACCCCGGCCTCGGCATCTGGAACCTCGGCACCGGTCAGGGCTACAGCGTTCTCGACGTCGTTAAGGCTTTCGAAGATGCGAGCGGCAAAAAAGTGCCATACGAAGTTGTTGGCCGCCGATCCGGTGATGTCGCCGCCTGTTACGCCGACCCGACGAAGGCCAATCGCGAACTGAAATGGAAAGCGAAGTTCGGCATCGAGCAGATGTGCGCCGATTCCTGGAACTGGCAGTCAAAAAACCCCGACGGCTACGACTGATTTAAACCGGTTCTAAAACAAAGGTAACCTTGATGTATCTGAATGTGACGTCAGCCGGGCTGTCGGAAGAAAAGTTCAGGTTATATCTTCTGAACCGCTCACATCCTGTGGGTAGAGGAAAAGCTGTTTTCTTTGAGGCCGTTGGATTCAGTGCTGATCAATGGTCTGTTCTTGCGTCTGCGATTCTTGAGCATGCAAAGAAGAATCAGGTTTCTGAAAGTATTCCAAATGAACATGGAATAAAGTATATTATTGATGGGAAGTTGAGTTCTCCTGACCAGCGCAATCCCCTTGTCAGATCGATCTGGTTCGTCGAAAATGGGTCTGAACTGGCGAGATTTGTGACTGCATATCCTTTGCCTTATCTCAAGGAGTTGAAGTAATGCCTCAGGAACTTGAAGTTGTCGCTTTGACCGTTGATCTGCCCGAGTATGGTCTCAGAGCAGGCGACATTGGCTCTATCGTTCTCGAACATGGTAGTAACGGATACGAGGTCGAATTCACAACGATTTCAGGAGAAACCATCGCGGTTGTTTCTCTCAAAGAAAAGGATGTCAGGGCTATTGGCCCCGGTGAGATTGCCTGCACCCGGCGGGTAGCGTAAATTTGTGGTGATACCCGGAATGACTTTTTCAATCAAACAATTTGCAGCTGAAGCGCCGTTTTTTCTGATCGCGGGGCCCTGTGTCATCGAATCCGAGGGCCTGTGCCTCTATATTGCCCAGACGCTGAAGGCGGTTGGCGAAGAGCTTAAACTGCCGGTGGTGTTCAAGGCCAGTTTCGACAAGGCGAATCGCACTTCGGGCGACTCCTTTCGCGGCCCGGGCCTCGACAAGGGCCTCGAAATTCTCGCGTCGGTAAAGGCGAAAACCGGTCTGCCGGTGCTGACCGATGTGCATGAAGTGGCGCAGGTCGCGCCGGTCGCCGAAGTCTGCAATATTCTGCAGATTCCTGCTTTTCTCTGCCGTCAGACTGACCTGACCGAGGCGGCAGCCCGCACCGGCCGTGTCGTCAACATCAAGAAGGGGCAGTTTCTTTCGCCCTGGGCGACGAAGCATCTCGCCGACAAAGTTCGCAACACCGAAGGGGCCGGCGAAGTATTGCTGACCGAGCGCGGCGCCTCGTTCGGCTACGGCAGCCTCGTCGTCGATATGCGGTCGTTCCCCGTCATGAAGCCGTTCTGCGACGGCGTTGTCTATGATGCAACCCATTCTCTGCAGTTGCCCAGTTCCGGTGGCGCCAAAACCGGCGGTCAGCGAGAGTTCATCGCGACGCTGGCACAGGCGGCCATGGCCACCGGCGACGTCGACGGCCTGTTTCTCGAAGTTCACCCCGAACCCGAAAAATCCCCGTCCGACGCCGACAACATTCTGCCCCTCGACGACATGAAAGCCCTCCTCACCCGCCTGATCGCCATCAAATCCGCCCTTATCACCTCGTGAAAAAGCAACCCGGCTGATAGGCCGAAGCACATCGATTTAGGACTGACTTGTTAATTACCCGATGCCAATTGAAGTTTAACAATATTATGAACAGTAGAGGCGGGAGTTTTGCTCTTCTCTGTCTTTTCCTGATGCTTGTTGCCAGTCTGCAGGCGGCCGGTCTGACTCTGTATTCCTACCAGGACGACCAGGGACAGACGATTGTCGTCGACAGCCTCGAGCGCGTGCCCGAGCAATACCGTGACAGCGCCCGGCAGAACTTCATTCCGTCCTTCAGAACCGGCAGGACTCCTGTGCGCCCCTCGTCGCCCGAAACTCCGGCCGCCAATGACAACCGCGTCATCGTCATCGCTGCCCCCGAAACCTCTGCCGAACGGGGCAATCGACCGGTGGTCGTCGAACCGATCGAGGAAATCCTGCCGCCTGACCCGGCCCTGGCTTCGGCTGCGGCCATTCTCAGCAAAATCAAAAAGGTCGTCGACAATAACGAACTGCTGTATGGCCTGACGCTCAGGTTCACCATCAGACATCCGGCGGTGCAGCACCAGCATCTCACCAACCTGATCGAGCTGCGCAATCTGCCCGATCCGAAGCAACTCGTCTGGATCGAGCCAAACGACTGGGCCGTCGAAACCAGTCTGCTGATCGAACGCCTGCGCTCGATCCAGTTCACCGTCTCTTCATGGTTCGAAACCGGCTCCGGCGCCCTGTTGACCACCCTGCCGACCCTCGTCGAAGCCGCAAAGCGCCACACCGCCCTGATCGAACGCCGTTTAAAAGAACTCGAGGCCGCCGACCTCGCCCGCCGCGAAAAAGAACTCGCCGACCGCAAAAAAAAGCGCCGCCTCAAAAATAATAAATAAACTGCCATCAGACTGAAGTTTGCATTTACAATGAAGTTAAAGGCAGGTCAGGCGCTTGCATAAGCGGCGCTTGTCGAGCACCCCATAGTTCCCTGTGAGCGATGCCGCTTAGAGCCCGAGTTCCGGTCGTGCGAGCAGAGTGAACAGATGGAACTATGAGGGGGCGAAGATCGCAGAGCGTTTTTGCCAGGACGGCATTATGCCGCGTGAGCTAGGATGGCGGAAGCGGCGGCAACGACTGACCGGCCGTAACACTATAATGATAGAAAGAGAAAGGTTAATATTTTAAGTTCGGATTGGTCGTGGTATTCTGCTGGTATGCAACAGGAAATTGACGGTCATTATCATTACGAAGATCTTGCACGGGCTGAAGGCTTTCGGCTGATCGCCGGCGGCGACGAGGCCGGGCGCGGGCCGTGGGCCGGGCCGGTCTGTGCCGCCATGGTGATTCTGCCGGCCGATTGCCGCATTGCCGGGCTCGATGATTCGAAGAAACTCAGCCGACAGAAGCGCCGGGCACTTTTTGATGAGATCAGAGCCCGGGCAACCGCCTACGGCATTGGCTGGGCGAGCGCCGAAGAAATCGACCGGCATAACATTCTCGAAGCGACCCGCCTGGCATTCAACCGCGCTTTCGACCAGCTGCAGCCGGCACCCGATTATCTGCTGCTCGACTTTATCAAGCTGCCCTGGCTGCGCCTGCCGCACCAGGCTTTTGCCAAAGGCGAGTCAATCAGTGCTTCGGTCGCGGCGGCCTCGATTCTTGCGAAAGAAGCCCGCGACCTGCACATGGAAAACCTGGCGCAGAGTTTTCCTGATTATGGTTTCGAAAAGCACATGGGCTATGGCACGGCGGCGCACCAGCAGGCGCTGCGACAATTCGGCCCCTGCGCCGAACACCGCCGGTCGTTCAAGCCGGTTAAAGCCCTGCTGACCCCGGCGCTGCACGATGAAACTCTCTTTACCCTCAAATAACGCCGATCCGGCGAACATCCGCCCGGTC
Organism: Candidatus Rifleibacteriota bacterium; assembly: GCA_024710355.1. GTDB lineage: Bacteria > Muiribacteriota > Ozemobacteria > Ozemobacterales > Ozemobacteraceae > Rifleibacterium. The sequence continues at coordinate 8,271 of JANJUX010000017.1, forward strand.
AGAGCCGAGGTGGTCGCCAGCGAAGGTGGCCGCTCGCTGCTGCTGGTTAATGGCCGGCCGGTGCCGGTTGCCGGTGAATTCGCCGCCGGGCAACAGCTGAATGGCCGTCTGACGGCTACCGCCGGCGGTTTCAGTATCATCGCCGCCGACAATTCTGCCGGCGTTTCTGCCGAAAAACTGCTGCAGAACGCCGGACTGCACGAAAACGGGCCACAGCTTGCCGCCGCCATGAAAAGCTACGGCGTGCCGGTTAACGCCGAAAACCTGCGCCTGGCCGCCGAACTGCTGAAACAGCTGCCCCGCAACGCCGCGAATCCGGAACTGGTGGCCCTGCTGCTGGCCCGAAAACTCCCCGCTGCGGCAGCGCCGCTGCTGCAGGCCTATCTGGCCGGCCGCCTGCAGGCAGCCGGTCTGTTCGCCAGACTCGACCGCGCCGGCCAGAGCACCCTGCAGAATGCCTGGGGGCAGGGTCGGCTCACCGATACTCTGCTGCAGATGTTCACGGCCGGCAAAGCCGGCGATGCGGCAACCCTGCGCCGGCTTGCCGCCGGCGGCGAAGAGTGGGTCGCCGGGCTGCAGCTGCAGGAAATGCTGTCGATGCTGCCCGAACGCGGTCAGGAAGGCAGAATCTATTTTCAGTGGCCGATGTTCTGGCACGACCAGGATGTTCCCGATACCCTCGAAGGCGAAGCTTTCGTGCCCGACAGCTCAGACCAGGAACAGGGCTTCAGCCTGCGCCTGCTCGTCAACCCGCCCGCCTTCGGTCAGGTCGAAGTTGCCCTGCACCAGCAGCAGAAAACCCTGTGGGTCCACTTCGGCGTCGCCGAAGAACACATCGACCTGTTCAAAAGCATCTTCGCCGCAACCCGCGCCCGCGTTCTCGCCAGCGGCGACTTCGACCAGGTGCGCCTCACCGTCGGCAAAGTCCGTCTTCTGAACAACTTCTTCAGCACCACCCCCGAACCCCCGCCAGCTCCGCCTCGCCCCAAACTCGACCTCAAAGCCTGACTCTGTATTTTTTTGAGTAAGGCGTCATTATTCAATAGAATCGATAACCCGCTTTTAAAAATTGCGAGGCGAGAAGACGGGATTGCTTTTTCGTAAGCTTGTGACGAACGAAGTGAGGAATCGCTGGAGAAAAAGCAACCCGGCTGATAGGCCGAAGCTGCACAAATAGCCTGACTCGCTTCGAGGGATTGGTTGTGGTATAAATGAATTATGGAAAAGAACCGGGTTAAATTCGACGACGTGGCGGTGGCAATCAAATATGCCTTCGGCGAAGCCGGCGAGGCACCTAAAGTAGTAGCCTCGGGGCGCGGCTTTCAGGCCCGGCAGATCGTCGAACTGGCAAAAAAGAATGAGGTGCCGCTGCGCGAGGACAGCAGTCTGGCCGAATCACTGGCAAAGGTGCCGGTCGGCGTCGAAATCCCGGCGGAACTGTGGGGAGCAATGGCCGAAATTCTGGCACAGATTTATCTTCTCGACCGCCAGCAGCGGGCATGAGCCGCGAACGTATCGATCTCGGCCGCCGTGCCGAGGACCTGGCGCTCGAATATCTGCAAAGCATCGGCTACCGGCTGCAGGCGCGTAATTACCGCTTTCGCGGCGGCGAACTCGATCTGGTGATGTGCGACGGGCCGGTTCTCGTCTTTGTCGAAGTCAGATCGCGAACTTCACAGCAGCACGGCACACCGCTCGAAACCATCGACTTCAAAAAGCGCCGCCAGATAGAAAAAACCGCCGGCCTTTTCCTCGCCCGCGAAAAAATCAACCCCGACACCCCCTGCCGCTTCGACGCCATCGCCGTCGCCTTCGACACCGCCGAACCCCATGTCGTGCACGTAAAAAACGCCTTCCTCTGCGGCGAATAAACAGTATTTTGCCGGGTATTCCGGCGGCGATTTCTTTCTGGTAAACTATGGCCCATGTATGGCCGATGAACATAGCAAAATCTCTTTTCAGGTGAACCAATGAAACGTTATGGTCTGATGGTACTGCTTCTTTCTTCAGTCGCCTCTACCGCCCCCGCGCAGTTGAGCAACCAGCCCGAAAAAAACCGGGTCGACCCGACGCGCCAGAAAACCGGGGCCATGCAGGTATTTTCGCTCGGCCCGGACTCGCCGGCCATCGATCAGGACAACAGGAGCCTGCGTCAGTCGGGCACGGTTATCGCGAGTGCCGAAGAGTCTGCTCAGCTTGACAGAAACAGCCCCGACTACATCAGACAGCGCCTGGCCCAGCTCGAACAGGCTCTTTATTTAAAAACCCGCAATGACGTGATCAGAGAAAAGACGGCCGCAGTGCCGGCCGGCCCCCAGAAAGCCGCAAAGACCCTTTATAACGAAAAAGACGAACTGGCGGCCCGTGAATTGTTCGCCTATGACCAGTTCGACGTCGAAAAAGAAGTGCAGAAACGCCTGGCCACCGAACTGCTGTTGAAAAATTTTGGCCGTGAGTTCTTCGAACAGGGCGAGCAGATTCAGGCCAGCCTGTTCTCGGGCCTGGCGCCTTCGAATTACCAGCTCGGGCCCGGCGACGCCCTGAAAATCATCATCTGGTCTGAGCTCGGCGACGAAACCGTCTACGATGTGCAGGTAAACCCCGAAGGCCAGGTCTACGTGCCGATTCTCGGCGTGCTTGGCGTCAGCGGCCAGACGGTCGGCGAATTCGAACAGATGGTGCTCGGCCGCCTTTCAGGCAAATTCAAACACTTCAAAGGGCAGGCGACCCTGACCAAAGTCAGAACCATTCAGATTTTTGTCGTCGGCGAAGTTGAAAAGCCGGGCGCCATGAACGTTTCTGGTCTGGCTACTGCATTTTCGGCTCTTTATCAGGCAGGTGGCCCGACCCAGCGTGGTTCGATGCGGCATGTCAAGGTGCTCGATTCGACCGGCAAGTCTAAAACCATCGACCTTTATCGTTATTTCCTGTCGGGTGACCGCAGCCAGGATATCCCGGTCAAGAATGGCGACACGATTTTCGTGCCCGCCGCCGAGAACCGGATCAGCGTCACCGGTATGGTCAACCGCCCGGCCATCTACGAACTTTTCGGCGAAACCAGTCTTGCCGATGCCATCGAAATGGCCGGCAAAGTATTGCCCAAAGCCTATTCGGGCCGGGTTCTCGTAACCCGCTGGACCGGCGACCAACGCCGTGAATCATTCGATATCAGACTTTCAGACGAAACCGCCCTCAAAAAATTCATGCTCAGTAATGGCGATGAAATCAAGGTTGAGCAGGCAACCGAAATGGTCGGCAATCTCGTGACCCTCGAAGGCCCGGTCAACCGGCCGGGCGAATACTCGGTCGATGCGGCCCTCACGATCAGCGACCTGATTAACCGCGCCGGCGGTCTGATCGGTGAAGAGGCGAATCTCGAACGCGGCCAGATCTACCGCAAGGGCCCGGCCGGTCAGCAGGAAGTCATCGCTTTCAACGTCAAATTCGCTCTTGCCGGTGACAAATCGCAGAACCACGCGCTCAAACCCTTTGACCGGGTTCGCCTGTTCGCCGAAGAGGAAATTACTCCCGATACCCGCCGTCTGACCATCGATGGCGCCATTCGCCGCCCCGGTCAGTATGTGTTCCGCGAAGGCATGAAACTTTCTGACCTGGTGGTCAAGGCTCAGGGCACCTCGATCGATGCGGCCGACATGGTCGAAATCGCCAGAGTCCAGGAAGGCAACGGCAGCGAAATTATCCGCGCCAGCCTGAAAGCCGCCCTGGCCGACCAGAATTCGCCCGACAATATCGTATTGCAGCCCCTCGACCGCATCAGCGTGCTGGCACGCGGCGACAGTATGATCGAACCCGAAATCGTCTACCTGAAAGGCCAGGTCATGCGCCCGGGCCCCTATGCCCTGAAACACCGCGGTGAACGCCTCAGCAGCCTGATCGAAAGGGCCGGCGGTCTTACCGGCATGGCCTTTGCCGACGGTGCCGTGTTCATGCGCCGTATCGACCATATTACCTCTGAAAAACAGCTCGAAACCACTGAAACGGTGCAGGATGACCTTTTCCGCCAGGCGACTCTCGACCTGCGAGCCGACCTGCTGCGTTCCGGCGCCAAAGTTGACGATCTGAAGACCCTGCGCCAGGAAGTGGAAGGTGAACGCGCCGAGCAGCAGATCGTGCAGAAGCAGGCTGGCATGATGCCCGAGGCGACCGACAAGAACCTTGTCGAAGGCCAGGCTTCGGGATACGCCGGTATCGAAATGTCGAGCCGCAGCCTCAAGAACAAGATGATGCGCATTCCCGTGCCGATGAGTAAAATTCTCGACGGCCGCGCCTCGGAATATGATGATGTGGCGCTGCTTGACGGTGACCAGATCACCATTCCGGTGGTGCCGACCACCGTTTCGGTGCTCGGTGCGGTTATGAACCCGACCACGATTCTCTTCAACCCCGGTCATTCATCGGGCTATTACATCAACCGCGCCGGTGGTTTCAATTCACATTCAGATCACCGCCGCACCATTGTCGTGCGCGCGAATGGCGAAGTGCTGCGCATGCGCAGCATCAGAAAAATCGAACGGGGCGACATCATTCTCGTACCGCCGCGCCCGAAACTCGTGCGCCCCGACCCGCTCAAGGAACTCGGCACGATTGCCGGTATCATCGGTAATCTCGCCGTCACCTACAAGGTCGTCGACGACACCAAATAATCGTGTATAATTATCAGTCTGATATCTTTGTTTAAGAGGTAGGTTAATGCCCCATCAGAAGAATCCGGTAGAAAAGATCGTTAAACGCAATGGCCAGGTCGTGCCATTCGACAAGGAAAAAATCGTCAACGCCATTTTCAAGGCCGCCGTCGAAGTCGGTGGCGAGGACCGCCGCCTTGCCGAAATTCTCGCCGACAAGGTCGTGCATCAGCTTGAACTGACGAAACAACCGCCGGCACTGCCGAGCGTCGAAGAAGTTCAGGACCTCATCGAAAAGGAATTGATCGAAGCCGGGCATGCACGCACGGCCAAGACTTTTATCATTTTCCGCCACATTCACAACAAGCTGCGCGAAGGCCAGGAAAAGCAGCAGGCCAGCTCTTCCGGCAACATTCCCTATAAAAAGATCTGGCAGGTGCTGAACTGGTCGATCGATAACAACTGCTTCAGCGTCGACAAAATCAACGAGCATATCGAAAAGGGCACTTACCCTGAACTGGTCAAGGCAGTTACCGCCAAATACGACGCCGACATCGCTTCGGCCGCCGAAAAGATCATCGCCCGCAAAGATCAGGTGCGCATCGTCATCATCGCCGGGCCGTCGAGCTCAGGCAAGACGACCACCACGATCAAGGTCGGCGAGCACCTGCAGAAAATGGGCTACGAACTGGTGTCGATGGAACTTGACAACTATTATTTCGACCTCGAACACCACCCGCGCGATGAATTCGGCGATTATGACTTCGAAACCCCCGAAGCGCTCGATCTCAAGCTGATCAACCAGCATCTGGCCGACCTGCTCGATGGCAAGACCATTCAGATGCCGCGCTATAACTTCAAGACCGGTAAACGCGAAGCGGAAACCGACCCGATGAAGCTCGAAAAGAACCAGATTCTGCTGCTCGACAGTCTGCACGGCCTCTATGGCCCGATGACCAGCAGCGTGCCCGATGAAAAGAAATTCAAGCTCTACATCGAAACCCTCTGCCAGATAAAGAACAAAGCCGGCGAGTTCATTCGCTGGACCGACGTGCGCCTGCTGCGCCGAATGGTGCGCGATTCGTGGCACCGCAGCTACAACCCGCGCCAGACCCTCGAACACTGGCATTATGTGCGCCGTTCCGAAATTCAGCACATCATTCCGTTCCTTGGCACCGTCGACCACATCATTGACGGCTCACTGCCATACGAACTGCCGGTCTACAAGAAACATCTGTTCCACTTCTTTCCCGATTTCGTGAAAGACTATCGCGAAAACCCGAAACGCCAGGATGCCTACATCAGAGCCAAACGCGTTTTCGATATCCTCGACTCCCTCAAAGTCTGGGAAGACGAATCGGTTATCCCGAAAGACGCCCTGATCCGCGAATACATCGGCGGCAGTATCTACGAATACTGATTCAGTCATAAAAAACGGGCCGGTCTGACGACCGGCCCATTTTTTATGTCTGCGAAACCCGGCTGATAGGCCGAAGCTTATGAATCAGGGAATACTGATAATCAGGCTGCGGGTGCGGGGGCCGTCGAATTCGCAGAGGTAGATGCCCTGCCAGGTGCCGAGCACCAGGTCGCCGTTGGCGACGATGAAGGTGTGGCAGGTGCCGAGCAGACTCGATTTTACATGCGCGGCACTGTTGCCTTCGGCGTGCCGGTCGTTCGGGTCATAGGTCGGAAACGCCTGTTCGAGGCGGCGCAGCATGTCGCTGACAACCGACGGGTCAGCATTCTCGTTGATGGTGAGTGCGGCGGTCGTGTGCGGCACCGACACGACGATGTGACCGTCGGTCATGCCCGATGCGGCGACGAAGCGCCTGATGGTCGACGTAACGTCGACCATGGCCTGCTTGGCCGGGGTTCTGATACTTTCTTCGAAAATCATGTCAACGTTCTCCTGTGATGATCAGCACCTGACCGGCGGCCAGAGTCAAATGGGCTGGTTTGCCGGGTAGTACCGCTGCGCCTTCGGGGCGGTGGACCATGAGTTTCGCGGCATTTTTAAGGCGTTTCGGCATTGCCACCGTTGCCGTCTGCCTGCCGTTGTTGACGACGACCATGGCGTGCTGCCCGGCGGCGGTGCTTTTTACATAACCCCTGACGCCGGTTTTGTCGGGCTGCCAGCTGCCAAATGGTATTACCACGCCTTCACAGTTGAATATCCTGGCGGCGGCTTTGATCTGCAGAATTTCACTCATGAACGCCGGCAGGTCAGAATCGATGCCACGGGCAAATTCGGCCGGTCCCGAGCGCAGCACGTCGATGCGTTCGAAAAGACCGGTTTCTGAACCGGCGGCAAACATCAGGTCTGAACTCATGAGGGCCGCGAGCGCAAAATCGAGCTTCATGTGCGTGATGACTGCCTGTCGGTCTTTTTCACTCAGCTGCGCCAGCGAATGCAGCTTTTCCTGGTCGACGAATTTTCTGACGATCGCTTTGTCGTTGAGCCCTTTGACGTCGGCACTGCGCTGGCGGGCGCAGGCTTTCATGGCCGGCATCAGTGTGTCGTGGCTGCTGTAGATGGTGCAGGTCGGCAGCCCTTTCGAACGCTTGTAAAGCGTATAGATATCGGTCGGAATATAAAGCCCGCCGCTGTACCAGTACATATTGTTGAAGAAACGGTCGGCGCCGGCGGCGATACCCGATTCGGCGAGTTTGATCAGCTTTGCCATGCCGAGGTTTTCGGCGAGAAACCAGACCTGTTTATTGCGCTTGCGGGTTTCCTGCACCAGGCGCTTCAGGCCGGCCGGGTCGAGGCCCCAGGCCGCATCGATGCGGATGGCGTTGACGTGCATGCTGTCGACATGCGGAAAAATCACCTTTTCGAGCCAGTAATCCTGCAGCTCGCGATTGCCGTTGTCGAGAATGTAAGCGCCCCAGTTGATGCGCACCCGGTTGCGGTCAGCGTCTTCGTCGTCGGCGCCGGCTTCGATGCCGCCATCAGCGTGGTTTTTGAACCATTCGCGCTTAAGATTCTCTGCCTGCCAGTCGGCATGGTTGAACGGAATGTCGATCATGCGGTCCATGCCGAGTTCTTTGACGAACAGCATGAATTCGGCGAACTTTTCCCAGGTGCCGAACAGGGCGCAGGGTTGTTCGTAATTTTTCACCACGTAGGCCGAGAAGCTCGGCAGAAAATGCGGCAGAATCAGCAATACATTGACGCCCAGGCTCTTGAGCCCGACCACATAGGTCTTGAGGTCATCGAGGCTGGCGAAAAAATTCAGCGGCACATCAGCGTAAATCCTGCCGCGCTGCTGTTCCGGCAGCAGCGCCACCCGCTCAAAACTCAGCTTGTCCGAATAAAACATATCTGTGCTCATCTGTTCTCCTGTATTTAATCATTATCACAGCGCCGGCACTTCACTACGTCATCCCCGCACAGCTTTGCGGAGGAGGGTGAGGGCGTAGGCGCGCTTTTCGGCTTCGCTCATTTTTGTGAAGTCGCGCCGGTAGTTCTTTGTGGCCGGGGTCGCCGCCTGCGTCTGCTGCAGCTGCTTTTCGCCGGCAGCATCTTCGGCTTCGAGCTCTTCGACGGTGATCAGTGAATCACACAGCAGGGTGGCCTCGTTGTCGATCATTTCGCAGAAGCCGCCGGTGGTGGCAAACAGCCGGCGATGGTCAGTGATTTCGAGAATGCTGATTACTCCCGGTTCCATGACGGTGAGCAGCGGCTGGCGCCCGGCCAGGACCCCGAGCGAGCCACGATCGCCCGGCAGCTGCAGGGCTTTGGCTTCGAATGAGATCAGGTGCCGGCCGGGGCGGGCGAGAGTTACGGTAAACGATTTTTTCATTGCTGCTTTTTCAGCGTTTCGGCTTTCTTTTCAACGTCGGTGATGTTGCCGGTCATGTAGAAAGCCTGCTCGGGGTAGCTGTCGTATTTGCCGTCGACGATCGCCTTGAAGCCCTCGATAGTCTCCTTGACCGGAACATAACGGCCATGGTGTCCCGAAAATTTTTCGGCGACGAAGAACGGCTGTGAGAGAAACTTCTGAATGCGGCGGGCGCGATTGACGATGGTGCGGTCTTCGTCAGAGAGCTCTTCCATGCCGAGAATCGCGATGATATCGGTGAGTTCCTGGTAGCGCTGCAGGATTTCCTGAACGAGGCGGGCGGTCTGATAGTGCTCGTTGCCGATGACATCGGGCGACAGCAGGCGTGAGTTCGACGTCAGCGGGTCGACGGCCGGGTAAATGCCGAGTTCGACGATTTTGCGCGAGAGAACCGTCGTTGCGTCGAGATGTGAGAAGGTGGTGGCCGGCGCCGGGTCGGTGATATCGTCGGCGGGTACGTAAATCGCCTGCACCGAGGTGATCGAGCCGGTGACGGTCGTGGTAATGCGTTCCTGCAGGGCACCCATTTCGTTGGCGAGGGTAGGCTGATAGCCAACTGCCGACGGCATGCGGCCAAGCAGCGACGAAACCTCTGAGCCGGCCTGCACGAAGCGGAAAATGTTGTCGATGAACAGCAGCACGTCCTGGGCTTCGCGGTCCCTGAAGTATTCTGCCATCGTCAGAGCGGTGAGGGCGACACGCAGACGGGCGCCGGGCGGTTCGTTCATCTGGCCGAACACCAGGCAGGTCTTGTCGAGAACGCCCGAATGTTTCATGTCGAGGTAAAGGTCGTTGCCTTCGCGGGTGCGCTCGCCGACGCCGCCGAAAACCGAGACGCCGCCGTGCTGCTTGGCGATGTTGTTGATCAGTTCCATGATCAGAACAGTCTTGCCGACGCCGGCGCCACCGAACAGGCCGATTTTGCCGCCGCGGGCGTATGGGGTGAGCAGGTCGATAACCTTGAGGCCGGTCTCGAGGATATCGGTGGTTTTGCCCTGCTGCCGGAAAGCCGGCGCCGGGCGATGGATCGGCCATTTTTCACCGGAGCGGGCGAGGGGGCCGGCATCGTCGATGGTTTCGCCGAGCACGTTGAAAATGCGGCCGAGCACGTGGTTGCCGACCGGCACCGAAATCGGCTTGCCGGTGTCTTTTACCGGCAGGTCGCGGCGCAGCCCGTCGGTGGGGCCCATGGCGACGGCTCTGATGATGTCGTTGCCGAGGTGCAGGGCGACTTCAAGAACCAGTTTTGTGTTCATCAGCGGGTTCTGAACTTCGAGGGCGTTGTGGATACTGGGTAGATGGCCGGGCGGAAACTTGACGTCAACGGCCGGACCCATGATCTGTATTACTTTTCCTTCACTCATGACTGGCTCCTGGCGGGTGCCGGCTCAGGCCTGCGACCCGGCGATAACTTCGGCGATTTCTCTGGTGATAAGGGCCTGACGACTGCGGTTCAGGTCGAGTTTGAGGTCATCGATGATCTCTTCGGCGCGGTCAGTGGCCGAAGTCATTGCGGTCATGCGGGCGCTCTGCTCGGCGGCCGATGATTCGACGATGGCGCGATGCAGCAGATTGCGCAGATATCTCGGCATCAGCTGATCGAAGAGCAGGGCAGGGGACGGCAGAAAATCGAAGGTGTGGGTGGCCTGATTCTCGGCGCGCGGGCCCATCGATCCGGTATCGACCGGCAGCAGGCGGCTTATTACCGGCTGTTTGCGGGTGGCTGAAATGAAAGAGGTATAAATTACGCTGATTTCGTCGACCTGGCCACTGACGAAAAGTTCGAACAGACTTGCCGAAATCGGAAACAGGTCGGTCTCGACCGACTTGATGCCGATATCGGGCCAGGCCGCGAACAGAGGTATGCCCTTCTGTTCGAAGAATCTGACCGGTTTGCGGCCGATGACCGCAAGCTTTCGCCCGGTTGCCGGGTGCTCGTTGATGGCCTGCATGGCGAAGCGGTGCAGCTCGTGGTTGAAGCCGCCGCACAGGCCGCGTTCGCCGCCGATGACGACGATGCAGGCGTTTTTTACCTCGCGTTCGCTGAGGCAGGGGTGTTTGAAACCGGGCAGCTCGCGCTTGACACTCTGCACAATGTGTTCGAGGCGGCTGATGTAAGCTTTGGTGAGGTTGATCGCTTCGATGGCGCGGCCGAGCCTGGCGGTCGACATCATTTTCATGGCGCCGGTAATCTGCTGGGTGGTGGCCACCCCGCGGATTTTTTCGCGTATGTCACGTAATGAAGCCATCAGTGTCCCTTCTTGTGTTTCTTCGCTTCGGCAGCCCTTTCGGCTTCGCGCTGGCGCTCTTCGGCCTCGCGGCGTTCTTTTTCGGCCTGATAGCGCTCGGGGTGATACTGCAGCATGTAAACATTGTTGAGGAAAAACTCGATCAGCTCGGCGAATCTCGCTTCGACCTCGGGGGTGAGATCGGGTTTTTCCCTGAAGTTGTGCATGATTTCGGGGTGCTTCTGGTGCAGATATTTCAGCAGAAACTTCTTGAAGCGCACGATTTCGTTCTTCTGCAGCGTGTCGGTAAAACCTTTGGTGGCGGCCATGATCGTGACGATCTGGTCTTCGACCGCCATTGGTGAGTGCTGTGGCTGCTTGAGCAGTTCTGTCAGCCGTTCGCCGCGGGCCAGCTGTTCCTGGGTGGCTCGGTCGAGGTCTTTCGAGAACTGCGAAAAGGCGGCAAGCTCGCGAAACTGTGCGAGATCGAGGCGCAGCGGGCCGGCAACCTTTTTCATGCCCTTGACCTGAGCGCTGCCGCCGACGCGGGAAACGGAAAGGCCGGCATTGATCGCCGGTCTGATGCCCGAGTTGAACAGGTTTGATTCGAGAACGATCTGGCCGTCGGTGATCGAGATGACGTTGGTCGGAATATAGGCCGAGGCGTCGCCGGCCTGTGTCTCGATGATCGGCAGAGCGGTGAGTGAGCCGCCGTTGAGCACGTCGGCGAGCTTGGCAGCCCTTTCGAGCAGGCGGGCGTGCAGATAGAAGATGTCGGCCGGGTAGGCTTCGCGGCCGGGCGGGCGGCGCAACAGCAGCGACACCTGGCGGTAGGCGACCGCGTGTTTGCTGAGGTCGTCGTAGACGCAGAGCACATGGTGGCCCTTGTCGCGGAAATACTCGCCCATGGCGCAGCCGCTGAACGGTGCGACGAACTGCAGCGGCGCCGGCTCGGAAGCCGAAGCGGCGACGATGATCGTGTGGTCGAGGGCGCCGTGGCGGCGCAGAGTTTCGACGGTCTGGGTGATCGTCGACATTTTCTGGCCGATGGCGACGTAGATGCAGATGACGCCGGTATCTTTCTGGTTGATGATCGTGTCGATGGCGATTGTCGTCTTACCGGTCTGGCGGTCGCCGATGATCAGTTCGCGCTGGCCGCGCCCGATCGGAATCAGGGCGTCGATCGCCTGAATGCCGGTCTGCAGCGGTTCGCAGACGGGCTGGCGCTGCACGATGTTGGGCGCGTCATTTTCGATGGGGCGGTAGGTTTCGGGCAGAATCGGGCCTTCGCCGTCGATCGGCTGACCGAGCGGGTCGACGACGCGGCCGAGCATCGAGCGCCCGACCGGCACCGAAAGGATCTGCTCGGTGTCTTTAACCAGGTCGCCCTCGTGAATGCCTTCATCTGAGCCGAATATCAGGCAGCCGACGCTGTCTTCTTCGAGATTGAGCACGTAACCCCTGACGCCGTTGGCGAATTCGACGAGGTCGCCGGCCATGGCCTTCGGCAGCCCGTGCACGCGGGCGACACCATCGCCGACCTGCATGACGACACCGGCTTCAACGGTCTTCAGCTCGGTCGAGAAGTTTTCTATTTCACGTCTCAGAACAGCAATGATTTCGTCTGATCTGATACTCATGCCATGTCTCCTAGAGTGCTAAGCTCGGCTGGTTGATGAGCGACATCAACCATTCATTGTCTACTCTGATCATCATCTCGCGCAGCAGTTTCAGGCGCGCCTTCAGTGAATCGTCGATAACCTGATCGCCGAACTGCACGACCAGACCGCCGATCACGTCGCGGTCGACCTTCTCGCGAATCTCGATCCGGCCGAACTTGCGCGTCAGAATACCGCGCAGCCGCATGCGCTCCACCTCCGTCAGCTCGACCGCCGTCTTGATGATGATGCCCCTGATACCGTGCCGGCGGCGATACAGGCGTTCGATTTCGAGCCCGATATCGCTGAACATGTGAATGCGCTCTTTTCTGACGAGCAGACAGATGAAATCGACGACCCGGCGGTCGGCCTGGTCGCCGAACAGGCGGCGGATCATCTCGATCTTGCGGTTCGGGTGAATCGTCGGGTGGTTGAGAATCTTGCTCAGATCATCGACCCCGGCATAACAGGCGAAAAACGCCTGAAAGTCCTTGAACGATTCCTCAAAGCGCTCACCCTCGATCGTCGAGAAGAACGCCTCGGCGTAGCGCTTCGTGATGATTTTCTGCTTTTTATCCATCAGTGCGCCCCATGGTCGGGAAGATCGTTTTCGAGCCGCTCGATCGTGCGGGCGATCATGCGCCGATGATGCTCGTCGTCAAGCGATTCCTCGACGACTTTTTCGGCAGCCATAAGTGTCAGCTGTACGACATCCTCGCGAATACGTGCCCAGGCCGACTGACGTTCCATGAAGATTTCCATTTCGCCCTGTTCGATGATTTCTTCAGCCTTTTTACGCGCTTCGTCGATGATTTCCTCGACCCGCTCATCGGCCGAACGAATGGCCTTCTGCCTGATCTCGTAGAGTTCCTGCTGAATGTTCTCGATGTGTTTCTCGTATTCAGCCTTCAGTTCGAGGGTTTTCGCCTTTTCGGCTTCGATTTCGAGACGGATACGGCCGATGTGGCGGCGGCGTTCCTCGATGATGTTGCCGATGGGCGCAAAGAGAAACTTTTTCAGCAGAAACAGCAGAATGAAAAAGTTGATCGTCTGCGAAATCAGCACCGTCAGGTCGAAGTCGAACATGCCCGGCGCGTGCGCCACCGGCATTTCAGCATGCGGTTCGGCAGCCGAAACGGCGACGGCCGACAACAGAAGAACCAGCACCAGCAGCGATGCCGATTTTCCGTGCTGCCTGAGTTGGAGCCTGTTCATTTTATGCCTCGATTACCACTTGACGAAGAGAAGAATGAGGGCGATCAGCAGACAGTAGATCGCCAGCGATTCAATCATCGCCAGACCGATGATCATGGTGAAACGCAGATCGTTGGCCAATTCTGGCTGGCGGGCCATGGCGTCGGTCGTCTGGGCAATGACCTTGCCCTGGGCGTAAGCGGCCATGCCGCTGCCAAAGGCGACGCAGAAAGCCGCACAGACGATTTCGGCAATATGACTGATAGCGGTGGGATCCATAATTTCCTCCTGTTTTCAGTGCCCGTCGGACAGGGCACCGGACAAATAGACACCGGTGAGAATAGTGAACACGAGAGCCTGCAGCAGGCTGGTGAAGAGCGCCATAATATACATCGGCAACGGCACCAGCAGCGGGAAAAGCGCGACCGAGAGCACGAGAATGACCACGTCTTCACCCATGATGTTGCCGAAAAGGCGTAGAGTCATGCTGATCGGCCGTGAAATTTCGCCGATGATGTGAATTGGCAGCATCAATGGCGCCATCCACCAGATGTTGCCGGTGAAATGCTTGATGTAGCCGAAACCGTGCGCCCTGATACCCAGATAAAACGTGTAAATAAAGACGATCAATGCCATGCCCAGACAGTTCGAGAACAGGCTGGTCGGCGACTTGAGACCCGGAACCAGGCCGAGCGCATTGCTGGCAAAAATGTAAATGAAAATCGTCGCCATCAGCGGCAGCAGCTCGTGGGCATTCTTTTCGCCGACGATCATCTTTACCAGGCCTTCGAGGCTTTCGTAGACGTATTCCAGTGTCGCCTGGCCGATGCTGCCCTCAGCTTCACTGAGATTGCGGGTCAGATACCAGCAGCCGCCCGCCAGGAACAGGGTGATCAGCCAGGGCAGAACTGCGCCCGGCGATGCCGGAATGAAGGCAAAAAGATAAAAGATTTTCTGTTCGAGTGCGTGCATGTTGCGCCCTGTCTACCTGCTATCGGCATTTTTGTGACCGGTGTAAAGCACCCACAAAACTGTCGCGAGCACCGCCAGCTGACTGGCGAAGATACCGAGAACCATCTGTGACACCGAAACCCCAAGCCTTGAGAGAACGAACACCAGCATGGCAATGAAAAGCAGCTTCAGATTAGAAAACACCAGCGCCGGAACATTTGCCCAGGCTGGTGCTTTTTCGAGAACCACAAATCCTTCGATCAGAACGATAAAACTTATGCTCCCCAGATAATACCCTATAATCGCAGAATAGTAAAATGCGCCGCTTCGCAGCCAGGCAACCAGCAGCGCCAGAATCGCCGGCAGACCGAGCAGCAGCACGTTCCGCTCACATCTGCGAAGTTTTGTTCTCAGCTCGGTCGCGTTCATTTCTGAAAGCTCCCATACTTTCTTTCAGCTGCTTGTATGTCTGCACACCGGCAGCCGCCAGTCCGAACAGTATACCACCCATCACCCCGTACGGAGCGACCTGAAAATACGCATCGACCTTGAGTCCGGCAAACAGCCCGATGGCAACGCAGACCCCGCCGGTCAGCCCGGTGCTCAGCACATTGCCCAGCACCCCCGTCTGCCGCACCAGCTTCTCCCCGCGCCGTCCGTTTTCGTTATTTATCAATGCCCATGTACTCCTAAAAACAGGCGCGGAGAGAAGCCGGGATTACTTTTCCGTAAGCTTGTGAGCGATAGCGAATCGCTGAAGGAAAAGTAACCCGGCTGATAGGCCGCGCCGTTGAACCGGTTATAACCATGGTTAAATTACAAGTGTGGGTTTTTGGCCCTTTATATCTTCGATGTAGCAGCGCAGCAGTTCGGCGACACTCCAGGCCTGGGCGAAGCAGCCGCGCGGGCTGTGCGGCATGTTGCCGTCGAAGATTTCTGAAATGCTGCCGAGGCAGGCTTCGCGGTTCAGGTGGTTGATGAATGGCTCGATCATCAGCGAGGCGCGCAGCTGTGATTCCATCGAGAAGTTGTTGACCTTCAGATACGAACTGATGAACGGCCCGATGAGAAAGCCCCAGACCGTGCCCTGATGATAGGCACCGTCACGCTTGACCCGGTCGCCACCGTAGAAACCCTCGTAATGCTCGTCGCTGGGAGCGAGGCTGCGCAGTCCATACGAGGTGTAAAGCTTGGCGAAGACCGCGTCGACGACCGCCTTCTCTTCGGCGTGGTCGAGAACGTTGAATGGCAGAAAAACCGCGAAGATCTGATTCGGCCTGAATGCCAGGTCGGCACTGCCGTCAGTTTTGATATAGTCGAAAAGGCAGTTCTTACGCTCGTTCCAGAATACCTTGTGAAACGAGGCCCTGACCCGGCGCGCCAGCGCCGTGACTTCACGTGAATGGCCCTCGAATTTTTCCTGAAAGATCGCGTAGATTTTGAGCGCATTATACCAGAGAGCATTGACTTCGACCGCTTTGCCGTTGCGGGGCGTTACCACCCAGCCATCGACCTTCGCATCCATCCAGGTCAGCTGCACGTCAGGGGTGCCGGCGCTGATCAGGCCGTCTTCCTGGTCCATTGCGATTTCATATCTGGTGCCGTTCTGAAAGGCCTCGATGATCGCCGTCATGCCGTCGAACAGATGCTCGCGCACAAACTCGTAGTCGTCGGTATATTCGATGAACTTGTAGGCGGCGACGAAAAACCACAGTGAGGCATCGACGCTGTTGTATGAAGCTTCATTGCCGCTGTCGGCGAAGCAGTTGGGCACCAGTCCGTTCTGAATGGCGCCGGCAAAGGTGCGCAAAATCGATCTGGCGTCGTCAAAACGCCCGGTGACCAGCGTCAGACCAGGCAGTGAGATCAGGCTGTCGCGACCCCAGTCAGAAAACCATGGGTAGCCGGCAATGATCGTGCGGCTGCCGGTGCTCTGCCGGTCGACGATGAACTGGTCGGCTGCCAGCAGCAGCTGGCGCAGCAGCGGGTCGGTCGAATGCAGCGACCCGGCGATGTTTTCCAGACGCTGTTCTTCGCGTTTTCGCAGGTCCATCGGGTTGAACGAGCTGATCGGCCGGTCTGAGAAAATAATCGAGGCCGAGCCATTGAACGGGCTGACTTCAAGGTAACCGCACGAAAAGTCATCTTCGAGCGCCGGCAGACCACGCTCTTCTTCCATCTGCAGCATGATATCCTTGTGCCAGCGACAGTCTTCGACGAATTTGCCGCGGTCCCATCTGATGTAGAGCTCGGGGGCGTTGGTGAACGGCTGCACTTTCATCTGCCGTTCAAAAACCTCAGCGCAGTCCTGTACCCCGGCGTTTTCATACATGTTGCCGTGAAAATCCCTGAAAAGAAAATGCGGCCTGACACGCAATGACACCTTGCGGTTGTTGCCGAGCAGTTTGTAGGTGACCAGCGTCGTGTTCTGCCCGTAAACCATACTGATAGTCTTGATCAGCATGACGTCGCGGATCTGGTAATACCAGGTCGGCAGCGGGTCGCGTTCGAAGCGTTCGAGATGCAGATAACCGGCCGGGTTTTTGATGTCTTCGGCATGTACACAGGTCGACAGCGAAAACTCCCTGCGGTCGATGATCAGAGTTTCTTCAAGCCGCGATACCAGCACCAGTCTTTCGACCGGCGGCCGCTGCGCCGCCACGAGAATGCCGTGGTAGCGCCGGGTGTTGATGCAGGGAATCGTCGAGCCGGCGAAACCGCCGATGCCGTTGGTCAGCAACCATTCCTGTCGCGTCGCTCTCGCAATGTCTGACTGAATTTCGCGCCCGGTTACGGTCATTGCCTTGTCTCCTGATTTTTGAATCTTCTGCGCAAAGTCTATACCACCCCGCCCGCAAAAGCAAACTTGCGGTTTAAAACGCCGGGCGGGTGGTGTATACTCAGGTGATAAAATTGCCGGAGGGGTACATGCGACGCTGCCTGCTGATCGACGGAAACAACATCATTTTTCGCGCCTATTATGCTTTTCAGAACCAGAGACTGAAGACCAGCGACGGGGTGCAGACCGGGGCACTGTATGGCTTTCTGCGCATGCTGCTCAAAATGCTGAAAGACCGCCAGCCTGACCTGATCGCCGTTGCCTTCGATACCTCGCGCAACACGTTCAGACGCCGACTGTACCCCGAATACAAGGCGAAACGCAAACCGACGCCAGAAGACCTGCTGGCCCAGATTCCGCTGGCACACCAGGCGGTCGCGGCCCTTGGCGTTAAAATCATGACTCACGAAGATTACGAGGCCGACGATCTGATCGGGTCCGCCGCCAAAAGCCTGGCGAAGGAATACGAAGTCAATATCGTTACCGGTGATCGTGACCTGCTGCAGCTCATCGACGACCACATCACCGTCGAGCTCTGCCAGAAGGGCGTGACCGAAATTCGCGAGGTCAACCCCGATGAATTCGTCAAAGAATATGGTTTCCCGCCACAGGGAATAATCGATCTAAAAGCACTGATGGGCGATGCTTCCGATAATATTCCGGGCGTAAAGGGCATCGGCGAAAAGAAGGGGCTCGCGCTGATTCAGCAGTTCGGCAGCATCGACCGGCTCTACCGCGAAATTGCCACGGTCGATAACGAAAAGATGCGCCAGAAACTCGTCGAAGAAGAAGCAATGGCACGTCTCTCACACGATCTGGCAACGATCCGGGTCGATGTGCCGACTTTCGTGCAGCCCGCTGACCTGCACTGGAACCCAGACAACCTCAATTCAGACGCTTTTACCGGCTTTCTTGCCCGCTATGAATTCAACTCGCTGTATCGCGAATTCGCCGGCCGCGATCTGCACGCCCGGGCCCGGGCGGCTGCGGGTGCATCTGCCCCCTCTGCCCCGGCCTTCGTCGGTGAGAGCCAGGCTCCTTTCTCTGCGCCAGTAGGCGGCCCGACCACTGGCGATCTGTTCGCCGCCCCGGCATCGCATGCTGACACGGCATTGCATGCCGGCACAGAATTTGCAGTCGCCTCTGCCGGCACCGCCTTTCAGCCGGTGCCGGGCGAAAAGCTCATCGTCAGCTCACTGGCCGAACTGCAGAAATTCTGGGCCGAAGTCGGCGACGTGCTCTGCCTTGACATCGAAACCGATGGCTTTGACGCGGTAAGTGACCGTATCGTCGGTATTTCATTCGCCACCGGCAGCGCTAAAGCCGTGTATGTGCCGCTGCGTCACGCCTACCTCGGGCTCTCGCCAGAAGATCAGATGCCACCCGAAGAGTTGTTTGCGTTTTTGCGCGCTAACCTCAAAGGGCGTCGCATCGTCGGCCACAATCTCAAGTTCGATCTTGCCTTTCTTGCAGAAGAGGGAGTCAGTGCCGGCGGCGACCTTTTCGATACTCTGATTGCCGCCTATGTCATCGACCCGACCCGGTCGAATGCCCTGAAAAGCCTTGGGCGCAGTCTGCTCGGCTTCGATATGACCGAATTCAACAAGGTTGCGGCCGGTGGCAGCTTTGCCGCCGTCGATCTGGCAGCGGCCCGTGACTATGGCTGCCAGGACGTTCTCGTGACCATGCACCTTTACCCGCTGCTGCAGAAAGAACTGGCCGATAAAAAACTGCTGCAGCTTTTCAATGAACTAGAAATGCCTCTCGTCTCGATTCTGCAGGGCATGGAACGCTTTGGTATCGGCCTCAATGAACGCTATCTGACTGAGCTGGGTCGTGATCTCACCGACCATGCCGCCGAACTCGAAGCGACCATTCACGGTTATGCCAACCGGGTTTTCAATGTCAATTCGACGCAGCAGCTGCAGGAGGTGCTCTTTAAAGACCTCGGCCTCAACCCGCCGAAAAAGACAAAAACCGGCTATTCGACCGACAGCGAAGTGCTGCGGCTGCTGGCGCCGGCACACCCGATCTGTGGTGCCCTGCTCGAATACCGCGAGCTGGCAAAAATGAAATCGACCTACGCCGAGTCCCTGACCACCCTGGTTAACCGCAAGACCGGCCTGATTCACGCCAGTTTCAACCAGGCGGTCACCGCCACCGGCCGCCTTTCGAGCTCGAACCCGAATATGCAGAATATTCCGATCAAGACCGAACTCGGGCGTAAAATCAGGCGGGCCTTTGTACCGCCCCGCCAGGGAGATCTGTTCGTGTCGATCGACTATTCGCAGATCGAACTGCGCCTGCTGGCACACTTTTCACAAGACCCGGGCCTCGTAGAGGCCTATCAGAAGGGCATCGATATTCATGCCATCAGTGCCGGCCGCATTTTTCACAAAGAGCCTGCCGATGTCACTTCGTCGGAGCGCAACGTCGGCAAGACCGTTAATTTCGGTATTCTCTACGGCATTTCGGCGCATGGGCTCGCCGAAGACCTCGCAATCAGCCGGCCGCAGGCCAAAGAATACATCGACGCCTTCTATAACGGCTTCGCGCATGTCAACGAATTTTTTGAACAGGTGCTGGCAGAGGCCCGCCAGAGCGGCGAGATCGCAACTCTGCTCGGCCGTGTCAGGCATCTGCCCGACATCAATTCGGGCAAGTTTCAGCTGCGCAGCGGCGCCGAACGCATCGCTAAAAATACCCGCCTGCAGGGTTCGGCCGCCGATCTCGTCAAGAAAGCGATGATCGAAACCTCGCGTTGGCTGTGCGATAACGGCTTTCAGTCACGGCTGATTCTGCAGATTCACGACGAACTGGTCTATTCGGTGCCCGAAAGCGAGCTGCACCAGGTGGCCCCCGAACTGAAGCGCATCATGGAAACCTGTGTGACGCTCAACGTGCCGCTGGTTTGCGATGTGTCGTTCGGGCCGAATCTCGCCGACCTGAAAGATTATGTCGCATGAAAAAGCCGCCTTTACTGCTTCTGCACGGAATCTGCAACAACGCCAACCTCTTTGCGGTGCCATCTGGTCTGGGCATGCATCTGAGCGAATACTTCACCATCTACCCGGTAAGTTACCCGATCGAAGCGCATCGTAACCACCCATGGGATTTCGATTTTCATCTGCAGCATGATCTGCCGGTTATCTGGCAGCAGATCTGCCGCGAGGCCGGCGAAAAACCATGCGTTCTCGGATACAGCATGGGTGGCATGCTGTCGATGGCCGCACAGGCCACCGGCGTTATCGACGCGCCGGCGATCATCACCGCCGGGTCACCCTTCACCTTTGGCATGATTCCGCTTTACCCGCCATTGATGCGCACCTGGGTGCGCATTTCGGCGCTCACCGGTTACCGCACCGTGCCGATTCGCCTGCTCGGGCGAATTATCTGCGCGATGATGGCGGCGACCGCACCCGGCCGGGCCGCGGTCGACATCAATCTGTTTCGCAACCTCATCAAGACCGCCTGTGTCAACGTGCCGGTCGAAACTTTTCTGCAGGCCCTGACCTGGGCCAAAACCCGCAAATTCTCAGATCGCACCGGCGAAAATGACTATCTGCAGAAATTTCCGGCGATCACTGCGCCGGTCTGCCTGATTTACGGCAGCAACGACCGCATTGCGCCGGCCCACACGGTCGAAGCCGGTTATAAAGCCGTCGGCTCGAAGAACAAAGCATTGATCGGAATTCAGGGTGGTACCCACATGAACATGACCGTCGGCGACAACGCCCGCAAAATTGCGGCGATTACCGATGCCTGGTGCAAACGCGACGAAGAGTCGCTCGAGGCCGACCTGCGTCAGCACGCCACCCTCGCCTGCCTCCAGCCCTAGGGGATTATATTCTGCAGGGCGGCGAGGTCGCGGTGGATCTGGTCGACGAGCGCCTGCATATCTGGGAACCGCTTTTCGGCCCTGATTCTCTGAACGAATCTGATTCTGATGGTGCGGTGATAAAGATCGCCGGTGAAATTCAGCAGATGTGCTTCGAGCAGATGATTGCTGCGATCGAAGGTCGGTCTGACGCCGATGTTGACGATGGCCGGGTATGAACCCTCAGGGGTATCGGCATGGCAGGCGTAAACCCCGTTTGGCGGCAGAATTTTCTGGCTCGCTTCGAGCTGCAGATTGGCGGTCGGAAACCCCATGACGCGGCCACGGTGATCACCGTGCACGACTTCGCCTGAAAAGCTCGCTTCGCGGCCGAGAAACCGGTTCGCCCGTGCAAAGTCGCCGGCGGCGACCGCTTCACGGATAATCGATGATGAGACGACTTCGTCATCGACTCTGACCGGGTCGATGACCTGGCTGGCGCGACCACTGGCGTTGAGCAGGCTGGCAAGAATTTCGGCGGTGCCGGCCCGGCGGGCGCCAAAGCAGAAATTGAAGCCGACGAAGGTAACTTCGGCCTGCAGGCGGTTGATGAGAATGTCTTTGACGAATTCTTCGTGCCCGACAGCGGCGAAGGCCTCGTCGAAAGGTCTGAAAACGACGTAATCGACCCCGGTGGCGAGCAGCAGGCTGAATTTTTCTTCGGGAGTCGTCAGGTAGCCCTTGAAAATTTCTGGCGACAGAAATTTGCGGGGTGAATGGTCGAAAGTGAAGATCACTGCCGGCAGATTGCGTTCGCGGGCACAGCCGATGATGTCGGCAATCAGTTTGCGATGGCCGAGATGCACGCCATCGAAGGTGCCGATGCCAAGTATGCATGGCCCGATACCGGGGTCGCCCTGCAGCAGGTTCTTAAGCTTCATTTTCCGCGAAAACCCTCACCGGGTAGAGCTTCAGGCCGTCTTTTCGCGCTTCGTCGCTTTCTTTACGGGTTTCGTAAATAGCGATAAGTCGGCCATCGGGCCCGAGAATCTGAAATTTATCGGCAGCTTCGGGGCTGTCGGTGGCAATGCTGATTATATCACGCCGGCCGATTGGCTGCCCATTTTTGATGCGCGCCCGGCCGTCGGCACTGACCTTGAGCTTCGGAAACGGCAGAATATCGTTAAAAGGCACGAAAGAGACGGTTTCTGTGAATGGCACAGCCTTTTCGATTTTCCAGAACGGGTAGGCCTGGGTGAAGGCCCACTGCCCGACACGCTCGCGCAGCAGATACGAAAGGTAACCGCCGCAGCCAAGTTTCTGCCCGAGATCATGCGCAATCGAACGCACGTAAGTGCCGCGCGAACAATGCACCCGCAACACCAGATGCCGACCCTCGGCGCTGCTGTAGTCAGCCACCAGTCTGATCGAGGTGACATGCACCGGCCGGCTCGCCAGTTTGACTTCTTCGCCGGCGCGTGCCATGGCGTAGGCACGTTTGCCGCCGACTTTGATCGCCGAATAGGCCGGTGGTGCCTGATCATAGTTGCCGACCAGGCTGCGCAGAGCCGCCATCAGCTGGTCGTTGCTGAAGTTGATCGGGCCTTCGTGCCGGCTGACGATAGTGCCGGTGGCATCGTAACTGTCAGTGGTGGCGCCGAGTGTGACACGCATCAGATAGGCTTTGTCGAGGTGCTCGGCCGGAATGAAATTGAGCAGCTTGAGTGCCCGCCCGGTAAAAACCAGCAGCACACCCTGAGCCATCGGGTCGAGAGTGCCGGCGTGCCCGCAGTTTTTAATTTTATAAACCCGGCGCAGGCGGGCGATGACATCGTGTGAAGAACAGCCGCGCGGTTTGCAGACAACGAGGCAGCCATCAGGCATTGCAGTTGTCTCCTGCCGGCAGGGCCTCAGCTACGGCCGCTACGACCGTCTGCATCACATCTTCGAGTTTGCCGTCAATCTGGGCGCCGGCAGCGTTGCGATGCCCGCCACCGTTGAACCGGCGGCTGACTTCCATGACGTCGATTTTGCCGGTAGATCTGAAGCTGATCTTGACTTTGCCGCCTTCGACTTCCTTGAAGAGAATGGCCGCTTCGATACCCTTGATGCAGCTGAGATTGCGGATGGCGCCGTCGGCGTCGACTTCGGTCGCACCGATGCGGGTGAAGTCGTCGAGCGCCAGCCAGCTGGCGACGAGCTTGCCGTCGTTGAAACTGCGGGTGCGCGCCATTACCGTGCCGTGAATCACGACGCGGTGATAATTGGTATTTTCGTAGACCAGCTTGTAGATGTCGTCAACGACGAGATCGCTGCCGATCAGCCGGGCGATGATTTCGTGCGAGCGCGGTGTCGAGTTGTTGAAGCGGAAATTGCCGGTATCGGTCATGATGCCGACATAAAGGGCTTCACGGCACTCGCGGTTGAGTTCGACGCCGGTGCGTTCGAGAATATTGTAAAGAATTTCGCAGGTCGAAGATGCCTTTTCTTCGAGCAGATTGATGCTGCCCAGGCCAACGACCCCGATGTGATGGTCGAGATGCACGGTGGTAGCGGCACGTTTGAAGAATTCGACACGCTCGCCCATGCGTCGGGCCTCGGTGGTTTCCATCAGAAACGCCAGATCGAAGTCGACGTCTTCGGGCAGGTAATCCTGGCAGACTTCGGAGCCACGCAGCCACGAAATCTGTTCGGGCAGCGGGTCAAAGTTCAAGACGACGCAGTTTTTGCCGGCGGCGCGGCACCAGTGGTAGAGCGCCAGCTGTGAGCCGAGCGCGTCACCGTCGGAATAGGGGTGGGCGATGCAGAAAATGTTCCTGGCCTTGTCGAGCTTTTCACAAATCAGGTCTATCTGCCGGTCGTAATCGGGGCTTGGCCATGAAACATTCATCGGGTGCGTCCTTATGCTTTAGTCTGAGGGTTTGATGTTGCGCAGCAGTTCGAGGAGCCGGTCGCCGTGCTGAATCGAAGGGTCGTAGAAAAATGCAAGCTCGGGCACGACCCGCAGCTCGACCGTCTTTTTCAGCTCGCGGCGCAGAAATGCCTTGGCCGAATCGAGCCCATTCTGCACGTCTTCCTGCTTGACATCGCCTTTTTCATTGAGAAAGCTGTAGAGAATCCTGGCGAGATGAAAGTCGGGGCTGATGTCGACGTTGACGATGTGAACGCCTCTGACGCGCGGGTCCTGGACCCGCCGTTGAATCAGCTCGGAAAGCTCGCGCATGATCAGTGAATTGACCCGTTCCTGTCTTCTTGTTGTCATACGTAATCCCAGTAGGTGTCGACGATCTCCACTGAGCTGTGGTCAGCGAGAATTTCGTCTATTTTCTGCGCCATCTGTTCGAGAAGGCGGCGGTCGTTGGCCACAATCGCCACCCCGACCGTACCGCGCTGCCAGAGGTCATTGTTGGCAACCTCGGCGATCGAGGCGTTGAATTTGGCTCTGACCCGGTCGATCAGGCTTCTGAGGATGTGGCGCTTTTCCTTGAGGCTGTGAACCTCAGGGAAATGCATTTCGAAGGTGCCGATTGCCACGACCATCTGCATTTAACGCCGTCTGCCGCTGTCAGATGACTCTTTCGATCTCTTTGAGGCGGAAGAATTCGAGAATGTCGCCGTCTTTGATGTCGTTGTAGTTTTCAACGCCGATACCACATTCGTAGCCGGTGTGAACTTCTCTGACGTCATCTTTGAAGCGCTTCAGCGAGCCGATTTTGCCTTCGTAGATTTCGACGCCGTCACGGACGATGCGCACCGAGGTGCTGCGCATGACGCTGCCGCTGGTCACATAAGAACCGCAGATGGCGCCGACGCCCGAAACCTTGTAGACCTTGCGCACTTCAGCACGGCCAACGATTTCTTCTTCGTATTCAGGTTCATACATACCCTTGAGTGCCAGTTTAACGGCGTCAATGGCGTCGTAAATGATTCTGAATACCTTGATTTCGACATCTTCGGCCTTGGCGGCATCTTCGACATTCGGCATCGGTCTGACATGGAAACCGATGATGATGGCGTTACTCGCCGAGGCCAGGTTGACATCGGCTTCGGTAATACCACCGACGCCGGTATGAATGACGTTAACCTTGACTTCATCGGTGCTCAGGCGTTCGAGCGCATCTTTCATGGCGCCGGAAGAACCCTGCACGTCAGCCTTGATGATAATATTGAGGTCTTTTGCCTGACCTTCGGTAACCTGCTTGAACAGGTCGGCCAGTTTGATGCGGTTTTCGCGAGACAGACGTTCTTCGCGGGCCTTCTTCTGGCGCAGTTCGCCAACGTAGCGGGCGAATTTGGCGCTTTCAACGACGGCCATCTTGTCACCGACGCGCGGAACATCGTTGAGACCAAGCACCACAACCGGGAAAGCCGGACCGGCTTCTTTGACACGGGCGCTGGCATCGTTAACCAGAGCCTTGACACGGCCAAAGCTGCTGCCGCAGATGATATGATCGCCGATCTGAATGCGGCCGTTCTGCACGAGAACGGTGGCCATCGGGCCCATACCCTTGTCGAGACGGGCTTCGATGATCGTGCCGATACCAGATTTGGTCGGGTTGGCCTTGAGGTCCATCATTTCGGCCTGCAGCAGAATCATTTCGAGCAGGTCGGAAACACCGGTACCGGCCTTGGCCGAAACCGGAACCATGGTGGTCTGACCACCCCAGTCGTCGGCAACCAGGTTGTAGGGCATCAGCTGCTGTTTAACGCGGTCAATATTGGCTTCTGGCTTGTCGACCTTGTTGATGGCAACGATGATCGGCACGCCGGCGGCCTGAGCGTGATGAACCGCTTCGATGGTCTGGGGCTGCACACCGTCATCGGCGGCAACGACGAGAATCGCGATGTCGGTTACCAGAGCACCCTGGGCGCGCATGGCGGTGAAAGCCTCGTGACCCGGAGTGTCGATGAAAGTGATGATGCCATTGCTCAGTTTGACCTGATAGGCACCGATATGCTGGGTGATACCGCCCACTTCCTTGTCGGCGACGTGCGCCTTGCGGATATAGTCGATCAGCGAGGTCTTGCCGTGGTCAACGTGGCCCATGATGGTCACGACCGGCGGCCGTTTCTTGAGATCGCTTTCCTGGTCGGGGGTATCCTGAATTTCAAATACGTTTTCGGTAAAAATGATATCTTTGCCGAATTCCTGGCCGAGCAGCTGCATCTGCTCGTTTTCGAGGCGCTGATTCAGACTGGCGACGACGCCAAGCCCGAACAGCTTTTTGACGATGGCGATTGCATCGACTTCGAGATACTTGGCCAGCTGACTGACAGTGATATCGGTGGGCACGAGAACTTTCGGCAGGGAATCTTCGTCTTCTTCAAGGTTGTCGGCTTTTCCGGAACGATCCAGAATTGCCTCGGTCTGACGCTCAGCTTCACGCATTTCGGCTTGAACCTTCTTCGAAAAATGAGCGCGGTTGGTCTTGTTCTTGACGCTCTTTTTCTTGATTGGGGCTTGAGTCTCCTTCTTAGGAGAAGCAGTTTTGATGATGGTTATCTGCTTGTTGACTTCAACTTCTTCTTCTTCCTCGATGCGCAGAGGCTTGGGGCCAAGTTTCTTCTTTTCCTGCCGGGCCTTTTCGGCCAGGGCTTCGCGTTCTTTTTCGCGTTCTTTTTCCCGCTCACGTTCGCGGTCATCAAGTTTCTTTTCGCTGACAGGCTGCTGATTGACAACTGGGGCAGGGGAAACGGCGGGCGTAGACTGGGTGACTGGCGCGGGTTTGCTGGCGGGAGCGACTGTCTGCTGCTGCGGCTGAGCCGGTTTTAAATCGGCTTTCGGCTTTGCGGCCTGGGCCGGCTGTGGTGCCGCAGCGGGAGTTGCCGGGCGTACAGATTTGTCACCCTTCTGGGCGGCAAAATGTTTTTCAAGAACTTCCAGCATTTCGTCGGGAAGGCCTGCGAGTGGGTTGGTCTTGCCCTTATAGCCAAGGGCGGCCAACAGATCTGCCATGTCTTTGTTGCTTAAATCATATTTTTTACTTGCTTCGTGTATGCGTATACCCATCCGTTACCTCCGCGCTGTCATTCATCGGTTTTCCTGTCAGAAACCATGTCTTCAACGTCTTTTTCAGTTTTGATATCGATTTTAATACCGGTCAGTTTCGAGGCGAGTTTGACGTTCTGCCCTTCTTTGCCAATGGCCAGCGACAGCTGGCCCTGGGCAACGATCGCCAGGGCTGAACGACGGTCTTCGGCAACCGTGACCGACTGCACCTTGGCCGGGCTGAGGGCGTTGATTACATAATCAACCGGGTTGTCGCTGTAACGAACGATATCGATCTTCTCGCCGTTAAGCTCGTCGACAACACCCTTGATGCGGCTGCCCTTGATGCCGACACATGAACCGACCGGGTCGATCTTCGAATCGGAAGTGGCCACCGAGATTTTGACTCTCAGGCCCGCTTCGCGTGACGAAGATTTGATCTCGACGATGCCATCGCCGATTTCAGGCACTGCCTGCCGGAAAAGCAGTTCGACAAACTTTGCGGAACTGCGGGAAAGTATGATCTGCGGACCCTTCGGGGTCGGCTTTACTTCCTGAATGTAACATTTTATGCGGTCGTTGGTGCGGAAAACTTCGCCCGGAATCTGTTCTTTGGGCGGCAGAACCGCTTCAGCCTTGGCGAATTCGACATAAACATGCCCTTTTTCGACGCGCTGAACCTTGCCGGTAAGAATCTGACCGACCTTGTTATGATATTCTTCGTAGATGATGCCGCGCTCGGCTTCTTTCAGCTTCTGGCTGACGACCTGACGGGCGGTCTGGGCGGCGATGCGGCCGAATGACGGCGGCGTCACATCCTCTTCGACGGTGTCACCCGGCTGGGCGTCAGGGTCGATTTCGCGGGCTTCTTCGAGGGTATACTGGCGGTCGGGTTCTTCGAGATCATCAGTGTCGACGACGAGTCGCCGCGAGATAACCTTGAAATCGCCGGTCTTCTGATCGAGAGTCACTTTGACATCTTCTTCAGAATCGAAATTCTTGCGGTAGGCCACGACCAGTGCTTCTTCGATCGCGTGCACCAGAACCTCCATCGGCAGGTTCTTTTCGCCAATAACTTCTTTTAATGCATCTATCAGATTAAACTTTGTCACTTTAATAACCTCCCCCGTCATCCACGCTGTAATTTTGCCGGAAACTCGAACACTGCCTGGGCTTCCTTGACCAATTTCAACGGGAACTCACGGAGCCCTTTTTCGGAACGAACAACGATCTTTTCGGGTGAAAATTCTGTCAGTCGCGCCCTGAAAACCTCTTTCTGACCCTTTTCCTCGTCGTAGAGTGTCCATTTAACGAGTTTGCCGACATGCCGCTCGTAATCGACAAGGCGCTTGAACACTCGCTCGACCCCCGGCGACGAAACCTCGAGGGTAAAGGCCCGATGAATCAGGTCTGTTTCGTCGAGGTAATCGCTCAGTGCCCGCGAAACCTTCTCGCAGTCTTCAACCGTGACTCCGTCTGGCGTGTCAATCATGACTTCGAGCACCATGCGGCGGTTGACCTGCTTGAAAGTCACGTCATAGACCTCATAGGAAAAAGACGATTCGACGAAACGCCGAACTTCAGTTGTAATGTGTTCAACTGACTCAGTCATGCCATTCTTTCTCCTGTGATATAGAAAAACAACAAACACCGCATCTGCTGCGGCTTTGCTGCGTTCCTTTCAGTCTAAGCTTTTCAAGGTCGAGCGCAAATTCTAACACGTTCAACCAATTAAATCAAGCACGGCAACTCCCGCAAAAATTACCTGTTTGCCTGCTGCGTAAATTTTCTCTTGGGGCGGGAGAACTGTGATAGAATACACTCCCTAGTTTGCCTGAGAGGTTATCAGATGTACCCTTTTTTATGCAGAATTACTTGTGTGCTGGCGCTACTGGTTTTTCTGGGTGGTTGCTCGAATGACCAGGTGCAGATCGATAAAAAGGCTGATGAAAAGCCGGTGCGCGGCGGTGTCTACCGCCGGGCCTTCGCTGACTCATATATTGTGCTTGACCCGGCCATGATCAAGGACTCGAATTCGCATGAAGTCTGCCGTCAGCTTTACGACGGTCTCGTCGAGTTCGACAACGATGCCAGAGTCGTGCCGGCCCTTGCGAGCACCTGGAAAATCAGCGACGACAAACTCACTTATACCTTCACCCTGCGCGAAGATGCCTCTTTTCACAGCCAGGCGGGAGGCCAGCCAACCCGTAACGGCGGCCGCAAAGTCACTGCCGCCGATGTGGTCTTTTCGTTCAGACACCTGTTAAAGCCCCGCGAGGATTCGCAGGCATCGTTTTTCTGGGTGATCAAGGGCGCGCGCGCCTTTACCGAAGGCAAGGCCGCTGACATTGAAGGCCTGCGCGCCATTGGCAGCCACACCGTCGAATTCGTTCTCGAAAAGCCTTTTGCCCCGTTCGTGTCGTTGCTGGCGATGATCAATGCCGGCGTTATACCGCATGAAGACTCTGAGACCGGCCTTGACAAGCTGCCGGTTGGCACCGGGCCGTTCCGCTGGGTTGAAAAGGCGTCTGACACAATCATTCTCGAAGCCAACCCCGATTATTTCAGAGGCCGCCCCTGGCTCGACCGCCTTGAATTTCCGGTTATCACCGACGAGGAAACCCGCTTTGCCGAATTCATGGCCGGTCGCCTCAGTCATGTCGATGTTCCCGACTCAAAATACCGCAGTATCAGACAGGATGCGAAACTGGCCGCCAATCTGCTCGAATCGAACCTGTGGGGCATCAATTATCTTGGCATGAGCATGGCGAAGCCGCCTTTCAATGATCCGCTGGTGCGTAAAGCCTTCAACTACGCGATCGATCGCGATACCATCGTCAAGCTGGTTCTCAATGACCGCGCCGCGCCGGCCAACGGCGTTCTGCCACCCGGGTTCCCCGGCCACGATGATGCACTCGCCGGCTACGTCTACGATCTGGCAAAGGCGCGCGCCCTGCTCGCCGAAGCCGGTTACCCTGAAGGCAAGGGGTTTCCTGATATCGAACTGCAGTATAACCGCGACCCGATTCATGCGCGCACCGCCGAATTCGTGCTTGCCAACCTGCGCGATATCGGCATCAGCTGCAACGTGAAAGAGGTCGATTTCGGTGAGCATCTCAGCAGTATCGAAAAGGGTGCCGCACCGTTTTTCCGCATGGGCTGGACCGTCGATTACCCTGATCCCGACAGCTTTCTTTATACACTGTTCCATTCGTCGAACATTGGCGTCGGCTACAACTTTTCAGGCTTCAAAAATGCCGAAGTCGACGCACTGCTCGATAAGGCAAGGTTTGAAACCGAGATGAGCCGTCGTGTAGAACTCTATCGTCAGGCCGAAAAGCTGATCGTAGAAGAGGCGCCGTGGGTTTTCATGTATTTTTATACCGTACACGTGCTCTATCAGCCACAGGTAAGAGGCCTGAGTCTGAGCGCCATGGGCGAATCACTGCTGCAGTATCGCCATATCTGGCTGCAGCCAGCCAAAACCCCCGCCGACAAGTTGTAATACCGCCGGCTCAGGCCTTTACTCCGGGGGCCGGTAGCTTCTTTTCGAGCCAGATGAACAGCCAGACCACCAGGCAGCCGGCGATTACCGTGCCGAGCGTCAGCATTTCGTTGCCGCCGAAAGCGGTCGGCATGATGTTTTCGAGGTCGATCCGGCGGCCGGCTGCAAAATCGAAGGTTTTGAACGGCCAGATGGCGTAAAGTGAGCCAATGACCAGTCCGACCAGAAAAGCCATGGTGCTGTCGTGAAATCTGGCGAGCAGATAGTTGAGAAACCTGGTGAAGACCAGCAGGCCGATGACGGCACCGGTGGCGAAGAAAGCCAGCGGCACTATCTGAAACTCATTGATACAGACGAGAATGTCGAAATACACCCCCATCAACAGCAGCATGAAAGAGCCGCTGATGCCGGGCAGAATCATGGCACAGATCGCGATGATGCCGGCCACAAAAAAGAACGCCAGCGTGCCGCCATCGTATTTGAATTTTGTGTCAGTCTGAGTGGTGATGTCGACGGTGCCTGAGGCTGGCGTCACGACAGTTTCGCCCTTGATCGAGGCTTTTTTGCGCGCCGCTTCGAGACGGTCTTCGCCACTGTAGGCCATTGTCAGCCCGACAACCAGCGCTGCGGCAACAAGACCCGACAGGATGCTTCCGGCTGAGAATTTTCGGATCATGCGGAAAGGTATCAGCGCCGAGGCCATTACCAGGCCGAAAAAGAAGCCGTAGGTGGGGTCGTGGTGATTTTCGAGCAGATTTGTCATGATGCGCGCCGAAACGACGATGGCGATCCCGGCCCCGGTTGCGAGTGAAGCCAGAAACATGAAGTCGATGCGACGCAGCTCTTCTTTTATCGCCGTAAAGCCGTTGCGGCAGGCATTGAGGGTCTGCGGCCCGATACTGCTGATGGCATTGAGCAATCGCGAGTAAATACCGAGAACCAGAGCCATGGTGCCGCCGCTGACGCCGGGAATGATGTTGGCGATGCCAATGACGATGCCGCGCAGAACATTGGTGATAATTTCCATTTTTGCAGGAGTGTTCCTTTTCGGTTATTATTGAAATGGCTGAGTGGATGATACACAACCGCAGGGAGCAATGCAAATGCAAGCGAAGACGGGCTGGCTGCCGGAATTTCTCAAGCATGCCGCTCTGCTCGGCCTGTTTGTTTTGCTGCCGCTGCTGGTTGCCGGTGGTCTTGGCTACCATACTCTCAGCCTCGAAAGAGAAAACCGCCTGCAGCAGACCTCGGCGCAGCTCGAAGCCTCTCTGTCTCAGGTGCGCTGCGAGGCCGAGACTGACATTTTTCTCAAAAAACTTGGGCGCGGCATCTGGCATCTGGTGGGGCGTTCAGGCTTTGCCAGCGCAAAAATTGCCGAAATACACCGTTCGCTGGCTGCCTTTGTGCCCGTTGATTTCGACCTCTATGTTTTTGATGACCGCGGCCAGCTGGCCACTCCATCTCAGATTCCGCTGCGTTCAAGATTTCTTGGCGCGCGTCTATGGGAAATGATCGGCCGTGACCCGATCGAGCAAAGTGAAAGGTTTCAGAAACTGCGTCGGCAGCTGAAAACCTTTCTGGGTAATGAATTCCGCATGGCCCACTTTCTCGAAGGCCGCGACAGTGTTACTCAGATTGTGACCCGCCAGAAGCCCGGGCTGATCTACTGGGTGAATGACCCTCAGCAGCCGGGGCGCGGCATGATGCTCATCTTCTGGACTCTACCGGAGCTGGATTTCAGGCTGCAGCATGTGATGCGTAAAATGCGCAGTCGTTTTTCGCACGGGTTGATCGTTTCTGAGTCTGGCGGGCTGCTGCAGGAACCCGACAACCTGTCGCAGGCCAGGCAGTTCGGTGAAGTCGCCAGCCGTATAGCTGTTCTCGGTCAGAAAAATCACCTGAGCGACGCGGGGCTGATCTGGGGCGGCCGCCAGATCGACGACCTCTGGGTAATTGCCTGTCTGCCCGCCGGAATCGAAGTTTTTGAAGAGCTGCAGAATTATCTTTTCGCAGTTCTGTTCATTGCCGGCATTATCGCTCTGGTTATTTACCATCGCCAGGCTTTCGACAACCGCCTGTTTCTGCCAATAAGGCTCAAACTGCTGGCATTGTTTCTTGTGGCCGTCATCAGCCCGGTGATGGGTTTTGCCTATCTTGGCTACCGCTATCTGTCCGATCGCGAAGCGACGCTGCTGGCAACGGTGACCAGCACCGGTCGCCGTAACATGGTCGGATTCGATGAAACTTTTCGCCTGGCCGGCGCGGCTTTTATCGATGAATTTCGAAAAATGGGCCGTCTCGCCGGTCAGCACCGGCTGCCGTCTTTTCGCCGTCAGCTCGAGCCCGGCATCAGAAGCAATGACCTGATTATTTATGAACTGCGTAATGCCAGCAGCGCCGAACTGTTGTTTTCACTGCAGAATGAGCTGGTCTCAGAAGGCATGCGTGAGGTATCTGACGCCTTTGCACGTTTCTGTCTCGATGCCAGGTTTGGCTCAAATCTGACTGATACCGTTGACCCGCTTCTCGAAACTGCTGTGCTCAGCCCCGAAGCCGGTTTCTTTTTTCTTTTCAACCGGCCTGACGAGGTGCATCGCATGTTTTTTGGCCCGGTGCCGATGTTCATATACTGGAACGTTGACCTGCAGAGGCAGAACAGCCCGGGCACCTTTATTTACATTCTTCAGTCCGCTTCCAGGCTTGTTAAACGCCTGCTACAGACCAGGCTGCATGACTCCCTGCGCGCCGGCAGCCTGCAGCCATATACCCTGGCGGCCCTTGAAAACCGCAGCGGCACATGGCTGCCCGGCAGGGTGCGCGAAAACAGGCAGCTGCGCCATTTCGCCGACCGCCTGCTGTTCAGCGACAAACCTGAACAAATGCGGCAGTTGATCGGTGGCGAAGAATATCTTGTGCTTGGCCAGCGCAGCATCTTTGCACCTGGCTACAGTCTGTTCTCGTTTTATCCATACCGGCTGATAAGCGAAGAAATCAGCAGACTGCGCCGGCAGATAGTGTCGGCAATCATCGTTTTTCTGCTGCTGGCATTTATGGCCGCCTGGCTGCTGTCCGACATATTTCTGCTGCCGGTCACCCGCCTCGGTGACGGAGTTGCGGCGATCAAATCACGCAATACCGATTTTCGCATCGTGCCGGTGCAGCATGATGAATTTGGTGACCTGGCCATCAGCTTCAATAACATGATTGCTGATCTGAAGGAAATGAAGCTGGCACAGGACGTTCAGGAATCACTGCTGCCGGCTGCGCCGCCACCGCTGGCGGGTTATCGTCTTGCCTTCGCCAACCGTATGGCTTCAGCGGTCGGCGGCGATTACTTCGACGTGCTCGTTCCTGACGACAATACGGCCTGGGTGATTATCGGCGATGTTACCGGCCACGGCGTCAGTTCAGCCCTGGTGATGGCAATGGCGAAAGCGGTCGTTTACCAGACGGTGCGGGAAAAACGCGACCTGATCAGCCTGTTTACCGATCTTAACCGCGCCATTCATGCCTATTTCAGCCAGCCGCCAGTGCGCAAGATGATCACTCTCTTCGCCGCAACAATCGATCTGACCACCGGAAAAGGGCAGTTTGCCAACGCCGGTCACAATTTCCCGGTAATGCTGAAACCTGACGGCAGCTGCACCGACCTCGAATCAGTGCACTTGCCGGTCGGAGCGCTGAAAAATATCCGTCGGCTGGTCCCCCTTGAATTCACCATGCAGCCTGGTGATACGCTGGTATTTTACACCGATGGCCTGGTCGAGGTGACCAACCCGGCCAGAGAACAGTATGGCTACCAGCGTTTCAAAAAAATGCTTGCCGCCCGGGCTGGCTCAGAGCCTGAAAAACTGTCAGAAGATCTTTTGATCGCTTATGACGGCTGGCTTGCCGGCGGTGAGCCTGATGACGATGTTACTCTGGTGATTCTGCAGCGTCGGGCAGACGTCTGACGAGAATGAAAGTCAGGTCGTCGTCGAGTTCCGGACGCTGGTAATGCCTGAAAAAATCTTCGAGCAGCCGGTCGCGAACCGCTTCGATGCCTTCTACAAGCTTTGTGGCGATGATCGTCTCGACTCTTTCGAGCCCGAATTCACAACCCGACGGGTCGGTTCCCTCGGTGATGCCGTCGGTGTAGAGCATCAGCATCTCGCCTGGCGCGATTTCGCTCTCGACCACATCATAGGTGCTGCGTTTGAGCGATACCCCCAGCGGCAGCGAAGTATGCTCGATCTGGCGGATTCTGCCATCGGGATTGCACAGCAGCGGAAACGGGTGCCCGGCATTGGCAGTATAAAACCGGCCGGTTCGAGCCTCGAGAACCATGGCGCAGAAGGTCATCAGCTTGCGGCGCTGCAGCAGCTCAAAAATCATGCTGCTCAGACTCTGCAGAATGGTTTTCAGATCGGCGTCGTGCGTCGCGAATCTGAAGACGGCGGCTTTAACCATGGCGGTCAGAATCGACGAGCTCACCCCGTGCCCGGTAACATCGCCGAGAACGATCAGATAGCGCTGCTCAGGCAGTTCGAACATATCGGCATAGTCGCCGCCGACGTCGGCGGCCATGCGGTTGTAGATAAGGCTCTCAAACCCCTTTATCGCCGGGCAGGCTGTCGAAATGAGACATTGCTGCACCGCTCCAGCGAGCAGCATTTCTTTGATTTCGACCATCATTTGATTGAAAGTCTGCCCGAGTTCGCCGAGTTCATCCTGATTCTCGATCATGAGCCTGAAATTTGTATCGCGGCGGCGCAGAGCCTGCAGGCCCTGGTCGATTTCGGCAATTGGCTGCAGAAAAGTTTTTGATAGCAGCAGGCCGGTCAGGACTGCGATGATGAGAATGAACGCCACGCCCAGATAAATCTGTGACCTGAGATTTTCGATACTGGCGTCGATTTCGGTAAGCGGGAACAGACAGGCCAGATAGAACCGGTAAAGCTTGACGCCCGGCAGGCAGGTGGCGAGATACTCGCTGCCCTGAAAATCGATTGCCGCTTCTTCGACTCTGGCGCTGCGCATCGACACCCTGAAAAGGTTCTGCAGTTTGCCTTCGTGCGTCGGGTCGATGCCGAACCAGAGGTTTTCGGCCGGCATGAACGCCGCCAGTTTCAGCGCGGTGTGCCCAAGACTGTAACGCTTTTTGAGAATCTCGTGCAGATACCTGACAATGTTGCTCTGGGCGGTGGTGTTGCCGCCGATATAAGCTACCGGGCTTTCGGGGGCGTCATAATAGTTCCAGTACCAGTAGAGCCGGGAACCTTCAAAGTCCATGGGCAGAAGCCGGCCTGGCTGTTCGAAAAAGTTCGAAAAACCGAGAATCGGGTTTTCGAGCAGGTTAACCAGAACCAGATCCGACTGACGCAGCTTGACCCCGGCCTGCTGCAGGCGTTGTGGCATGACTTTTTCGAGACTGATGAGCGACATGGTGCGCCCCATGGCCTTGATGCGGTCGTTGGCCTCACCGATCGAACTCGAATACAGTTGATTCTGCTGGATATCACGTATGTCGAACCAGTTGAAATAATTGTTTTCTCCGGGCTTTGTGCCATTATAAAGTCTGATCGCGGCATTGAGCTCTTCATAGCCCTGGTTCAGGCTTTTCTGCCAGCCGGTATTGCGGTAAAACTCCTCGAAAGTCGCATGAATCTGTCGTTCTTTTTTTACAAATCCCGAATCGATTTCGAGCAGCAGGTCGAGGATGCTCTTGCGGGCTTCGTTTTCCAGAACGGTTCTGCGGTCCTGCAGACCGTTGTAGCCAAGCATGAAAAGACCAAGAATCGGAAGATAAACGGCAAACAGAAAAATACCGACAAGCTTGATGCGAATCGACATCCAGAAAGCTTTTTGTGAGAAAAAACAGCGGTATAGATGCAGAAGCCCGGCACTGACCAGAAGCGCCGCGGCAAAGATTGTCACCAGACGCAGCAACAGAAAAAATGAGTGCGAGAACGGCTGCCCGATAAGAAGAGGGGCTGCACCACCGGAAAATTGCTTCCAGAGATAGTTGTCGTGCAAAAAAGCTTCCGAAGCAGTGCGCTCGGCCCGAGCAAACAGACTCTTGACGGGTGGTGCGGTCTGTTCTGTCGCCGGATTGTCTGTATCCGGGCGCAGCAGCACCGGTGATCCCGGCGAATTCAGTCGTTTGACCATTTCTGCCAGTATGGCGCGGGAATCGGAAGAAAGCTCGACAAAGGCAATAACCCCGAATTTGCCGCTTTTCGTGCGCCGGTGGTATAAAAGGCCGGCGATTCCGAAATTATCGGTTGGCAGACAGCGGTCGTTTTCTTTCTCGGCAGCGCTGATGCGGAATTCTTTGCCGAGAATATGTGCGAGTTCTGGTCGGCGACCGTGGCGATTGACGCCAGACTCGTGGTGCAAAGCTTTCCAGAGATACTGCATCGGTGCCTGCAATTTTTCAGGTGCCAGGCCCATGTCGACGAGCCGGCCGCCGCTGTCGAAAACAAACAGTTTAAAATCCTGGCCGACACTGGCGGTTGTCTTCTGATAGCAGCTTTTTACCAGTTTACGCAGACTGGCGGCACGATCTGGGGTTGCTGCGGAGTTGAATTGCTCCAGACCGGGCAGTATTTCTGCCGCCATTTTCTGAAGATGCGGTGTAAAAAAGGCGCCGGCGTCGAGATTGGCGAAAAGATCGCGGGCCCGCGCCTCGATTTGAGAAGCGGCATTGCGGTGTGCC
The DNA here is from genome assembly GCA_024710355.1 of Candidatus Rifleibacteriota bacterium. GTDB lineage: Bacteria > Muiribacteriota > Ozemobacteria > Ozemobacterales > Ozemobacteraceae > Rifleibacterium. Next base: position 45,640 of record JANJUX010000017.1, read on the forward strand.
AGATCTTTTTGCCCGTCGATTATGTTCAGAACCAGAAGCAGCGAACATAGTACCGGTATGATAACCAGCAGAGTGCCAGCAAACACGAAGCGCACGAGATCTGGTCTGTGTTGTTTCACGCTGGTCTCCGGGGTTTGATCAATAAAAAAAGCCGGGCCACGGCATGCTTTGCTTCAGGCTGTGGCCACGGCTTCGTTATTATCGCTTACTTTTTCGAAGCGGTTTTTTTCTTTTCTTCGGTAGCGGTTTTGGTTTCAGCTGCCGGAGAGCTGTCACCGATCATGCCCAGTGATCTTTTTACCTTGAGCACGACTTCGGCGAAGACATCGGGGTTTTCGCGCAGGAAAAGCTTGGCATTTTCGCGGCCCTGGCCGATGCGGGTGTCGCCGTATGAATACCAGGCGCCCGATTTCTGAATGATATTGGCAGTTTCAGCGATTTCGAGTACTTCACCTTCGGTCGAAATACCCTGACCGAACATCATGTCGAATTTAGCCTTTTTGAAAGGCGGTGCCACCTTGTTTTTGACGACCTTGACTTCGGTAGTATAACCGGTTGGCTCATCGCCTTCCTTGATCTGCTCTTTGCGTCTGATGTCGAGGCGCACTGAAGAGAAGAATTTGAGCGCGCGGCCGCCGGGGGTGGTTTCAGGGTTGCCGAACATGACGCCGATCTTTTCGCGGATCTGGTTGATGAAAATGCAGACACAGCGCGATTTGCTGACTACAGGGGTCAGTTTGCGCATTGCCTGTGACATCAGGCGGGCCTGCATGCCGACGGTAGCATCGCCCATGTCCCCGTCGATTTCGGCTTTGCTCGTAAGAGCGGCAACCGAGTCGATGATGATAATGTCGATAGCATTGCTTCTGACCAGCATTTCGGTGATTTCGAGAGCTTCTTCACCACTGCTGGGCTGGGCGATAAGCAGGTTTTCAGTGTCAACGCCGAGCTTTTTGGCATAGTTAGGGTCGAGAGCGTGTTCAACGTCGATGAAAGCAGCGGTGCCGCCAGCTTTCTGCGCCTGGGCGACCGAGTGCAGAGCAACTGTCGTCTTACCTGAAGATTCAGGCCCGAAGATCTCGACGATACGGCCACGGGGCATGCCGCCAACGCCAAGAGCGTAGTCGAGTGACAGCGAGCCGGTCGGAATCGATTCGACCTGCAGGTGTCTCGAACTGCCAAGCCGCATCACTGCGCCTTTGCCAAACTGCTTCTCGATGCCGGAAATTGCAGTTTCGAGTGATTTCATGCGGTCGGTATTCGTGTTCATCATCTGTTTGGTTTCAGCCACTTTTGAAGTGCCTCCTGATTTTGTATGTCTCAGAATAACATAATGCCCCTACCTAAAGCAAAAAACTGCCCCCCGGCAGAGCCCCTTCAACAGCGGAACTTGACAAAATCCACAAAAAAGCCGAAGATGCTGTCGCAAAACAGACTGACTGTCAGGGGGGGATGATGCTGACTGAAAAACTGGCGAAATCTGCCGGGAAACCGGTGAAAATTCTTGGCATGATGAGCGGAACCAGCGGCGACGGCATCGACGGCTGTCTCGTCGAGTTCGACGCTGCCGGCGAAGCCAGGCTTGTCTGGCTGAAAAGCTACGATTATTCGGCGGCACAGTTTGCCCGTATTCAGAAACTGATGCGCGAAAGTGATGCTGTGAGCGTTACTCTTGGCGCTTCATATATTGCTGAACTGCATGCCCTGGCCTGTCGGCAGTTCTTTGCCGACGAAACTCTCCTGCCTGACTGTATTGCCGCGCATGGCCAGACGATATGGCACCAGCCGACCCCCGTCACCTGGGAAGACCTGCCCCTGACCGGCACTCTGCAGTTGCTGAACGGGTCGCTGCTCGCCGCCAGAACCGCTCTGCCGGTAGTCTGCAACTTTCGCGCCGCCGATATGGCTGCCGGCGGCCAGGGTGCGCCGCTGGTGCCGTTTGCCGATCTGTTTCTTTTCGGCCGGCCGGCCGCCCGTGATCGTGTCGTTGTTAACATTGGCGGTATGGCGAACCTGACCGCTATCAGCAGTTCCGCCGCCCACCCGGAAGTCATCTGTGCCTTTGACACCGGCCCGGGCAATGTGCTGATGGATCTCTATATGCAACGCTCCGGCCTTGGCCGTTTCGACGCCGACGGTTGCCTTGCCGCGACCGGAAAAACTCTGCGGCCGCTGCTCGATGCCTTTCTCGCAGACCCTTATTTTAAACTGCCACCGCCGAAATCGACCGGCCGCGAATATTTCAATCAGCAGCGTCTCGATTGTCTGCTCGAACAGGCCGGTATGGCCACTGCCGCTGACCTGATGTCGACTCTGCTCGATATCACTGTAGAATCGATCACCACAGCGGTTCGCCAGCCTGATTTCCCTCTATCGCTGCCAGCAGAAGTTCTGGTCGCCGGTGGCGGGGCGCGTAATTCCGAGCTGATGCGTCGTCTTGCCGCAAGTCTCGATGGTGTGGCGGAAGTGACGACCACTGAGCGACTGGGAGTGCCAGTCATGGCGCGCGAGGCGATGGCGTTCGCAATTCTCGGTTATGCTTTTCTGCAGGGGCGGCCGGCTAATGTGACCCGAGCTACCGGTGCCGCATGCCCGGCAGTTCTTGGTGAATTTCACCCGGTGCCTTTTATCTGGTGAAGTCTATCTGTATGACCCGGTAATCGATGCCGGTGTTGTCGGCCAGACTGATATCGTCGGGCACCTTTATCAGCAGATGCTTTTCTTCTTTGGAGAGAATGCGTGTATGTGGCAGCAAAGGCGCGAGAAAGCTTTTTTCGCTGGTGGCCTGCCTGATGACAAACTTTATCCAGACCTGCCCGATTTCAAGGCTTGTCAGGTTCTGGGCGTAAACTTTCATTTCTCTGACGCCAAGCTGCGGGTCGATTTCGAGCTTGATGATCTTGCCGACAGCATTGTCGAGAATCTCGTTCCAGGTCTTTTTGTGCGGCGAATCGACCGGAAAACGGTTGAGATACTGTTTATGAAGGTCAATCAACTCTGGGTAGAATTCACGCCTCTGCATGACAATAGCGACCGGAATCAGCCATTCCGGGGCCCGGGTGCGAAAAAATTCGGCCAGCGAACCGCTTATTGCATCGTTTTCACGCTCTGGAATCGGCGCCAGACTGGTAAGGGCCGACAGGCTGACCTCGGTTTCGGCATCGGGCGAAAGGGGCAGTTCGTATTGTCCGGGCGGTTTGATCTTCATCGCCAGATTTACCCATTCTCGCAGGGTTACCGGCTGCACCGGGTCGACCATGAGAAACTCGAAATACCCCGGGTTGTTGGTTCTGAATCCACGGCTAAGGTAACCTTTCTGCCCAGGTGTCGGGAAAATATAACCACGGTGATGGGCATCCCATCTGGCTTCAAAAATGCGCGAAGTCAGACCTTCGCTGGCATAGAACTGCGCCTTGAACATCAGTCTGACCGGGTGCCAGCTGGCATTGAGCATCAGAGGCATGAACCGGCTCATTTCGGTCGGCATGAACCAGCGGGCAATGCCGTTGGCAGTATAGCTCATATTTCTTGATTCTGGTTCGGCAAGAATGTAGACGTGCCTGGCCTGCGGTCGCGGGTCGGCCCGGAACTCGGCGCCGTAATCGTTGATACGGGCGGGAGTGTATTTTTCGGGGATCTTGAACTCGAAGCCGTGAATTTTGACTTTGTAAGTGTTGCCGACATCGCCGGTGCTCACCAGATTGATTTCTTCCGGAGCGTTGAGAAAAAATTCAGCCGGAATCTTCAGACTTTTGACATAATGGTCGCGGGCCAGCATCGGCAGCACGATACCGAAAAAAAACGGAAAAAACGAAACGACCGCTGCAATGATAACTTTCTGCAGCGGGGTAAAGGTGGTTTCCTCTTCAGGTTTCCAGGCTTTCTTGCTCTTTTTTTCCGCTGGTTTCTGTTCCGTCATATACCGTCGGTTTCTTCCGGTTTTTCTTCCATGTCTTCGAGCAGCGCCTCGACGCTTTCGATAATCGGGCTGTCAGGAAACTTTTCTTTGATTTCCTGGTAAACTTTCATTGCCTCTTCGACTCGATTGAGAGCGGTTAGAACCTCGCCCTGTGTGAAGAGAAAACGGTCCTGCAGCTTGCCGCCGGCTTTTGCAACCGGGTGGTTCTGCAGCAGTCCGAGCGCGGTTTCCCAGCGGTCGCAGTTGATGTTGCTGAGCACGTCGACATAGAACGAGAGTGCGTCAAGATTGTCGAGGTTGTCTGAGATCAGTTCGATCTCTCGCTGCGCCGTTTCTGTCTGCGGGTTTTCGCTGAATTCAACGACAATGCGCTGATAAAGCTCGAGGGCGCTTTTGAAATCCTTGGTGAATTTTCTGGCTTCGGCAAGGTTGAACAGCACGTCGACATAGGCTCTGGTGTCTATTTCGCCGGTGGCCGAAGAAATCGCCTGGTTGTAATAGTCGAGAGCTTCGAGATATTGGCCATTATGCAGGGCGTAAGCGCCCTTGTTCATGAGAATGTTGAAGTGGTCGCCCTCGCTGAAGCCCTGTTGCACCAGAGTCAGCTGCCCCTTCTGCAGCCTGTAGAGTTCGAGCCTGAAAAGATCAGGCGGGCCGTAATCGTGGTAGCCGATCAGATTTCTGGCGCACAATGCCGGGTTGCCTTCATGCGTCGAAAAAAACAGTTCGCGGCAGATTATGGGGTTACCGTCGACGTCAGGCGCCGGAAAAATGCGCCGGAAAGCGTTGAGGTCGGTATAGATGAACGGCATCACATCGACCCCGTCAGGGTGCTTGAGGATTGCGATGATTTCTGTCTGACCGTCGCCGTCGAGATCGTTTTTTAAAAGGTCGGCTGGCAGCAGACCTTCAAAAGAATCGATGACCTGCCTGGCACCACCAGCCTTCTGCAACAGCAGGCGCGTCGTTTCAACCTCGTCGGTAAGGCCCTCTTCGAGAATGACTTCGCCGACGCCCTCGAGGCTGAAGCTCAGTGACGTGCTTTCTGAGGCGACCGGCTGGCTGTTCCCCGGTATCGACGACAGAAGCAGCATCGACAGAACGACACAGAACAGCTTAATTTTCATCAGGCACTTTTCTCCGGGCTGGTGTAAAAGCGCTCAACCTGCATTTTCATTTTTTCGATCGCTTCGGCAGCTAGTTCGTCAATGGCGACAGCCCGACTGCAGCCAGAGGCGGGAACATGCCCGCCGCCGCCCATCGAGACTGCCACGTCTTTAACGTTGACGCCGCCGCGCGATCTGAATTCGCAAAACGACATGCCGTCGTCACGCTCGAAGATTACCACGCTGGCAAAGGTATCGCCCATGCTCAGAAGCAGGTTGAAGATGCCGCTGCCATAAACGTTGCCGAAGGCAGCGCCGATTTTTTTCAGGTCTGACTGCCTGACCACGAGAGTGGCGAGGCGGCGATTGCATTCGAGCCTGAAGTTACAGAGCCCGAAGCCCTGCACTCGCAGATCGGCTTCGCTGCGACCTGAATTCAGGGTGTTGAGGATAGGTGACGTGTCGAGGCCGGTTTTGAGCAGTCTGGCGGCCGCCAGATGTGCGGTGTGCCGCAGTCCCTCATTCTGGAAAAAGCGCGAATCGGTTACCAGGCCGAGCATCAGGCTGAGAGCGACATCGGCATCGATAGGCAGACCGGCCTGTTCGAGAAGCGCGGCGATGATTTCGCAGGCGGCCGAAGCGCCGGTGTCGACGTAGTTCAGGTCGCCGAACATGGTGTTCGAGGCGTGATGATCGATGTTGATCAGACAGGTTTTTTTCGGGTCGCGGTTGAAGGTGAAGCCGGTGCGGTCAGCGTCACCCGAATCGAGAACCATTATCAGGTCGTGGTCTGAATTGATCTGTGGTTCGCGCAGCAGCCTGACTTCGGGCCAGACAAAGGCAAATTTCTCGGGCACGCCGTCGAACAGAGCGGCTTCGACGCTTTTGCCGGCTTTCTGCAGCGATTTGATCAGCCCCGAAACCGAGCCGGTGGCATCGCCGTCGGGACGCAGGTGCGCGGCGACCAGAATTTTTCCGGCGCCTCTTATTCGGTCTATGATTGCATTGGCATCATTGAGAAGTTCAGCGGGTAGCATGTTTAAGTATTGCATCGACGTCGGCGGCCATCTGGTTGCAGTAAAGTTCGGCCGGGCCCATGTCGATGGTCGCCCTTTCAAGATGATCTGCCATCAGGTCGCGGATTTCGAACCAGACACTGAGGCGGGGTTCAAAGTGACAATAATCGAGCTGTACGAAAGGTGCCTTGAGATTGGCGTCTTCTTCAAGCGCTTTTTTTACGATGTCGCTGTCTACCGAAGATTTGCGCACCGGCAGATAGGTGGTTCTGACAGCCCATTCCGCCCCGACGTCGGTCGAAGTGAACCACTTCACGAAGTCCCAGGCGCCGGCAACCTTCTTCGGGTCGCCGTTGTTGAAGATGTTGATGTTGCTGCCCGAAAGAATGACGCCGCGGTTGATGACGCCGGCAGCGGTCGAGGGCTGGGTCGCTTCGGCGGCGCCGAGCACCTGACCGGGCAGAGGTGCGATGCCATAGTCGAAGGCTTTGATGTCTGCTTCCATGAAGACTTTGCTGACGATACTGCTCTCGATCATGCCGACCTTGCCGGCGATGAAATCATTCTGATGATCGAAACCCTGGCCCTCGCGGGCAATGCCCTCACGCAGCATATCCTGCAGAAACTTCAGGGCTTTGACAGCCGGAGCTTCGGCAAAACCCGATTTCATGACACCGTCGGGGCCGTCGTAGACGATGCGCCCGCCACACTGAATGATACGGTTGAGAAACGACCAGACATTGGCCTTGCTGCAGCCATAACCGTAAACCGAGCGGTCGGCGCCGGGCGTTTCCTGATGGTATTTTGTGATTTTGCGGCAGTATTCCACCATTTCGTCGAGGGTTTCGGGCCCGCGGTTCGGGTCGAGACCGACTTTGGCGAACATGGTCTTGTTGTAATAAAGCACCGGAACGCTCTTGTTGAAAGGAAACGAATAGAGCTTGCCGTCGAAGGTGTTGTTTTCGAGCAGAACCGGAATGATGTCGCCCTTGACGTCTTCGCTCTCCGAGGCTATCAGGTCATCGAGGCAGACAATCTTGCTGTGCTTGATGAACTTCTTCGTCAGGGTTTCATAGTTCTGCGAAATGTCGGGTGCTTCGTTAGCGACGAGTGAGGCGAGCACCTTCTTGGCGAGGGTGTCGTAACTGCCCATATTGACGCTTTTTACGAAGTAGGTGTTCTGGCTCTTGTTGTAACGGTCGACGAGGTCGTTCATGACGATGCCGAGCGGGCCGCCCATGGCGTGCCAGAAGACGACCTCAACCTTGTCGCCGCCAATTGCAGCGTCAGAAGGCCGGGCGTTCTGGGCGTCATCCTGGATGATCAGACCGATTACGAGGATCCAGCAGATGAATGTGGCAATAATAAAGTTTCGCATCGCTTACTCCTTCATACCGGTCGTGGCCTGAGATTCGACAAACTGTTTCTGGGCCACAAAATAACCGATGACCAGCGGCAGAATCGTCATTGTCGAAGCCGCCATCAGCGGACCCCATCTGGTGCCTGCTTCTGACGAGAAATAGCTGAGACCGACCTGAATAACGCGCAGGTTGGTGTCGTTGGTGACGATAAGGGGCCAGACGAAGCTGTTCCAGTTGGCAAGGAACGAGAAAATGCCGAGCGTGACCATCGACGGAATGCTCAGGGGCAGAACGACCTTGTAATAGAACTGAAATCTGGTGCAGCCGTCGATAGTGGCCGCTTCGAAGAGGTCTTTGGGCAGCTGCAGAAAGAACTGGCGCAGGAAAAAGACCGAATAGGCCGAGGCGAGCCACGGAACTATGAGGGCCATGTAAGTATTTACCCAGCCCAGTTTGGAGAGGAAGATGTAGTTCGGAATCAGCAGGGCCTGCTGCGGCAGCATCATCGTGCCCAGCATCATCATGAACATCGCATTCTTGAACGGAAAGTTGAAGAACGCAAAGGCATAGGCCGCCAGTGAGGCAAAGAACAGCGAAACCGTTGTGACGGTAATGGTTACGAAGATAGTGTTGAGAAAGAAACGGTAAAACGGCTGGGCTTTGAGTGCAAAAAGATAATTGTCGAACCAGTGAAACGGTGCCTGGATCTTTTTGTTGCGCTCAGCCTGAGGTCTGGCCTGTTCGGCCTGCCAGGCCTTCGCCTCTTCTTTTTTGCGCTCGATGCGGGCTGTCTCTTCTTCGCCATTTAAAAATGAGGGTCTGGCGAGGTCAGGCAGCAGCACGATGCTTTTGCTGGTAGTGAGAATTTCATCCTGGCTTTTGAACGAGGTCGCGATCATCCAGATGAATGGGAACAGCATGAAGATCGAGCCTAAGATCAGCAGAACGTGAACGGGAGCGTATTCAGGGTGTTTGAATTTAAACATGCTTCAGCTTTTCCTCGTCATGAATAATGCACTTTCTTTTCAAGATACAGCTTGTTGAAAAGAGTGCAGGCAAAGATGATCATGAACAGAACGAAAGCGGCCGCCAGTGCGTAACCGAATTCGAACTGTTCGAAGGCTTTGCGGTAGAGGTAGTAGACGACAACCATGGTGCTCTTGAGCGGGCCGCCACGGGGAGTCATCATGTAGACCTGGCTGAAAACCTGAAACGAACCGATTGTCGAGATAGTGAAAATGAAGAAAGTAGTGGGCGACAGCAGCGGCCAGGTGATGTGGCGAAACTGCTGCCAGCGGCTGGCGCCATCGATGCGGGCCGCTTCGTAAAGATGCCTGGGAATATTCTGCAGACCGGCGAGGAAAATGATGACGTTGTGACCGAGGCCTTTCCAGACACTCATGAAGATGATGGCCGGCATCGCCCAGGCCGGATCCTGGAGCCAGGCGCGCGGGTCGATGCTGAATATGGCAAGAATCTTGTTGAGCAGGCCGAAGTCGGGGTGGTAGATGAAGTTCCAGACGATGGCCACGGCGTTGATCGAGGTGATTACCGGAATGAAATAGATGGTGCGGTAAAGACCGATTGCCGAAATCGGGTTATTGAGCAGCATGGCGATTATCAGCGAAAAAAGAATCGAGAGAGGTACGCTGACTGCGGCGTAATAGACCGTATTCCAGAGGGATTTATAGAACATCGGGTCGTCGAACAGGCGCGAGTAGTTGCCAACGCCGACATATTCAGGCTGACCAATCAAATCCCATTCGTAAAAGCTGACTGCCAGCGAATAAAAAATGGGGAGCACATGAAAGGCTACCAGAATGACCACGGTGGGCATCAGGTAAAGATATGCTCCCCAGTCCTTTTTTCGTTTATTTGCCATTGCTATGTCCTGACTAAGAAATTTTGAATATGCAAAGCGGGCGCAGGCATGATGCCGCGCCCGCCCTTTTGCTTATCTGCGTGATCTTGCGGCCGGTTTTTTGCCTGCCAGCATTTTCATGAGATTGTCGTAGATTGCGGGAGTTTCGTGAGTGAACGGGGGTGGGCCGGGCTGCGCCATGTTGATGTCACTGTCAGGATACTGATAATCAGTGAAGTTGCAGCAGCCGATCAGAACGAGAGTGCCGTTAACGATCTTTTCGATGCCCATCAGAGGAATCGGGATATTGCGCGGGTAGATAACCGCCGGGCTTCTCGGGTCGCCATCCTTGTTGAAGGTGTCATTGTCACCGGTAACGAGAATTTCGACGCCGGCTTCTTCGACGAGAGGCTTGTTGTTTCTGTCGATCAGCGAGCAGCTGCCCCAGGTGATTACGGTTTTGACACCTTCGGTAACCGGGTGGCCCTTTTTGAGAACGTGGGCGAGAACGCCCCAGGGCTTGTTGGTCTTGTTGGTGGGGTCATGCACCTGGTCATCATTGAAGCGCATCACGGCGCCAAGCTTGCCAAGAATGTAATTCATCGTGGCAGTGCCTCTGAGTTTCGATGAATCCCAGGAGCCGCCCATCACCAGGTTGCCACCGGCCATGAACCAGTCGGCGATGGCGGTTGCTTCGGTTTCGATATACTTGAGACTCGGATCAGGAATCATGACAATGCCAAAATTCTTCAGCATTTCGGGTCTGATAAGGTTGAGAGTGTAGTAAACCTTCAGACCGTTCTTGACCATGTGGCGCTCGAAGGTTTCCATTTTGTCGGAAGAGGCGTTGCCGTGTGCGGCGTCGACGAGTATGTTGATCGCCTTTTCTTCGGCCTTTGCTTCATTGTAGAAAGCAACCTTGCGTGACGGAATGCGCTTGTCGGGGTTTTTGCCGGTGACCCAGGCCATCGCATTGTAAGCAATCTGAGGGTGCGAGAACATGAACGAATCGTAGCTGTCGTGCAGCTTGTTCTTGCCACCACTGCCAGTGCCGTCATCGAAGGGTGAGCTGTCGCCGATGGCAAAAACGCGGCCGGCGCCGAATTCAGAAGCTACCATATACGGAGCTTTTGAAATGCGGCTGTCGATCAGACCAACGGCTTTGGCGCCCTCGGCTTCGATGATGTCGAAGGTCGAGCCGGCCCAGATGCCGACCGATTTGAAGCCGAACATGGCGGGGTGATCCTGATTGATCGGCCCGGCAACCGGTGCTTCATAAATGGTGTCGCCCTTGAATTTGAAACCGAATTTCGGGCAGAATTCATTGAGGGCGCGAACGGCATCCCAGCCGTCACCGTCGCGGTCAGCATTGCCGTGGTCACCAACGATGAACAGGCCGCCGCCGTTTTTAACGAAGTCGACAATCAGGTCGCATTCGGCTTTGGAGTAAGGATTGTTGGGTTCAGCCAGAATTACGGCTTCGTAACCCTTGAGAAGCTCGGCCGTAAAAACGCGGCCTCCGGAAACCTTGCTGAGGCTCTCAACCTTGAAATTGTTGGCCTTGAGCATGTCGACCATTTCAGAGTAGGCGCCTTCGGGAACCCAGTCGGCGTTACCGGCAGTCTGGCCGTGCGTGTCGTCATAGAGAACATTGGCAGCCTGCGCGCCGGCACAGAAAGCGACCAGCAGCATGACTGTCAGCAGAAGATTAAATTTCTTCATTCCTTGCCTCCATAGTGTTTGGGGTCTTGCCAGTATATGCAAAAACTCAAAAAGAGGCAAGTTTTAATCACCAGTTCGTCTGGTAACGGTACCCTGTATTTTTACGGCTGCAAGTGACGCGGGGCGTTCCACCTGTAAACCTGAAAAAGGCTGGCGTGGTCGTCGGTCCATAAATCCATTCCGGCTTTTTCCGGCAGCGGTTCCCATTTCCAGAAAATCTGCAGCAGTCTTGCCGCCGGTTCACTGTCGGTGGCCGCGACCCATTGCGAGGTTTTAATCATTTCAAGATCGTAATCATCATAGCGGAGTGAATAGTTTTTCGGGTTGTCGTTGCCGACCAGAACCCGCATGCCGATTTCGTCGCAGATGCGTTTTATGACGGGTGGCAGGTTGAAATAACGGTTCGAAGTGTGCAACGCCAGGATACCGTTTTCCTTAAGTTTTGACCTGTAAAGTCTGAAGGCCTCTACGGTCAGCAGATGTGTCGGAACCGCATCTGAGGAATAGGCGTCGATGACCAGCAGGTCGTAGGTCCGGTCTGGAACGGTCTGAAGGTTGATGCGGGCGTCACCGACGATGTTTTTCCAGGAGGCGCGGCAGTCCTTAAGATAGCTGAAATATGCCGGATTCTCGGCTATTTTTATAACTTCCGGGTCGATTTCATAAAAATCAAAATGCTGCCAGGGCCGGCCATACCATGCCAGTGTGCCACAGCCAAGCCCGATGATTCCGATTTTCTGACTGGCCCGGTTGATGCGGCCGGCGCGAAAAATGGCACCGATCGGGCTTTCGCGTGAATAATAAGCCAGCGGGAAAACCGGGCGGATATCGACTTTGCGTTCGATGCCGTGTATGGTGGTGCCGTGGCTCAACTGATAGAAAACATCGACGGGTGCCTGAGTTCTGCCGAATTTTTCAGCATCCTGCGAAACTACCCGGTTGACCCTGAGAATACCGAAGAAGCTGCGGGTGGTGAGCAGATTCAGGCTGCCAGTCGCACCGAAAAACTGCCCGGCAACATAAACAGCGGTCAGCAAAACCAGTTTCCCGGCCCTGAATTTGAAAAACAGCGACAGAGAAATGCCGGTGAATACAAGCAGCTGCAAGGCTCCGAGTGGCATCAGATGACTTTCGTTGCCCGGAGACCTGGCATGCAAAGCCAATATCAGCACCAGGTAGACTGAAATTACCAGAGCTTTTTCTGTTTTTCCAAAAACATGTCCCGGGTCTCTGCGGCAAAAAAAAGCCGCCGCCAGCCCCGAAATCAGCATGGTTATTACGTATTCTGCCTGTGTGGCGAAAGCGAGCGGCGCGATCAGCCCGTTGAATATGCCCCCGGCAATGCCGCCGACCGACATCCAGACAAAATAAGAGTTGAGATGTTCGGTGCCCGGCCGCATTCTGGCAAGCTGGCCATGAAAATACATGCAGACCAGGAACAGAGTGAGGAAATGCAGCGGAATTACCAGCCAGAAAGGATCAAAGACATGAAAGTGATAAACAATGATGCTGAGAATGATGCCGTGAAGCAGGCGGCGTTCCCATCTGATTTCGCGCCATACCGGGTTTTTGGCAAAAACGAGAATGAACGAAATAAGGTAGATCGACAGCGGAAAAATCCACAGCAGCGGGCCCGAGGCGATATCTGTAGCGATATGCGTGGTGACCGCCAGCATGGCACTGCAGGGAACGAACCCGAGAAAGACCCACATCAGGGCGTTTCTGAACGGCGGTCGGCTGGCGCCAGGATTCTGGTCAGGCACCTCCGCCTTCTTTCGTCTGTCAATGCGGCTGATACAGAGAAATACCATAAAAATCTGAAGCAGATAAAGGGCTGACCAGAGACCTTTCTGCTGCGATACTCGCAAAACCGGCTCGAACAGAAACGGGTAGGCCACCAGCGCCAGAAGACTGCCGGCATTGCTTGCAGAATAAAGAAAATAGGGATCAACGGCGTCGTCCTGCCCGGAATACGAGTAATAACGCTGCAGCAGCGGGGCATTGGCCGCAATGAGAAAAAACAGATAGCCGATTGAAACCGTCAGCTGGCTGAACAGCCAGAAAGTCGGCTGATGCACGGCATTGTGAATGTCTGAAAGGTCGATGTCGAGAGGTAGAAAAAATATTCCGCACAGCAGCAGAATCAGGTGCAGCAGCGACTGGCGCCTGAAACCGAGAAGGCTGATCGATCTTTCGGCGTAAATGTACCCGGCCAGCAGGGCCGCCTGAAAAAAGAGCATGCAGGTGGTCCAGACTGCCGGCACGCCGCCGAAACCGGGCAGCAGAATCTTGCCGACCATCGGCTGAATCAGAAACAGCAGAAAGGAACCAACGAAAATTCCCAACGAGAAAATGAACCTGGTCATGTTTCGTCAGTTCCTTTCAGAAGATCGTTTTTCAGGGTTCCGCGACACTCAGCCCGTCGATCAGTTTCGCAAGATCGCCAGACCACAGATTCATCGGTCCTGAAAAATTGGCGAGCATGAACAGACGTGAGATGTCGGCGCTGAAGCCAATGGCGCGCAGGTTGTAGTCCTGCAGAAATTTCAGCAGTGATTCCATTTTTGCCGCTCCGATATCACTGAAAACCGCCACATTGTTCTCGATGAACGGGTAGGGAAACAGCCGCAGACTGAAGACGCTGGTGCGCTGATGCACTTCCTCAGGCCGGCGCAGACCGATGAACCAGACGTTGGTGAAGCTGTCGACGTATATCTGATTGCTGTGATCGAAGCCGGCGTCATAGACGTTGATGTATTTGCCGTCGAGATTGCGGAAAACGTAAAGATACTGCAGCGGCAGGAGCTGCGGGGTGGTCTGGGCGGTGGTGATCTCTTTGTCACGACTGGTGGCGGCAGCCGGCAGAGGTGTCAGATAGGCGTTGAAAGTTTTGCTGAGGTCCCAGTAGGGGGTGTTGAGGCGTTTGCTCATCAGGCGCCCTTCGAGATAGAGCACCCGGTCGTTGGTCCAGAACGAGACGAGCTTGATGGTGTTGCGTGACTCGGTGCGCTGCGCATGGTCTTCGCTGAGCGAGAAGTCGTCGTTGATGCGGTAACGGTGCAGAACCGTCTTGCGATAATCGAGGTCGTCGAACAGGTAGCGGCTGCGGGCCTGACCGATGATTTCGACGAGCGCGAAAGATTTGCTATCCTCAGACCAGAGGGTTTCGCCAATCTCGTTGGGCAGACGCAGAACGTCGGCTACCGCGCGGTTCTGGTCGAGGTCGACGAGATGTATGTTGCGTGCCGAAGTCAGCAGCAGTCGCCGGCCATCAGGTGACCAGCAGGCAAAGGCATTGAGATAATTCACCGGCAGAGCGCTGAGATCTGGCTGGGAAAGCATTTTCCCGGCTGCCGCGTCAAATATGAACAGCTGTCGCTGCTGTGTGCGGTTGTCGAGAGTCATGCCGGCCAGCAGAGGTGCCTTCGGCGACCAGCGCATGTCGAGCAGAATCTGTTCGTCGTTGTCCGGAAAAAGCCGAACCGGGCTGCCACCTTTAATCGGCATGACCATCGGTCTGAGGCCGTCGGTGAAAGCCAGATAACTGCCGTCGGTTGAAGCTGCCAGATTGGCATACCAGTTCTGGCTCTGGTCGAGCAGCAACGTGCTGCTGCAGACATTGTCGCTGTCGGTCATCAGAAACAGGCGGTTGCTTCTTTTATATGGCCTGGCGGTTACAACGCGGTGTTCGTCGATCGGGCAGAAATCAGTATCGGGTTCGAGGCTCTGCTGAAATGACGAATGATTGATCAGTTCGGTCTTGATGGCGATTTTACTGGTTTTGCGCGGGAAATGGTCGGGGATGGTGAAAAGATTGTCGGCATTGTCGAGCAGAAAGCTGCGATCTGTGCCTTCCTGTTCGCGCAGCATCTGATTGACCTGCTGCAGGATCTGGTTGATGCCTGGTTCGCGCAGTCTGATTCTTTTGCTGTCTTCGTTCCAGTCTTCAACCGCCACTTCGGGAGCATAAACCATGGTGATTTTGGTGCCGGCCGCGATCTTCTGAAGCTTGAGAAGATATTGCAGGTAGTTTTCGATAAGATTGACGATCAGATTCAGCCGCGGAACTTCGATGTTGAGCGGGTGAGCTGAATTGAAGCCCGAGCGCATCGGCGGTTGAAAGATCAGTTCGACGCGCGAGGTGTTGAAGTTGACTGTCTGATCGGTTTTTTGCGCCAGCAGAGTCCCGCCGGGAAGCAGAAGAACGGCCAGCAGAATAAATAATACGGTTGTGTGTAGAGTTCTGCAGTGTGTCATTTTCCTGTTCTCCATTCAGCTCTGATTCAGACTTTTAAAAATTTCTTCGATAAGACCGTCGACCAGCTGGTTGGCCGGCAGGGTTCTGATAATGCGGCCGCGTCTGAAGATCAGACCGCTGTCTTTGCCGCCGGCGATGCCGAAATCAGCCTGCTCGGCTTCGCCCGGGCCATTGACGGCACAACCCATCACCGCAACGTGCAGCTCGGCATTGACGCCGGCAAGGCGCTGCTGCACCTCTCTGGCGATTTTCTGTAAAGGAATCTGACAACGGCCGCAGGTCGGGCACGAGACGATTACCGGGCCGGCTGACCGCAGACCCAGGCATTTGAGAATGCGTATGCCGGTAGCGATTTCGTCGGCAGAGTCGCCTGTCAGAGAGACCCTGATCGTGTCTCCGATTCCCTGCATCAGCAGATGCCCGATGCCGATCGATGATCTGACGATGCCCTCTTCGGGCAGCCCTGACTCGGTGACTCCGAGGTGCAGCGGGTAATCGCATTCGGCAGCGACGATCTGCACCGCTTCGCTCATGATTTTAAGGTCGAAAGCCTTGACCGCGATCTTGATCAGGTTAAAATCATACTTTTCGAGGCGCCTGACTTCGCTCATGGCAGATTCGGCAAGCGCTGCAGCGGTAACACCGCCGTGGCGGGCTCTGATCTCGGGGTCGAGTGAACCGGCATTGACGCCGACCCTGATCGGAATCCCGCGATCTCTGGCAGCAGCTGCCACTTCTCTGACCTTTTCCTCGCTGCGGATATTGCCGGGATTGAGACGCAGGCCATGAACGCCGTTGCGCACTGCTGCCAGCGCCAGCTGGTGGTCGAAATGAATGTCGGCGATTACCGGAATCGGAGACTGCTCACAGATTGACTTGAGAGCATCGGCAGCGGCCATATCCGGCACTGCCAGCCTGATTATGTCGCAGCCGGCCAGGCGCAGCCGGTTGATTTCGCTGACTGTGGCGGCAACGTCACGGGTATCGGTTTTGGTCATTGTCTGCACCGTAATCGGCGACTGGCCACCAACGGCAACCTGACCGAGTTTGATGGTGCGGCTTCGGCGTCTTTCAATGCTCATCAAGTTTTTCCTGCTATGATAAAGGTTATATCGTCTGAATATCTTTTTCTGATAAATGGCTCGATCTCGGCGGCCAGCATTCTGTGGCATTCTTCAACGTCTTTCGGAGCCGCGGTGGCCAGGAAATCGGGGAGTGCCACGCCACGCAGTTCTCTGAAAGCCTTGAACAGACCATTGGTCGAAATCAGCAGCAGATCACCCTGCTGCAGTATGATATCACAGGTTGCCGGCGAAGCTGCAACCCCGACCGGTTTCGAACCACCTGCCGGCAGTTCGCTGACTTTAC
The DNA here is from genome assembly GCA_024710355.1 of Candidatus Rifleibacteriota bacterium. Taxonomy (GTDB): domain Bacteria; phylum Muiribacteriota; class Ozemobacteria; order Ozemobacterales; family Ozemobacteraceae; genus Rifleibacterium. The sequence goes on from JANJUX010000017.1 coordinate 62,251, forward strand.
CGCCTGAAATCAGCAGCGGTGGCGGGTTGCCACAATTGCGCAGCCTGAAGCCGTTGTTCTCAAAGGTAAGAACTGTTGCCGCCGAGCAGAGATTCTGGCCGGAAAAATGCCTGAGCAGACGGTCAACGGTGGTTATTTTGCTGCTGTGATCAGAAACCGTACGAAAGACACTGAAAACCAGATTCAGGGTGAGAACCGCCTGAATGCCCTGATGAAATGCGTCAAATATGCTCAAATAGCTGTTTTCAGGCTCTTCGCAGATGTCGATCATGTCACCCTTGATTTCGCCGGCCAGCGAAGCAAACGAACAGATTTTCAGACCTGCGAAACTGCTGCTGCCGGTTTTGGCGCTGATGGCCCGCAGCATGCCGGCTGCCAGAGAGATTTCCTGGCTGGCTTTCTCCTGTTGCAGCAGGCGGTCGATCATCTGCAGATTCTGAATGATGTGGGGCACCTCATTGGCCAGCCCGGCAACCAGATTGAGTTCGGCTTCGGTATAGGGCACGCGGGTGCTTTTGGGGCCGAGCAGCAGGCAGCCGAAAAATTCTTCTTCAGTTCTGAACGGAAAATAGTGGCGAAAGTCTTTCTGTCGCAGTTCGCGGGCGATCTGCCCGTGCTTCTCATCACCGGCCTGCCCGAAATGATGGATGATGCCATCGACTTCGTTGAGCCCCTCCGGCAGACCCGGAAAATTAATGGCTGGCGCCCCCATACTGACCGCCATGGTCTCGGCGGCGGTAAAATCAAGAACCAGCTGCAGTTCACCGGTAAACCTCGCCAGCATGCGCGCCTGATCCGGCTGCCGCCGCAGTTCGGCAAGAATCGTCTGCATGACCTTGGCCGAGTCGAAACTCTGGCGCCCGAAAAAACGGTCGACGAGCCGGATGAGCATCTCTTTGAGCGGCGAGAAAATGCCGGCAATCACGAGAATCGAAAGTATTTTTGTCGAAAGATCCGAAACGTCGAGAATCGACTGCAGCAGTTCCTGCATCAGCTCCATGCAGCCGGCGAGAATAGCGGTAAGCAGCGTATAAACCAGACCGATCGAAAAGATCAGATCGATTTCCATGAGATTGTAGCGCAGCATGGTGTAACTGAGAATGATGCTCATGATTATCGACAGCACCGGAAACAGGCCGAAGGTGTAAACGGTGCCAACACCCATAAACCAGCGGCTCAGCGCTATGGTTATCGACCCGGCGGCCACCGGCAGCAGCATTGCGGTAAAAGTGTAGCGCAGGCGCCGCATCTGTGTTGTGGTTTCCGCTTTTTGTCTGCTTTTGGAAAGGGTTGAAAGCGAGAGAAAAAGGTAGAGAATGATGACGCCCTTGAGCAGAAACTCGTTGCTGCCGAAAGCCAGGGAAACGCCATCGCTGATCGGCTCGAAACTGCTTATCAGGCGGCCTGACCAGAGAAGAGCGAGCAGCAGCAGAGCCGGCAGAAAGAGCAGGGCCGGGGCCCAGCGGTTTCTGAAAATTAGCGCTTCCGGCTGCGGCTCGGGGTAAATGGCGGTAAAAACGCAGAAAAAGTAGCCAAGCAGGATGCCCGGGGTGAAGAGCAGCTGCAGGCCGAACTTATCGATGCCGTTGAAGTTCAGATAAAGCTCGGCAAGACTCCAGGCGGTGAAAAGCAGCAGCAGCAGACTGAAAAGGCGATTCTCACGCCGGCCGGTATTGCGCACGAGAACCATGACCGCCAGAATCATCTGAATTACGGCTGAAGCCGCGCTGAGAAAGGCAGTAAGCTTCATCAGCGGAATTTCCAGTTCGGCTGTCTTATTCTGGTTGCTGCCGGCCGCAGGGCCACAGAGGTAACGAGCGAAGCCGACTCGCCCTGCTGCTTGAAGTCGAGGTTGATGCGGATCAGACTGATGCGCGCCCGTTGCCCCGAGTCGTTTGACACCATGTCGAACGGATAAAAAGACCAGCCGGCAGGGGAGGCCGGGTCGTGTGCTTCAAAAAACGGCTGAAAGAGATTCTCGCCAATGCGGTCGAGACTGAGCATTTTGACCGGGTTGTCACGGTTTTCGATGCGCCACATCACCTGCTGACGACCTTCGCGCTCGATTTCATAGCTTACGGTCACCAGAGCGTCTTCACCGGGCTCCGGCTTTTCGACGGAATATTTGTAGCAGCGCATTTTGATTGAATCGGGCTTGACTTCGAGAATTTCTTTGGCGTTGCGCAGATCCGCGACTATGCGTTCCATTTTGTTGCGTATCTCGGAAGTGAGCAGCAGCTGCGAGGTGCCCTTTCTGACGGTCGACATGCCTGTCGACTGCATGAGGTATAAAACACCACCAACCAGAAGAGTCAGTGACATGCCCATCAGCAGTTCGACGAGGGTAAAGCCTTTGCGTTCAGAGTGTTGTTCTGTCATTTGTGCTGCCCGATAAAAGTTGCAATTTCGGCGGTTTTTTTGCCGTCACCATCATAGACGAATACCGAGACCTTTTTCATCTTTGAGGGCATGGCCGATTCTGAGATCTGCTCGGCTTTGACGACGCGGCGAAAATTCCGGTAGTCTTCAGGGTAGGTCTGCAGGGGCTTCAGGTAGCCCTTGGGGTAGATCTGTTTCAGTCGCGTGAAAGTCGTCTTCAGTTCGCCGTCGTTGAGGGAGCGGTCGGTGAAGACGTCAGAAAAATATTTCTCGAAAGATGCTTCGTTATAATAGGCTTCGTCATATTTCTGGCGGTCCTGAAAAACCTCTCTGAAATTTTCGTAGTCGGATTTGATCACTTCAAAGGGCAGACCCTTGATTTCTTCGAGTTTTTCACGGGCCAGATTGTAGGCAAGAACATGCTCAGCGTTGTCATGACTGCCCTGAACCCCGAAAAGGAACATGTTGGTGAACGGCAGAGCTACCAGCCCCACCAGAAACAGAACGACAAGAATCTCGACAAGAGTGAAGCCGCGCAATTTGTGAATGAATTTTGACATTACATGGCCTCCGGAGCGATTCTGACCTGATTGCGGCCTTTGCTTTTCGCCACATACAGAGCCCGGTCAGCTTCATCGACGAGCTCTTCCATGCTGAGATTACGCAGATGCAGCGAACTGACACCGATAGAAACCGTCACCTTCATACTGAGATTGCGAAAATTATACTCAGCACCCTCGATGGCCTTGCGAATTCGCTCAGCAACGACATAAGCATCTTTGATGCCGGTTTGCGGCAGCAGCAGAGCTATTTCTTCGCCACCGTAACGGCCCGGGGTATCTACGGCTCTTATGTTTTCTGTCAGGCGCTGGGCAGTTTCTCTGAGAACGTGGTCGCCAGCCTGGTGCCCGTAGGTGTCATTGAATTTCTTGAAGTGGTCGATGTCGAGCAGCAGCAATGAGAGTTCGAGCTGATACCTTTTCGAACGGCTGATTTCCTTATCCAGGCTTGCCAGAAAGAAACGGCGCAGATAAAGTTTCGTCAGACCATCGGTGATTGCCTCTTCAAACAGGCGCTGATTTTCGATAATCAGCCCAAGATGATGCCGCAGAGTGTCCATGAAGTTCTTTTCGTCGTCAGAAAAAACCTTTTTCTCACCGAAGCGGTTGGGGTCAAAAACCAGGTAGACCGCTCCGAATTTGCGGTCTTCAAAGTAAAGCGGCAGGCTGAGGTAATGTTTGCCGGTATTTTCGTCGGTATCGAGAGTTTCACGGCAGTTGCGCAGAGATGCCCTGGCACAGGCTTTTATCGACTCGGTCTCTGCCTGATCCAGACTTTCGGAGAGGTAGAGATCTGATTCATTGTCGTTGCGCCCGACCCAGACTGTTCCGGATGAGATGGCGTTGAGGTGCTGCTGCAGGTTTTCAGCCGCCAGTTCGAAGATTTCGCGTTGACTGTGAGTAGTTGAAGCCTTTTGCGTCAGGTTGTAAAGCACCGTCAGCTCGGTAAGACGATTGCGCAGGCGTCTGGTCATCAGATTGAAAATCGTTGACAGTTCGCCGAGTTCATCTTTGGCAAAAACCGGCAGATTGAGCTCAAGATCGCCGTTACTGATCGCTCTTGCACCATTCGAGAGCACTGAAACCGGGGCAAGAAATTCCTTGATCAGAATGGTAATCAAAAATAACGACGCGGCAAGACTGAAAAAAAGACCAAGACCGACGAGCATGTATGTAAAATTTATGGTTTCCATGATGCGGTTCCAGCTGAAGCGGGCACCAATCAGAAAATCACTGGCGACAACGCCACGCCCAATGGCAACAAGCATTGGCTCGGTGTCGCCATGCATCAGGTCCGATGCGATGTTGTTCGAAAAATTGCTGGCGGCGATAAGGGGCAGAAGGTTTGCCTTGAATATGGGCGAAAGCTTAGGAATCGTTTCTGAAATGTCATCTTCTTTGAGGATGATGAGCTCGGCAGAACCCTGATGCAGCTGTGCCTGATCGTTAACCGCCTGACGCAGGTATTTGCGGTCGAGTTCGGTTTTGGCAATGGTCGCTATCGATGCAAACTTTCGGCCATCTCGTGTGACGACGACATCAGAAAAGATAAACTTGTGCAGGTTGCTGCCCGGCCAGATAATCTGGTGCATGACACCGGTGCGGCGGGTAACCAGGTCGAAAAGGCCATCGTCAAGAGCGGTGATGCCGGTGGTGCTCGTCATGTCGCTCGAATCGTTCGCGAGAATACGCATGCCGAGTTCCTGGATAAAGAGGCGGTTGTTGGCGTTGTCACCGGCCAGGTTGTCGATATCGAACTCGATTTTGCCGTCGAGCCCGATGAGATAATAAGTTTCGAGCTGTTCCGAGCGCACGAATCTGAAAAAAGTCTCGCGCAGGCGGCCTTTGTCGAGTTCGATCATTTCGGGCAGATTTTTTATCGATTTGAGCCATTCGTTAACGCTGCGGTAATACCCGGAAGTGGAGGAGTCGACCTTTTTGATCAGCTCTGTCAGGCGGGCTTCGGCTTCTTTGTTGAGCAGAATGCCCTGACTGATAGAAAATCTTATCCCCAGAAAGATGAGAATCGATACCGGCAGCTGCATACACATGAAAAACAGGGCCGCCATCTTCTGCCGCAGCGACAAGCCGCTGGTTTTTGTAAGCCGGTAATAGTGAAAAAAGACGAAGGCGGCTGAAAGCAGAAGAAGAGTGAGCACTATACGTGTTGACTGCAGGTCGTTATCAAAGGCCTCACGCAGCGGGATCGTCGAAAACAGGCTGAAGACACTCGCACTCGAGCTGTCGGGGTGGGGCTGAACAAAGAGAACCCAGTCTTCAATGAAAAATGGGTTGGCAAGACCATTCTCGAATTGTTTGATAACGTTGCGGGCTACCGGCAGCAAAGGCTGGTAAGCGATAGCCACCTCGCCGGATGTCTGATCGAAAAAACCGTATGAATTTTCCGGGGTGGCGCCAATATCACGGCTGAGAACCTGCTTGAGGCCAAAAACCGGTGAAAGACTTTTAAGCGGCACGATCACCGCAAAGCCGCCCAGCGTGTTACTCTTGCGGTTGAAAAAATCCCAGAAAAAGAAAACCTCTGAAGCGGAAAGGTAGTTGCCGGTTACCTGATTGGGGCTGGTTAAAGCCTGAGACACCGGAAACCCGCGCCCGAGAAGCGGTGCCAGACTGGCAAAAAACTGGGCGTGCTGTTGCTCGAATTTTTTGATCTGATGCAGAGTCTGCAGGTTGGAACCGGCCGAAAATTCGTCAAAGGCGGTGATGAGAAGGTCGATGAACTTTTCGATGTTCTCTGTGCCTGACGCCGGAATACTGATCACACTGCCAGGTAAAACCTGCCCGCGGTCATTCCAGATGATGATCGACGAATTGGCCGGAATATCCTGGAGTAAATTGCGGATCAGGGTGGGGTGTTGAGCTTTTTCGACGTATGCTTTTTTGTATGTGTCGCGAAAGCTCTGAAATAGCTGCTGAAAAATCTGCCGGTTTGTCGACTTGACGCTGAAAGAACTGAGTTCACGCTGGTAGGCGTTGACCATCGAACTGCGGTTGCGCTGAAAATTGTCTTCGAGATAGAGGCGATAGGTGTGATAATAGATCAGCAGCGGCAGGGCCGCAAAAAAGACAAACAGAAACACCCACACCTGCGGTTCATTCAGGCGTGACTTGAAACTCTTCTCATCGACTGGATTCTGTGCCATTTTTTTTCTGGATTTTAGGACCGCTGCATGATAGAGAATAATACAGGTATTTATAACATCAGGAGGATAAAAATGTCTATTGGCAATAAATATTTGCTCATTATGACGACTGCACTGCTTTGCATTTTTGCAACCTCAGCTTCGGCTCTTTCGATAAGAGTTCTCGAAGGTGGAATTCCGATAATTGAACCCCGAAAAATGATGGAAGACGGACTGCGCCTCGGTAACACCGAATTATTGCGTCAGGCCTGGCGTCATTATGAAGATTCAGTAACCCTGCCCGAAGGCATCGGAAACGGTTATCTCGAACTCGGCCGCATCTATTTCTACCTGTCGCTGCTCGGTTCTTCAAATGATTCCGATTATAACCTCGCCGAGCATTTTGCCAGACAGGCAATCGCCGATAACCCGGAAAATGCCGACGCACACCACGCTCTCGGCCTGATTCTTGCCGGTCGCGGCGCTTTTCTCGATGCTTTCGAAGAACTTACCCTCGCTCTGCACCTGAATCCGACCAATGAATTTCTGCTTGTCGACCTGGCATCGCTGCATCTTGCCCTGCATCAGCCGGTCAAGACCATTGAATATCTTGAAGGCCGATCGCACAAAAGCGGCTGGGCCTACGTCGTGCTCGCCATGGCCTGGTCGCAGCAGAACCAGAAAGGCAAAGCGATTCTGAATCTGCTCAAAGCCCGAAAAATGGGCTTCGGCGGCTACTGGATCGACACCATGCTCGCTCAGCTCGCCGAAGAATTCAGACTCCCCCTGAAATAATCGTCATCCACGCATACCGTTAGATGCCCGCTTGCGCGGGCATCTTGCTTTTTATACCTTCATACCATGACGTTTTTTATGTGATGTTGCGGTAAACGAAAATCAGCAGAAAAGCTCCGCCGATGGCAAGCAGAACCGTTGTCAGCGGGTTCATGTTATACTGATATTTGAGCTTTTCCACCGGGGTTGGGTTGTATTCTGTCCAGCGCAGCATGTCTTTAACGTGGTCGCGGTATTTTTCGATATTGCCGTAGCGCGACGTCGTCTTACCCATCAGCCGGTGTTCATGATACATGAACGTTACGGTCTTCTCACCTTCCAGAACGCCGTGCAGGTCGCAATACCACTGGTAATCATCACGGCTTACCGACACGAGATAATATTTGCAGTCACGTGTGGGCGGCACAAGCTGCTCGGCAAAGTATTTCCGGTCTATCAGTGACATGGTAACCGTCTGATGATTAGCCCAGGAGGGAAGGCCGGAATCGTTTTCGGCGAGAAACTTTGCCGTGGCCTCATTGAGCATTTTCAGGTTGGCCCGGCATTTGTTGTTGATGAGCTTGCCGGTATCTTCGGCATGCAGATTCGGTGCATTCAGGCACATAAACACCCATAGCAGTAACAAAACTGTCTTTTTCAATACATATCCCCCTGAATAACTTCAACTTGATTTTGCCAGAAGATGCTGGTAAAATGCAACCATTAAAGCTGCGCCTATAGCTCAGGTGGATAGAGCACAGGATTCCTAATCCTGGGGTCCCAGGTTCGAGTCCTGGTAGGCGCGTTTTTTATTTCCCGAAAACTTTGTCAACGTCTGGTCGTATTATTACCCTGTCGTCATTTCGCGGTTTTTAGGCCTTGACGGTTCGGGTTTTATTTCTTAAAATTGTTGTACATTACGTTATAAGCGTTCTGGAGGTCGAAATGAAACGAAATCTGCTTCTCGGCGTGTTGCTGCTTCTCGCAGCGCTGACTTCCGGTAGTGCTTTCGCCGCAGACGGCGAAGGTTTTGTGCCTGCCTGGCAGGTCGGCGATCGCTGGGTTCTCGAAGCCTCTTATCGCGATCTTAAATCCGAAGGCGACGTCTGGCTGCCGCCGGTCAACTGGGTCTTCAAGGTTCGCGCCCGCAAAGAACTCAATGGCCAGGAATGCTATGTTCTGCATGTCTATGCCCGTGGCGGCGAAGTGAAGAACCAGGCCGTTCTCTATCTTGCAACTGCAGACCTACGCCCGGTCAGGGTTCTCGATATTTTCCCGACTGCCGAAGGTATGAAATATTCTGAAAGAGACGTCGACCCCAACAGCTCAGAACCACTTGTCGCCGAAGATACGGTCGTCCCCTACGACCTGCCGGCGTTTCCGATAACCCGCGCCAATAACGCAGTTCAGGGCGCTGATGGCTTTTCTGCCTATCGCGGTCAGTCACTCGCGAAGAAGTTCGCAAAAATCCGCAATATCGGCGGCCTTTCGTTCAAGCGCACCGTCGCCCAGAAAAACAAGGCACCCGATAAGCAGCATGCCGATACTTTTGCCGCTTACCGCTCGCGCGGTGCCACCTATCAGGTCGAAATCGAGGAATCCCGCGCCGGTACCAATCTTACTCAGCTCTGGCAGCAGGGCTCGCCCTGGGCCGTTTCCTCAGAAAATCGTGAACGCAAAGTCAGGCTGGTTCCGCCTTCTGCTCCGACACCGCTGCCCGAGTCCGGCCGCAACAACGGAGGTGAATACTGATGAAAAAGCTCATACTCATAGTTGCATTACTGGTTGTAACCGCTCCGTTCGCCGCCATTGCCAATGATGGCTCTGCCAAAGGCGAAATCAAGCCGGCCCCCTGGTCCGGTGACTGGTGGTCACGCAAAAAAGGCTTTCTGGTAAAGGGCTGGCCCGGCCATAGTCCGTCGCCATTCGAAAAATACGACGCCTATGCCCAGTCGCGCACCGGCAAAAACCCCGGCACCCACGCCTGGGAATCGGACGTGCGCAATCATCACTACAATCCCAACGCCGAAAGCTGGGAAGGCCACTGCAACGGCTGGTCTGCAGCTTCTATTCTTACCCCGGAGCCGACCATTGCCCGCAACCGTAACGGCATTGAATTCAAGACTGCTGATCAGAAGGGTATTCTCTCTGAAATCTATATGAATACCTATTGTAACTTCTATGGCAACCGCAATTGGGGCAATTCCGGTGATGATCCCGATGATATTTATCCCGACGAATTTCATCGCCTGCTGATCAATTACCTTGCTTCTGGTAAAAGTGCCATGATCTGCGACATCGAAGCTGGCCGCATGGTCTGGAACTTCCCGATCTACAAATTCGAATCGACCTGGACCACCGGCTGGTTCGACGATCGCAAACTCAAAGTCACCACCACCTGCTGGTATGTTAATGATGACGTACATCCAGACTACGTTGGCTGCAAGTGGTTTACGGTCAGATATACCTATAATCTGATCCTCGACCAGAATAACAACATTGTTTCCGGCGAATGGACCGGTGAATCACGCAAGAACCACCCCGACTTCGTCTGGGTTCCGACTTCCGATGCGCCGAATCCGCAGAATTCGAATCTTGAAAACCCGAGATTCGACCCGAAGCTGGTTAAAGAAATCTGCGAAGGCCCGGCCCGCCAGGATACCCGCAGTGGTGGCGATGTCAGAAATCCCGATATGTTGATCATGGAAGCAGGCCTGAACCCAGCCGACCTCTTCTAAAAACCTTTCACAATCAGGGCTGCAGCCAACCGTGCCGCAGCCCTTTTTATTTCGCATTTTTTGGTGAGCCAGACGGCTTCGTATGATAAAATTGTCAGGTAACATGAAAAGCGGCCTGTTGAAAAGCTTGCTGAAACTGCGCAGCAGGGCGGCCATGACTTTTGTCGAAGTCATGATTGCCGGCCTGCTGATGACTGTTGTCTTCATCATCGGCTGGACAATATCGAGCAGCTTTACCGGGGTTTCAAAGGTGCGCAATTACGAAAACGCCATCTTCCTGGCCAACCAGGCTGTCGAGGCTATTCGTGCCGCCCGCTCCTCCGAACTTGGCACCGACGGTGATCCGGGGCACAACACGCTGCTTGCCGACTTCAAAGCCGCCGATAACCAGTATGACAATAACCCCGACGGCTTCGTTCCTGTTGTTAAAATCGGCGGTGTCGAATATATGCGCACCATCAGCATTAAAGACGTCCCTTCATCGAGCAAAGATTTCCCTTCCGGTCTGAAGCTTGTCCGTGTCAACGTCTCCTGGAAATCTACAGACGACGGCAAGCCCGTCGAATTCGAAGTCGTTACGACACACAGCGACCAGTGGTGAAGCCATGATCAGAGTAAAAAGCCGTCGCCGTGCCGTAACCCTGATGGAAATCATCATCGTTGCCGGGCTTTTTGCATTGCTGATGCTGGTGATTTACCGCCTGTTCTTTGCCGAAGTTCGTACCATAAAGACGGCACTCGAACATATCGGTGTCAATGAGAGTGCCCGTCGCCTGTTTGCCCATCTCGGCAATGATATCCGCAATGCCAACTGGGTCGAATACCCGATTCAGACAAACCGGCAGACGGTCGACAAGCTGATGTACACTAACGAGGGCAAAATACTGGTGCTGCGCCGACAGGTGTTTGACTTTGCAGTCAAACCACCGGCTCCGGAGTTTCTACGCGAAGAGATCATCGAATATCAGCTGCGCAAATGTGATGACGGAACCAGCGATCTTTTCCGGATTGCCAAGGGCGATCTGCCCGGCATACCGGGTGGCGTGCGCGAAAAAAAAGTCTGCGACGGTATCAGAGAGATGCTGGTGTTCACCACCAACCGCAAGCCGGTCAATCTCAAGTCTTTTTCGCCCTCTTTACCGTTCAAGAGCCTTATTACTCCAGAGCCTTACGAACTTGACGGCACCGGGCCATATCTGGTGCATGTCAGCGCCTCGCTCGTCAGAAAAGGTGATCCGCGTGATGCATCCGAGCGCATTGCACACCGCGTGCGCACCTGTTTCAACATCAGGGGCAAGCTGAACGGAGTGCACCCATGAACAGGCTGGCACGGCGCGGGCAGGCGATTCTCGTGGTTCTCATGGTCTGTCTTGTTCTCGGTATTCTTGCCGGAGCGGTTCTGAACTTTCAGCGCGGTCAGATTCACCTGCTGTCAAAATCAGCCCGCGATTACCTGGCTCTCAGCGTTGCTGAGGCCGGTCTGCATTGCGTGCTTGCCGAAATGCGCGCCGACTACCAGTTCGTTACGCATGGCAATCCCTATATCCCGGCAGAAGGCTGGCCTTCTGCCAGCGAAAACCGCTATAATCACCTGCAGGGCTTTGAACTGCTGCGCCTCGATAAGAATGAGCGCGGCACCTACAGTGGTTCAGTGGAACTGCCGGCAATGAAGCAGTCGGGCAAGTTCAAGGTCAGGGTTAAGCTGATAAAATCGCAGAACAGCGCCGAAAGCAAGACCGTCGATGAGTCGCACCGCTATTTCCTGCTCGAAGCGGTGGGGCAGGTCGAAGATGCCTGCCGTAAAATTTCGACGATCATCGAGAAGGTGGTGCCGGGCAATTTTCTTTTCTACGACGGGCAGGTGCTCGATGTCGGTGGCTACGGGCCTTTTCGTGTCATTCCCGGCGAAATGCGCAGTGGGCGGCTTTATGGTCATGAAATGATCAATTTTACGCGTCGCGGCAGTTTCGATCGTGGTGCCGACCTTCTCGAAATGGAAAAAATCTCGACACCAGGCTTCATCAGAGCCGAATCGCCGGTGCAGGTCGATTTTATCAATGGCAAGCGCGGCACCATCAAGGCCGGTAATGATTCGACCGACCCCGATAAATTCGAGATGCATGCCGATATCAAGAGCGGTAAAATGATCAACTGTTTCGTTCAGGATGGCTACCACGGGGCTCGCCCGCAGAAACTGCCGCCGTTGAATCCGCTTTATTACCGCAATGCCCGCAAGCCAGCCCCGACGATTCTCAAAGCCGGTAGCAGTTTTAAGGGGTTTTCTGAATCGAAGTGGCGCAATCCGGCAAAGCCGAGTGAGACTGTGTATGACCTTTTCTTTGGCTGGGAATACCAGAACAAGGAAGACAAGGTGCTGCTCTATTCCGAGGTGCCACTGCGTATCTGGGGCTGTCCGCCCTGGAAATCCCTGACGATTTTCTGCGAGAAAGATGTCTACATTGCCGGCGACTTCAACGCCAACCCCGATAACCCGCAGAATTACACCCTCGGTTTCAAGGAATACACCAAAGAGCCGCGCAACGGCACCGACAAGAACGGCTGCATGGTGCTGTCGATGGGGCGCATCTGGTTCGACTATTCGAATCCGATGCTGTTTCTTCGCAACGAGATGACGACGGTCATCGATTACGATATTGCCATGGCCCTCGCTGACGAAGAAAATGTCAACGAGCTGGTTCTCGCCGGCACAGTTTTTCCGCCGCGGCTCAGTACCGGCCCATACGATAAGCGGCTGCCGATGACCGCACTGAATTTCCCTGCGATCAACTCACTGTTTTCACTGCCCAAACAGCCACCCGAAATCATACCGGTGACCACAGCCGGCCTGCCGATGCACCCGGCGCTCAAAAAACTGCGGGCTTACCTGCAGCCGGCCGAAAACGCCGAAGCTCCCCCCGGTGAAAAAACACATCACTTCGGCATCAAAAGCGCTCTGAAACGGACGGCGGTTTATGAAGGCATTGCGGTGCGCGCCTATATGACCGGCACGATTCTGGCGGGTGCTCGTGACAAGATCATCGAATCGATTCTCGATCAGGCCGAAAAGGAAATGAACGAAGGGGAGCCGGACCCGACTCTCGGCCCCTGGAACATCGCCGACCGCATTTTCCAGCTGGCGATGAAATACCCGCGCTCAGGCTTCCGCATGCCCGAGATGACGGTCAATGCCATGTTGATCGATTCGGGTGAACTGAATGCCCGCTGGAGCCACGCTAACGGCACCGACAAGGTTCGCAACGAACTTGGCAATATCCAGAGCCCCGAAATGCGCAGTTTGCCATGGATTGACAAGAACTGCCGCTTCATTCTGCGGCACATGGGCCCGATGATTCACCTGCGCAACCGCAAGGTCACGCCTTATCTCAACGGTTCTCTGCGCAACGACCAGCCGGTGGTGCGCCGCAACTCGTTCGACACGACCTTCGTGCGCGGCGGTGGCGATTATCACCCGCCGTACCCGATCGCCGGCTTCACCATCATCAACTGGAAAGACGAATCGCTGTCCGCCGAAGAATTCGATAAAATCAACTGACCCCGTTGATTTGTCACTGTCTGCGTGTTAGACTGGAAAATATGCGTAATCTGGTAGTAATAGGGTTGGTTACGGTTCTCTGCGTTCTCATCGGCTGCCTTGGAATGGGTGGCGGCGGGGGCGGTGGCGGTTCAACCGGAGTTGGTCCGATTGTTCCCAGCGGGGCTGTGCTTTCTGGTCGCGCTTATTTTGCCGAAAGTTCGTATTATGGTGGCATCCCTATTCTGGCCAAAGATGCCACCGGTCTGGTCCTCGGCACCACAAGAACTGATTCTCAGGGCAATTACTATTTTACTGATCTGCCCGCGGGCGTTTATAACCTTTTCGCCAGTACCGGCGAATCTGAGGTGCAGTTTTTCAGCGGTGCTCAGGTTATCGCCGCCAATCCGGTCAGCATCCCCGAAAAGCCTTTAATAGAGCTCGAAAAAGTGGTTCTCGATGAGGTTACTTCAAGCTCGGTGCGGTTGCGTTTCGAGGCCAGTGTTTCGACCGTGGCTCAGGTCGAGTATTCAACCTCTACGGGTGCTCCCAGCAGCGTTTCGGCCGGCTCGACTTTTTCCAGCAGCCATCAGGTAAATATTGGTGGCCTGGTTCCTGGCACCAGATACGGCTTTTCAATTCGTCTGCAGTCTCAGGACGGCCAGACGCTTACCTACCCAACCGTATACACGACAACGGCAACTTCTGGCGGGCCGACCAATCTTGCTTTCAGTATCAATAACGGCGATATCAAGACTCGCAATCTGTCGAACAAACTTTATTTGAGTGCTGAGGGTGCGACGCAGATGCGTATCGGGACCAGTGAAGACCTGACATCGCAACCCTGGGAAACCTACACGACCTTGCGTGATTATACCTTTGCCGCCGGTGACGGCACTCGCCGCGTTTATGTGCAGTTTCGCGATCTGCTCGGTAATCTCAGCCCGGTAGTCAATGACTCGATACTTCTGCAGACCGATAACACTGGTTACATCGGGGTTTGGGTCAACAATGGTGAAGCGCTTACCAACAAGGTTGATGTTCTGTTGACCATTCTTTACCCCGGGGCCTCGCAAATGCAGGTTTCCGATCGCTCCGATTTCCTGAACGCCTTCTGGGAACCATATATCACCACCCGCAAAATGAAAGTATCGAATGGTGATGGGCCCAAGAGTGTTTATGTCAGATTTCGTGGCGGCAATGCCAATGAGAGTAAATCATTTTCGGCGACAATTGTGCTCGATACTGCCGGCCCGGAAGTAGTCATGGCGATCAACGGCGGCGCTCTCAAGACCAATCAGAGTGCAGTTCAGGTCAGCTTTACCTATTCGAAGCAGCCGGTTGAAATGCAGATCCAGGACACCAATACCTTCACCGCTGAAACATCCTGGGTTAAGTTTGCCAACCCATATCGTTACGTTCTTTCACGCACTGATGGCGAAAAATTCATTTACGCACGCTTCAAAGATTCGCTCGGCAATGTTTCGCCGGTGGTTGAAGGCCGAATCGTGCTTGACACCAAAGCGCCCCAGGGTCCCTCTTTGCTGATCAACAGCGGTGACGATGTGACAAAGTCGCTGGCGGTGAAACTAACCCTCGACGTTACCGGCGATGAGGGCGAACAGCTGTATATGATAATTTCAAATAACGAGAATTTTGCCGGGGCAACTCTGGAACGCTTCAGCAAGACAAAAGCCTGGACTTTGTCAGGTTACGGGCTGCAGACGGTTTATGCCACCTTTTTCGATGACGCCAGTAACTCGACCACGATTCTTGTAGAAAGCATTCAGGTCGAGGGCGAACCTCCCGCCAGCGGTTCTGTCAGAATTAATGATGGCGACCCGAGCACCGAAAACATAAGTGTCAGTCTCAGCATCGATTCCGAGTCGACAAAAAAGATCCGAATCGCCGAACACGAGAACTTCAGCAGTGTTGCTGACCAGCTTTTCGTTCCTAACGTCGGAGTTTCCACCATGCGTATCAACAACTTTCAGCTTTCGCCGCAGGCAGGCGAAAAGCGGCTTTTTGTGCGCATGGAAGACGCTTCCGGCTCCTTCTCGGTTGGCAGCGATTCGATTCTGCTGATAGGGCCGTCAAGCTATTCAATTTCAACCACCGACACTCAGCCATTGTCGAGCTTTTCTGTCAATCTGCGGCCTTTCGCGATTGGCGCGACTCAAATGCTTATCACCGAGGCTTATGCAAGCCTGGATGACGTTTCTCTGTGGCGGCCATTTGTCTATTCGACTTCTTTCAATCTGGAGCGATTTCTTGGCAAACACACGATTTATGCCAAATATCGCAATAACGGCAATGTCGAGACGCCTGTCATCTGATTTGACTTGCTTGTAAGTGAAGTTACCCCGGCGACCCCGACGATTCTCGTTAACATGGGTGACGCAGTCACCAACCGCTCGAAGGTGCAGGTGAAGGTTTTGTCATCTGGGATTTATGCGCAGATGCAGCTGTCGAACGACGGCACCTTCTATAATTCGGCTGTTGCATCGATTGCTGACACCCTGTGGGATATCACCCGCACCGATGGGCAGAAGACTGTTTATGCCAGATTTTTCAACGCAGATACAAACGAATCCGAAGTCGTTTACGATCTGATTACCGCCAGAGGGCCGGGCAGTGCCACCATTTCGACGAGTGATGTGCAGCCCCTCAACAAGAACTGGGTGCAGCTCGATCTGTTCGCCGATGATGCCGTAGACATGATTGTCACAGAGGACCCGGCGATAAAATCGCTCAACTCCGGCTGGATTCCCTATCAGACTTCACTGGTTTTTCCTCTTGGCGACAAGGTGGGCAAGCGCAGCGTATTTGCCAAGTTCCGCAATGCCAGTGTCGACTGGATTGAAACACTGCCGGTTCAACTGGATGTCACGGTGAATGCTTCTGCGCCAACTGGTAATGCTGCTGTGTTCAGAGCTACGGCAGCCGCTGACTCTACGCGCGTAACCGAGGTCGTTCCGGCCTCGATGCCAATTTATCTGCACTTTGAAATAACTGACGGCAAAACCGCTTCGATCGCCTGGAAAATCGTGCCCGGCGGGGCAGCGGTGCCCAGCCCTTCCGATATGAAGACCGAAATTGTTCCGGTGGCGCCGATAGTGCTTAACCAGGCTGACTTTGGCGGTTATGGCATTTTTAATCTTTATTATCAGTTCAGCGATGGAGCCGGTAACAAGAGTGCTATCGGTGTGTCGTCAATCCGGCTCATTGATCCGAACCAGGTGGTGACGCCTACTACCGGCAGAGTAATCATCAATAACGGTGATTCGGTCAGCGAAAGCAGTCGGCTGGCGGTGAACCTCTATTCAAACAACGCCAGCAAGGTTCGGGTTGCTGCAATTGAAAGTTTCAGTCTTGAGCCTGACATCAGCTACATCGCCGACCCGAATGGCATGAATATAACCTTCGACATGTCGCCGAACACTGCGGGCCTGAAAACTGTTTATGCCAGATTCGAAAGCGCTTCGGGTTCATTTGGTTTTGCCAGTGACACCATTACTCTGATTGGCCCGACAAATGCCACGATGACCGTTCTTGACCCGCAACCACTGAACAAAAAGTGGGTAGAGCTCAGCCTTTATGCGGAAAAGGCTAGCCGAATGCTTATCAGTCAGAATCTTGCCAGCTTTTCAAACCCGGCGCTGTACTGGGAACCCTACGCTTTCCGCAAGGTTCTGAGCCTGGAAGACAAAACCGGGGTTCAGACCATTTACTGTAAATTCTATAATTCGACTACCACCTGGGTAGAAACGGATATGCTGCAGTCGTCGGTAACCGTTAATTCAACGGCCCCCAGCGGCAATAATGCATTTTTCCGGGCTGAGGTGTCCTCTGCTTCTGCACTTGTAGCCGAGATTTCGCCGGCTTCCATGCCGTTTTACCTGCATTTTGACATAAAAGATTCCATGTCTGCAACGGTCTCATATCGTCTCGTGCGCGCCGATGCCGCCGTGCCGACAACACTTACTGACTATTCGCTGCCAATTCTGCCGGTTAGACTCAATCCTGAAGACTTTCCGGGTTATGGCTCTTTCAATCTCTATTACAGCTTTATTGACGGCGTTGGTAACCGCACCCCGGTGCAGGTCGTCTCGGTTAAGATCCTCGAACCTTCTGGTGGTTACAGTCCGGTAAATGGCACGGTCAAGATCAATGACGGTGACCAGTTTACCGACCGTCGCGAAGTCAGCCTCAATATGTATTCAGCCACCGCGACCAAAATCAAAGTTTCGCAGAGTGAAACTTTCAGCAGCGTCCCCCAGGAGGACTATATTGCCAACGCTCCGGGTGGCGTCATGGTAAAATCAGGTTTCCTGTTAACACCCGATATCGGAACCCGCACAGTTTATGTCAGATTCGAAGACGCCTCCGGTTCTTTTGTGGTGGTGAGCGATTACATCAACCTTGTCGGGCCTTCGAGCTACAGTATCTCGACACCGGATTCACAGCCGTTGTCGACCTATACGATAAACCTGCGGCCTTTTGCGGTGAATGCCAACGAAATGATCATTACCGAGGATTATGCTCAGATAACCAATGGAACCGGCTGGGCCAGCTTCGCCTTCCAACTCCCTTTCCAGATGCAGATTTCTGATGGTCGGCATACGATCTATGCCAAATACCGCAATGCCGGTTTCGTCGAGACCCCGATCATGACTCTCGAAGTCGATGCTTACGGCGTGCCACCGGCTACTCCGACCCTGACGATTAATTCCGGCGATGTTTCAGCCAGCGACCGCAAGGTTTCGCTGCTGCTGTTCACCGAGAAAGGCGTTCGCTTCAGACTTTCTGAAACGGTGAGTTTTGCCGGAGTGCCCGACGAAAATTTCGTTGCCGGCCCCGATGGCAAAATGGTTCGCCCGGATTACTACCTGAGCCCGGAACTCGGCGAAAAGACGCTGCACGTCAGATACGAAGATGCTGATGGTAAACTCACCTATGCGAGCGATACGATTACACTGCTGGGCCCCGCCAGCTACTCACTGACAACCAATGACAGTCAGCCGTTGAGTACTTATACGGTTAATCTGCGGCCATTTGCTTATGGAGCAAATGAAATGCTGATTACCGAAGATTTTGCCCAGCTTGCCAGTCAGACTCTGTGGGCCAGTTTTTCCTATTCTCTTAATTTTCCTCTGGCAAAAACCGATGGCAAGCACACGATCTATGCTAAATACCGTAATAACGGTCATGTTGAAACACCGGTCATTTCTCTTGACCTGAATGTGGCCGTTGCGCCGCCGGCTTCGCCCTCGATCATGCTTAACGGCGGTGATTCATTCACCAACAGTTCTGCAGTAACAGTCAATGTGACCACTTCAGCCGATTATTCAAGCATTGTGCGTCTGTCTGAAGACGGCGACTTTTTCAGTGTCAGCGATACTGCCGCTGTCGATCAGCCATTCATCTTTACAGGCAAGCTGCCCGGAACAAAGACTGTTTACGCCCGTTTCAAACATAACACCCGCAATGAATACATCACCGTCAGCGATACAATTCTGGCACGTGGCCCGGCCAGTGCAACCATTTCAACTTTCGATGCGCAGCCGATGAACAAAAACTGGGTCGCTCTCGATCTTTATGCCGTAGGTGCGGCGCGAATGCTGATCACTGACAGTATTGCCAGTTTCTCTTCGCCAAGTCTTTACTGGGAACCATATGCTACCCAGAAAGTTTATTCGCTCGGCGACAAAAAGGGCGACCGCACGCTTTATTGCAAATTTTATAATTCAGCCACCAACTGGATAGAAACTGACGCGGTATCTTTGAATGTCAGCGTCATTGCCTCTTCGCCAAGCGGTAATCTGGCAACTTTGCGTCAGACCGTGGCACCAACTTCAGACGCGGTGGCCCAGGTTCCTGTCGGTTCTTTGCCGATATACCTGCATTTCAACATCAATGACGCGAATACGTCGACAGCTTCGTATCAGGTTGCTTCCGGCGGTTCGCCGATTCCGACCGTCTTTAAGAAGACCTCGTTGCCTGTCGCCCCGATCGTTCTCGATCAGGCCGACTTTGCCGGCAACGGTACCTTCAACGTCTATTACAAGTTCTCTGACGGCGTCGGCAATGAAACTCCGCTGAACATCGTCTCGGTCAAGGTTCTCGGCCCCAGCCTGAAGATCAGCCCGCAGACCGCCGGCCCGTTCTATTCTGGTCAAAATCAGCAGTTTCTCGCCACTCTCGAAAATGTCGAAGGCACCGTGCGCTGGACCGCTTCTCCAAGCACTGACCCAACAAAATACGGTAGCATCAACATCAATACCGGTCTCTACAACGCTCCGTCGAACATCACTTCAACTGCAACCGTCACGATTCGCGGCGAACTGCTCGGGAATCCCGCTGTTTACGATGAGGTAAGCGTAGACCTGCTTACCCAGGTTGAAGTTGCCGTTAATCCGGCAAATTACAAGATTTCCAAGGGAGAGGTTGCCACAATTACAGTTCGTTTTGTTAACAGCAGTCAGATTGGTGTGGTTAACATTTCTGATGCCCTTGGCGGCACCGCGACAATGACGGCGCACCCAGGTCCGGCCGTTCCTCCGACCGACACTCTGGCGTCTTTGACCTATTACGCGCCGCCGGCAGTTCCGACGAATAACCCTGTGGCCCTGCGGATAGTCTCCAGCGAAGATCCTTCCAAACAGACAACGGTTTTCTTCGAAATCAACGACGGACCGTATGTCTCTGTGTCTCCATCTTCAACCACAATGCGGCTGTTTGACGGTTCGGCCTATTTCGCGGCAGAAAGCTCGTCGAAAACTGCAGATCTGACGTGGCTGC
The DNA here is from genome assembly GCA_024710355.1 of Candidatus Rifleibacteriota bacterium. Taxonomy (GTDB): domain Bacteria; phylum Muiribacteriota; class Ozemobacteria; order Ozemobacterales; family Ozemobacteraceae; genus Rifleibacterium. The sequence goes on from JANJUX010000017.1 coordinate 82,178, forward strand.
TTCCAGATGGCGGCACTTTCTCTGACGGTACAACTGCTACCACAACCACAACAACCGATGGCAGACATACTATAAGAGTTTTCGCGCCTGCCGCCGGCGGCCCGACGATACGGCTTGGCGCATATTTTGTCGAGGGCGCAACCCAGTATGGTGCAACTTCGAGCATTTCTTTGACACCAAGGGTTTCAATAATCATAACCCCAAAATTGAAGAATCTTTATGTTGCTGATACGACTGGCCTTACTTTTCAGGCTACGGTTTCCAATACAACGAATAATCTGGTGTTCTGGGAATTCAAAAATGCATCGGATACGGAATGGGTAAGGGCAGATAACTATTCCAACACTTTCAACGGTGTTCTCGACACTTCGGGCATCGATGCAGTCTATCTGCCTCCAGATGACTTTCCTTCATCGCAGACTGTTGATGTGCAATTGATCAATGTGAGAGCTATAAGTCAGGATGACGCCACCGCCATCGCGGTTGCCAGCATCACCCTGCTGGAGGCACTGAAGGTGCGGCTTCATGATGGTTTTAACAGTGCCGCCCCTGATGTTACAGACGGCAGCGTGAACGTTACTCTTGAGGTCGGCTTGAGGCAGTTCTACGCCGCCGTGGGGCCGGTTACAGACCCCACTGTGAACACTTCAGTTACCTGGTATGTTCAGAATATTGCCGGCGGCAACACTACCTACGGAACCGTCGACGCCACCGGTAAGTTCACCGCTCCAGATACGGCCCCACAGGCCGCCGTCACTTTGAAGGCAGTGAGCGTTTCGAGACCAACTGCCTTTGCCGAAACCACTATCAATCTTCTTGATTTCTGGGTGCCGCGCTCTGATAACCTCAAGAGCGTAACCAACGCCACCCATTCGATTTACAGCATTCAGATCGACCCCACAACCTCAGCGGGATCTGATCGAATCTTGTTTACAGGCACAAATGGAAACGGAATGTTTAGAACCACTATTGCTTCATCTGGAAGCGATTACAACTGGAATTCAATTGCCTGGAACGGTATTGCCAACTTGAACACCAGTTCGATCGGTCAAGGAAGTAAATATATTGTTAATGATGTTTCGATGAGTATTCAGAACCCCGAAAGAGTCGTTGCGGCAACAAATGATGGCCTTTTTCTTATTATTAATGGAGTTGCTGATACCGCTTCTTTGACTGTGGATACTGTAAGGGATTCCGACCCTGGGCCCGGTGTCGCTCCATACTCAACGGTTTTCACAAATGTTTTCTCGGCAGTTAAAATTGACCCGAGCGATGACACCTATCTTTACGCTGTTGGCCGCGACCACGGTGTATTGAGGTTTAGGTGGGATGGAGCGACATACGAATATGATGGGACTCTCTATGATGACAGGCAGAGCTACAGCATTCTTGGTTATGTTGAAGTTCCATGGAGCGGTGTCGGCGCACAAAACGCGACTTCTCCTGTGGTCGCAGGGACCTATGAGAGACCATATATTATTAACCTTTCGTCTGGAACAATGACGTTTACTTGTATTGAAATGAGTGCCCAGAATCCGAACATAATTTACGTGGGCTTCACTGACTACCTTGAATCCAGAGATCCCGATGTCTTTAAAAACGGTTTTATCAAACTGTCGGGTGTTCGTTCAAGCGAGTATTTGGATGTTTCAAACAAGGATGTTTACCTGAGGGGAAGTAAACCACCAGACGGAACCTATTATACAAGCTCGACAACTCTTCTTATTGCAACTGATCCGGTCACTTTGAACGGTTGGAAATCCGTTGGAGCATATGGGGTTTATTACTTCGACACAGAGACGGGCTTAACTTTGTCTCTGGCGATAGACCCCAATATTCCGACTACCATATGGCGGGGAAAAAGCAGCGGTATTTCCAGGTCCACTGATGGCGGAAATAATTTCGTTGGTTCTTCTCTTTCTGTAGCCAATGTCAAAGATATTTTCATCGACCCGATCAATACTATCAATGTTTACATCGGCACAGAAGCTGGTTTATATCGCACCCGTGATGCGGGTGCGACCTGGAAGCAGATAAAGTCAGGGCTTGAGGGGCATACGACGATCAACGCTCTTGGCCTGACGCCAGGCGGGGTTGGTGCGCGGCGCATATTCTGTGGTACCACGAACGGCATATTCATGGGTCGCACGACGCTCGACCTCGAATAGGATAGACACGAATAAGAGAAAACCTGCCACAGATGAACACGGATAAACACGGATAAATCAGGCGACGATTCTTTTCCATTCGAGGCGGGCGTGCCGGAAATTTATAATCAGGCCGACCTTGAGCTTCGCAAGGTGCAGGTAATTGATCATCTGCCCAATTTCGTTGGCTCCGATCTTATCGACGGTTTTAATTTCGACAATAATTTTGTCGAACGCGATCAGATCCGGGATGTATTCGCCGACCAGGTGCCCCTTGTATTCGACAGCAAAGCGCTGTTGCCGGTCAAAGGGAATCCCCTGCAGTGAAAACTCTACAGCAAGGGCCTTTTCATAAGGCTTCTCAAGTAATCCGTGCCCAATCGTGTTTATTACTTCGATGGCAGCCCCGATAATTGCGCGTGTCTCACTCTCAAACAACAAATCTTCGTTCATTTTTCTCTCCATTATTTTCTCTATCTCTATTTTACCATTTCTTCGTTTTTCCTTCTGATAAATCATCGTCCATCCGTGGCCCGTTCTTATTTGCCATCCGCGTCTATCCGTGTTCATCCGGTGCGCCAGGCAAAGCCTGGTCAATCTAGCTACATGAAAGGAGGTAGCCCCGGTAATTACTCGTTCATCGGGTAGTCGAACAGGCATCAGCAAGGGTAACCGACCTGATGAAGCCCAGTGAGACAAGTTCGCAAGCCGTA
>JANJUX010000027.1 GCA_024710355.1 Candidatus Rifleibacteriota bacterium
CCTTGACTTGGCGACCAGTAAGCTTGAAAAGCGAAGTTTCCTTCATAAATGCCTCCAAAAATGTCTCGCTTATCATGCTATAGCAGGAAGAATTCAAGTACAACCCCCTTTCTTACAAAATTCAGTACGCTTTTATATAGAATGCAAAAGATACAAAAACTGCTGATTCTTACAGGGCTTTTTATTGTTTGTGCGACTTTACCGACGTTCTGTGACCAGGTGATCGCGACACCGTTCGTGCTTAAATTCATCGATGCGGAAACGGGGCGGCCGGTTCCTCTCGTAGAGGTAGAAGCTTTCAGCGGCCTGCGCCAGGTGAGCGACAACCTGGGCCATATCGCGATAACAGAGCCAGACGTGGCCTTTAGTAATTTGCGTCTGGTAATTCGCGGTAACGGTTACCGCTACCCAGAGGTCGATCTGTTGGGCGAAAGGGCGATCAACCCGCAGGTATTGCCCGGTGACTGTATGCAGGTCAAGCTCGAGCGCACCGTGGCGGCCGAACGCCTCTATCGTATTACCGGTGCCGGTCGTTACCGCGATTCGATTCTTGCCGGGCGTTCTGAACAACACACTGACACCTGGCTTGAAGGGCGGGTTATCGGCCTCGATTCGGCGATTCCAGTGGTCTGGAACAGACGCCTGTACTGTTTCTGGGGCGATACCCTCTACCCAGACCGCCTTAATCTGAGCGGTTCCGGGGGGATGATTGACACGTTCGGTTCGCCCGACCCGGAAGTGCCATTGAAAGTGCAGTATTTCATGGATAAAGACGCTTACGCGAAGCCGATGATCGAAACCGGGTCGCCCGGCTTTGTCTGGATCGAAGCGGTTATACCGCTGAAATATGGCCGGCATGGTGAGATTCTCGTTGCCCGCTACGTTAAACATAAAACCCTCGAAGAGGCCGTAGAGACCGGTTTTGCCGTTTTTCAGACATTGCGGCATAAGTTTTCGATAATTAAAAGAATCAGGTCGGGGCGCCACCATAAATCTGCGCATGCGATGCCGGTTGTGCAGAACGAAAAACCACACTGGGCAATTCAGCCCTGGGAAATCACTGCAGCCGAAATGCAGAGTTTCACCAACCCCGATTCATATTTTAATTACAGCTGCCTCGAAAAAGCCGATAAAAAAGGTGAACTGCAGGTTGAAGGCCGACAATACCGCGTGCGCCGCGATCGTCACGGGCGCCCGGTTTTTGCCTGGGTGCAGGGTGGGGTGGGGTGTCATCCGTCACAACAGAAGACGCTGCGCCAGGCCGGCCTTTTAAAAAGTGACGAGAGCTGGCTGCAGCTGACCGAGATCGGTTCGGGTAAAACTTCGCCGGATTTCAGTGGCTCGATCAGCTGGAACAATTTCAGAAATCGCTGGGTTATGATTTCACAGGGTCATACCGGAGAGATCTGGTATGCCGAAGCCGACACCTTCACTGGCCCATGGCTTTATGCCAGGCGGGTTGTCGAACATGATTCCTACAATTTTTACAACCCCGTGCACCATCGCTGGTTTGACCGTAACGGCGGGCAGACAATATATTTTGAAGGTACCTACACTTCATTCTTTACCCGCGATGGGTATAAGACGCCGCGTGCTGATTATAATCAGGTGATGTATCGTCTCAAACTTGATCACCCGCATTTGCGGCTGCCGCAGCCGATTTATCGCGTCGAAACCGGCCCGGGGCGCTGGCGACTGCTGAGCGGCCAGAAGGTTGCAGCTGCAAATCTCTGGTCGAAGATACAGCAGATAGAATTCTGTGCCTTTACCGGCGATCCCGGCAGCATCGCCGGATTGCAGCCGGTTTATGATCATGCCGCTGCCGGCGATCGCGAACCGGATCTGCGAACCAGTAAGCCCGACATGCGGGCTGTCGAAAATGGCAGTGAGCCGGTTTTTTACTCGCTGCGCAATGCTTCGGCCGCCGCCGAGCTTGAGATGTCGGCCGATCTGGTTAAAGCTGAAAGCTTCGGTCTGGTTTTCCCCGCCACCAGCAGACTGCTGACCCTGTCTCCCGAGATCGCCCCCGGTATTTCGACCGGCTTTTGCAGGTAGTTATATCAGATCATCAGGGCGAGAATCTGTGCTGCTGTCATTGCTTCGATCTGGGTTGGCGTGAATGCGGCGAGCTGCGAAGTCGTGAGAGTTGCGAGCTGATCCGTGGTCAGACCGGCCTGAATCTGACTGGTAGTGAGAGTTATGATCTGATTTGTTGAAAGACTGGTTATCTGGGTCGTCGTCAGGCTGTTGAGCTGTGGTGCGGTCAGTGCCGGAATCTGAGCGGTTGTCAGCGTTGCAATCTGTTCGGCTGTTAAAGCCTGTATCTGGGCAGTTGAGAACTGCGCGACCTGATTGGTGGTGAGACCGGCGATCTGGTCGGTCGTCATGGCCGCGACCTGTTCGGTTGTCAGAGAGTCTATGTAAGAATTTTCAATGTTGATGGTTCTGACCAGAATGCGCGCCTTGACCTGTTCTGGTGTCATAGCCTGGATCTGTTCTGCGGTCATTGCCATCAACTGGTCATTGGCCATGAAATAGATCTGTTCAGTGGTAAAAGCCTGGATTTGAGTGGTAGAGAATGCCGTCATGCGTTCCGGACTCAGACTGGCTACCTGACTGGTTGTCAGGGCCGAAATCTGGCTGCCGGTAAGGGCACTGAGGTCGGCATTGTCAAAAGTGGCGAACTGACTGCTGCTGAGATACTGTATTTGCTCGCCGGTAAGGCTCTGAATCTGGGTTGATGAGAATATGGCAAAATTATCAGCTGAGATGGCGGAGAGCTGGGCGGTTGTGAGCCCGGCAATCTGGCTGCCGTTGAGACTTGCAAAGTCAGCTGTGTCGAGCAGGCCAATCTGGTCAGTGGTAAGGGCCCTGAACTGTGTCGAAGAGAGCGTCTGAATCTGACCGGTAGTCAGGACGGCGATCTGATCAGCGGTCAGGGCTTTGATCTGAACTGTGGTAAGTGCTTCTATTCTTTCTGCGGCAAATGCAGCAATCTGGCTGGTCGACAGGCTGGCAATCTGAGCCGTCGTCAGTGCTGCAATCTGAGAAGGCAGCAGATACTGGTTCTCAGGTGTTTCAATTGTTGCAATCTGCTCGATACTCATCGCTCTGATCTGATCGTAAGTCAGCGCCTGAATCTGCGAGCTCGAAAGGCCTGCAAGGCGTTCGGTGCCCAGGCCGACTATTTGATCCAGACTCAACGCCTCTATCTGCTGCTCAGAAAGGGCGGCAAAATCAGCCTGATCAAAGAGTGCCAGCTGTTCATTCGACAGGCTCCTGATCTGATGGGAAGTAAGTGCGCCGGTCTGCGCTGGAGTCAGTGCCGCGATCTGCGCATCAGAGAACATTACCAGCTGATCATCTGAAAAGGCCTGTATCTGAGTGGTAGTGAAGCCGGCAATGCGCTCAGTCGAAAGGCTGGCGATCTGCGCCGAAGTCATGGCACCAAGCTGATCTTCGCCGAGTATTGCCCAGTCTTCAGCCTCAAGAGCGCCAAGCTGATCAGTCGTCAGAATTTCGAACTGTTCTGCGGTCAGAGCCTGAATCTGGTCGGTAGAAAAGCCGGTAAGTTGTGAGACTGACAGATAACTGATCTGTTCAGAGGTCATGGCTGCAATCTGTGAACTGGTTAGAGCCGCCCAGTCTTCTGAGCCGAAAACATTCAGCTGTTCGGTCGACAGGGCTTTTATCTGTGTGCCGGTCAACGCCTGCAGCTGTTCGGTGCTGATTGCGTCGATATGCGCATTGTTCAGTGCCGCAATCTGATTGCTTGTGAGCGACTCGATCCGGTCGAAGAATATTTCCGCCATTTTTTCGGCACTGAGGCCGCTGATCTGGCCTGTAGTGAAAGCGGCCAGCTGCTGAAGCGTCAAAGCCGCCGCATCATCGGTTTCAATGCTGGCGATTTGCTCAGTGCTGAGAGCTGCAATCTGCGAGGCAGTGAGTGCCTGAATCTGGCTGGTGGTAAGCGCCTGAATCTGTGATGAGGCAAGGCTCGAAACCTGTTCGGTAGTAAGTGCCGCAACCTGAGAATTGGACAGACCGGCCAGTATATCGTCTCCGACGGTTGCCAGCTGTTCAATTGTCAGAGACTTGATCTGAGCTGTAGAAAGTTTTGGCAGCAGACTGCTGCCCGTCGCGGCCAGCTGATCGGTTGTCAGGGCGGTTATCTGGCTGGTGGTCAACGCGGCAACCTGAGCTGAGGTGAGGGCATTCAGCTGCTCAGTCGTCAGGCCCGAAGCAATCTGGCTGGTAGTAAGGCTGGCAATCTGGCCGGTGGTAAGAAGCGCCAGCTTTTCGTTCGAAAAAGAAGCTATCTGTTCGGGACTCATTGCGGCAAGCTGGGCAGTTGCCATAGCTCTGAGCTGCGCCGTTGTCAGCGCGCCAAGCTGGTCAGAGGTCAGACCGGCGATCTGTGCTGTTGTGATGGCAGCCAGCTGTAAGGTCGAAAGAACCTGTATGTCCGCCGTTTCAATACCTGCGATCTGTTCCAGACTCAGAGCCCTTATTTGCGTTACGGTCAGGCTTTTTACCTGGTTGGTCGACAGACCCGCAATCTGGGCTGTAGTCATGCCGCTTATCTGGCCTGAACTGATTGCTGCAATCTGCGCAGTCGAAAAAGCGGCCATATCTTCGGTTTCAAGGGCCCCGATCTGATCAGAAGTCAGGACTTTGATCTGATTGATGGTAAAACCTCTGGTCTGAGTCGATGACAGTGCCGACAGCTGCAGAGTTGTAAGACTGGCCAACTGCGCGGGTGATAGTGACGCCAGCTGCGAAGAAGTCAGGGCAAGTAACTGGCTGGTGGTTAAGCCATCGGCAATCTGCTCGGCCGTAAGGCGCCCCAGCTGAAAGTTTGACATGGCAGTGATCCCGGCAGTCGGCAGCAGTGATATCTTCGACGCTGTAAGTGCCGGAATCTGCAGCGAAGACAGGGCTCTAACCTGTGTCGTGGTGAGATTCATGATCTGCTCGTCAGTGAGGGCAGCAATCTGGGTCGGAGTAAAAGCCGCAATCTGTGCGGTAGTAAGGGCCGCAAAATCAGCGGTTTCCATTTGAATCAGCTGGTCAGTACTCAGCGACTTGAGTTGCGCATTGTTCAGGCCTTTGATCTGGGCAGTTGACAACTCGGCAATCCGCTCTCCAGAGAGCTGACTGATCTGGCTGGTTGTCAGAGCCCCGATCTGGGTGCTGCTGAGCGCCGCAAAATCTTCGGTTTCCATTGCCTGCAGCTGATCTGATGTCAGGCCCTTTATCTGGGCGGCTGACAGTCCCTTTACCTGTGCTGATGTCAGTGCTGCGACCTGATCGGTGGTCAGACCGGCGATCTGAATCTGAGTCAGCGACCCCAGCTGGGTATTGCTGAGACTGCGGATCTGGTCAGTAGTGAATCCCTCGGCTATCTGGGCTGTGGTCAGGCGAGAAAGCTGCGTGCCGGTCAGAGAAACGGTCTGACTGATTGACAGGCCGCCCAGTTGCTGCGGCGACATGGCCTGCAGCTGGGCGCTGGTCAGATTTCTTATCTGAGTGGTCGTCAGGGCAGCGAGCTGACTGCCAGAAAGCGCAGCGATATTGTTAGTGGAAAAAGCCGCCAGCTGTAGCGTGCTGAGAGCCGACATGTCAGCCGCCTCAATTGCTGCGGCCTGATCCACTGTCATCGTTCTGATCTGTACTGCGGTCAGACCTTTTATCTGTGTTGATGAAAAAGATGCGATCTGTTCCTGTGACAGGGTGTTGAATTGAGTTGTAGAAAGGGCAGAGATCTGACTGCTGGTCATGGCGGCGATATCGCCCGTTTCCAGCAGGGCCAGCTGCGCGGTGGTCAGCGCCTTGACCTGTGCGGCTGTAAGTGCCCGTAACTGCGAGGTTGTGAGGGCGTTGATCTGACCGTCGGTCAGACTGGCGACCTGGGTCGAGGTCAGGCCGGTGACCTGGGTCGATGAAAGCGCCTGCAGCTGTTCTGGCGAAAGTCCTTCAGATATCTGTGCGGTTGTCATTTTTGCCAGTTGTACATTCGTTAAAGCGGCAATCTGAGCGGTACTGAGCTGAGAAACCTGCTGCGGCGAAAGTGCGGCAACCTGTGCCGTAGTCAGGGCTTTGATCTGTGTGGTCGACAGGGCGCCAAGCTGCTCAGCTGAAAGATAGGTCATATCGCCGGCATCGATGGCCTTCAGCTGCGTTACGGAAAGCACCTGCAGATCAGCGGTTTCGAAAGTCGCCAGCTGGTCGCCGGTCAATGCCCGCAGTTGAATGGGCGTCAGGGCTCTGACCTGTGTCGCGAGCAGGCCCCGGTTGTTGTACAAAGTCAACGCCTGAACCTGAGCGGTGTTCAGGATTACCAGATCGCGATTTTCGATGCTGTCAATCTGTTCCGGTGTCAGCGCCGCCACCTGGTCAGTGGTCAGAGCTCTGATATCACCGGCAACGAAATCGCGTATCTGAGTTGTCGACAGCGCACTGATCTGCGCCGGGCTCATTCCGATAACGATTGACATGGTTCTGCCTTGTTTGCCTTATTTTTTTTGCGGTCTTTTTTTATTGGGTTTCAGAAAATCCTGATATCCCTGATATTTACATCGGCAAAAAACCGGCGAAGATTTAGCCCTGATTTTTACCTGCAGGCCGACTGCGCCAACAGCGCCTCTGTCGGCATAACTGCTGTTGTTGCCGCCGCAGCAGTGCCCGACAACACCAGTGTTGCCTGCAATAAATGAAAGTGCTATACTACGCCCGTGATAAACGGGGCTGTAGCTCAGCTGGGAGAGCGCGACATTCGCATTGTCGAGGCCGACGGTTCGATCCCGTTCAGCTCCAGACGGGCCGGTTTAACCCGGTATGCGTGCAAAACCCGCCAGAATGGCGGGTTTTGTGCTTTCTGGCGGGGCGCCTGGCTCGATCATTCTTCTTTTTGGGGTTCGAGCTCGGGGGGCAGGGGTTCGGCTTCAGCCGGTTCGAAAGTGCCGTCGGTGAGCACCAGGCCTTTTTTGTTGCCTTCGAAGACAATGTAGGTGCCGTCTTCCTGGTGCTGCACATCTGTGTAAATATGAGGCAGCAGTTCTTTGCCGGCGGCATCGATAAAGCCCCAGAGTTTGTTGCCTCTGACTGCGGCAATGCCGTTTTTAAAATCGTAAGCCTTTTCATATCGGCACTCAATCACCATTTTGCCGTCGCCGTCGAGATAACCGCAACCCTTGTCAGATTGCACCCAGCAGCGATTTTCTGAAACATTGCCGGCATCTTTGAATGTCATACCGGTGCCCTGAGGCTTTTCGGCAGTGATGAGTTCCCAGGTTTTATCGCGCTGTGCCAGCATTACCCCGGTCGAAAACACGCGGATCTGGCGGTATTCCGGCCGCAGTCGCCAGTTTCCTGCAGCGTCCTGAACGCCAAGGCGGTTGTGAAACCTCGCATAACGCCAGCCATAATCGTGCTTTGGTATGTTGCGAACCGCCACATCTGGTTTTTTGGCCGGCCGCCCATCACGGGAAATTATCATCGTGCCTTCTGCCATCTCCGCTGCCGCCTGCCCGTCGATAAAGCCGCTGACCCAGACAAAGCGCGCCGGAATAGCTTCTTTCAGGTCGCGATCGAGAAAGCCCCACAGGCCGTCGCGGCTTTTAAAAGCCGCCAGCCCGTCTGAAAAACTGCTGATTTTCTGGTAATCGAACTCTTTGAGCTGGCGACTGTGCGTATCATACACCGCCAGCCCTTTTTCGGCTTCTGACAGCAGGTAAACTCCGCCAAGCGGGCTGATCTTTGTCTCTGAAAGAGGCAGAAGAATTTTGCCGTTCGCATCGAACAAGCCCTGTTTGCCGTCTAAATTGGCCAGAATACTGCCGTCGGGGCAGACCGAAAATGAATCATAAATCGCGGGCAGAACCCAGCCGCGGCTGCGGTGAAAGATGCCGGCTTCAAAAGCTGTGTAGACACAGAGAAGCTCGGGGTTTTCGTGGGCGTTGATGTAACTGTATTCAGGCTTAACCAGATAATTGCCGGTTTTGTCGATGACGCCGAAGCTGCCGCTGGCTACTATTATTGCGGTGCCTGAGGCGAAATCATCGGCCCTTTCGAATTTTTCCGGAATAACCATGCTGCCGGAAACATCGACGTAACCCCAGAGATTGGCACGGCGCACCGGTGCCAGCCCTTCTCTAAAGCTTTTTGCCTCATGAAACTGCGGTTTAATCGCCAGCCGACCATCTGAACCCAGATAGCCCCAGAGTTTGTCTGCAAAAACAGCTACCCGGTCTGAGTTCATCGGCAGCATGCGTTCCCAGGTTGTGCTGCCGATCTGGTTGCCGCTGCTGTCGATGAGATGCCAGCGCTCATTTTTCTGCAGCGGAAAAACCCCGGCTTTGAAGCCGTTTGTCCAGTCTTCGAGAGGGTCTGATTCGTAAAGATCATCAGGGTCGACGCCGTCGCCAGAAAAACGCATCACCAGTTCTTCTGTGTCCTTGTTGTTCTGGGGTGACCAGACCTTATCGAAGGCGGGCTCAACGACGTATGTCGCCGAAGTGTTGATCACTCCCCAGCGGCCCCGGTTTTTGACCGCAGCGAAGCCCTTTTCAAAACGGCAGACCTTGTCGAAAAGCGGCGAAATTTCGACCTCCCCGGAAGGTTTCGTGATGCCCCAGGCACCGGTTGCCGGCCCTGTCGAGAACCCGAATTTGTCGCCCACCTGAATGGGTTTGAATTCCCAGTTGTCGATACCGGTGAACCTGAGCCAGGCCCGGTTATAGGCAAAGGTTATATGCGTCTGCTGTGCCAGACAGAGAGAGGTGCAAAGCATGAACAAAAGTAAACTTATCAGTGCGCCGGTTTGTTTCATACTCCGCATATAACCCTGACCTTTCTATTCAAAATCGCAGACGATGATGCGTTTGATAAACGGCAAAGAGGCCAGTTGAAAAAGCACATGCCGATATTCTGGCTGGTGGGTTGAGCCGATACACAGACACTCACCCGACTTAGCGCCGATTCTGCCGTGCGAACCAGGCATGAACTGCACGGTATTGTCGATCGCCGCGACCTGGTTTCGGGCATCTTCAGTATCGGGAATACTGAATTCGTAAGCTACTGCCACTTTTCCGTCTGCCGGGCCGCGCAGCCCTGCGGCATCGATCTGGCTGAAATCTATCTCTACCTTTTTCCAGATATCGGAAGCGTCAGTGCCGGTATGGCCGAAATGCCAGAAAACCGGGAGCAGGCACAGGGCAAGAATCAGAATTATTTTTTTCATCTGCCTATTTTACCAGCGAAACCATTTTAGAAACAGCTGTTGATAACCGCAGAATGAAACAGGCTGTAACAGCGTTCAGCAGCGTTTATCACGGTCGAAAAATGATTGAATTGAAACATCGGCGTTATCAGCACGGGATTTATTGTAGAATGGGTGAACAGTAAAACCGGGAGGATTGATCTGTGAGAACTCTGAAAAAAATGCTGCGCTTTCTGTTTCCTTTGGTACTGATGCTGGCTTCTGTTGCTGTGGCTCTTGCCGCTTCATCACAGATTGTGTCAGACACCGGGCTTTATTATTGCCCTTCCGGCAAAGCGGTTCAGTTTGTCATCAAGCTTACACTGCCCCGTGAGGGCGACTACTGGTCTTTGTATCATTCACAATCGGTAGCTTTGAACAATCGGGCAGATGGTGAGTGGCTTTCTTCGTATATAAACTCTGTGTGGGAAAAAGACCGTCTTATCTATAATGTTTACGTATGGGGTAAGGCTGAAGGCAGTGCGGCAGCGCTTGCAAATCGACTGGCGCTTCAGATCGGCACCGCCACCCATCAGATCGTTCCGTCGCATTATGAGGAGAGTCTGATTGCAAGAATCGTCTGTGCGGCCGCCGAAACCGGGCGGAATATATTGCGAGTGCCGGCATACCGGAAGTGGGCAAAATTTTCGGAAAAAGCAATGAATGAATTGCAGCCTCTTTTCAATTATCTCGACAGCTCTGAGCGTCGCGATGGCTTCAGCCGCCGCGGGAGTCGAAGTGTCGACCTTTACAGCGTTTTCGCCGGTATCAGCGCCATTCGCGAGACGCTGCAGAGCGATGTGAGCATCAGAGATGACCTGAATAAGATGGATTCCCGCTGTCGTGCAAATCAGTATACTGTTCGGCAGGCGGTTAAAGCACTTAACCATGACACCGATAAGGCTATGAAAGAGCTTGATATGGGCACTCTGCTCGAAAAAAAATACCTCAAAGAAAGGGTTCTGTGCCATTCAGGGCACCAATACTACGGCAAGGATCTTACCGGCTCTGGAGACATCAGGTGCCCTTTGCATGGTAATCTGGATAATCCGCAGCCCGACCCGGGTTATGAGGCCGAACTTCGAAACTCGCTTCGAGTCGAAAATTTTGCCGGGCCGAACGCGCCATCTCACCCCTGGGAAACCATGATCAAAGAGCCTTCTCTGCAGTTGCCGAAAGTTTATGACATGATTCCCGGCGACTGCGCTTTCATTCATTTTCCTTCCTATTCTGTTTTTCGCAAGTCATTTGATTTTTTCGACGAGTGGGCAAACGCAATCGGCAGCATGGCCGGTACCGATTCGGGCGGTTCGAACTTCAATCTCGAAAAGAGCATTAAAGACCAGCTGCTGCTGAAAACCGACATGTTGACCAGATTGTTTGCTGACCTGGCGATGAGCGACATCGTTTTTGTCTGCGAAGATCCCTTTGTATTTGAAGGCACCGCCTTTGCCGTCATGCTCAAAATCAGCAACGAAGTGATGCTGCGCGAAAAACTCGCGGTGACTGCTGCCGAATTCTGCGCCGAAAACCCTTCGATCAAAAAGGGGGCTGAATCGATCTCTGGCCTCGAAGTGCAGACTTATACCTCTGAAGATTTTCGCTTTCGTTCATACCGGCTGAAAATTGCCGACCAGATGATTATCTGCAATTCACCGGTTCTGATGAAAAAACTTATCGAAACCGCTGAAAAAAAACTGCCGGCTTTGACCGCACAAAAAGACCTGCATTATTTCTACGAACACATGCACACAGCTTTCCCCGCCACAGAGCGGGTATTCAGTTTTCTTTCTGATGCGTTTATCAGAAAATTGATTGGTCCGGCTTTCAAGATCGCCGCGAAGCGTCGCCTTGAATGCATATACAGCTCTTTGCTGCAGGCCCATGAAATTATGCTGAACGGCCAGCTCAGCCCTGACCATGTCTGTTCAGACGGCGGGGTTTACAGTTTTGTAGACGGCGAGGTCAGATGCTCAGTGCATCGGGCTTTTGGTCGCATGACGCCTCTTTCAGAGCATCTGCCGGTTGAGGCAACTCAGTCTGAGGCCGCTGGTTACGAAAGGTTTGTCGGTCAGTACAATCAGTATTTCATGCAGTTTTTTGATCCGATCGGCTTTGTTTTTGCTGCTGAACCAGATTTTAGAGCCCGACTCATGATCATGCCGCTCGTTGAGAATGGTATTTATACTGATCTGCAGAAAAATCTGCGGCAGGAACCGATGAAGTCGGGGCCGCAGCTCAAAAATGGCATTCTTAGAATTGGCGCCAATCTTAAAGCAGAGATGTTGCCATTACCTGATTCCTGGCGGGGTGACGCAATTTACGAGCGCCGCCGCGAAATTGTCGGAAAATGTCTGACCGGCTGTGTCTGGGCCCATCTGGCAGATCACCGGCTCCTTTTTCACTGGGATTCAAACCTTCTGGCCCGCGGCATTCTTGGAGCTTTCGCTGATAGCCGTCCCGGCGAATTTTCTTTTCTGACCCCGACGATTCTGAGCTTCTTCACACCGGTTATGTTCTCTTTCGAGCTGACTGACCGCGACCATTATCAGACGATCATCAATGCCGTCAAGCGTGAAATCGAACACGGTCCCACCTCCACCGGATTTGTGAACCCGAATTTCAGCCTTGAAAGGCTCGAAGAAAACGGCGTCAGCATGTATGTGCTTTCATTCGAGCTCTTTGCCATCAAAAAGACCTATTATCTGACCGAGAAGGATGGTTTTCTTCTTTTGGCCAGCCGTAAAGATCTTCTCTTTGAGCTCACAGAAGTGGATGAATCTGAAAAAAACACCCTTAACGGCAATTTTAACCTGTTTTTCTACCCGCAGAAGCTGCAGTTGATGCGTTCTGATCTGCTCGAATCGCGGGCCCGGTCGCAGCGCAAAGTCTGCCTCGAAAACCTCAAGAACATCAGCTTTGTTAACGCCTTCAAATCAGAAGAGGTTCTGAAATACTATCAGCTTCTTTATTCAGCGTTGCCTCTGTGCCCTGCCGGGGGGCAATACTCGGTCGGCATGCCTGCGGTCTGCTCGGTACACGGCAGCCTTGTCGATGGCGCCCTGAAAACTGCTCCGGAGTTCTTTGAAGGCAGCTCATGTGTTTCTGTACAGACCTTTATCAGGCCGGAAGGCCTGCAGACCGAACTGCTTTTCAAAGATGAATAACCTGCCGGGAATTGTGCACGTAATTATTTCGCAAATGGCTGAAAAAGGGTAAGAAAATGCTGTAAAAATTTTTTTCATCGGGGCTTCCGGAAATTAATTTGCGGAGTATAATTCAAATATGACACTTAAGAACCTCAAAACCGGTGTTTTGTTATTGGGTTTCGCTGTGGCTTCCGGGGCGACGCAAGTTTCGGCACAGGAAGGATTCAATGAATACAGTGCCCGAGAAAAGATGCTCCGCGAAACACTGCAGCTGCTTGACCGCGTCGAGAATACTGCGCCAACTGCGCATGCCGACCTGGTAAAAATTCGCGAGCGGGTATTGGCTATTCACAAAACAGCCGAACCCGGCGAAGTTCAGAGCGCCGATGAAAACCCTGAAATCATGTTCTCGCGTCAGGCCGCCCGCCGCAACAAGAGAGCGAAGAAGCGCGTCAATCGCGAAACCTTTTATAATTCCCTCAGAGGTCTGCGTAACGGCCAACTGCGCAGCAGCCTGCAGGATGGAATTTCGAACAACAAATATTTCGACTATGGCGACGCCAGGCGTCTGGTAATGCTGCAGATCGATAATCACGACGGGCACATCGAGTGCGTCTACACTGGCAAGATTATTCCGGGTGATGAGATGCCGAAGTCTACGGTCATGAACATCGAGCATACCTGGCCCCAGTCAAAGGGTGCAACCGGTATAGCCAAGGCCGATATGCACCACCTGTTTCCGACCGATCCGGTTGCCAATTCGACACGCAGCAGCCTGCCATTTGGCGAAGTCGACAAGATCAAATGGGAAGACGGCGGCAGCAAGTGTGACCAGAAGCGCTTCGAAGTCAGACCCAAGTATCGTGGCAATTCAGCCCGCGCTATCTTTTATTTCTCAGTCAGATATGGTAAGAGTATTGGTGCCGACGAAGAAAATACCCTCAGGGAATGGCACAAAGAAGATCCGGTAGACGCTGAAGAAAAACAGCGCAATGACACAGTTGAATCAATTCAGGGTAATCGTAATCCTTTCATCGATCACCCCGAATATGTCGAACAGATTGCTGATTTCTAGATCCTAACCAACCTTTTGGGGCGGCTTAACCAGCCGCCTTTTTTTTCGGTCGCTTTTTTTCATGTTCGTGATATATTTTGAACTTTAGCATGAATAACATGGAGGTTATTATGGGCAGAATCATTCGCAATCTGGTTATCATTGCATTTCTGACGGGCCTGCTGCAGCCGGGCAGTCTGCTGGCAGGCGGCTATGTGTACAACAAGGTGCAGGTCGGCGCGCCTTTCATTCACTTCGATATCGAGGATATCTACCACCAGCGCTGGGTGAGCACCTATCTGCGCGGCAAGCCGATCATCATTCTGACCGGGCATCGCTATCAGCGCTACGAGATTCTCAAATGGGCCGAAACTTTCCGCCAGGAATACGGTCTGCCGGGCCACGTGCATCTACTTTGGGCCGTGAATCTGCGCAAATACCCCTGGTCGACCAGCCGTGCAACCGTTATCAGACAGTGGCGTGACTTCAACCCGTCTGTGCCGGTTCTCATGGACTGGGACGGCATCATCGGCCGTGGTCTGCGTATCAATTACAATGTGCCGAACATCATTGTAATCGACGCTTTCGGCAGACTGGCCATGCATGAAATGCATACCTACAACCCCGAAGTTTATGCCGCCATTTCTGCGAGAATCCGCAGCCTGCTTTCGGTTAACCCCGGTTACACAACCGGTCCTGGTATGGTGCCGGGCGGGATTCCGACTGAACCAGTGCCGATGGGCCAGATTATTCCGAATCCGAAAGGCCGCAGAGGCGATTCTAACTGATCGAACCTTGACTTAAAAAGACTCAGGCCCGGCATTTTGCCGGGCCTGAGTCTTTTTTAAAGCATTTGCCAGGTGGTCAGTCCTGGGCGATGATGACAACTTCAGATGGGCGCAGGGTGTAGTTAAGACTGCGAGGCACCGCTGCCAGAGCGAATTCAAGGCTTATGTCGACGAGCTGGTCGCCGCCAATGACGGCACTGACGTCAGGAATGTAAACATTCTGACTGTTGTGGCGATCTTTGTTGAGAATGACAAAGACGGTCTTCATGCCTGGCTGTGAACGTTTGAAGCAGAAAACATTCGGCCAGTTGGCCTGGTCGACGATTTCGAGGCCTGCTTCGACGTTCAGAACTTCATATTTTTTCTTCAGCTCGGCAATACGCTTCAGGTAATCGCTCAGATCGGTTTCGGTTTCTTCCCACCAGGTGGGGTCGGTTTTGACCACATTCAGTTGTTTGTGAAAGCCGTATTCAAAACCCATGGTGATCATGTAGCCTTTGCTGAACAACGCTGAAAAAAGAATCTGGCGTTTTACCGCCGCCAAATCACCATTCAATTCGCTGATCAGTCGCGGAGTGTCGTGCGATTCTGGAAAAGCGATGCTGCTCGCCACCGGCGAGGTCTTGTAATACTGTTCCATGCCCCAGGGGGCGTTGAAATCCCAGTATTTTACCGAGTTGAACAGATAGTCGAAGCCAAGTTTGGCCAGCTCCTGAACCTGCTTGAAGTCGCAGCCGAGCGATTCAGCGAGAAACAGGCAGCCGGGGCGTGCTGCCCGTGATTTTTCAATCAGAAAGGTCCAGAGTTCTGCGGGCACCTGGTAGGCCATGTCACATCTGAAACCGTCGACGCCAAGTTCAAGGTGATGTGCCATCATTTTCCACCAGAAATTCCAGAGGTTCTGGCGGTCTTTTGATTTTTCGTTGTCGACTTCGGCCAGGTCGCCCCAGACCACCCATTTACCATCGTGCATGGCGCCAGGGTTGAGAATTTTACCGGCCTCGTCGTGGCGGTACCAATCGGGATGTTCCTGAATCAACGGGCAGTCGATAGCAGTGTGGTTGATCACCAGATCCATGACAAAATACAGTCCGCGGTCGTGGCAGGCTTTGATAAAATCGCGCAGCTGCTCGGTCGGGGCCTTGGCTGAACCGTTATCGATAAAAAGCGGGTTGAACTTGTAATAATCTTTCGGCGAATAGAGGCTGCCGCTGAAACCCGGGTAATGAAAGGGGTTGACCCAGATCGTGTTGAAGCCCATCTCTTTGATACGGTCGAGATGCTCAGCCCATTTGCTCATACTGCCAACCAGGCGGGGGTAGAGATTGTACAGGCGGATTCCTTCTCTGCCAAGCAGCGGGTGTGTCATTTACGTTCCTCCTCAACTTTTTTGTGCAGTTCTTCGAGCGCCCCAACCATTTTGCTGATTTCTTTTCTGTTGATGCTTTTATAAAAATCAAGTTCACCGTTGGCAGTCTTGAGTTTTAACAGAATAAACGTCTCTTCGCCACTCTTTTCTTCGGAAGTGCGTATCCCGAGCCAGTCTGCCTTCCCGAGTCGGTGCTCCACCGCTGGCTCGCGCATGTTCTGATAAAAAGCGAAGCCGTCAGCGGTTACCCGGGCGTGCATGCTCTGAAACGTCAGGTTTTTACCCATGAATATGAAAAGAACGAAAAAACCGACGACGAAAAGCAGTTCTGGCCATTGCTGCATTTTGACGCCGTTATAAGCAACAAAAACGATCGGCATGGCAATGGCGGCGAGCATCAGAAAAACTCCGACGCCCATTTCCAGAAGCGGGTAATACGTGAAGCCCGGTAGCCTGTCTTCGGTTATGATCCAGCGAATCATTCAGTTGCCCTGCTTTCTGACGGGAGCGACAATTTTCCAGTTGCCCTCGCCGGTGATGATCTGCATCTGCATGCCGGTCAGCTCTTCGTAGTGTACAACCGATTTTGCCGGCATCACGAGGAGTGTGTCAGAATCGAGCGCGCTTTTTAGAGCTTCGACATCGTTCAATACTAATTCGGCGGCCCGTTCTTTGTCAAATTGAGTGATTCTGTTGATGTTAAAGGTGCGCACCGGCCGGCCTGTGTAGAAATACCAGCCCTCGATCATTTCGTCGAGAAGAATCAGTTTTTGCGCCTGAGGAAGCGTGGCAATCCGCTTGAGCAGCAGCCATTGGCTGGTCAGGTAGCGATGCTCGCGATATGGTTCGTTGCCTTTAATACCGTGCAGAATGAAAAACATAAAACCGGGCACGATCATTGCCAGAACCAGAAGCATGCCGGGTCGGCTTTTTTTGATAATGAAAGCCAACAGAACCAGCGAGGCAAACAGCCAGAAAATGCCGGCAAAAATCGCGGTCTGCGAGATGACTCTGAACTGTGCGAAATTGTTGTAACCCCAGACCGACATCGCCATGCCGGCAAGCGAGGCGAAGGCCGCGATGCCAATACAATGCCGGGCGGCAGTTTCACTATCCTCAGGCTTTTGCGAGAAGAAAATCTGCCTGACCGCTTCGCCCGTAAGCAGCGCCACCGGAACCAACAGCGGCAGGGCATAACCAGCCAGTTTCGAACGGCTGAGAGAGAAGATGACGAGCGGTATGCCGAGCCAGAGAAGCATATAGACAGCGGCCGGGTCGGCCTTGAATTCCTTGATTTTCTGTTTCAGCGAGATCAGAAAGAAGCTGACCCACGGGAAAACACCGGCAGGCAGCAGAATCAGAAAATAATAGAACGGCGCAGTGCGCTTGTGGGCGCTGCTGGCCACCCGGCTGACCGTTTCATCGATGAGAAAATACGACAGCAGGCCCGGATTTTGAAAGGCCACGACCAGATACCAGCCCATGCCGAATATCACAAAAATTGCCCAGCCGAGCGGGTCAGAAAAAAGCTTTTTCATTGCCGGCTTCTGACCCGTTAGTAACGCTGCCGGAATAAGCCCGGCCAGAGGCAGCAGGGCAGGGGGGCCCTTGATCATGAAAGCTATTGCCGCCATCAACCAGAAGGCATATTGCCAGCGCCGGCACTGATGCCCCAGCCAGCTGAAAAAGAAAAACACCATGAAGGTTTCGGCCGCCGCCAGAAACGGATCGGTCGTCAGACCCCTGAACTGGGCCTGATAAAACAGCGAGGTTATGATGACGAGAGCGGCAGACAAGCCAGCCAGGCGGCCAAAAAACATCTGGCCGATGAGAAAGGTGCCGGCGGCAGTCAGGCCGGCGGCCGGCGCCAGAAAAAAGCGGGCGCCCAATTCATTGCTGCCGAAGAGTTGTTGTCCCATGGCGCTCAGCCAGTAGGTTACCGGGGGTTTGGTAAGGTGTTTGAGACCGTTTTGCCTTGGTGTGAGCCAGTTGCCGGAGTCGGCCATCTGGCGGGCAACCGATGCATAGCGGGCTTCAGAGGTTTCAAACAGCCCGGCAGTGCCCAGGTGCAGCAGCACCGGCAGGGTGCCGGCAAGAAAAACCAGTAATGGCAGAAGCAGCGGCAGAAATGGTTTCAGGCCCTTCCAGCGGTCAGTCTTCGCCATGATACTCGCCCGGCTCGTTTGAAATTGCCAGCCCGCGTTTTTCGCGATCGATCAGCACCAGATTGCGTATATAAATTACGAAACCCATCGATTGCCCGAGAATAAAAACCGGGTCCTGGCGTTTGATTGCATAGGCCAGCAGCAGAAAAGAGCCGCCAATGCTGAAATACCAGAAAGAAATCGGAATAATGCTTTTTTTATGCTTCTCCGAAGCCACCCACTGCACGAGAAAACGCATCGAGAAAAGCAGCTGGCCAAGCAGCCCGACAATCAACCAGAGATCAAAGCTGCTCATCGATGTGATACCTCAGCTTGCGCCATTTCATCCAGCGGATCGCGAGCAGATCGAGAAATGATCTTAAAATCCTGTTCCAGACGTTGTATTTTGAAACCCCTTTGGCGCGCGGGTGATGACTGACTTCAACCTCGGCCACCCGGCCACCGTTCATTTTTACCAGAGTCGGGAGAAAGCGGTGCATTCCCTCATACAATTCGATCGGCTGTATGATTGCCGCTCTGAAAGCCTTGAGCGAGCAGCCCGTGTCTTTTATCGTTTCGCTGCTGATAACGTTGCGAATCCAGTTGGCGATCTTAGAAGAGGCGCGCCTGATGAAGTTGTCGTTGCGCTTTTTCCGCCAGCCGACGGCGGCATCGTAGCCGTTGTCGAGCTCTTTCAGCAGCAGCGGAATATCGGCCGGGTCATTCTGCAGGTCGGCATCGAGGGTAATGATGATCTGCCCTCTGGCCGCCTTGATTCCGGCTGCCATCGCTGCTGTCTGGCCGTTGTTCTGCGAAAATTTAAGGCCACGCAGGGCCGGGCAGCGCTTTTTAAGTTCGGCAATACGCTCAAAGCTGCCGTCAGAAGAGCCATCGTCGACGAGAATGAGTTCCCAGCTTCGGCCAAGCTGATTCATGGTGAATTCAACCCGGCTGACCAGTTCGTCAACGCTCTCAGCTTCGTTAAACACCGGAATCGCGACTGAGTAAACAATTTCACTCATAACAGTACCCTTATTTTTTTTGAGAGTCTAACACAAAATCTGCCCGCAAAAAACCTGATCTTGAAAAGTTTTGTGCCGCTGCCGGCGTATTTTTCTTATTTACAATCTCTCTAACGATTAAGTCGGCCGAAAAATCTCTCCAGTTCTCGTAACATTATTGTTGAATCGATAAGAGCTTAGATCTCTATTTAAATCCTCCCGGGCACAAGCGCAGGGATGACATGATGATTGGCAATTCATTCGCAAATATCACAGCAGATCAGGATGCTAAAAGTAAAAACCCCCGCACATGGCGGGGGCTGGGGATTTGAATTTGTCAGATTCTTAAAGTTCGCGGTGGGCCTGCAGGTATTTTTCCTGCATGTCGAGAAGTTTGTTGAGCGCCAGGCCGACTTCTTCTTCATGGTCATACATACTGATGAATTCCTGAGCGACTTCGCGAGCCTTCGCCATTTCTTCGGCGGTTTTGATGTCTGATACCATTTTGCATATTTTGTTTCTAGCTTCGTTGATGCAGTTTTCAGCTTCAACCGGGCTTATAACTGAGCCGCCCATGTGGTTTGATTCATGCAGAACCGCTTCGAGTGAAGACCAGGTCCACATCTGCTGGCGAAGTTCGGCCACATTGAGAGCGAAGGCTGAAGAAGCCATGGCGAGAAGGAAAACAACTGCAAAAACTACCAATTTTTTTGTTCTGAACACTTTTTTTCTCCGTAGAAAATTTAGTTACCCGCCTTTAAGCAATTTGTGTACCAGTTTTAAAATTCGCTTCAGATAATAACTCTGACCCGCGCTTGTGAAAAAAATGACAAAAACCATGCACCTGGCTGCCAGAATTTTGCAAAAGGATGAACAGGGCGAAACCAGAAACGGTATGACCCGGCTGACAAATCAGGCTGGCGAATCAGCAGAGGTTTATTGATAATTGCGTATCGAAAGTAGAATCAGGTTTGGCCGATGGGCCGGTTCAGGCTTGTTTATGCAGTAGTAATACACCGTAATAAGGTCACGAAAAGTAAAGAGCCCCCGGCCTGAATTGCGCCGGGGGCTTGTGGAATCTTATCCGAAAGGGATGTCAGGCGGTCATGGCTTTGCGAACCTGGTCCATGCCGTTCATGCGATAGGCGCCTTTGTAGAATTCATACTTGTGAGGCGGCAGAATGCTCATTTCGGCAGTGTCGCCCATCTGAGTCACGAGAATATTACCCTGACTGTCGGTACCACGGTAGATCATCGAATGCCCGTAGCGATTGTGACCATAGTCGAGCAGAATCATGTCACCGGGTCTGATGTCGGGTGGTGGCGGTGGTTTTACACCCGGGTTGATCGAAGTGGTGAATTTTTCTGACCAGAGGCCGCTGGTTGAAGTGCGGCCGGAAGTGATCGGGTATTTGACGCCGGCTTTGGCAAAGGCTTCTTTCTGAACCATCTGCACCAGACCGCTGCAGTCGATGCCGCCAATCTTCTGAAACCGGTCGTAGGCTTCTTTTGAACGCCATTTCCAGGTCTTGATGTCGACATAATCATCGTAATATTCGCCGGAATTCAGGCCAAGCTCGTTACCGGCAGCTTTTTTCTTTTTATAGGTCTTGATGTCATCGAAGCCGCCAAACTTGAAAACGATCGGTTCGTCGACATAGGGTTGTGCAATTTCATCGAGTTTTTTAGTGAAAACGATGTCCTCTAAGGGCTTTTCGAGCTGTGCCAGAATTTTTGCCGCCGAATCATGCTGCCCCATTTTATCGAGGCACAGAGCCTGCAGGTATGCGGCTTCAAGCGGGTTGCCGCTCGCTTCGCGCGCCAGTTTATAGGCGTCGGCATACTCGCCGTTCTTGAAGGCCTTGTTGGCGCGGTTAAGTTTCCAGTACCAGGGGAAACGGCCAAAATCGAGCAGGTCACTGCCAAGATGCTTTTCCCAGCGTGCGAACTGTTTGGCATTCGCCGCCGCAAGCTTGTTCATGCTTTGGGCCGGAACGGTTGCCGTGGCACCGCCTGATTTGCTGACCAGGTCAGCTCTGACCCAGCCGGTCAGGCCGTTTCCGAAGTCAATCTGCAGCCAGCCATTCTTTTCGGCAATTTTCGTGCCGGTGGTGCCGCGTGGCAGGGTTTTAAGAACGCCGTTGCCAGTGCCTGGGCCGCTGCGAACATTGACCCATGAACCGTTTATGGCGTATTTTTCAACTGCAGCAACGCTTTGGGTCGGGGTTACCGTGCCAACTTCGAACGGATTATTCTGGGCATAAACGCCGCAAGGGGCAGAGCCGAGCCCAACCATCAACAGAAAGCCAAACATCAGGTTTTTTCTGTGCATACGAAGCTCCAGTTTGAGATTTGTTCTATATTTTACCCGAAAAATCGCCAACCGTCCAGAAGCAACCGCAGGATTATACAGGTCAGGGCTTCAAGTGTTCGTCGAGCATTGCCCACGGAATCAGGGCTGGCTTTTCGTGAACATCGATAGTCAGGTTCTGTTCCTGCAGCGAATAGGTTGCCTTGAAGCCAAAACCCGATACTGTACCGTTGTTGATGTCGCCCTCAACGTTAAGCCCCTTTGACTGAATCTTGTTGCGAAAATTTCCGAGAACCATCTCGGGGTTGCCATCGATCTGATATGAATAAGTCTTTAACGGAGTCATGCTGTCTTCCTTTGCTTTAAAGTGGCTGCTGTTTGTTAGAATGCGAGGTCTGATCTGAAAACCTTGAAACCTTCGGATGCGCTGCCGGCGAAACCGTAAAGGTTGCCGTCGCTGCAGAGTTTCCAGCTGGCGGGCAGAAACGAAGTCTCGAAGAGTGGCAGGGAAATGGTTTTTTCAGGGCTGGCAGCTTCGCCAAGCCTGATAAATTTGATAACAGCTGGTTGCAACGCGGTAACCAGCATGATAACTGGTTTGTCAGCATTGATGCCGGCGGTTTTGATGAAGACAATCGTGTCGCCGGCTTCATAAAGCCCGAGCATTTCAGGTTCCTGGAGTTCGTCGGCGATCTCGGCGGCGATAATGCTGCGCGAATCCTTTTCGAGATTATACTGTACCCCGAAAATACGTTTGCCGTCAGTGACCGGCTCAAGCGCAACCGCGGGGTGCATGACAATCTTGTCGTTCTTATACATGATCAGGCCGACGCCCTGTTCTTCGAGCAAAAAATGACTGTCGGAAACAACTTTCAGGCGGCCCGGGTTTTTAAGGTCGATCTTGATGTGCTTTTCGACCTTGCCGTTTTCGGGGTTAACGACAGCGATGCCGTCTGGTTCACGGGTCAGCACGTATAATCTTTTGTTAAAACAGACAAGATCGCCAAGTCGGCCGAAATTGAGCATGATATACGCCCAGTTCTTGTCTTTAAAGCTTTTGAGCTGGCTGTTAACCGAGTCAGAGAACCAGAGCATGCCGTTCGCGTCGACATCATAGCCGCCAATGCACTGATAAGGGGCGGTAGGCATTACCCCGGGCGCCGGAAAAGTCACCCCGAGCTGATTGACTTCTTTGCCCCAGCTGCCCTGGCAGACCAGCGTGGTATTTTCTGCCGTTACCGGCAGAATTGTCACGAACATCAGAAGTATGACCGTCAGAAAGCGTCTGTATAATTTCATCGGCGACTCCTCAAAATAAAGAATCTTTATACTCGAAAAGGCTGTTCGTAATAGATTGATGCAAATCCAAGGCAGAATAGTTTGTGACCGGGCCGTCGAACCGGTTTAGTTTTATTTGTGCAGGAATCAATAATCAGCATTCGAATAGGTAAATCGCAAAGCATAATATTTTAACCTATTTTACCTGTCGCTGTGACAATATTTTTTACAATCCGCAAGGTTGACTTGGCCTGTTTCGAAAGGTAGTATCAAGTCATATTACATCATGTTCAAGTATTTGCGAGTATCGGTAACTGACCGCTGTAACTATCGCTGCGTTTATTGCATGCCCGAAGATGGCATCTGCAAGGAAGCGCACGATAGTATCATGCGTTACGAAGAAATGCTGCCGGTGATCAGAGCCGCCGTCGAAACCGGCGTCGAGCAGGTTAGAGTTACCGGTGGCGAGCCACTGGTGCGCGCCGGAATTGTAGATTTCGTCGGGGAACTCGCAAAGATCAGCGGTCTGAAAGACCTGACTCTGACAACTAATGGCGCTCTGCTTGACCGTTTTGCCGAACCTCTTAAAAATGCCGGCCTTAAAAGGGTTAACATCAGCGTCGATTCGCTCGATCCCGAAAATTTCATTCGCATCACCCGAAATGGCAATCTTTCAGACGTTTTGCGTGGTATCGATGCTGCGATTGCTGCCGGACTCGGCCCGGTCAAGATCAACACCGTTCTGATTCCGAAAATCAACGATCACGAAATTCTCGCCTTTGCTGATTTTGCCGTCAAAAAGGGCCTTTCAGTGCGCTTTATCGAACGCATGCCCTTCAATGCCGACCCGGCCGGCGAGCCGACGGCATTCATTTCCGAAGAAACGGTGCTTGCAACGATAAAGACCAGGTATCAGCTCGAACCATACGAAGAGCCATCTTTTGGCCCGGCGCATAATTATCGCATCCCTGGCAGCGAAGGCCGCATCGGCTTCATCAGCTCACGCACGGCGCCGTTCTGTCATCTCTGTCAGCGACTGCGACTGACTTCAGGTGGCTATCTGCTGCCTTGCCTTGACTCGCAATATGGTGTAAATATCAGAGGCATGAATTCCGAAGAAGTTAAGGCGGTTATTGCCCGGCTCTTCTCAGAAAAGGCTTCGTGGCGCAAAAACCGCGCATGCTTCGCGGCGACGTTCGATAATTCCCTGTCTAAAATTGGCGGTTAAAAAGGAGCTGGCTATGGCAAAAGCGAAAAATCTCAGTCTCGGAATCGATCTCGGCGGTACCAAGGTTGCCGTCGGTCTGTGTCATGGCGACGAGATTCTGAAGAAGGCGATTTTTCCGACCCAGGCTTCTGCCGGCTTTGACGGAGTCATTTCGGTGATTCTCGGTGCGGTTGAAAAAGTGCTCGAAGGTCGCAGCATAAAGGAAGTCAACGGCGCCGGCATCGGTTCGGCCGGCCAGATCAATGGCGCCACCGGCGAAGTCATTTATTCGCCCAATCTTGGCTGGAAAAACGCGCCGCTCGGCGGGTCGATCAGCAAGGCGCTCGGCGTGCCGGTCAGGGTGCTCAACGATGTTCGTGCTGCAACCGTGGCTGAGCATAAGTTCGGCAATGGCAAGGGTCTCGAAAATTTTGGCAATATCTTTGTTGGCACCGGCGTTGGTTCGGGCTGGGTGATCAATGGCCAGCTGATGAACGGCACCACCAACTCGGCCGGTGAAATCGGCCACATCTGCATGGACCCGGAGGGCCCGCTCTGCGGTTGCGGCAATCGCGGTTGTCTCGAAGCCTACTGCTCCGGCACCGGCATGGAAAACTACGTCAAGGCTGAGTTGAAGAAGGGCCGCAAGAGCCTGCTTGGCGAACTGGCCGAACATAAGCTTGAAAACGTGCGTGGCCCGCTGATCGGCAAGGCGGCCGAACAGGGCGACGAACTGGCGCTCGAAGCGATTCACCGCGTCGGTACTTATCTCGGTATTGCGCTCGCCAATGTTCATACCCTGATGAACCCTGAAGTGGTACTGCTTGGCGGCGGCATGATGGCGCTTAAAAAGTTTTTCATGCCAACGCTTGAAGCAACGATGCAAAAACACATTCTGCCGGTTGCTGCCGGCGCTGAACGGCCACTGGTAAGAGAAGCCCGCTTCGAAAATGACGCGGTTCTGCTCGGAGGCGCTGCAATTTTCGCATGAAGCCTCTGTACCCGGCTCGATTCAGATCTGCTGACGTAATCGCCCAGCACTGGGCTGAACTGCCAGAAAATCTGCAGTTTTACCGGCATCTGCGTAATGTCTGTCATGGCTTTCCGAGCACCGTGCTCGCTTATGCAGCCCGGCCCGGCCTGGCTGAACTTGCCGCCGGCATTGCCGAGGGCCTGATGACCTGTGGCATCAATGTGTTCATGCCGTCGCAGGCTGTTCCGATCTGTGCGCTTTCACAGGCACTTGCTGCGAGAAACCTGCCGATCGGGCTGTATCTCGATGGTGATGCCGGTCTCGCAAACCTGACGCTCTCAGCCCTGTCAAGCCACGGCGGCCCTTTTGACGCTCAGGATGTTCAGACCGCTCCTTTCGGGCGCGGCAGCAAAAACGGCGTTGCCGGCGAAACCGACCTTGACCGGGCTTACGTCAGCAATCTTGCCGGGCTGGCCGACCAGTTCATCGAAAAGGGCATCGGTTTTTCCTCGCTGGTGGTCCCTTTTGCAGCTGTCGAAGCAAAGCTGCGCGACAATGAAAGCCTGAAAATTCTTTTTCAGAACGACCCGAATGGCCCGCGTGCCGAAATCAGCCCCGATGGCCAGTCATTGCAGATTTTTGAGCGCGATGGTCGGCAGATTGCGCCCGAACAGGTCGCGCGCGATATCGCCGCTTATCTGGTGGGTGAAAGGCTGGCTTCAGGCTCGGTTCTTGGCCCGGCCGGTCAGATTCAGGGGTTTCCTGACAGCCTTGAATGCATAGAGGTTGACGGGTCGGCGGTCGACCTGAACCATCGCGCCAGCTTCGCCGATCTGCTGATCGCCTGGTGGCCCGACGGTATTATCGCCCATCAGGGCAGCAGCTGCTTCGGCGACGCACTGCTTTCGGCCGTCTACTACCTCGAAGCCCTTCGCTGCCGCCGCTAAGCCTGACTCAAATGTTGTTGCTGATTAAAAAAGCCCGGCTTTAGCCGGGCTTTTTTAATCAGCAACAACAGGTTATTTGGCAGCTT
>JANJUX010000047.1 GCA_024710355.1 Candidatus Rifleibacteriota bacterium
GAAAGAATCATACAACTGCCTGCGTAATCTCCGGCGACATCAATGGATTAGCCGGATGCGGGAAATCCGCACGTCCGGTTTCACGAGGGGGGCAGGTTCATGGTTTTGCCATGAACGCTGCCTCTACTCTACTGGCCAAAAATTTAAAGAGTGCGGACATAAACCAGTTCGAGTTTGTTTATGCAGTATTCAATAAGCGGCAAAAAACCGAGCCGGCCACTGCTGGGGCAATGACCGGCTCAGAGCCAGTTTTAAATAAGGTTGTTCTTTAAATCAGATGTCAGTATTGACCAGTGCGCAACAGAACGAGGGTACAGGCCTGAACGACGTTAAGGCCTTTTTTGCGCAGGTTTTCCATAAGGGTCTGGTTTTCGGTGCCGGGGTTGAAAATGACGCGGCCGGGTTTGAGGCTGATGATGTCGTTTTCGAGCGCGGTCAAAGCATCGGCAGAAAGGTAAAGGGTAAGCGTGTCGACACGACCGGTGACCTGATTAAGTTTTGCGACGACCGGCACCCCCTCGATTTTGTCGGCAACCGGGTGAACCGGCACAACTTCGTGCCCGTGTTCGAGCAGCATGCAGACGGCCTTGTATGAATAACGTTCAGGGTTCGGGCTGGCACCAAGCACCACGACACGCTCTTTTTTGGGGTTCATACTTACTCCTTGTTTTTGGTATTCTTTGGTAGTATTTGATATTACTAATATAACTTTTTTTCCTGCCGGGTCAAGCTGACTGCGAAACCGGCCTGAGATAAATCATATATCGACAACTGCAGAATTAAAGCGGATTTTCTGGATTACACCAGTGTGAATCTGTGCTAATCCGTGGCAGAAAATTTGAATAGGCCGAAAGACAGGTTCAAGTTTATTTATGCAGGATTCTATAACAGCGTCGAATCGGGAGAGTAAAAAATGAAAATGCACGAACGGTTGATCGAAATTGCCACACCCTGGGCCGAAGGCAGAACTGTCAAAGACCTGCGCTTCGGTCTCGGCTACAGTTGCGCCGAGCTCGATGACGGGCGCAGCGGCATTGCCTGCACACTGCTCTTCGAAAATTCCGGCAGTTGCACGCATGTGGCCGCAGCCGGTCAGATTGTCGGCAGCCCGGCAGCAGAAATTCTTGGCTGGCTTAGAAATGATAATGACCTCGAAAGGGCCGCCGGCCTTGCCGTTTTCAACGCCCTGAACGCCAGCCACAGTCGAAATTTTATTGAAGGCGAAGCGATTTCGCTTCTCAAAATCGACAAAAACGATCATGTCGTCATGGTTGGCTTCTTTGGCCCGGTCATACCAAATATCAAGGCCACCGGCTGCCGTTTCGAAATCGTCGAGCTGAACCCGGACAAACCGGGGGTCATAACTCCCGAACAGGGTTTCAAAGCCCTCGCCGAGTGCGACGTGGCGATCATTACTTCGACCAGCATTATCAACGGCACCTGCGACGGCCTGATCGAGTCGCTCAAACGCAATCGCGCCGCCGTCATGCTCGGGCCATCGACGCCGATGTGCCCCGAGGTTTTTGCCGGCACCCGCATTACCCAGCTGAGCGGTTCTTATGTGCTCGATAAGGCGCGAATACAGACGATTGTCTCTGAAGGCGGCGGCACGAGGCTGCTGAAGAAGCATCTGCGCTTCAGCAACGTCATGGTGTAAAATACTCGCAATTCATTATCGGGGAAAAAGCATGCTGGCCAGTGAAATGTCTTTGACTCTCAGCCCTGAACGGGCTATGGGCATCGTTCTCGATGCCATTCAGGAAATAATCCCGTTCGAACTGGCTGTCATTTTGAGTCTTGAAAAGAACAACACTCTGCAGGTGCGTTATTGCAGTGGCATTCTCTGCTGCGAAAAACTGGCAAATCAGACGCTGACCATCGATGACCGGCCAGATATAAGACTGGCCCTGCGGCGCGGCGAAGTCACTCTTGTTAAAGACACGGCAGACCCGCAGCACAAAGACACTTACGATGGTCTGGTCGATATTCCGGCCGGCCACTCATGTATGTTGACGCCGCTGAAGGCCGGCGGAGAGGTAATCGGCCTGATGACCCTCGATCACCGGCAATGCGGCCTGTTCACGCCCGAAAGAGTTAAATTTGCCGGCATTCTGTCGCAACTGCTCGCGATTGCGTTGGCGCAGTCAATGCAGACCGAGAGCCTGCTCGATGAAAAAACAACCCTGTTATATGAGCGGAATGCTTTTGTTGCAGAACTTACAAGAGTCGCGGGCGGCCTGGTCGGCAACTCTCCAGCCTGGAAACAGGTTCTCGAAAAAATCAGACTGGTAGCACCGACCGATTCGCATGTGATGATTCTTGGCGAAACCGGTACGGGTAAAGAGCAGGTTGCCAAAGCGGTGCATGCTCTTTCCGGCCGCTCAAAACAGCCGTTTATAACCCTGAACTGCTCGGCTCTGAACCATAATCTTGCCGAAAGTGAGCTGTTTGGCCACGAAAAAGGCGCATTTACCGGCGCGGTTGCGGCCCGCAAAGGCCGCTTTGAACTCGCAGACGGTGGCACTCTTTTCCTCGATGAGCTTGGCGATCTGCCGCTGGAGACACAGCCGAAACTGCTGCGCGCCATTCAGCAGGGCACTTTTGAGCGGCTTGGCGGCGAAAAAACGCTGCAGGCGGATGTTCGCATCATCAGCGCCACCAATGTCAGACTCGAAGAGAAGGTCGGGCAGGGTAAATTCAGAGAAGACCTTTATTACCGGCTCAATGTTTTTCCGATCCTGGTGCCGCCACTGCGCGACCGGCAAAGCGATGTCGTTCTGCTCGCGCATCATTTTGTCGAGAAGATGCGGTCGCGCTTCGGTTACGACCGGGTTATGCTCTCGGGTCTGGCAATAAGAAAACTTCTCGAAAACAATTGGCCTGGAAACGTCAGAGAGCTTCAGAATACAATTGAAAGAGCTCTGATCAATTGTCGTGGCGGCCAGATAGAGCCCGAACATATATTTTTCGAGTCGCAGGCCCGGCCGGCAAAGCCGGCAAAGCCGGAACAACCGGTATTGTCTGTATCAGGCTCCGGGGTCTCAGATTTCGAAACAGAAGTGGGTCGCATTATCACGCGAGCTTTGCAGCAGTGTAGTGGCCGCATTTACGGTAAAGACGGTGCGGCGGCCCTGCTGAACCTCAAGCCTACCACCCTGCAGAGTAAGATTAAAAAGCTTGGACTCGATAAAAAATCGGGCTGAGCAGTCGAATATTTTTTTAGCGGCCTCACCGGCTGTTTTATTGGCGCCGTTGTCGCAGACAAATTCACGTTCGGCCCGGAGCAGCACTCAGGTATCAGTCGCCGTGAATGCTTAGCTGATCGTAGCAGGTGCAATGCGATGTTACTCGTCTGAAGCTGAGATAATAAAAGCTTGAATTGCACCGAAATCCAGTTGCTACCGAAATATCGGTGTAAAAAACAACGATATTTCGGTATTGATATGTCGTGAAAATTGCTGAAACTTGCTTTGGTGGCCAATAATCAAAGATTGGCACGGTGATTGCAATTCCTTCGGCGTTGATAAATTAAACTCTGGAGGAATTGAAAATGGAAAACACTCAGAATTGCAGTATGCCCCTTCTTGGTGACAGAATGCCGGAATTCACCGTTCTGACCACGCATGGAATGAAAAGCTTTCCGAATGATTATGCCGGCAAGTGGATCGTTCTATTCAGCCACCCGGGCGATTTTACACCGGTCTGCACCACAGAGTTCGTAGCTTTTGCAAAACGCGAAGCCGAATTCAAAAAACTGAATGCCGAGCTGGTCGGCCTGTCGATTGACCAGGTATTTTCCCATATCAAATGGGTAGAATGGATCGAAGAAAAACTGCAGGTCAAAATTCCGTTCCCGATCATCGCTGATGACATGGGCAACGTTGCCAAAAAGCTTGGCATGCTTCACCCCGGCAAAGGTTCCAATACCGTCAGAGCCGTGTTTCTCATCGATCCGAACGGCGTTACTCGCCTGATGATCTATTATCCCCAGGAAATCGGCCGTCAGGTCGACGAAGTTCTGCGTGCCCTCAAAGCTTTGCAGGTTGCCGATGCCAACAAGGTTGCCCTTCCCGAAAACTGGCCGAACAATGAGCTTCTCAAAGATAAAGTAATTGTGCCGCCGGCGAAAGACGTTGAAACTGCCGCCAAACGCAAAGGTGAAAAGAACAGCTACGACTGGTGGTTTGTTTACAAAGATCTCAAATAATTGTGTCAGCCGTAGCTGATATCTGATAAGTCCTTGTCTCCGCTTCTGCCTCAAAACCGGTAGAGGCGGAGATTTTTTTTTCAGCAAAACAGTCTGCCATGGAGAGGGCCTTTTGAAGCCTGATCTGCCGCAGTTGCGCAATGACATTTTTCTGACTATGATTGGTACCTGCTATAAAGCTTTTTAATTCAGTCGGTAAGGATGGATCTGCAATAATGAAAACCAGTTTGAAAAAAATGTTCTGTGCTGCTTTTGGCTTTGGTATGCTGGTGGTGCCTGCGTTTGCTCAGAATGCTGAAACCGCTGACGCGATTGTTGGGCCGATTCTCGACAATGTCGGTAAACTCACCGAAATGACCTCTGGATCAGCCGATCTCGACCTTAAAAATGCCATCGAAGGCATGAAACTCAATCTCGACGGCATCATGGGTAAATCCCTCGGGGCCAACGATGAAAAGGTTAAAACAACGATAGAAGGTATCAATACCCAGGTAGAGAGCCTTTTGCAGAAATCACTCGGTGAAAATGGCGAGATGATCGGTCAGTTGCTTGAAGCAATCAACGGTCAGGTAGACACCTTTCTGCAGCAGACAAACGAATTCACCAACAAGGTCGTCGAGCAGAGCCTTAAAACTGCCAACGAAGCCACTGCTCAGGGTCTTGAAATGGGCCGTCAGCTCACCGAACAGGCACTGCAGGACGCTAACCAGACAATGAACCAGGCACTTGAAGAGGGCTTGAAAAGCGGCCAGGATCTCAGCAATCAGATCATCAACGAAACGATGCAGGACCTGCAGAACCAGTCATACGGCACCTCTGATTAACGGCCACCGATGAACAGGGCCATAAAACAGGCCACGGATGAGCACGGATAAACACAGATTGAGCTGGAGTCATCAGCATAATAAGTGCTGCTGACTTCAGCGAATTTTTGGGTTATTTACTGCCAGAATTGAGAATTAAAAATGGGTTTTGCAAACCATGAAAATGACAGTCTTCTGACCAGGCTGCGGCTATTCAGATTCTGGGCTGAGAAAGAATTTGAAGTCGTTATCGACGGTGAGCGCAGAAAAATCCGCTGCCGGGCCGGTTCGAACGAATCGAAGCAGGCGGCCGAAGAACTCTGCCGGCAAAAGGCCGAAAGGGTACAGCTGATCGTCGATAAGAAGGTAAAGCGCCAGAACTCATACGAAAAGCCCACGCGTGAGCATATCATCGAAGAGATCGACTCTGAAAATATCATCACCCGCAATTATTACGGGGCTCTGATTCTCAATACCTCTTCAGTAAATATTTTTGATATAGATACCTACCAGAAAACCTTCTGGGAAAGGCTTACTTTTAAAAAAATAGATAACAAACAGGGCATTATCGGGCTTTTACGCCGTCTCCACGCTGAGCAGATTATTCCCGGCACTACCTGGCGAATCTACGAAACCTGCAAAGGCATCAGAGTAATGGTGCTTGGCAGATTCATCGAGCCTGGCTCTGAGCAGTTCAAAACTTTCTGCGAAAAATCGAACGCCGATGGCCTCTATTCTTGGCTTTGCATACAGCAGCGCTGCTATCGTGCCAGACTTACACCAAAACCCTATCGTATGCATATTGAATGCATAAAGTATCGCTGCCCCGTTCCCGAAGGTCAGGAACAGGCCTATAAAAACTGGGAACATGAATATTCGAGCGCTTCACGCGGTTTCGCCGTCTGCCGATATGTTGAAACGCTCGGCAACGGGGTCGTCGACAGCCGTATCATCGATCTGCACGACCGCTACTGTCTTAATGACCAGGCCGAAAAACTGGCCTGAGCCAGCAAAGGTAAGCCGATGAAAAATACTGCCAGCCTCGATCTTACCTTTCTCGTCGATAACAGCGCCGGGCCTGGCTGCGGCGCTGAACATGGCCTGTCGATCGTTGTTGAAACTGATGATACCTGTCTTCTTTTTGACTCAGGCCAGAGTTCTCTGTTTAAAAGCAATGCACAGAGCCTCGGAATCGATCTCAACCGTATTGAGCTCGCAGTCTTGAGCCATGGTCACTACGATCATGGCAATGGTTTTGAGTATTTTGCCGGCCGCCGGCTGATATGCCATCCCGAAATCTTCATTCGCCGCTATCGCGAGAAAAACGGCACCTATATCGGGCTGAGCTATGATCGACAACAGGCTGAAGCCTGGTTTGACCTGCAGCTCAGCGCCAGGCCGGTAAAGCTCTCTGATTCGGTTACTTTTCTCGGGCAGATTCCGCGATTGAATGATTTTGAGGCAAAACAGACGCTCTTTTATGACGAAGCCGGTCAGCCTGATTTTGTACCCGATGATTCAGCCATTGTTGCTGAAACCGCAAGAGGCCTCGTGGTCATCGCGGGTTGTTCCCATTCAGGTATATGCAATATCGTCGACTATGCCTTCACTGTGACCGGCCGCAATGATATCGCCGCAGTTATTGGTGGCTTTCATCTGAGAGAAGGCAGTCCGGCGATCGAGCCGACAATGTCTTACCTGAAAAGCAGGAATATCAAACTTCTCATGCCATGCCACTGTGTTGATGCCTCTGTTATTCAGCTGATACACGCAGAAATGCCCTGCGAACCCGTTTTTTCAGGCCGCAAGGTCGTTTTTACCAGTTAATTCAGCTTTTCAACTTGAATTGCTTGAGCATCTGCTGCAGTTCAACTGCCTGTTTGTTGAGTTCCTCGGCGGTGGCGGCAAGTTCTTCTGAGCCGGGAAAATCGCAGGGGGCAACCGTAATGGCACACCTGCTTCCTTGCCGAAGAGCCGAGGTTATAATTCCAGCTCGCGGGCCTCAGCTTCAGAAAGTCAGCACCTTGTCGCTGTCGATTACCCACTGTGCCAGCGCCGGCATAGTCGAATTCTCGGCCCCGGCAAAGTATGGCTGATTCTTGTAGATGCCGCAGCGGGCCATGCAGGTGCCGCAGACTTTTACTTCGACGCCGTTTTTGATCAGGTCTTTAAGCATCTGGGCGAGGTCCTGGTCATAGCTTTCAGGCTTTTTGCAAGTGTCGCGGGCCATATCGACCGAGTCATTCATCAGGAAAATACGAACCTGCTGCCCGGCTTCGACGAGTTGTCCTGCCAGGCGTAGCCCGTTCCAGGTAACGTCGGTGCCGTCATAAGGCTGTCGGTTAAAAATGATGAGCATCTTCATTTTGCTGTTTTCCTTTTGGTTGTGTGTAGTATAAGCATGGCAACACTTTATATGTCGTGAGACAAAATCTGAGCTCGGATTCTATATAAATCAGGAAGTCTGCAATGAATGATCAAGAACTGCTTGAATGGTACGAAAGGGCGACCGGTTTTCATAAAAAGCGCGCGCCAGGGTTGCTGATTGCTGCGGCGATTATCGACAGCTGCAGTTTACGGCTTGGCGCGGTCAAAGACCGCCTGAACGCAGTCTGCGAGTCGGTATCATGTCTTACTGACGTAATCATGCTGATGACCGGCTGCACGATCGGCAATCGCTATCTGACAATCCACGGTGATATCGGTCGTTTTGCGCTGACCCTGTTCGACCGTGCCGATGGTCGTGGTGTCAGGGCATTCATCGACCTTGACCGCATTTCGCCAGACGAAACCCCTGAACTGTACAGGTTCTTTTATCGCACCCGTTCAGCCGAAGTCAAGGCTGGTGGCGAGGCCCGCCTGAAATCCGGTGAGCAGGTGATCAAAGAATTTTTAACCGTTCGCGACAAGGTAATCGGCCTGCAGAACGTGCAGGTTGAACGTTTTGGCAAGCATAACAAGCCTGGCGCTGCCCGCTGTTCGCAATGCGGCGAATCATTCCTGCAGAAAAACGGTGCCAACCGCTGCAGTATCTGCAGCGGCGAATTCAGCTACTACCGACGGATTGACTAGGTAACAGAATCACTTTACCCGCTGAATCAAAATGGCAGATTAGCATTTTTCATTTCCGCTAAAATGGCATAAGCCAAAAACCTCTTGTGGAATCATTGGTATTATTTTATAATACAAAACAGGAGGTAGTTATGAAAAAATCTGTTTATATTATTGCCGCCGGTTTTGCCGGCGCCATTATCGCGGCAATGGTAATGGTTCTGCTGATGCCTGGCATGATGATTCGTGAGCAGACAAGCCCGTTCGGGTTTGAAGAAACGGTCGAGAAAATAAAGACGGCAGCAGAGACTGAAGGATGGGTGATTTCAGGAATTTCTGACCTGAGTGCTTCGGTGAAGAAGCATGGAAATTACGATCTTTCTTCCGTTAAGCTGATCAACATGTGTCAGGCCGACCATGCATTTAAAATACTCAATGAGGACGCGAACAAGAAGATTTCTGTTTTCATGCCCTGTACGATAAGCGTTTATAAGAAATCAGATGGAAAAGTCTATGTGGGCAGTATGAATGCCGGT
This sequence comes from Candidatus Rifleibacteriota bacterium, assembly GCA_024710355.1. Taxonomy (GTDB): domain Bacteria; phylum Muiribacteriota; class Ozemobacteria; order Ozemobacterales; family Ozemobacteraceae; genus Rifleibacterium. The sequence continues at coordinate 8,598 of JANJUX010000047.1, forward strand.
TTGCTCGGAACAATGTTTGGCGGCACCGTCGCTGAAGTCATGGGAAACACAGTGGCTGCACAGCAGCAGAAGTTCATTGCATTTCTTAACTGAGTCCAAGATCGACCAGAATCTCCTCTGGTAACTGGTATGGGCGGCATTTACGCCAGATTGCCGACACACAGCAATCCCGCCCCGGTCTCGAATTGCCGTTCGGCAGTTCGAGACTTTTTTTATCTAATTATTGGCATTTGCTTGAAAAAAATAGAAGTGTATTTTTTTAAAACAAAATCTGTAGCTGATTTTAAAGATTTTAAATTGGCAAATGCCAAAAAAGTTCTTGTGTTTTTATTGGTGTTATTTTATCTTATTAAAGTGGGTTCAAAAATTCACAAACAAGGAGTAGGATATGCCAGGTTTTGACAGGACAGGTCCGAATGGTCAGGGGCCGATGACTGGCCGTGCAATGGGTTGTTGTCAGACTGTCAATCAGACCGGTCGCGTGCCGGTGGGTCGACGTGGTGGCTGCGCTTTCGGCCGTGGCGGTGGCAGGGGTCTCAGGCAGGGATTCGTCCCTGCTGCCGGTCGAGGCCGCTATCGTAATATCGAAGCCGGTTTCGAGCAGGTTGAGCCTGTAGATGTTGAAGGGCGCGAAAATGGCGGAAGCGAAATGCAGAATCAGATCGATTCGCTTAAAGTGCAGCTCACTGAAATCAAAGACCTTCTAACCGCCAAAGCCACTGAAAAAATCACTGAGAAGAAAGAAAAGTAAAGGAACCAGAATATGAGTCAGACCAGCAGCAGTTCTTCAGGTTGCAGTAACGAAGGCAGTGCATGCAGCGGTTGTTCCAGCGCTTCATGCAGCGAACGCGTTACCGCAGACAATTCACCAAACCGCATCAAACACACCGTTGTCGTCATGTCGGGCAAAGGCGGAGTCGGCAAGAGCACCGTGGCTGTTAATATCGCCGTGGCCCTGGCTTCTGAGGGCTACAAAACCGGGTTGCTCGATGTCGACATTCATGGGCCGAGCATTCCGACCATGCTCAAACTGCAGAATGTACGCGCCCTGTCTGACGGAAAAATGCTGCTGCCAGCCGAAGTCGGCGACCTTAAGGTCATGTCGATAGGGCTTTTGCTCGATAAGTCTGATGATGCGGTAATCTGGCGCGGGCCGATGAAGGCCGGCGTCATTGGCCAGTTCCTCACCGAAGTCAACTGGGGCGAACTCGATTACCTGGTAATCGATTCGCCTCCTGGCACCGGTGATGAGCCGCTTTCGGTCTGTCAGCAGATCAAAGGCAGTTTCTCGGCTCTGATCGTCACCACCCCGCAGGAAGTGGCCGCCGCCGACGTACGCAAGTCGATCAACTTCTGCAATCAGCTTGGTGTCGAAGTTGTTGGCGTGCTGGAAAACATGAGCGGTTTTGTCTGCCCGAAATGCGAATGTGAAACTCACATTTTCAGCAGTGGCGGCGGCGAAAAGACCGCCGGTGAATTCGGCGTGCGCTTTCTGGGCAGAATTCCGATAGATCCCGCAATTGGCGTCGCCTGCGACAACGGTTCGCCCTTCGTCTATACCCATTCAAAAACTCCTGTCGCCAAAGCATTTACGCAGGTCGTGGCTCACATTCGTGAGGCTTACGACGGCAACACGGTTAAGACAGAAAAAGCAGCAGGCTGTAGCAATGCCGGCTGAAACCTCTGTCGACAGATTGCCCCCGTATGGCCGGCTGCAGCCGGTGCCGGCAGCCGGCTCGCACGCCGGCTGCCTTCTTTGCGGGGTAAAAAACCCGTTATCGATGCATCTGCACTTTATGGCCGATGATAATCATGTCGTATACGCTGATTTCCAGGCGCACGACATGCTGCAGGGCTACCAGGGCATCATTCACGGCGGGGTCACCTGTGCCCTGCTCGATGCGGCAATGACTCACTGTCTGTTTAACCGCTCAATCGAAGCGGTTACCGGCGAGCTGAAGGTCAAGTTCATACATCCGGTGCCCTGTCGCGCCCGCCTGCAGCTCAAAGCCTGGGTGGAGAAGGCGTTCCAGCCTCTCTATATACTCCGGGCCGAATTGCGCTGCGATGAATCGCTGCTTGCCAGCGCCGAAGCCAAATTCATGCAGACTGCCACAGATTTTTTCTGCTGATCTAAAACACAAACCGGGCCTGAGTCTGATCAGGCCCGGTTGCCAGTTTTATTCGTCTGAATACTAGCGCTTTTTGCCCGAAACTATGTGGCTGAGGTTCATAATTTCGCGATAGTCGATGATCTTTGCTCCCAGTTTGCTTTCCGGCCAGTACTTGTAGACGTCGCTGAGAATCTGAAATGCCGGCGATGCGTATTTTTTAAAGGGAACATTCACGACTACGGATCTGCATCTTTCAGTAAGGTCTTTGAGCAGATCACGAAAGCCCGCGAGGCGATCGGGATAACGCCAGTAAGGGTGAACTTTGTTATACAAAACCTCGATATATTGCCAGTAGGCCGGCATCAGCCCCGGAATTTCGCGGTCTTCAGGAAACCCGCGTTTTAAGGCTTCGAGATAGAAGAGATAGGCCTTCTGCAGGCTTTTCTCACCTTTCAGGGTGATGCTGACAACCATGCCACCGCCAAACTGCTGAGAAATTTTCTTTTCGAGTTCGGCTTTAAAATCAAGGGCGCCGATGCACTGACGGTAGTCTTCGAACCAGTAGTGAGCCTGCAGCCCAAGACACAGCTGGTTGTCTGGGTATTTGCCAGCCAGTTCTTCGAGCCACGGGGTCACGTCATTGAACACTCCCTCAAGCAGCCATCTGTGAAGAAGGCTTATTTTAGCTGCAAAATAAACAGCTTTACTGTCATCTGAGCCCAGTATGAGGTCATCTTCATCACAATGTACCCCCGGTGGTGAATCTCACGAGCATTAATTATAGCAATTATTCTGAACTGCCGGGAGCGCAGCCGGCAAAAATTTTACCTGGCAAGTAACCCATGCTTTTTTAATTTATAAATCAGGTTGCGGCGGCTCATACCGAGATATTCCGCTGTCTGAACACGGTTGCCATCGAATCTGGCGAGAGCTTCGACAAGAGCTTTTTTTTCGGCCTCTTCAAGAGTGCCGGCTTTTGCCTCATTTTGTGGCTGTTTTCCAAGCCCGTGCAGGTTTTCTGATTTGAGAATATCTTCTTCACAAAGCAGTACCGAGGCCTCGATGATATTGCCGAGTTCTCTGATATTGCCGGGCCATTCGTAACTCAGCAGGGCTTCTTTTGTTTCCTGGCTGAATTTTGGCGCTTGTTTGCCAAAACGTTGAGCGGCTTCGGCGGCGAATTTTTCTGCGAGAAAAATCACGTCTTCCGGCCTTTCTCTGAGGGGCGGAATATGAATGCTGAACACGGAAATGCGGTAATAAAGATCTTCTCTGAAGGCCCCGGTCTGGCAATGTGCCTTCAGGTCGCGGTTGGTCGCTGCAATCAGGCGGGCATTGAATTTGATCATCTGAGCACCGCCGACACGTCTGAATTCTTTTTCCTGCAGGGCGCGCAGCAGTTTTGGCTGCAGATTGATCGACATTTCGCCGATTTCGTCGAGAAAGAGCGTTGAATTGTCGGCGAGTTCAAACTGCCCGGTTTTTCTTTCGGAGGCTCCGGTAAAAGCGCCTTTCTCATGGCCGAACAGTTCACTTTCGAGAAGGGTCTCGACGATGGCGGCGCAGTTGACCGAGACCATTTCGGCGGCAGCCCGCTGGCTGTGCATATGAATGAATTCAGCCATGCGTTCTTTGCCGGTGCCCGATTCGCCGGTTATCAGCACAGTAACGTCGGTGCCGGCGACTTTAGCCGCCGTTTCCAGAAGTTTTTTCATTTTTGGCGAGGCGCAGGGGAACGGGTCGATGTTTTTTTTGATAGCGATTTTATGATTCTGCTGATTTTTCAGGCGGTGCAGATCAAGAACGCGGTTAACAGTAATAACCAGGTCGTCGATGTGTGGCAGCGGCTTGGTAAGATAATCAGAAGCCCCTTCTTTGATGGCCTCCACTGCCGACGGAATCGAGCCATGTGCGGTCAGAAAAATTACCGGCAGGCCCGGAATCTTCTCGTGCAGCCGGTGCATCAGTTCGCGGCCGTCGATGCCCGGCATAACCAGATCGAGAACTGCCAGATCTATCGCCCGTCTGAGTGTAATTTCGAGCGCTTCGCGACCTGAGCCGGCTACCAGAACCTCAAAACCGGCATCGGAAAGAACGGTGCTCAGCATGCTTCTGAATGATGATTCGTCGTCTACTACCAGAACCGTATTGCGAATTTCTTTTTTCATACTTTATTTACCTGTGGCAGGCTGAATTCTGCGACGATAGAGCGGTCCGCGCTATTGACAAGACAGAGGCTGCCACCCATTGAATTGGCCAGTTTGCGGCTGATCGGCAGCCCTAGGCCGTAACCGTGGGCTTTGGAAGAAACAAATGGCTCGAAAATTTCTTCTAGGCGTTTTTCTGACATCGGTTCGCCGGGATTCGTGACTTTTATGCTGACATTCTGCCCGGGTTGAACTATCTCGACGCTTATTGGCAAATTTTCTGCTTCGGTTGCGTCGGCAGCATTTTTGAGAAGATTCAAAAATACCTGTTTGACGGCATTCTCGTCGCCAATGCATAAAACCGGCCCTTCCGGCAGTCTTAAATCAAATTTCACTTCCGGGTTCTGCTGCTGAAAAAGCTTGAGTGTCTCGTTGACCACCAAATTGATATCGATTCGGGCAGGATTGATTACGGGTGGGCGTGAAAAGTCGAGAATGCCGCCGGTCAGACTGTCGAGACGGAAAGTTTCCTGTTCGATGGTTCTGGCCATGGCAAGCTGATTCTCATCGTTGAGCTTTTTCTGCAGAATTTGAGCCATGCCGCGAATTGCTCCGAGCGGGTTGCGAATTTCGTGAGCCAGCCTTGCCGACATCTGGCCGATTGTTGCAAGATGTGATTCTTTCTGAATTTCCGTCATAAGTCTGGCTGTTCTTCTTTGAAACATCAGAACCAGACCCCAGAGCAGGGTCAGGGCAAGCCATACGGCAGGCCAGAGCCAGGTCTGATAGACAAGCGGCATAATCAGCTGTCTGTCTGAATTCCGGAATACGAACATAATGCTCATTCTTGGCATTTGACCAGAACTCAATGCCGTAGATTGATCATTCGATTCGCCATCTGATCTCATCCAGCGCGGCCCTCTGCCGCTGCCTCCGCCGTTGCCATCATGTGCCCTTCGTCTGCCGTTTTCGCTGGTGGCCCCCGGCCCGAAGAAGCGGCGATAAAGCGAGAACTGTTCATTGAGAACGGCTGCACCGGTTTCGTGCGGTAATTGTCCGGTATGCAATTCGAAACCTGGAAGCCTGCTGTAACTTGCGACGATTTCTGAACCCTGCATCAGAAAAGCGGCGATAACCTGAGGAAATGGGTCGACCAGAGACACAAGTTCTTCTGGTTGCTGCAGCAGCTGGCCTGGTGATATCGGGCCTTCGTGAATAATTTCTGTGTAAAGTTCTTTGCCATCGCGCTCGGCTGCCCACTGGCGCAGTGGCTCAATGCGGCTGGCGTTCCAGCCTGAAAGAATGAAGGCCAGAATGCCTGATGCGATTATCAGAACCGGGGTAAGGGCCAGCATCAATTTTTGCGGCGTTGCGCCCGGGTTCCTGGTATTTTTGTGTCCGTCTGAATTGGAATTAGTGTTGATCATACCGGCCTTTGTTTTACAAGATTGTAATCCCTGTGTCTATCAATCAGCAAATTCTGTTCCAGATATGTATTGAAAGCTTTTTGTCTGGCCTGTGCCGCACGCAGTCGCAAGCAAAGCAGAAAAGCACGGCTGTCAGTAGGGCGTGTGGCAAGATGCTGGAGAAATCAGCTGCTCAGGCTGGTCTACAAAACATATTTTTAGGCTGCTGTTTTGCTACGGCGTGCAAGGCTTTGCACTTTTTAGGTGCAGAATCTTGCACGCATTTTTCTGACCGTGGCCCATACATTTTGTGTGTGTTCTTCTTAAACCAGCTTTGAAAGCCGATTTTACCAGTGCTGAAAAAATCTGGCACGACCGTTGCAATGACATATTTGTTCGCAAAATCACCGGAGGTTATGAAATTGAAAAAACTGATTCTTTTCGTTGCAATGATGTCGTTAATGGCTCTTTTTACCGGTTGCGCCAGCACTGGTTCGGGTTCGTCCGATCTTGCCTATACACCGCCTGATGAAGAGATTGCTGCAATCGAAGCCAGTCTTCTGGTCGATCGCACGCTGGCCGCTTCAGTAATCAGCGCTGACGAAGGTATGAGCCTCAGAGCTGTTACTGATGGCCTGAGCGGTTCTAAACGTTATCGCAACCGCAGCTATCATGTGCAGGGCGCGAATGGTGGCATGGGTCTTCGCAGAGGCGACGGCAGTTGCAATGCGATTGTAACCGCTGACGGGGTAACGGTTGGCACTGAGCAATGCAGTGTTGTGAAACAGGCCGATGGTTCCCTGCAGATCACCCGCGGTAATGGTACGGTAATTACTACACCGACTCCTGCTGCTGCTGATGGCATGCCGGCAACCATGACGGTTGATGGTGTTGAGTGGCAGGTCACTTTTGGTAGTGAAGAAGGGGCGCCGCTGGCAACTTTGCGCAATATGCGTTCCGGAATGCTTCTTACCATCAGCGAACTCGATGATGGCAGTCTGACAATCGTCAGAGACAGTTCAGAAGTTTATCAGGGCCGCTGGGCAAATGATGGTGACATTGAATTCACTGACCGGCAGGGGCAGCATAAGCGCTATCGCTACGGACGCAACAGGTGAGCCAACTTGTATCGATAAAATCAAATGGAGGTAGGTCTATGAAAAAGCTCAGTATTGTAATGATCGTAACTGTGTTTCTTGGCCTTGGTGTCGTAATGGCTCAGACTTCAGACAGCTCTGCTCAAAGTAAGGCTGTTATAAGTTCAACTTCAGACTCCAGTTCTTCAACAACTGTGCAGACTAGCCCCGTCAAGTGTACTGGTGAGGGTCGCGGCTACGGCGATGGCAGCAAACCTCGGCCGAGAGACGGTACCGGGTTTGGTGCAAAATCTGGTAACCGCCAGAAACGCAACGCCAGTCTTGGTCAGGGTAATGGAAACGGACTGAAGAATGGTCTCGGCCAGGGTCAGTGTAAGGGGCGCTGCAGCTCAGGTTGCCAGAAGAATGGCAACAGCAGAGGTAATGGCAAGAGCACTGGCAAGGGTAACGGTCAGAGACTGCAAAAACGCGACGGTTCGTGCGGTATCGCATCAACAACTGCGCCTTTGAGTAAGTAAGAATCGGGCATTTTAAATGCAAAACGCCGGTCTGCAGCTGCAGACCGGCGTTTTCACAATTAAACCTTATTTGTCTTTGGTTGGACGCAGAATTTTGGTGGCGACGCTTTCCGGTACTTCGACATAGTGCATTACTTCCATGCTGAAGCTGGCGCGGCCCTGTGAGAGCGAGCGCAGGTGCGTCGAGTAGTTGAACATTTCGGCGAGCGGCACATGGCATTCGATGGTGCGCATGTCGGCGCGCATTTCCATGTTGACGACCTTGCCGCGGCGAGAATTGATATTGCCGATGATATCACCGAGATATTGTTCGGGAGTCTCGATTTCGACACGGGTGTATGGTTCGAGCATCATCGGTGAAGCCTTGGCCAGGCCAAGTTTCATAGCTTCGATGGCTGCGGTTCTGAAAGCGATGATGCTGCTGTCGACTTCGTGATACGAGCCGTCGAGCAGAGTGACTTTAACATCGGTAACCGGCTTTTTGGCGAGTGGGCCTTCTGTGAGAGCGGCGCGAACACCCTGTTCAACAGCCGGGAAGAAAGTCGAAGGCACGGTGCCGCCCTTGACGTTGGTTTCGAAAATGAAGCCGCCGCCGCGTGGCAATGGTTCGATTTCCATGATTACATGACCATACTGGCCGCGGCCGCCGGTCTGTTTGGCACATTTGCCTTCAGTCGGCACACCTTTTTTGATGCCTTCACGATAAGCAACCTGCGGAGCGCCTACGGTTGCCTGTACGTTGAATTCACGCAGAATGCGGTCAACGATGATTTCGAGATGCAGTTCACCCATGCCGGCAATGATGGTTTCGCCGGTTTCTTCATCCATCGACGCTTTGAAGGTCGGGTCTTCGTCCATCAGAGTGTGCAAAACGGTGCTGAGCTTGGTAAGATCGGCCTTGGTTTTTGGCTCGATGGCGACCGAAATAACGGTTTCGGGGAAAGTGATCTTTTCGAGAACCGGCGCGTCTTTGTCATGCGCCAGGGTGTCGCCGGTGCCGATGCGTTTCATGCCGACGATAGCCACGATATCACCGGCCTGGGCGGTTTCGAGATCCTGGCGCTGGTTGGCGTGCATCTGCAGAATTCTGCCGACGCGCTCTTTGGTGCCGCGGGTGACGTTATAGATCTGGTCGCCGACATTGAGGGTGCCGGCGTAGATGCGGGTATAAACGAGTTTGCCGATATGCGGCATCGACGCAACCTTGAAGGCCATGGCGGCCAGCGGCAGGTTCGGGTCGGCGGCAATGGTGAGTTCTTCGTCGGTGACCTGATTGAAGGCGATAGAAGCCGGAATGTCTAGCGGTGACGGCAGGTAGGCGACAATCGCGTCGAGAAGTGCCTGGACACCCTTGTTGCGGAAGGCAGAGCCGCACAGTACCGGCACCACTTTCCCATCGATCGTGGCAGAGCGCAAAGCTTTGGTGATCAGTTCAATTTCGATCGGTTCTTCGGCCATGTAGCGTTCGAGGATCTCATCGTTGCAGGTCGCGAGGGTGTCGATCAGCTGATGATGAGCTGCAGCTGCGGCGGCCTGCAGGTCTGCCGGAATTTCCGATTCGACCATCTGGCCGGCCGGATCTTTCTCTGATGGAGCCCAGATGCGGGCAGTCATTTTTACGAGATCGATATGCCCCAGATAATTTTCTTCACTGCCGATCGGCATGGTGAGGACTACCGGCTGGGCTTTGAGTCTTTCTTTGATCTGGGTGACGACGCGCTCGAAATTGGCGCCGGTGCGGTCCATCTTGTTGACAAAAACCATTCTCGGCACGCGATATTTGTCGGCCTGGCGCCAGACGGTTTCTGACTGCGGCTGTACGCCGGCAACGGCGCAGAGCAGCACGACACAGCCGTCAAGAACGCGCAGTGAGCGTTCAACTTCGGCAGTAAAATCAACGTGGCCTGGTGTGTCGATGATATTGATGGCGCAGTTCTGCCAGAGGCATTTGGTGGCGGCACTGGTGATGGTGATGCCGCGTTCCTGCTCCTGGATCATCCAGTCCATGGTGGCGGTACCGTCATGAGTTTCACCGATCTTGTAGTTTTTGCCGGTGAAATAAAGAATGCGCTCGGTAGTGGTGGTCTTACCAGCGTCGATGTGGGCGATAATTCCGATGTTTCTGACTCGTCGCATGTTTTCGAGTTGCTGCATATCCAGGTGTGTCCTTTATATAATCCGCGAGGAGCCTCATAACTCTGCCGACCAGAACCGGTAGAACTGCGATTCGCGTAGTAAAGATTAATACGCTCCCGTGTAAGAAGAGCAAATAGTCTACACCACGCGCCGGGTACAGGTCAAGCATGTTGTTTTCTGGGGTCGGACCAGCGAAAAATGCGATCAGCAAAAGAAAATTGCCTTTAAAATCGTGTATTTTTATTCTTAGAGGGGCAATTTCGTGGTTGAAATTGCCCCTCTAAGGAATTCGAAATCATTTTTTCGGCTCGATCAGGAAAGGTTTGAGCTCGGGAAACTGCAGGAAAACAGGCATGTCGAGGGCGGCCTGTTTCATAACGTCTGAGTCCTGCGTCTGGGCGAAGCCGGTTTCCATTTTGTTCTGAAAGTCCTGAATTTCTTTGCCCATGCTGGCGATCTGATCTTTTGCCGCCGCCATGTTTTCGCGGAAAACGCTGACCGACTTCTCGTCTTTCTCAACGCGTTCGCGGGCGCTTACAAGCTTACTGTAAGGCTTCTGACGATCAGCCTGCATTTTAACCAGCTTTTCTCTGGCACTTTCGAGCTGCTTTGTTTTTGCTTCGCGTTTTTTGGCGACCGCTTCTGAGGCAGCTTCGCTTTGCAGTTTTGTGATTCTGCTCTGCTGCTCAGCGATTTTTTTGTCCTGTTTGGCAAAGTATTCAGCTTCTTCGCTCTGTGCTTTTGCGAGAGCTTCACGGCTTTTTGCCAGACGGGCTTCGAGAGCGGCGAGTTTCTGGTCAACCCCGGCCATTCCCTCGGCGGCCATATCTGTACCGCTTCTTTTGCCGACCATGGCTGCTTTCATTTTTTCCATGTTCTGCAGCATGAGAACCTGCAGCAGTCTGATTTTGACTTCGTGAAAGTCGGTGTCACTCATGCCGGTTTCAACGCAGGCCTTTTTTTCGGCATCGATGATATTGCTGCCAAGCTGTAGAACGGTTTTGATATCTTTGACCGCTTCGTCTTTGCCGGCGGCTTTTTCAGGTGAGTTCTCGTCATTGCGCAGTTCAAGGGTGGCGGCAGTGGCTTTGCCCTGGGCGATATTCATGGTGCGGGCGAACAGTTCGACTTTTGCCCGGTCGATGACCGGCAGACCGCTGAAGCTGGCAGGCGCGGCCGCGAATAGCGCTGCGCCTGAAATCAGAAGCGCGAATATTGCCATGGTAGCCTGTTTTACAAGTTTAGTGAGACGGAACGAAAGTGTCTTGTCGATTTTTACTTTGAACATGCTGTTTCCTTATTTATTTGCCTGATGCGGCAGCTTTAACCTTGTTGAGATACCATGAAGCACCGGCGTTGAAACCGGTAACAAAGCCTTTGTAACCATCCCATGGCGAGTAGTCACCTTCAGAAGAGAAGCCGGCCAGGGTCACTTTGCCGCTGAGCAGGTCGATGCTGGCGTCGCCGACTTCAACCTCGACCGAGTCGCCGATCTTGCCAAGATTCTCAGACAGGTCGCCAATGAATTTTTCGGTGCTGGCGGCTGCTTCCTGCGCCGATTGTCCTTCGAGAATGAAGGCAGACATGCCCCATACTGCGGTTTCTGTGCCTTTCCAGAAGCCGAGGGCAATGCCGGCGCCATCAGGAATCAGGGCCTGAATTATGGCCTCGCCGGCAATTGTGCCGCGTTCGCCGGTCTCGAGAACGCTGATGGTTTCATAGGTTTTCGGGTTGATTTCGAGCCAGGCCCAGAACGGCCGGTCGTTTATCATCGCCGGATTCTGCGGGAAAAGAACCACCGATCTGGTGCTTTTTATGGCTTTGATAACCCGTTCGCTGACGCCACGACTTTCTGCGAACTTCAGCCAGGCATTTTTCTGTTTACCGCTGTCGGCAATAATCTGCAGGCGGTTTCTGCCCCAGAACTGAAAAACGCCTTTTCCCTGCATGACTCTTGCTTCGAGATCGCTGACAAAAATCCCGGCGGCTATGCGAAAGGCTGCGGCGGCCTCAGCTTCGGCTTTGACTTCAGGCTGTACCGCAACCAGATCGAGCCTGGCTTCAAATGCACCTTTATCATCGGCGGCACCGGTTAGAAGCATCAGGCGTGGCTGTTTTTCTCGACTCAGGCTGATGCCGGTATTTTCGCAAAGCTGTTTTTCAAAAGTAGTCTGAGCGCTGATGAATGCTGCCAGGCGCGCATGCGCATACCACTGCCACAGCGACAGGTGGTCGGGGGTTTTCTCGACCCGGGCTGCCTGCCATCTCTTCTGCAGATCTTCGGTCTGTTCTGTCGAGATATCGGGCAGAGCGAGTGCGACACTGTGAATGCGGTTCTGCAAAGAGTTGTCGGGCAGATCACGCTCGATAATGGGCCATTTGATGCCTTTGCCGGTGAGAGTGATTCTTTCTTTGACCGGTTTCCAGGTTTTCAGATCGATACTTTCACGGCATTCAGAAGAACCCCAGATGCCGATCAGGCTCGTCTTGAGAAGTTTTTCACCGTCTTTGCCGGTTTCTTCGGCGTAGATTATCTCGAATGGACTTTTACCAATGCTTTCAGAAGGCAGGTTATAACCGATTACCTTGAAAGAGCGCGTTTTACTGCTGCCGCCGCTGAGCGCCGAAGCAGCAGCACCAGTCTGGGCTGCGGCTACTTCTGTGGCCGGTTCTGCATCGATTGAAACTTCGATTCTGAACTGATTTTCGACCGGACCGGCCCAGGGTGCGATAACCGGCGGGCTCAACCTGAAAGCTGCTTCAACCATATTGCCGTCGGCGTCGGTAGTTTTATCTGCCGCCTCGGCAATGGCTGCGGCATTTTGTCGGCGTTTTTCGTTCGCGAGTTGTTTAAGACGCTCAGCGAGCTTCTTTTCAAAATCGGCTGCCAGAACCGGAACCACTTCGTCATTTTCGGCAAGTAGCCAGGCAGGCAGGTTATTCGGTTCTGCCGTGGCCGGGGTCACGGCAAATGGCATTCCGTCAGCGGCCAGCAGATAATCACCCTTTGTCGGCATTCTGAAAACTGCGACGAATCTCAGCTCTTTGCCATCGGGCACAATCGCGTTTTCGTTGGCGGCAAAGATCATCTGGCGACATACGGAATCAGGGTAAATTCTTGTCTGGTTGCCGTCCGCCTCGCTTTTACCGGCAAAATTGCCCATACCCTTGTGACCGGCCTGGTTGTCAGCGGTTTTTACCATGCGTTCGCCGGGCTTGAGGGCGAAACCCTGTTCTTTCAGATCGGCCCGGCCGAGAAACAGCAACTTGTCGATGCGGGTAGCACTGCCGTCGGGCAGATCGGCAACGGTGGCGTCGACGACCAGCCAGTCGCCCTTGCGGTTGTTGAATACCGCCATGCGACCCTGGGCATTGATTACCAGCTTCATGCCATTGCCTTCGGCAGACCAGCTGCGCTCTGCCGGCTTGTCGATAAAATTTTCGGCCGGGTTCAGGGCGATGCAGACATCGTCGTTTTTCATGTCGATGCAGAGACTGCCTGAAGCGGTTGCTGCCAGCCCGGCCGGCAGCAGATATGCCTGGGTGAAGTAATTGTTCGAGCCGGGCGCGAGTTTGACCCGGTCATAAAACCCGAAGGGCAGCAGGCCGGTCACTGCTGACAGCGGCCGACGCACCGGCCCGGCTGTTGTCGGTATGGCAAGATGCATGCGGGCTTTCGGGTCGATATCCAGCAGAGCCTGCACCTGCGATTCGATTTCGCCGTCGATAACGCGCCAGAGCAGATGCTTGCCAGCGGTCGCTCCGGCCAGAGGCGAAGCGACATCGGCAAGGCTCTTAACAGTCATGCTGAAAGCAGAACCGAGCTTGCCCTGCGGTGCTTCTGGCAACCCCGCAGCTTTAAGATCAGCCGGTTCCATTTTGCCGGCAATTGTCAGCGAAACATGCCCGTAACTGCGGTCGAAGAAGTCGACGGCACCGTTGCTGAGCCCCTGATCGTCTGAAACGATAAAGACAACCTGTCCGCGTACCGGTTTGCCAGGGTTTACCGTAACCGATCTGCTGCCAAAAGGTGTGAGTGAATCGTCGAGCAGCCAGCTGGCCGGCGAAAATGGCACCGCCGGGTCGTTGTTCCAGCGCAGATAGAAATGCCGCGTCAGGTCACCGATTTGATATGGCGGCAACGCTTTGATGATTTTTACCTTGTCGTTGCTGCGATTCACCCACTGCGCCGGGTGGTTGCCGCCGTCGGGGTAAACTGCGACATCCTGCTCGGGCAGAATATTGCCCAGCTCTATGTCGAATGCAGCAAACAGCTTCTTTGCCGGCGCCTGAACGCCATTTAGGCTGTCGTACAGAGCCATTTTTCGAATGTGAAATGAGCAGGCGCTGTTCTGACCTTTAAGGTCCAGATCGATCGCCATTCTGGCGTTGCCTTCTGCCTGGTTACCGGTAGTGTCGGCCATTTTAGCACCGGCGGCAGAAGGTTTTGTTGCCTGTTGATTTTCGTTTGCCTGGCTGTCGGTTGACACATCCGCAACCGTCAGCGCAGAGTCTGTAGAATTGTCGCAGGTTATCTGCAGAGTGTCCACGACTTCTTTTGTTTCTGAAGCGAGCTGTTTCAGCGGCGGCAGCTTGAAAATGCCGTTGCCTGAAACAGTTACCGGCGAGTTGGCTTCCTGCGGCATGTTCCAGACAAGTTCGAATGGAACCGTGCTTTCGTCGGCTGGCTCGGCAACTCTGGCGAGCAGTTTGTCGATAGTCTGTTGCATGGCAGCGAAGTTGCCAGCGATAATTGCTTCTCCACCAGCTTTTGCCGCAGTTTGATGAAATGCGCCATTTTCATTTTCTTTGACCATACCGATCCACATCGAGAAAATGCCCTCGTCTTTCATGCGTGCCAGCAGCCGGTTGAACATTTCTTCGTCTTTTTTGCTGTTGGTTTTAACGGCCTCATCGGTCAGAAACAGCATGTAACGACGATTGGATGGCACCGCGAGCAGACCCTGCATGGCGACCGAAACTGCTTTGAGAACGTCGGTGCCGCCGCCGTCGTTAAAAGCGGCGATGCCGGCGTGATTTCTCGCCCGATTGGCGGTAGCGGTCTGAGTTATGCAGGTATTGGCATCGAAATCGAGAATTTGCACCAGAGCATTTTCTGGCAATCTTTTGAGCATACTATGCAGCGCATTTCTGGCAACATCGCGTCGACTGCCGGGAACGCCGCTTTCAAGACCGCTGGCCATCGAGCCGCTGGTGTCGACGCAGATGCTGATTACCGGTCGAATGCCGAAACCTGGCTTCTGCGGCCGGCGATAGGTGAGAAGATATTCGCGGGCGACGGTGGCTTCGAGTCTGGCGAAAACCTCATTGATATTGCTCTCGTCAGCTGTCTGAAACAGCCCGCCCGAAAGATCGGCCAGGCGCGCCAGGGTTTCGCGGTCGGCGCCTTCGCCAAAACCGATGGTAAAAACCGGAATGCGTGCCTTTGCGAGCGCCTCGAATACCTCTTTTTCGCCGGCCTTGCTTCCGGGTGCCGTATCGTTGTGATTTGCGTCGAAACCGTCGGTGAAAACGACAAGTGCCGGTCGGGGCGAGGCCTTTAACTGTGAAAGACCTAGCAGAATGCTGTCTCTGAGTGCTGTCGCTCCATCGGCCTTGATGGCTTTGATCGATTTGATAAGTTCGTTACGGTTTGCTGCCTTAACCGGCTTTGCTTTGGTATCGAAGTCGATCACTTCGACTCTGGCTTCGTCTGGCAGAGCTTCGACAAATTTAACCGTAGCGTCGATAGCCGCTTTCATTGATTTTTTCATCGAGCCTGAGCTGTCGAGCAGCATAACCAGATGCAGCGGTGTTTCTGACTGCTTTATATCGATAATTTCAGCCGGGAGTGAGCGCTCGAAGCACTGCAGCTGATCGATGGCGGGTGTGTGGCTGGTTAGACCGGCCGGAACCGCAAACCGGCACAGAGCATTTTCTGAATCTGCTTCAGAAGTCACCGCGCGAATTTCCAGACGCCTGGCAGAAGTGGCAGTCTGACTTTCAAGGCTTATTTCCGGGCTGGCAGCCCATCGCACTGTCGTTTTTCTGCCACTGCTTACCGGAATCAGCCTGGCATAACCCGTGCCGTTGCCGCTGCGCTGCAATACCCAGTAGCCCGCCGGCAGTTTGAAGAAAATATCGCCATTCGGGCTGGCAATGCCTTTATTCATGCCTTTTTTGAAGTCTGGGTGTTTGACTGAAAACATGTCAGACTCGACCGACACGGTCGCACCGCCGGTGCCGGTTACGACCAGTTCCCCCAATTGCTCACCGGCCGTAAACTGGTCAAGCGGCGCATGTTGTTCGGTTAAAATTGTGCATGAGGCGGCCTTGCCTGAAATCTGGACTTCGTAGTCGCCTGGCATCTGGCACAGCCTGTCGATTGTCTGTTCGAGGCCGTTTTTGCCGTCAAGGTTGGCAGAGAGTTTTGTTTCGTAGACCGCTTTGCCATGTTGCTGCTTTGCTGTAATCCTGAGGCTGAGGCGGTCAGCAGCTTCGCTGAACTTTATCTGCAGCGTCGTGAATTGTTTGCCGTCGTGTTTGAGAGTCGCGGTTACCGGTTTTTTATCGGCCGTCCCCTGCCAGAGAAGGCTGTTTTCGCCAGCCTGAAGAGAATTTACGGTTAAAACCGCAATGAAAGTCATAATGAGATAGCGCAATGATTTGAGCATGGGTTCGCCTCTTGTCCTCTTGATTTTTTCAGGGCGATAGTACCATGCAGCCACAGAACCTGCAATAACATCGAACATCTGCATTGCAAACGCACTAAATCTTTCTTTATTGAAGATTTCCTGTTACCCTTGGCGCTGCACCATTGAAAGCCATTCTTTTTAATTGCCGCACCGGAGAAAATAATGATCAGCACTGAAAACCTGGGCCTCAGTTTTGGCAGCAACAAGCTTTTTGCAGGGGTAAACATCAAGTTTCTCCCCGGGAACTGCTACGGATTGATTGGCGCCAACGGCTCAGGCAAATCAACATTCTTGAAAATACTTTCCGGCGAAATCACCAATTTTTCCGGAAATGTGAACATAACCCCCGGTGAGCGCATCGCCACTCTCAAACAGAACCACTTTGCCTATGAAGACACCCAGGTTCTGCAGGTCGTTCTCATGGGCTACCCTGAGCTGTATGCCGTGATGCAGGAAAAAGAAAAGCTTTATGAGAAAGCTGATTTTTCTGAAGCTGACGGTGTACGTGCGAGCGAACTCGAAAGCCTGTGTGCCGAAATGAACGGCTGGGAAGCGGAATCGAACGCTGCCGTTCTGCTGGCCGGCCTGGGCATCAAAACCGAGCTTCATAACCTGATGATGCGCGAACTGACTGGCTCAGAAAAGGTTAAGGTCCTGCTGGCACAGGCTTTGTTCGGTGATCCTGATATTCTGCTTCTCGATGAACCGACAAACCACCTCGATGCCGCCGCAATCCGCTGGGTCGAAAACTTTCTGGTCAATTGCGATAAAACGGTCATCGTTGTTTCGCACGACCGCCACTTTCTCAACCACGTTTGCTCTCACATGGCTGATATCGATTACGGCAATATCACTCTTTATACCGGCAACTATGACTTCTGGAGCGAATCGAGTCAGCTGGCACTGAAGCTGCAGCAGGATCAGAACAAGAAACTGGCCGAAAAGGCCGAAGAGCTGAAAGCCTTTATTGCCAGGTTCAGCGCCAACAAATCAAAATCATCGCAGGCAACTTCGCGGCGCAAGCAGCTTGAGAAGCTGAATCTTGAAGACATCAAGCCCTCTTCGCGCCGCTACCCCTTCATTGCCTTCAAACCTGAACGAGAAGCCGGCGACCAGCTTCTGCGCGTTCAGGGGCTGACAAAAACCATCGATGGCAACAGGGTTCTCAACAACGTGACTTTCACGGTTCATAAAAATGACCGGGTCGTCTTTGTCGGCAGCAATGAACTGGCTGCCACTACCCTTTTCAAGATACTGGCCGGTGAAATGGAACCGGACGCGGGGTCGTTCAACTGGGGCGTTACCACTTCCCAGTCGTATTTTCCCAAAGACAACTCGGCTTTCTTCAGTGACAGCACCCTGAACCTGGTTGAGTGGCTGCGGCAGTATTCCAAAGATAAAAACGACAGCTTTGTTCGTGGCTTTCTTGGCCGTATGCTTTTTTCCGGCGAAGAAGGCCTGAAAATGACGAACGTCCTGTCAGGCGGGGAAAGGGTGCGCTGTATGCTCGCCAGAATGATGCTGAGCAGCGCCAACGTGCTGCTGCTCGACGGTCCGACCAATCACCTCGATCTCGAATCGATTACAGCGCTGAATAATGGACTGATGAAGTTTACCGGTACCATTTTATTTACTTCGCAGGATCTGCAGTTCAACGAAACTATTGCTACCAGAGTCATTGAATTGACCCCGACCGGCCTGATCGACTACGGCATCAGCTACGAGGAATATTTAAAAAACCTGTAGATTCAGTAAACGGTCGAGGCGGTATCGCCGCCGCGGCCGGTCCAGTTGGTATGGAAAAACTGCCCGCGCGGCCGATCGAGCCGTTCGTAGGTATGAGCGCCGAAGTAGTCGCGCTGGGCCTGCAGCAGATTGGCCGGCAGGCGTCCGCAGCGGTAGGCATCGTAGTAATTCAGTGCGGTGCTGAGAGCTGGTACCGGTATGCCACAGTCGATGGCAAGCTTGACGGTCTCGCGCCAGCTGGTCTGGGCCCTGGTGACGACTTCGCTGAAATATGGCGCCAGCAGCAGATTGGCCAGGTTCGGATCAGCTTTGAAGGCTGTATTGATGTGCCCAAGAAAACGGGCCCTGATAATGCAGCCGCCGCGCCAGAGCAGCGCGATCTGACCGTAGTCGAGCTGCCAGTTGAATTCGTTGGCTGCGGCCCGCAGCAACTGAAAGCCCTGGGCATACGAACAGATTTTGGCAGCGTAGACGGCAGTCTGCAGATGCTGCAGCATTGCCTGCCGGTCACCGCTGAAACGGAATTGTGGCCCCTGCAGGCGGTTGGCCGCCGCAAGACGCTCTTCTTTGATTGCAGAAAGGCTGCGGGCAAAAACCGCTTCGGCAATCTGCGGAATTGCGACACCAAGATCGAGGCCGGCCTGTGATGTCCATTTGCCGGTGCCTTTCTGGCCGGCGGTGTCGAGAATGACGTCGACTAAGGGTTTGCCGGTTTCTTCGTCGTTTCTGGCAAGAATTTCGGCAGTGATTTCGATCAGATAAGAATCGAGCTCGCCTTTGTTCCAGGCAGCGAAAACGCCGCTCATTTCGGCGGGTGTCATGCCGAGTGCCTGCGACATGATGTGGTAAGCTTCGCAGATCAGCTGCATGTCGCCGTATTCGATGCCATTGTGAACCATTTTGACGAAATGCCCTGAGCCGTCGGGGCCAACCCATTCGCAGCATGGTATGTTATTGTCGACCTTTGCGGCAATCGCCTGAAAAATCGGTTTGATGGCTGACCAGGCCCGGGTGTCGCCGCCAGGCATTATCGATGGGCCGGTCAGGGCGCCTTCTTCACCGCCAGAAACACCGGCGCCGACGAACAGCATGCCGGCCTCTTCGGCTTCGCGGCTGCGGCGCATGCTGTCGGGGTAATGACTGTTGCCGCCATCGATGAGAATGTCGCCCGGTTCGAGCAGCGGCATCAGGGCTTGCATCAGGTCGTCAACCGGTTGGCCGGCCCGCACCATCATCATGATGCGGCGCGGTTTCTTCAGGCAGACCACCATCTCTTCGAGGCTGTGGCAGCCGATAAAATTGCGCCCTTTGCCGCGGCCGTTCATAAAGCGGTCGACCTTGTCGGTCGTGCGGTTGTAGCAGGCGACGGTAAAGCCGCGACTTTCCATGTTCAGCATCAGGTTTTCGCCCATGACGGCCATGCCGATCAGGCCAATGTCTGCGAGTCTGGTCATTTTTTCACCCCGGTGACAAATATCTGGTAATCCTTCTGCAGTTTCGCGTGGTAGCTGATAATCAGAGGTATGAGAGCATCAGCTGATTTTTCGAGCCAGGCCTTCATTTCGCCGCCTTTGCCCGATGCGGCATGAAAATCGGCGGTTATATAGCCGAGAACCTCTGCTAGATCGCCGATCTGCGCCAGGCTCAGCGCCTGCGAATTTTCGAGCGTTTCGTCCCAGGCAAAGACCTGCTTTACGAGAAAGGCTTTGCCCGCGTGTTCCATAGTGCCGAGAAACGGGTCGGTAATGTGATGGGCCCGCTTCATGGCGGCAATGGTCGTCTGCCGCTGCGTGGCAATGTCTGTGGCTGCGACACTGCTGGTGCGCATGACTTTGAATTCGAGCAGAATGTCATCCTGCCAGTCGGCGGTCGGGCCCTGCAGCAGGGCGTAATAACGTTTCAGGCCGATGCTGGCGAGGCCTTTGTCATAGCGCTGGGCGATGTCTAGGATTGCGGCCGCTTCTTTTTGAACGCCGCTGAGGCTGCCGAGATAAGAGCTGAGGCTCAAGCTTGCTGATGCCGCTTCAGCATCCTCTACCGGGTCAAAGCGATCGAAATTCAGCAGGTTCGGGCTGCTTTTGGTGCTGCGTTTGCCGATGAACTTTTTGTATTTAACATCGATACTGTCATCGATGAAATCCTGCATGAATTCCGGGAACGGCGTCGCCGGCCAGTCAGTAGCCCTGTTGTTTGCGGCTCTGGCCAGGTAGCCGGCAAAAAGCTTCTGCAGCACGGTCTGCTGTTCTGCTGGTGTCAGTTTATCTGAATAACCGGTCAGCACGCTGACGCCGAGTCTGAAGATGTCGAAGGCGAGCGGGGCGCCGTCAAAGGCTTCGTCAAGGTCGTCAATGACGTAATCAGGTTTTTTGCCCTCGGCGTTGAGCACCGAAAAATTATGCATGTGCAGGTCACCGGCGATCATACCTGCTGGCGAGGTTTTAATGAGTGCCAGTTCAGGGTTCGTCTGCAGGTCGTTGTTCATGATATGCGCGGTGCCGCGCAGAAACGAAAACAGATCTTCAGCCATCGCTTCGAGCTTGTTCTGATACAACTGCGGCACTGAACTCGCCACGTCGGCGTTAAATGCATGAATCTGCTGCAGCAGATCGGGCGTCTGCCCGGCGAATGTTGTAACAGCTAAGAAAAACTGCAGAAGCAGTGCTATAAACAGTCTGGTAGTCATTTTTCCCTCACAGAAATTCAGCTTTTCACCGTCCATTATAGCCTAAACTCATCCTGTTTTCGACAACCCTTTTGCCGCTTCATTGACGGTGGGCGGTAATGGATGTTTGCCGGTCAAAGCGCCCGGTCCGGTGGGTTTTTAAGATTTTGACGGTTCGGGTTTTAATTTCTGTTTTTAAGCGCGAAAAAATGGCCGCTGGGGTTTCCAAGCGGCCATTTGTATGAGTTTTTCTTATTCTTCCAGTTTTGCTCCGTAGACTTTGTCAGGTTTTCTGAGGCCTTCCCCGGTAAATCTGAGTATGGTTGCTCTGTCTACCAGCCGGTCAACAGTCGCTGCTGCCGCCGCTTCATGAAGAAAAGAAAGTTTTCCATCTGCTGAATCCGGTATTTGAAGTCAGTATAATTGAGCCAGTAAACATAGAGAACAGGTGTTTGTTTTTTCTTTCCATAATTGGTCAAATCTACTATGCAGCTAATGCCTTTAATACAGCATCTGGTTGCATTTGAACAACTCGCAGCAATGCTTGAGCCGGTCCTACGGGTTTACGGCGGCCCTGCTCCCAGTTTTGCAAAGTTGACAGGCTGACACCAATCATTTTGGCAAATTCTGATTGAGATTTATGCAAGCTTTCACGGAGTGCTTTTACATCAAGAGCAGTGAACTCAAACACTCTGGAGGGCTTTATTTCACCGCGCTTGATTTGAACAAACTGTTTTACACCCTCAACAAGTCTGTTAAAGTCTTTGTCTTTCATGTTGTTACTCCTTTTACAAGCGATTTCAATAGCTTTATTTGATCCTGAGTAAGATCTTCCTGGGCAGATTTTTTGTAGATAAAGATCAAATAAAGCTTTTGTGTCGATTTTTCCCAATAATAGATAACCCTGACCCCACCTCGTTTTCCTTTTCCGCCCTGTTTCCAACGCATTTTCCGGAAACCGCCACTACCTTGAATCAGGTCGCCGGTCTCTGGTTCAAGCAACAGTGTTTTCTGCATTTCCTTGTATTCATCGTCGGAAAGCAATTCTAGCAAATCTTCAGTAAAGATTGGAATTTCTATAAATACCATGCTTATATTATACGTCAATGACGGATAGTGTGCAACTGTTTTCGTTTTAGGAGACCATTAGCCATCCGAATTTTCTCAGAGCGCTGGCAAAGAACTCGCCTGGCGAGATCTGGCCAGCGCAACCGCTTTTTCTTGCAGCAGACGGCTCTGGGTGCGGCCTGCTAGCTTTGCCCCCGGATTGAGGTGGAAGTCACGATGAACCGGGTGCGCGCATACCCTCGGGGCGCGGGCTTTTCGAGACCTGGCCAGATCGGAGGCGGAAGGGTCGCTGGAGCGTCGGCCAGGTCAGCAGGGCGTGGGTCGTGTACTGATTTTTTGATAAATATACATCATGACACTATAATGTATATAGAGGTGACCAATGAAAAGAACACAAATTTACCTGGAAGCTGATCAGCAGGACTTTTTGGAAAATATGGCCTTCGTTATCGGGAAAAAGAACCACAAAAAGGTTTCTATTTCTGAAGTGATAAGGTCAGCCATCGATCTGCTGCGCGAAAAATACGACGCTAAGCAGCTTGAGGATGAAACAGAACTTATTCTTAAAAGTGATCATCTGATGGCGGGAATTAAAAAGGCCAGAAATGAAAAGAAGCTGCTTTCCCACGAGGAAGTGTTTGGTAAGAAATGAGCTTTATTCCTTATTACAAACCACAATTCGCCAAGGATGTTAAAACCTACGCTGTGTTTTTTACTGCCAGGCCGCATAAAGTCGTATATGACGAAAAAAAACCTCTGGAATAATTTATAAAAATTATGGCAAAAGTTTCGCCGCAGGCGCAGAAATGGATCGATGCATTGAAAATGCAGCCGCACCCCGAAGGTGGCTGGTTTGCCGAGGTTTTCAGGGCGGCGGGCACGATAGCTGCTTCGGCGCTGCCGGGGCATGTCGGGGCGCGGCCGTTTCTGACCTCGATTTATTTTATGCTGGTTCCCGGCAGTGTGTCGCGGTTTCATCGGCTGAAATCAGATGAAATCTGGTATCACCATGCCGGCGGCAGTCTGAATATTCATCAGATCGACGCGGCCGGCAATTATTCGGTTGCCCGGCTCGGGTGCAATCTTGTGGACGGCGAGAAGCTGCAGGTAGTTGTACCGGCCGGGATCTGGTTCGGCGCGACGCTGAACGGCGAAGAAGAAGCCCTGGTCGGCTGCGCCGTGGCACCCGGCTTCGATTTCGCCGACTTTGAGATGCCCGACCGCAGCGCCATGCTGAAGCTTTTTCCGCAGCACGCGCCCATTATCGAACGCCTGACCTGGGCCACGGATGAACACGGGGAATGATTGTGGCCACGGATGAACGCGGATAGACACGGATCTGGTCATCAAAATCCGCTTTATTTGACAGTTATCAATAAAACAGAAGCGTTTCAAGCCGATTTAGCGGCGCTGCTGGTCAGAAAGAAGAGCATGCCGGCAATTCAGTGGTCGATGCTGTGCCAGTAGGGGTTGTTGAGGTTCTGGTTGGCAACGGCGCTCGAAATTGTGGTGGTCAGTTCAAAAGAATTGCGGCCGCCGCCACTGTCTTTAGGGTCGGCGTCGATGGTCAGGGTTACGAGCAGCATCGGAATCTCGGGCTTGAGCGGGTGCCCGTAGAGTTCGAAGCGGGCGCCGCGGATATCGCTGAAAATCTTTTCGTTGCCGGCTTCGGTGCGCACCAGGCATTTTCGTTTATCGTCCATGGTGTAGTTTACTTCGCCGACTTTCGGAACCCCTGAAGTTTCAGGGGTATCGTAAAGATGCCGGAAAAAGTGAATTTCACCGTCAGAAACCAGAACCGGCACTGAATTGGCGTCTTTGTTGAACGTTTTCTTCTGAATTACCGGGTTGCGAATTGCGTTTATCTTCTGGGCGAGCGTCGCATCTTTCGCGATGACCGGCGCCGCGCACCTGAAATCGCGGCGCAGATAGTTGATTGCGGTTCTCGCGCCCTGCAGTTCCTGCAGGTCGACCGAACCGCGACTGCGCTGCATGGTGATGTAGCTGAAAACCTTGTAAGACATGGTCAGCAGCGCCGAAACCAGCATCATGCCGATCATGGCTTCGACGAGTGTGAAGCCAGAACATCGCCGTTTGTGCGCCTGTGTTTGCATCAGTATGGCTCACTTTCGTCGAAAAGCAGGGTCGCCAGTGACAGTTTGCGCATGCGGTCGGGCTCGGCACCTATTGAATCGATCTTGTCCGGTGCTTTGCCCTCATTCCAGTAGACGTCGACCGCCACTTTGCGCAGAAACCTCGCGCCGGGGCCGCTGCTGACCGGCTCAAATCTGATTTTGCGATAAAACCAGGCGTTATTGTATTGCTCGGGGTAGTTTTTCGTGGCCGGCTGCCAGACCGAACTGGCGTGCATCGGTATTTTAACCGAATTGCCGGTGGCAGCATGGATCAGCGAGCCCTCGAACATCTGCAGGGTCGCCGGCGTCAGCTCAGACTGAGGTGTCGACTGAATCAGCTCGATGGTTTCCTGGGCGATCTGCAGGGCGCGCAGATAATTGCCGGCCTTGCTCGTTTCAACGCGGGTTGACGAAGCAAAATAGATCAGGCCGCCAAAGAAAACGATGCTGACCGAAAGTGCGACAATGATTTCGACGAACGAAAAAGCCCGGCGCTGTATTTTAATCATCAGCCACCCCCATTCCCGCTGCCGGGAAACCCGTGTAGCGGAGGTGTTTCCGGTTCAGGGCCGGGTTCGCCGGCGGTTTTCGCCCGCTCTTTCGCAGCCCGGTCTTCGGCTTCCCGCAGTTCGCGGATTCTGGCGCTGGCCGCGCGTGTTACTTCCGGTGCCTGCGGCACCAGAAAATCGACCGGCAGCTTGTGAAAATCCAGTGCAAAAGGCTGATTGGCAGAGAAAAATTCGACCGGCAGGCTGTCGAATGATGGCTTGACCTGCTTGCCCGAGGCTTTGCGGGTGTCAAGCAAGCGATCGAGCTCGTTGTCTGAGACAGCATTGACCGGCCCGGCGGTATCGACCAGGCTGCGGTCGCCGGTTCCCTCATCGGTGGTCAGCGATCTGAGAATTTCGGGGGCCCGGCGCGAGATGTAGGGAGCGGCGATCACCAGTGTGATGAAGAATGAAATGCCCATCACCTTGAGAAACAGTGCGCGCAGTTGCCGGTTATTCAGCATAGTAGTCGACCGCCAGCAGTGATTTGTTCTCGCCGATACTGACCCTGACCGGGTAGTCAGGAAAATACAGATTCGCGTCGTGCGAAATCTTGAGATGACCGCCTTCAGGCATTTTGCGCAGGTCAAAAAGGCTGTCGACGATCAGGTTGCCGTGAATGTCGACGCTTTTCTCTTCGAACTCGATGCCGCCTTCGGCCGACGATGAAACTGATGAATTGTCGCTGAAACAGGTGGTGGCAGCAAGTGAGGCATAGATTTTTGCGGTGCTTTCTGTGGTTTTGATGTAGAACCGGCCGCTCATCAGATAGATGTTGAGACGATCTTTTTTGGGGTCGAGTGGGGCCAGGCTGCCGATGTGGCAGTGGCCATCGGCGAGCACGATGCGGCCCTTGCCGCGGTAGTGATTGACGCCGCTGAGATTCAGGATTTTGCCGCCTGAATTGATGATCAGCATGACCCCGTCGAGGTCGATGATCTTTTTGCCGTCGATGTTTTTGACGCGGTCGTTGATGAACTGATCGGGGTTCTGATACGAGTGTGAAACGGTCTGCAGGCTTTCGTCGAAAGCCGGGAACACGTCATGCCCCTCGATACCGCTTTTTACCGCCGTTGGAGTTTTTGCGGGGGTAGTACCGGCGCCGAAAAAGAAATTGTTGATCGAGAAGTGCTCGACCGGCATCGACATCAGGCGGTCGGTGCGTTTATCGACCGGCGGGTTCAGCTGTTTGCCTGAAAAGGTTTCGACCGGATTCTCGTAGTGCATCGGCACGACCGGAAAAGGCACATCGAGCGAGTAACCGCCGTGCAGATTGAAGGCGACGTTTACCTGGTCGACGAAGGCGATTTTGAAGAAGCGCAGATGTACCGGCCCTTCGATATAAAGCGGGATATCACGGCCTTCACCAAAGAAAAGCGGCATTTTGCCGCCCCTGACCCGTTGCGGGTTGAAGGTTTTCATTTTATCGAAATATTCGATTATGCCAGAATATGGGTGTTCATCGGTGAAAGATTTGCCGCCGCTGCCAAAAATGCTGGTGTAGTCAGAGTAGCCGTAGTGGTATTTCCAGTTGGCCATCAGCGAGCGCACCAGCGACCTGAAGACGTCGGAAGCGGCCGGGTTGCCACCTGATTTCTGGTAGTCTTTGGCGATTACGTAGGGCAGCGAACCTTCGTTGAGGTCGCCCTTATGCGAATTTACTATCGCTTTGTAGATCGAAACCAGCTCAGGGGTTTTGTGAAAATCAGAGGCCGGGTTGAAAGATCCTGAAATGGTCGAAAAGGGAAAAGGCGGGTTAACAAAGAACAGGTTGTTGGCGCTGGCGGCAGCGTGCTGGCTGCTGACCGTCTGAAAGGCGCCCGGCTGGTAGAAGCCGCCGAGCAGGCGTTTGTCTTCTTTGAAATCGAGGTCGAGAAGCACGGGCGGGGTCGGGTCACTCCTTGCCCCCTGCGGAAACTCGGGGCAGGTCGGGTAGGATCGGTTGCCAAGGTAGGCGAATGAGTATCGGGTCGGGTCGTCCGGTGTTACGCCCTGCACGATGATGCGCTTCTGCGGGCTGTTGAGCGTTTTGCAGTAGCTTTTAACGAACAGAGCATACTTATCGACGAATGGGTCGGCAAGGTCGACGATTTTAAGCTCGCGGCGTTCTTTCACCCTGATTTCGGCAGGGCTGTCCTTGTATTTTGCCCGGCCGGTCAGTTCGATGTGGCCGACATAAGATGGTCTTGCACCGTTAATGCGCTCTGTAACGACTATATTTACCTGCCCTGACACTTCGCCGTTCTTGCCGAGATATTCGTCGACGAGCTTGTTGGCCTGTTTCAGCTGTGCTGCCGCAAAATCGGCTTTATAAACCGACTTTGCGCCACCACCCGGCTTCGATTGCCAGAAACTGCGGATGCGCGAACCAATTGAACTGTCGGGGTCGTTTACCTGAGCTTTGACGATGGCGAGCATTTCGTTGATACCGGCCTGAGCTAGCAGAACCACGCGCTCCTGATCTATCGTTCTGTTCAATTGCAATACCGCACCGCTTTTGTGCCGGCTGAGGCCAATAATCATAATCAGCATGACCAGCGCGAAAGTGATGACGAGAAAGAGAACGAAGCCTCGGCGCTGCTTTAAAACAGCGATTCGGGCTGGCCTCTGCCCCCTATGCTCTTTCTGAGGTATGTTCATTCTCAGTTTTTGATTCCCGTAAAATTTTAGCCGGTTCTACGACCCCGGGTCCGGGTTTTCATGAACTCGACTATTTTGCAGTCATCGATCAAGATAACATTAAACCTTTGCCGGTGTCATTGCCCACGAACAGTTTCGCCCCGCACAACGCCATTTTGCGGCAGAAGCACGCAAAATGATGTTGCCACGGGGCGAGACTCTGGCTCTTAAAGAGGGTTAATCCCAGTTGAGGCCGGGCTGTGATTTGGCAGCCGGCAGCGGCGCGCTGTCGATTATTTCGTTGGTTGTATTGGCGGCTTCTGATTTGACCGGTTTGAAAATTTCACTGACGCCTCTTTTGATAATGGCTTTGGCGGCAGCATTGTTAGCCGAATTCGAAACAAGATTGCCGGCGCTGTCGACAATCATATCGTCAGCGGCGCCAACCAGGTTGTCTGCCATACCACCGGCAATGTTGCCGAGGCCTTTTGAGACCACGCGGTTGAGGGCTTCCTGGGCGGCGGCTTTGGTTGCCTCTTTGCCGGCTACAGCAAGGAACTGCTTGTCGTCAGTGATTGCCTTGTCGGCTGCGGTATTGAGAGTGTTGCCGGCTGCTTTGAGAATTGCAGCAGCAATACCGGTTGCGGTCGCGGCTTTGCCGGTGATTGCGGCGATCGGGCCGGCAATGGGAGCGGCGGGCGGAAAGGCGCAGATGGCGGTGCAGAGAAGACCGACGCTGCCCAGAACCATCGATGCCGTTGACAGAGCGTTGGCTGCGTCAAGCAGAGCCTTGCCGGCTTCTTTGAGGGCTTTCTGGTAGATACCGAGGGCGCTGGCGTTTTCGTCGAGACTTTCATAGACTTTGGTCGGATCAGTGCTGGCCGCCTCTTTGAAAGACCCCTGCTTGAGCAGTTCCATGGTCTTTTTGGCGTCTTCCTGGATTTTTTTGATATCTGCGTTGGCTTTTTCGATCTTC
Source organism: Candidatus Rifleibacteriota bacterium (assembly GCA_024710355.1). Classification (GTDB taxonomy): domain Bacteria; phylum Muiribacteriota; class Ozemobacteria; order Ozemobacterales; family Ozemobacteraceae; genus Rifleibacterium. Next base: position 36,465 of record JANJUX010000047.1, read on the forward strand.
GGAACGTAGCGTTCGAGTTCCTGTTTTTCTTTCAGGGCTTTCTCTTCTTCTTCACTGCGGTCTTTGCCACCGAGCCAGGTCGGGCGGTTGGCCCAGGCATTCTTGATGTCATTGATGCGATTCAGGGTCCATTCAGAGATCTTGCCGAGCTCGATCGGTTTGATCGCCATGATTTCGTCATAGGTCTTCTGATAATCAGCTACCGCCTTTTCGATCTGTGCCTTCTGATTCTTGGCTTCCTGGGCGGCAACGATTGCCGGCGACATCAGCTGCACAAAAAACGTAAGCAGAACGAGCAATGCAACAAGTTTACGCGAGTACCTGTTCATATTGACCTCCGAGTATTTTATTCTACTTCTAACTATACCTCAAAAAATTCTGAAAGTTTTGGGCCGCAGAAAAAAAGTGTACAGAAAATTAAACTCGCCGCCGGAAATAGTGAATTCTTGCTGCCATTGTGTTACTGTATGGGCATGCATCCAATACTATTTGAATATGGGCCGATCCGCATCGGTTCTTACGGTGTCACACTCGCAATCGCTTTTATCAGCGCTTTTCTGCTGATCAACCGGGAGTTCAGAAAAAACAACTGCGATGTTGAACTCGCCTGGGATCTGCACTTTTTTGCCATATTTGGTGGCATGATCGGCTCGCGCCTGCTGTTCATCTTCGAAAATTTCAAAGCTTTTCTTGCCGACCCGGTTTCAATGATTTTTTCAACCACCGGCTTTTCGGTGTTGGGTGGTTATGTGCTGGCCCTGATTTTATGTATTGTCAGGGTACGTATGTCTGGTGAGCCTTTTTTCAGAATCGCCGACATCTACGTTCCGGGAATGGCGATCGGCTATGCCATCGGGCGCCTCGGTTGTATCGTAGCTGGCGATGGCTGTTACGGCCTGCCGTGTGAACTGCCATGGTCGATGAGTTTCCCGAAGGGTCTGGTATCGACACTCAGCGCCGAAAACCCGCCTCTGGCAGCTTTATATGCAAAACTGTTTCCGGGCAAGCCGGTGCCGATCGATATTTATGTGCACCCAACACCGCTTTATGAGTCGATTTCGACGTTCATTCTGCTTGCAATTCTTCTGCTGGTAAACTGGCGCATCGGCGGCGGCCGTCGCTTTGCCTTTTTCATGGTCTGGTTCGGTGTTTCCCGCTTTTTTGTCGAATTCATCAGGTTGAACCCTTTTGTCTACTGGGGAATGTCATCGAGCCAGGTGCTTTCGCTGCTTTTCATTCTTGGCGGAATTATCATTGCAGCCACCTCTTCCGCCCGCCTGGCGCGAATTGATGCCGCAGCCGCTCCGCCCGTCGTTCCCTCAGAAGATTGAAAAGCGATGGCGATTGCGTTATGCTGACAGAAAATAACAAGCGAAAGGTTCAAAGATTATGGCTCTGATTCTGGTCAGAGAAATCGTGCAGGACCAGGGACTCCTGGTCGTGGCTGGCAAAGAAGGCCTCGACCGCAAGGTGATATCGTCAGAAGTGCATCGACCCGGCCTCGAACTTGCCGGTTTTTTTGAACATTTTGGCTACGAGCGGATTATCGTTCTCGGCCGCACCGAATTGGCATATCTCGGCGAGCAGAGCGCCGAAATCCGCAAAGTCAGGCTGCGCCAGCTGTTGTTTTTCAATATTCCCTGCATAATCATCACCGATGACCTGCTGGTGCTCGATGAACTTCTCGAACTCTGCAACCAGAAGAAGATTCCGTTGCTGCGCACTTCGGCTCGCACCGGCGAATTCATCTATCAGCTGTCGCGTTATCTGCACAATCGCTTTGCGCCTCGCAAAAGTGTACATGGCGTTTTTGTCGAAGTTTACGGTGTCGGTATTCTCATCATGGGTCCGTCCGGAATTGGCAAGAGCGAGTGCGCACTCGAACTTATCAAACGCGGCCATCGTCTGGTGGCCGATGATGCGGTGCAGTTGATGAAAATCAGTGACACCAAGGTCGTCGGTTCACCCGACGAAATGATCAGGCATCACATGGAGATCCGCGGTCTCGGCATCATTGACATCAGATCGCTGTTCGGTATCGCGGCAACTGCCGATGAAAAAACCGTTGACATGGTTATTACCCTCGAAAAATGGGATGACCACAAGGAATATGACCGCCTCGGTATTTTCCAGCGTACCATGAGGTTTTTGAAGGTCGAAGTGCCTTCTACCACGATTCCGGTGCGTGAAGGTCGCAATCTGGCGGTGGTTATCGAGACGGCGGCGATGAACTTTTACCTGCGTCGTATGGGCATTCTCAGTGCCGAAAAATTCTCAAAACAGCTGCGTGCAAAGATGAGCGGTGAATTCTGATGCTGCTGTCGTTGCGGCGCAAATTCAGCCATGAGGTCAGGGCCAGGCGCTGGGTAGCTTTTTTGCTGCTTGGCCTGCTGATGATGTGCTTTGGTTTTGTCTTTGCCTCGCTTTCGACGATTGTGCTGGCTCCGGCCAGTATCGAGACGGTGCGCAGTTTTCACCCGCTGGCATTGGCCTTTTCGGCGCTTTCGGCATTTCTGATCAGTTCGTTCTGGCTGTATCGCGGTTTCAGAACCGCATTCAGACTTCTTGACAGCAAAGATCACGGGCTTTCAACCCGTCTGCGTGAATTCGTTTTTCAGCGCAGTCAGCCGGCAGAAAAGTTGCTGTCGATGGTGGCGCTCGGGGGCGGCACCGGTCTGAGCTCTCTGCTCAAGGGTCTTAAAGAGTTGCCGGTAGATCTGACCGCCATTGTTACCGTTACTGATGATGGCGGTTCTTCGGGGCGCCTGCGCAAAGAGCTGCAGATTCTGCCACCCGGCGATATCCGCAACTGTCTGGTGGCGCTTTCCCGGTCTGAGAGCCTTTTGTCGCGGCTTTTTCAATATCGCTTCGGTGAAGGCGGCGAGATCGAAGGCCACAGTTTCGGCAATCTTTTCATTGCCGCCATGACCGGTGTAATTGGTGATTTCAGCAGTGCCGTGCGCGAAGCCAGCAGCATTCTGGCGATCAAGGGGCATGTAATCCCGGTCACCAACGAGAACGTGCAGCTGGTCGCCAGATTTGAAGACGGCAGCGAAATTACCGGCGAAACTGCAATCAGCGATGCGCGCCGCCGAATTTTCAGTATCAGCCTCAATCCTGAAGCACCAGCTCCGAATCAGGAGGCTCTGAGTGCCATCGATGACGCCAATATGATCGTTCTTGGCCCGGGCAGCTTGTTTACCAGTGTTATTCCGAACCTGCTGGTTCCCGGGGTGGCCGAGAGAATCAACAACAGCCATGCTCGTGTCGTTTATATCTGCAACGTCATGACTCAGCCCGGCGAAACCGATTCTTTCAATGCCGCCGACCATGTGCGCGCCATTCTCGAAAAGACCACACTGCAGCGAATCGATATCGTGGTCGTTAATTCGCGGCGCGCTGCCAAACCGCTGATGGCGAGATACGAAAACCGTAATCAGTTCTGGGTGCCGCCAACCGTAAAAAAAATCGAAGATATGGGTATAAGAGTGGTCGCTGCCGACATGCTGCTCGAATCAGATATGCTGCGCCATAACCCGAACCTGCTTGCCGCAATTCTCATCGGACTGATCAACGAGAATGCCGTCGCACCGACAAAAATGGCTGAAAATGCCGAAGACGAAGACGAAAGCTTTTTCGACGACTGATGGGTGCAAGTAAATGAGCAGATTTGATTATACCGCCGCCACCAGGCGCGAACTGGTCAGTCTTATTCGCAGCAATAAACTTTTCTGCTGTCAGCAGTCTTTCCTCGTCGGTCTGCTGCATGGCTCGCGCCTGACTCCATTCGCCCGTGCCCGCAAAAACCTGCGCCGGCGCCTGGCGAACTGCCTTCAGTCCATTCTCCCCGACAGTCAGAAAATTATCTGCCGGGGTGCCAGAATATGGTTGCCCGGTCTCGATCAGCTGTTTCTGCGCGAGAAATTTGTCGATCGCATGCGCATCGTTTCAGGGGCAAGTCGGGTAAGCCATTGTCACGTGGCTTTTCTTCAGGGTCTCTTTGTCGCACATGGCTACATTCAGAGCCCGAGTCGCGGTTATCATCTCGAATTCCGTCTGCAGGGAAGCTGGCTGGCCGCGGCTTTCAGAAAAGTCGCTGCCGGTCTGCGCCTCAAATTCTGCTTCTATCAGCACGAACAATACAAAAGTTTTTACCTCAAAAGCGGCAGGCGCATTGCCAGGCTGCTGAACCTGCTGGGACTGTTCGAACGTGGGCTTGAATTTTCTGACCTTCTGGCAACGCGAAACCTGCTTTCACAGGTAAACCGCCAGGTCAATTCAGAAACTGCCAATATCAACCGTCTGATCAATGCTGCTGAGTCTTCAATTGCTCACATTCGCGAACTGCTGACCTGGGAAGACCAGGAAATCTGGACGGAAAGCCTGCATCAGATGGCGCAGATGCGTCTCAGATACCCACACGACAGCATTGAAAGCCTCGGAAAAAGATTTGAGCCGCCCCTGACCAAATCAGCGGTCAACCATCGTCTGCGGCGCATTAAAGCGCTGCATGCCAAAATTTTCAGCCAGACAGTCGATCGCTCTCAGCCTTCGTGAATTTTGCGGGAATAAAGCAGCAGAGCGGCAAAATTCAGCGACAGTATCAGACACAGCAGAGCGAAACAGTTCTGCATGCCAAAGGCCGGCAGCAGCCAGAGACCACTGAGAGTTCCGACCAGCATTGCGCCGGCGCTGTCAGAAAACAGCAGCAATCCGGCTGAATCGTGGGCCTGCCGACCGCTGCCCCGCAGTATGCTGTCGGCAACCGGAAACTCGATGCCGTCGAGAAAAGCGATGAGAAAGACCATTGCCCCAACAACCGCTGCCGAGTGCAGGTTGTAGCGTTCGACGAACAATATGCCCAGACCGGTAAAAACAATCTGCAGCAGCTTAACGTGCTTGAGCCTTCTGATGGCTTCTGGGCGGTGCTGCAGCCGGCCAAAGGTCATCGAACCAGTTGCCAGGCCAAGCATGTAGAGCCCGAAAAACAGCGCGGTCATCTGGTATGCAGCGCCATGGCGGTTTTGATAGAGCAAAATGAGAATTATTTCAGACAGCAAACCGGTTGCGCCGCTGGCGGCGACCCCGGCGGCAATGATACTGCGTGAAGCCAGAACCGGGCTGGCGACCAGCGGCAGCAACATCAAAAACAGGCCGAAACCTGTGCAGATGGCGAACAGGTGGGTGCGGGATGTGTGTTGCAGAACGTGCAGCATACGGTTCAGTGAAGTGCCGCTGTAGATGTTCCAGAGTTCGAGCTGTTGCATGAAAGTACCGGGGCGGGCGTCGGTATTGAGATCGACTTTTACATCTTTCGCCAGCCATTGTTCGAGTTCTTTGACGCGAAAGGGCATCAGCAGATTATAAAAGCTCATCGGCATAAAGGTGGTCGTCTGAATGCCACGCCCGGCAAACCTCGTGGCCAGAACTTTGACATCAGTTGTGACCGGTGCCGGTGAGGCAAAAAAGGTAATGTTGCTGCCCGGAAAAGCGACGCAGTGAGCGAATTGCGCTTTCAGGGCCTGCCAGGTCGACAGCATAATTTTTTCTTTGATGTTGCCGAGGTAATTTTCGCTACCCTCGACCTGCAGAGAAAGAACCCCGGTCGGCTTGAGCCGGCCCTGCATTGCCTTGAAGGCTTCGACGGTGAAAAGTCGGTTGCCTACAAGCGTTACCGGCGAGACCGGGCAGATCATGATACCGTCGAAAACCTCGTTTTCGTGGTTGAGGTACTGGCGTGGGTCAGTGATGATTATTCTGATCAACTGCCGCAGCTGACTGTCGTAACCGAGCAGGTCGAAAAGTCTGCCGTCAGGCTCTACAACAGTAAGCCTCAGGTTCTGATATTTGAGAAATTCCCTGACGGTTTCAGCTGATGGTGCACCAATGAGCAGAATATTGCCGGTTTCTGACAGAACTGTCGCAAAAGTGTGCACTCTGGCTTCGCTGCTTTCAGGGTTTGGCCATGAATCTGCGAGCATGCCATTTGAAAAGAGGCTTTTTTGCTCATGATAACCGGCAATCTGCAGCTTCTGATACGGTGTTTCTACAGTCTTTTCAAGGGTCAGCAACCCTTGCATGCGCTGCCACCAGGAGTTTTCGATTTTATGAGAAACCGATGGCCCAAAATGCCAGACTAGAGGCGCCAGCGTCAGAGTCAGCAGAGCTGGCAGCAATTTTTTCCGGCTGATCAGTGTCTCTGCCGCGATTGGCAAGAGCGGCAGAGCAAGCAGGCAGAGAATCGAATCGGCGGTGCCGCCAAGCAGCAGCGAGAAAAAGACACCACCGGCAAAGCCACCAATCGCCTCAAGACTGTAAAAGTAGCCGAGGCTTTTATGCGAAAGTCTTATCAGACAAGGAATCAACATGCCGATCAGCAGAGAAACCGGGGTGACAGATGCAAGCATGAACAGAGCAACCGGCGCAAATGGCAGAAAACCGCCCTCCGGCGCCGGAACCATGTCGACACCATAGTACAGTGCGCCAACTGACATGAGAGGCAGAACAAACAGTGCGGCGAGAAGCAGCCTCGGACTGATGCTGATTTTACCGCCAATGAAGCCGCCAATGGCGATTCCGAGCAGCCAGATACTCAAAAACAGCCCGAGATGAATTTCAGTGCCATAAAACTGGCCCATGAAAAACCTGAACAGGGCAACCTGGGCAATATTGGCGGTAAATCCGGTAAAAGCTGCAATCAGAGAAAGTTTATGAAGATGATGCAGCATCTCAGTCGGTGAGGTGGCGGCCGGTTCTGGTGATTTTGCGGATCTGCTGCAGCTCTTTGCTTGCCGGCTGATCCTGAAAGTCGATGACGCTGCCGCGGCACTGAATTTCGATCGCTTCTTCGTTGTAGCGGCGCAGGCCCTGAATGGCCTTGATTTCGATCGCTTTGACCGAGTAATTCATTGTGTAAGGGTAGCCCTCGTCATTGATGCCCCAGCTTTGCTCGGTTTCCATGCCGGCCATTTTCTCGGTCTTCAGCATTGGCTGCAGAATCTGGCCGTCGACCAGATCATTGGTGCAGTCGCGGATAAAATACGAGAGAAATTTGCCGGGCGAATAGGCGTTGTTCTTGCTGTTATCGGGCGAAATGTATTTTTCAGGCAGCGCGCCCGGGGCCAGGCCGGGTGCCAGATAGCGGTAGTTCGGGTTATAAAAGCTGGCGAGGCGCAACATGGCTTCGGGTTCACTGCCGGCCATTTTTAGCGGAATGTAGAAAAATTTTACGCGGCCGCTGGCATCTGATTCGGCCGGGATAATGCGCTTATAAACGCCTGAATATGAGGGCAGTTCCTGGAAGGCCGGCTTGTTGTCGTCGGTTCTGAATGGGAACTCGGAAAAATCGAAATAGGGGTTCTTGCCCTGCATGAATTCAACCGCATCGTAGAGTTCAGTCGGAAAAAGCCTGGCTTTTAAGAGAAAATGCTGCATGGCGGCGCGCGCCGCAAAATAGGCCTGCTGGTCGCGCAGATTCAGCTTGTTGCGCCCGGCAACACTGCGGTGTTGAAAAGACATTGACGCAAAAAGCACCAGCAGCAGAACAGAAAAAATCAGCACGATGATAATCGCCATGCCTTCGCGGCGGTTTTGCTTTTTGTTAAACATCGATATCAGCCTTGATGGTCATCAGATGAATGCGGCGCATGCCTGAGCCGGTCTTTTCGGGGTCTTTAAGGTTTGGTTTGTCGATGTTCCACTGCACTTCGATGATCAGGCGCTTCAGACCGCAATATTGAAAGTCGTCGTTGTTTGTATAGCTGACTTTGGTTTTGGCCATGCGCTGGGTCATGCGGGTCGCCGTGGGGTTTACGAACCTGAAGGCATCGGTCTGATACTTGTCATAACCCTGGTCGAGGTAGAAATTTTCGTGATTTTCCGAGACTTTGCCGGGCAGTTCGGTTTCGAACCTGAATTCTCCAGCCTTGGGAAGCATGCCGACCGGGTTGGGCAGGTAAACGCGCTGGTGCCAGCTCTGGCTCAGCAGCTTCGCCGGGTTTTTCAGGTAAGAAAAGGTGGGCTCGCCGGTGCCGATCGCTGCAAAGTCTTTTGGTGCTTTACCCGGGTAGTCGGTGCCGATCTGCTTTACAGGTGGTTTTTCATCTTTCGAGGCCGTGGGAGAGGTAATGTCTTCGACGCGCAAAGTAATTTTATAATACTGGCCGCGCGGGTCGTTGATGACGTTCTGGCACGGATACCCGGCCGAGGTTTTTTCACTGCCCGGAAAAACCGTGTGAATGAACTTGGCGGCCCAGGCATCGTCAAAGCGTTCGTAGCCATCGACAGTTTTAAGGTCTTCGACTTTGATATAGGCCGGCACACCGGCGCGCAGCGCCTGAAACGGCACGTTATCGAGCATGGCATTGAGAATTTCTGAAGCCCGGCTGATCGCGAACATGCGCGAAACGTTAAAGTCAGTATCTGTGGCGCCTTTGCTCATGAAATAGAAGATGGGTACCATGGTTGCGGCGAGTATCGCCATGGCAAGAATGACTTCGATCAGCGTGAAGGCTGCAGATGATTGCTTTATTTTTTTTCCGGGCATATTATTAGAGATAAGTTAACAGAAAAACGCACCGTCTGGCAACAATTGTGTAACCGGGCAGGCTTTTCAGGCGTATATTTAATGAAAACTCAAGACCGCAAAAATATACGCAGTAACAGGTAATAAAGTAATGAATAAAAACAACATCTGGTCTCTGAACCGGCGCCGGTTTCTGCAATGCTCAGCAGTTGCGGCAGCCGGCTCTCTTCTCGGCAACCCGGCAAAAATTCTGGCAGCAAGTGGCGAAAGCAGTTTCCCGGCCGAGTATATCAGAAAACTCGATAATGGCAGCCTGCAGTGTGGTCTCTGCCCGAATGCCTGTGTGCCGGGCGAAGGTCAGAATGGCACCTGCCGCGCCCGAGGCCTGCGCGACGGAAAATATGTCAGCCTTGTCTACGGCCTGCCATGCGTTCTTGCCATCGACCCGGTCGAGAAGATGCCGCTGTTTCATTACCATGTTCACAGCCCGGCGATGTCGATTTCGACTGCCGGTTGCAACCTTGCCTGTCAATATTGCCAGAACTGGCAGTTCTCACAGAAAACTCCGGGCGAGACCTCGAATTTCGCGTTCAAGCCCGAAGAGGTGATTGTGCGGGCCCTTGATTTTCAGGTGCAGAGCATCGGCTTCTTCTATACCGAACCGATCATCTACATCGAGTTCATGAAGGATATCGCCCGGCTGGCCCGCAAGAGCAATCTCAAAACCATCATGGTGACCGCCGGCTATATAGAGCCTGAGCCGTTGCACGATCTGTTCGAGCTGATCGACATGTTTGTCGTCGGCTACAAAGGCTTTACCGAAGATTTCTATAAAGAGGTCATCGGTGGCAGCCTTGAACCGGTCAAAAATACGCTCAAGCTGATCAAAAACTCAGGGCGGCATCTCGAAGTGGTGTCGTTGCTGATTCCGGGCAAAAATGACAGTGAGGAGCACCTCAAGACCGGCATCGACTGGTTCGCCAATAACCTCGGCCCCGATGTTCCATGGCATTTTTCGCGGTTTGTACCGGAATTTATGCTGAAAAATCTGCCGCCGACCCCCAACACCGTGCTCGAAAATGCCCGAAAAATGGCGATGCAGGCCGGCATCAAATTCGTCTATACCGGCAACAATCCTGGCCAGGAAGGCAACCATACCTACTGCCCCGGCTGCGGCAAAAAAGTCGTCGAGCGCCTTGGTTTCAAGGTCATGCGCAGCCACCTGACCCGTGGCAAATGCCCCGACTGCAATTACCAGATGCCTGGCATCTGGCTCGATGATCTGCCAAACGGCAATATCTGATCGGGTATTCGGACCGGCCATCTGTTTGCTTATGCGAGATTTATTTGAAGAATTGAAGCTTGAGAGCAGGAGGAAAGTATGAAAAAGCTGTTTATAATACTGGCACTGGCGATGTTTCTGCCCGTGTCAACTTTGCGGGCGGCAGACAATTACATCGATAAGATGGGTGATCTCGTCGAAGAAATCTCTCTGCTCAACGTTCTGCGCGGCATTTATCTCAACGAACAGCAGGCCCGGCGCATTGCCGAACTGGCAGCTGAGGCCGAAAAACTGCGCAGCGATGCCCGCGCTGAAGTTGAAAAACTTGCAGCTCTGCCAGCGTTTTCACAATTGCGTGACGAGCTTTATACCGCCCTCGCAGAAAATCCCCCGGCGGTTCGTGCTAAGGTTGTCGAGCTTGACAATCAGGCCCACCAGATTACCGGTGCAGTTCTGCATAAAATTGCCTTAATGGAAGATGAAATTAAAACGATGCTCAGCCACGGCCAGCAGAATATCTTCTGGAGCTTTGTACCCTGCATCGTTCCTGAAGTCGATTTCGAAAACCCGGTAAGAACCGGTCAGGCCGCCGCCAGCAGCCGCCTGATGCCAGCCTGTGAACTGATCAGAAACACGTCCGAAGAAATGTGGAAAAAGCATGGTCAGGCCTATCTCGATCATATTCTCAAGGTAATCGAGCAGGACGCCGGCAAAATGACCGAGGATACGCGCGAAGACCTGCGTCGGCGCCTGGTCAAACATGCCTGGAAGATCAGAAAAATGAAAGAAGCCGATTACATGATCAATCGCGACAAACTCGCCGAAGAATTGCTGCTGATTAACCGCGAACATACCATGCGCAGTGGTTTCAGAATTACCGGCAAGCTCGCCAGATTCTTTCTTTCGCCCGCCGCCGCCCGCGTCATGCCGAAGTGGATCGAAACCCATTTTGCTTCCGGTACTGCCTCTGGTTCTGTTGTGCCTGCAGCCAGGACTGAACCCGACAAGAGCGCCGATGATAAAAATGTTGCGCCTGCCGCCGCTCAACCGGCTGCTGCCGATCAGAGCATGGCACCCGCAGATGCTGATGTTGACCGCGAATTCTGGGAAAAGCTGGTGCCGAAATCACTGGCCCGTCTCAGCGAAACCCCATATTATGATCACATTCTGCATGCCTACGGGAAACCCCTCAGTCGGAGCCTTTTTGACGAAGAAAACAAATATGTCGAAACGCTGAAGCTGTTAAAAGAGGCCGGCGTTATTCTCACTCGCGACGGCGACCTTAAATACTACACCCTCACTCAGGGCGAACCCTGATATTTACTTCATTCTGATCTGAACGGGGCCTTTTTCGGTGCCGACGAGCAGGTTGCCGCTTTCGTCGAGGGCGAGCGCCGTGATCTTGCTGCCCGGCAGCCCATCAGCTTCGTTGATAAGCTCTCCGGGTTCATCGATGCTCCAGAGCTGCAGGCCGACCGGACTGCCCAGCCAGACTCTATCGCCCTGACGCTGTAGAAAATTGACCGGAAGGGCTCTGATTCCTTCAGCCCGGCCGCGCAGCGACCATTTTTTGCCATCGAACAGAGCCAGTCCGCGACTGGTGCCGGCAACGACCATGTCGTCTATATAATCGCTGACGCTGAAGGCTTCGCGGGCCGGGAATTCGGGATACAGCCAGGTATCGACATTGAGCTCGAAATTTGATTTCAGCTCGGTGCGGAGCCGCACAATACCGTTGGCGGTGCCGATCCACAGGTGGGTTTTCTGCATGAATGAACTTTGCAAAGCGTTTTCGAACAGGTGCAGCACCTTGTTGTATGATTTGAAAGTCGGATTTACCAGATATACCAGCCGCGAAAGGCCATGATATCTGTGACCGAACCAGATGTTCTCGTCGGGGTCTACATGGATATCGACGACTTCATTGTTCAGCAGTCCGACTGCATCTGGTTCACGAAATTTTTCCCATTTGCTGCCGTCGAATTTTAGAATGCCCAGGTCTTTCGAAGGCGCTGTCTGTGACACCCAGATATCTTCATTCACGATGCCGATGTCAGAGATGGTTCCTTCTTCTGCCAGAGGTGAATTGACTGGCGAGAATTCAATAACTTCGTCATTGGCTTTTTGAATGAACAGCCGGTGCTGAAATCCCCATGCTTTGATGCCATTGTTGCCGGCAACGGCGTAGACCTGGTTGTCCGCCGCTGATACAGGAAGCTTTACCGGCGTGATAATTATGTTGTCGGGTTTTTCAGCATGCGCCGGCAAACATGTGATTAACACGAGATAAATCAGAGAAAGAATTTTCCGGTGCATGGAACTTCTCCTGCGGGCGAAATAAAAAGCCTCTGTGGCGATTGTCGCCACAGAGGCTATCATGACATCAGGGGTTATTTGCTGTCAATAGATCTTGTTCTGAAGCTTGCGGGCAGAACATTGATGTTGAACTTCATTTCGCGGGCCTGGCCAATATTGCCGTCTTTGGCGCGGTCGAAGGCCTTGACTCTGAACTGATACCAGCCGGCGGCTCTGAAGATATGATAGAAACTGACTTTGGGGTCGAAGTCGTTGAGATCGAACTTGTTGAGGCCGCTGCCGTCTTTGACGATCTTGGTGGCAGTAACGATCTTACCGTCGGCTTCGTGCTCGATTTCTTCGAGTTTACCGGTGGGCTGCTGGTTGGCATCGAGAGCTTCGATTTCGATTTCGGTCTTGAGAACGCCTCTGAACGGGGTCAGGCTGTCGATATTGTCATAGGGGGCGATGCTGAAGCGCATGCGCTGGTCTTCTACCGGGATGCCGTTTTTATCCGGACCTTCGGGATCGGTCGGAATGCGCGACAGTTTTTCTTCGGTGCCGTCAGCCTTGATGATTGTCCATTCTTTGTTGGCCATGTCGAAGTCTTCTTTGCAGCCTTCTTCGCCGTGGTTTTTCACTTCACCGGTCTTGAGGTCTTTGCAGACCAGCTGTGAGCCGGCTTCGAGAGATTCAACCGGCGGGATGCCGATTTTGTGAGTGACGCCATTGTTCATGTCTTCGACTTCAGCTTTAATCAGAGGTTTGCTGAATTCGGCAACGTCGTCGACCTTGACGAGAGAACCGGCCGGGGCTGAGTTGCCGCAGCAGTTGGAAACCTGCTGGGTCATCAGACAGTCAGGCGGAGTTTTCATGATTTCGCTGTAGTAGGCTTTCATGGCCTTCGGGTCTTTGGCACTCGGTGCTGGTGGGATTGAATGGTCGTTCCATTCGATCGAGTTCATGGCGAAGTGGCGCGGCATGATGATGCGCTTGCCGGCGACGGTCCAGGAACCGCTCTTCACGTCGATATTCTTGCCGGTTGCCGGGTCGACCTGTGAAACGGTTTTTTCGGTGTGTTGAGTCGGAATGTTTTCGAGGGTGATCGGCCCGACGATGCAGCGGCCGAGGTGGGGTTCGAAACCGATCGGGGCGAAGCGGGTGGCTTCACGGGTGCCTTCGCTCGAAGAGGTGATGAACTGCTGCAGTTCCTGCATGCAGGCGCGGGCTTCAACAGCGGCCGGAGTGGTTTTGCCGTTCAGATCGGCCATGATGTCGTTGAGCACTGACAGCTGACCGGCATCTTTCTTTTTCCAGGCTTCGTTAAGCTCATTGGTGCGGGTAACCGGGTCGCCGTCAAGATACAGACAGTAGTAGACGACGCCTTTTTCCCAGGGTTTGAGGAATTTGCCTTCCCAGCTGTTGGTGCGGCGGTCAGCGAGGAATTTGTCGAGTTTTTCTTTCGGCTGTGATTTCCAGTAGGGGTGGTGACCTTCAAAATAGGTCTGCTCGCGTGAACTGACCGATTTACCGACGTAGGGGCCGTAGGTGTCGTTCGACTTCAGGAAGTAGAAGAAAAGCACCTGTTTGTTATCAGCAGCGCCGTCGAAGAATGGGTTCGGCAGCTGATAGAGTTCATCGGAGCTGAACTGGTATTCAAAGGCATTGGTGATTGCCGGTGAAGTTGGTGAAAGATCGGGGTTTTCGTTGGTGTAGCTGACGCTCATGCCGTCTTTACCGCCGTTGTAGCCAAGGTATTTGCCGACAACGGCTTCATATACCGAGCCCTGCGGATTCAGGAAATCCTGAGAAATTTCGGGGTAAGAATAATCTTCGACGTAAACCATGTTGTAGTCGGTGAATTCGCTGTAGGTTTTGCCGTCGATTTCGGCTTTGAGGTTCCAGGAAGGTTTGAGGTTTTCCGGGATCGGTTTGGCAGTTTTTTCGGGGCCGAATTTTTCGAAAGAAGAATCGGCCGGAGCAGCAGTCAGATTGGCGGTGCCAGGAATTTCGCCGGCGGGGTCAGCGGTCTGCAGAGCGGTTTCCGGGTAAGCATTGCCTGATACTGTCGGAGCCGGAACTTCGGCGCGTTCGTAGGTCATGATCATGCCGACCTGCTGCAGGAATTTGGAGCCGGCGACGTCTTCGCGGCCGCGAATACCAGAGTCAAAAGCGGTGGTATGGCGGTTAACGTAGAGTTTTTTGTCCCAGACGTCGGATTCACTTTTGCTGCCATTCACGACATCTTCAAAATATTTAAGATCGGCGTCTTTCAGGTTCATGAACGGTGACCAGACTTCACCGCCTGATACGCCATTCTTGTTGCCTTCTGCGAGTACTTTTTTCTTTTCGTCAGGTTGTTCGAAGAACCAGTGATATTTTACGTTGCGGTAAACGTAGAATTTGCCGGTGGCCTTTTCTTTGACGATGAATGGGAACTTGTCTTTGCCGGCGCCGGTGTTGCGGTAGATCTGGGCAGCATCGGTGATCATGTTGGCACCGTTCTTTTCGATCGGGGCCGGTTCATAGAATGGCATCCAGACGGCAATCTGGGCTTCTGGTTTGTCAGTGTGGCCAGAGACGCGTTCGACGTTCATGCCGTCGGCGAGCACGCCGCCTTCTTCAAGCTTCGAATCAAAAAATCTGATTTTTGATTTCGGAAAATAGCTTGACTCGCGGCCCGGTTCGACCTCGACAGCCGGCAGCTGTGTGGCAAGACCAAACAGCAGCAGCGAAGCAACACAGATCGGTTTTTTAAGATTCTTCAAACTCATAATTCCTCCTGATAAAACTGGGGATTTTTACTCGGTTTTAAACTGACTCTGAACGAAAGCGTCAAACTCACGGGCATTGCGCAGAGTTTCCTCGTTTTCGTCGAGCCAGCGCCTGGCTCCCTGGGCTTCAGGTGCATCAGGCCGTTTGGCAACGAATGCCGAGAGGTGCGCGTATGCGAGTTCCTGGTCATTCATCGAACTGTAGGTTCTGATATAATTCGGCCGGTCGGCGACCAGCAGATTTCCGGGAAAGGTTTCGTGGCCGATGCCGCCGTAGAGCTGGCCGAGCCTGAGTTTTGCGCGGTAGGCGATGTCGTCTTCATACATGGCGAGCAGGCTGTAAATGCGTTTTGCCTCTTCGAGGCGCTCGTCGAGTTCAAGAAAAATGGCTTTCCAGTATTCGACACGCGGGTCGCCTTTAAAGAACTTTTCGCAGCGGGCAAGATGATTGTTAGCGCGGTAGTCGCCCTTGCGCGCGAAAATTTCGAGCAGACCGACATTGACGTCGAAATTATCGGGGTTCATGTCGTAGGCGAGGTTGAACATTACCAGCGCAAAGCCATAGTCGTTGTTTTTCAGATAGGCTTTGCCAAGACCGACGAGCGGCATGAAATTGTCTGGCCAGAGGTCACGGGCCTTCTGCAGCACTTCGATGGCTTTGGGAAACTGCTGCATTTTCTGATAAGCCTCGCCAAGGCCAAGATAGGCCTGCATGGCGTTTTTGTCGAGTTTTATCGCCTTTTCGAATTTCTCGACAGCCTGCTTGTAGAGCTTGTTTTCGCTGTCGAGCTGGCCCGAAAGAACCACGGCTTCGACGTTGTCGGGGGTGCTTTTGAGAATGTCGGCGAGTATGGTCTCTGCCTTCTTGTAGTCGGGTTTGTTGGCAAAGATGCAGGCGCGGGCGTAAGATGCTTTGTGCGCCGGCGTCATGCGTGCGGGGTCGGCCTTTTCGAGGGCCGCGAAAACGGTCATCGCCTTTTGATAGTAGCCGCTGCCAACGTTGCTGAGGCAGATGATGGCTTTTTCGAGCAGTTCGATATTGGTCGGTTCTGCTTCTACCGCGAGCAGGTAGGCATCGGCGGCGTCCTGAAACTGCCCGCTGTCAAACAACGAATTGCCTTTGGCATAGTTTTCGCGGGCTTTGTCGTTTTTGATGCTGGTAGGCTCAGCAGCAGCGGTTTCGCTGGCGGCCGGCGGTTCAGCGGCGGTGCTGGCCACGTCTGCAGCTGCCTGAGTTTCGTTCTGGCTGCCGGTGTCAGTCGAAGCGGTTTCGCTGGCGGCAGAAACGGTGGCAGCTGAAGCAGTCTGGTTTTTGTCGCCTGAGGCTCTCTGTGGGTCTTCAGGAATTTTGCCTTTGTTGCTTTCGAGCAGCTTTTTGAGGGTTTTGGCACGGTCGAGGGCCTTGTCAGCCAGGTCGATCCGACCGATTTTCCGCAGTGACAGGCTGAACAGATACCAGGCTTCGGGGTGTTTAGGGTGATTCTTGATCTCGTCTTTGTTCTGGGTGAGAATTTGATTGAAAAGTTCGGCCGACTTTTTAAAGTCGCCACTTTTTATCAATTTTTTGCCATTTTCGATTTCGGCTTCAAGATTGACGGCAGCCAGTGCGCCCGTGGCAAGACCGGCGCAGACGAAAGCTGTCATAAGAAGATTACGCACCTTCATTGCTTTTGCTCCTCAAGACCATTCTCTGTGAATGACATGGTGTGGATAAAGTTTCTTGCGTCATCAGA
This sequence comes from Candidatus Rifleibacteriota bacterium, assembly GCA_024710355.1. Lineage (GTDB taxonomy): Bacteria > Muiribacteriota > Ozemobacteria > Ozemobacterales > Ozemobacteraceae > Rifleibacterium. The sequence continues at coordinate 53,073 of JANJUX010000047.1, forward strand.
TTTATATATTTTACCATCCGCTGTACCGACATAGAGAATTTTTTTTGTATCGACGGCAGCGCACTTGGCATCATCGAATGGCACAGAAATTTCGGTCGCGTCGACATTTTTTATGCTCCAGAAGCCCAGATCACCGCCGGCGAGCACTGCACCGTCGTAAACCTGCAAAAAGTGCACCGGACCGATTGTGCCACTTATCTGGCGCGGGTAGCCATCGCCTTCTATGGCGAAAACGCCGCGGTCGGTGCTGCCCGCATAGAGAATGCCTTCGTGAAGCAGCAGACAGTTGACGGCCCGGCGCAATTCGGCCGCCTGCGGTCGCCAGGTGCCGCTCGCAACGTTGCGATAGAGACCGGTTGCAGTGCCAAGCCAGAGTTGATTCTGCCACTCGGCGATACTGTTGACCCAGGCAAGTTGCGAAGATTCGTCGACCTTCATCGGCCGCCAGGCATCAGCGTCGAGAAACGCGGTGCCACTGCCGACCGAGCCGATAAACACCCGGCCATCAGAAGTCTGTGTCAGCGCGTGCAGCTTTTCAAAACCAGTCGCCTGCTGTAATGGCTCGAAATCGAGAGATTCGGTGTCGAGGCGCAGACAGCCGCCGCCTGCGGTGGCAATATAAAGTTTTTCGCCGTTCAGCATCAGATTATTGACCATGGGAAAAGGCTGCCCGTCTTTTTCGAACCGGCGCGGGCCGGCAGCATCGATCTGCCACAGACCTTTGCCGAAGGTAGCGACCCAGAGCCGCCCGTTCCCTTCGACTGCGAGACTGCGGATCGTCGAGGCGTAGGCAGGCAGCTTCGCCTCGCCGGCACTGGCGAGCAGCGGCAGGCTCATTGCTAGCAACAGCAGCAGAAGTTTACGCAGCATGATCTGGTTTCCTGTCTTACGGTGTACATATTGCTGAACTGACTGTAAGCTGTCAGCTCTTTCACTTAATTTACGAACGGGCGGCTAAAAAGGTTTCATATCTTTTTTGCGGCAATTTTTAAATCGTTTGAGTTTTGCGGCGGTTATGGTGTATATTGACAGCGTTGGGGGGGTGTGCTAGTATGGGCTCCCCAAACAATACGGGATACGCGCTATTCCTCATTATCCGGAGGCTTTTATGCAGTTTGTAATCAAGGGAAAAAATCTTCAGCTCACCGACGCTCTCAAAGAATACGCCGAGAAGAAGCTGTCGATCATCAAAAAATACTTCGACCACATTGTTGAAGTCGATGTAACTCTTTCTGTCAAAGATTCAAAAGACACCAGCCGCAGCAGAGTCTGTGAAGTTACCGTCTGGGCCAAATCAGTCGGCAACCCGATTCATGGTAAATCAGCCTCTGAAGACCTCTACGCTTCGATCGACATGGTTGTCGAAAAAATCGAACGCCAGGTCAAGAAGTTCAAAGAAAAAATCACCGGCCGCCGCAGAAACAACAAGGGCGCCGACAAACAGGCTACCCACAGCGTTCTGTCATTCGGTGAAGATTTCGCCGTCAGAAGCGAACAGGAAGCCCCGACCGAAATCAAACCCAAAATCGTTCGCAGCGGCACTTTCCCGATGCGCCCGATGTATTCTGATGAAGCAGCTGAACAGCTTGAACTCTTCAACCAGGACTTCTTCGTATTCTCTAACGCAGAAACCAACAAGATCAACGTTATCTATCGCAGGGGCGACGGCAACTTCGGTCTCATCGAACCTGAATATTGATCAACAAAGACTTGAACCCCTGACCGGGATGCAGGAGGAGTTTTGGAACTAAGCGAATTTATATCACCCCAGCTGACAAAGTTGGAATTGAGTTCCACCACGAAGCTTGATGCCATTAAAGAGCTTATCGATATGCTCGATACGGCCGGCTATCTTACCGATGCCGACGCCTTTCTGAAGTCTGTTCTTGAACGCGAGAAAGTCGGTTCAACCGGTATCGGCAAAGGTATTGCCATTCCGCACTCAAGAACTGCCACCGTCAGAGAAGTCGTTGTCGCGATCGGTCGATCCAGCGCCGGAATTGAATTCGAAGCGCTCGATAACCGGCCTGTGCATCTGATTTTCCTGATTGCCGCTCCGATCGAGTCAGGCGGGCTTTACCTCAAGGCTCTCGCCCGCCTTTCAAGACTGCTGCGCTATCAGGAATTCCGCAATGAGCTCATGGAAGCCGGAACCGTCGAAGAGGTAATCAAAATTATCTCTGCCGAAGAAAAATAAGGCCTTAACCATTGTCCTTATAACCGGCGAAAACCGGGCTCACAAATCTAATGAATGCGTCAGGCGCGAGCCTTTAACAGGGCCGCGCCTTCTATTTTGAAAGGGGTCTCAGGCATGTTTGGATGGCTTTATAAGCTGGTCAGATTCTTCATTCCAGATTTCAACGCACGGGAACTGGCCCGACTACAGGAAACCCTCGAAGAAGTCAACGTTCTTGAGGATTCATTTAAAAAGCTTTCGAACGAAGAACTTGCCGGTATGACCCTGAAGTTCCGCCAGCGACTTTATGATGGCGAATCGGTTGACAATATCAAAGCCGAAGCTTTTGCCACCGTAAGAGAAGCCTCGCGCCGCATACTCAATATGCGTCATTACGACGTGCAGATCCTCGGCGGCCTGTCTCTCAACGAAGGGCGCATCGTCGAAATGAAGACCGGCGAAGGTAAAACCCTCGTCGCCACTCTGCCGCTATATCTCAATGCCCTCGAACTGAACCCCGTCTGGCTCGATCTCGCCAAAAAGAAGGGTCAGAAAACTTTCGAACCAATCGTCGATGCCAACGGTATTCCGGTGCCGGTTGGCCGGGGCGCTCTGCTCGTCACCGTCAACGATTACCTGGCCCGCCGCGACTCTGAATGGATGGGCAAAGTCTATCGTTTTCTCGGCCTCAGCGTCGGCCTGAACATTCATGGTCTGAATGCCGAACAGAAGCGCGCCGCCTACGCCTCAGACATCACCTACGGCACCAACAACGAATTCGGTTTTGACTATCTGCGCGACAATATGGCACTGACTCTTGCCGACTGCGTGCAGAGACCCGAATACAACTTCGCCATCGTCGACGAAGTCGACTCGATTCTTATCGATGAGGCGCGAACGCCGCTGATCATTTCGGGCCCGGCCGAAAAAGCTACACAGCTGTATTTTATCTATGCCAAAGTGGCCCGCGAAATTCTCAAACCCGACGAAGACTATATCGTTGACGAAAAGCATCACGGCGTTTCGGTTACCGAAGCTGGTATCGCCAGGGTCGAAAAGGCTCTTGGCATCGAAAATCTTTATGACAACAGCAACATGGACCACGTGCATCAGCTGCAGAACGCTCTGAAAGCGAAGCATTTCTTCCATCGCGATAAAGAATACATTGTCAGGCCGCGCGAAGACGGTCGTGGCCAGGAAGTCGTCATCGTCGACGAATTCACCGGCCGCCTGATGTTCGGTCGCCGCTATTCGGATGGTCTGCACCAGGCTATCGAAGCTAAAGAAGGCGTTCCGATACAACAGGAAAACCAGACTCTCGCTTCGATCACCTTTCAGAACTACTTCAGGCTTTATCGCAAACTCGCCGGCATGACCGGTACTGCTGAAACTGAAGCAAAAGAATTTAAAGAAATCTACAAGTGCGAAGTCGTGGTCATTCCGCCCAACAAGCCCTGCATAAGAATTGACCAGGCCGATGTCATCTACAAGACGGTCCAGGAAAAATTCGAAGCGATCGTCGATAACATCATCGAGATTCATAACCGCAAACAGCCGGTTCTCGTGGGCACCATCTCGATCGAAAAAAGTGAACTGATCGCGGCGATGCTGCGCAAACGCGGCATTACCTGCCAGGTTCTCAACGCCAAATACCACGAAAAAGAAGCCGAAATCGTCGCTCAGGCCGGTAGAGAAGGCGCCATCACCATCGCCACCAACATGGCTGGCCGCGGTACCGACATTCTTCTCGGCGGTAACCCCGAAATGCTTGCCAAGCGCGAAGTTGACGATATCGAGAGTGCCGAATACAAAGAGGCGCTGGCCAAATACCGCAACCAGTGCGAAGATGAGAAAAAGCGCGTTATCGAAGCCGGTGGCCTGTTTATTCTCGGTACCGAACGTCATGAATCGCGCCGTATCGACAACCAGCTGCGCGGTCGTGCCGGCCGCCAGGGCGACCCGGGCGCCAGCCAGTTCTATCTGTCGCTTGAAGATGATCTGATGCGCCTGTTCGGCTCGGTTAACATCGCCGGCTGGATGGAAAAACTCGGCTGGGAACGCGGCGAACCGATCGAACACCCCTGGATCTCGCGCTCGATCGAAAGCGCCCAGCGCAAGGTTGAAGCCTACCATTTCGACGTGCGCAAGCATATTCTCAAATACGATGACGTCATGAACCAGCAGCGCACCGTGGTTTACAATGAACGCCGCAAAGCCCTCGAACAGGAAAGGGTTTATGACGATCTGCTGTCGATGATCAGCGAAGTCATCGAAGGCGCCGTCGGTGCCACTCTTTCTCCTGAAATCGACCCGGACGACATCGATTACAATGCACTGGCTGACCAGATCAGGAAGGTTTTTCCGATCGAATGCGAGGGCGGCGACCCGAAAAACGGCAAGCCCGGCCAGCTCTGCACCTATTCACGTGACGAACTGGTTGATGAACTGAAGCGCCGCGCCATGGAAAGACTCAACGCCAAACGCGCCGAACTCGGCGATGACGACTTCTTCTCGATGCAGAAGTTCCTGCTGCTGCAGATCGTCGATGCCAAATGGAAAGACCACCTGCACAACATGGACAACCTGCAGGACGGCATTCACCTGCGCAGCTGGGGCCAGCGCGATCCGCTGGTTGAATACAAGATCGAAGGTTTCCAGATGTTTCAGAACATGATCGAAAGCATCAAGGAAGACCTGCTGTATTACCTCTACCGCGTTTCTTACTCGCGCAACGAAGAACAGGAAGCCCAGAAAGAACAGGAAGAGGAAGTCTATTACAACCGCGGCGACGGCGATGCTCCCCCGAAACAGCCTGCCCATGCCGAAGATACCACCAACCGCAACGAGCCCTGCCCGTGCGGCAGTGGCAAGAAATACAAGAAGTGCTGCGGCCGAACCAGCTGACAGGGCTGAATTCCTGCGGCAGCTGCCTTAAACCGGGCTTTTCCTGATCAGCTTTTTCAAGCCGGAGAAATTATGTTGGCAATCAGAAACAGACAGGCTGCGGTTTCGCTTGTTGAGGTGCTGATTGCCCTCGCCATTCTTTCGACGCTGGCTTTGCCGATGCTGATGTTTCTTGTCGAATATTCGCGCGGCAGTTCGCAGCTCGGCGACTATTACCAGATTCTCAACATTGTCGAAGAAAAGCTCGATACGGCGCTGGCAATGAACTTCGTCGATCTTCCGACCGGTGAAACCGACGGCAAACTGGTCGAGGCCGAAAATTCGCGGCCGCTCGATCTGCGCCCGGCTCAGGTCGGGCACGAGATTGTCAAATTCAGAATGCGTGCCGAGATGGTGACGGTTGAGTTCGCGGCGATGAAAGACGCCACTTCCGGGCAGCTGCAGCGCGCCCGTGTCGAAGACGGCATGAAGCGCATCGAGATTACCGCTGAATGGGGCGACAAGAAAAAGCACAACATCAGCCTCATCGCTTACAAGGCCAACCTATGACGCCAGCCACGCTGACAATTCAAAGTCAAGATTCCCATATCTCTCGGTTCCTGAGCTTGCCGAAGGGCCGTCACGGTATCGCGATGCCGATTATCTTCGGGCTGGTTCTCTGTCTGGCAATCTGGGTGGCTTCGCTTTCCTGGACGATGACCAACAGTCGGGCGCGTTACCAGCAGGTATTGAAGGCCCGCAAAGCTTACTTTATGGCCCGCTCAGGCATGCAGCACCTTTTCCTGAAGCTCAAAACCATGCAGCGGCACTGCATCGAGGCCATGCAGTCGATCGAAAATGCCAATGATGACGAAAAAAAACTTCTTTATTCTGTCTTTATTGAGGATATAATTGTACCACCCGATGATAGTTACACTGGCGAAAAGTATGAATATCGGGTAAATGAATTCAAGGTCGAGTCGATCGACCATGAAGAGTCGAAACTTACTCTGCAGGTCGGGGTTGAAGGCAGCTTCGGCGGGCAGAAGAACAGTATCAGCAGACTGATTCGCATAAGTCGATAGTCTGAACATTTCAGGAGGCATAACCGTGGAATACGAAGTCGTCGAAAAAATTCGAACGATGAAAACCCGGCTCTCCGGCATCGGGAGCCATCTTTGACCTGCCCAACAAAAGGCGGCAGATTGAAGAGCTTGAGTCAGCGACATTAAACCCCAATTTCTGGAACGACCGCAACAAGGCCCTGGCCACGAGCCAGAAGATCGCCGAACTCAAAAAGGCGTGCGATGCCTATGAGGCTGTCAATAAAGAATTTACAGACACAGTAGACCTGCTGGAGCTTGCCGAAGCCGAAAACGACGACGGCATGTTTTCTCAGCTGCTGAATCAGCTTGACCCGATTAACAGAACGATCGACAACCTTGAGCTGACCACCTTTCTCTCTGAACCATACGATGCTTCCGATGCCTATCTTTCGATCAAGCCCGGTGCCGGTGGCACCGAGTCGTCAGACTGGGCCTCGATGCTGCTGCGTATGTACCAGCGCTATCTCGATGCTTCCGATCTCAAATACGAGATTCTCGACCTCCAGGAAGAAGAACAGGGCATCAAGTCTGCAACGCTGCGCATTAAAGGCCAGTATGCCTACGGCTATCTGAAGGGCGAAAAGGGAGTGCACCGCCTGGTGCGCATTTCGCCGTTCGATTCGAACGCCCGCCGCCATACCAGCTTTACCGCGGTCGACGTCATGCCGATTCTGCCTGATGATGTCGACGTCGAAATCAAAGAAGACGACCTCAAGCTCGACTTCTTCAGAAGCTCGGGCGCCGGTGGCCAGCACGTTAACAAAACGAGCAGTGCCGTGCGCATCACGCATCTGCCGACCGGTATCGTGGTTGCCTGTCAGATCGAGCGCAGTCAGCACCAGAACCGCGAAGTCGCTCTCGGCATGCTGAAAGCCAAGCTCTACGAACTGCAGCAGCAGGAAAAAAAGAAGGAACTGAAGAACATTTCGGGCGATATGAAAAATATTTCCTGGGGCAATCAGATCAGGTCCTACGTTTTCTGCCCTTATACTCTGGTCAAAGACCTGCGCACCGGTCAGTCTACTTCCGATGTCCGCAAGGTCATGGATGGAGACCTTGAGCCCTTTATCAAGGCCTATCTTAACTGGCATGCCAACGGTGAAAAACCGTTGAATGTTGCCGACGCTGAATAATGAGGTAAATCGATGCCCGATGTAAGGAACCTGCTGACGCGCTGCCGCCGTGGCAGTGCCATATTCATGCTGCTGACGATTGTCGGCGTTCTTTACATTTTCGGCACGATGCTGATCAACTACATGACGCAGGAACGGGCGCAGACAGCCCGGCTCGGCGAGAGCATGCAGGCCTTCTACCTGGCAGAATCTGCGGTTGAAAAGGGCATGATCAAGATGCGCGAGCTTTTTTCGCAGAAACTGCTGACTGATGGCGGTGAAATCAACGATAAGATTCTCGCCCTGCTCGATATCGACAGGGCCGAGAACTTTTCGCTGCGCATCAAGATCAACGACGGCGAACTGATCACAGGCGGCAGCGCCGAAGTGCTCGTCGAAGTCAACAATCTGCGTCTTACCCCTTTCAAGACCTACATTGACGAATACGAGGAGGTGCCCGCGGCTCTCAAGGTCTACCGCAAAGAAAACCGCGACACCTATGCCGACAAGGCACTCGGCGGCTGGGAAGGCCTGCTGCGTTTCGAAGCCACCGGTCGTTACCGCAATGCCGAAAAGAAAATCGAGGTTATCCGCGAACTGAAGGTTACTGACCTGACGCCGCCGGCCGAGAACTACACTTTGTTTGTCTCGAACCGCAAGGATGAATATCTGCGCCACGGTGAGTTCAGATGCCGTAACTGGAGCGTTGTGCGCGAACTGAAGGCGCTGATAGATGATCTGGCTAAAAAGACCCGCGACGCTTTCCAGGAAACCCTCGGCAACACTGCCGGCGACTTCTTCTGGGAACCGAACATGGCCAGCAACGTCGGCTTTGAGGGCGATATGAAGATTCGCACCCTCAAGGTTATCCGCAAGCTGGTAATGTCGGTTTCTGACATCAAGATCAAGGATTTCGTCGACATTTCGATTCAGAAACTGCACCCCTATCTCTGGGGCAAGATTCGCACCAACGGCCGTCTGCACGTCTATCTGCCGTTTTTTGCCGCCGACGATATCATCAACTATTTCGAAGACAACTCGATCTTTTCGCATCAGCGCCCGGAAATCGGCTACCTGTTCTGCAGCAATCAGCTGCACGACCCGTATCTGAGCAAATATACCTATTATGAAGGCGAAATAATCAGGTATTATCAGAAGCTGAAGCCCTACGTGCTCGGCATTACCGAGACGCCGTACCCGAGTTCAGATCCTTACACGATGAATACCAAGTTCGACTTCGTTTCGCGCCACCCCGACAAGCTCGAACCAATGCAGCTCGACCGCATCAAGAAAGATGCGAAAGACTACTGCCACGAATTCATCGAACGCGATCTGACGCTGCAGGGCACCTATTCAAAGCCTGCATCGGTGTGGGGCCTGGTTTACGTTCAGGGCAACGTTTACATTGGCGGCCGTATCTCCGGGCAGGGCATGATCGTCACCGATGGCGACATTTTCATCACCGAGAACGTCGTGCACGACAGCGCCGCTTCTTTCCTGTCGCTCGTTTCGCTCAAAGGCACGGTGCGTCTTGCCAAGGGTCTGAACAATGCCAAGATCGAATCGGCGATCTACGCCAAAGAAAGTCTGCTCGGCGGTGAAGAAGTCAATATCTTCGGCAACCTCGTCGTCGATTCTCTCAACCGCCAGAAGGGCGAAGACGGCCCGCTGATCATGCCCAAGCGTGTGGTCATCAACTACGATTCGAATCTGAAGGCTGAGGTCGGCAGCAACGTCTGCTTCAACATCTCTGATTTGATTACGACCCAGCGCGATCTTTAATTTTTCACGGCGCCGGCAGTGACGCCCGAAACATAGGCGCGCTGCGCCAGCATGAAGACGATCAGCGAGGGAATCGCGGTGACGACACCGCCTGCCAGAAGCACGCCCCAGCGCCCGAAATGCTTCGAGGTCATCGAAACCAGCGCCACCGGCAGTGTGAACATCGGCTCATCCTGCATGATCACCAGCGGGTATAAAAATTGATCCCAGGTGTAGATGAAGCTGGTTACCGCCATGCTTGCGAGAATCGGCCGGCAGAGCGGCAAAGCGATGTGAATGAACAAACCGGTTTCGCTGCAGCCGTCGGTGCGTGCCGCATCGAAGACTTCGTCGGGCAGATCGAGCATGAACTGCCTGATCGCAAATATGCCGAAGGCATGCGCACAGCCCGGAACGATCAGCCCAAGATAAGAGTTCAGCATTCCCAGAGATTTAACGATGACGAACACCGGAATCATGATCACCTGGCTCGGAATCATCATCGCGAGAATCAGCATCATAAACAGCCGGTCGCGCCCCGGAAACACCATTCTGGCAAAGGCAAAAGCGGCCAGTGAGTTGATCAGCAGCGATATGAACGTGTAACCAAACGAATGCACGAGACTGTTGAGGGCAAAGCGCGGCACATCACCGATTTCAAACAGCTGCCTGAATGACTGCAGCGACCACTGTCCCGGCAGATACCGCCCCAGACCGCTGCTCTGTGCCGCATCGGTCGCCGGCGCGATCGCCTCGGCCGACATAAAAATGAACGGCAGCATGCTGACCGCCAGCGTAAACACCAGAAAGGCGAAAAAAAGCCCTTCCCGCAGCAGCCTGCTTTTTAACATTTGTCAGAATCGCCAGTGATTTCGAGGTTTTTCTTCAAACAATCTTCGACTTTCAGCCAGTCTTCTCTGTTTAGTTGGCCGAGTTTCTTTTGCAGCATAAGTTTTTTAATTGTCGTGATGATACCGGTAACCGCAGACGGAAAAAGCAGACCTGCCGACTCCCAGTTTTTAATCGTAACATCGCCGTAAATCTTGCGGATAACATTGCTGGTGATCGGCAATACTATGACTTCATCGCGCTTTTCGTTATATTGCCTGCCGCTGATAATTACTACCGGCCGCTTTTTGGTTGCGGTCGCATCTGTGAAAATGATTTCCGCAAGATGCACTTCGCCTTTTTTAAAGTTTGTCATAGGCGGCATCTTTGTCGTTGTCCCATATTTCCATCAGCAATGCTGTCGGCTTTGTCATGACTTTGTACAAATCTTCCTGTTCAGCATCTAGAGCCATCCTGGTTCGTATGCTTTCCACAACGAATTCTTTCAGAGTCTTGCCCTGGTAGGCCGCATAAGACTTTATTTTTCGGTGTTCTTCCGGTGTCAGATCAATAGTTAATCTTTCCCGCTTTGCAGTATTTGCCATAGAAATCTCCACATTGTTTACTTTGTAACATTGTAACATTTCTACAATTTTGCGGCCATGGCTTTGCCGGCTAACTGTTTCTGCCTCTTTCGCCTGGTTTTTCTCAGCAATTCATGCAATGGAAATGCTTGCAGAGGTTTGGAGGCAAAAAAGCAACGCCCTGGCCGAATCGTCGACTGGCCAGGGCGTATGTGGGTCGTTAAACTGCTGTTACCAGCGGGTGTTGGGGTTTTTCGGCGGAGCTTTTTCTCTGGGTTCGGGGGCTGGCATGCTGCCGAGCGCTTTGACGAATTCGCCGAAGGCTTTTTCGATTGTCAGCTTCGGGTCGTTGAGTTCAACTGCGGCATGCACGAACAGTCCCTTGCTGTCGGCGCGGTTGTAGAAGATTTTGCCTTCGACCCTGTTGTTCTGAACCTGAGCGAAAACACCCTGCGGCTCGACGCCTTCGCTGAGATAATTTTCGAGCCAGGCGGCTACCGGGTTCGGGCCGCGGCCGAGTTTTTCCATTCTGGCCTGGCGGCGTTCGCTTCTCTTTGTCATTTCGCCTTTGAGATATTCACTGCCGCCAACCATCAAGCCGGCATAGGCCTTGTCATCGAAGTTTTTCAGAAGTTCATCGAAATCTTTGCTGATCTCTTTGCCGCCTCTGGCTTCGAGGTAAACACTCAGGGCCGCGAATGTACCGAAGGCAACCTTGCCTGAGTCGATAAAGCACAGACCGCCCTTGCCGTCAGGGGATTTGATAACGCTGTATTCACCAAGCTTTTCTTCGCTGATTTCTTTGCCGATCTTTTCTTTGATGAAGCCCATGATTTTGTCTTTGTTGAATGTGCCTGAAAGAACGATCACGGCATTGTCTTCTCTCTTTGTGGCGCCCTTTTTAACCATGGCCTGAATTTTTGCAATGTCTTTCAGCGGGTTGAAAGAGGTTGCAGTCATGAATTCATTGAGTTTCTGCTTTGCCATGTCAGGGATCGGTGCAGAAGTCAGCAGATCGCCAAGCGGCAGCCCGGCATGGTTGTTGACGAAGGCAACGATATTGGCGCCGGCCGGTATCGGCTCAAGTTCGAGTGCCAGAGCCGGGAAAACCGAAACAAGGGCAAAAAGAACGCAGGCGAGCATAATTTTTCTGGTCATGGTTCCTCCTCAAAAATACAACTGTTAATTCACCATAACCTTTAATACAGCAAAAAAACAAGAAGGTTCAAACCCGCCGTTTATTTTCTGGTTGCCGAAGGGGTCTGTAAATTTCAGCTGAGTTTGCGGCGTATTGACTGCTGCCAGAGGTTGAAAAGCAGAAAGAAGGCGAACAACACCACGATCACCGATGAGGCATAGCCCAGCTGAAATGAGCCAAAAGCGCGATTATACGAAAACAGCAGCAGTGACATGGTAGCGTCTTTCGGCCCGCCGCCGGTCAGCACGTATGGTTCGAGAAAAAACTGAATATTGGCCACAATCGAGCCAACCACGAGAGCAAAAAGCGTGCGTCTGAGCCCGGGCAGAGTGACGTGGCGCAGTTCGTGCCGGTAGGTACCGCCATCAATGCGAACCGCTTCATACAGGTCGCGGTTGATAAGTTCAAGACCGGCGAGCAGAATTATCATGCTGAGCCCGTAACTGCGCCAGATCGAGAAAACAATCAGGGCCGGCAATGCCAGGTCGGCATCGTTGAGCCAGTTGATCGGGCCGAAACCCAGCCAGTTGACCAGATCGTTCAACGGGCTCTGCTGACAATAAAGCCAGCGCCAGGTCACCGCCGACGCCACTGTGGTAACGACCGATGGCAGAAAGAACCCCATCGCCAGCAGGTTGCGTTTCCAGCCTTTAAAGCGGTTAACGACCAGTGCCAGCGTCAGGGCGAACAGAAGATTGGCTGGCACTCCGACGCAGAGGTATATCAGCGTGTTTCTGACGCTTTTCCAGAAGATCTGGTCGTGATACAGCTGATGAAAATTACTCAGCGCAATGAACTTTGCCCGCGCCGGGTCGGTGATGCTCGCGGCACCCAGGTCGGTGAGACTAGCCGCGAAAGCGACACAAAGCGGTAATAATCTGAAAATCAGCAGAATCAGCAGGGCCGGGCCGAGAAACCAGGCGGCCTTTCTCAGCGATGTCGCTGCAAAAGCCTGCTGAACCGTTTGCCCCGAATGTGATTTGAAGCCGTTGACAACATAGACCGAGACGAGCAGCAACGGAAACACCGAAAGGGCCAGCCAGTAAAAATTGCCGGTCGCCGGCGACTGTGCCGCTTCCTTCTCTTTGACAATCGCGGCCATCGTGTCGTTCATCAGCCTGACGAAGGTCTTTGCATCATCATTACTTTCGAGAAAAGCGTCATATTGCCGGTAAAATCTGTCCCAGAAGATGCTCCATTCTTTTTCCGGCGGCGGCAGCCGGGTGTCTTCAAGCTGCTGACGAAAAACCTGCATGACCCGGTCTTCAGCCAGTTCTGGGCGGGCCATCGCCGGCCGGCTGGCCGGCAGGTCGCTCGAAATTCTGTACCACTCAGCCTGAATAACAGGTCGGCTGAGAAACAGAATCAGTTTCTGCCCGGCTTCTTTGTGTCGTGAATCCTTGAACTGCACCAGATTTGAGCCACCGATGAACGAAGTTCGGGTTTTGCCCGCCGGCAGAGGCGCCAGATCCCAGGCATTTTTGAGTTTTCCGGCGTTTTTCTTCAGGTCTGAAGCCATCCAGGGGCCAGAGACAACGACTTCATAAACCCCGTTGTCGAATTCGGTGATGTAGTCGAGACCAGAGTCGTTGGGCTTGCCCAGAAAGCCCTTGCGGCGCATGGTGCGGTCATATTCGAGGGCGGCAAGCATGGGCTCTTCTTCAAAAGCCGGTTTATCAGAACTCAGTGGTGAAAACAGGCCGCCGGCCTGCCAGTAGAACATCTCGAAAGTGAAACCATGCATGCTGGCAAAATTGCTGTTTTGCAGCCCGGCGGCGCGTTTGTCGGCGACCACTCTGCGGCCGAATTCGAGAAATTCCTGCCAGGTGGCCGGAAAAGACCGCATGCCATAACGGTCAAGATACTCGCGACGATAAAAAACCAGCCGGGTGTCGACATACCACGGAACGCCATAATGCTGGCCGTCATAGCGGCAGGTCTCTATCGATGCCGGAAAAAAGTCGTCAGAGCTCAAGCGGCCATCGGAAAAAAGCGGTTCAAGGCTTTCAAGGGCGCCCATGGCATAAAAATCATGCATCATCGTGGTGCCGAGTTGACAGACATCAGGCGGCGTGCCGCCAAGAAAGGCGGTCACCAGTTTTTCGTAACAGCCGCCCCACGAAAAAGCCTGAATTCTGATCTTTACCCCGGGATTTTCTTTCTCAAAGCGACTGGTGAGCTGAGAGATCAGCTCGGCCTCGCCGCCCATGATCCAGACGCGCAGCGTAATGCCTTCGCCGGCGGCAACCGGTAAAAAACAGCCGAAAACCAGGAAAAAGAGAAAGAACCAGCCTGCCTGGCGATTAAAAGCAGGCTGAATGCCCGATCTGTGGCTCACGGCTGACTTTTTTCTTCCGTCTGGCTTTTGGGCCCTTTGACCGGTGCGCCATGAAACTGGCAGTAGATGACAAGCGTTCCACGCAGTAGATCGCCGGCGCTTTCGTAGCGGCAGCGCTCTGTCGGTCGCGGAAACGGATGCTTGAGATAATCCGGCATCAGTGGCGAATCAGAATTGCTGACCATGTGGTCGCTGATGCGTCGCAGCGGTACTGTGTGCTCAGCGTTATACATCAGTACGGCGCCTTTGATTGAAGCCTGAGAGAAATAGCAGCTGCGCAGTTCGCGATAAAAATGGTCAGGAAAGAAAAACATGCGGAAACAGCTCTGGGTGTTGGTTATCCAGCACAGCCTGAAACAGGGCGGGTCGGCGACAATACTTTCGGCAACAGTTGTGTCAGTAGCCACGCCAACCGCAAAACACTCGGGAAAATTTCTCAGGTGGGCCGCCTGGCTGACAAGTTTCTGCGCCAGAACCGGTTGTGTGGCAAAACACGTCAGAAGCAACAACAGAAAAGCCAGACCGGGTTTTACCGACATTGGCATGCCTTAGTCCGGGGTTGCAGAAACGAACTCAAGGGCCGGCAATTTCACGGTCTGGCCCAGCTCATTGATGATTTCGTAGTCTTTCCACTCGGTCGTGCCGTTGAAGGTAATGATTTTTCCTTCGCGAATGAACGACGGAAAGCCGTTTTTGCGGGTCGACAGCAGAAACAGCGGCTGATTGTTGTAATGTTTGTTGAGGCGGAAATCGTTACGATCACGGTTCATCGCATCGAGCTCATCACGGCTGAGTTCTTTGATCATCAGCAGAAAATCGCGGCCGTGGCGGCTGATTCTTCGGGCGATATAACCGCGCCATTCAACGGTAATCGGGCCGGTAAAGCTGGTTCTGAAGCTGACGTCGGTGAGCTGGTAGAACTTCAGGTCGGTAGTGGCATAGTTCTTTCTGATCTGAGCCAACCCTTCGCGGGCCGGGCGCGCCAGTTCCTCGGCTTCTCTGATCTTGAAGCGGGCGACTTCGAGCTTTCGCACCGCATCCCGGCGTGAGCCTTCCTGCAGGTTGCCGGTTTCGAGGGCCTGGCTGAAGAGGTTGGCTGCCTCGTCGAAATTGTTCATGGTAAAAGCGTGATTGCCGCGCAGATACAGGTCGTTGGCCAGGTTGCCCGCCGCCTCGGTCATGCGCATCTGCAGGTTGGGGTTGCCCGGGTTCATGGCATTGGCGCGGCTGTAGTAGTCTTTCGCCTGTTCAGGTTTGCCCATCGTTTCATAGATGCGCGCAATCTCGATGGCAACGGTTGCCTGCGGCTTCACCCCGTAATAGATCTGGTAATTGCGCAGGGCGTCTTCGAGCAGGTTGACGCGCGCATAATTGCGGCCGAGCAGAAAATAGGCGTCGTAAAACTTGTCGTCGACCCTGATCGCCTCTTCGAGATGCTTGATCGAGGCAAAAAGGTCACCTTCGAGGCTCAGCGCCTTGCCCATCAGGAAATGGGCGCGTGGGCTGTCGGGGTTCTTTTCGAGAATGCTTTGCAGAAGACTGACTGCTTCGGCCTTTTTGCCGCTTTCAAGCAGAGCTTCGGCTCTGGCTTCGCCGGCCGGTTTTGCTGCCTGGGCGGTTACTCTGGTCGGCAGTGGCGGAAGTCTCAGATCACTGCCGGAATAGGCCGGCGCCGGCTGCGTATTTATCGGAGGCAACGCCGGCAAAGCCTGAGCTGGCGCCCTGCTGATCGCCGGCGTTCTCACCGGTGCTGGCCGCTGCACCGGAGCCTGGGTGATAACCCGGGCCGGGGCAGCCGGTCTTTGTGTGGTCGGCATCACTTCAGGCTCGTAATAAACCGGTTGCGAAGGCTGAGTTACAACCCGTGAAGGCTGGCGCGCTTCTGACTGCACGACCGGCGCCGGCCGCGGCAGCGTTTCAGACTGCGCTGTGACCTGAGCGCGCTTCATCTCAACGGTGCAGCGCGCGATACCGCGGCGGGCAGCGACCATCGAAGTGTCGAGAGAGGCTGCGAGGCGATATTCCTTTAATGCTTCTTCAAAATTGCCGGTCAGCTCGAACAGACGCCCGAGGTTGAAATGTACGCCCGGGTGGCGCGGCGACTGCTCATAGGCTTCTTTGAGGGTCTGGTGGGCCTGTTTGTAGCGCTGCTGGTAAATGTGGTTAACCGCCTCTTCGACGAGAATGTTGGTGTTGTCGAAAGCCTGCAGACAGGGGTTGCCCGCCGCTGTCAGCAGTGCGGACAAAAATATGGTTTTCAGCCAGTTCTGGTTGTTCATGAGCAGGGTCCTTGTCTTCGCGCCTTGGTTTTGACTCAAGATTGACGACTATGTTATCATCAATTCGAAACTAAACCTAGTGGAGGAAAGCATGTCAATTTTCCGTTTTATCTGGTGGGCGGTAATTATCAGTATCTGCGCTTTTGCCGGCTACGTCTACGGCTATCTTTCCGAATAATTTTGCTTGAAATAACCCGGTCAGAAGCGAGTTTCTGGCCGGGTTATTTTATGCCGGTATATTCTTTGAAGCGCCCGTGCTTTTTCAGCAATTCGAGGTATTCTGCCTGCAGCTCGGCAACGCCATACAGGGCCGCGGTCAGAAAATCTTTGCGGGTGTAGCCGTGCTTCTCGGCAAGCTCTGAAAAATTACTGCCGTCAGCCAGCTGGTCGAGAATTTTTTCGGATCTGGTTAATGCCGGTGCCATTTTTTTTCTCCTGTTGCTAATTCTAATTATTTATCGGCAGTTTGCAACTCAACCCGAAATCGGTATCAATCATTGTGCCATTGCTTTGTCAGACCAGGTTGCCTGCGTTGTTGACGGTCGTTGTGTGACAAAACAGAGATCCGCTGATTTTCTGATTCTGGTTCGGCACCTTTTTGCGGGTTGCGAGGTGAATGAATTTTATGACAAGTCCTGCTATTGAAGCCCCCACACCGCCGCTTAGAAATGTTTTTGCGGTCAAACTGCTCGGCCTGCCGCTGAATCGTCACGACAACCTGGTCTGCTTCATGGTGATCGTTCTCGCCGTATTGCTGCAGATCAGACTGCAACACACATTTCTCGGTGAAGGCTGGATCGCGATTCTTGGGTTTGCTGGCTATGTTGCCCTGCGCCAGTGGCTGTTGAGTCGGCGCTACCCCGAACCCGGCGAAATACTGCTCGAAGCCGACTGCATCAGTCTGCCGGGCAGCCTGAATGCCGGCAAACCCGAACTGATACTGTTCAGCGATCTAAAAGCCGTGACCGCCCGTTTTTTTAAAACGAAAGGCGGTGGCCAGAGCCTGACTTCAATTGAATTCGACACGGGATTTCGCAGTTACTTCGTTAACTGGCTGGCCGCCGACCTGAGCCTTCTCGAAAGAGAACTGATAAGGCGCGGCGTCAGGGTGACGCGAGTCGCCGGCACCTACGAACAGGCGATCGGCCTGGGGCTGGTAGCCTTCGCTCTGCTTCTGCTGCTGATTTTCCTGGTGTATTTTTTGCGCTGAAAGCCCCTTTTCAGGCGTTCATCGAGCCCTTTCGATAGCCGGCGATATCGATGCACACATGCCTGAATCCGAGCCCTTTCAGGCGCTCGGCAAAATTTACCAGAGTGTCCATGGCGCGGTGCCGGTCTTCGGGCCTGGTTTCGATTCGGGCCAGGTCGCCATGATGACGCAGTCGACAGAAACCAAGACCGGCCTCCCGTAATATTGCTTCGCCTTCAGCGATCTGCCTGAGCTTTTCGGTCGTAATCGGGCTGCCGGTCGCGATGCGCGTCGCCAGACAACTTTGCCCGGCTCTGACGATTTCGCCGGCATTCATGGCCTGCAATACTTCGGCGATCATTGCCTTGCTGAAACCGCATGCCTGCAGCGGGCTTGCGACTGCCAGTTCTTTTATCGCCTGCTTGCCGGGCCGGTAATCGTCATCGTCATCGGTGACCGAACCTTCACAGATAATTTCGCCGGGTTGCGCCGCTTTGAGCAGCTCAGAAAAAATCAGCTTCTTGCAATGATAACAGCGTAACGGATCATTGCAGATCACTTCGGCCGACTGCAGTGGATCGGCCACGATCTCGACAATTCTGAAGCTGTAGCGGGCCGCGGTGTTTCTGGCAATCCGCATTTCTTCGGTCGACATGAACGGTGAACTGACAAGCAGGCAGCGGTATGAATCCGGTATGACCCGACTGGCAACCAGCGCCATAAAGCTGCTGTCCATGCCCCCAGAATAAGCTATCATCAATCTTTTCTGCTGCCTGAAAAACTCACACAGCTTCTGCAGCGCCTCTTCTGCCTGCCGACTCACATTTTCGATCTTCATTTCACGCATCATCAATCTCCGTAACGGTTTGCCTTGAATTGTATCAGATTTGCTGCGGAAAGTTGCCGGGTTTGTGTTATCATGCAGCTCACCAATCAATTTCTCACGGGGGAAACCACATGGGTCTCGATTCAGTGCATTTCAAGGCCAGCTACAGCTTTCTCGGCCTTTCAGAAGAAGACAGCAGTTACGAAGATGCCAGGGCGGTAATCATTCCGGTGCCCTATGACAGTACCACTTCATACCGCGCCGGCACCCGTGAAGGCCCGGCTGCCATCATCACCGCTTCGAGACAGGTCGAACTCTACGACCTCGATCTGCAGTGCGAACCGCTGCTCGCCGGCGTTCACACCCTGCCTGAACTCGAACCCGATATGCAGGGCCCGGCAGCGACTCTGACCAACATCGAAAATGCGGTCAGGGCAGTGCTCGCCGATGGCAAGTTTCCCGTCATGCTTGGCGGCGAACACAGCATAACCACGGCACCGGTCAAGGCCATTAAAGAAAAATACGGCGAATCCCTGTCGGTGCTGCAGCTCGATGCCCACTCTGACCTGCGCGATTCATACGAAAACACCCCGTTCAACCATGCCTCGGTGATGCGGCGCGTTTATGACCTGGCGAAGCTTACTCAGGTCGGCATCCGCAACACCTGCCGCGATGAAATCGAATTCATCAAAAAAGCCGGGCACGACGGCATCATCTGGGCCCACGACATGGCCGACGGCAATATGGCCTGGGTTGACCGGGTGATGCAGCGCCTCGACAAAAATGTTTACATCACCATCGATCTCGATGCTTTCGACCCGTCGATCATGCCGGCTGTCGGCACGCCCGAGCCGGGTGGCATGCTGTGGTACCAGACGCTGCACCTGCTCAACCGGGTAATCGATGAGCGCAACGTCGTTGGCTTCGATGTCGTCGAGCTTTGCCCGATTCCGGGTAATATCGCCTCTGATTTCATGGCTGCGAAGCTCGTTTTTAAAATGCTCGGCCGCATCTTTAAAAAGAACGGCTGGATAGCCGGAGAAGAATGATTTGCTGACCATCCATTTTGCCTTGATTGCCGCCGTTCTCGGGGCTCTGGCCGGCCCGCGCATCGCCTGGGCGATTCGTGCCTGGCCGGGCCACGAAGAATTTCACTGCGATTACCTTTACTGCGCTGACTGCGCCGGCGGCGCCCGCCGTGGCTGCTACAACGCCGGCCGCCTCCAGGACCGCCTCTACATCGTGTTTTCGGCGCTGGTGGCCGGTATCTCGGTCTATCTCTTCGGGCCGTCGATAAAAGCGCTGATTTCCTGGGTTTTTTCGGTCAGTTGTCTGATAATAACGATCGTCGATGTCAGGTATCTGATTATTCCCGATACCCTGTCGATAACCGGCTGCTGGACTGGCCTTCTCTATTCGGCCGGCTGCTGGGCCTGGGTAAAGCTGGGCTATGCACCGCCCAGCTACCATATCGATTTCGTCGATTCGCTGATCGGTTTCGTTGCCGGCGGTGGCTTCTTGTGGCTGCTGGCCTGGCTCGCCATCGTAATTCTCAAAAAAGAAGGCATGGGCGGCGGCGATGTGAAACTGCTGGCGGCATTTGGCGCCTGGGCCGGCTGGCAGACTGTCATCGCTACTGTGGTTATCGCCAGTTTCTTTGGCGCCGCAGGGGGGATCAGCACCATCATTTATCATCGCATTCGTTCGGGCCGTGAATACAAGCCTCTGACGCAGATGATTCCGTTCGGGCCCTACCTGTGTTTTGCCTTTATGGCGGTGTTTTTCTTCGGGCTCGACCCGCTGCTGTCGCTTCTCGACGCCTATCAGCAGTGGCTGGTCGGGCGCATGTATTAAATTATTGACAATTCGGGCACCTGTTGCTAAACTCAGGAACCCAAAGTTTATGTACGGAACTAAAGGAGTTTTCAGGCTATGCTCGCTGGTTTTATTCAGTTGATCCATATTCTCGTATGTGTTGGTCTGATCGTTATCGTGTTGCTGCAGGCAGATAAGGGTGAAGGTCTTGCCGGCGCCTTTGGCGGCGGTGCCTCTTCTACCGTATTTGGCGAACGCGGCAGCGGCGGTTTCATGTCAAAACTGACCACCACCATGGCCGTTGTTTTCATGATTACCTCTCTGATCATCGCCGTTTATGTTCCGAGATGGGAAGAAGCCTCTCCTTCAGCTCAGTATTCAGCGCCTTCTATGCCGATGGCTCCTGCTGCCATGCCCGGCCTGCCGATTCAGGTTCCTGAAACCGGCGCCGCTCAGACTGCCGCTCCCGTAGCCCCGGTTGCTCCAGCCGCTGTAACCGCCGAACCGGTTGCCGCCCCGGCTCCGGTTGCTGCTCCTGTCGCTGCTCCGGCTCCAGTTGCTGGTGAAGCTCCCGCCGCCGGAACCAACTGATAATTCAAGTTCTGCAATAAAAAAAAGGGGCTGTTTCACGAAACCGTGAAACAGCCCCTTTTGCTTTCCCGCAAAACTTCTTTTCTGCGTCACAAAAGAATTTAAAACGCAATTATTCAAACGATTATTGCTTGCGAAAAGACTTGTTGTGAATTATTTCACGATAGAATTCGAGATTCGAAGTTTTCTTTACGGCCAGAAACCGTTCATCAGCTCATAATTATTGAGCTGGGGGTTATTTTTCTCTCTCTTCTTCGCAGACCATTTTCATATCGATGGCGCGGGCCTCGCTGAAACTGAGACTGGCAGCGCGATTCTTCGCTTCCAGCATTGCTGCCGTAACTCTGGCGACATTGCCACCGGCCAGAAAGTGCCCTTCAAGTATCTGTAGAAGTTCTTCGGGGTTTCTCACCTGCAGGTTTACCCCTGCCTTGAGAAGCTTAATGGCGTTAAGCACGATAATATCCGGGTTAACCCGGCGCAGACGCATACCGATCAGCATTGTGGGCGTAACGGCAAGCTTGACCTCCATGCCCTTTAAAATCAGGTGCAGACGCAGATACCAGATCATAAAGAGAATGAAAAGTATTTCGGGAATCAGCATCAGCAGTATCAGGGTCGTAAGATCCATGTTTTTTCCTTTTCAGACCGTAAAAAGAGACCGGCCGATTTTGCTTCGACCGGTCTCTCGTGTCAGTTCAAATACGGATTACTTGCCTTTTTTGATGTTGTAGAAGCTGCCCAGGCCCATGAATTTGGCATCGGCGCCGAGTTCTTCTTCGATCTTGAGCAGGCGGTTGTATTTGCAGATGCGGTCAGTTCTTGAAGCTGAACCGGTTTTGATCTGGCCGGCGTTGGTGGCAACGGCAAGGTCAGCAAGGGTTGTATCTTCGGTTTCGCCTGAGCGATGCGATACAACGGCAGTGTAACCGGCGCGTTTGGCCATTTCGATGGCTTCGAGAGTTTCGGTGAGAGTACCGATCTGGTTGAGCTTGATGAGAATCGAGTTGGCAACGCCCTTGTCGATGCCCATTTTCAGGCGTTCAACGTTGGTGACGAACAGATCGTCGCCGACGAGCTGAATTTTGCCGGCGTTCTTCTTGGTGAGGTATTCCCAGCCCTTCCAGTCGTCTTCGGCCATGCCGTCTTCGATAGAAATGATCGGGTATTTCTTTGCCCATGCCATCCAGTAGTCAGCCATTTCTTCAGAGGTCTTTTTCGATTTGTCAGACTTCTTGAAAACATAGTGGCCCTTTTCGTAGAATTCGCTGGCGGCGGGGTCAAGTGCGAGGAAAATGTCTTTTCCGGCTTTGTAGCCAGCTTTGGCGATGGCTTCGAGAATCAGTTCAACGGCTTCTTCGTTTGATTTGAGGTTCGGAGCGAAACCACCTTCATCGCCGACGGCAGTGTTGTAGCCCTTGGCTTTGAGAACGCCCTTGAGTGCATGGAAAGTTTCAACGCCCATCTGCAGTGCCTGGCTGAAAGATTTGGCGCCGGCTGGCATGACCATGAATTCCTGGAAATCAACGTTGTTGTCAGCGTGTGAGCCGCCGTTGAGAATGTTCATCATCGGAACCGGCAGAGTGCAGGCATTGGCGCCGCCGATATAGCGGTAAAGGGGCAGGCCGGCAAATTCAGCAGCTGCTTTGGCAACGGCGAGTGATACGCCGAGAATGGCGTTGGCGCCGAGTTTGCCTTTATTCTTGGTGCCGTCCATGGCGATCATGGTGGCATCGATCATGCGCTGTTCGGTAGCATCCATACCTTCGAGTTCGCCGGAAATGATTTCATTAACGTTTTCTACAGCTTTCAGGACGCCTTTGCCGTTGTAGCGTTTCTTGTCACCGTCGCGCAGTTCAACTGCTTCGTGTTCGCCGGTAGAAGCGCCGGAAGGAACGGCAGCACAACCGTAGGCGCCGCTTTCGGTAATTACTTCGACTTCGATAGTGGGATTACCACGGCTGTCAATGATTTCACGGGCCTGAATAGCATCAATAATAGACATGAAAGCCTCCAGAAAAATGTTGTTAGATAACCTGAAAACTCCCACAGTCTACCACATTCGCCATTGCAATGAAAGCCGCCGGGCCGCATAAGTTTCAGTTCCGGCAATGACTGTGGAACAGGCAGTTGTTTTGTTCCCTAAATTGCGCCAGATAAGGCTTTATGGGCTGTCATAAATGCAAAGTCGGCTGAAAAGAATATTTCTTTTCAGCCGACTTTACGGTTGCCGACAATTCTCTAGGCTGTTTTTGCGGTGTTTTCGGAGCCTGCCATCGTTTGCTGCAGGTTATAGTTGCAGCTGGGGCAGAATTTCCAGCCTTTTTTGACTTCTTCGTGGCAGGCCGGGCATTTTTCGAGGGGCCGGTCGACTTTCTCGCCACACCAGGGGCAGTTGCAGAACCTGTCTTCAATTACGCCGCCACAGTTGCGGCAGGTGTGAACGGTGGGCTGTTCCGGGCGCACCAGCAGATAGACGACCAGACCAAAAACGTTGGTGAACAGGGCGAACGTGGCCCAGAGTACCGGCCGATTCACCTTGCGTTCCTGCGCGTCGGCAAGCACGAAAATCGGCGGCGCCAGAATCAGAAACAGGAAGATGGCGGGCGGCAGCAGTCTGAGCACGATGTTGAGTGCGAGCAGGCCAAGCAGCACTACGCAGACGTAAAAGAGAATGTCTTTGGCGGTCATGTCTTTTTTATCAGGAAATTTCATATTTTTTCCTCCAGATCAGATTTCAGATTAGTGGCAGGCTCAGCAGGCAAACATCCGCAGGCTGCCGGAAAACAGGCGATAAAAGAACCCGGTCTTCTTTTCCCGGTTCGAGGTCTGGGCAATGGTTCTGATGATCAGCGGCGAACTGATCAGCGCGAAAATGCCGCCGGCGGCAAAGAATGCCAGGAAAAGACCGTATTCATTGAACAACGGTATTGCCGATTCCATGCCGTTTGCAACCAGCCATCCGGTCATGAACGGCTGGGCAAAGAGCAGGGTGACCCAGATCACGACCGACATGAAGGCCAGATAAGAATACTGCACGATCAGCAGGTTTCTGACCTCGTTGGAGTTGCTGACCATCGGTCGCAGCTGCGGCGTCGCATCGAGCCGGCTTTCGACGGCTGCCAGCAGATGCTCAGGAACAGCTGTAAGGGTCACTTCAGACCGCTGCAGTATCTCGACCGTCTGACAGAGCTGGTCAAACTCGGTGCGGCATTCCGGGCACCCTTCGAGATGTGCGCTGATTTCAGCAGGTACCGCCTGGCCGGGCGGGCCGCTGAAAAATTCGACCATGCGCGACTGCAGTTCAACGCATTCAGGTCTTTTATTCATGAGAATTCTCCTTGAAGAAGAAGCTTCTTAGCTTTTTCAATCCATAAAATATCCGGCTTTTAACGGTTCCCTCCGGAACCTGTGTTATTCCGGCAATTTCTTCGATACTGAGATCGTCGAGATGCCTCAGACTGACCGCCAGTTTCAGGTCTTCCGGCAGGCAGTCGAGAAGTCTGACTGCCGATTCTGCTTCCTCGCTTCTGAAAGCCGCTTCTTCCGGCCCCGGCTTGTCAGAATCGGGGAAAGTTTCGTGCAGCTCGGTCTCGCGGGTCACACAGCGGTTGCGTTTCGTTTCAAGCCAGTTCAGACAATGTCTGGTTGCAACCAGGTATATCCAGCTTTTTGCACGACCTTTGCCCGGGTCGAAGAGCGGCGCGTTTTTCCAGATACGCAGCATGATTTCCTGAAACACCTCGTCGTAGTCAGAGGTTTTCACACCGACCAGGCGTTTGACCAGGCGGTAGAGCGGGGCA
Organism: Candidatus Rifleibacteriota bacterium; assembly: GCA_024710355.1. Taxonomy (GTDB): domain Bacteria; phylum Muiribacteriota; class Ozemobacteria; order Ozemobacterales; family Ozemobacteraceae; genus Rifleibacterium. The sequence continues at coordinate 77,562 of JANJUX010000047.1, forward strand.
GAGTAATTCTGATAAATTTCTCTGAAGGCGCTTTTATCGCCTCTGGCAACGTCTAGTAGAAGTTGTTCATCTGTTCTTTTCATTGTCGTTCAAATGTTAATACAGTTTTTTCACCCACCGGTTCAAAAAACTTTAAAAATTTTGATCGGCCGGTATAAAAAGGTTGACTTTTTGCTGCGGTGCTGCTAAAAAATGCTGCATCGCAAAATTCAGGAGCAGCAAAATGAACCGATACGCAAAAATTATTGGCAGCGGGGCTTATATCCCCACCGAGGAACATAATAATGACGAATTCCGCAAAAAATTCGGCGCCGAAGTCATCAATAAAAACGAAGAAGCAACCGGCATACTTACCCGTTTTCGCGCCCCTGCCGACTGGGCTGCCTCTGATCTGGCAGTTGCAGCATGCAAGACTGCGCTTGCTGATGCCCGACTCAACCCGGAAGATATAGATCTGATAGTTCTTGGCACCGACACACCCGATTATATCACGCCGGCAACCTCTGTTGTTGTGCAGCATAAACTCGGTGCAAAAAACGCCGGCACTTTCGACGTCGGCTGCGCCTGTGCCTCGTTTCCGACCGGGCTGGCGATCGCTTCCGGTATGATGTCGAATCAGCCGAATATTCGCCGGGCTCTGGTTATCGGCGTTTACATGATGCAACGCCTCGCCGATCTCGAAAATGACCCGATGAGCTTTTATTATGGCGACGGTGCCGGTGCCGTTGTTCTCGAAGCATCTGACAAGCCGGGTTTTGTTTCGTCAGCAATTTTTGCCGACGGTTCTTATTATGAATGCTGGGGCATCTATTCAAGCGGCACCAAAGAACCGGTCAGCGAGGAATCTCTGAAAGCCGGTCGCACTAAAGTAAAATTCGTAACGCCTTTCCCGTCGTCGGTTAATCGTGAAGGCTGGCCGAAGCGCGTCAGAGAAGCGGCAAAGAACGGTAACTTCGAAGTTGCTGATATCGACCACATCGTCTTTACCCAGGTACGCAGCAAAACGATCACCCAGGTCATGGAAGACCTCAACCTGCCCGAAAACAAGGCAATCAAGATCATGCACGAATACGGCTACATGGGCTCAGCCTGTATACCAGTCGCCTACGACGTCGCCCGTCGCCGCGGCCTGATAAAAGAAGGCAACCTCGTCGTCTTCATGGGCTCAGGCGTCGGCTACAACCAGTGCGCCGTCGCCATGCGTGTGTGAGCTATGAACTGCAAAGTTAAGCGGATTTAAAGACCATACCAGTGTTTATCCGTGTTAATCCGTGTTAATCCGTGGCCAAAAAACAGTGCCGACGGACCAGTTCAAGTTTGTTAACCACTGTTAAATAACCCGAAAAAGCCAGATCCGCCCGAGCAGAGCGTAAAGCCCTGAACAGGCGGATCTGTTTTATAACGGTTTAAAACTCAGTGTCGCATGAATCGCCGCGCGTGCCCCTTGGCAGGTCAGGCATGGCCGGCATCAGTGCCGGTATCGACGGAACACCGGGCTGGCCGCTTTCGGGGCTGCCAAGTGAATTCATGTGATTGAGCAGGCGCTGCTTGATTTCTTCGGCGCGCAGGTCGCTGCCGGGGTGCAGACCTCTGGCTCTGGCGCGGTAAACCATATTGTTCATTCTTGCCTGAGCGTCGGCAGGCAGCGGCATGGTGCCTTCAATTACCGCCTGCGGGCCGACCGGGGTCAGCGTCAACGGCATCGGGTCAGAAGGCAGAACTCCGCCCGGCGTCATCGGCGTCGGAGTGACCAGCCCGACCGGCGGCTGCTCAGGCGGCGCCAGTGCCGCGAGTTTTTTGCGGTGTTCGGCCATCGCCAGTTCCCAGGTGTAGACGTCGGGTTCGTAGATATGCGGAGCATTGTGCTGCTTGATGCCGCGCACGTAGCCTTTTTTATCGCGGTTGAACACGGCCCGGCCAGTTTTTGCATACAGCCCGTTGCGAATCATGTGTTCAGAAAAGTCGAGAAATTCCATCTGCTCGCGATTAGAGCCCTCAAGAATGGCGAATGCCGGTTCCGGCATGCCGGCCATCAGAGTGCAGAAGGCTGCTGCAGCCAGTCCTTTGGCGAGATTCTTCATCGTTAAGCGCATAATGCCCTCCGTAACACGCAGGTAGATTTAACAGCCCGAGAATGTGTTCAAAGCGATATTCTTTGTCAAGGACATTTTATTTCGCCGAAAAAGAATAAATCCGACAAGCTATTTTCACGTAAGATTGAGTTATATAAAAGCGTACTGAATTTTGTAAGAAAGGGGGTTGTACTTGAATTCTTCCTGCTATAGCATGATAAGCGAGACATTTTTGGAGGCATTTATGAAGGAAACTTCGCTTTTCAAGCTTACTGGTCGCCAAGTCAAGG
>JANJUX010000001.1 GCA_024710355.1 Candidatus Rifleibacteriota bacterium
CTCTGAAGGCTTTGCAATCGAGCTGCCGCGCACTTTCACATTCAGAACAGCGGTTCCGGCTTTCTCGGCCACTTCAGCTCAACCAGCCGATGGCAGCACCGGACTCCCGGTAACTCAAACCACCGAAATAACTTTTTCAAACCCGGTTAACACCGATTCTCTCACATATAGCTACCTGCCACTGCCCGCCGGTGGGGTTTCATCGACGTGGAGCAATGGTAACCGCACGGTCAGTCTGGCTCCCGTTAACCGTCTTGCTCATTCTCAGTCCTATCAGATCACCATCAATACCGGCACCCGCGACGTTTACGGCTCGAATCTGCAAAGCGCTTACTCGACCGGCTTCACCACCAGACCGGCCGTCAATCCGGTCGTTACATCGACGGTGCCAGTCGCCGGTTCACTTAACGTCATGCCGGACCAGCCGGTACAGTTGACATTCTCAAAAGAGATGCAGAGATCGGCAACTCAAAACGCCATTACGCTGAACCCGTCAGCGACAGGCGATATGGGCTTCAGCTGGTCAGAAAACGACAAGGTTCTGGCGGTAAATTTCTCACAGCCGCTGGCAAATGGCGTCTCTTATCAGCTGAAAGTAACAACTTCGGCGGTCGACACAGAAGAGCTCGCGCTTGCCAGCGACTTTCTTCTTTCGTTTTCGACCACCGCAAAACCGGCAGTATTGATCACCAAATCGTTACCAGCCTCGGACTCTGTTGGAGTTCTGATTTCCAGCCCGGTAAAAGTTGAATTCTCAAAAAGCATGAACACCGGTTCGGCCGAGAGTGCTTTCAGACTGATTAAAACAGCCGATCAGAGCGAAGTTTCGGGCAGTTTTTCCTGGAACGGCAACATCATGACTTTCACCCCTTCGGCGAACCTTGAATTTTACAGCAGTTATCTGGTTTCTATCGCTGTCTCGGCGGCAGATACTACCGGAACAACGCTTGAAGCAAAAGCTGAGTGGCAGTTCAAGACGGCCGCCGACGAAGGCAGGGTCTGGAGGCTCGATCAGGCAGATTCAGCCGCTTCGTCATTTTCCCAGAGACGCGATCATGTGATGATCAGTTTCAACGACCGACTCTGGGTAATTGGCGGGCATGACGAAAATTTTCTGAACGATGTCTGGAGTTCAGCTGACGGCATAAGCTGGACAAAAGAGGTCAATGACGGTGCTGCCGGAATGTTTGCGCGCAGAGCCGGCCATGCCTGCACGGTTTTCAACAACCGTCTGTGGCTCTCTGGTGGTTATGTTGAAACAGAGACGGACTATATTCTTTTTGATGACGTGTGGTCGTCGGCAGACGGGCGCAACTGGGTGCAGGAAACCGCATCGGCAGAATATTACCAGCGGGCCTGGCACAAGATGGTTGCCTATGACAGCAAACTCTGGATCATTGGCGGCGAGACGGTCGACGGTGACGGTAACCCGGTATTGCTCGACGAATGCTGGAGTTCTGCAAATGGTGTTACCTGGCAGTTGAAATCACAGGTGGTAAGCTTTTTTGCGCGCAAACAGATGCAATGTGCCTCATTCAACGGCAAGTTGTGGGTTTTTGGCGGTTACGGAAAGAATTCTTTCGGCACGGTCGTGCCGCTGAATGACATTTGGTCGACCAGCAATGGCGACACCTGGACCCTTGAGAAAAGCAATGCCGGTTTTGCCGGCAGATGTTCTTTCGGAATGACACAGTTCAATGGTAGAATATGGCTTGCAGGTGGCGCAACCAAACCAGAGGTTTTTGATGCCGGTTTCTACAATGATGTCTGGGCTTCGAACGATGGGGTTAACTGGGTCGAGATTCTGCCAGGGTCGGCAGGCTCAACCGAGCAGTTTTCGCCGCGCTCCGGCCATGATCTCGGCACCACCGGCGGGCGGCTGTTCATCGGGGGGGGCGGTAACCGCACGCAAAATTTCAGAGAGGTCTGGTCGACTCAATGACACTGCAAAACGAAACTGAAGTTGCTGTGGCGGCAGAAATTGACGCAAGTCAGGATTTTGTCGAAAACTTTTCAGAAAAATACGAGGTGCTTGGGCATCGCTTTTCGTCTTATGAGCTGGGCATGCTCTGGTTTTTCGTTTGTACTTTTCTGGCGACATACATTGTCTGCTACCTTACCGGAATCAGCTACGGCTCACTCAAGCATGCCAGAATTCTCTACGCTCTTTTCGTGCTGCTCAACATTGCGGCCGCGTCAATAAGCTTTTTTTCGTGGGTCAAGATACCGAGTCGCAGCGTAGCCCGTGATGCCACACTGTTCTTGAACATCTCTCTCTGCTGTGCTGCCGGCGGCAATCTTATCGACTACCTGTTCTGGATATTCGATATCGCGCCCCTTAAACAGAGTGTTTTTACCAATCTCTTTTTCATGTTTGCCATACTCTTCGCCTTGCCTGGCGTTCATCTTTTCGGCAGAGTCTGCCGGGTCGAATTTCGCCAGCAGCCATGGCTGTTTCATGCCGGTTTTATTTTATCCTCATTTTTCATTCCGGTTCTGATGAACCCGGGCATCATAACCGGAACAATTGCCGCACCCAACATCAAGGAAGTTCTTTTCGGTCTGATTTATGCGGTCGGCATCGGCTATCTTTCGGCGGTAAGCCTCTATCTCTGGAAACATGCTCAGGGCCGGCTGTTTCATTCAGCCCGTCTGGTCAGCCTTGGCTGCGGCATGCTCAGTGTTGGCTGCGCCGTTTATTCTGGGCTTTTCATAAGCATGCCGATCGAAAAGATTGCGGCACACCCTGTTCATATCGTAATTGCACTTGGCTACATTTTGGCAGCTTTAGGCATCAGGCACACAGAGATTATTATCAGCACCATCTTTGGCATGAAAGAAAGCATGCTGCCCCCTTCCCTGCCCCTGATCGAAATTTTTGGCCCCAGCCAGGGCATGGAAGTTTACAGGAGAATGGAAACCAGCATCAAGAGTGCTCTTGAAGAGCTTTTGCGTTCCAAGGCCGAAAGCGAAATGAAACAGAGAATTATCGGCGAGCTCGAAACTGAGGTCAGACTGAGAAAAGAGACGGAGCGCGAGCTGATTCTCGAGAAAGAAAAGGCCGAGGCCGCAAATAAAACCAAATCACAGTTTCTGGCGATGATGAGTCACGAATTGAAAACGCCGTTGACTGCGATCAAGGGATACAGCCAGATTCTCAGCAGCACTTCTGGCCCGGCGAGCCATATTACGCCGCAGAAAGCGCAGGAAATCGCCACACAGATAGTTCTGAATTCGAATCATCTGCAAAGCATGATTGACGGCATATTGCGATTTTCGCAGCTGGAAAACGGCAATTTCACCTATCACATCGAAGAATTCAGTCTCGGCGAAATTCTGGATTACATTGACTCGCTTCTGGAGCAGCAACAGTTCGACGTCAGCACTTTTTCGACCGTGATTCCTGAGAGAAACCTGCGGCTTAAAACCGACCGCCTGTCGCTGCAGCACATCATTCTCAATCTTCTGACGAATGCTTTTAAATTCTGCAAAGATGGCCGAATCACCCTTGAGGTGAGGGCTTCGGGCAGCGATCTGTTCGTTGCCGTCGAAGACGAAGGAATCGGCATCGCCCCGCAGCACATTGACAGCATATTTCAGGCGTTTTATCAGGTCAGCCATGGCAACCGCCGCAAATTTGGCGGCACGGGCCTTGGGTTAAGCATCGTCAAAAAGCTGACCGAAGAATTAAATGGCAAAATTCATGTCAACAGCGAACCCAGCAAGGGCAGCCGCTTTGAGATAATCCTTCCAGATACGGTAGTTCAGGGGCAAAAATAATGCAGATAGACAAAGCAAGAAAAGAAATTCAGATATTTTCAGACGGAGCCTGCAGCGGCAACCCTGGCCCTGGAGGCTGGGGAGCCATACTCCGCTACAAAGATGTAGAAAAAGAGCTTTCGGGCGGCGAGTCAGAAACCACTAACAACCGTATGGAGCTGATGGGGGTAATAGCCGCACTTGAATCATTGAAGGAGCCCTGTCAGGTCAAGGTCTTTACCGACAGTCAGTATATCGCCAAGGCTTTTACCGAGAACTGGCTTGCAAACTGGCAGAAAAATGGCTGGAAAACGGCCGGCAAAAAAGCGGTAAAAAACCGTGAGCTCTGGGAAAGGCTTCTGGCACAGGCAGTGATACATAACCTTGAATGGCAATGGATTCGCGGCCACGCCGGGCACCCAGAAAATGAGCGGTGCGATCAACTGGCAGTGGCTGCCAGAGACAGGTTTGCCAATAAAAATTGAAAAAGGCGTTTTCTCTCATAGCTCTGGCCGCATTACTTTTTGTGGCAGCAACTCTGCAGGCGAACGACCCTGAAGATATCCTGCGCAATCTGCCAGCGCCGGAGGTTCACTACCCGGTGGAAGAAATCAGGATAAGACCGATGCCGGCAATACCGGCAACAGATCCGGTGCCCCTGCCGCCACCCGCCAGGCCATATGCGGTGCGCAAACTGGTTGACAAGGCTAAAGAAACATCTGGGAACCCGATTGTTAAGACAACCAGAAAGATTGTAGAAGCTCTAAGCCGGCCGAAAGCGAAAGTCGCCACGCACACGCCCGCGATTGCCTCCGCAGCCAGGTCAATTGCGACCGACACCCGGAATCTTGCCGCCGCGAAGCCACAGCCGACAGTACAACCGACGTGGGTGGTCAAAGCGGCAAAAACCCTTGCCGAAAACCCGGTGTTTACGATTCTTGACGCCAGAATCGCATCAGAAACTGCTTTTGCCAGAGACGTTTTTGATCTTTATATTCAGGGCTACGAAAGCGAAGAAACACCGGCAGAAGAAGATCAGCCGGTTGCGAAATTCGATTCGATAATGGTAACAGCCGCAGGTCTGCAGAAAAAAGCGCAATGGCAGGAATTGAAAAACCTTTTTGCAGAAAACCCGGAAGCCGGTGAAACTGTTGAGGGACTGAGATTTCAGATAGAAGCCGAGGTCAATTCGGCCAAGCCCAATTACATGAATGCCCAGCGTTTTGCCAGACAGCTTCTTGAAAGCGAAGGCGATGACCCGCTGGGTCACTACGCCATGGCCCTGTTTTACTATAACAGCAAAAAACCAAATCTCACACAGGCAAAAAAATCTCTCGACATCGCTCTGAAAGCGAAAAATCCGCCGGCAGGCGCCTCAAGTCTTTACTGGACGATGACCCTTAAAGGTCTGGCCATACCGTTGCTGCTGGTATTTGCCGGTCTTGTCGGCGGGGTGGCGCATTTTATCAAAAAACGAAAGGCAGCAGCAGTTGCAACGTTGCTTGAAAACGAGGCAACACCAGCAAAAGATGTAGACCCGGCCGCGCCCATGGCTGCATCAGAAAGCCCTCCACCGCCGGCCTCAGGATTAAAAGCAAAGCTGCAAGCCATAAGCGAAAGGTTCAAAGAGCTGCTAAAAAAACTACCTTTGGGCAAGGGAAAGGGCAAGCCGCTGCCAGCGCCCGCAGAAAATGCCATGGATTCGGAAAAGACTCCGGATTCTGCAGTTGAAGCCAGCAAGCAAAGCGAAAGCCCGGCCGAAGAGCCTGATGAAGAACAGAGCGAAAATTCCGGGGACGACGAAGAAGAAGAAATCTACGAGCTCGAGGGTGAAGACTCAGAAATTCTGGAAGAAAGCGATTCTGACTCGGACTCAGACGAAGAAGCGGTTGACGAACAGGAAACATCAGATGAAATCGAAGAAATTATCGAAGAAGTGGTGGACGAAGAAACCGGTGAAGACAATGCTTCAGGTGAGGTCGAAATCATTGAAGTCGAAGAAGAAGAGAAAGTCAACGAGGCAACCGATATGGTTGAAGAAATAATTGAAGAAATCGTAGAGGAAGAAGAAACCGAAGAAGTCGAATATGAGGTTGAAGAGGAAATTGTAGAAGAGGATGAGCCCGAAGAAAATGGCTGATCAGGGCTTCTTTTGGTATTCTGCCAAAATTTCAGGGGCTTCAGAGACGACTTCTGGCCAGAAATAAAGAAGCAGATTCAGATTGGCCGGGGTTCGTTTGAAGCCGCCCAGCGGGCCGGCGTGCGTGCCACCACCAATAATGGCGTCAAAGGCCTGTCTGCCGGTATAATTATGCTGATGTCGCAGATATCTGGCGATAACAGCACCTGTGCGGTCGCAGCCCCACATACAATGGACATAAGTACCCGAAGCGATGAGCTGCATCAGGTTTTCGGTCTGAACGGCATCAGGCACCTGCTCAGAATTCATGCGCATTTTTACCAGCTGAAGATTCTCGTGCTGGCACAGGCTTGCCAGGCGGTCAGTGAATACATCCTTCAGAGGTACATGAAGAAGAACGACTGAACTCGCGCCCTTTGCTTTGAGAAGCTTAAGATAATCGCTGACTCTGGCATCATCATTGCTTTTTTTAACGGGGTTAAAAAGGTAGCCGCCCGCCATAAGCCTGCCATCGATGATACGAAAGTTATACGGCACAGCACCGCTGCCACCGGCATCCGAAAACTTTTCGGCATGACTCTCCGCCGACAGCGCGGGAGAAACCTGGCAGACCAGCCAGAAGAACAGAAAAACAAGAAAGCGCCTCTGAAAAGAGAGGCGCCGTGAAGAATCGATAAGACAGGTCAACACTTATTTCTTGCGGTAAACGTTGAGACCGACTTTTTCTTCGCGACCGGGAATAGCGTAATTGCCTTCGGTGGTTGCGATAATGAGTGATTTTCCGGAAGAAGACGTGCCGAATTCTTTGGAAAGATCAACTTTAAGAGTCAGAATATTACCTTCGATGTTCATTTCGACGTTTTTCATTATGATTTCCTCCTGTTGGGCAGACAAGTTTACTGGAGAGCAGACTATCATACCCTGAGAATCTTTTCCAGCAATTTTATCCTGCAGAAATTAAAAAGGCAGCATTCTGAAAAACTTCAGAATGCTGCCTGGTTAAACATCAGGGAATTCTGAGAGTCATGCCGACTTTGAGGAGCTTGGGATTGGTGATGCCATTATGTTCGGCAATCTTTTTCCAATCGCCAGAGGTGCCATAAACGGCTTTGCTGATTTTACCAAGAGTATCGCCAGACTGAACAACATAGGTCTTTTCTTCAGTGGTGGCAGCATCTTCATGATCAGCAACCGGTTCTTCGTCATAGGTTTCAGTATCAGCAACCGGTGCCGGTTCAGCCTGCGGTTCTTCAACTACGGGTTCGGCAACGGGTTCTGGTTCAACATAGGGTTCGGGTTCGGCAACCGGTTCAACTACGGGTTCGGCAGGAGCCGGAGCCTGTTCGAGAACCTTGAAGCTTCTGACCTGAACAGCGCCGGTCGGATACTTCTGGTCGGGTTTGAAAACGTTACCAAATACTCTGATCTTGACGCTTCTGTTTTCGCCGAGCTTTTCAGCCTGCTCGCCGATCAGCATAAGGTTCTGGCCATCAAGAGTCTTGAACATTACTTTGCCTTCAGCCACAGAATCAACCATACCGGTAATGGTGGTCGAGCGGCTCTTTTTGCTGAACCAGGAACCGGGTTTCCACCAGTCACCCTTGGCAAAAGCGCCAGTCGGCATAGCAAGCATGGTCATGATGACAACAAGGATCAAATTTTTTCTCATTGCGATAAAAGCCCCCTGTAAGAATTAGATCACAGATGCAATGTATAATACTTTCGGTGCACAATTTCAAGAGGTAAAAAAAAGTTGTTAAGCCGATGGGAAGTAAATAAAGTGATTTTTTTGCGTTTTGCTTGATTAATCGCCTAATGAAAGCATGTACAGGTCATCGGACATAAAATGAGCCCACAGCCTGTGACATGATTTTTTCGTAGGCCTGATCGTTTTCGGTGCCGAGAGAGAAACGGAAATGGCAGAACAGCGGGCCATAAAAGACCAGATAATCAACAACCGAGCGTGGTCCTCCCGAAGTTTCGAGCTGCCAGACGATACGATGATATTCCCGCTCACCGTCAACTTTTTTTTCGGGACCCTTGCGTTTTTTGAGAAGTAATTCGGAAGTCTGCTCTATTTCGCGGGTATTTCTGGTAACAAACTCGCTTACAACCGATCCGTGCGCCTCTTCACCGGCCACAAGGAACAAGCCAAGCCCTTCTCTGAAGGGCCCTCTGAATTCGATACCATTGGCAGTTTCACTGCCGGGCTCCGGCTTCCAGGTTTCCGGCAGAATAAATTCGAGCCCGGTGGCGGCATTCCTGTATTTCCAGGTTTTCTGACTGGCTTCCGGATAAAACCCTCCACCAGACAATGAATTGATCTGATAAACGCTGAACAACGCAACAAAAATACAGGCCCACACAGAAGCAAACCCGACCAGCCGCCTGAGAAACTGCGACTTCAGGACCGGCAACAGTAACAGGGCGATTGCTGCCCCACCAAGAAGCCCACCGATATGGGCACTGCTGTCAACAACCTGTTCAACTGCGCCAATGATCAGGTTGATAATGAGAATGAATATCAGAGTCGAAAAATTATGCTGCCGGGTCAGACATTCATAGCCTCTGGCTTTGAAAAATTCAAAAACAATCGCTGCTGCAAGCAGCCCAAGAACGGCTCCGGAGGCCCCGGCCGACAAGGGCTGACCATAGTGGACAGCCGCTGCGCCGCCGGCAATACCGGAAAAAAAGTAGATTCCAAGAAAAATCGGCCAGCCGGCAATTGTTTCTACCGGCGGCCCGAAGAATTTAAGCGCCACCAGATTCATTACCAGATGCAGCCAGCCAATATGAACGAACTGATAAGTGAACAACCGGAAATATTCGCCACTCTTAACGAGAAAATCGCTGTTGGCACCGATCTTAATCAGATCAACGACGTCTTCAACATTGAAAACCATCATCAATACTGCAGAGATAATCATGGTTACCCAACCAAGCAAACTCGACGCCACTTCAGATAACTCAGGAGGCGCGGCATCTGCCCGACTGGCGATCAGGCCGGTCAGATTTTCCGCATGCGCGGCATGCAGTTCCTGCAGACGGGGAAGAATTCGCTGCGCAAAGAGCTCCCGGTTTTCAACGAGAGAGAAGAATCTTTTGCGCATGAATGGCAGCATGGTGTCTTCTGCAAATTCGACATCCTCTTCGGTTTCGGCCTTTTCGAAATCGCCGAGTTCCTTCATGACAGCGGCCATTTCCTTTTCGCCTTCGGCGAAGTTGCCGGCATTGAACTGGCAGACGCCATGCCAGAAACTGCGCAACTGCTGCGGCAAGCGATCGACACCCTCTTCCTGCGAGCTCATCAGCTGATCAAATTCATGCAGCCAACCGAAAAATGCGAGAAAAATCATGCGACTGATTACGAGATTTGCCCGCTTCTCGGGGGTCTCATCTTCAGGGTCGCCGGTTTTCTCTTCCAGGGCCAGCTGAGCCGCCAGAGCCTCTTCATATCTGCCGGTTTCAAGATATGCCCGCACCAGATAAAGTATCTCTTCAAATGAATGATCCGTCATTTTTTTATTGTCATCGTGCAGATCGAGAATCAGACCTTCAAAGTTACGGTTATTGAAGTGGAGAAGGCCAAGAAAAATGCGCGTCATTGAATCATATGGCTCGCCACGGTTAAGTAACGACCTGATTTCGGAGCGCAGTTTTAACGCGTCGTCAGCGTATTCCATCGCCATGCGGGCAATCTCGTGCATGTGCACATTCAGCTCGCTCCAGGCCAGGTTGGCTTTCCAGCGCGCGTATGGCTCAATTTCGGAGATGCGGTTTTCGGCCATCAGCGCATCTATCTGGCGTTGCAGATAGATTGGCGCAAGAACAAGTATCGCAATTCCGCTCAGCGATACACCAAGGGCAATTCCGCCGCCAACGTCACGGGCCACCATGGTTATCATAAGGCAGAGCAGAAAGAACAACTGCGAAATATAGCCGGAATAATGCTTAAACCCTTTTCGATACAGCGAAAAGATCATGTAGCCAACATTGGCGATGAGAATATAGATAAAAAAACGGTAAGCCAGATCCATTCAGTCTGCCTGCTTCTTCTTTTTTGGTTCTTTTTCTTCGGCAACGATCAGTTCGATGCCGCTGCGGTCTTCTTTCATCTGCAGACGGCCTGAGACCGTTCTGCCGTCTTCAAGAACAAACCCCTTGATGCTGCGGGTCGGCTTGCCGGCAATCAGGGAATCGATTGCCGCCTGCGAAAGCTTTTTGCCATGAAATTCTTTCCAGACAACGTAGTTGCAGCCTTCTTTGAACCGGTTGCAGCCAAAGCCGCGGTTGCCTTCGATAATACCACCCCTCTGGCAGGCGGGGCAGGTTGCAATAACCGTGCGCTGCACGGCAGGTCTGGCATTTGCGACAGAGACATTTTTCGTGTCGGCTTTTGCCGGAGCAGTTGTCTGGCCAGATTCTCGACCAGGCAGGGTCTGACGGGGAAGAGCCGCAGCTCTCAACGCCGACGAAGTTTTTATCTGATCGACGATACTGCAGACAAATGCAGTTATGGCCTGCATGAAATCTTCGTCGTTGTCACGACCACGCGAGATGTCGGAAAGGCGCTTTTCCCAGCTGCCGGTAAGCTCAGGGCTGGTAATTTCTGCGGCGGCCAGAGTCACAAGCTGTATGCCTTTCGGTGTCGGAATCAGCTTTTTCTTATCGCGCAGCATATATTCAACTTTGATAAGTTTTTCGATAATTTCGGCACGGGTGGCGGGCGTGCCCAGGCCGCTGTCTTTAATGGCCTCGCGCAGTTCTTCGCTTTCAATAAGTTTACCGGCGGTTTCCATTGCCTGCAGCAGGGTCGATTCGGTGTAGGCTGCGGGCGGCTTGGTTTTGCGCGTCAACAGGGCGGCATCACTGATAATTCTGGTATCGCCTTTTTTCAGGTCAGGGAGGGACTGATCGTTTTCTTCGTCTTCACCGGCGGCGTCGGGGTTCTTTTCGCTCTGCTGTTTTTTCGGGTAAATGATACGCCAGCCTTCGTCCGTGACAACTTTTCCGGTGGCCTTGAAGCTTTCCCCGTCTGCCTTGATAATAATGGTTGTCGAAAGATACTGGTGATCGGGGTAAAACACTGCCAGAAAGCGCCTGGCAACGAGATCGTAAACATTCTTCTCGGCGGTTGTCCAGCCTGAGGTGTCGACAACTTTCTTTTCGGTCGGAATTATGGCGTGGTGGTCAGAGACTTTCGAATTGTCAAAAACCTTTTTATCCTTTTTAGGCCTGTTCTTGCGCAGGTGTTCGAGGTAGCCTTCGTAGTCACCGGGCAGAGCGGCCAGTCTTTTTTCGATCGTCGGAAAAATGTCGTCAGAAAGGTAACGACTGTCGGTTCTCGGGTAAGTGACCACCTTTTTCTTTTCGTAAAGTGTCTGAAGCGTAGCCAGAGTGTCGGCAGCGGTCATCGAATAGCGTGAGTTGGCATCACGCTGCAAGGTCGTGAGGTCATACAAAGAAGGGGGTGCCTGCTTTTTGGCGGTCTTTTTGGCACTCTGAACCGCCGCCTGCACGCCCTTGAGCCGCTCAGCCATCTGGGCAGCCTTCTCATGGCTGTCGATGCGGCTGGGGTATTCGTCTGCATCCGGGTTGAACCAGAGCGCCGAGAAATCTTCCATGATGGCATTGATTTCCCAGTAATCTTTGGGAACGAAATTCTGAATTTCGAGGTGGCGTCTGACCACCATCGCCAGAGTCGGCGTCTGAACCCGGCCCACGGTGAACATGCTGTTCAACTTGCGCGTGTAGGCACGCGTAAAGTTCATGCCCACTAGCCAGTCAGCCCGGCTGCGACAAACTGCGGCCTTAGCCAGCGGATCATATTTTTCGCCGGGCCTGAGGTCTTCAAAGCCGCTTTTTATAGCCTCATCAGTCATACTTGAAATCCACAGCCGTTTAAAAGGCTTGTTGCAGCCGGCTTGCTGATAGACGAGGCGAAAAATCAGTTCGCCTTCACGGCCGGCGTCAGCGGCATTGATGATCATATCGACGTCGGAGCGGTTAAAAAGACGCGTAACCCCTTCAAACTGCTGTTTCGAAGACGGCAGCACCATCAGTTTCCATTCTTTTGGCAGCATCGGCAGGGCTTCAAGGCTCCACTTTTTCCAGGCGGGGTTCTGCTCTTCGGGGTGCCCGAGAGCGACGAGGTGGCCAAAGCCCCAGGTGACGATATAATCGTTGCCTTCAAGGAAACCTTCACCCCGTCTGGTGGCGCCCAGAATGCGACCGATATCTTTGCCGACCGAAGGCTTTTCGGCGAATACAAGAGTTTTCATGGCAATATGCTACTGCATCAGCCATTTTATGTCCAGATTTAAGAGTTGCAGATTAAACTCAAAAAATTGCGCTACAAAACCGATGCGTAGTATGCTAACATGTAGAATAATCTTATTGTTTTCCGGGTAACCCTGCCCGGTTTTCTGATGTTGCACATGTATTTCTCAAGGAGGGTTAACAATGGCGACCTTCAGCTATAAGGCCAGAAACTGGGATGGCAAAATTGTTTCTGCCGAAATGGAAGGTGAAAGCAAAGAAGTCTGTATTGCGAAACTGCGCGAGAAAGGCTACTTTGTTACCAGTATTGCCGAAAAAAAAGGCTCCGGCGGGATGTCTTTCAGTTTTCTTCAGCGCGGGGTCTCATCTCAGGAGGTCTGTATCTTTGCACGTCAGTTTGCAACCATGATCGGTTCAGGCGTGCCTCTGGTAAGATGTCTAACCATTCTCCAGGCCCAGGCCGATAACGCGACCTTCAAAAAGATTATCACCCAGATCAGATCCGACGTCGAAGGCGGCATGACTTTTTCAAAAGCCCTTGAAAAGCACCCCAAGGTCTTCAGCGATCTGTTCTGCTCTCTGGTTAAAGCCGGCGAAGTCGGCGGTATTCTTGACTCGATTCTTGAAAGGCTTGCAGACTACCTTGAAAGCTCAGAAAGCCTTAAATCAAAAGTCAAGGGCGCACTCACCTACCCGGTCGTCGTATTCGGGATCGCCGCACTCGTTGTTCTGGCACTGGTAATGTTCGTTCTGCCACAGTTCAAAGAAATCTTCATGGGTATGAACGTCGAACTGCCCATGGTTACGCAGATGCTGCTGGCCACCTCTGACTTCATGATCTCCTGGTGGTTCATCATTCTTCCCGCAATCGTCGCGGTTCCGATTCTTATCTGGAACTTTTTTCAGACCAAAACCGGAGCGCGCCTCTACGACACCAACATTCTGCGCATGCCAGCCATCGGCATGATGATGAGAAAGGTTGCGGTCGCCAAGTTTACCCGAACCCTCGGCACTCTTATCGCTTCAGGCGTTCCGATTCTGCAGGCCCTCGAAGTTACCTCACAGACTGCCGGTAACGTCGTTATCGCCGAAGCGGTCGATAAAACCCGCATCTCGATCAGAGAAGGTGAATCGATCGCTGACCCGCTGAAAAACTCAGGGGTTTTCCCGCCCATGGTCGTGCAGATGATCGCCGTAGGTGAAGAAACAGGCGAACTCGACAAAATGTTGTCAAAGATCGCCGACTTTTACGATTCAGAAGTCGACACTGCCGTTAAGGGTCTGACCTCGATCATCGAACCGATCGTCATCGTGTTCATGGGTATCGTCATCGGCGGTATCGTTCTCGCCGTTTTCATGCCGATGCTCAAACTGGTTAACGCCACATGATCTGATACGAGATCAAAACAGGGCCGCCCGCTTTCGGGCGGCCCTGTTTTTTTTTTATCAGGCACCGGATTAGCACAGATGAACACATACAGACACGGATATTTTTGCCCAGAAAAAAAATGCCGGGCCATTCCAATACTGGAACAGCCCGGCTGTCAGTTACAGTTAAAGATCAGATTTTGTCGAGAGCCTGCCAGAGATCTTTTTTGATATCTTCGTAGTCTTCGCAGCCAACCGAAAATCTTACCAGACCATCGGTAATACCGGCTTCGGTACGGGCAGCGGGGCCCATGCTGGCGTGTGTCATGCTTGCGGGATGCTGAATCAGGCTTTCAATGCCGCCCAGCGAAACTGCGAGGGTACTGAGACCGACAGAATCCATAACGGTTTTGCCGGCTTTGACACCACCCTTCACTTCGAACGAAATCATGGCACCGGGGCCAGACATCTGCTTTTTGGCGAGTTCATACTGTGGGTGTGAGCGCAGACCCGGGTATTTAACCCATTCAATTTTCGGGTGTTTTTCAAGCTCTTCGGCAAGCTTCATGGCGTTTTCCTGGGCGACTTTGACGCGTAGGGCCAGAGTCTTTACGCCTCTGAGAACAAGCCAGGCCTGGTGCGGATCGATAGTACCGCCCATCTGACAGATGACCCGATGCATATTTTTCATCAGATCCTGGCTATTGGTAACCAGCATGCCGGCAACAACGTCACTGTGACCGTTGAGAAATTTGGTCATGCTGTGCAGAACGATGTCGGCACCAAGCTGCAGAGGTTTCTGCAGCATCGGGCTGCAGAAAGTATTGTCGACTACGAGAATTGCACCAGCGTCATGGGCTATTTTGGCACAGGCAGCGATGTCTGTAATACTGAGGGTCGGGTTGGCCGGGGTTTCGACGTAAACCATGACAGTATTCTTTTTAATCGCATTTTTTACGTTGTTAGCATCGGAGCTGTCGACAAAGGTTGATTCAACGCCGAATCTGGTCAGTTCTTTTTCGAGAATGGTGCGGGTCGGGCCATAGACCGAGCCGGTCGACACAACATGTTTACCGGCACCGAGAAAAGTCATGAAAACGGTGGAAATGGCTGACATGCCGGTTGCGGTAGCCAGACCGAACTTGCCGCCTTCGAGCTCGGCGACACATCTTTCAAGAGCAGCATTAGTCGGGTTGCCGATACGGGTATATTTATAACCATCATCTTTGCCGGAAAATCTGGCAGCACCCTGATCGGCATCTTCGAAGGCAAAGGTCGAAGACTGATAAATCGGAACGCTGACGCCTCCGAACAGTTTGTCAGGAGCCTGGCCGGCATGGATACAGGCGGTATCGAATTTTACTTCTGCATGTTTCATCTCTAATTCTTCCTTTCCCCTGATTGTGAAAATTTTCTGCTATACTAAGCCGCTTTTTTAAGTTTGTCCAGCAAGTTTTAGAACATTGTAAGATTTTATATTACAAACATAAATAAATAACCTGCCGGAAATGAAAAACCGCCATCTTTTAACAGATGACGGTCTTCGGGTCGGGGCGACTGGACTCGAACCAGCGACCACTTGAACCCCATTCAAGTACGCTACCAACTGCGCTACGCCCCGATTGGTCGAGCTGAAGATTCAGCTGCAGAACCAGTTTGCTTATTCTATCAGAAATGCGGGCAATAATCAACACAATTTTGCCGAGTTGGCAAAATTGCCGGGATTATCGCCTCAGATAACCGCTTCAGCCCTGAAACCTTCGATCTGTTGGACCGAATAACCCAGCGAAGCAAGAATCTCATCGTTGTGCTGACCAAGAACCGGAGCTGGGGCCTTGACTTCAGCAGGAGTATCAGAGAGCTTGACCGGGCTGCCGGGAACTTTGACCAGACCGGCTACCGGGTGAGCAAGCTCAAGAAGCATATTACGCGCCAGCACCTGCGGGTCAGAAAGCACCTGGCTGATACTGTTGATCGGGCCGGCCGGCACGTGACCTTCTTCGAGCTTTTTCAGCCAGTAAGCTGAAGACTGCTTATGCATAGCCTCATTCAACTGCGGCAGAAGATCGGGCATGTGGTCACAGCGGCTGCGATTACTTTCGTAGCGCTTATCTGTCGCCAGGTCGGGCCGTTCGATGATCTCGCAGAGTTTAAGCCAGAGAGCGTCATTGCCACAGGCGATGTTGATGTAACCGTCAGAAGTTCTGACGGAGGTGAAAGGCGCAATTGACGGGTGGCGATTACCGATCGGAACCGGGTCAATTCCTGAGCCGGTGAAGCGGGCGATGGCATTTTCAAGAATTGCGACCATACAGTCGAGCATCGCAACATCTACCATCTGGCCCTTTCCGGTGTGGGTTCTATTGTAGAGAGCGCTCAAAATACCGATGGCCGAGAAAACCCCGGCGAAGATATCGGCAATAGAGCTGCCAACCTTGGTCGGCTGTGAAGCATCAGGCCCGGTAATACTCATCAGGCCACCCATACCCTGAATGATCAAATCATACGCGGGTCGGCTGCTATATGGGCCGGTCTGGCCAAAACCAGAAGAAGCACAATAAATGAGCTTCGGGTTGATTTTTTGCAGGGCGGCATAATCGAGGCCGAGTTTTTTCATGACGCCGGGTTTAAAGTTTTCGACAACGACATCCGCATCTTTCACGAGCTTCAGGAATATTTCCCGCCCTTTTTCTGCTTTAAGATCGAGGGTCAGGCTTTTTTTACCACGATTGATACTCATGAAATATGCACTTTCACCGTGCAGATGCGGGCCAAAGGCTCTTGAATCATCCCCGGTACCGGGCTTTTCAATCTTGATGATTTCGGCTCCGAGGTCGGCAAGGGTCATGGTGCAGAATGGCCCGGCCAGAACTCTGGTCAGGTCGATAACTTTAATTCCGTGCAGCGGTCCGGGCATTTTTTATCTCCAGCGTGTATTGTAGGGAATTCTGCGGGCCGGTTCGAACGAAGAACGGCCTTCGGTGAGAATCCCGACGTATGATGTGATATTGCGATCTTCAAGATGGTCAAAAATCTGCGGTGTGGAAGAATTCGGAACGACGGTGCGAATCGGATCCGGGTCGAGATCGGCCCAGACGAATTCGTCGCAGGCGCGGGCCTGAGACAGCTTAACGCCATTAGGGTGCACGATCATCGACGACCCAAAGAAATAGGCACCACTGGCATCTGGCCCGACACTGTTGGCAGCGATCCAGTAAACATGATTGTCATAGGCGCGAGCGCGGTTGGTGAGTTCCCAGTGGTCGAAAGTTCGCATAAAGGCAGAAGGACGGCAGATAACTTCAGCGCCCTTGAGGGCAGTTACACGGGCAAGCTCGGGGAAATCGCCGTCGTAGCAGATAACGATGCCGATTTTTCCGATCGGGGTATTGATGCAGCAGGAGTCGGTGCCGGGGGTGGTCCAGCCGCCGCCTTCGAGTCTTTCGGTCGGAAACGGGTGTGTCTTGCGATAGACACCCATTACGCCATCAGGGCCGATCAGAGCGGCACTGTTGTAAACTATATGTCTTTCGGGGCCTCTTTCGTAGGTTGGAAAACAGATATAGCAGTTGAACTCTTTCGCCCAGGCGATTGCCTGTTCGGTGAGGCGCCCCGGAATCGTATCGACGGCATCCCAGAGGTCTTCTGCCTTGCCGCGCGGCGTGAAACCGGTGGTAAAGCTTTCTGGCAGAACGATGAGATTGGCTTTTGATGCGCGAGAGCATTCAGCAATCAGTTCGTAGGCTCTTCCCATGTTGCGTTCTACGGCCATTGGCTCGACAGAAAACTGTACGGCAGCGGCAACGATTTTTTGCATACTTCATATACTCCTTTGAACCATGCGTTAAAACTTAGTTAATCATTTTAGCATAAACTGCAGTTATTTGCCATGGGCGGTTTAGTGGTTGAATTAGGGCCGCCGTTTGGAGTATAAGGTTTCTGTATGATCATACGACCTTCTGGAGGTTCAGATGAATTTTTCTTCAAAAATGGATCAGGAAATAAAAAACGGTGGCAGTCTGACGACAAGTTCTGAATGGAAAGCCCTCAGCGCCCATTATGAAAAAATTAAAGACAGACACATGCGCGACATGTTTGCGTCTGATCCCGACCGTTTCAAAAAATTCAGCATCGAGCTTGGTGATATGCTGATCGATTATTCAAAACACCGCATAGATGGTGAAACCATGCGGCTTCTTTTTGATCTTGCCGGGGCATCTGGCGTTAAAGAAGCTGCGGCTGCGATGTTTTCGGGCAAAACTATCAACTGGACTGAAGGCCGGGCGGTATTGCACAGTGCTCTGCGCAACCGTTCGAATACTCCGGTCATTGTCGACGGGGCTGATGTGATGCCAGAAGTCAATGCAGTCCTCGAAAAGATGAAGTCTTTCTGTCAGAGAGTTCGTAACGGTGACTGGTGCGGCTTTACCGGCAAAAAGATTCGTTACGTTGTAAATATTGGGATTGGCGGCTCGGATCTTGGCCCGGTCATGATCTGTGAAGCCCTCAAACATTATGCCGACGGCCCGGTGGTAAGATTCGTCTCGAATGTCGACGGCACTGATTTTGTTGAAAAGACAAAGGGTTTGAATCCTGAAGAAACTCTTTTCATCGTTGCCTCGAAAACATTCACGACCCAGGAAACAATGACGAACGCCGTTACGGCGCGCGACTGGCTGCTGAAAACGCTGAGCGACAAAAAAGCGGTTGCCAGCCATTTTGTTGCACTGTCAACCAATAAAGACGCGGTTGAAGCTTTTGGCATCAATTCGGCAAATATGTTCGAATTCTGGGACTGGGTTGGCGGGCGCTATTCTTCGTGGTCGGCAATCGGCCTGTCAATAGCACTGGCGATCGGTTTCACCAGATTCGAAGAACTTCTGGCCGGCGCCCATGCGCTTGACAAGCATTTTGCCGAAGCGCCTCTGGAAAAGAATGTGCCGGTAATTCTGGCGCTGCTCGGGGTCTGGTACAACAACTTTTTTGGCGCCGAAAGCATGGCAATTCTGCCGTATGACCAGTATCTGCACCGTTTTGCCGCTTATTTCCAGCAGGGCGACATGGAAAGCAACGGCAAATATGTTGACCGCGAGGGTCGCAGCGTCGACTATCAGACCGGGCCGATCATCTGGGGCGAACCGGGTACCAATGGACAGCACGCCTTTTACCAGCTGATTCATCAGGGCACGAAGCTTATTCCGGCTGATTTTATCGGCTGCATACGCTCGCACAATCCGGTCGGCGATCATCACGTCAAGCTGATGGCCAACTTTTTCGCGCAGACAGAGGCTCTGATGAAGGGCAAGACTGAAGCTGAGGTCAAAGAAGATCTGGCCCGCGAAAAAACAGCGGCTGAGAAAGCTGCGATGCTTCTTCCCCATAAGGTTTTTGCCGGCAACCGTCCGACGACCTCGATTTTGCTCAAGGAGCTCACTCCGTACAACCTCGGAATGCTGGTCGCGCTTTATGAAATGAAGATTTTCGTGCAGGGGATCATCTGGCGCATCAACAGTTTCGACCAGTGGGGCGTCGAGCTGGGCAAGGTTCTTGCTAAAACGATTCTTAAAGAAGAGGAAGAACTTTTGCAGGGCAGGCAGGTCGATCTCAAGCATCACGACGCATCCACAGCGGGGCTATTGCAGCATTTCGCGAAGTACAGCCAGTGAGAAGGCAGTTGCAGAAACGGGTAAAATTGGTTATCTTATAGGTAGATAGTTTTACACGAAAGGTGGCAGATCTATGATTTCAGCAAGAGTAAGTGGTTATCAGCCCAGACAGGCAGAACTGGCCCGCGAACAGGAACCCAGGGAAGTCGAACGCCGACAGCCAGAAGAAAATCGTCAGGTTGCTGACGAAAGACGGGCAGAGCGCAGCGAAAGAGCTGACAGAGCTGAACGTGATCGCGCCGAACAGAGCCGGCAGGCTGCGGAACAGCGAAGGGCCGAGCAGGCCTCGAACCGTCAGCGTCAGCCCGAAAGAACTCTTGGCAGAAACGTAGACGTTTACGCCTGATTTTTTCAGTCAAGATCTCCAACGATACCCGGTTGCCTCAGGGCAGCCGGGTATTTTTATGTCGCCCAGCTATTTTGTTGCACGTTAGCAGGGAATCTGGTAGATTTTTCAGGTAAAATTCATGCAGCAGGTGAAAAATGTATTTAGGTCGCGTGCTTGGCCGGGCGGTATGCACAGTTAAAGACTCGCAGCTCGAAGGGCTGAAGCTGATCATCGTCACCAAAATCGACGGGAATGGCAATGCCAAAGGGCGACCGTTCATAGCCTGTGATTCGACCGGTGCCGGTAATGGCGAAACTGTTTTTCTCTGCGGCGGTGGTGAAGCGGCTTTTCCGTTTGTAAAAAGGCGGCCGCCGTCTGATGCCAGTATTCTCGGCATTATTGACCAGATTGAAAGCTGACTATGGAAATCGCAAAAGTTGTAAAAAAGGTTATTGCAACGGTTAAAAATGAAGCCTTTGAAGGATACCCGCTTCTTCTGGTTCAGCCACTGACCATGAAATTCGAAAACAAGGGTGCCGAGGTTCTCTGCATCGATTTTATCGGCGCAGACCTTGGAGAAGTCGTAATGATAATGAAGGAAGGCAGTTCAGTAAACGATATGATGGGTCTGGCAGAAGCCCCTGCCGATGCCGCAATAATCGGAATTGTCGACCACATCGTTCTCGATGACCGCAAAATATTTGAAAAATCTCGTGCCGAAGCAGCTTAGCAGGAGGCTTATTGATGGAATCGATTGTTGAACAGATTGCAAGAGAAGTTATGTTGAAGCTGAAATCAGACTCAGCCAACCGCGGGTCTTCATACACCCCGCCGCCACGACGCATGGAAGATAATGAACGCCCGGCGGCCCGTGAAGTGGGCCAGTCAGCAATACTTCTGACCGCCAACTTCAAGGTTGTCGATCAGGTTCTTGGCCAGCTGAAGGCTCTTGCGCCCGAAGGCGGCAAGCTGATCGTTTCTTCGTATCTTTATGAAAATTTCGGCAAAGACAATCTCGGCCGTGGTTTCCAGCTGATTCATTCAGGCAACGTCGCCAGCCACAAGGTTCTCGACGGAATCAGCCACCTGCTTGTTCCGGCGTTGTCTATCAACAGCCTGTCAAAGGCGGCCAATCTTATCGCCGACACTTTCATCACGAGAGTTCTCTGCCACGCCCTTGGCGATGGCATTAAAATCACGGTTACCGACGAGTCGATACTCGATGCAGCACGTTATTTCCCGGCAGGCGTGGCACGAAAAATTGACCAGCTACGCCGTGAGCTCGAAGGCATGGGCGTAGTTTTCCAGCGCGGCAGTATCAAAGTAACTCCGAATCATAAGTGCACAAATTGTGCCGCCGGCAAATGCGCCGACTGCACCAGCTGTTCACCATCTGCCAGCCCGGCAAAAAAACTCTCCGACCCGCCGCCGATCGCGACCATTTCTGACAAGCCTGGCAAGAACGACGCCTGCACTGCTGAAAGCTGCAGCAAAAGCTATGGCAGCTGCGTTGCCGAATGCGCCGAAAAGGTCAAGGAAGTCATCAAAGCCGGCGCCGAACGTATCGAAAAAGGTCTGGGCGCTCCGATTCCCGGCAGCGAACTGGCCCGCTACATTGACCACACTCTTCTCAAGCCAAACGCTACCCGTGAAGAAATTGTCAAACTCTGCGAAGAAGCCAGAGAATACAAATTTGCTTCGGTCTGTGTCAATCCGGCTTATGTTGGCCTCTCAGCCAAACTGCTCGAAGGCAGCCCGGTAAAGGTCTGCACTGTCGTCGGTTTCCCCCTCGGCGCGACTTCATCTTTCGTAAAAGCCACGGAAACCCGTGACGCCGTCGCCAACGGAGCCACCGAAATCGATATGGTAATCAATGTTGGCGCTCTCAAGTCAAAAGACTACGAGCTGGTTAAAAACGATATCGCCAGAGTCGTTGAAGCTGCTGGCGGCAATACCGTCAAGGTTATTCTTGAAACCTCTCTATTGAACGACGAAGAAAAGGTCAAGGCCTGCGAACTTTCAAAGCTTGCCGGTGCAGATTTTGTTAAGACTTCAACCGGTTTTAGCACCGGTGGCGCAACACTCGAAGACATATGTCTGATGCGTAAAGTCGTTGGCCCGACCATGGGAGTCAAGGCCAGCGGCGGAATTCGCGACACAGAAACGGCAGTGCGCATGATTCAGGTCGGCGCGACCCGTGTTGGTGCCAGCGCTTCTGTCGGAATCGTCAAGGGCGAAAAACCAGCCGGCAAAGGTTACTGATCCGCTAAAACACGTGAACCGGGGCCCCATGGGGTTCCCGGTTCATTTGTTTTAGCTGCTGTTAAACTTTTTACGACACTGTTACGACACACAACCGGTCAGGCTGAATGCCCAGAACATGGCAACCATTGCATACAGAAAAATTCTTTTAACCACGCACGGCCTCCTTGATGAGAACGACAAGAATCATTGCGGTCAGAAACCAGAAGAGCAGCATCTGAAACCTCAGAAAAAAAATGACATGCAGACCTGCTGATATATCGGCTTTTTGGAGCCATGAATTTAGGTTGTCTGTCGGCCCTGTCGATTCATCGACCCGCCTCCGGCAAAGACAGAAAAAAGTCTGTCAATCTGCCTGAACAGGTGCACTGACGTCAGCAGTCGAGGCAGAGGTGTTGCCTGATTCTGACTGGGCACTTTTTTCGATAATGTCTGAAGAATCAAGTTTTTCTGAGTCAGAAGCAGTATCTGAGACGGTATCAGATGCAATTTCTGACGTTTCACCGCTCTTCTGATCGAAAGAAATAACTCTGTCAGCTGATTTTTTGCGGGCTGCAGAAAAGCTGCTTGGCTGGTCTGACCAGAAACCAGAAATGACCGGCATCTCGACAGTCGGCCCGAAAAGCGGAAAATGCAGTTCGTGGCCATTTTCGAGTTCAAAAATTTTTCTCGACCGGTCTTTGAACCATGCCTGACCGCGATTGCGCATTGCCACAAATACGCCGTTGTCAGGCGTGACTTCCAGAAGGAGGCGTCCGTCAGAGATTTCGCCTGAAAATCTGGCTGTTCGAATCGCAAGAGGTTCAGTCGCGGCTTCAGAAGTGATTTCAATGCGGCCGGAAAGTGGCTGCAGACTATCTTTCAGTATCTTAACGGTTGCCCCGGGAAAAAAACTGATCGTATGACTGCCACAAACAGCCCTGGTTTCTGTCGCCAGTGGCGAACTGAAAAAAGATTTCACCGTAAGAATCGAGTCCGGCTCGATTGTCTGCGTCGCATTGATAAGCCTGAAGGCAACTGCCCCGGGAGCGCGCACATAGAAACCTGGCGTTAAAACCAGGCAGTCTGGCAGAGAAGACGCCTGGAGATTGAAAGCATGGAGAAGGTTCAGCAAAACAAAAGCCGCGCCGACAAAAATGTTGCGTAGCATTTTCATTTTTTTTCGGGCTGACACTGCTCGCCTTCGCCGTCGCCTTTTTCAGAAAGAAATTTTTCATGGTCAGTCTTCTCGGGGTTGTCATCTCCCTTAAGGTGGCTCAGGGATTCCCGCATGAGAAGGACTTCATCGCGCACGGTCAGAACTTCGGAATATAGCACGGTTATCATGAGAATAATCCCCATGAATGAAAGCACCGGGCTGTTGGCGCGAGGCGCCTTCATATAAACGTACGAGAAAATAGCCAGGGCATAGATAAGAATGGCAATCTTTCTTATTCTCTGGCGTCTCAGCGTGGTTCGATTGAAGAAAACATCGCGCCACTTTCGCGATTCTCGCATCGAGCCTTCAATAACCCAGAGATGGTCACGAATTACGAGCACCTCGATATACACAACGACCATGAGAAGCATCAAGCCCATATAGGTCATCAGATCACGGTGATGTTCCATGTACAGGTAAACATAGCCGAACACCAGCAATGCAAAGACCAGTGAGAATATCTTATAAAAGATTTGCCGGTCGATAATAGCACGCCAGATATAGAGAACAAAGCGGCGCAATGGGTTGGCAGAGGCGGCAGACCGTTCTTCAGAGGACAGATTTTGCTGATTCATATTAGCCTTCAAAAGCCTGTTTAATTAGATCCGGCTGGTTTTCAAAAACAGCCAGGATTTCTGCATCCAGACGAAATGGTTCTGACCCCAGGCCTGATATCGACACCACTTCGGCGGTCTTGATATCATAACCGGCACGGAAAGCTTTCAGAAGTTCCATGGCCTGGTTCATGCCTGATTTTCTCGACCGATAATAGATAAAACGGTCAATTATTTCCTGAAAATCTTTCGGGGTAAGGGAAATCAGTGCAAGATCTTCAGCCAGTTGTTTCTGGTTCTCATTTTTTCGATATTCGCGGTAAATCTGCAGGCACTTTTCCATGCGGGAAGTCTCGATAACCCGCTGTTGCGGAGCGACAACAAACCTGCCCACTGCAAATCCGGCAAGGGCAATCAAAATAAAAGAAAAATAAGTCAGCAGTTTTTTCGGCGATATCATAAGACCTGTCATGATATACCATTTATCGGCCGGCGCCGTCAAATACGGTTTAGCTTGAAATTATCAGAAGCTTCGGCTAGAATCTATGGCTTATGGAAAACATTTCCCAGAAAACAATTCTTGTAATTGATGATGAAGAAGCAATTGTACTGCTTCTTGAAACCATACTCGGCATTTATGGGTACCGGTGCGTGTCGTGTTCGACGCCCAAAGAAGCCGTAGCCATGGCCCGCGATCTGAAACCGGATCTGATAATTCTCGATATTGCGATGCCTGAAATCGACGGGTATGAGATCTGTGTCAGCCTGAAAAATACCGCCGCCACCAAAAGCATTCCGGTAATAATGGTTACGGCACTCGCCCTGATCCAGGACAAGAAAAAAGGTTTCGAATGCGGCGCTGACGGCTTTATTTTCAAGCCATTCGACCCGATGGTCGTGATAAACGAAATCGAAAGACTGCTGCCCTGAAAATATTCTTTTTTGCGGCCTGCAAGTATTGCATCTCTTATTCCCCTGTGCTATTCTTAGCCGGAAAAGTGTGGCTATGCCACTTATCTTCAACTCACTGGAGGCACCGATGACCAAATACGTTTATACTTTCGGGGCTGGCAAGGCCGATGGCCGCGCCGACATGAAGAACCTGCTCGGCGGTAAAGGCGCGAACCTGGCTGAAATGAACAGCATAGGTCTGCCCGTTCCGGCAGGCTTCACCATTACCACTGAAATGTGCACTGTTTATTATGAAAACAATCGCAAATACCCGAAAGAACTTGAAAAGCAGGTTGCTGACGGTCTGAAACACATCGAAACCGTTATGGGCGCCAAATTTGGCGACAAGAAGAACCCCCTTCTCGTTTCTGTTCGCTCAGGCGCACGTGTTTCCATGCCCGGCATGATGGACACAGTTCTCAACCTCGGCCTCAATGATGACACTGTACAGGGCATCATCAAACAGACCGGCAATGAGCGCTTCGGCTGGGATTCATATCGCCGTTTCGTACACATGTATGGCGACGTCGTCATGGGTATGAAACCTGAATCAAAAGACGAAGAAGATCCATTCGAAACCGTAATGGAAAAGCTGAAAAAAGAAAAGAAGATCAGCAAAGATACCGAAATGACTGCTGAAATTCTTAAAGAACTGACTCAGCGCTACAAGAAACTGATCAAAGAAAGAACCAAAAAAGATTTCCCGACTGATCCGATGGAACAGCTCTGGGGCGGCATCAATGCCGTTTTCGGTTCATGGATGGGCGAACGCGCGATTATCTATCGCAAAAAAGAAGGCGTTCCCGAAAATTGGGGCACAGCCGTAAATATCCAGGCCATGGTATATGGCAACATGGGTGACGACTGCGCTACCGGCGTTGCCTTTACCCGCAACCCCGCCACCGGTGAAAATGCTTTCTACGGCGAATACCTGATCAATGCTCAGGGCGAAGACGTCGTAGCCGGTATCAGAACCCCGCAGCAGGTTACTGTAAAAGGCTCGAAAGAATGGGCCAAAGACAATAGCATCAGCGAAAAAGAACGCAAGTCTGAACACCCCTCTCTCGAAGAAACCATGCCTGAAGTCTACAAGCAGCTGGTCGACGTTTACCAGAAGCTCGAAAACCACTACAAAGACATGCAGGACATCGAATTCACCATTCAGAAAGGCAAACTCTGGATGCTGCAGACCAGAAACGGCAAGAGAACTGCCGCCGCTGCAGTTAAGATCGCCGTTGACATGGTAAAAGAAAAACTGATCACCGAAACCCAGGCTCTGCTGCGTGTTAAGCCCAGCGATCTCGATCAGCTTCTGCACCCGGTCTTCGACCCCAAAGCCAGCAAAAAGGTTCTCACCAAAGGTCTGCCGGCCTCTCCGGGCGCCAGCTCCGGCCGTGTCGTTTTCAATGCTGAAGACGCCGAACACATGAAAGCCAAAGGCGAAAAAGTAATTCTCGTGCGCATCGAAACCAGCCCCGAAGATATCGGTGGTATGGACGCTGCCGCTGGTATTCTTACTGCCCGCGGTGGTATGACCTCACACGCCGCCGTAGTTGCCCGCGGTTGGGGCAAATGCTGCGTCGCCGGCGCCGGCGAAGTTCAGATCGACTACAAAAAACGCCAGATGACCATCAAAGGCACTGTTGTAAAAGAACATGAATGGGTCAGCCTCGACGGTTCTACCGGCGAAGTAATGCTCGGCGAAGTTAAAACCATCGAGCCCAGCCTCTCAGGCGATTTCGGCACCATCATGAAATGGGCCGACAAAGTTCGCCAGATCGACGTTCGCACTAACGCCGACACACCGAAAGACTCAACTGTAGCCCGCAAGTTCGGCGCTCAGGGTATCGGTCTGTGCCGCACCGAGCACATGTTCTTCGAAGGCGACCGCATCGATTATATGCGCGAAATGATTCTCGCCGACGACGAAGCCGGCCGCCGCAAGGCCCTCAAGAAGCTTCTGAAGTTCCAGACCGAAGATTTCTACGGCATTCTCAAAGCCATGGAAGGTTATCCGGTCACCATCAGAACTCTCGATCCGCCGCTTCACGAATTCGTACCGCACGAAGAAAAAGCCCAGAAAGAAATGGCCAAGAAACTTGGTATTTCTGCTGAGCAGGTTAAGAACAAAGTTGATTCTCTGCATGAATTCAACCCGATGCTCGGCCACCGCGGCTGCCGCCTCGGCATCACCTACCCCGAAATCACTGAAATGCAGGCAGAAGCAATCTTTGAAGCAGCATGCAAGCTGACCAAAGAAGGCGTAACTGTATACCCCGAAGTCATGATTCCGCTCATCGGCACCATTGAAGAACTGAAGCACCAGAAAGCAATCGTCAAACAGGTTGCAGAAGCCACTACCAAAAAGTATGGCGTTGCTGGCAAGCTCAAATACCTCATTGGCACCATGATCGAAATTCCGCGCGCTGCCATCGTCGCTGACCAGATCGCTACTGAAGCCGAATTTTTCAGCTTCGGCACCAACGATCTGACCCAGATGACCTTCGGCTACAGCCGTGACGACGCCGGCAAGTTCCTGCAGGACTACTACGACAAGAAGATTCTGAAACACGATCCGTTCCAGAGCATCGACCAGGAAGGCGTCGGCGCACTGATGAAATGGGGCGTTGAACGTGGCCGCACCACCAGACCCGATCTCAAGATCGGCATCTGCGGCGAACACGGCGGCGAACCTGAATCAGTAATGTTCTGCCACAAACTCGGCTTTGACTATGTGAGCTGCTCACCGTTCCGCGTGCCGATAGCCAGACTGGCTGCCGCTCACGGCGCACTCAAATATGCCGAAGACCGTGACAAGAGCCTTAAGAGTCAGAATCACAAACCCGTAAAAGCCAAAGCATCTGAAGCATAAGGAAACAAGACGATGAATTCTCCCCGGCGACGCGCGCGCGAAGTAGCATTAAAGGCACTTTATCAGGCTGACATGGTCAAGTCTGACAATAACGAGGCTCTGAATCAGGTTCTCAGCGAGTCTGTGTTCTACCCCGTAATCGAAGCCGTCGCCAGGGACTTTCTCAAGTCTACCAAAGCCAAAGAAATACTGTCAGGAGAAGTCGAGGCGTTTGTCCCCGACTTCTCCGACAGCCTTTCTGCTTACCCGCACGAAACAGCGGAGAATCTGCCTTTACAGGTCAAAGCACTTCTTGAAAAGTATTTTCCCGGAGTGACTTATAATGCTGATTGTGAAAAAGAAATCGGCAGTTTTTGCAAGAAAATCGTCGATAAGACTGCTAAACTTGCACAGATTGAAGAATTTGCCCGGCAATTAAGTGATTGTGCCGGTGAAAACAAGACCACCATCGACCGTCTGCTTGAAAAAACCGCCGAGAACTGGTCACTTGAACGTATGGCCAGCATTGACCGCTGCATTTTACGCATTGCTGCCTGTGAGCTTTTTCATTTCCCCGAAATACCGGCAAATGCCACTATTAATGAGGCCATCGAGCTGGCCAAAAAGTATTCTGCCGACCGCAGTTACGAATTTGTCAACGGAATCCTTGACAGAATATGCAAAGAGAATAAATTAAATAAGACTGGCGGAGGGTCGTCTGACCATACCTCAAGAAAGAATGCAAAAATCGTGAATCAGGAATCGGAAGTTTCCTGATCGGGTTTTTAAAATATGGCTCTTCATTCACTGATCATCAACAAGAACGCCAGCTCACAGCGCAATCTGTGGATTTTTGCCATCCTGATAGGTCTGGCAATAGGTTGTGCTTCGGCCGGTGTCGGTCTGTTCCTGATCAAGGTGCCGCAGACCGTTAAAATTACCTATGTTGCCGCTTCGATTGCGCTGGGCCTGGTTGCCGGCGCGATTATCGGCTGGTTTGGCCGCGAAGTGCTGCGCGGTATCGTTCTTTTCATTTCCAATGACCTGACCACCAAGGTGGGCCTGAAATCTGACACTTTCGTTTCGACTAGAAGCGGTCTCAATCGAGAGCTTGATCTATTTGACCAGATGTTCAGGCTGGTTCTTTCGGTTCTCAAGCGGGTTCTGTTGATTTCTTTCAAACTGGAAGTAGCGTCTTCGGATCTCGACAAGACCGCTCAGACCAGTTCTCAGGTCATCAAGGAAATCGTCGAAGGGGTTGGCGCCATCAATCAGAAGGCGGGCAACAATGCCACCAACCTGCGCGAAACCATTTCGTCCCTTGAAAACAGCTTCAGCCTTTCAAAAGACATCAGCTCCAAGCTGATCATAGCCAAAGAAGACAGTCAGAGCGTTTCGGAAATCGCTGCGAGCACACAGAATTCGGTTAAAGAAGCGGTTTTAAAAATGCTGAAGATCAAAGAACTGACCGATGGTTCTGCGTCTCTGGTCAACGACCTGAATGACCGCAGTAAACAGATCGGTACTATTCTTACCGAAATTGCCAATATTGCCGAGAAAACCAACCTTCTCGCTCTCAATGCCGCCATCGAAGCGGCGCGCGCCGGTGAACAGGGCCGTGGCTTTGCCGTAGTTGCCGATGAAGTCCGCAAGCTGGCCCGCGGTTCAGCCGAATCTTCAAAGAAAATCAACAACCTGATCAACGACATTCTGCAGAAAACTGAAAATGCCGCTGAAATGATGCAGAACAACACCATTCAGGTTAATCAGGGTATGCAGGTCGTTAACGCTGTCGAAACAAGCCTTGGTTCAATGGTTCAGACAACCAACCAGCTCAACGACATCATCAAGGACATCAGCACCTCAGCTGAGCGCCAGAGCGAAACTTCTGACATCATGTATCAGAAGGTCAATACCATCTCACAGATCACAGATGAAATATCGCGTCAGATTCAGAACATTGCGACAGCCGCTCTCAGCAAGACGGTAATCATCGACCAGACCAGCAGTTCTGCCCGCGAACTGCGCACCCTGTCGGATGTCTTCCAGAACGCGCTCGTGCCATTCGACTTTCAGGTCGAAGGTGCCAACAAGCGCTCAGCAATCCGCACCGAAACCAGAGTTCCCTGCAAGTTCAAAGTATTGCTGTCTGGCGAGCTCATCGACTCGACCCTCAGCGGCAGTGATTTTGAAATGCGCGGGGTCATCGTTAACCTTTCGGCTGGCGGTTGTGTCGTCGAAACCAACGAAGATGTGGAGCAGGGCAAATACATCATTCTCGCCTTTCAGATCGGCAGCAATTTTATTCAGGGCATCCAGGGTCGCCTGGTGCGTTTGAAAGCCGCTGTCGGCTCAAGTTCAGAGGATTTCATGTCGGACAAGAAGATCGTCAGAGAATGCATCGTTTCTTTCAATAATGTTTCAAATGAGCATGAAAAGATCATCGTTGATTTTGTAATGAGCGCCCAGCGGCAGTTCGAAATCAATCTTGGGCTTCTGGAATAATCGGCAATGGCACGCATTGAAAAAAAGCTTCTCGGCCAATCGCTCGTTTCTGAAGGTCTGGTTACCGAAGAACAGCTGAACAATGCCCTGCAGGAGCAGAAAAAAACCAGCGATACTCTTGGTTATACGCTGATTCGCCTGAAATATCTAAATGAGCAGCAGCTGCTGGATTTCCTGGTAACCAAGCTCGGCTTCAGTTATGCCAATCTGCGCAACTATGTCATCGATCCCGCTGTAGTTAAGGCTATTCCGGAGAACATTGCGCGCAAATATCATTGTATTGCAATTCTCAGGGTCAAAGGCGCCATTACGGTCGCCATGCTCGATCCGCTCGACAGTTTCGTTCTGGATAACCTCGAATACACCACAGCCTGTAAAATCAAGCCACTGGTTTCGACAATGACCGAGATCGAAACCGCGATGCAGGAATTTTATAAAAGCAATGCTACGACCCATATTCCAGGGGCAGGCACGGCAAATATTTCGTCCTCGCCGACGCAGTCCCCGGCCAGCACCAGTATCGAAGATTTTGCAAAGAAGATTCAGGGTGCCGGCGAAAAAAAACTTGGCGATACGGTAATCGACCTGGCCGCCATCAATGTTACTGACAAGCAGAGCATTATTCAGCTGGTAAACCTGATTATTCTGCGTGCCATTAAAGAAAAGGCCTCCGACATTCATATCGAGCCTGATGAAACGGCTTTGCGAACAAGATTCAGAATTGACGGCATGCTTCAGGAAGTAATGTCGCTGCCGAAAACCTTTGAGGCGGCCTGTATTTCACGCTGCAAGGTCATGGCCGAGCTCGATATCGCCGAAAAACGCATTCCCCAGGACGGTCGAATCAAGCTGCAACTGCAGAACCGCGAGATCGATCTGCGCGTATCGACCTACCCCACCCTGCGCGGTGAAAAAGTGGTTATGCGTATTCTCGACAAGAGCAATGTCGTTTATGGACTCGAAGAACTCGGATTTCCTGACGACACCCTTGCCGCTTTCACAGGGTTGATCAATAAACCCAACGGCATCGTTCTGGTAACCGGCCCGACGGGCAGTGGTAAAACCTCGACTCTTTATGCCGCTCTGCAATGCATCAAAGACCCTTCAATCAACATCGTAACCATCGAAGATCCGGTTGAATACCAGCTGGCGAACATCAA
>JANJUX010000016.1 GCA_024710355.1 Candidatus Rifleibacteriota bacterium
GCAAGAGTCAGTTCTTCCTTCAGGAGCTCCAGAACAGCTTTAATTTTATATTCGGGTGAATGGGCATTGCGTTTATTCATAGTGAATTCATTCTAACTTATTTTTTTCAATTTTTTGTCTCGCCATTGGGGAGCATTATACTAATCGTAGACTCGCCACTAATTTTTGCAGCAAGATTGGATTGTGTGAATACGGTTTTGGTTTTGTGTAAATCATTTTCGGGATCAAGAATTATTGTCTTTAAGCGGATTGGCGAATCAGAGCGGTTTGCCTCATCGACAATTTCCTGAAATCGGTCATGGGCAATAATATTAAGGCGGTCAACGATTGAAACACCTGTTCGCTTTCCGTAAGGGAGGCGTAAACCGCGACCAATCGATTGTTCAACCAAAGTGCGTGCATTAGCCGCTCGCAGAGGAATTATTGTATAAAGGTTTGTAACATCCCAGCCTTCTTTGAGCATATTGACATGAATGACAATTTCTGTCGGTTCGTCATTTCTTTCAACAGATAAAAGTCGCTGAACGTTTTCTTCTTTTTCCTCGCCTGCCTGATTAGAATGAACTTGTATTGCTTTACCCTGATAGCGCCCTTCAAAGAACTCAGTCGATTCAACAAGATTTTGCAATTCCTGGGCGTGGGTTGTGTCTCGGGCAACAACAAGAACAAATGGCTTAACTATTGCCTGGCCAGCGCAGCGGGGGAAAGGATTTGCAAAGAGATATTCAGCCAGTTTCCCCTGTGGTGAGCTCAGAGGGAGTTTGGTAGTTGAGGGCAAGCAACACACAGCCCGTTGGCGGAAAAAGTCGCCAAAACGGCATTTTTTAGCGTTTTTTGAAAAAATGCCCGGTGGGTGTGCCGTGGGGCTGGTTCGTGTGGTTTTTAAGTCACTGGTGGGTAAAAACTTCGGTTTTGGGCGCAAAGCAGAAAGGCTGAAACGGCCCACAGGCACGCGAACGGGCTGAAAAGATACGCTGGCCCTTTCCCTGGGACATGAGGGTTTTAGGAAACGAGAGGGGGGCTAAAATCTCCTGGCTGCCAAACCAGCCTTCAATGAGGGTGCTTGTCATGTTTGAATTGTCTTCTGCGTTCATTGCAGGACGCTATTTGTTTCTATCAAGGGGTAAGCCCGTTCAGGAATCCTGAGAAAATTATATCCGGAAAAACCTTCGTGCTCAATCCCGCCGGTCTGTCTGACGAATGACATGCCTTACGAGGTGAATTCCCAGAAATGCAGCAACGAGATAACCTGCGACACCAAGAACCAGTTGGGCAGGGATTCCCATGATGAGATAATCTATCTTCGAAAATGTGATAAACATGGCGGAACTTAGAACAAGGGCTGCAACGATAATAGCTGCAATTATTTTGCCGATTAGTCTCTCAACCTGCATCATTGTTTTCCCCTGATCAGCGGTTTCCATTCTTAGCGTCATTTTTCCGTGCCGCATCAGGGTAAGTATTTCGGATGTTTGTTTGGGTAAGTCACCAATGATATCGGCAGCATCAGTCAATCTGCGCCAAAGAATTTTACCCATTCTGGCTGGGGCATGGCGTATAATCATGAGACGTTTTAAATGTGGCGTTATAGCACTTTCAATGTTTAAATCAGGGTTTAAGTCTCGAGCAACGCTTTCAACGGTCAACAAGGCCTTGCCCATTAAATAGCAATCGGCAGGAATTTTTATCTTGTGACGTCGCGCACCATCAAAAAGGTCTTGAATTAGCTCTGCAAGACAGATTTCGGAAATCGGCACTCCGACTATTTTATTCATGATTTCTGCAACATCGGTTCTAAACCGCGCGACTTCGATCGGCTCATCATGAGTGCCCATTGCTTGAAGAGATCGTGCGGCAGCATCAACATCGCTTTCAACAAGCGCGACGATCAGATCTACCAGATGAAAACGCAAGCCTTCATCAACATGACCAACCATGCCAAGGTCGAGAAAAGCTATTTTTCCGCCAGGCAAGGCAAAAATATTGCCGGGATGTGGGTCGGCATGAAAAAAACCGTGTTCAAACACCATTGTCAGCACAGAGTCTATAGCTACGTCGGCAAGCTCGCGAAGATTTAACCCAAGAGAGGCTGATTCTGTGATGCGAACACCGTGTATTCTCTGCATTGTAAAAACAAGGCGGGTCGAACAATCAGAATAAACGGCTGGGATGATAACATTGGGATTATCTTTAAATGCATTCCCAAATCTGCGCGCATTTCGCATCTCGTTTGAGTAATCGAGTTCGCGGCTTACGGCCCGCTGGAATTGCTCAATAATGCCAATTGGATCTATGGCTCGCAGTTCCGGAAGCCTATTTTCCAGCTGTCTGGCGGTCATAAGCATAAGACTGATGTCGCTTTCAATAAGGTCTCTGACGCCTGGTCGTTGAACTTTGATCACAACATCTTCCCCCTGGGGGAGTTGTGCCGCATAGACTTGGCCAATTGACGCAGTGCCTATAGGGGTTTCATCGAATGATGTAAAAGCATCTTCCAGCTTTTTTCCAAGTTCGGTCTCAATCACCTTTTTTGCGGAAGCGAAAGCAAAAGGTGGTATGTTGTCCTGAAGTTGCTGTAACTCAGCCATTATTTCCGGGCTAACCAGATCTGGTCTTGTGCTGAGAATCTGCCCCAGTTTGACAAATGTCGGGCCAAGATCCTGAAAAACAAGTCTGATACGCCTGGCAACAGTAATTGCAGATTTCTCTTTATCGGCCATTCCGGCCAGGTGGAACGATGAAATAAGGCGACTAAGCGCTGTGTCACTGTGTTGCAATTCCATTACGAGATGCCCAAAGCCGTGACCGACCAAAATACTGAGAATTTCTCTGAACCTTTTGAAATCTCTGATGTAATGAACGGGATTAGGTATGCCGGGAACTTCGAATGTCACACATGCGTCCTTTTTGTTGCAATAATAAACCCTTCACAGGCAATTATTTAACCCTGCTTAAATTTACAATACTATAGGAATTGCCCGATAGATTTTGTTTTATTTTTTCTGGTCAACGACGAAATCGACTACATCCTTTATTGTTATGAACTTTTCAGCAGCTTCATTCGGAATTGTGATTCCAAAACAATCTTCAAATTCCATCAAGAACTCAACGATGTCAAGACTGTCGGCACCAAGATCCTTGACAAAGCTGGATTCAATCGTGATTGTTTCTTCATCAATCTGTAGATTGTTTGCCACAATTTTTTTTATTTTTTCAAAATAAACACTCATATCGAGAATGCCTCCAAATAATGCCGGCGCGGGCATTTTCTCTCCACACGGCCTGCTGCCAAATCACAATTTGTTCGAACGTTATTCAGGGCTGAGATGAGTTTGCCTTTTCCAGCCTTGAAATTCTTTTTTCAAGCTTTCTAATGTCTTCTTTTCTTGCAACATCAATAGTTTTAAGGATCCTGGCAATTGCATCTTCAATTTTCGACTCCATCTTCTTCCTTTCACATTCAGACATTTCTGTTAGGTGACAGATTAGTTCTTTACCCTCTTTTTCTGAAATGTGTCCCTGTTCAATGAGGTCTTTGCCAAATTGTTCAATTTTCTCTCTGGTCAAAGAAGCCAAGCCAATACCTGTTAGAATACCTTTTTTTAATAGTTCAATCATATCGTGCTCCTTTTACTCATTTTATTTCAGGCAAACTTGCCTGATTAAATCGCTAACACATTAAGATGCTTGTGATGCAGTGCAGAGCTTCAAAGAACCTCCCCACACCATTTCACCATGTACCATTTGCTCGCCGGCCTGTTTCAATTTCGCAATATGTGCCTCGTGACGAGGCCTGAAACGATCATAGAACCAGAGATACTGGTGAGGATTCTGTAAAATAACCTTTTCCATCCAGAGCAGAATTTTTTTTGTTCTGGAAAGCATGCGCATTTCGTGAGTTTGGGCCGTCTCAATCGGTAACGGCTTAAAAAAAATAGCGCGGAACCGCCTTGAATTACCGATGCGAAGACAATATACAGGTATTATTGGTGCACCAGTTTTAAGACTCCAGTTCGCCGGGCCTGCCGGAATACTGACCCAATGCTTCAAAAAATCACAGTAAATGCCCAGCGCTCCACCGTCTTGATCTGCAATCATAGCCAGAATTTCACCATTTTTCAAGGCTCGCAATGCTCCAGTAGAAGCTCGATCTCGATCGTGCAGGGTTATTCCAGAGTGCATTCTCAACAAGTTCAATGGCTCGCCAAGAATGCTTTTCTTCTGATCACCGACAACAAACGAGTGAAGTTTATAACCTCTCTGGGTAATGGCTGTTCCAAGCAACTCCCAGTTGCCGATGTGAGGAACAACCAGAATCAGGCCTTTTTTTTGTTTTAATGCTTTTTCAACATTTTCCCAGCCATCAAAGTCAAAAATTTCTTCAATCAAAGCGTTGTTATAGAGAGACCCTCGAAATAATTCATAACCCGTAAGAGCATAATGCAGAAAAAGACGCTTAACTATTATAGACACTGGTTGTGGCAGGGGCTTCCCGGCACGATGATATACTCGATCGATTGTAGCAAACAGATAGCTTCGCCTTGGTGAAGCTATATATGCCGCCAAGCCGAGAAAACCGGCACAAACACGCCCAATGGTTTCCGGAACAAAGCAGGAGGTTTTGGCCAGTAGTATTACTGCCAATTGAAGAGATTTTCGAACATACAGATTGTGCAATGCACCTGCTTTCATGAAATGCCTTCGCTCAACATTTTTTCAGAAACAGATTCCGGTTTTTCCGGGTCATTACGAAAAGCGATGACGCCAAAAAAGCCGCAAACATCTTCGAGCACCTCATATATAACCGGCACAAAAAGCAACGTAAGAATAGTTGAAGTAGTCAAGCCGCCGATAACGGCAATAGCCATGCCAGTGCGCATTTCAGCCCCGGGTCCTGTAGCAATTGCAACCGGGAGCATGCCTCCGATAGTACTGATGCTTGTCATGAGAATTGGAGCTAGACGGATTGGCGCAGCACTAAGAATCGCTTCTCGTCTATTCATTCCCCCCGATCTTTTTTGGTTGATAAATTCAACAAGCAAAATTCCGTTTTTGACTACCAGGCCCATCATTGTCAAAAAACCAATGCATGTCAGAATATTCATTCTTGCTTTCATCAGTAAAATAGCAGCGATTGCGCCAACTAATGCCAAAGGAACTGAAGCCATAATAGTCAGTGGATGCAGGAAATTTTCGAATTGTGCAGCAAGCAGCAGATATACCAATGTTATGGCTATCAGAGCGGCAAATACCATGTTTTCAATTGTTTCTTCTGCAGTTTTCGTTAAACCTTGAAACTCATAACCATAGCCAACAGGTAAAAGCTGCTTTGCAATACCGGCAATTTCCTGCATGGCCGTGCCCTGCGACTTATTTTCAAGGTTCGCACCGACAGTGATCTCACGCGCCCTGTTGTAGCGGTTTATAAGCGCTGGCCCTGGCTCTACGGAAAATTCAGTAACATTGGAAAGCGGAATGGTTTGAGCACCATCAATGGTTCTTACTCTTAGATTCGTGAGAAGATCAGCATTTTCCCGGTATTCTTTCATTAGCCGAAGTTTAATATCATACTGTTTTCCGTCCGACTTAAACTGGGAAATCGCCTGTTCGCCACTAATAAGCAAGTTTAACGTTACTGCTAATGCTTCAACATTAATTCCAAGTGCTTCCATGCGATTGCGAAGCAGTTGAACCTGCAACTCCGGCTTGCCTGGCTCGCGGGAATCTATAACATCGACATAGCCGCCTGCCTGTTTCATCGCCGCCTTGAATTTGTCAGTCAATTCAGAAAGAGTAGACAGGTCGGAACCTAACAAAGAAAAGCTCAGGGTTTGGTTGCCGCCGCCTAACCCAGCGACCAGTAAATCAAATTCTTCAACGGTTGAGCGCTC
This sequence comes from Candidatus Rifleibacteriota bacterium, assembly GCA_024710355.1. Taxonomy (GTDB): domain Bacteria; phylum Muiribacteriota; class Ozemobacteria; order Ozemobacterales; family Ozemobacteraceae; genus Rifleibacterium. Next base: position 5,892 of record JANJUX010000016.1, read on the forward strand.
AATTCCCGGGATTTTTTCCAGTGATTTTCGAACCATTTCCATTATCTGGAACTGAGTTACTCCGGGCCGCTTATCCTTGGGTATGATGTTAACCAGAATCATACATTTTGTCGGATCCTGGATCTGGTCGAAACCAACAGCAGAGAAGGAGCAGTCAACATAAGAAGCAACAGGCTCAAGAATTTGATGTTCAACGCTGGTTACAATTCGCTTTGAAGCTTCAATAGAAGTTCCTATCGGGGTTCGAAAATTAATCATGAAAAGGCTTTTATCAATAGGCGGTTTGAACTCGAAAGAAAGAAAACTTGCCATTATAGCAGTCAGGAGAACAATGACCACTCCGGCAGACAACACTATTATGCGGTGGGACAAGGCTTTTTCCAATACCAGCCGATAGAAAGAATCCAATTTGCCAATAAGTCCGCCAATAAATTTAGCAATCACACCTTCTTCTTCTTCGCGGCTGAGATAGCGCGCTGCCAGCATGGGGGTTAAGGTGAAGCTTACAATCAAGGACACCAGAACAGTTGCAGTTACCATAATGCCAAAATGGTAGAGAAAGCGCCCAACAAGGCCACTCATCAGAGCCACCGGCAGAAATACTGCCACAAAAGACAAAGTTGTTGCCATGACTGCCGAGCCAATTTCTTCTGTTGCATCGGCGGCGGCCTGTTCTGGCGATTTCTTCATTTTCATATGACGATAGATGTTTTCGATAACCACGATCGCGTCATCAACCAGAATACCTATCGATAGTGAGAGAGCCATTGTCGTAAGAATGTTAAGCGTCAGATCCAACATTCTCATAACAATGAACGATGCGAGAATAGAGCTTGGAATGGCAAGACCGGAAATAATTGTAGAGCGCCAATTCCGGAGGAAAAATAGGATGACGAGAATTGCAAGAATACCGCCAATAAAAACATCTTCTATCGTTGATTGAATAGAGGTTTCTATGAAAGGTGAAGAATCTATCGGAGTGCGAATTTCTATGCCGTCGGGGGCCTTTTCAAGCAATTCCTGAATGGCCTCTTTAACCGACTTTGCAACCTTGACAACATTCGCGCCGGACTGCTTTTGAACCTGCAGGGCAAGAGTCGGTATACCATTGAAGTGAGCCGACGAATGTTCATCCTGCATAGAGTCCTCAACCCTTGCAATTTCCCTCAGAGTAATCGAAGTACCGCCTATAGTTGCAACGACCAGACGTCGAAACGCTTCAACGCTATCAAGCTCACCCATGGTCTTGACTACGAATTCACGGTTGCTATCTTCAATTTTACCGGCAGGGATCTCTATATTCTTTGATTTTATAGCTTGAACAATTTCAGCGGCAGTTAGTCGATAAGCATTTAATTTGTCATTGTCTATCCATATCTTTATTTCTCGATCTCGAACTCCCATTTCTTTTATTGCACCCACACCAGGAATTCTCTGAATGCGAGGCTTTACAATGTCCTTGGCATATTTTGAGAGCTCGACAATCGGCATTGGCCCTGTAATACTCAAAGTTATGATCGGTAGCGCGCCCGTATCAAATTTTTCAACTACAGGACTATCCATTGCTGCTGGCAGATCGCGTCGAATAGCAGAAATTTTGTCTCGAACGTCCTGGGCAGCAATATTCACATCACGATCGAGTTTGAAAGAAACAATTATGAAGCCCATATTTTCTGCGCAGGTGGAGCGAATATTATCTACACCGCTTAGGCCGGCTATCTGTTCCTCAATTTTTTCAACTATTTTGGTTTCGATCGTTTCTGGACTGGCTCCCCGGTAAACGCAAGTTACGGTTACCGTTGGAAACTCTATGTCTGGGTATTCGTCAATCCCTAGTCCCTTATAACAAAGAATTCCGAACAGGGCAATGATGACAAAGGCTACGACTGTGGTAACCGGCCGTCTAATAGAACTATCAGAAAGAATCATAGGCCGGCCTCACTTGCAACTGTGACCACAGTGCCATCATCAATCTGGCCAAAGCCATGGTTGATAATTTTTGTTTCGCAGGCAAGGCCGGAGATTACGGAAATATGGTTATTCTGTGTAATGCCAAGTGTCACTGGGATTTTTTGAGCTTTACCGTCATTAACCGTAAACACATAGCCAGATCGAGCAGAAGCTTGCCCAACAGAATCCCCTGTGATTTTTACAATATTGGTTGGAATAACAGGAACGTTACATTCCTCTTTAATGACGACATCAACATCTGCATAACCACCATGACTAAGCTTATATTCCGGATTCGGAATAATTGCTTTCACCTCAAAAGATAAACTGCTTTGATCGATCGAAGAAATTATTGCAGACACACTTGCTAAAACCGGTTCTGAAAGCAGCGGCGTACGAACAATCAACCTGGTATCATGTTTCATAAAGGGCAAAAAGCGCTCCGGCAATCGCACTGTGAGCTCCATTACGGTATCATCAATCAACTGATACAGAGTTTTGTTGTCGCACGGCTCATTCTCCTGAACCAATTTTTCCACGATCAGGCCGTCAAAAGGAGCTATCAACGTAGCATCATCATTTTGCTGTTGAGCTGATCTTACACCGACCTGAGCAACATTCATCTGCGCCTGAGCTACGGTGAGACCTGCTTTTGCTTGAGCAAGCTGATCTTTTGCAGCATCCAGGCCGACCTGTGCGAGTTTATACTGACCCTCTATTTGATCAAATTGTTGCTGTGGTATTGTGTCTTTTGCTCTGAGCCCTTTTGCTCGTCCATAATCGCGAGAAATGGTCTGAAGTTTTACTTCTGCCAATTGTATGCCTGTTGCAGCAGCTGCTATTGCTGCGTTCGCTGCCGCAACATGTGACGCAGCTGCCTTTTCAAGAGAATTGGCCTGGTCGAGCCCTAATTGAAAGTTTTTCTTTTCGAGAGAAGCAAGTATTTGGCCTTTTTTAACTCTATCCCCAGCCTCTACGAACATTCGTTCGATTGTTCCATTGCTTTTCATTTGTAGCTCAGCGCGTCTAACCGACAGAAATATGCCAGTGGCTCTTTCAATTTGAGCAACAGTTCCGCTCGTTGGTTTTATAAGGGTCACAGGCACTGCTTTTTCAGCGGCATGAATGGTAAGAAGCCACGCCCCCTGGGAAATGAATATGGTTGCCATCACAAGTGCTGCAATATGTCTCTTGTTCATTTATTTTCTCCTGTTGCAAAAATTTCCTGTGTCATCGTGGCAATGGAGGCTTCGCTTGCACAAACACTTAGTTGAGCAGTTGAAAACAACGCCCTTTCAAGCCCACCAATGGAAAACCATAGATGAGTTTCAGCCAGGATACGATCAAATTCAGCGGTAATTCGACGCTGCTCAGCAGCAACCAAGGCTGTTTCGTCGTCGAGTAGACTTTGAGAGGTGGCAGAGCCGGCTTTGAAACTTTCTTCCGTTAAACGCATCGATTCCTTTGCTTGCGCTTCTGCTTCTTTTGCCACCTCCAGGCGGGCCTTAGCCTCCTCTATCTGTAAAAGAGCTTGTTGAACAGCCAATGAGATATCTCGCTCAAGACCTTCTAAATCGTGCACTGCTTTTTGATGACCAATTTTGGCTTCTTTTACTTTGGCACGAGCTTCACCCGCGTCAAAAATATTAAAACCAACATATAAAGTGGCATCCCAGTTTGACTGGCTTTCATTAAGCTGAGTTCCTGAATTCAGATTCCATTGCAGACCAATAGTGGGTAGTAAATCACCTTTAGCCGCTCGTGCTGCAAAACGATGCATTCGTAAAGATTCGCGCATTGCCAGTAAAGCCGGATGATTGTTTCTGGCCAGCTCCATGGCTTTCTTTTCATCAGCGGGTGGCATAACCATATACGAAAATTCGGCAGTAGTCACATCGTCTGGGAGTTCTTCACCAATAAGATTTTCCAAAAAATTGCAGGATAACTTCGTGGCATTATTTGCCCTTATAAGATTTTCTTTTCGCTCCGACACAGAAACCTGAATTTTTAAAAGATCATTTCGAACGACCGAACCAAACAGAAGCATATTTTCAACTTGCCTGGCATGCCCTTCAGTATCATATAAAGCCTGTGAAGCTATCTGTTGAAAGGCATTGGCTTTCATCACGGAAATATAGGCTTCTACAACCTGGCATGTCAGGGCTTCACGGTGTTGAACTTCGCTAAACCGCCTTATATTAACTTCAGAACCCGCTGCTTTAATGCTGTTTTCTATCTTGCCACCAGTATATAATGGCTGAGAAACACGTAATGTTTTTATCTGAAGTTTATCGTCCCCAATTGCCATTTGGGGTGCGCCGGGCAGAGCAAAACTCAGGGGCTCTCTCATTCTGGTAAATGTTTCTTCGGCCTTAATTCGAGGCTGATTAGCAGTCTTGGCCTGTTTATAGCGGCTCTTTGCCGCTCGCCGCTCATCAATTTTCGAGAGAAGCTTTGGATTACTTTGTAACGCCTTTGTAACACAATCCAGAAGAGAAACCTCTTTTCCCTCATGTGACTGAGGTTGGTCAGCAAAACATTCTGTCAAAAAACCTGAGTAAAGAACTAAAAATGCGAAACATAAAAAAAGTGTCATACATCGTAAACTCATTTCTTTTCTCCTGAAAAAAGACCGACGGAAAGTATTTCAACCACATGGTCGATACAGCTTTCCAGAGTAATCTGTTCCTGGTTTTGCTCCCAATAAGCCAAAACACTCAACATCAAGCCAATAGACCCCTGAAACAATAAATCAGGGTCAAATTTCTGCTTTATCGCTCCATTTTCCTGAAGTTTTCTGATCTGTTGGCGCGAAAAAAAGAAACCCGATGCAAGGAATTTATCTATTATTTTTTTCCGTAGGGTTTCCTTTACAAGGTTGATATCAGTGGTAAGCGCCTTGAAATAGAAATAAAATTCTTTATTTTCGATAACAGTTAACATCAGGGCTTTAATGCCTTTTCTCACTTGCTCGTGGGGGTCAGAAATTTCCAAAATGTGAGAAAAAATTTTGACGTCTGATTTATTTATGAAGTGATCGAAAACGGCCAGGAACAACACTTCCTTGCTGCCAAAATGATGATAGAGGGTCGCCTTGCTTATTTTGGCTTTTTTGGCAATGGTATCTATACTGGTTTCATGATAACCCTTTTGGCTATATTCCTGAATTGCTGCCTGCAGCATGCGATGATATCGTTCTGCTTGCTTTGGGGTCGCCATATTATTGCCTCCTCAAGATCAGTGAATATTCACTGAGTTCGTGCACAATAATAGCTAGCCAGATTATGCACCAATATGAGTTTATGGCATAAGTCCTCAAAATTCTACACGGAAACGTTAGAATTCTAGACTAATAAGTTTAGTTTTTTATTGTTATTAACGTATAGAGTGAAATCTTGGTCTTTACTAGGATATCACCGAGATAGCCGCGTAGATATAGGGGCCACGACACCAAACGGAAATTTACGCACGTTAAGCAATTTTTGTCTCATCAAAATCATCTTGTAAGTCCCCATAAAAAATAACTATTATAGCTAGTCCTTCGTCACAATTGACCATATAAAAAGGTTCATCCGAATCTTGCATACTTTCATCAAGAAAGGACTTGAAAAAGCGTGGACATGAGTGTCAAGGTAGATAGATACCACTCAAATCTGCTTGGAGGAACCCATGTCCACAAGTATTATTTATCATGGTTGGGGCATTTACGGCTATGATTTCTGCAAAGTTACTTTTGAGGATGGCGCGATGATTTTCCATATTGCCCACAAAACCAAGAGTTTGCGGGGCTCTGCTTGCCAATCGAACTCTGTAATAGGTCGAGGAACTACTCCCAGGCAGTTCAGATCATTACCGGTCGGTTCGCACCCCGTATTCTTTAAACTGAATGTTCAGCGCGTTGAATGCCAAGACTGCAAATTGGTGCGGCAAGTGCAACTCAACTTTGCAGATCCGAGAGTATCGTATAGCAAAAGATTTGAACGTTATGCGCTGGAACTTCTGCGCCATATGACAATACAGGATGTAGCTCGTCACCTTGGGATTTCCTGGGACGTTATCAAAGAGATTCAGAAAGTGGACCTTATAAAACGATTCTCGAAACCCGGCCTCAAATCACTCAAACGCTTGGCTATCGATGAGATCGCCGTTGCAAAAGGCCATAAATACTTAACTGTTGTAATGGACCTGGATACCGGGGCTGTTATTTTTGTTGGCGATACCAAGGAACATGAAGCTCTTGAACCATTCTGGAAAATGCTTGGTAAAAACAAAGCAAACATTGTGGCAGTAGCCACTGACATGGGCCGGGCATATCTATACGCAATCCATCAAAATTTGCCCAATGCAGTTCATGTTCTGGACCACTTTCATGTTGTGAAAGCCTTTAATGATAAGCTTTCCAGCTTGCGGCGAGAACTTTACCGGGAAGCCAAAGATCAGTTGATGAAAAACGTGTTGAAGGGGACGCGCTGGCTGCTGCTGAAAAATCCGGAAAACCTTAACGCAAAAAAGGGCGAACTTGAACGGCTTGAAGAGGCTATCAGTCTGAATAAACCGCTTGCTGTTGCATATTATATGAAGGAGGAGCTGCGAACTTTCTGGCAGCAGAAAAGCAAAGCTGAGGCTGAAAAATTGATTAAAGGGTGGATTACAAAAGCTGAAGCGTCAGGGATAGGTATTCTAAAAACATTTTCAAAGACGGTGGAGCTGCATAAGGCAGCAATACTTGCATGTTATGATTACAAGATTTCAACGGGCCCTCTAGAGGGCTTCAACAACAAAATCAAAACCATGAAGCGCCAGGCATATGGCTTTCGAGATATGGAATTCTTTAAACTCAAAATCAAAGCGCTTCATCAAACAAAGTACGCTTTAGTCGGATGAACCATAATATTTTACGTTTTCTCTCAGCCCATTTCTGAGAAATAATCAATCCGGCTTCAATTGTTTTTCCAAGGCCAACTTCATCTGCTAAAATTGAACCTTTTGCAAGAGGCGATTGAAATGGAAACAGCGCTGCATCAACCTGATGGGGATTCAAGTCAACCTGAGCATCTACCAATGTGCCAGCCAGGCGGTTATCACTATCGACAGGATACTTTCGTGTTAATTCACAAGCTGCTAGCTTTGAGTGATAGTCTGTCCAAGTCACAGGTCGGGTTCCTCTTCTATATTTGCACACAGCACGGATGCCGGGTGCTCTTAGGGGCGCATTTTATTATATCATATTCCGTGTTTCATCTTCGTATTTTTGCGATTTGTATTGTTCATTTATCCATTCAACCAGCACAAAACAACCCTACCCAGGGGCTGCAGAAGTATGGTCTCTCAGGCGAATGGGGCTTTGAGGATTTTTTCGAGTTCGCGGTTGCTGGCTTCGTCGTCGGCTGAAGCTTCGGCGACGTTGTCTTTGAAAAGCTGCAGCAGTGAGCTGGTCCAGTGCTGATAGATCGCCAGACCCGGGTAAGCCCGCGCTGAAAGCGTCGCCTTTGGTGGGCCCGAGGGCGCCGGAACTTCTTTCATTTCCTGACCAAGACAGGTGATGTAGCGATTCAGTGCCGTTGCCGCCCTGGCAGAAGCTTTGCGCAGAAAGCGGCCCGGATTCGGGGCATTGAAGATCTGGTCGCTTTCGCCGGCGATGGCAGACTCGATCTTGAGTCGCGAAGCCCCTTTGATGAGTTCCTGCGTCGTTTCGGCAAACCACTCGGCCGGCAGCCCGGTCAGCTCCTGAAATTCAGTGTCCTGACTCAGATAAGCCAGCTGCGCCTGCCAGCGGTTCATAACAGCCTGGGCAAACACTTCGCCTTTGCGCACCACGGCCTTTTTTGGTGCAGCTGCCTCGGCAGCCGGCGCCGCCGGTTCGCCGACCGAAAAAATCGATTCATCGAAAACCGAAGTTTCTGCTGCAACCAGCGAAGGTTCAGCTGCTTCGCCCTCTTCACTTTCCATCGGGTTTACAACCGAGTCAAAAATCATACCAACCGTCTTGTCAGAAATTGAAAACCGGTCGAGATCGAGAATGCGCGGCAATGAATAACGGGTTGCCATGCCTTTGCCCAGTGTCACCAGCAGCTTTTTAGCACGCTCTTCGGCCATTTTTCGCGCATGCGAAATGTCGTCGCCGATAAAATATGGCTGCAGATGCGTCTTAAGCTCGGCGAAAATCTGCCTGAGATTTGCCTGCAGCTGCTTAACCTTGGCGTCAGTCTCGATACCGGCCTTAAGGCGTTCAACCAGATATTGAATGCCTGACTGCCCTGGCGCTGCCGCCCGGTTCCAGGCTTCCTTCGCGTCGGCAAAGTGCCGCTGCACGTTCTCGTTGCCTAAATACTGCGCCATGATCTCAGCGAGCTGCTCTTCATCTCTGACGAATTCGCGACCGTCTTTATCACGGCCGAAGACCGTCTGCTGCACGCCGGGGTTGCGAACCCAGTAGCAGTTTTGAAAGGCACGCCCTTCTTCCCACTCGGTAACCCAGCTGCCGGCCCGACCCATAAAGTCGGCAAAATTTGTTTTCAGGCGGCTGTCCCAGCGCACAGAGGGGTCTTCACCGCGTTTGCGCACCAGGTCCATATCGAATTTGGTAAACACATGAAACAGCAGCGGCGCCTTGCCCTTGCGCTGCGCCGGTTCTTTTCCCTGACTCCATTCGACCCATTTGTTAACCATATATGGCAGCGATTTGGCTTCCTGCGGACCACCTTCCTGGCAGAGCAACAGAGCGGTAACATCGCGGTCATCAGAGTAGCGGTCAAAAAGATAGGCGACCTTGCCGCGCAGATATACCTCAACCAGTGCCTCATGATCTTTCGTCAGACGCTGCTGATCAAACACCTGGGCGCGAGCACGTGCCCCCGGGAAATCGAGAACGTCAAACCGGCGCAGCAGCGACTCTTCAGGAGCCGAAGCAGTCTGCAGGATCAGCTCAGCCGTGAGAGCACAGAGAGTCGACGAATCCATCGACACCTGCCCGCCGCTGTTGAGCGCCAGAGCTACTTTGCGGTTACCGACCTTCATCAGCTGTGACAGGCGCTGAACATCGATAATGCTGTTGGTGCGCGGCAGCAGCGAGTCGTCATAAATGCCGACAACTTCGCCGCCAAGATTTCCCAGCTCCTTCTGCAGAAAACGGAACAACTCGGTTATCTTTGGAAACCGGCCCCAGAGCCATTCGAGATAACTTATCTGCTGATCTGCCGGCAACAGTCTTATTTCATCGTTGAGAATGCCCCAGTAGTTGATGTCTTCGAGCATGCGCAGAAACTGATTGTGAAAATGGCGCCGTGCATAGTCCTGCAGATCCCAGACATCAGCCTCGGTCAGCAGGCCAGACCCGCCAGAACGGCCAGAAACCCCTCTGAATGAATAGCGCAGTTTCTGCAATTCATCGGCAGTCGGCACAAAATCAGACTGACATTCAAACAGAAACCCATTGAGGAAAATCTTGATCAGATCAGTGATCGTCAGCAGCCGGAGGAAGGCTGAGCAGCCCTGCACCGTGCGATATGGCCTGGTAGTAAAGCGGGTGACCAGGGCCGTGCTCTCGCGACCACCTGCCGGATTGATCTCTTCAAGATAATCACGCCCGGCCGGGTTCTGATTTAAACCGTTGAGAAGAACCGAGAGAGAAGCTTCGCCGCCCCTTACCAGTTCAGATGTCAGATAGGATTTGCCACACTGACTGGCCCCGAAGACGCCAAGAGCCACAGGTCGTTGCGCCGATTCTTTGATCCGGCGCACCGTCACCTGCTTTTCATGCAGGATCTTGTCCATGAATTTTCTGATGGCCGCGTCTTTCAGATAACCGCCAGCCCAGACCGAGCTGCTGTTAAGCAGTTCGGTAAGCTGATCTGACATTGCGACAATCTGCTGCTCTTCGGGGCGCATTTTACTCTGATTCATTTTGCATCTCCTGGTTTGACAGCTTCTGCGGCAGGCTGCCCGGCCGGGGCCGGCGCCGGCGTCATTTTACCCTGTTCATTGTTATGCCCGGAATGGGAACCACTCTGACTCTGTCCAGTCGGTTGACTTTCGGGCACCTGATGACCGCAGGTCGGACAGGGCGAGCCGGGCACCGGAGCCTGACCGCCCTTGTTGCCGCCCGGCGAGCCATTGCCTTTGCCGAGACCGGGCAAACCTCCTCCGCCACTGCCGCCACCACCGAGCAGATCGCTGAGGTCGCCAAGGCCACCACCGCCACCGCTTCCGCCCATACCACCGATACCCGGCGGCAGTTGCGGGAAAGCTGACTGCGGCGGCGGCACAAAACGCAGCAGCAGAAGCAGCAGAATAATGATCGCCAGAATTATCGCCAGCCATTTTACCCAGCGATAGGCGCCCAGGCCGCAGGCCAGCATCCGTTTTTCCTTTTCTTCTGCAGTCGGAACAGCTTCAGGGGCCTTTGCTGCCGGCGTTTTCGCAGGTTCTGTTGCCTTGACCGGTGTAGCTGCGGTTGCGGCGGCAGCAGTGGCTGCCGTCTTTTCCGGTTCTTTTACCGGCTGCTCAGGATAAGGCGGCGGTTCTGGTGGCAGAACCACCGGCTGCGGCTGCGGTTGCGGCTGGTCGGCCGCTTTTTTGCCGGCCTTGCGCTGAATTTCGGCAATAAAGTCATCCCAGCCAGCGTAAATGCCCTTGCCCGGGTGATTGCCGTCTTCGTTGATAAAGCCCCAGTGCACCAGCACCGGCTGGTTTTTAACGATAAAAATCTGGTTCATATCGGGCGAAACGGCCACCGACTTGAGATATTCGGCATAATCTTTCTCTTTGCCAGTGCGGCTCTGTTTCTCTTCGGCATACTTTCTGATGCGCTCAAGCGAACGCCCGATCTGGTCTGCAACCGCCTGCTGCCGTTCAGTCGGCAGATCCTTGAACATGGTCTTTTCGCCTTCAAGGGCGGTTGTCCATTCTATTTCACCTGGCTGAGCCTGGCCGTCAACCACATTTTCGGGGCGGGCAAAAAAGTTGTCGAGTTCACCGCCCGGGGCGATCTCGCGCAGAACCGCCTGCAGATGCCCATAAAACTGGTGCACCGGTTGATTGCGGAAAAAACTCGTGCGAAAGCCTTTGGTTAAAGTTCTGGCGATTATTCCCATACCAAGCCTCCGTTAATTGCCCTGCTCATGTCAGCACCTGCCCAAGGCGAACGACGCGGTTACCCTCGCGCATTACCACGAGAAACCCGTGCATTTCGCGGATCTGCCGACCAGAGGTCGAAGAACCGGCAACACGTTCGTGATACTGCGGATTGAAAGGCTCACCTTCCATGCCTAAAAAAGAATAAACTTCAGACACACCCGAAAGAAACCGCGAAGCCGCCTTCAACAGCTTCTTTCGCACCGGGTGCACAAAACCTGCCAGGCTCTGCAGGAACCTGTCACCAAGCACATTGAGCCCAAACAGTTTCTGCTCAGGCGTTCCGATTCTCAGAAATTTTTTAATCGGGAAAATGCCGGCCATGGCCCAGATAACCCTTGCCTGGTCGTCTGAGCCGGTTATCTCGCCATAAATTTCCTTAAAAGCAGCGAGCGCCTCAGCTTCAGTCGGTTCAGACAGCCCGAACTGGACCCAGAGGGAATCAGGGCGGATACCGCCTGTCATTGCAGCCGGAGTCGACACAGCTGCAGCCGGTGCAGCAGCAACATCGGGTATGACCGGCAGATCTTCCGCGAGTGCCCCACCCTGTTGCGCCGCATCGGCGGCGACACTTCTGCCGGCTCGATAGGCCTTGAGCATGCCGCGCAGGTCACGCAGCTCGTCGTCACTGAGAGGAGGTTCGCCGTCACCGGGGAAAGCCGGCAACTCGACGCCGCCAGCCGCTTTCTTTTCATCTTCAGCTACCGTCGGAAACGGAAACAGTTCGTTCGTTTCGCTCATTTTTTAACTCCCCTCCTACAGGTCGAAACAGCCGGTATCGAGCCAATACTGGTCTGAAACCATGGTGCGCAGGCGCAGCTGGGCACTTTTCTGATTACATTTTGTACCCTTCGCATCGAGAAGCTCAGCGACCGCAAGGCACTCACGGTTGCTGTTATCCTGGTTCAGCTTAACCACATACGGCCCGCTGCCCTTGAGTGAGTCAGCATCAAGAACCAGCTCCCACAGTGGATTGACCATGCACACTTCTGAATCTATGCGGCGAATGCCAAGCAGCGCATTTTTACTCACCTGCAGCTGCGCCGGAGCAGACCCAGGCGTCGGAAACAAGCACTGCTCGATATTCATCGTCTCGCGGGCAAAAGTGCCGATAAAACACTCGCGCTGCCGAATCAGGCTGCTGTCGGTGGTAAGATTCATGCCATCGAGGCAATTGAGCTTTTCGGCAAACAGCCAGACGGCGCCGCCCATGACGCAGGTGGTCTTGGGGTCGGCAATACCACCGCCACGCTGCGAGAAGGGATACCAGCTGCCCACCGGATACCCCTTCAAACCAATTATACGGGCAGGCTGCACCGGCATCAGGCGTATGAGCATTTCTCTGATGATCGGCAAAGATGACGGCTTGCCGCCCAAAATAAGAGTATCGCAGTCAAACTGTGCAATTACCTCGGCAAAAATGCGCATGACATTTTCGAGAACGTTGGCGATCACAGCATTAACCTTCGGGCGCGAGATCTGCCATGGAATTTCAGGCAGAGTTATGTCGCAGCCAAAATCGCGACGCATGTGTTCGGCAAAAAAATCGAGAACCCCGGCGCCAGGCATACGGTTCGGGAAAAACCGGTCGAAACTGAGCTCGATATCAGGGTCCTCACTGTCGAGCTCGGCAAATTCAAGGTGACGATGTGCCATCGGAATCCAGAGCTGGCGGCACAGTTCGGCTTTCATATCGTTGAAGCTCTTGTCGCGCCCACCGCGACCGGGCCCGAAGAAAATCTGAAAGTCTTCCCATGAGATATTGGGGTTTTTCTGCTGCGCCCAGCTGAAAATGCGCCTGAGAATCAGCTTCTCGATAACCCGTTTGGCGATTTCGTCGCCGGCAATCGAAAAGCCTTCCGAGAACAGCATCTTCTGCCTGATCAGCATCGGCTGCGCAACGTCGGCATGGTATTCGGCAATCATCAGATCGCTCGTGCCCCCGCCGATATCGATGCTGGCGACTCTGACCATTTTGCCGGCAGCGCCGGCCCGCGCCCGGCCAAGGGTTTCGACCGCCTCGCCGGCATTGCCGAGGAACCGGTGCATAACTTCGCCATAGAGCCAGGTGAGCTGCACAGCGGTTGCCTCATCGAGGTTCAATTCTACGTCGGGCCTGGTTTCAGGGTCTCGGCCCGTCACATGAAAAAACAGGTCGAGGGCCGAATCCACCCGTTGCCGGTATAAATTCTTTTCAGGAAAGGACATGCCGCATGGCGTCGTCATGACGATGTTCTTCAGTCGGCGACCGGCCTGCCGGTGCCCGCGCGAACGCCGGTAGGAATAAGAATTGATCTGAGCATAAACATGGCAGAGAATTTCTGTCATCAGAAAGGTCATCAATGAACTCGGCGGGTAGCATGGCTCAAACGGCGGGGTCGCCTTTTCGCCCATGAAAACGCCATTTTCATCGAGATATTTCAGAAACGGCGCCCCGATTTTTTTGCCCAGCCCGTCGCCGGGCAGGTTGAAATACCACGGGAAATGCCGCTGCTGTTCATCCCACAGGTAGCGCTTCGGACTCGACATACCGGTATCGCCGATATCAGACGGCTCCTGGCGTGCCGCTTCATGGCCGAGACGCAAAATTCCAGGCCAGGCGAAACGGTTGCCGGCGGCCGGAATCTGATAGTCGCTACTGCTGAAAAGCGGCGGCTGAAACTTAAAACTGGTATCGAAAGGTTCGGTATAAATACTGCATGGTTCCTGCAGATCACGAATTTCAAGTTTGCAGCATGCGTCGAGACTGACCGGCCGCCCCGGAATCTGCTCGATAAGAACGCCGCAGGCACGACTGTTGCCCAGGTCAAGCACCAGGCTGACATCGATTGCCTCGCCCTCGGGGCGAAGCATCGTTACCTCAGGCAGCAGAGCTGCCTGCTGCAGGCCATCCATCAGGGTCATGAAAGCAGCCAGAGAAGCAGCATAGGGCGGCACTTTCTCGCTGCCTTCAGCCGGAACATTCTGCAGGGCGCTTTTAATCCAGTTCAGCATTGTCGGGGTCTGCCAGAAAGGCAGGTTGCCGGGGTTGATGATGAAGGTTTGCCCCACATCCTCGTTCAGCAGGCCGGTGCCGCCTTTGCCATCAGCGGCGGCATCAGCGCTGACAGAAGTGTCGACGGCAATTGCATAGTTGATGACGTTGTCGTCGAGCTGCAGCGGCGGGCGCTGCAGAAAAATTCTTGCCCAGTCTACGCTACGCGAGCTACCACAGCCATCGGCAGTTTTGCGACCGAAAGGCAGCGGCAGCCATTTGCCAAGGGCGGCAGCAAGAGCGTCGCCAAAACACACCGACAGGCCACCGACATCTTTGAGATCGGTGCCCCCGGCAGCGGCGTTGACAATTGGCTCGGTGCCAAGCTGCAGGCTGATGGCCGAGCTCGGCGACTGCAGCACTCTGAAATGCCATTTTTTGCCGAGCAGCATGTCAGAGAGGCGCAGTTCATTGTCGGGGGTGTAAAATGAAATTCCGGTTTCGACGAGAAATTCGATTTTTTCCATGAATTATCTGCCTTCGGTGATGGTTTTGGGGTCAGCAACGGGCTTTTCAGCCGGCGCCGGCCAGTCGAGTGCCGCGCGGCATGGCCAGTACATAATAAAGGCAGCAAAAGCCAGCAACGGAAACTGCATCAGATATGCGATAACAAAAAATTCGACAATGACCACCCCGCACCAGATCAGCAGCGTCTGATTTATAACTCTTTCCTGCTCCTGCATCGATTACCCTCCGGGCAGGTCTAGGCCTGCAGAATTTCGTTCAGCAAGGTTTTTGCTTCTTTGTGTCCCTGAGCCGCAGCCTTCTGCAGCCAGCTGTTGGCCTTTTCCAGGCTGAATTCAACACCCATACCACACTGGTAAAGGGTGCCAAGATAAAACTGTGCATGCATGTCGCCGGCATCAGCGGCAAGTCTGAACCAGTTGGCCGCGGTGGCAAAATCCTGTTTTACCCCCAGACCCTTGTGATATATTTCGCCAATCATGCGACGCGCAACAATTGAACCAAGTTTGGCTGCCTGCTGCAGCATCTGCAGCGCCAGCGGCACGTCGACGCGGGTGCCGTAACCTGGCAGCAGTGTTTTTGCCTGAGCGACAAGTTCATCGGCACTGCCGGTGAGAGCCACTGGTGCCGGAGGCTTTGCCGGAGACGGAGCTGCGGGAGCCGCAGCTCTGGCAACGGGTTGTGCTGGTCTGGGTTGAGATGCCGGCGATTTTACCTGGGCAGCTGGCTGATTCGTTGTCGTTTTTGCGGGCGCACCGCCCTGAACGGATCTTTGCGTCACGCTGGCAGACTTAACCGCTGCCTGCCGTTTTCGGGGTGCGGCGGCAAAAAAGGCCGATTCACCTGGCTTTTCTGATTTAACGGCGGTTGCCACCAGGCCGGCGCAGTCAGTTTCAGGCAGCGGGCGCCACCAGGCGCTGAAAACCTTTATGACACCGCTGGCATCGGTACCAAAAATCAGACCGGCACGGTTCTTTTCGAACAACCGCATGGTTTCGGCACTTAAAGTCGGAACAGCGGCAGACTGAGACGCGGGCGGTGATGCCTCAGCTGCTGCCTCGCGCGCGGCTTCAGCCTCGACCTTGAGGCCAAGAGAGATCGCCCAGGCTTCGACCGCCCAGGCGGCCAGAGCCGGGTTAACAGGGTGTTTGCGGCCAATTCCGGCAGCCAGTGAATTTATCAGTGAGCGCGAAATGAGCCCGGCATAGCCCTTCTGCAGTTCCCAGGGGATGCGCTCCTGCAGACCAGCCCGCAAAGCACCGCTTTCAGGCGATTGTGACAGATTACCCGCCTTCTGCAGCATGCGTTCAAAGATGTCGGGACTCTGAAAAACAGTTGCATCTTTGCGCCCGACCAGCTCGCACAGAACCTTGAGTATTCGCTCCCTTGAAGTATCCACACCTGCCGCCTTTGTTGTTGCTGCCTCAGAATAGCAAGTTTTGCCGACCCGGTCAACAACTTAGCTGCCCGGGCGACAGACCACAGATCAGGCCTGCAGCTTCTTCATCAGCCACGCCATGTTCTGCCCAAGCACCCGCATGGTATTCATACCTTCTTCATCTGCAGCTGCAGCACCTGCCTCACGTCCGACAGCGAGATTCCAGTAGACTGAACCTGGTACAATCATTTCCTGAATAAAAAAGAATTTATTGATGGCGTCAAATGCATCGGTCGAACCGGCGCGGCGAACCGCCACCACCGCCGCACCAACCTTGCGCTTGAGAGACCGCCCGTTAGCAATGGCGACATAACCAGCCCGGTCTATCAGAGCCTTGATCTCAGCAGTGACATTTGCAAAGTAGGTCGGCGAACCGATCAGAATGCCGTCTGCCTCAAGCATCTTCGCAATTACCTTGTTGATCATGTCGGTTTCGATGACACAGCGGCCGTTCTTCATTTCGAAGCAACGACCACAGGCAAGACAACCGCGCACAGCATTTCCACCCAGCTGAATCAGTTCTGTTTCGATTCCCTCGTTGTTCAGTTCAGCAAAAACTGTTTTGAGAAGCAGATCAGTATTGCCGTTCGGCCGCGGGCTTCCGTTTATTCCAATTACTTTCATAATACCTCCCGTTTTTTTTCTGATTATACACCAGAACAGCGATTTTTTTGTCGATTGAGCGTTTTTGCGCTAATATAGAATAGGAATTATTCAACGAAGAAGGACTTTTTTGAAAATGAAAGGGAATCGACCGGATTATTCGGGCCACGAAGCAGAGCTTGGGCTTCTCTCTCAGATTTTTCCACAGCTGCGGCCTCTGGCGAAGCTTTTCGGAACCGGCAAAGAAAAAACCGGCCGTTCAGGAGCATTGTTCGCCATTGTCATGCAGTTTCTGCTGGCTCTGGCTGCGGCGGCTGGCTTTATGGCAGCAATTATACTCATCTCAAAGCTTGAACCCTATCTGCCATTTCTCAATTCAAATCGTGGCAATCTGCTTACCAGATTAGCCGGTGCGTTCATCGGCCTGCCCGCGATGATGATCATACTGCTCTCGCTCAGCAACAGCTTTGATCTGTTCTACCTGCTGATCACCGGCAACAATTTTGATAAATGCGGTGACGAGCTCAAACCGGTAAAATCACTGATGCTGGTGCTCGGCTTTGTCGGCAGCATGGCTGCCGCCCTGATCGGCTACTTCTATTTCGAAACCTATGTTTCAAAGCTGCAGAAGAAAAGGCAGATGCGTATCGAACAGCAGGAATATTTTTCTCACCTGAATCAGGGCCGGGCCGCCTGGAACCGCTATATAACCCAGGGCCCGCAGCATTACATAGAATTCAGCGATACCGATCTTTCAAAGCGGCATTTTAAAGGCTTTTTTTTCTATTCGGTAGATTTTATCGGCACAGACCTTACAGATACGGTTTTTGAAGACTGCTATCTTGGCTATTCAAACTTCTCTGGCGCAATTTTAAAAAATACCGTTTTCAAAGACAGTTATCTTAAAGGCGCCGACTTTGTCGGAACCGACCTTTCCAGTGCTGATTTTACAGGTGCTTTCGGTGAAAAGGCTGATTTTAAAAAATCTGTAAATTCTGAAAAAGAAATCGCAAAACTTCAGCCTTGTGAAAAAAGCCGCTGGTATGGCGTTTCCTGGCTTGATTTCCGCGACGAAAAGTGGCTCAAGGAAAAAGGTTACCTGGGCTATGGGGGCAAGAGTCGCGGCCTCGAATACTGATCTTGCCCAGGCACAATTCGCCCTATTTCTTTACAAAATGGTCTTATGAGTTTTAAAATCGGCCTATAAAAACAAACTTCAAGTGAAGGAGAGCAAAAGGATATGAAAAAAATTGTGATCTTTGCTTTTCAGGGTGAACTGATGTGCTTTGCGCATGCGCTGTTAAACGTGCTCGATCTGCATGCAAAAGGTCACCAGGCCAAACTTGTGATCGAGGGCAGCGCTACAAAGTTGATTACACAACTTGCCGTTTCTGAAACCCCCTTTCACAAACAATATCAGCAGGTTATTTCTGAAAAACTGCTGGCCGGTATCTGCAAAGCCTGTGCCGGCAAAATGGGCTCCCTCGATGAAGCAAAAAAACAGGGAATCGCCCTTCTCGATGATATGAACGGCCACCCGGGATTTGCCGGGTGGTTGGCCGAAGGCTATGAAATTATCAGCATGTAAAAATTTCCGGTCAATGCAACTGCAGACAGCAGGAGTCAGATGATGATAAAAGCAGCAGCCCGCATAATGCTTGAGGCAAAGCGTGTTTGTGTCTTTACCGGCGCCGGCATTTCAGTCGAAAGCGGCATTCCGCCATTCAGGGGCAAAGGCGGCCTCTGGAACCAGTATAACCCAGAATTTATCGAAATCGGCTATTTTCATCGGCATCCACAGCAGTCGTGGCAGCTGATCAAAGAGATTTTTTATGACTTTTTCGGTCAGGCAGTACCGAACGACGCGCATCGGGCCATTGCCAATCTCGAAAAACAGGGCATTGTCAAATCGGTAATCACCCAGAACATCGACAATCTGCACCAGGATGCCGGCAGCAAAGTCGTACACGAGTTTCACGGCACCGCCAGCCGGCTTGTCTGCCTCGATTGCCACCAGAGTTTCAGCGTTAAGCAGATCTCTTTCGAGAAATTACCACCTGAGTGCCCAAATTGCCTAGTCGGCCGCATCAAGCCCGACTTTATCTTCTTTGGCGAGGGCATACCCGAGCCGGCGCGCAAAAATTCGTTCGAAGAGGCCGAAAAATCAGACGTTTTTCTCGTAATCGGCACCACCGGCGAGGTCATGCCCGCCTGCATGATTCCGTGCCTGGCCCGCGAAAATGGCGCCAGAATTATCGAGATAAACATCAGCCCGTCAGCCTTCACCAGCGGCGTCACTGAGATTTTTCTGCAGGGCCCGGCAACCAGCATGATGAATGGGCTTCTCAACGAAATAAGAAGTCTCTCAGGCGCGGCCTCGAAGTGAGCGGAAATCTACGGCACGACCAGCCGCCGTCAGCCCCGGCAACCCCTTTTCAGGGCCGGATGTTTCGCATTTTTCAGCGTTACTGACGTTTTTTTCAAGCCCAGATCAGCCACAAGCCGTAATATCGCAAGCTCTTTGGCCTTGGCCTCGACTTCGACAGTAATCGCAAGACCGCGCCATTCGGGCGGGAAATCAGCCGGGTCGATATAATCATGGTGCTGCTGCGGCTGCGACCCACCCCAGCCATTAAGCGGACTCGACAGATGGAAAAGCGGCTCGCGGTTCCAGGTTTTCAATGACGCTGCCGTAGCCTCGGCAATGCTCATATCATCAGGCAGAACCCGATGATGATGCACGTCATACACCAGCGGAATTTTTGTTTCAACGCAGATAGGCAGAAGGTCTGCAGGGGTAAAAGTTTTGTCGTCATTCTCAAGGGTTACGAGTTTGCGGGCCTTTTCTGACAGGCGGCTGAAACCTTGTTTGAAACGTTGAAGGGCAGCGGGCTTGTCGCCGTAGCCACCGCCGGCATGAATATTTATCACATCAGCCCCGACCCAGCCAGCGACTTCGGCCTGATATTCAATCTCGGCGATTGAAGAAGCGACCACTTCGGCACGCGGTGAATTCAGAACAACGAACTGGTCTGGGTGCAAAGAGGCTCGCAGATTATTCTTTTTCAAAAAGCGGCCACATTCTTTGAACGTGTCGATTATCTGCCGGCCAGCGGGCAGATCGGCAACCGCATAACCAACGCCCGGGTGCGTTTTCAGCGGCAGAATCTGGCTGTTGATGCGAAAGCAGCCAATGCCGGCAGCAGCACAGAATTTGAAAGCGGCGAGAAGACTGCAGGCATTTTCCAGACAAAGCTCCGAAAGCTTTTCAAGCTGCTCCGGGCGCTCTTTTTTCAGCAGATGTGTTGCGGTAGCAGTTCTGAACTTTATCGGCTGTTCGACGAAGATGCAGCATAGCCCAAATCTGATCATAAAAGAGCCTTTCTCTCAACCGCAGCAGGCAAAACTGGTATCATCGCCTGAATGCACAGCACCATGATCATTACTGCCTCAGATGGCGGTTAAGCATATTTGCCAGATCACGCATGGTGAAGGGTTTGTGAATGCTGGCAGCAAAACCGTGTGAATGCGGGTTTACCATAGCCTGCTTCTCTGAATATCCGCTCATGACAAAGGCAGGTGCCAGAAGACCCAGGCGTCGAATTGCCGCCAGAGTCTCTATGCCACCCATTCCGCCGGGCACAGTCAGATCGAACAGCATCGCGGCAACACGTTCGCGATCTATAATGCGATCCTGCAGCATGGTCAAAACCTCATCGCCACTGGCTGCAGCCACTACAGTATAACCAAAAGATTCAAGTGTTCTGGTCAAAACCTCTCTGATAACGGTTTCATCATCCATTACAATGGCAATTCCGTGCCCCCTGTGCTTCGCCCCATCCTCGGTCTTCTCAAGCATCAGCACTTTTTCAGAAGCCGGTATGATCACATAAAAAGTCGTTCCTGCACCAACCTCGGTGTCGACATCTATGTATCCCCCGTGATTTTTGACAATCGAATAACTCGTTGCCAGGCCAAGACCGTGCCCTCCGGGCCGGGTCGAAAAGAACGGGTCAAAAATCCGCTTGAGAATATTTTCCGGAATGCCTGGGCCGCTGTCTTTGAAAGCTATCTGAACATAACGGCCAGCGACCAGATCAGGGTGCTCGCTTTCAGCAAAACTGCGATTGCACAACGAGACTTTGAGATTACCCCCGGACTCTTTCATTGCCTGCACGGCGTTGATAACAATATTCTCGACAACCTGACCGAGCTGGTTACGATCGTAGTTACCGGCAGCCAAGCCCTCTTCTATTTCGAAAACACATGAAACATTGGATCCACTCAGAGCAAACCTGACCGTGTCTTCTACGAATGGCATAAAACATTGAGCCCTGCAGTCGAGGGCCCTGCCCCTGGCAAAGGTCAGCAGCTGCTGCGTCAGATTTCGCGCGCGTCCCATGGTGGTTAGACAGGCGCCGAGACATTTTCGTGTCTCAGGCGACTGATCGGTACAGAGCGCCAGTTCGAGAAAACCATATATGCCGCCAAGCAGATTGTTAAAATCGTGGGCAATACCGCCGGCAAGTATTCCGAGCGACTCGAGCTTGTCAGCCCGCTGAGCACTTTCAAGAAACTTTTTTTTCTCAGAAACATCACGCACCACAGCGATAATGCGCTCGTCGCCCCCCAGCCGCGAATGGCTCAGGGCCACTTCAGTTGGGAAAAGCTCGCCCGAAAAGCGTCGACACAACCATTCAAATTGTTTTTTCTCGCCGCGCAGCAGGGCATTAACATTATTCCTGGCCTCAAACACACTGTAAGGTTTGAAACCAGCCGACAGTTCCTCAAGGGAGCGGGACAGAATCGTTTCCTTGTCAGGGTAACCATACATTTTGACTGCGGTATCGTTGACATCCAGAAGTCGGAAAGACAGGTCATGAATAAAAATTGCTTCTGAAGTGGCGTTAAATATTTCGCGATGACGCTGTTCACTCTCATGCAGTCTCTGAACCTGGCGGATATGCTCTGAAACATCGACGTGAATACCGACTGTGAACTCTGACAGTTTGCCATTCTGGCCGGCAATGATTTTGCCGCGGGCCCAGATCGATGCATAACTGCCGTCTTTGCGGCGAAGCCTGAAACGGCTGTCATAAAGATCCGGGTTTTGCGCAGCCACGTGCTCAAAAAACTGTTTCGCAGCCATATCCCTGTCTTCGGGGTGCAGAAGATCAACCCAGCCCGAAAATATGTCGAGACGCCCATGCACGTGAAGCTCTTCAGAAGAATAGCCAAGCATGGCGAAATACTCTTCGCTGCACCAGATAAGGTTTGTAATGCTGTTGTATTCCCAGACGCCGGCGGTCAAAATCTGGATAATCGAACGATAGCGGCCTTCGGACCTCTGAAGATCATCCTGCATTCTGCGACTTGTGGTAACGTCTTCACAGACGCCTTCCATCGCAACCATCCGGCCATTTTCGCTTACCGGGCCATAGATGATTCTGATAATTCTTTCTTCGCCCGAAGGATGCTTGTAAAGCAGCTCTACGCACTGAAACCTGCCGGTGCTGGTTATCAAATCATCAGAAGCGTTGCCGGTAGCCATCGATTCCTGTGAAAATTCGAGCTCCCGCCAGTTTCGACCAACAAAATCACCGGCCTCGATGCCAAACACGGTTTTAAAACCGGGGTTCAAGTAAGTAAAGACCCCTTCCGGGGTATGGGAAAAAACGCAGTGTGTCTGCGAAAGCCCCTCAACCAGCCGGCGAAATTTATCTTCACTGTCTATCATGATTTAACTGCCAGCCGGAAAAATTTCTTCTTCGTGCGCCATAATCTCATGTGTGAACCTCGACAGGTTACGGGCATAGAAGTTATAGCCGAGATTCGCCGGGATCGCGACCGCTGGCAGACATCGCGAACCAGAAAGTCTCTTGAAAATTGAGCGCAGCGAGTAAGCGTGCTGCCACGCATAGATCAGGCCACGCTGCAGATACTCGGGTGACATGTTTTTAGGCCTGAATACCACATGCTCGGCATCGTAAAGCGACCAGTCGCGCTCGATTATGCGACCCTGACTCTCAAGGTCGGCGAACACCTGGGTGCCAGGGAAAGGCGTCAGCACAGAGAACTGCGGCAAATCTATCTCGCAGTCGTAAACAAAGTCGACGGTGCGCTTAAAAACATCTCGATCATCGGTATCGAGACCAAAGACAAAGCAGGCCTGCACCCCGATACCATGATCATGCAGCTTTTTAACAGCCTCTTTATACTGCCCGACCTTGTTGAAAGGCTTGCGGACTTCGTGCAGCGAATCCTGTGAAACCGACTCAAAACCGATCAACAACCCACGACAACCGCTTTCAGCCATGGTTGCAAGGAATTTCGCGTCGTGCGCCACATCGATAGTGGCACAGCCGACCCACCATTTTTTCAATGGTTTCAAGGCATTGAAAAATTCGAGCGAAAATTCACGGTTACAGGTCAGACTCGGGTCGAGAAAGCAGAGTTCTGGCCCGCTCAACGTCTCGATTTCGGCCATTATCTCGGCAACCGGCCGGGTGAAGTAGCGATTGTTCCAGGCAGTAGCCACCGCGCAGAATGAACAGTGGTGCGCACAGCCCCGCGTCGCCTCGATCGAATTAACAGTGACATACTTTTTGCGGTCGAAAATTGACCGGTCCGGAATCGGTCGGCGACATGAACCCCAGTCGAAATCAGGGCGCATGTGATAGAAAGGCTGCAGTCTACCCGCTTTGAAATCGTGCAGAGCCTGCGGCCAGGTGTCTTCGGCCAGACCGGTGATCACGCAGTCGGCGTGTTGCTTCGCCTCATGCGGCATTAGCGTGGCATGAATACCGCCAATGATGACCGGAACACGATTCTGCCTGAAAAAATCGGCAATCGCGTAGCTGCGCCGCGCGGTTCCGGTCATTGAGCTGATGCCGACCAGATCGACGTCCAGGTGTGAACGCGGATCCCAGGCTTCGGCACCCTCATCGACAACCCTGACCTCTGCCTGCAGCTCAGGCGGAATCAACGCCACCAGGGTGGCCAGAGTCAGCGGGGCATAGCGCAGCGAACGTTTATATGAGCCGGAAACCGCCCGATGAATCGGGCCATGCGGCAGAACCAGCAAAATCTTCATTCAACAGGTCTCCAGCAGATACGAAGTGCATCTGAACACTGCCTCTCGATCAGGTCTGCCTCACCAACAGAAATAACATTTTTTTCAAGTATAATCCTGCCGCAATGGAAATTCAAGGTTGAACTGATGAGTCAATATGTTGTAGTCTGTACGGGTGCATGCTCGCAAATCTTTTTGAGGAGTATTATTTGTGAAATTCCGCACCCTGATCGCTCTGGCTGTCTGTTCCTGTACTTCAGGCCTCTGGGCCGAACCCTCTGCCCTGGTGAACGATCCGCGCGATCTGCGCCTGATCGACCTCAAAGAAGTCTCCAGCTTCCTTGAAGAAGACCTCGATCTCGGAAAAGGCATAACCGAAGTGATCGGCAAACAGGTTATCGACCGCAAATTCCGCAAAGCCGGTATTCCTGACCCGGTTAAATCCGAACTCAGCTACGCCATAGTCGCCCGCGAAATGCCCGCCGAGCAGCTGAACGTCTGCTTTATTCTCAAGGGCAACGTCGTGCCCGAAAAGTTTCTTGAATTTGCCGGCAAACGCTACGACCGCTATTTCGACACTCTCAAAAGTCAGAATCTCGTAAAAGGCGTTCCGACACCTGCAGATAAAAACATCGCCGGCAAAAATGCCCGCGTTTTCCCATTCGCCTTCAGAAATGCCGAAGCAGTCGTAACCTGGTTCCCGGGCCACACAATCATTTCAACGGTTCCGGCCGGCGATTATTCGCTGATCAGCGAAACCATCAATGTTCTCGAAGGCAAAACCCCGGCCTCGAAGGCACAGCCCGACAAAATCGGCTTCATTTCAACTTTTGTGCCGATCGACCAGGAAAGAAGCGAAATTCGCAACTTCGAAAACCGCTATGACGGCTTTGCCGCCAAAACCCGCAAAAAATTCAAAAAGATTTTCAACCGTGACGCCTATCAGGACAGCGAAGCAATGGCAAAGGCCGAGCAGCAGCTCAAAAACGCACTCGCCGACATCGCCCGCTTCTCTTATGACATCAACGCCCGCAAAGAAGGCGAAGGCTACGCCTATGAAGTCAGCATGATCTTCCGCTGCGCCAACCCCGAAAAGGCCGGCGAACTCAAAGAAATGCTGCTCACCTGGCTCGCCTACACATCTTCCAAGTCGCTTTCAGAAGAAGATATGGTGTCGATGCGCGCCAACCGCGTCGCCGCCACCGGCTCGACCTGTGTATTCAATATCAGACTCGGCTCAACCCCCGAAGAACAGTATCAGTTCTCGTCTCTGATCATGAGCCTGATGATGCAGGACCGCCGTTTCAATTCTCTCTTCAAGGGCTGATCGTTTCAGCAGTCAGAACGCTGCGGTTCAATCTGAGCCGCAGCGTTTTTTCTTTTGCGGCCGAATATAAGAATCAGCACCGGCAGCACCAGAAGATCACCCGCCAGACCGATAACGACAACCAGAGTGCCGATCAGACCGAAGTAAGTGAATGGCTTGAAGGTGCTGAGCATGAAGATGGCATTGCCCAGCATCAGCAGCAACGATGACGAGCTCACCGGCACTGCCAGATCGCGAATCGCGGCCATAACTTTGCGGGCCTGTGTCGGTTGCCGGTTTTCCTGCAGAAAAGTCAGCAGATGCAGCGTGTCGTCGACAATCAGCCCGCTCATGACGCAGCCAACCACGGCGGTCGACGGGTTGAGCGGCAGACCGAAATAACCTGCCACCGCATAGGCCAGCAGAATCGGGTAAAAATTGACCAGCAGCGCCACAAATGCAACATAGAGGCTTCTGAAGACCAGATAGAAAACTGCAATAATCATCAACACAGCTGCCACAAACGACCAGGTAATGTTTTCGAGTATACTTTTCTGCATCAGCGCGTTCAAATAGACGTCGCCGGTGACATCGACGCTCAAAGAAGCCGGCAGGGTTGCAGCGGCCGCGGCCAGAATCTGCCCGCGCAGCGGTACAATGCTGAAATCATCGGTAAGACTTGTATGAACCCGCAGCAGCGTCGTCGATAAATCTGGTGCAATCAGCAGATCAGAAATGCCGCGCTGCCCGAAAAAATCGATTACCGCGCGGCCGAGATCAGCGGTCGCCGGCAGCACCGACTCACCGGTGAACTGCTTGTTGAAAGCCTGCATCAGGTCTACAATAGAAAACACCCGGTTGATGCCGGGTATCGCCTCGACACGCTTCTGAAATTCGGCAATCTCCGCCAAACGCCCGGGTTCCATGAGATCAGGCGCTGAAATCATCACCTGAAAATGGCCGGGCCCGCAGAACCGGCTGCTGATAAAGGTGTGCGCCTGCAGCAGCGGGTCATCGGCCGAAAAATTGTCAGACAGTGCGTTGCGTGTCTCGAACTTTTGCAGCGCCGGCACGACCAGCAGCAGCGAAACCGTGACCACCGCCAGCACTTTCCCCGGGTGCCTGAAAACAATGTTGCGAACCAGACGCTGTAACCAGCGCAGTCGGCCGGGGTCAGAGCCCCTCAGACTGAATTTTGGCTGGTAGAGTTTAAAACAGGCGAAAATCAGCCCGAAAGTGACTATGTAGGCAAAAAAGCAGGCCAGCGAGGTATAGAGCGAGAACAGCCTGATGCTCGGCGACGGGCTTTGTGACAGCGACAGAAAGCCGATCAGCGTTGTCATGGTATTGATCAGGCATGGTCTGATCAGGCGCCGGTAGTTCTGCTGATGCAGTTCGGCGTAATTCTGGTGCGCGTTTTTTCTCTCTCTGACAAAGAAGCTGACAATGTAAATAATCTCGTTGAGTGAAATGATGAGGGCGAACGGAATTATCGGCGAGGTGAACAGGTTGATTTTGTTGCCGTTCATGAAATAGACGGCGAACGTCAACGACGTCGGGGCGGCGATTGCCAGCAGAATCAGCCCTAACACCAGCGGATCGGGGAACAGATACCACGCGAGAACCGTGCAGCAGATAAGGCCGAGCGCCAGAAAGCGCCGGTTGTTCTCGACGATGAACTCGAAAAACCTTTCCTGAATATACGGAAATCCGAATACATGCAGCCTGACCCGCCCGCTCATATCGGCCTGCAATTCTTTGAGGTGGTTGTAGAGCGCATGCCGGTAATCTGGTGCGCGAATATCAGGCACGATCAATATCTGCAGCGATTTGAGGTCGTCAGAAACCAGATAACCGCGAAACAGCCGGTCGTTCTGCAGCAACTCAACCAGATTGCGGATACGAAAATCCTTGAGATAGGCAGCAAACTCGTCGGCCCGGCGAAACGGCCTGAGAACATCGAGAATCGACAGCACCTGCCTCACTTCGGGCCAGCTGTGAATGCGGTCGACAAGTTCCCAGGCTGTAAGCAGCGAATTACGATCGATGCCGTCAATATCAAAGGCCAGCAGAATCGCCTGCTCATGCCCGAAATGCCGCCGGTATTCGGCGCGGGTTGCGATCGCCTGCGGGTCAGAAATTCCCGCTTCGAAGTCTTCATCGACTTCGACGTGCGAAAAGGCGCCAAAACTCATGATAAAGCTGGCAAGAATGACCGCAATGACTGCACCCGGGTGCCCGGCGATAATTTTATAAATCAGGCTGGTGATTTTCTGCATTAAAGCCTATTCTAAAACAGAACCCCGGCAGACTCCAGAGTTTTTCTGCCTGACAACAAAGCACTACAGTCAGCCCTGAATGGCAGCGAGAGATTTGAGCAGAGAGGCGGCGCCTCTGGCTGTTTCGAGAAGTTCGAGGGCGAGATCTTTTTCAGCCGGATTTGCACCGGCCAGCCCGGCCCAGAGGGCAGCAGACTCCTGAATACCAGCGATGCGGCAGCCGACTGAAAACAACATTTTTCGTGCTTCGACCCCGGGATTTTCAGCCTGCAGTCTTTGCCAGACTTCGCTCAGCCCGTCCAGATCCAGACAGTTGAGCAGGCTCTGCACAATTTCGGCGGCGTGCGGGTCGCAGCAGCCAACCTGCAACCAGCTGCAGAGCTCGGCAAAGTTCAGCCCCATAGCGGGCGCATCGCTAACACAGGCCGTTATCTTTGCCGTGCAATCGCATTGGTTGTGCGTCGCAAGCAATTCGAGAAGGGCGATCACCGGCAGTCCCGGCAAAACCTGCAACAACTTCAGCAACAGCTCGACAAAAACCCGATCGCGCCTGACATTTAACAATGAGCTCACATCGTGCCTGAGACCGCATGCCGCAGCCAGCCGTTCAACCCGGGTCATCAGATCGGCTTGCAGAGCAGCAAGCGCCGCCTCAACGCGAACCCGGTCTTCCGGAAACCGATGGCCACATTCTTCCAGCCAGCCCGTCAGCTCTATCGACCGCCATTTTTCGCAACTTTTTACGGCCGCGCCCCTCACCCTGGTCTCTTTATCGAACAGCAGCTGTCTGAGGAGCTCTGAAAAGCAACTGTGAGGCAGTTCACCCAGAACTGCCGCAGCGCTGGCCCGGCAACCGGCCTCGTCTGATTTTGCCATGGCCAGAAGATCGGTAAGGGCCGTTCGCAGAACCTTTTCGTCTTTCGCCAGCCTTATCAATGCAAGAACCGAATTTGCCCTGACACGATTGTCTGCATGCGACAGCAGCGGCTGCAGCCACGGAATTGCCCGCTCGCCAGACAGCCGATAGGCAGATTCAACCGCATCGGCAATGACTCGCGGGGCATGGCTGCCCGATAAAAACCCGTTCAAACAAGCTTCGAGCGAGCGATGACCATTGCGCCCGGCAATTCTTATCAGCATTGCCAATTCTTCGTCGGAATTCACTCTTTTCAACATGCTGGCAATGAGACCGGCGGCGAATTCCTGATTACGCCGGGTCATTCTGCCGAAAAGATACGGCCAGTTCTTCAACGGCTGCCCCAAAACCCTCGCCATTTCAGCTTCGTAGTCGAGAACCTCGAAGCCCTCACCGCCGGCAAATCCGGTTTCCCGCTCTCTGAGGGCAAGATTGGCCTGCAGGGCCTTCTGGTAGTCATTAGCAGCCCGCCGCGCCAGCAAAAGATAAAAAACACCGGCTCCCAGCAGCAGCCAATATAGAACTGCGTCATCAGTCGAACCGGCGACAGTTTTCAGCAACAGTCCGGTCAGAATCACCGTCGATGCGAAAACGATGCCGTCAGAAAAAAATCTGAACTGATTTCTGAGGGCCCTTTCATAGAGATTCAGAAACAGGTTGACGAGGTTCTGATCGAAAGTTCTGATACTGAGCAACAGCATGAACTGAAAAGCCACCAGACCCTCGAAACCCGGGAAAACGAGCATGCCTGCCGCCCCGGCCGTCAGAATTGCCGGCGTCAGAAACAGCAGAGCCGTTGGTCGAAACCTTTTCAGAAGCCATGGCAGCAGCAGCGACTGGGAAAAAAGAGAAATCAGGCGCAGCGAGCTTTCAAATGCTCCCGAGAACGAGGCCAGGTCACGCTCATCGACGAACTTTTGAGTCAGAGCCGATGCAAACAGATAAGACGAAGAATATCGACTGAACGCGAGAACCACCATTGAGCCGGCAATCAGCAGGCTTAAAGGATGCCCGGCGGCCAGAGTAAGGGTTTTCTGCCAGTTCACCGTGCTTTCTTCAACTTTTTCGTGATCTTCGCCCTCTTTTCGTGGCAGAGTGGCTACACATACGGGCAGAAGTAGAAAAATCAAGGCACAGGCATAATGACAGGCCGCATATGAAAACAACGAAAATAATGCCGGCATCAGGTAACCAAGCACGATGCCGCCCGAAAACATTACCCCGGCAATCACCCCGACCCATTGCCGCATCTCGCGAACGGTCAGCAGGCTGTTGGCCGTATTCCAGAAAATTATGCCAAAATAGACGTCATAAAGCGAAACTGCCACATAGATGGCCATTAACTCAAGTTTTCCGAGAACCGCATACTGGCTCCCGGCAGCGCTGATAAGCAGGGCGAAAATCGGCGCCACGATATAACTGACTCTGAGACTGGTCTTCTGCCATCTTCGACTGCCCACCATCACCAGGCCGGCGATGAGCGAAAAAACCGAAAGCCAGATATAGTATTCGGGCAGGGCCTCGCGACCGGCGATTTTAAGAAATGATGAAAAGCTCAACAGCACAGCGAAGGTCGCCCCGAGTTTGTAGACAAAACCACAGAGACTCAGCAGCAGAATGCGCTTGTCGGCGAAACTCTCAGCCATTCCAGAGGTCCGTCCAGGTGCGGTTGAGCATGGCGTCCCTGCGAATCTTGTCGTTCAGCTCATTAAAAGCTTCGAGAGCTTCGCCGGCTTCTCCGGAAGCCTGATGTTCGATGCGGTCAACCGTCCGTCCCTGACGCAGCTGTTTGAGACCGGCGATAAGAAGCTGCAGGGGTCTGATAAAGACAGCGGCGGCCCTGAGTCCCAGGAAAACCGCAAGCGTTGCAATTATCAGCAGATAAAAGATGACGCGGTTGCGCAGATGGTCTAACAGACCGGTAACCGAGGTTTCAGGCATGCCGACGCAGACTTCAAGGCCGGCTTCCTGAACCAGATGCAACGAAAAAAGATAGCCGGCGGCACGCATCGAGTCTGCCAGAAAACGATTTTCTGCGTCGATGCAGGCCGGCGGTATTGTCCCGGTTTGCACCAGGATCCGTCCCTGATGATCGAGCAAAGCGATGCAGGCATCGGCAGCCGGTTTCATCGCCTCCATGCTTTCGCCGAGCCGAGAGGTCTGGTCGAGAACCATGCCGCAGCTGAGAATGCCTTTCAATTGGCCGCCAACCTGCACCGGTACAATGAACGAACTCATAAGTCTTCCGGAATCAGATTTGAAAAAACGCGAAAAAACCAGACTGCCCTGATCGCGGGCCTTCAGCAGATCCTGGTAAAGGCTTGTGGTAGCAGGGTTTTCGCCGTATTTCATAAAATTCTCGCCGGCATACTGGCTGAGATCGCGGTTATCGGCATAAGCGACCGCCACCAGCGGCCCAGACGGCGAAAAATAGTAGATATTATTGAACATGCTCGATGAAAATAAAGCAGCCGCAAGAAATTTTTGAATCGCCTGCGAATCGCCTGAATGCAGAATTTCGTTGGCTGCAAGCCTCTGCATCGCTTCTCTGGCATCACGGGCGCGCTGATTCAGGCCGGCACCGATCGTGGCAGCAACATTGTCGATGGCTGTCGAAGCCTGCGCCAGAATCACCCGGCGGCTTTCGTGGTAGCTGAGCCAGCCAGAAACCATGATTGCCACAACGCTGATGGCGACAAACAGAAATGCGGTCTGATAATAAAGACTGAATCTGAATTTCATCTTATCACCTGCTGAAGCGACGGCAGAGCATGCCTTTGATGCCAAGCTGCCGCTCGATTATCAATGCTTCGAAATCGAAGCCATAACAGCTTTTGCCATGCCGGCTGCACTGGTCGCAGTTCTTGAAATGACTGACGACCGTTTTACGAAAATCATCGAGAACCTGGCTTCTGCTCCAGATATCGACGATATCATCGTCGGGCAGTCGCCCCAGGCATAGTTCAGGGTTCAGATAGCTCGCATAATGATGCGGCCAGACCCGCCCGTCGGCTGTGAGACAAAGGGCAGTGAACCCCGCCGGTACCGGAATCTCGACCGGCGCCGGCCGCCTCTGGCTGCCGATTGCAGAGCAGGCTACCGGGTATGCCGGGTATTGCCGCTGCAGTGCTTTAACCCTGACAGCAAGCTCTTCGAGTGCGTCTTCATCGAGCAGCAGGTGCTGCATATTTCTCGCCCTGCCGATCGGGCGGATATGAAAAATATTCATGCCGGCGCTGCAGGTGGTTGCCCAGGCGAAAATTTCTTCGAGGCGACTGAGATTCTGGCGGTGCGCCAGCAGGTTGATACGCACCTGCACCCGGTTGGCGGCAAAAAGCTGCAGAGAACCATGCACCGAGGCGAAAGCGCCCGACCCACGCAGGCTATCATGAATATCGGGCGGGCCGTCGACGCTCACGGTCACCTGATCGCAGCCAAGCGCGGCAAGCTTCGCGACAAAAACCTCGGGGTCGTCATATACTCCGTTGGTCTGCAGCGAGACCACGAGACCGAGTCCGCGGGCATATTCGAGTATCGGCAGCAGGTCTGAACGCAGCGAGGGTTCGCCACCGGTGAATCTGACATTGATAACTCCCGCAGCAGCCAGCTGGCGCAGTACCGCAAAAACGGTCTCGGACGGCAACTCTGAGGGGTCAGCGGTGCGGCAGCTGGCAAAACACTGCTGGCAATGAAGGTTGCAGCGCCTTGTCAGCTCGTAATAAACTGCTACCGGCGACGATATAATGTCTCTGCGCCCGCTGACAACTGCAACGACCGGCTTTGCCTCAGAGGGGCAGGCACCGGTTTCAGAAAAAACCGTAGAAAAATTCTGTGAATCGAATATGGTGCTGCCAAAAAATTCCGGCCTGAAAAACTTCATGTTCAGCTTTCTCCGACAGCAGCGGCCCGCAAAGCTTCGCCACTGGTTTCACGCATGTTTTCTACAGCCGAATAGGCCGCCTTGACGATTTTTACCATCTGATCATGCTTGAAAAAGACATTCACATCCGATGCGGGTACGCTCGAGTAGCGCGCCAGCTTCGCATCAGCAAGGCGGTTCTCTGACGGAACACTGATCGCCTGATGAATCTGCGACTGCCACAGATCAGCGCCAAACTGCTGTGAAAGCTGGGTTCCGGCATAGAGAACCACCGGAAAAAAAGTGCAGTCGCTCATGCCAAGGCGCTTCAGTTCGATGGCAAAATTAACGGTCGCGGCCATTTCTTCGGGGGTTTCATCAGGAAACCCGAGCATGAAGAAGCCGCGGGAATAAATGCGGCGTTGCCCGAGAAAACCCACGGTGCTGCGAACCCGGTCAAGTTCGAGAAACTTTTGCAACGCCTTCTGGCGCTCACGGCTTGCGGTCTCGACGCCCATCGAGACGAAATTACAGCCGGTTCTGGCGAGGTCATCGGCGATTTCGGCGGTGATGTGATCGGCACGCCCGATGCAGCTGTAGGTGACATCGAGCTTCGCCATGCCGGCGAAAAATTCGGCAAGCCAGCGGCGGTCACTGAAGAACGAATCATCGAGAAAACCGATATTGATGCGACCATAGCGCCCGGCATGAAAAGCGACTTCGCGCAGCACACGATCGACGGAATAGCGTCTGACTTTGCCCGGCCAGAGTTTTGGTGAGGCACAGTAGGTGCAGCGGCAGGCGCAGCCACGCGAAGTCGTCATAAATACCGAACGCGGCACCTTCAGCTGATCCTGCAGAGCAAAATAGTCCGGCATCGAAACGAGCTGATAATCGAGAAATGGCAGTATATCGAGATCGGCAATTTCGCTGCCGTTAATTGTCACCGTCGCTTCTTCGGCCGGCCGATCTGACCTGATCAGCTCTTCAAGTGCCGCTTCGCCTTCGCCGACAATCGCAAAATCAACGAGACGCGCATCGATTATTCTGCCAGGCATCGCTGTCAGCAGTGGCCCGCCGCCAATGGTTCGAATTTCAGGCATTTCGGCCTTGAGCGCCCGGCATAATTTTGCTGCGGTGCCCTCGGTACCCTGGTAGAAAGGAATTCCAACCCATTTCGGCGTGGCAGTCTTTATTTCTGCAAGAGTCTGGGGCAGATCGAGCTGCTGCTGTGAGGCATCGAGAATTCTGGTGCCGATTCCCCTTGAGTTCAGCCATGAAGCGAGATAAATCAGGTTGACCGGTGGCTTCAGATCGACCATTGCACGCGTATCCCAGCTCAGCGGGAACGAAACGAGTATGACTTCACTCTGACTGTTCATCAAAAACCTTTCTGACAAAAGATTCAGGCGAAATTTCGCGGGCGGTGACCGCCAGAAGGCTGCCCGAATTCTCAATATGCATCAGACCGGCGACCATGTCGGCACAGCTCAAACCAATCTGTTCAAGCCCGGCAAGATCTACCGGCAGACCAAGACGCGCACACATGGCACGAAACTTCTGCAGCAGGTCGTGTGCGCCGGTTTGCCGGGCAAATGCCCAGACATTCATCAACGACCCGGCAGCGACCAGTTCGCCGTGAAACGGCTTCAATGAACCATTGTAGAGATGGCTTTCCATTATCGCATAATAAAGTTTATGCTCGCCGCCGGCGCTCAGTTCGGTATTGCCGCGTTTGATCACCATCAGCGAACTGGCATGCGAGTAGCGGGCGAGACGGCGCATGGCCATGCGATTGAAACCGCCAAAGCGGTTCAATACCCAATCGACGGCATTAAAATAAAAGGCAGCAAGCTCTTCGACTTCAGACCTGCTGCAATTGCCCTTTTGAAAGCTGTAGTCGATTGCAGCGCTGATCCCGGCGAAAAAGTCACCAAAACCGGCGCGGGCCGCCCGTAGAACCGTAGGATTATCTGCGGTTTCAAGAAATTCATCGAGAATGAAAACCGTTTCAGGGGCCCGGGTTTTGCTGGCCCTGAATTTTCCCTCGTATTTAAGTACGCTGCGGTCGACGCTGATGCACGAAGTCGACAAAAATGTCGGAATCAGCAAAAGCGGTCGGTCGGCAACGTGAGCGCAGGCCCGTGCCACATCGAGGGCGGCACAGCCCCCCACCCCGACGTATCTGGCGGCTTTACCGCTTACGGCCATTATGGCCTCGATGTTGCGAGCACAGTTCGAGTCGATGACACGCAGCCACGGCAGTTTCTGCAGCTTTTCCTGCTGAGAATCATCGGTAATGAAAAACGTCTGACCGTCGTCGAGTGCCGCAGTCAGCTCGAGCAGCGACGACGCCGTAAAAACCAGCTCAGGCCTTTTCCATAGCGAATTCTGCATTGAAAATCCCGACAACCGAACTTGATGAGCCGCCACAATTATACCCGTACAACCGCAAAAACCTAAGCCCCATCTGCAGATTTTCAATGGTAATCTTTTGCAGCAGCCCCCCACTTTTCTCACAAAATTCTGTCACGGCAAAGAGAAAGATGATAAACAATTATGCACCACCTGAACTGAATCGGAGTAAAATACCCCGGTAAAATCTTCGCCCCGGATGAGCTGAAAATGACGACCTCGAAAAAAATACCCGCGCCGATTCTGCTGATCGCCCTGTTGTCAGTGATCACCGCCTTCTGGCTCAAATACAGTGGCAGAAGCTGGCTCGCCCCCGATGGCAGTCTGAGTCTCTGGTATGGGCTGGCAAACGGCCCCGGCACCTCCCAACACCTCCTCGACCCTTACAGCTTGACGCATTTTTTACACGGCTTTGTCTTCTGCTGGCTCATAATGCTGGTCGGAAAAAGCCTGCCGTATCTCTGGCGACTGACCCTGGCCATCGCTGCCGAATCTGCCTGGGAAATAGCCGAAAACTCAGAAACAATGATAAACCGTTACCGCGAAGCCACCATTGCACTCGGCTATTTCGGTGACAGCATCATCAATTCAATGTCAGATATTTTCGTCTGTGCACTCGGGTTTGTTGTCGCCGCCAGGCTCGGCTTCAAAAAAGGCCTGGCAGTCTTTGTCGTCATTGAACTGCTGCTTCTGCTCTGGGTAAGGGACAACCTGACATTGAACGT
The DNA here is from genome assembly GCA_024710355.1 of Candidatus Rifleibacteriota bacterium. Taxonomy (GTDB): domain Bacteria; phylum Muiribacteriota; class Ozemobacteria; order Ozemobacterales; family Ozemobacteraceae; genus Rifleibacterium. The sequence continues at coordinate 41,086 of JANJUX010000016.1, forward strand.
CATAATGCTCATAAGACCGATCGAAGCCATCAAAGCCTGGCAGAGCACCACCTGAAAAAGTCCCCGCCGGAAGCCGATCGCACAGGCCCGCTACGGGCGCTTCCGTTAACGCCGCGATTGCTGTATATTGTTTTTGAAAAACCATCCAGGAGATTGCATATTAACAGCTCAATTAAAACCGGTCTGCTGCTTGTTTCGTTTCTTGCATCAACCCTGCTGACTCCTGCTTTATGCACGGCTCAGCGCGCCAGCAACCCGGACTTCCCCCATCAGGAAAGCTCCGGCTATTCAGATTACCCCGAATATGGCGGGGATGACTCGACCAATGTCTACGATTATCTCGACCAGGAAGGCGAATCTGGCTACGAAGACTCAGAAAACTACTATGGCGAGCCAGATTACGAGACCGCTGGCACCGGCGAATACGACGAAACCGAAGATGGCGGCGAGGCAGTCGAGCCGACAGCGCCAGCCCGCCAGATGCTGAAACCCGGTGAACCGATCAATATCGCTGAAAAAACCGTTCGCGTCGGGCGTATTCCCTACCTCAGCGTTAAACAGCTCATGGCCCAGGCGGTACCGCTGCTGCGCAACCTTCAGAAACGCACCGGCGCCAAAGAAGTCAGGCTGGTTTCGAGCGGCTCCTATTCTGACATCATCAGCGCCCTGGCCCGCGGAAAAATCGATTTTGCCTGGGTCGGCCCGACGGCCTATCTCAAGCACCGCGACAAAGAGAGCCTGATGGCGGTTGCCAAGGCGAAGTTTGGCGACGAAACCGCCTACCGTGGCGTCTTCATCGCGCCGGCCAGGGGCAAGGTTCAGGGACTCGAAGACCTCAGCGGCAATATCATCGGCTTCGTCGATCCCGAATCGGCAAGCGGCTACATCTACCCCAACTATCTGCTGAAAACCCTTAAAATAAAGCTGAGCAAAAAGACCCGCGTCGCCTTTCTCAAAAACCACGACAATGTGCTGCTGGCGGTTTTAAAAGGCAAAATCGATGCCGGCGCCTGCCTCGAAAAGACTGTCAGTGCCTCCAAGATCAAAGATCTCGACAAAAGAATCATCGTTCTCGCAAAAACCGAAGAAATACCCTCTGACGTTATCGTCTGCCGCCAGGACTGCCCCCTGAACCTGCGCGAAAAATTTCAGGAAGCCCTCATCAGCATCAAACCAGGTGAACTGCCCGGCAGCCCGCTGACTTTTCTGACCGCCACCGATGATGAATTCGCACCCGTCGAAGCGGTAATGCGCTATCTCAAACTGCTTCCCTGAGAAAAGCCGGCAAAAGAGTTCGAGTTTTCCAGAGAGCCCTGTCTGTTCAGGGCTCTTCTGCTTTTCTGGCCTGATTCAGCAACAGCCAGAACGCTAAAAGCCCAACCAGGCCGGTAATTACGTTGCTGAAAAGTATGCCCGGCAGAGTCGCAAAAACCATGGCGACCACCGGCCCAACCGGCCGCCGATACTTGCGAAATTTAAAAACCATGACGATGAAAAAGATGAACAGGAAAAAACATAGAATTTCCTGCATGGCAAAAATCTGCCCGAGACCGCGGCGCGTCGCTACCAGAATTCTTGATTCTGCAACCGGGCTGAGTGCTACCAGCAGATAAGCAGTCTGAAGACCGGCCCAGAGACTTGCCCCGGCGGTCACGCCGGCCCAGAAATGTGTTTTCCAGTCACCGCTGCGTCTCAGAAACAGTATGGTGCCTGATATCGCTAGCAGCAACTGCAGCAACAGAACCGGCCAGGGGCCATATCTGCCGGTAAAGCCTGCCAGTGCACGCTGAACCGGATTCATACCTCTGAGATTCATCTGGTCAGGGTCGAAAGCCTCGATGGTTTTCTGCCAAACCTTTGCATCGATGCCATTCTTCTGGCAGTTATCGATAAAATAAGCGCGCAGAGACTCTTCTGTAACGCTCTCCTCGCCAGAAGGCACAACCAGTCTTTCCATGAACCCGTGGGTAACACAATAAATATCATAGCCACCGGCGTTCTGCCCTTTTCCTGTGAGGGCCCATGGCGCTACCGCATATCGGCAGCGGGGAAACACCAGCTTATGGTAGTCGACGTCTTTGATCAGGGCCTGCTCAACCAGTGCGGCCAGAGGTATTTCGCCGGTTACAGAGTCGACACGTAATTCTGGTGGCGGAAACTCGCTGCCGCCAACTTTCAGAGTTTCGGCGTAAGTGCTCAATTCGGACAGGAGATTCTGGCAGCGACGATATTCGGTCTTGCCAATGGTTAAGGCTTCGACACAGTTCTGCATCAGAACCAGAATCAGAAACGCAACAGCCAGCGCTCTTTGTACGGTTTTCATCAGAAATCTCCAGTTGACTTATTTATTACTGGCAGCCGGGGTCGAATCAATAATCTTCAAAACCCTCAGATAGCTCATTTTCTCGGCCGCATTGCGTGGCGACACACCATTTTTGTCTGGTTTGTGAGGGTCAGCGTTCCATTTCATAAGAGTTTCGACCAACCCGGGTTCATTGAGTTCGACCGCGTAATGCAGAGGTGTTTTTCCCTCGTTGTCTGGCTGGTTGATTACCTTCGGAACAAACTCAGCATAGTGATAAAAACGCGAAGATCTTTCGCTGACGAAGTTAGCAAGCATCAGATGCATAAAGCTTTTGCCATCTTTGTCAACGGCTGTACACTCGACGCCGTTGGCCTGCAGAATTTTAAATACCGCCGGGTCACGGGCGAACAAAGACAGATAAAACAGGTTTTCGCCGCTGTTCACAGGAAATCTGGCGCCGAGATCGAGCAGTTCCTTTATCAATTCAGAAACCGGTTCGAATCTGCTGCTCAATGCCGCAGCAATTAAAGATGTTCCATCTGCCTTAACCGGCTGATTGAGGTCTGCGCCATAACTTGCCAGCATTCTTATGTAGGGAAGCGATTTTTTGCCGTTACTGTGCAACCCGACAGCCAGGCCGAGTGCCGTTTGATCAGGGTTCTCAGACAGCCAGAGGTTCGGGTTGGCGCCAGCTTTAAGAAGCATTTCAGTGATCTGCAGATTGCCATAGCCGCGAATCGCCCACCACAAAGGCCTATGGCCGTGATTTCCTGCGGGGTTGTTCAGGTCAGGCTTTTGTGTCAGCAGCCATTCTACCAGACTGGCCTGATGTTCATCGACAGCCCTGCACAGGGCATTTTCGAGCGGATTTTCAGAGATCTCGTTCCTGACCCCTTCAAGCAGGGGTGCAAAGCGGTCGACTCTGCCATTTTTTGCGGCTCTGATCAGCGCATCCATATAACTGCCGGCAGTGAACGGCAAAGAGGCGGTCAACAATATGCCAAGAAAAATTGTCAAAAATGCGGTTCTACCCGGGCTTAGCTCTGAAACTTCAGCAGAGGATTGTATCGCGATTCTGTTGGCGTAAAAAAAGAACCAGAGCCCGAACAGCAGCCAGTATGGCCCCAAAAACGGCAGGTTACCGATATAATGTCTCACCATACCCGGAATAATTCTTAAAACGAAGAGAGAGAGAATCATAATAAAAACCCAGAGAACGTAAGCACCAGGCAGCCATTCGGCCTGTTCCTGTTTCGCCTTTTCAAGATTGAGCAGGGCAACCGGAACCCAGAACAGCGCCAGCAGAACCCCGGTGAGACGAACCCAGAAAAATGAGACCTGGGTAAATTCAAGGCAGGCAAACGCCGCGATAATTATACCGACTACCCGGGCCTGAAACGGAAAACGCCAGCTTCTTACCGACACGGCGCCATCTGAATGGTCATTCATCAGTCTTTTTACCTGCCTTCAACCCTGATTCTCTTATAAAACGGGCAGTGCCCGCATGCAGAAAACCTTCCGGAATACCGTTCAGCATCGTTTCAGGTTTGATATCATGCGCCCGCTCGTGTATGGTCTTGAGATAGTCGAGTTCTGCGAACAGCGTGCCGACAAGTCGGTTTCCGAGCTCTTCAGAAAGCCTGGTAGTGGTAACGAGCATCGCCATCAACGCGGGAACTTTGACTTCCGTGTTGACGCCACCGTAAGTCAGCGCCGGAATCTTAACGCCTGAAAGATACGGTAAAGTCTCAGAAATGCTTGTCAGATCGGCATCTGAAAAATTCATGATGCGCACCGGCATGCGCCTGGCCAGCTCATCAACCATCTTTGTCGGAATACCCGCAATGACGATCGCAGCATCACACTCTCCGCGCTCCATGGCCTGTATCGACTCGTCGTAACCGAGATAAAGCGGCTGATAGTGACCTTCCCTGACGCCAAGCGCCGAAAGCAGTTCGACCGAAGTCATCGCATTGCCGCTGCCGCGGGCCCCGACCACGATTCGTTTGCCGCGCAGCTGCCCGACGCTGGTGATCGTGGCTGAAGCAGGCGTCAGCACCTGCACCACTTCGGGATACAGTGCCAGCAACACCCGCAACCCGTTTACCGGCGAGCCGGCGAACTGGCCGGTGCCATTGATTGCGGCAAGAACCATGTCGCTCTGGGCCACTGCCAGGTCGAGTTCGAGGTTTTGCAGCAAATTGATGTTGTCGAGCGACCCGCGCGTCGAATGTGCCAGCACGCTCAGTTTTTCTGATCGTGTTGTCCAGGCATTCGCAAAGGCATTACCAAGCGGAAAATAAGTGCCGGTCATCGAACCGGTACCGAGAGCGAGAAAGTCGACGAGTTTGCTGACCTGTACAGGGTCATTCTGCCCTGCGGCGGCAACGCAAACGCTGATCAGCAGTAAAAAGACCGCAACAATGTGCTTTCTGGCTTTCATTTTTCCGATACCACTCCCATCTGCTCCGAATAAATCGACGACTGGTTGCGCCCTTTCTTTTTGCATTCATAAAGGGCCGTGTCGGCCTTGCGGATCAGTTCGAGCGCTTCACCCGAATGCAGCGGATATTCAGCCAGGCCAATGCTGATCGTAACTTTGAGCGGGCTGGTATGACCGGTGAACTCATGCGCCTCTATCGCCTGTCGCAGGCGCTCGGCAACCACCAGACCGCCTCTTGCATCGGTTTCAGGTAGCAGCGCAATCATTTCTTCGCCGCCATAGCGAGCCGCCATGTCGATATCTTCACGCAGATTGCCACGAAATATCGTTGCAACCTGCTTGAGCACTTCGTCACCGATCTGGTGCCCATAAGTATCGTTGAATTTTTTGAAGTGATCGATGTCGAAGAACAGAATCGAAAAAATCTTGCCGTAACGACGGGCACGCTTGATTTCTTCGTTGAGACGGTTTCTGAAATGCCTTACCAGATTGAGGCCGGTCAACCCGTCGGTGATCGCCAGCTTGAAAAGTTTGGTGTTGTCGAGCACCAGAGCCGCCTGATTTGCCATTGTCTGCAGCAGGTCGGTATCAGCACGGTTGAAACCCTGACCATCCTTGCGATTGACGATATTGATGACGCCAAAAGTCACGTTCTTAACCTTCAGCGGCACGCAAACCAGCTGATTTACACGGTTTTTCCCATTGTCATACTGCTTGAAATCCTGATGCGAATCAGGGTCGTTGATTATCGCCATTTCACCGCTCTGCAGCACCTTGCCGGCAACGCCCTCACCAACTCTGATATTGATATTGCGGGCAAAATTATGCACAGCAACCGTCTGGCCCGCTTCGGCATCCCAGATACGCACGCGCTGCAGTTCGAGAACTTCCTGGTTTTCGTCGATCAGCATCAGTGAACCACGGGTGGCACAGGCCGCCTCGATGGCCTTGTCGATAATGACGTCGAGCAGCTTTTCGAGATCGAGCCCGACCTCGACCATAGTGCGACCAATCTTGTAGAGAACCCCGACTTCGAAAACCTTGCGGTCAAGCTCGATATTCTTCTGTTCGATAGTGTCGGCACGCAATTTAAGTTCTTCATAGGCGGCTTTCAGCTCACGCATCTTGTCTGCCAGGCTGTCGGCCATGAAGTTAAAATTGTTGGCCAGCTGCCCGACCTCATCGGTGTTGTTAACGCTGATGCGCACATCGTAGCGGCCGGCGGCCAGCTCGTTTGTACCCCTGGTTACCTGCAGAATCGGCAGCGCAATGTTCTGCGAAATCATCAATGCAATGGTTACCGCAACCAGAATCGTGAAAAGAAGAATCCAGTAAAGATTACGCTGAAAAGCTTCGACCAGAGCATAGACTTCCTGCTGGTCCTGCAGCAGCACCACCCGCCAGCCCAGGCCAACCACCGGCAGTATCGAGGCAAGAACCGGCTTTGTCATACTCTTTGAACTGGCCGAAAAAACACCGCCGGCAAAACTCCTGATCTGTTCGCCAAACAGCTGCAAATCATCGGTGGCGAAGGCTTCGGGCACCGACATGACCGGTGCGCCTCCGGCATCGATGAGAAAAGCCCGCGTGCTGTTACCCACGAGATTTTCGCTGATGATACTGGTGACAAGAAAGCGGTTAAGCTCTATCACCAGCAATCCGTAAGTGTTACTGCCACGGTCATTGAGTGCCATGGCAAGCACCGGCCCGCTACCGGCCTCAGAATCGAGCAGAACACATTCGCGCATTTTCGTTTCTGCCAGAACCCTCTCTGCATGCGGCAATTCACTGAAAATCGAATCGACAGAGGCACACAGCCGTTTGCCTGTAACATCGTATACTCCGATTTTTTCTATGGCAAAATAACGCCGATCATGTTCCTGCGCCAGTATCGCCAGCTTTTCAAGATCACGGTCAAGCGCCGGGTCGCTGTTAACAAGCAATTGCGCAATTTCCTGCTGATGGTTGACGAAGCGCTTCAGATCTATCGCAGTTTTGCGTGCATGCGCCAGCGAATTGCTGACGATCACGTTGAGAAGGCCATTTGAAGCGTTCTGCAGCATCACGTAACTGATGTAAATCAACGGGGTCAGCGTGATGATGAGAAAACTCACGACAAGTTTGGTTTTGATGCTGTTAATATAGGCGTGTACCCTGTTGATCAGAGTTTTTCCGCCGTTCTGGTCGGGCATATGGATTTGTTCCTGACTTGCGACTTTGCAAAAAAATTTGTCTGATTCAGGCAGTCTACATCATGCCCGCAAACCATGCAACGCACAATCAGGCAACCCGCGGCAACCCGGCAATAAACCAGCCGGGCATCATCAGGCCAGCGATTCGCGCAAAAGACGAACGCCGATTTCTGTCAGTTCCACCAGTTTAAGATCGGGAAAAGGCTGAAGCGGGTGCCAGTCACATCGATCGGTCGAGCCCGACAGTTCGTGCCGCAGATCGCCGCCGATTATATCGGCGTGATAAATAATTCTGATGCCCTGAAAGTCTTCGTAGTCACGGTTAACTACAATAGAGTCAATACCGGCAACACTTTTCACCCTTATTTTAAGGCCGGTTTCTTCTTCGACTTCCCGAACGACTGCCTCTTCTGGGCTCTCGCCAAATTCAAGCCCCCCACCCGGCAAGGTCCAGCAGCCTTCCCACTCAGGCAATTCTTTCGACAGCCGGCAGAGTAGAACTCGTCCGTTATCATGCAAAAGAGCATAAGCAGCGATTCTCAGTCTTTGCGCTTTCATCCTGAACCAGCCCCTTTCTGCAACCCGGCACTGCAGCAGCAAAACATCACAGAATAACTACAAACAATGTCGCCAGAATAATACCAGCCTGCAGCCCGAATAACAACTATGACGGCAGGCGCAGGCCTGAAATAGAATTTTCTGAGACAGGCCCCGCCGCTCATTGCCGAGGCCGGCAGAAGCTGTTACCGAATCTGAATTTTAACCTTTTATATTTAAGTCGATTGTTGTAACATACTGCAAACAAAAAGGCCAGAGAAGGACATTTTCTGATGCTGAACCTCTTAAAAGTCCTGCAGAGAGCAATTCTATATCTCATTATTTTTATACTGCCCGCCCCGGCATTGTTTTCTCAGAGTATTTCGGGTGCCAGATTCGATTATAATTTTCCCTACGCGGCAGACAGCAAGGAACGCGAGGCTCTGCAGCAGGCATACGATCGCCTGAGCATCAAAAACCCCGATCTTGCCGGTATTAACGACGAAGCCATTAAAAAAAGCGGTGAAGAGGGTGTAGCGAAGGTTTTTAAACAGCTCGAAAACGCAAAAAAGCAATTTGAGACCGTAACCGATGAACGCGAAAAAATATTTGCCCGCCAGGTGCTGAACAATTACACCCAGCTTTTTCGCGCCTGCCGCACCCTCGTCTCGAACCCCGCAGGCAATTCAGATTCTAATGCCTCACCCGCCGGCGACAAAGAAAAGTATGGCAACTACGACAACAGCCGCACGCCTTTCAGGTTCAACCTTAGAAAAGCAGAGCTCACCGCCGACGGGCCGCTGATCGAAGTAGAGTTTATCTACGATTACATCAGCTTTTATACTTCGATCAACAACCCGGGACTTGGGCAGCTGGCCGAACGTTCATGGACAATCGGCGGCGGAACTATTGAATTTATCGCCAACGGTGAAGAAATCAGATTTTATGGCAGCCCTGATAAGCCAGCCAATGGCAAGAATCAGCTCAAACAGAAATACGAGAAAATCGAAAAGTTCAGCATCAAAGCCAGAAATCTTGCCAATGCCTTTATGCTCGAACAAGGGCGTGAATCAGCCGCCAGGGTGAACATTCGCTGGCCGATCGACCCTGATTCTGAGATGGAGGTAGAACACTGCAGAGAAACCTGGACCTGGCGCCCAGCTGCCAGAAAGAATTTTTCCAATGAATACCGCATCACTTTTTACAACCCGTTCCGGAAAATTCTACATCAGGAAGTTGTCACCCTGAAGACCGGCGAAGACTTTGCCGGCGCCCAGATCGAGCATAAAACCCTTATCGACAGTTCTTCTCTGATATGGGGTTTCGGGGCAACCCTTCTTGGTCTCGGCCTGCTCGGCATGTTCAAGCTCGGAAAAACCGGCAGGGCAGTTACAGTGCTGCCTGGCTCAGACAACGGCTCAACAGACACAGACAAGCCGGAAAATCATGAAGAAGATCAGGAAACCGACAAAGCCCGCATCATTTTCGACAATTCAGGCCGCAGCCTGGTTCTGGTAACCGGCTCGGGTCAGCCGGCCGACTTTTCGGCGCGGGTCGTAGATTCGCAGATCAGCGGCTGGCAGCTACAGGCCCAGCTGCTCAGCGGTGAGCCGCATCTCGTGATCGAGCAGAAGTCCGCCACTGCGGTTGATTCTGCCTCTTACGTTCTGAAAGAAATCTCACCCGCCCTGCAGCAGGGTGAGCGGACGCGAGAATTTGCACTGCACGTGGTCGCCCGCCACGGAACAAAAACCATCAGCAAAACCCTCGATATCGTCGTTGGCCGCGAAGGCTTGTTCGTTCTCTCGCCCAGGCCGCTCAAAATCGTTGCCGACGCTGAGTCGGCAAGCGAAATGAAAGTTACGGCAATCGAGTTTTATGACGGGCTGCTCGCCACAGACCACTCTGCACTCATCAGCCTAAAACTCACATTTGAAGCCGATGACGACCTTTCCCGCAAAGCCTTCGAAACCAGCGAAGTCGACTTCAGAGCCTCATCAGAATGGGAAAACGTACGCGCCTCCATCGATGCTTATGAGCGTTCGAATATCTTCGCCGCTCTCGTTATGCATGCAAAAACCTCCCGGGCTCTGCCATCGAAAAAGAACGATGCCGGCGCCCACAACGTCTTTTTTGGCCGGCTTAAACTCACCACCAGCAGTCACAAGCGCAGCTACGAGCTGATTCTGCCGGTCGAGCTGCATGCACCGGCTGAACCGGCCAGAAGTGAGCGACTTGCCACCGAACTCGAAAACTGCCGACTGATCATCGAACGTTATGTTCCTGACGAGGGCGGTCACAAAGAGAAATTTCGCGACATGCTCAACCGCTTCGGGCCGACTCTCGGGCCCGAGGGCCTTTACAAGCTGCGCCACGACATCTGGAAAATCTCTCAGAAACTCTGGGAAGCAAAGGGCCTGCAGGGCTATGTCGAAATGGCCGAGCGCATCGAAACCTATGACAAGCTGCGCAACTGGGCAGAGTGGAGCGGCGACATCGCCATTTCCATACTGCTCTATTGCAAAACCGGTGGCGGTATTGGCGGCACCCTCAAGCAGACCGCGATTACCCTGCTCAAGCAAATACTGGTTTCTGCAATCAATCATTACAAAGACACGGTCGAAATCAAAGGCCGGTTCACTAACGAAGATTACGAAGCCTGGGTCGACGTTCAGCTCCGCAATCAGCTGTTCTCAACCCCAGATTACATGTTGACCGCAGCATCGCTCAGTGGCATGATCAGCTCCGGGCGGGCAATGGTGCTGATGTTCGTCAGCACCTTTCTGAAGTGTCTGGTATCGAACATCGACTGGAAAAAGCTCGGCGCCAACTGGGATGAAAAGGGGCTCGACACCGAAGCCTGCAACGACATCGGCAAAGCGGCCTGGACAGCATCGCAGGAATGCTTCAAGGCAGTCGGCACCATGGCGATAACCCAGTGGCTGACCGGTGTGACCGTAAAATCTGCGATTAAAAACAAGGTGCCGCTGCACGATGACGTCATGCGCGAGTATGCCAAATTCAAACTCATTGAAGAAGAAATTCCGCTCAAAAAGACTGCAAATAATGAAATTTCCGACGCTTCCCCTGAAACACGCACCCAAAAAGCAAAAGAAATGCTCGACAGTAATGACATACCTGTCAAAACAGGCTCTGTTTATGACCCGGACAACACAACGCCGGTGGTAAACGAGATGGTCGCGAACATCAAAAATGGTCAGGCCAGAAGTGAAGACGTGATCAGATGTCTCGCCGACAACAAAACGCAGGCAATGCGCACCATAAAGAACCTGCCCGAAAATGTGCAGAACGCCTTTATGAAAACTCTGCGCGAAAAATTCTACAAACCACACGACACGGCCCTGATCAAACATCTCGAAACACAGACCAATGTGGCCTGGGCCACCAGAACGGTCGATGGCAAAACCGTTAAACCCGAAATCAGAATTTTCGAAGCCAGTACTCCCGGCAAAAAAACCGTTTTCAGCCAGGACCGCGATTTTTGCCCGAAGTATTTCGACCAGAAATCTCAGCAATGGCTCGAAATAACCCCGGTGAAAAAATGGAAAGAAGTTTCTGACAGCTGGTGGAAAAACAAAACCGGTTTCGCCGCCGAAAACCTGCAGCAGGCCGCCATGACCCGCCTTGGCGACGAAGCCTGCCCTGACTATGCCACCCAGCAATGGAACGCCTCTACCAACCGGTTCGACGTCATCGAGCCCAATATTGTCAAGGTTTATGCCGGCGAAGGGCGACTTAAAAGCCCGGTAGAACTGGCCGCCATGTATAAAAACAAAATAGATGGCCCTCTGAAGCACGGCAATCAGGCCGAAAGCATCGCCCAGCTGAAAAAAGGCATTCAGGTTTACGACAAAGTTCTGAAGAGTTATAAAAAGCAGGGTTTCAGAGTCAATCAGCCGGGCGACGAATTCAGACTCGGTATGGAAATCCTCAGCTGGGCGCCAGACGACTACCAGGCAAATCCTGAAGTGATAACAAGACTCAACAAAATTCTCGCCGAAAGCACCGGCATAAGCAGCTTCCAGGAATTTGGCCGGGAACTGGTTGTTAGAATGGGGCAACTCTGATGAACGACGATATCAACAACTCTCAGAACACAGAAGAATTTGAACCGTGCATAATCTTCGCAGCCGTCGACCTGGACTTCGATGACTCTGAATATCGGCATCCCGAACGTCTGGGCGGCGAAATGAAGCAACTCAGAGGCGTTCAATCCCCGGAAGACCTGCGGCCAGCCCCAATAAAAGGTCAGCCAGACCGTGACCAGTTTTCGCCAGATAAACCACAGACCTGGCGACTGGCATTTACCCCGCCCTGCCAGTATTTTGGCGAGCTGCGCGGCTGTCTGGCCGATGACGATCCGCTGGCTTTTCCTGAAATACAGATCAGGTCAACAACCCTGCAACTGCCGCCCAATCGGGCTCTGCCCGCCGCAATATCGGGCACGTTGCCTGAAGCGCCAAAAAAATCGCAGGGCATTGCTGATCTTGCTTTCGCCGCCGCTGAAATTGCAGGAGCCGGAATAAAAAACGCAAAACTTAAAATTGCCGACCGAACCCACAATGCAGCCGAACAGCAGAAATCAGGTGCGAAAAGTCATGAGAAACAGCAGCCTGTAAAAGAAACTTCAACGACCACTGCGGTCAGTTCACCAATGATTACCGCTGCAGATCGGGCTTCTGGCTTCTCTGCAGCCAGCACTGAATTACTTAAAACGGTTCTCGGCTTTCGCTCCGGCTTTTCGCCGACTCCCGAGCAGCAGTTTTACCGGGTTTTCCCCGCCGGCTTCGACTGCAGCAGCTGCCAGCAGCCTCTTACCGAAATGGGCGAAACCTGTATAAAATGTGCAAAACCATCGGGCCTGACATTTGACGCGGTCAAGCAGGTCGCCATAGGCAATCAGCCAGCTCCCTGGCTCGATGCCGCCCTTGCATATACCCGACTGAAGTTTAATCTCTTATGGGTGCTTCTCATCGCTGTACCGGCTTATCTGGTGCACCAGAATCTGGTTACCCCTGTCAACCTGGTGCTCCCGTTTCTTGCCGGTGCGGTAACCCTGTTCTTCTGGCGCCTTATCGCAATCTTTCTCAAACGCCGGGCGACCATCAAGGCCAGGCGCACCGAATATCTGCAGCAACACCCCGAAACCCTTAAAGAAATACGCGATTGCATCATACAGGGGAAATATGATGCCCGCATGATCCCGGCAGAGCTTGAGCTGGTTGCGGGCCTGAATGTTTTTTCAGATATAAAAAATCGAACCCTGATCTTTTTCCTCGGCGATCACCGTCGGCAGCAGAAAAAATAGCCTCCTGCCAACGGTCAGAAGTGCAAAAACAGATTTTGATTGAACGCTTGAGAAGGTCCTGCTAAAATAAGAAAAGACAAATACACTAAAACACCAGAACAGGATCAAGGACGATGCTTTCCCCGGCCACAATCACCCATCGGTGTCGAATGCAGGCTTTCTGCGCCCTGCTGTTCATGTTATTCGCCATAACCGGCTTAACAGCAGCAGAAACGAGCCACTCCGGCCTGCCGATCGTCAACATGCAGCTGAAATGGAAACACCAGTTTCAGTTTGCCGGCTATTACGCTGCCGTCGAAAAGGGCTTTTATCGTGAAGAAGGTTTCGAAGTCAATCTCATCGAGGCCCCTGAAACCGGTGAACCAGCCCTTGAAGTCATTAACGGCCGGGCTGAATTTGGTACAACCGGCCCTGACATTCTGCTGCAACGCGCCAAGGGACACCCGGTCGTCGCCCTGGCAGTCTTTTTTCAGCATTCGCCAATGGTTCTGCTGGCGCGCAAAGAGTCCGGTATCAACAGCATTCACGATCTGGCCGGCAAAAAAGTCATGGTCGAGCACGCGTCTGCCGAACTTGAGGCATATTTTCAGGTTGAACAGCTCACCCCCGATAAATATACACGCCTCGCCCACACCCATACCCCCGATGATTTCATTTCCGGCAGGGTTGACGCCATTTCGGCCTACAGCAGCGATGAGCCTTTTTTGATCAGCGAATCTGGCTGCGAATACATAACACTGAGCCCGAGATCGGCAGGCATAGATTTTTATGGCGACCTGCTTTTTACGACGCAGCAGCAGATAGACAATAACCCCGAACGGGTAAAAGCCTTCATCAGAGCCTCAAAACGTGGCTGGGAATACGCCCTGCAGCACCCCGAAGAGATTATCGACCTGATTCTGGCAAAGTATTCAACACGTCACAGCCGCGAACACCTGCTTTTCGAAGCCCGCGAAACCCAACGCCTCGTTTTTGCCAAAATCGTCGAAGTCGGCTACATGAACCCCGGCCGCTGGCGCTTTATCGCCGATACTTATGCCTCGCTCGGCATGATGCCCAAAGACTACTCACTGTCTGGCTTTCTTTACGACCCAGACCCGACGATTGACCTGCGGCGAATCTACAATATCGCCATTACCATCTTTGTCATCATGATTCTGGCCTTCAATTTTGCCTTGTCACACCTGGTCAAAAAACGCACCCGACAACTTTCAATCGCCAAAGAAAACGCCGAAGCCGCCAACCGCGCCAAATCACAGTTTCTCGCCAACATGAGCCATGAACTGCGTACACCGCTGAATGGTGTCATAGGCTTCACCGAGCTTCTCGTCAGTTCACCGCTCGACACTGTGCAACGACAGTATGCCCAGAATGCCAACATCTCAGCCCATGCCCTGCTCGGCATCATCAACAACATTCTCGACTTCTCGAAAATAGAAGCCGGCAGAATCGACCTTGAAACCATCAAAACAGATCTGGTCAGACTGCTGGAACAAACCATTTCGATAATCAGATGTCAGGCCGAAAAAAAGGGGCTCGAACTCCTGCTCAACATCCCACCGGAAACCCCCAGATTCATTTTTTCTGACCCGATCAGGCTCGGGCAGGTTCTCATAAACCTGCTGGGTAATGCCGCCAAATTTACAGAAAAAGGCGAAATCGAACTGCGAATAGATTTCAAGCCAGAAAGCGACACCACCGGCTATTTTAACTTTTTCGTGCGTGATACCGGTATCGGTATCGAAAAGCACGACCGCGAAAACATCTTCAAGGAATTCACCCAGGCAGACAGCTCGGCCACCCGCAAATTTGGTGGCACCGGCCTGGGTTTGACAATTTCCCGCACACTCGTCGAAAAAATGGGCGGTAAAATCGACTTTGTCTCCGAACAGGCAAGGGAAGCATGTTCTTCTTTTCTCTGAAATGCCGATTTGAGAACGGTGATCCCCCCGCCACGAAAGACATTGCGGGCATAAAAAAAATCCTGCTTATCGATGACAACATCGATAATCTGACGATATTACGCCGCACCCTCGAGCACTGGCAGATCGATGCCCACACATGTCTCAGCGGCAAAGATGCACTCAAAAAGCTTGGCGGCGGTGAAACCTTTGACGTAATCATAATCGATTACATGATGCCAGAAATGAACGGCATTGAAACCATCAGGCAGATCCGGCAGAAATACACCGAAAACGGCAGCAGACAGCCATTCATTCTTCTCTACAGTTCAATTGATAATTCCACAGTCTCAGAAGAATGCAAGAGTCTCAACGTGCAGCTCAAACTGGTCAAGCCGGTCAGGGCCGACGATCTCTTTGCCTGCCTCAGCCAGATTTCACAAACACCGACTCAAGCAGCGCAGGTGACCGCCCGCCCTGAATCTCTCACTAATGTCAAAAAATGTCCGCACGTCCTGATCGTTGAAGACGTTGCCATGAACCGCATTCTCGTCTGTGAACTCGTAAAAAAACTCATCCCCGACTCAGTCGTTGTCGAAGCGGTAAATGGCCGCGAAGCCATTGACCGCTTTCAGCACAATAAATTTGACCTGATTTTTATGGATATTCAGATGCCGGTTCTCGACGGTTATTCAGCCAGTCGCGAAATCAGAAGAATCGAAATATCTTCAGCTGCGGCAAGAACCCCGATAATCGCACTCACCGCCAGTGCTATCAAAGGCGAATACGAAAAATGCGTTGCCGCCGGCATGGATGAATTCATCACCAAACCCGTCGACCCGCATCATTTCACCAGAATTTTCCAGACTTATCTAAAGATGTAACAACAAAAGAACCGCCCCGCAAACCTGGTCTGCGGGGCGGTTCTTTTGTTTGATTCAGATCTTATCGCGGGATTCAGAGATTGCCATGAACCTGCAGAAACTTAACTCTTTCGTTGAGAGAGATTTCTACCTGATAACCCAGGTCTCTGTAAGTACCCTGGCTGGCTTTGTATGATTCAACGACGGCGCGGGCGGCTTCGACTTCTTTAGCGGTTTCGATGCTGCTGATTTCGGTGGTGATGGTTTTCCAGGCTTCGCCAAGGCGTTTGTTCATTTCACCAAACATCGGGTTGGTCCAGGGCTTGGGCATACCGGGGTGCATCAGATGATTGAGATATTCACCGGCATAAGCTGCAGTGTCCATGGCTTTTGACAAATTGCTGGTATTAAGGGCAAAAGCCGGCAGAGTCATTACCACAAGCAGAGCCACAAGCACGAGACGCATAATTTTATTCATTTTCTTTTCTCCTGATGTTTTTAGTTGGTGACCGCTGTAAAGCAAAAGCCATGCCAACCCCACAACCAGCATCAGATAAAGTTTTTCCCGATTGTACCCCACAGCTATGTTAAAAATTTAACAAACCGGCCGCCGAAAACCCGGCAACCGCATTTGATTAAATTCTGCTCTGCAGAAATAAATAGATAATATTCAAATAAACTTGCATTTTAATAGATTTTAATTTAAAATATCTATAAATAAACTGATATCACTATTATAAATCTAAAAGGAGCCAGAATTATGAAACCCCACGACGACCTGTTCGACCTTCCGGTCGAAATTCTTAAACAGGGCTTCAACGAGCACGCCCAGCACCTCGAATGCCTGGCCTGCGGCCGTGAAATCGAAAAGGGCCTGGTCTACCGCGACGGCGAGACTCTCTATGAAGCGCACCGCTTCATGCAGCTGCATATCAGCCGCTCGCATGGCTCGGTCTTCGATTTTCTGCTCGGGCTCGACAAAAAAAGCACCGGCCTGTCTGAGCATCAGACCGAGCTGCTGAAACGCTTTTATAAAGGACTTTCCGACCAGCAGATTCAACAGGAAATGCAGATAGGCAGTATTTCAACCATCCGCAACCACCGCTTCTCACTCAAAGAAAAAGAAAGGCAGGCTAAAATGTTTCTAACCCTGATGACACTCCTGCGCGAGCGCGAAAACGAAAAACCCCGCTACGTCCAACCGCACGAAACCGCAACCATGGTCGATGACCGCTACAAAGTCACCGAAGAGGAAAGCGAAAAGCTGCTGAAAAAGTATTTCCCCGATGGTTTGAACGGACCACTCAAGACCTTCGTGCTGAAAGAAAAATGCAAACTCGTTGTGTTGCGCCATATCGCACAGCGCTTCGAGCTAAACCGCATCTACAATGAAAAAGAAATCAACGCCATACTGCAGGAAGTCTACAGTGACTACGTGACCATCCGCCGCTACCTGATCGAATACGGTTTCATGGATCGCAAACCGGACTGCAGCGCCTACTGGCGCAAAAGCTGATCTTGCAACGACCGACTGTCTGTAAAACAACCGGGCCGGGAAACTGGCCCGGTTTTCTTTTCAGATGCGGGCAACAGCAAGAAATACCGCATGCAGTGAGATTATTAAGACAACGAACACGGTACGCGCCTTTTCTTTGCCCAGCAACGGCAGGCTGTAACCGATCTGTCCGCTGTGACAAGCCGAAACGCAATCGCCGCAAAGCGTGCATGATCGCCCAACCCGCCGTTTCAGAATATTATCGCGTTCGAGAGCCGAATAACGGCAGACACGCCGGCACTGCATACAGGCGGTGCAACCGGCTTCTATGCGCATGCGCCATGGCGAGAAATACCCCAGCCAATTGCCAAGCAACCCCATCGGGCAAAATGCCGTACAATGCGCCATCAGCCCCAGCCGCCGCGAAGCCGCCAGCATGATTCCGACCCCGGCCAGACCGAAAACCGCCGCCAACATAAGCGCCGTCTGCCGGCCAACCGCAAAATGGCGTAACAGAATGGCCACAGCAACAACCAGAAACAGAATGCCATGACGGGCCCGCGACCACCAGCCGGGCAATCTGGCCGGTTCTCCACGGGCGCGACTGCAGAGGTCATCCCAGGCGCCGATATAACAAAGATGACTGCACCAGGCAGTGCCGACCAGCAGCAGCGTTATCGTAAACAGAACCGGCATGAAAAAGTCGCTGCCGCGGTAGATTGGCCCGGCAATTATCAGAGCGGGTATCGGCAGGTGCAGTTTGCCGGTCATGAGCAGTCGCTCGATACCAGCAAGCCCAAGAAACAGCTGTAGAAAAAAGACCAGCGAAAACAGCAGCCAGATACGCGGCCGGAGACGTCGGGCCGCCATCGGGTCAGTCATGCGCCCGGCAAGCCAGCCGGCATAGACGGCCATGATTATAATCTGCACCCAACCGGCACCAACATAAAAGCGCTCGGCCAGAAGCAGCGGCAGTTGAGGAAAAACCTGCACCGGCACCAGCAACAGCGCGGTGAGAACAGACGCTGCCGGCCCGATCAGCCGCGAATTCATGCGGTGGCTGGTTCAGCCTGCTGCCTTCCGGCCAGGTAGTAGCCGCCGCCAAGCACCAAGGCGCCGCCGAGAAGATTGCCCAGACCAACCACGCCCAGATTATAAATATACCCGGCCATGGTGACTTCAGGGCCCGGAGCGGCCAGCAGACCGATTGTCAGAACCGTCATATTGGCGATGCTGTGCTCAAAACCACTGGTAATGAAAGCAAACAGACACCACCAGATCATGATCAGCTTTGCCGTTTCTTCTTTGAGCTTCAGGCTACAGAGAACCGCAAGACAGACAAGAATATTACACAGAAAGCCCTGAAAAAACAGACTCATAAACGGCGCCGACATTTTAGCCGCCGAAACCGTACCGGCAAAGGCACCAGTCGAACCGGCAGCGCGGCCGCCAAGATAAAACAAGACCGAAACGAGAATGGCCCCGGCCCAGTTGCCGAACCACGACCAGATCCAGATACGCACACTGTCGCTCCAGGGCACTTTACCGTCAAGACTGGCCGCGGTCATGATCATGTTATTGCCGGTAAACAGCTCTGAACCGGCCATGATCACCAGACTCAGAGCAATGCCGAAGCTGACGCCCATCAGTGTTTTCGTTAACGGGTCAGCACCCATCTGCCCGCCAATAGTAAGAATCAGAATGATACCGAGGCCGACGTAGAGACCGGCCAGCATCGAAACGATAAAATATCTGAGTCGGCCGCCGTTAAGCAGCTGAACTTTGGCAAGAGCCATTGCTACCATTTTCTGAAGGGTTTCCTGATACATGCGACTCCTTATTATTACTTATTTTTTTTTGCGATCCGGGTCTATTTCGTGGTCTTCAGATTCGCGTCGTTGAGCGTGTTGTACCCGGGCCACTGAATCGTCTTTGCCAGGCGCGCTTCGGTGTTCAAAACCACGCCCTGAAGCACCTCGTCGCGAAAGACATTAAAACCAGTGCGGTCAACGATGTAGCCGATGTGTTCCTTCGGCAGGCAGCGCAGAATGTAGCGGTCGACATAAGCCATGGTATTGGCGATGACCTTCGTCACCACTTCTTCGTTTACCCGGTCGAGAAACGGCATGGCCAGACGCGGGTTCTTCTTGCCGGTGCGGCCCATGACCAGCAGGCGGTAGTATTTGCCGGGCTTGCGGGTCCAGGCCGAGGTCGGGCATGCGAGCACACACTCGCCACAGCCGATACAGCGACGCTCATCGCGCACCACTTTGCTGCCGTTCATTTCAATTGCTCCGGTGACCTTGCGTTGACAGGCCTTAGCACAGGCTTCGCAGCCAATGCACTGGTCGTAGTCGTATTCCGGAATACAGATTGCGATAATACCGAAATCCTGCATGTGCGCCTTTATACAGTCGTTCGGGCAACCGGTGATCGCGATCTTGGTATGAAAATCATGCGGGTAGACAACCGCTTCGATGCGCTGTGCCAACCCCGTCGTATCGGTGTTGGCAAACGGGCAGGTACGGTTGCCGATGCAGGCCGAGATATTGCGCATGCCGGCCGCCGGGTAACCTGCCGCCGGGTTGTCGATCTTGACCCCATGTTCGAGCTCGAGCTCTTCGATCAAAGGTCTGAGAGCCGCATTGACTTCGGCCATCTTCTCGAACGGTATGTTCGGAATTTCAAAACCCTGACGTGTGGTTATATGCAGGTTGCCATCACCGAATTGCTCGGCAATTCTGGCAATCCGGGCAATCTGCGAGGCATTGAGATGCCCGCCCGGCACCCTGATTCTGATTGCTGTATGGTTGCGGCGCTTGGTGATTCTGAAAGCGTTTTTGGTAACGGTTTTTCTGTTCAGATCGAGTGACATGGTTTACCTCTCAGTCGATAAGTGTCGCAGCGTGCGACAGGTTCATTACCGGGCCATCGACGCAGATATAGGTCGAATCGATCTTGCAATGCCCGCATTTGCCAAGTCCGCACGACATCAGGCGTTCAAATGAAACCCAGATATTTTCGACCGGTATGCCGAGAAGCCTGAATTCAGCAGTCGCGAACTTCATCATCACCGGCGGCCCGACAACGATAACCTGGTAGTTGTCAGGCAAATCCAGCTTCAGTCTGCGGATATGCTCGGTCACCAGGCCGGTGTCGCCGGTCCAGCCTTCCTGGGGCTTGTCGATCGTCAGGGTCATGTCGCATTTCTGCTCCCAGGCCTGAATATCTTCGGTAAACAATATGCTCTCTTTTGACTTGAAACCGGTTATCAGCTTCAGCGATTTAACCGGCAGCGTGCCGGCAACGATCTGGCTGATCAGCGGCCGCACCGGTGCCACGCCAGAGCCACCTGCAACGATTATCAGATCGCTGTTGGCAAGCTTCTCGACCGGAAACCCGTGCCCGTAAGGCCCGCGAATAAACAGATTCTCACCGACTCTGAGGTTCTGAATCGCCCCGGTCAGACGCCCAACCGCGCGAATTGTGAACTGCAGCCAGTTTTTGCCATAATTACTGATCGAAATTGGCGCTTCGCCAATCTTTGGCAGCGATATCTGAAAAAACTGCCCCGGCACCATGTCGAGACTCGCATCGACCGTCATCGTGAATTCAACGTCGCTTTCACTGACAATCTTCGTGATTTTCACCGGAAAAGGCTGATAGGGATTACCGCTCATTTGTCGCTGCCCCCTTTGAGAGTTCGGCTGAGCTTGTTTATGCAGCTCGAAAACGAGATATATTCTGGGCAGACGTCGTCGCAGCGACCGCAGCCGACGCACATGTCGAACCCGAAGCGCTTTCTGAAATCATAAATCTTGTGAAAAGTCTTGAAACGCATGCGTTCGCCCTTGTTCTTGCGAAACGAGTGCCCGCCGGCCATGTCGGAAAAGCCATCGAGGTGACAGCCATCCCAGACGCGCCGCCGCTCACCGCACTGCCGACTGTCGGCATAAAAAAGATCGACGGTGCTGAAGCAGCTGCAGGTCACACACGAAGTGTTGCAGCGCCCGCAGGCAATACAGCGGCTGTCGTATTCTTCCCACATTTTGTGATTGAACATTTCGGCCGGCATCGTCTCGACGGTCGGCAGTTCGACCTGCTTGTCATTACCGCTGACAAATTCAGGGGAAAAGCTGCCGGCGCGGCCCTTCTGCCCGAACAGACCTGCGTAGCGATGATCTTTGACCTGCGCCGCAACCCGGTCGCCGGCAAAGCGCAGCGCCACTTCGTAGTTGTCGGTAGTGTTCGATTTCATGCTGACGCAGAAACAATTCTCGAATGATTCACGACATTCGATCATGAAAAAATGCAGACGCTGGCGCCGCCGCTGGTAATAAGGGTCAGCCTGGTCCCCGTTTTCGAGAAACATTTTGTCGAGGCGGGCAATGCCGTTGATATCACATGGCCGCAGCAGCACGATGATTTCGCCGTTCTCTTTAAGCTGCGGCTGACTGAATTCGTGATCGTTAAAATGAAAAATCGTTTCATCGGCCGGAAAAACCAGCGATTTTGGCGACAGGCTGCTCTTCTCGGCCAGCTCGAGCTCGTCCAATGACGCCAGTGGCGCATATCTGATCAGGTCGGTATCAGAAAAACGCCCGCGCCCGGCGAATCGCTTCGGGCCATAAATCTGATAAGTCTTCTGCAGCTCGGCAAAGACGGCGGCAAATTCTTTCCGCGAATAATCGTATGCTGACATCTGCTGCTCCCTTAACGGTTTCTGGCGCGCCAGGCAGTCAGAGCATCGCTCAGTGCCTTGAAATGACCGACTTCTTCACCAATCAGGCGGTCAAGATCGGGTACCGATTTTTCGTTCAAAAGGCTGTATTTCACCGAGGTGTAGAAAAACACCGAATTTTTCTCGATCAGCATGGCTTTTTCGAGTATTTCGGGGTAGGTATCGCCTTCTTCGATCTGGCATTCAGTCGATATGATACGGTCTGACGTCAGGGCCTGCAGGTAGGCGTCTGACTCTTCGTCAACTTCTGGCTGCCGCTCGTCGGAGCCCTTTTCGAATTCGGCAAGAATGTCGCTGAAATGCTTCGCATGACCAGCTTCCATTTCGGCCAGCTGTGTCAGCAGGTTCATTTCGCTGCCTGATGCCATTTTGGCAGCATCTGCATAGAATCTGGCGCCGCGCATTTCAAGCTTAACAGCCGCCATCAACACGTCAAAGGTATTCAGTTTAATCTGCATTCCTTACCCCCCGTTGTGAATCTCTTCACTATTATGACACCCTTTTAGTATTCTTTCAACAATTAAATTTAAAAAACTATTTTTAAAAAGTTGCAGTATAATTTGCATATTCAGAAGGAGAAATTCCATGAAAAAACTTGCACTTATGTTTTTAATAGTATTTTTGGGCTCCTGCTTTTCTCTTCTGGCAGCTACACCGTTCACAGAAGACGCGGTGAAACCAGATGATTCAACCAACGTCGCCACCGGTGACAAAAGCACCAAAGTCGACGACAAATTCCCGGTTGCCGGTACAATCGAAGCCGGCAGTCGCCTGCGCCTGCGCTCCTGGCCATGGGGCGTCGTTCTTGGCCTCTTCGAACCCGGCAGCTCAGTAACCGTTACCGGCGTTTCCGGTGAATTTTACCAGGTCGAAATCAATGGGCAGAAGGGCTACATGCACAAGAACTATATCTCGATCCCCGGCGCCCCCGCCTCCCAGGCAGAACCATACTACCCCGGCGACACCCGCAATGGCGGCCACCTGTCAATGAACGAAGGCAAAACTGCCTCCGAAGAAGGCGCAAAAAATAACTCCAGCTCCAGCTCCAACTCCAGCTCAAGTTCAAGCTCAAGCAGCTCTTCGAGCCCAGGCTCAGCCAATGACACCGGCGCCATCTCGAACTACAAGGGTGGCAAACTTTCACCCGCAGAATTCTCAAGAGTCTTCGGCCCGGTCGCCCGCGAAAATATGCGCAGAACCGGCGTGCCCGCTTCCGTAACCCTGGCTCAGGCAGCCCTCGAAACCGGCTGGGGCTCTTCAAGCATCGGCGATGCAAAAAACATGTTCGGTATCAAGGGCACTGGCCCCGCCGGTTCGATCAGAGTTTCGACGCAGGAATTCGTTAACGGCCGCATGATCACCATTCAGGATAATTTCCGCAAATACCACAGCTGGCAGGAATCGTTCGACGACCACGCCAAGCTGCTGCAGAACTCGCGCTATGGCTATGCACTGCAGTATAAGAACAACCCCGACCGCTACGCTCAGGAAATCCATAAGGCCGGCTATGCCACCGACCCGAACTACGCTTCAAAGCTGATTGGCATCATGAAAGCCAACAACTTCTACCAGTGGGATGTTAAATAACGAGGTAAATCAATGAAACGCATACTTCTCTCTTCTCTTTTCGCAGCCGCCATGATGTACACCGCACCGGTGTTTGCCGACCTCGAAGTGCCCGGCGAAACCAACCCGGTTCTTTCTGAAAACTCAATCGTTCTCAACGAAGCCAAACTCAGCGTGATCAAACGCATCGACCAGGGAACCGTCACCCTGAAAGTGCTCGGCGTCGACGGCAAAGAAATGTGGGCCTCGCTGCCCCTCGGTGAACAGGAAAAACTGTTCATCATCGACGGCGCTGCCAGCCCGCTCAGTGTCAAAGACCTGACCGGTGACGGCGTGCCCGAAATCATTACTGCCGCCATGACCGGCCCCGAAACCAGCGCTCTCTACGTATTCAAATACGATGCCGCAGGCAAAAAGTTCGTCGGCATGAATTTTAAATACGAAAAAGAACAGCTGAGCCGCGATTTCATGGTTTCAGACATGTATCAGAAAAACGGCGAAGATATCGTCTTCATGCCAGAAAATCAGATTCGCGCCCTCGGCAAAATCTTTAATGAAGACGCTGGCCCGACCGCTGGCTTCTATTTCTTCAAGCTGACCGGCGACGAATTCGTCTGCTCAGAAATCACCCCGGTTCCGACCGATGCCCCGGCCGACGCGCAATCTGAAGACGCTGGCGCTACTGCCTCCGCCACGACCGAAACCCCTGCTCCGTCCGCAACTGAATCCCCCGCAACCGGGAACTGATAAAAAAACGGCCCGCGCCTTTTGCCATAAAGGCCGGGCCGGCCGAACGGTTATAAAGTATTGTAAACCATCCCCAAGGCACGGGGAGAAGTCGGGATTGCTTTTTCGTAAGCTTGTGACGAACGAAGTGAGGAATCGCTGGAGAAAAAGCAACCCGACTGATAGACCGGGCCGGCCGAACCGGTTATAAACTTAAAGCAAAAATACAAGTAAATTAAAAGCCCCCACTGGGTTGAACCAGTCGGGGGCTTTTAATTTATTGCGTTCGGATTTACGGCTTATTCAGGAATCGCTACGACAATGCCGTTCTGTTCGACGATTTTGAAACCGGCAACAGTTTCGGCCGAGTATTTGCCGTTTTCGCCGCTGACTTTAACGGCCCAGCGGTAGCGGTGATCTTTTTTCAGGTAACCTTCATCAAAACCGATATGACCGTTGATGGTGGCAACTCTTTCCCAGACGGTTTTCTGTTCGGTGAGGTCGAAAAGAGTGACGGCAGCATAACGACTGTCGGTTTTCCAGGTGAAAATCGGTTTCAAAGTCGCGCCGACTTCAGAGAGGGCGAGAGCGGTCGGAGCTTCGGGCTTCTGAACCGAAGGCACATCACCGATCTTGAGCTCAACCTTGAGGTTGCCGGCCATTGGCACTTCGGGGTGTTTCGGCAGTCTGACCTTAACATAGTAGAAGGTCGGAGTCAGCATTTCGCGTTCGATGACCAGTTTGCCCATGCGCAGATCGAGGTTGCGGGCGACAAAAATTTTGCCCTGCATGGCGGCGGTTTCCGGCAGGTCGATACGGTGTTCCCAGCTCTGAGCTGCTTCACCAATCTTCAGCTGATGAAAAAAGTTCTGCTCGATGGTCTGAGCCTGAGCTGCAAAAGCAACCAGAGACATGAAAAGAACCGCAATCAGCAAACTAATTTTTCGCATTTAAAGCCCCCTCTTGTATAAAAAACTACCATGTAAGTTTACGTCTGCACGCGGCAACGCAGAAAGGTATTTTTAATACAAATCTCCGGCAAGGGTGAGCGCCGGGCAAAAAAATTCTGCACCCGGCCGGGGTTACATTTTTTATGCAATCGCATATTACAAACAAAAACCTGGGCAGAAACCCATTGTATAACATCGATCGGCCAGGCTGGCACCAGTATGCCATTTAGGGCATTATTCAATCTCGGGGCGCATGCTGACGTCGGCGGGTTTTTCCTGGAGGTATTCGGCGGGGCTGCCGGGCAGGGCAAAGTTGAGAACTATGGCTGTCAGACCGCCCGAAATGATTCCTGAACTCAGCATTCCATGCAGAGATTGTGGCAGTGCCTTTACCAGCGCCGGCTCAAAACTGACACCCAGACCTGCTGCCATTGAAACAGCCAGAATGAGCGTACCGCGTCTGTCGATATGCTGCGTTGCGATGATTCTGATGCCAGAAGCGGCAACGGTGCCAAACATAAGAAAAGTTGCACCACCGAGCACAGGCGCCGGCATCAGGGTAGCCAGCCCCGAAAAATACGGAATCAAACCAAGAATTGTAAGAAAACCGGCGACAAAATAGCCGACATGGCGGCTTGCAACACCAGTCAGCTGAATAATGCCGTTATTCTGGCTGAAAGTCGTGTTCGGGAAAGTATTGAACACCGCGGCCAGCAGCGAGTTGAAGCCATCCGCAAAAACACCACCGGTGACCCTTTCCAGATAGACATCGCCCTCAAGCGGTTCGCCCGAAACCAGCGAAGTTGCGGTAATATCACCGATGGTTTCGACCAGAGTAACGAGGTACAGCAATGCAATGCCAAGAAACACCGAAATATCAAAGTCGAAGCCGTATTTGAAAGGAGTCGGAAGCATCACCCAGTCTGAAACCGGTATAGCGCTGAGATCGACCTTGCCGCCGATTGCAGCGATAGCATAGCCAAAAACCAGACCGACAAATATCGAGCTCATGCGAATCCAGCGGTTGTTGAGGCTGTTGAAAATCAGAATCGTCGCGACAACGATAAAGGCCAGCAGCAGGTTGTTCTGAATTACCGAAGCCGGAACACTGCCATTCAGAAAACCGTCAATGGCCGGCTGCCCACCGGCACAGCTCTTTACCGCTGAGCTGATGAGAGTCATACCGATAAGCGTCACGACAATGCCACACACCAGAGGCGTGATAAGAAGACGCAGGGGTTTGATAAAGCGACTGCAGATCATTTCAATGAATGAACCAACGAAACACAAACCGAATAACAGCGGCAGTGCCGACTCTGGCGAATTGCCGGCACCGATGTGGCTTTTTCCGGCGGCGATGAGAACGCCGATAAATGCAAAACTGGTACCCTGAATGCTTAACAAGCCCGATCCGACGAAGCCGATTTTCTTAACCTGAATGAAGGTGGCAACCCCCGAAACCAGCAGCGACATGCTGACAATATAGCTGGTGTCTGCGGCATTGATGCCGAGTACGCTGCAGATAATCAGGGCCGGTGTCATTATCGAGACGACAATCGCCATCAGATGCTGTAATGCCGCGAAAATAGCCTCTCCAAGCGGCGGCCGGTCGTGCAGACCATAAATCAGACTAGCCTTGATCGCTTCACGGTTCTGACTGCTCATATTATTTCCTGTTTCATGTAAAATTCTCTTAACTCAGAAGAAGATTTTACCATGTCAGCCGATCACCGGCCGCAGAAATCTTTCGAATCGTGCTGTGACTAGAAATTTTCGTTACCAGTGGCCGAATTTCTTTTTATATGAATCAGAATCCTCGCAAATCTGGCAGTCCAGTAGCCTCAAAACGCGCTCTATAAGGGGCAAATCACAACCAATAGTTCATAATCTGAAATACGGGTGTCCAGACCCTTAAAAACCTGCATCATGACTTGACAAAAAAAAAAATCGCGGTTATGATCTATTTGTTCTGCAAACCAGCCTGGTTTGTGGCTGTAAACCGGTTTCTCTGGTGGTTTTTCCGGTTTGTGGCCAGTTCGCGAAACCACCCCGGACATCACGCCTTTAAGGATTTTTCTGAATGAACATTTACGTTGGTAACCTGCCCTACAGTGCAACCGAAGAACAGCTCAAAAACATGTTTGGTCAGTACGGTGAAGTAACGAGCGCGAGCATCATCAAAGATCGCGATACCGGCAGATCAAAAGGTTTCGGGTTTGTTGAAATGCCTGACAATTCAGCCGCTGAAGCAGCCATCCAGGCTCTGAATGAAGCAGACATGAACGGTCGCAACCTCAAAATCAACCAGGCTCGCCCCAAAGAAGCCCGCAGCGACAGCAGACCCCGCGGTGGCGATCGCGGCGGTTATCGCAGCGACAACAGAGGCGACAGAGGTGGTCGCGGTGGTTACAACGATCGCGATGATTATGACGATAAAGGCGACCGCGGCTATCGCGGTGGCAGAGATCGCTATTAATCCAGCTCAAACTGGCCGCCCCGCCGCAAGGCAGGGCGGTTTTTTATTTTAACACATATACCATTTCGCGGTGCACAATCCCGGCTTCGATAAATTCATCACCAAACGCCACGAAACCCATTGCTGCATACCAGTCTTCAACCTGCCTCTGGGCATGAATGAGTATCTGTCGGCAGCCGGACTTGCTCTGCGCCTGCCGCAGCAGCTCTGCCACGATCACGTTGCCCAGCCCGAGGCCACGAAACTCTTTTAAAACCGCAACTCGCCCAAGTCGCATTGTCGCCTGCTCCTTCGGGTCAGGGAAAATGCGCCCGGTACCCGCAGGTTTGCCGTCAATCTGCAACAACACATGCGTGGCAACCGCGTCAAACTCATCACGTTCGAGCTCGACCGGCACCCGCTGTTCTTCAACAAAAACCGCGGTACGAATCTGCATGGCCTGCGAAAATTCTGATGCCAGGCCGAAGAAACTCGCAATGGCAATTTCAGATTGCTTCATTTTCAGACTCCATTCTCAAGATGCCGCAACCTTTCAATCGCGGGCATCTTCATGCACTGCCGGTTCCATGGTAATGCCGGTGTAACCGTAAACAATCGAAATGACCGGATTGATCAGATTCAGAAAGGCATACGGCAGATAGGCGAAGGGGTGAATACCCAGCGCTGTTGCCATGAAAGCGCCGCAGGTGTTCCAGGGAACCAGTGGCGAGGTCAGGGTACCGAAATCTTCCAGACAACGCGACAGATTCTTTGGCGCCAACCCCTTTTCTGCAAAGGCATCTTTATAAATACGCCCCGGTATGACAATCGAAAGATACTGGTCGCCCGCCGCCAGATTGCAGAACACGCAGGTAAAAAAGGTCGCGACCACCATCGAGCCGGTCGAACGGGCATAGGTTAAAATTCGCAAAGCGATAGAATGCAACATGCCCGAACTTTCCATGACCCCGCCAAGGGAAAGGGCGATCATGATCAGCGAAATCGTGCCCATCATACTTTCGAGACCGCCGCGGGTGAGCAACTTATCGACAGCCTCTATCCCCGTTTCAGAGACAAAACCCGAATGGGCCGCCTTGATAATCGCCGCCATGCCGGCATTCTGAAAAATTGCCGCGAACAGCCCACCGAGAACTACCCCGCCGAACAACCCGGGCAAAGCCGGCGTGCGCATGACCACCATTCCGATGACCAGCAACGGCGGGATCAGCAGCCAGACATTGATCGTGAAATTTTTTGCCAGCGTGTCGAGAATCGCGTTGATACCGGCAACATCAAGTTCCTTGCCAGCGAAGCTCATGCCCATTATTGCATAAATCACACATGCGATCAGCATGCTCGGGCCAGTTGTCCAGATCATGTGCCTCACATGGTCGAACAGTTTTACCCCGGCCATGGCCGGTGCCAGATTCGTTGTATCAGAAAGCGGCGACATCTTGTCACCGAAGTAGGCACCCGAAATGATGGCGCCGGCAACCATACTGGACGGGATACCAAGCCCTGAGCCAACCCCCATCAGAGCAATGCCGACGGTCGCGGCGGTGGTCCAGGAACTGCCGGTCGCCAGCGAAACGATGGCGCAGATAATACAGGTTGCCACCAGAAAAATGCCTGGCGAAATGATCTTCAGACCGTAATAAATCATCGCCGGAACAATGCCCGCCAGCACCCAGACCCCGATAATACAGCCAATAATCATTAGTATCAGAATCGACTGCATGCCCATGCCAATTGTGGTCATAATGCCCTTTTCAATCTCAGACCACGAAAAGCCTGACCTTATGGCGACCACAGCAGCAAAGGCAGTGGTCAGAAGAATCGGGATATGCGGCGAAGCCCCCAGATACATCAGGCCACCGACCAGCGATACGATAAGAAAAATGATGACCGCCAGGGCCCGTGAAAACGACATGTTGCCCATACCCTGTTGCATTGAAATCTCCCTGAGCTCAAGTATTTGCTTTAACCCTGTAATGATAAATGCACAACTGCTGTCAACCAAACATTTTCTTATTTTTCTTTCCTGCCCCCTTTATCATTGTTGCCCGCGCAAAATCAATGACCTCAACGCCCCCCTGCTATTGCCCACGAAGGCACCGGACGCTTTTATCTGAATTTCACCCGAAAAAAGGTTGCCGTTTGCTCGGTGCTGCTACGGGCACTATTGACATTTTTCGAATTTTCATCTAAAACGGACTGACTAGTCAGTCTTGATTCTTTGTGAAAGATTTATTAAATGGCACGCAAACCGACCAAAAAAGACCTGCTGCTCGAAGCCGGCCTCGATATCTTCTACGAAAAGGGCTTCGAACGCACCACGATCGACGACATCGTCAGCCGCGCCAATTGCGGCAAGGGCACATTTTATCGTTACTTTACCGGTAAAGAAGCTCTTTTTGAGGCTCTCGAAAACCGCTTTCGCGATTACCTTCTTGCTGAACTCGAAAGCAGCTGCCCGTATGCCATGCCACCTGCCGAATTCATGCAGGCGGCCATGCAGACCACCATCAGAGTTTTTAAACAACACCAGCGCCTCGGCCTCGTAAAATTCGCCCGTGACCAGCAGACTGGCGACCGCGCCGCCAACTGCCACCCGAAACACCTGCCCAGTATTGCCTATCTGCACAAATATCTGCAAAACCAGATTGAACAGGGAAAAATCAAACCTTTCAAACCCGAAGCCATAACCTCGACCCTGTTCGGTGCCGCTCATTTCTATCTTTTCCGTGACTACAAACTCGGCCTTCCGGCCACTACCCAGGAACTCGAAGAAACCGTCGAAATAATTCTCAAGGGAGTACTGCCACAATGATTCACCGCAAACTGATTCCCACCCTCATACTCTTCTGTCTGCATCTGACCGCAGGCTGGTCAGCAAATCTGGCAGAATTGGCTCAAACAGCACTCTCTCGCAATCTCAGCCTGCATATTTCCGATCTCGAAATCGAGCAAAGCTTCATCGAAGAAAAAAGAGCCCTCAACGCCCTGATTCCAGACGTTAACTTCAATATCAACAAAACCCACAAGGATTTTAAGGACGATTACCAGAAAAAAAGCCCGGCCAGCATCGATAACATGCTGAGCTACTCACTCAAGCTCACCCAGAGTTACCCTGGCCTCGGCAGAATCCCGGTGATTCAGCGTGAAATAGCTGCCCTGAAATCAGACATGAAAAAGACATACAAAGAAAACCAGAAAATCAGGGTGCTGCGTGACCTTACCCGCATCTACTTCAAGATGGTGCGCGATCAGGAACTGATGAAGATCCACGAAACCGACCTGATTCTGATTGCCGAACTGATGAAAGTTGCCAAACTCAACGAAGAACTCGGGCTGGTGCTGCGTAACGACATTCTCAGAATCGAAGTAGAACAGCTGAACTCTAATTCTGAACTGGTTAAGGCCCGCAACAGCTTTGGTGACCTCAAATACGATCTCGCCGCCGTTCTCGACATCCAGAACCCAGAAGAAATCAAGCTCGACCTGGCGAAGGGGCTCAGATTCGCGCCCGCCAGCCATACCACTGAAAGCCTGCTTCCCGACCTTTTTAAAATCGATAACGACATCAATCTCGCCCGCACTGACCTGCAGATTCTCAATAAAACGGTAAGATCGGCCCGCAGCGCCAACCTGCCAACCCTGACCATCGATGCCTCATACAACCATGGCCGAAAAGTAGGCCCCATCGAGGGCACCCGCGACTTTGCCACCACCTTCATCCTCAGCACGCCCGTCTATAACGGCAACGACATCGAAAACGCCGTCAGACTCGCGCAGAAGTCTGAAGAAATCGTAAAACTTCGCATTCAGGATCTTTCGAACACCAAAAAGGCACTGCTCGAAAAGGCAGTTGCTGATTACAACGAAGCCCTCGCCCGTATCAGTTTTGCCGAAAAGATGGTCGAACAGAGTATCGAGAACATGCGCATCGTGTTTACCCGCTATCAGGAAGGGGCCTCGTCGATCGTCGAGCTTATCGATGCCCAGCGCCTCCTGACCAACTCTTCGCAGACCGCCATAAAAGCTTTCTATGACGAGCGTGAACGTCTCGCTGAGATTCTGCTGCTGCTGCATCGCTTTGACGAACTGTTCAATCTTGACCAGAACGCCTCGATTCTTAACACCGACTTTCTCATGCAAACCCTTAAAATTGGAGAAAACAAATGAAGCCTCGAATCATCGCCTGCATTTTCTCACTTATGCTGGCCTCTGTGGCCGCTTTTGGGCAAACCAGTGTTGTAACCGTCAAGCCGCAGTCAGGTACAATCCGAAAACTCCTGCAGTTCACCGGTGAAACCAGGCCCGTCGTCGAAGCCTATGCCGCCGCCGACGTCAACGGCCCCGTTTCGCAGATCATGGTTGAAGACGGGCAGAAAGTCGCACTCAGCCAGCCTCTCGGTAAAATCGACGACATTCGCTTCGCCATAACCCTGCGCCAGATGGAAGCCGCCCTCGAACGCGCCAAACAGCAGCTGCAGGATGACGAAAAAGACTACGAACGCAATAAAACACTGTTCGATAGCAAAGCGATCACCCAGAAAAGCCTCGACGCAGCCCTGACCAACTACATCAAGGGCAAAACCACAGCGAAACAGGCGCAGGCAGATTATGACAAGGCAAAACTCGACCTCGATCGCTGCGTTATCAGATCACCAATCGCAGGCTATTTCGTCGACCGCTCGATCGAACTCGGCCAGGCGATGGCCCGCGGCCAGAACATGGGCAAGGTCATCGATCTCGACGACATCTACGTCGATGCCCGCATCCCAGAATCTGAAATCAGAAATATCAGAAAAGGCCAGAAATGCCTTATCGAAGATAAATATGAAGGTACCGTCGAGCATATAGATCTCTACGCCGACAATTCGCGCTCATTCAAAGTGCGCATAAGAGTGAAAAACCCAGACCTGTTTTTTCGCGGCAATATGTTCGTTAAAGGCAGTATCACCCTCGAACAGTTCGATAACGCGCCACTTTTTCCGTCACAGGCCATTCGTAATTTCCGTGGCGACCTCTACGTCTTCACCGTCAAAAACGGCAAGGCGGTTCGCAATAAAATCAGCCTGATCGCCCAGGAAAGCGAATCAAGCTATGCCGACCAGATCGGCCTCGACAGCGAAATAATCACTGTCGGCCAGGATAGCCTCGACAACGGCAGTGAAGTAATTGTCAGAAACAATGGCAACGGTAATGGGCAACAGAAGCCG
This sequence comes from Candidatus Rifleibacteriota bacterium, assembly GCA_024710355.1. GTDB lineage: Bacteria > Muiribacteriota > Ozemobacteria > Ozemobacterales > Ozemobacteraceae > Rifleibacterium. The sequence goes on from JANJUX010000016.1 coordinate 73,814, forward strand.
GTCACCGGCGATGCCGCAAACAACTGAATCTGAAAGCATAATATGAGCATACCAAGAACATCAATCAATCGCCCCATTTCGGTCACCATGCTGATGCTTGGCATGGCACTGATCGGCTTCGGTGCCTTCCTCACCTTTAACGTCGCACTGTTTCCGAATATCGATATTCCGGTCGCTTTCGTGCAGGCCCCCTACCCCGGTGTCGACCCGGCCGAAATCGAAACCATCGTCACCAAAAAGCTCGAAGACGAAATCAACTCGGTCGAAAATATCGATAAAATCGAATCATACTCAGCCGAAGGCTATTCGCAAACCGTAATCAACTTTAAATTCGGCACCGACCTCGACCTGGCCGCCGTTGATCTGCGTGCCAAGGTCGACCAGGCCAAGCGCAATCTGCCCCGTGACATGGAACAGGTCACGGTTTCAAAGGTCGACATCAATGCTTTTCCGGTTCTTAACATCGCTCTGGGTGGCAATTACGACCTCGTCGAACTGCGCCGCATCGCCGACCGCGAAATCAAACCGGCATTTCAGCAAATCAGCGGCGTCGCCAACGTTGAAGTCAAGGGCGGTCTGCAGCGTGAAATCAGGGTTAAAATCAGCCCTGAACGCATGCTCGCCTACGAATTGACCATTGATGACGTAATAACGGCTGTAAGCAAAGACAACCAGAACACGCCACTTGGCAATATCAACGAGGGCTCTTTCAAATACCTGCTGCGCTCCGAAGGTCAGGTCAAAAACCCGCAACAGCTCGGCACCATCATCATCAAGGAAATAAATCGCCGCCCGATCTACCTCTCAGAAATTGCCACGATCGATGATCAATACAAAGAAATCGAATCAACCTCGCGCATCAACGGCCAGCCTTCGGTTACCCTCGAAATCAAGAAAACCGCTGACGCCAATCCGGTTCTCATATCTGATGCCGCTCAAAGTCTGATTCCGAAGCTCGAAGAAAAATACAAGGGGCGCCTGACCATCACCGTCGGCAACGACCAGACCGGTTTTATCAGAGACACGATTCAGATGGTCAAAGATAATGCCCTGTTGGGCGGGCTTCTCGCTATCATCGTTCTGTTCATCTTTCTGCAGAATTATCGCTCGACCTTCATCATCGGAACCAGCATTCCGCTGGCCATCGTCTCAACCTTCGGATTCCTGTCGTTTCATGAAGATATCTCACTCAACCTCATGACTCTCGGTGGTCTCGCCCTTGGCATCGGCATGATGGTCGACAACGCCATCGTCGTCATGGAAAACATCTATCGTTTCTACACAGAAAACCCGCAAGGCGACCGTATAGACCTGGCAACCAAAGCATCTGAAGAGGTTTTCATGCCGGTTCTTGCTTCGACCGCCACCACGGTCGCGGTTTTTCTGCCAATCGGTTTTGTTCCGGCAGTTGTTGGTGAAATCTTCTTTAACATGTCGCTGGCAATCATTTATTCGCTGCTGGCATCACTTCTGGTGGCAATAACCTTTCTGCCGATGCTGTGTTCAAGATTTCTCGTTCTTGACGGTCTTTTCATTGAAACCATCATCGTAAGAATGTACAAAGCTCTGATTCAGTGGGGCTTTAAAAACCAGGTAAAAACGATTCTGGGTTTGACCGGCCTTTTCGCTCTGCCGGCGCTCGGATTCTACTTTGGCTTGAGTAACCCGGCAGTTATCGGGCTGCTCGAAAAAACACCTCTGGCCGGCCGCGCCTTCAGCCCTGGTTTCGACAGTCTGCTTGCTTCAGCATTGATCATTCTGGCAATTCTGCTGCTGCCTCTTTTAATTGCTGCCTTCTTTAAGGTCTTTAACTTTCTCACCGCAAAAATTCTCTTTCCGATAATTGACGGCCTGATCATGAATGTTCTTCGCCGCATCTATTTGAAGGTTCTGAAATCCCTGCTGCAGCACTGGTATCTGCGCCTGGCCTACTGCCTGGCAATCCTGGCGGTATTTCTTCTGGCAATCTTCAACCAGCCCGCGATGAGCTTTTTCCCCGACATGGACCGCGGTGAAATGACCATCTCATTTGAAACTCCAGAAGGTACCAGTGTCGAAAAAACCGACGAAATCACGAAGCAGATCGAGGCGACCCTGCTGCAGATTCCTGAGATCAGCAAGGTAATTACCAACTCGGCCGTTGGTAAGGGCACCCTCTCGGTCAAGCTGACGCCCAAACAAGAACGCACCCTGTCAACCAAAGACATTACCGACATTATTCGGCCGAAGGTCGATATCATCCCGGGCATCCGCACCATTGATTACAAAGAACCCAAAATGGGCGCACCCTCACGCGGCAAGTCGATTCAGATCGAAGTTATGGGTGACGACTTCGAAGTCATTGAAAACATCTGTCTGCAAGTCTATGACCGCATCAAAGACATCCCCGGTCTTAAAGATCTTGAAAATGGTGTCAAGACAGGCCGCCCCGAATTCAGACTCGTTTTTGACCGCGAGAAGATCCGCGATATGGGCCTCAGCCTGGTTAAAATTGCCGAAATGGCCCGCAGTCACGTTTATGGCACACTCGCCGGCAAATACCGCGAGAACAACGACGAATTCGATATTCGCGTCGAAGCCGCCGATCTCTCGAAGGACAAAATTGCCAAACTCAAAGACCTCGAAATATCGCTCGAAAAGGGCAAGTTCATCAAACTCGGCCAGGTGGCGAAATTTATGCCGGCAACCGGCTACAGCGTCATCGAACGCAAAAATATCGCGCGCCGCCTGATTGTTCAGGCTAACCCTGATGAACGCCCAATCGGCGCCATTACCAACGACATCAACGAAAAAATCAAAGACATCAAAATGCCACCGGGCTACGTCATCAACTTCGGCGGCGAAAACGAAGAAATGGTCAAAGCCTTTAAATATCTCGCTGTCGCGCTGCTGGCCTCAGTTCTTCTGGTCTATATGATCATGGCCTCGCAGTTTGAGTCTCTGCTCTACCCCTTCCTGATCATGTTCACGATCCCGCTCTCGTATATCGGCGTCGTGACTGGTCTGCAGGTCATGGGCTTTGCCTTCAGCGTCACTGCAATGATCGGCATCATCATGCTCGCCGGAATCGCCGTTAACAACGGCATCATTCTGATCGAATTCATTCTGCAACGCCGGCGCGATCTGAACGAAAGCGACTTCGATGCGGCCATGGCAGCCGGCAGTCTCAGATTCAGACCGATTCTCATGACCATGATGACAACCCTTCTTGGCATGTTCCCTCTGGCAATGGGCATCGGTGCGGGTGCTGACTTTTACCAGCCGCTGGCCATATCTGTGTCTGGCGGCCTGCTGGTCTCGACCCTGATCACTCTTACTTTCGTTCCGACCATTTTCATCATGGCCGAAAACATCATCAGCTTTATCAAATCATTCATGGCTGATTTCACCAGATAATTCACCGGCAGAATAGCAGTTCAGGCGGGGGTTGCACAACCCCCGCCTTTATTATACAATGTTTGCCCACAGATTAGAGAAACCGAAAAGGATGACTATGAAATCACAGCAGAATAAGTTTGATGTATCGATCACTTCAGAAATCGGCGAACTCGAAGGGGTTATTCTGCACACGCCCGGCCTCGAAATCGAAAATATGACCCCCGGTAATGCCGAACGCGCCCTGTACAGCGACGTTCTCAATCTCTCGGTCGCCTCGCTTGAATACGATCAGCTGCGCATCGTTCTCGAAAAACACACGAATGTTTTTCAGGTCAGAAAGCTTCTTGAACAGGTTCTCCATAATTCCAAAGTCAGGGCCAGCCTCATCGAGCGCATCTGCCGCAACGAAAACGCCCTCGACATAATGCCTGAACTCCAGGCCATGAAAGAAAAAGAACTGTGCCGCTGCCTGCTCGAAGGCGTTCTCATGAAGAAAGACAACCTTTCGCGCTTTCTCAGCAACGAGCGTTACTCACTGCGACCACTGCACAACTTTTTCTTCACCCGCGATCTGGCGGTGGCAATCAATGACTGGGTACTGATTGCCCGCATGGCAAACAAGGTCAGAAGCCGCGAAGCCATGATCATGGAGGCGATTTTCGATTACCACCCGATGTTCGCGGTTAAAACCCTCAATATGCAGACAGTCGACACCGCTCACATCGAAGGCGGCGACGTTCTCGTCGCCAGGCACGACATCCTCATGATCGGCATCGGCGCCAGAAGCACCCCTGAAACCGTCGACCTGCTCGTCGAACATTTCAAAGCCCTTAAAAAACCGCAGCACATTCTCGTTCAGGAGCTCCCGATGACTCCCGAATCCTTCATTCACCTCGACATGGTATTCACCCTGCTCGACCACGACACCTGCATGATCTACGAACCGGTGATCATGCAGCCGAATCGCTATAAAACCGTGCTGATAACCATAGATAACGGCCAGGTCAAAATCTCGGAAGAACGCAACCTGCTCACTGCTCTCGACCGCCTCGGCATGCCAATGACCCCGATCCTGTGCGGCGGCTCTTCCGACCCCTGGATTCAGGAACGCGAACAATGGCACAGCGGCGCCAACTTCTTTGCCCTCGGCCCCGGCCGCATCATCGGCTACCGCCGCAATATCAACACCATTGAAGAACTCGACCGCAAAGGCTTTGCCATCATCGACGCCACCGATGTCGTCGAAAACAAGGTCGACCTCAGCCGATACGGCCGCTGCGTCATTACCATCGACGGCTCAGAACTGGCACGCGGTGGCGGTGGCTGCCGCTGCATGACCATGCCCATCCGCCGCAAACCGATTTGACCCGCTGTTTCTAAAGTCTGATTGGCAAACAGGCTCTGACATGAGATAATGATCAGAGAGGTGTTATGCAGAGTCAGCATTCTACCAGCAGCCTGACCGAAAAACTCACCTTGTTTTTCATGATCGCTGCCATATTTGCGACAGTTTTATGGGGTCTCGAATCATGGTTCGAAACCCGTATTAATGCATGCCGAAACGATCTGCAGACCCGGCGCCGGCAGCACACCGAAACTATCGCCGCCGCCACAGAGCCAGAGCTCTTCGTCACCCGCACCATATTGCCAATATTGCGCCAGGTCAGCGAAAACCCGCAGATCGACCTCGAAAAACTACGGGCCCGCCATCTTCAGACAAACCACCTCGATATGACCCTGTATCAGTTCGACTCCCGCGGCGAGCTGACCAGAACCGCTCCGGCCCGTGCTCCCAATCTGTGGCTGATGCGCAACCTTTTCACCAGCCTGCGCGAAACCGATATCCGCAAGGTGTCACAGGCCCGCAAAGGCCTCGACAAAAAACTCGAATTTGCTTTCGGGTTCGGCAAAGACCTCAATTCTATCCGCGAAAACCCCGAAACCATAATCAACACTGCCTCAGGCGACAAAGAAGGCATGCTCGCCTGGACCAGCCGACCCAATGGTGGCCTGATAATAACCTGTAGCGAAGCACCGGAAGCCCGGCGAATTTTTCGCCTCCGCCCCGAGATTCCGTCATCAGACCCGACCCTCGCCCAGACCGGCATTCTCGAAACCGTTAACAATGGACGCTCCCTCGCCGGACAGGCCCATGCCTTCCTGGCGCGCCTCGGAGTCGACTCAGGTCTTTACGCTGGCCATCACTGGTTTTTTGTCAACACCCGCAGCGCCCGCAGAGTTTTTGCGGCCTTTCAGATGACTCACTGCCCATTCACCCGCGCCCTGCAGCTTCTCAGGCTCATAATCGCCGCGACCGCTCTTGCAGTCATGCTCTTTTTTGCCATCGCCGGCACCAGAATGGCCATCAGTCTTAAAAAACTCGTTATCACCATGTTTTTTGCCTCTTCGTTAATCCCGTTGAGCGGAATCGCCTCGACAACTCTCGACAACCTCGATGTCTTCTCCCAGATTCACAACAATAAAACCAGAGCCGCCAAAGAAGAAACCCTGAGCAACATGGTGCAGAACTTCAACAAATACCTGGCATCGAGCTCTGCAACCCTGGTTCGCCTTACCGAAAACCCCGGAGCCGGCAATAAAGACCAGCTAACTCTGCAGATGAACAGTGCAATCACCGCCGCCTTCCCTGAAGCCCGCGTCACCCTGCGCAACTCTGCCGGCGACCTTATCTTTTCCAACAGCCCCGACTTTTCCTCAGGCCGCGAAACGGTTTTCAAATCAATATCGCGACGCCTGGTCGAACGCTATATCCCCGAAAGACTCGACGAACACAGATATAACGGCAACCCGTTTTCCGATTCTATGGTTCGCAAAGACGACATGGGCTTCGGTACCCTGCTGAATTACCCGAACCGCCTGCAGTTCGTCAGAACCGGCAATTCGGAAATGCTGCTGTTTTACCGACTGCTGCCGGCATCCAAAGGTCAGGCAGCCATCGCTCAGATCGAACTGTCGACCAGCGCCACCGTCAGACGCTACCTCAAAACCGTCAGCCGCCAGCCCACCAGCGTCGACAACAACGCCATGACCATCTCGGCCTTCTATCCGAAAGGCTACCGCTGGTCGCTGCCCCCATCGGCACAGCACCAGAAGCCAGTTTTACAGATCGCCGAAGCCGCATACGTAACCGGCAAGGCTCAGTTCAGAAGATTGACAGGCGACGTCGATGGCTTCGCTCTATGTATTCCCGCTTCAGAACTTGCAGGAAACTGCCTCGTGGCCTTCAGTTCAGCCCAACCACTCGACGAAGCCCTGGCCCGCATGAAAAACCGTATCCTCACCGGTACCATCATCGCCATAATCCTGCTGATCTCAGTGGCAACCTGGATTTCCCGACAATTGATCAGCCCGCTCGGCAACCTTGAATCCGGCATCAAAGCTCTGGCCGCCCGCAACTTTGAAACCCGCCTGAGTGTACCACCCGGCAAAGACGAACTCGCGCAACTTTTCCATGCCTTTAACGACATGATGGCCGAAAGTTACGATATGCAGATCGCCCACAGCGTCCAGGAAGGCCTGGTACCCAGTGAATTTCCGAAAATTGCCGACTACAGCGTTTTTGGCATGCTGCAGTCGGCGTCCGACCTCGGCGGCGACTGTCTCGACTGCTTTCTCCTCCCCAACGGTCACCTGCTGTTTCTCGTCGGCGACCTGACCGGTCATGGCGTCGGCTCGGCCCTGATGATGGCTTTTGCCCGTGCCGTCACCTTTCACTGGAGTCAGAAAGGCAATCTCACACCGGCCAGTCTTGTAGACCAGCTCGACAACATGCTGCGCGAGAACCGTACCGAACGTATGTTCATGGGTATCATCTGCGGCGTTCTCAACCCCGAAAACCACGAAGTTGAACTGGTAACCAAGGGGCACATCTATCCACTCAAGGTCTCGGCAGATGGCACCTGCGCCTGGAAAGGCCTGCCGGCTTATCCGCTCGGAATTGCCCGCCAGACTTCTGCAACCTCGATCAGATTCACCATGAATCCAGGTGACGGCCTGCTGTGCATGACCGATGGCTTTCTCGAAGCTTACAACCGCCAGTTACGCACCATCGGGTTTGACGGCATCGAAGAATGGGCCGTCGCTACCGCCGCCAACGATGCGAAAAGCTGGGTGCAGGCCCTGGAAACCAGATTTAAAGTCTGGTGTGACAACCGCCAGTCTGACGACATCTCGATCTTTGCCCTGAAACGCCAGTCGGAGGCAGAGCATGTCAGCTGACAAACGACACCTTTCTGCGTCTTTTGGCCGGCTCAGCCTTATCTTTGCCGGCATTCTTCTGTTGTTCGTTTCGCTGACCGCATCTCAGACCGCTGAAAAACTGCAGCGCGAACATGAAAGACACCTGCTGAAAACCCTTGAATTCAGCCTCGACCCATTGATTGCCGCCACATCTGACGAATCCTACGTTTTTAACCGCATCAACTCTCTCGTCGCCGCCGCCAGAAACGGCGGCATCGATGGCACCCGTCTGGCCGAAGCCGTATTACTCTCTTCAGATACCTTCAGAGTTCCGGTAAAGGCATTTTTTTACCAGAACATGAAACTGCAGCGATCTTTTAACGCCACGACAGCTGAAGCACCCCTGTTTGAGAGAATTATGGCAGATCTCAACCAGACCGGCACCGCTTTTGAAGAGGCGCAGCGCCGCGTGCACCAGGCGCTTCTCGACAACTTCGGCTCAGGCCACAGGCTTGAGTTGATGAGCGCCGCCCGGGGCACGCAGAAACGTTACAAATTCGGCGAAGCTGACTATTTCTACTACTGGAACAGCTGGCCAGACGGACTCGGAGTTTTTATCATCGCTACCGGGTTTCCTGATTTTTCCGGGCGCTTCGCCAGAATTGCAACCGAACGCAGAAACTTCGGGGCCGGCACCCCTGCAACCGGCCGATATTTTCCGCCAGAAGGGCTCACGGCAGATCAAACCGCCGCCGCTCATATCAAAGCCAAACTCAACGGTCAGAACCACACCGAAGCCTTCGACCACATCTGGCTTTTCCAGGAAGACGAAACCGGCAGCTTCTGGTGCCGGGTAATGCCCACGAACGAAGCCGAAGCTGGTCGCCCCATCTGGGCCGACCACCTGCTTCTCATTGCTGAAATAATGCTGTTCATCACTTTCACTCTCTATCTGACTGCCTTTGCCGGCATTAAACCAGGGGCCGTCGTTGCCGCATGGCTCGATTCGCTGTCGATCCGCTACCGACTCATGGGGCTGTTCTCTATGGCATCGGTTTTCCCGGTTCTGCTTTCAGTTTTGATCGGTGCCACTTCGCTCACTGACCGCCACGAAGTCATCGAAAACAGCGTGATTGCCGAATCAATCTCGGCCGTAGAACCGCTCGAAAAGATGTATAACATTCGCATAGCCCAGTCAGAGGCACTTGGACGCGACCTGCGCCAGGCACTTCTCACCGAACCACCCTCAGAAGAGATGCTGCAGCGTTACCTCAAAAAACATTCGCTACCGAGATTTCTTGCCCGCCTCGAGGTCAGAGATGGCGACGGCCAGACGATATTTTCGACCGATGACCGCCAGGTTCACGGCGTAGCCGAAGCCATGGACATTCTGAGCCGCATGACCATCAAGCTGCACTCCCCCCACAGAATGAGCCCGGCCGCCGCCACCAGGGTTTCACCTGCTGAAATTGTCAGCGAGTCGGTAATGTCGACAGACGAAATCGGCATGGCGACCATCATGCGATTGCGCGGCCGACAGTGGCACTTCCACATGGGCACCTTCCCGACAACCTGGTTCTGGGATGTCTACCCAGAAATAGCCAGCGGCCCCGGCTTCATGTGCCAGACCAACCAGCTTCTCGAAATCTACCTCAAACAGGTCGAAGAAACTCTCGGCAAAGCCCGCGTCAGCAGTGACACACTGCAGCTGGCAACCGAACTGAACTACCACTTCAGCAGCTTCCGGGTTTTTCCTGACTACAGCTTTCTGCCGGTCGATAAACTGCTGCAGGCAGCCATAACCAGCTTTCGCACCAACCGGGTGCTTTTCCGTGAACTCGAAGCCGCCGGACAGAAATGGTGGCTGACCTGCAAACCCGAAAAAAATATCAATTCACACGTTTTCATGCACCTTATCTCACAACCCGCACGTCTGAAGGCCCTCGAACCATTTAAATGGCGTCTGATGGCCGGTGGCATTTTCGCCCTGATCATCTCTCTGCTCGGCGCCATGCTGATTACCAGGCTGATAATTCTGCCGGTCGGCGACTTGAGCTCTGGCATAACTGCCATCAGGGAGCGGCGCCAGGATTTCCGCATTCCTTTCCGCCGCGATGATGAATTCGGCGCCCTGGCAAACGCTTTTAACAAGGTCATCGGCGAGCTTAAAGAGCTCGAATACGGGCGCATCGTTCAAGAAAGCCTGCTTCCCCGTGCAGCAATCGTTCCCGAAGGCTATGACATCGCGTTTTTCAATACCTCGGCAACCGACCTGGCCGGCGACTACCATGACTGCGTCAAGCTTAACGACGGGCGCCTGGCAATCGTTCTCGGCGACGTCACCGGGCATGGCATATCGGCAGCCCTGGCGATGGCAATGGCCAAGGCCACGGTAAACTACGCCGCGGCCGACGGCAAACTGTTTCCGGTCGGAGTCATGGACATGCTCAACGCGCTGTTTAACCGCGAACTCAAACCGCGGCACAAGTTTATGACCCTGGTAACGATCGTTGTCGACCCCGTCACCGGCAAAATTGAGGTCGACAACGCCGGGCAGTCATACCCGAGGTTTTACAAGGCTGCCGAAGACCGCTCAGAGGAAATCGAACTGCCAACCATGCCACTCGGTGCCATGAAGAAGCGCCGCAGCAAAATCGAAACCCGCACGATGCAGTCTGGCGATGCACTTATTCTGTATTCTGACGGCATCATCGAATGCAGTGACACCACCGGCGACATGTATGGCTACAACCGCTTCAGCGACAGTTTCGAACGACTGATGCGCGAAAAAACTCCGGCAGAAAAAGCTCTGCGCGAAATGATGCGCGAGCTCGACGCTTTCAGGGTCGCCGGTCCATATCCCGACGATGTCACTCTGGTAATCATCAGAAAACTCTGACTCTCAAACCGCCGCCAGCACCCCAAATTCCCTGCGAGCGATGCCGCGTGAGCCGACCGGTCACCTGTCACATTTGAGTTCAAGAATAGACATTCATTACGTCATCCCGGGGACTTATGCAATTCTTGTGTAGACAGGAGCGCTGGGGCAAAACGCCATGTATCAGGCGAAAGAAAAGGGCCCGGAAAACCGGGCCCCAAATTTCAACTTAACGCTTAGAGATTACGGAAACTTACTTACTTGCTGGTGCGCAGGGTGTCATATTCCTTCTTGGCTGCGTTCATAGCATCAGCAACCTTGAGAGCGTCGTCCTGGCGACCCTGGCGCAACATTTCGTTATAGAGTTTGTAGAGTTCCTGGTATTTGCTGTAGGCAAGTGCAACTTCTGATTCGTAGTCGCCAACAACTTCGCCGCTGATGGTGACCGTATCGTTCTGGCTGGCAGTCGGGGCAGGAGTTGATTCGTCGCCACCGATGGTGATCACACCACCGCCAACCGGTACGCCAGCGCCGGTGGGCATTGCGATTTCGGGCATATTGGCCGGGCCATCTTTGCGGAACATGCCGGCGATTTTCTGAGCGGCCCAGTTACCGAGGTAACCACCGACCATACCACCGACGACTGTGCCCACGGGGCCGAGGAACGAACCAAGAGCGGCACCGGCGGTAGAACCGATAGCCTGACCGGTTACGCCAACCCAGTCAATTCTCTTGAAAGCTTCGCGGATCGAGAATTTACCATTCTTCAGATCGCCGGCGACATAAGCACCGACTGAAGAACCTACGATTGAACCGAACGACGGAGCAAGGGCGCTGAGAACACCACCGACAACCGGCACTGCGCTCAGGAAAGGAACGAAGAATGAGCCTGCAGCTGCACCGAGAACGGCACCACCGACGCCACCGGCAAATTCGGCGCTGCATACGGTCTTGAGGGCTTTCTTCATGCTGGGTTTTTCGCCGCGCATGATCTGAGTGGCCAGGTCAACACCAACGGTGATACCGGCGGTGATGAGAATATTCTTGGCACTGAAACCAGATTTGAGGCTGTCTTTAACGTTCTGGAAACCCTGGTTGGTCATACCCTTACCGGTTTCGTAACCGGCTCTGAATTTGTCACCAATAGTAGCTTTGTTGCCAGAGGCCTGAGCGGCATCATCAGCAACCGAACCGGCACCAAGAGCACCGGCCTGAGCGACGTCGTCTGCGGTAGAACCGGCGGCGGCAACATCGTCAGCAGTTGATCCGGCAGCGGCTACGTCATCTGCGGTTGAACCGGCAGCTGCCACGTCGTCAGCAGTTGAACCGGCGGTCTGAGAACTCTGTGAGCTCTGAGAAGAAGAACCTGACTGGGCAACGTCATCAGAAACAGACCCACCGGCGGGCGGGCCCATCAGACCGCGTTTGAGGGCTTCTTCGTGTTAAATGAAGCGGCCGGTCTGCGGATCTCTGGGGTGTCTTGCCGGGTCCCAGGTTCTGGTAGTAGTTTCAGAAGTAGTGGTCGTGGTCTTGTTAGTTGAAACCGAAGACTGACCGGCGGCAGCCACGTCGTCGGCAACAGTGCCGGCGCTTACTGCATTACCCTGAGAAGATGAAACGGGAGACTGGGCGTTTCCACCGGTTGAGGTCGAACCGGCGGCAGCCACGTCGTCGGCCACAGTGCCGGCGCTTACAGAGCTACCCTGTGCGGCATCGCGTGAAATAAAGCGGCCGGTCTGGGGGTCTCTCGGCTGCGGGGTTCTGCCTGAAGTCTGAGCGACATCATCAGCTACCGAACCGGCTGAAACGTTTGAACTGCTCTGAGAGTTTGAAACGGTTGAACCTGAGCTCTGGCTAGAGCCTGCAGCCACATCGTCTGCAACCGAACCGGCAGCAGCGACATCATCTGCGGTTGAACCGGCAGAAATATTTGAGCCTGAGCTCTGATTTGAACTGCCAGAAGGCTTGCTGGTTGAGGAATTGCTGGTCGAAGGCTTGGTAGAACCAGCCTGGGCGACATCATCAGCTACCGAACCGGCACTTCCGGCAACGCCGGCATCACCAAAAACAAGCTTGGTGTACTGGCTCATTTCGAGGGCAACGGGTTTGCCATCGACAAAGCGCACATTGTAATGGGTGATCTGGGTGCCTGAGCGCACCGATACCCACTGGCCCGGGGTGACGTTCAACGTCTGATTCCCGACTCTGACCGGTATGGTTTCAACCGCCGCCATCAGAGGTGCCTGGAACAGGCTGGCCAGAAAGAAGAGACACATCAGACTGCTGAGAACTCTAAGCGTTTTCTTTCTCATATTCTTTCTCCTTCTGGAAACATCGGACACAAATTCTGTTTAACCGACAAACCCACCGGGGTACCGGCGAGCTTTCACTTAATTCTACTGATAGTTTTGCTTTCCGCAATACTTTTAGAGAAGAATTTTATGATTTCGTGAAGTTTGTCAAAGGTATTTTCTAAAAGATCACATTAAACAAAGCTATATTGCGTCTGATTATAATGACCCAGACCAAACCCACAAGGGTACCGGCAAAAAAAATTAAGAAATTAAGATTGAAAATCGGAACTGGCAAATACTGGCGTCAGCCACAGAATTCAAGACCAATAAAAGTTATATCGTCATCAGCCTTTTTTGCCGCAGCGAAATTATCATTTTCCAGCAGCAGCTTTTCAACCAGATCACCAAGCTCACAATCACAATTGTGCTCAAGAAAATCTAAAATCAGGCCCTTGGCAAAAAAATCTCCCGCTTGATTTCTTCTTTCTGTAATGCCATCGGAATACATATAAAACCGATCGCCCGGCGACACCTGAAATTCGTTTACCGGTATCAGGTTTGATTGATCGAGACCAACGAATGGCCCCGCCTCTTTAATTTCGCAGGGCAGACTTCCGGCCTTGTGCAGAATCGGGGCCGGGTGCCCCGCATTGACAAACGCCACCGTCCTGGTATCAGGGCAATACTCAAGATAGATCATGGTAAAATAAAGATTGAACCGCTCGATGGGAAACTCTTCTTCAAGCCTTTGCAGCAAAATCGGAAATTTAGAGGGATCAGCAGCTCTCAGCGCTGAATTAACACCAAACTCGTGAAGATTCTGGGCAACTGCGACACCCATCATGGCCGAAGTGATACCGTGCCCGGCAACATCTATAAGAAATGAAACGATTCTCTTGTCTGGGAGAGAGAAAACACCAAAAAGATCGCCACCCGCGCAGTCGTAGGGCCTGAATTTCCAGGCCAGCCGCCAGCCAGGAAATTTCGATTCCTGGGGCAGCAAACGACGCTGCAGCCACCCGGCCGCGCGCAGATCTTTCTCCAGTTCCTCCTTCTGCTGGCGGATATTGCCGAGCAACTCCTGGATTTTCCCGGATAAGCGGCTCAACTCATTGAGACCGGTTGAGGAGCTGTCACCAATAACCTCTCCCCAGCAGAAAACTCCGGCACCGTAAAGGCATGCAAGAACACGGCACGGCCGGCCTGACATTGCCAGACGCAACAGTACAGGCCCAGCGTTATCCGCCGCTCCCAGATCCTTCAGATGCAGGCGCATTTCGGTCGGGTAAGAGTGAAGAAAAATTTCTTCGATCTTCCTGCCCCTGATTTCGTCAAATTCGCCGAGGATGCGGTTAAAGCTCTGTGAACAATCACACATCAGGCCATTCGCATCAAAAACCGCCCAGAAAACCCTCTCTGAAAAATTCAGAAGCTGTTCGAGTGGCTCGGGTATGGAAAAAACCGCTTCAGGCATTCTGCCATTCCCCGGCCTTCTGAACCGCTGCAGCGATATCGTTGATAATCGCGATGTCGGTAAAATAACCCCGGGCCTCCGGGAAAAGGCAAAAAACCGAACCACCGGCCATGATCGAAACGCCGCAGAGCACCGGATCGGCTTTGAAAATATCGATGATTTTTCTGAGATAGTGCAGGTGATAGGGCATCGTCAGCGAAAAACCGGCAAAATTGGGCCTGATTTTTCTTGCCGTCTCGACAATTGTCATGATCGGAAGGTTGGCGCCAAGACACGTGACTTCCCAGCCGCTTAAAGCAAGGCTGTGAGAAATCATACGGGCGCCGAGATCGTGCAGTTCCCCGGCTACCGCGGCAATCATTGCCTTGCCGACCACCCTTCCGGTGCCAGGATTTCGCAAATGCAGCGTCGAAACAACGGTCTGCGCAACCGAAGTTGCAATATGCTCTTCAGCCACAGACAGCTTGCCCTGTTGCCAGTGAGAGCCTACCTGGTACATTGCGGGTTTCAGCGTATACTGATAGAAGCGGTCAGGCCGAAAATCGCGTGCCAGTTCATTTTCCCCGATTTTAAGAGCTTCATTGATATCTTTGCGAACAATGGCCTGGTAAAATTTATGAGCATTCTCGTTTGATTCAGCGAGCGGCTCGTCACCTGTGATATTTTCTGCGACACAGACAAAGCGGTCATGACGCTCGATCATCCAGTCGTAAACCGGGAAAACGGCCGCCGCATCTAGCTCGCTCAGTTCGATTTTCATGGCAGCCTTCCAGGCGTTCAACGCAACCGGAAAATAATCGAAAGAAAAACCGTAATTTCTGTATGTGAGATAAACCCACGGAATCACCGATGCCAGGAGTCTGAAAGCACTTAAATACAACACTGTGGTCAAAAACATTGCATGATTGCGATGATTGTCATGCATCATTTCGACCGCGTCCATCTTTCCGATCAGCCTTTCCAGGTCGTTTCTCGCAGCCAGCGCCTGGTTTACCCTCTCGACCAGCAGCCCCTTTCTCGCGTCAAAAGCTTTTGCCGCCTCTGTGGGAATTGCCGGCAGCAGCTCGGATTCGCTGATCAATTCACGTATCATAAATACCTCCGTCAGACATCTCATCGTTGAGTATAACAAACTTTTGCAAAATATACTGTTTGCTGTTTGCACAATTTTTCGACAGTCTGTTAGAATTAACCTTGCAGGAAAAAAAATCGTAGAATGTGTTTTAAGGTTGGTTAATGACTGACTCAAACCGGATTGAGATCTTTTGTGGCGCAGATTTTGGGTTTCTGCTTCTGTCATCCGTTAAACCCGGGGCAACAGACCCGGCAGACTTTACCGTCATCGAGGCAAACCAGCGCCTCGCAGCCATCGCCGGCGTCGCTATCCCCTCATCTGCCCCCGAATACGCGCCCCGAATCTCCGACTGGCTGAACTCCGAGCCGCTATTGGCTAAAAAGCTCGCCGAAAGCTTAAACTCGCACGCTTCGGGCGAATTCGTTTTTTTTGCAAAATCTGTCTCTCAGTGGTTCAGAGTATTTATCAACCACCTGAGCGACCGAAACGTCTGTATGTTTTTTCACGCCACCAGTGACCGGCAGCTGCAGACCGAGCTGCTGGCCAAAACCGCCGAACTTGAAACTATCTATAGCAGCTCACCTCTGATGATGTGCATCATTGACGAAGACCAGCGGCCGGTCTACGCCAATCAGCAGCTGCTCAGCTATATTGGCCGCACATTCGAAGAAATCCGTGATACCCGCGCCTGCGGCGCTTTTGGCTGTATAAACGCCAAAGATGCCCCGGAGGGTTGCGGTTTTGGCTCGAACTGCCACAACTGCCTGATGAACAAAGCTATCCAGAAAATAAAAAAAACCGGAATCAATCAGAGCAATATTCCGTTCTTCACGACTCTTGAATTAAACGGCAGCCCGGTTAAAGCCTCGCTTCTGGCAAACCTGGCAAAAATTGCGCTGCCAGGCAGAAATCTTTATTCAGTGATTTTTCAGGATGTTTCTGACCGGCAACGAATGTTTCAGGCCCTGAAGCAGAGCAACGAACTGCTTGAAGAAGCCCAGAAGCTGGGCAAAACCGGCCACTGGGAATACGATTTTGCCACCGGGTCACTTTTCTGGTCACATTACCTCTATGAAATCTTTGCAATCGCCCCGGAAACTTCAGGCCCGGACATCAAAACCATGCTCTCTCTCGTTCATCCCGATGATATTGACAACTATCGGGCACTTCTCGACAACTGCCTGAAAAGCAGAACCGGGTTTGTCAGTGAGCACCGTCTGCTTACCGGCGCCGGCGTAACCAGATTCGTTTTTGAGCACGTGCGCATCACATCCGATGAGTCCGGCAATCTGGCTATGGCAATTGGCTCGATTCTCGACCTCACCGATCGCAAGAACCTCGAATCCGAAAAGCAGCTGGTCGAACTGGCGCTGAAAGATCGTGAACAGATGCTGAATGCCATTTTTGAAACCGCAAATGTCGGCGTGGTCATGCTCGCGCCGGACGGCAGATATCTGCTGTTCAACCCGTGGTGGCAGCAGCAGCTCGGCTATAGCTCTGAAGAACTGCAGAATATGATTTTTACCGACTCTGCCGCCGAAAATGACAGACATGCAATTTCAGAGAGCCTGCAACTGGCACTTCTTGGCAAAACCGGTTCATTCAGTCTCGAAAAGTGTTTTTTGAAAAAGAACGGCAGCAGCTTCTGGGGCAACCTCTCGGTCGCTCCGATGAAAAGCGATACCCGGGTAATCGGGGCTCTTATCGCAGTCATAGTAGATATCACAGAGCAGAAAAATGCCGAAGAAGCTCTGACGAAAAGCAAAGAGCAGTTCGAGCTGGCGATAGCCGGCAGCAATGACGGCATCTGGGACTGGAAAATCAAAACGAACGAGCTTTTCCTTTCCCAGCGCTGGAAAGAGATTCTCGGCTACACTGACGCTGAACTACCCAACTCGTTCGAAACTTTCAAAATACTCGTTCACCCCGAAGACTGGCCGCGGGCTTCCCGCTGCATCGAAAAATACATTCGCAACGAAATCGACGCCTATGATCAGCACTTCAGAATGCTGCACAAAAATGGTACCATCCGCTGGATAAGAGCCAGAGGCGAGGCAGTCCGCGACGAAAACGGCCGACCACTGCGCATGGCCGGCTCACATTCCGACATAACTGAAATAAAGGCGGTCGAACGGGTTCTTGCACGTGCCAAAGAGATAGCCGAGTCGGCGAACCAGGCCAAGTCAAATTTTCTCGCCAACATGAGCCACGAAATGCGAACCCCGCTGAACGGCCTGGTTGGCTTCACAGAGCTGTTGAAGCAGACAGAACTCAGCGAAGATCAGCAGAGTCTCGTAAACAGCACCAGCCTCTGCGCTCAGACACTGCTGGCGCTCATCAATAATATCCTTGATATTTCAAAGATTGAAGCCGGACATTTCGACCTGTTACTGACCCGAACCAGCATCTTTGAGCTGGTCGATCAGGTTAAAGAAATCGTTAAACCGATGGTTGCCCAGAAAGGCCTCGAACTGCGTGAAATACGTGCCTACGAAATGCCAGCATTTGCCATGGTCGATCCCGACCGGCTAAAACAGATACTTCTGAACCTGCTTGGTAATGCCATAAAATTCACCGAGAAGGGGTTCGTTGAACTTGCTCTCAGTTATGAACCCTCCGGGCCCACAAAAGGTGCCTACCATTTCTCAATCAGAGACTCCGGAATCGGCATCCCCGACAGTAATAAAGAAAAACTCTTTCAGCTCTTTTCTCAGGGCGACGAAACCATCAACCGCAGATTCGGCGGAACAGGGCTTGGCCTGGCAATCTCAAAACTGCTGGTCGAAAAAATGGGCGGCAGAATCAGCTTCTCCAGCCAGAAAGGCCTTGGCTCAACTTTTTTCTTTTCGCTCACGGCAGAAACTCTCAGCGAAATCCCCGCCCCGCCCCGGCAGCAAAATACTGTCGAAAAGCCAGCTCAAGCGACTCACTGCAATCCTGGCCAAAAACCGGTGCAGATACTGCTGGCCGACGACATACCCAACAATCGCCTGCTGGCAAGATTGATGATTTCAAGACTGAGAGCGAACGTAAAATTTCTTGAGGCCGAAAACGGCCAGATTGCGGTCGAGCTGTTCAAAAATAACCCTGATATCGACATGATTCTGATGGATGTCAGCATGCCAGTTCTGGATGGTCGCAATGCCGCAGTTGAAATCAGAAACTTTCAGGCCGACTCCGGCAGAAGAGTGCCGATAATCGCCTTCACCGCCAATGCCACCCGTGAAGAAATTGAAAAAGATCTGCTGGCAGGCATGGACGACTGCCTGATAAAGCCAGTTACCATGCAGAATCTCGCAAACTTCCTCGACAAGCATCTTGAAGGTTTACCTGATAAAAAGCCAGAAAAGGCCAAACCCGAACCAGAAAAAGAAAGCTTCAACCGCCATGAATTCCAGGAGCGGGTCGGTTCAGACCCCGAAGTCTGGGCTGCGCTTCTCGGCGGCTTTTTGAGTGATGCTGAGGCGATACTGCAAAGCCTTGCCCCCCTCGTCACCGCACAAAACCACAAGGAATGCAGAAATCTCGCCCATGCACTCAAAGGTGCGGCCACCAACATCTCTATCAAAATAATGGCTGAGCTGGCCAGAGAGATGGAATTTGCCGCAAGAAACGAAACCCCGCAGCTTGGCGAAGTTTTCGAAAAACTCAACCGCGAATGGCACGAAGTCAAAGCTATCCTGCAGCATGAACTTGCAAAGCTGCCGCCAGTGACTCCCGAAAATTAGACTGCAATCTCTTCAGAGCTCCGGAAAGAGAAGCTTCTGGGTTTCCAGATCGAACCTGGAATCCATGACCCGCATCTCGGTCGCCTTGAATTCAAGCAGTGCCCGGTTACATTCCTCATTCCACATCGCCGGAACCTCGGCTGTTTTGAGATAGCCAAGCTGCTTCAGTCTGCCCATGACAAACTGCGCGTGCTGCATGTTTTTTAGATCCAGCACGGTATTCGGCGCAAACTTCTCTCTGTTTGCAGGTTTCCGCCAGGATTCGAGAATGTCTCTTGCATCAAGGCTCAAATTCACCTCGTGTATTTTGAGATCCCAGAAAACAGCCTCACGGTCTGCAGCCTCGCACTCATAGAACTCACACCGGTCTTTCCAGTCCTGGCGCAATTTTTCCAGGCGGCCCTTTTCATAGCCGCTGAGATTCATGCCGGCGAGATGATCGAGTCTGATCTTCTGAAAAATCACATGCCTGACCTCAGGCAACATCAGCTTGCGACCGTGCGGACGAAATGGCGGCCGATATTCGGCCAGGCCGGAGCGGCTTTTGATCTGCATCGGTTCAATTTCGACCTTATAAGAAGATTCCTGCTCTTCGACCTTGACCGATGTCTTGGGGGCAAGAAAATTAACCCTGCCTCCCGGACGCTTTTCGGCTTTTTCTCCCGCAAGCTCCCAGGCCACGAAAAACAAAATTATGCTGAGAAGAAACATCGAAAGGCCGAAAAGAAAGATCGAACGGATACGCATTCTGATCTTCGCAGTCGCAACTTCCTGCAGCTGATTGAGATAAAGTTTCTCGTAGGGGCTGTCAACAACGCCCAGAGCCTTCGAAACCCATACCAGAATTTTTGAATAATCCTTGTGCAAAAGGGCTTCATCAATATTTCGCCAACAGTGGTTCCTTAAAAAGAAAACCTGATTTTTCTGCATCTGGTCGTAGAGCCAGCCGTCAGGACGTGACGCCTTTACCGTTTCAAGCGACTTCAGAAACCTGACCGACTGTTCGAAGTCGGAAAAAACATCGTTCAGTTTGATTGCCATTTGATTCATCAGGCCCCAGACGATGTCTCTCGCTTCTGAATCCTGAAATTGTCTGGCAACCTCGGCAAAACATCTGAAAAAATCACCAGCCCGCCCGCGGCCAGTCTTATGAAAAACACCCGACATGATCTCGGCAGAAAACAGGGGCAGATTAAGGCTGGTTGCCCGAAAATGCTCTTCAAACGCAGCAAGCCCTGACAATAGCTCAGCCTCAGCCTTTTCTTTTTTAAGAATGCGACGGGCCTCATCGAAAAGCGAAAAGTCGATGGCGGCGACAAAGTGTGTCTTTGGCGGCGGCGGAAAATAATACTCCGGAAAAATCGAAACAATGCTGACAAGTACATCTTCGGCCTGGTGCTGAAAACCGTTGCTCTCGAGAAAAGTGACCAGGTTCAGAAGTCCGCTGAATATGCGCCTGGAATATTCTTCTAGTTCAGGGGTTGCAATGCCGTCCCAGTCTGAAAGCTGTTTCGACAGAGCCGATGTGATACCAGCCGTTTCAGGGTACTGGTAAACCTCTCTTATCGCCTTCAGAACCTCACCCAGTTTTTCTGGCGGATTTTTCATATCACCCCGCATAATAATTGTACTTTCAGCTAAACTACAATTATCAACAGCTTCAAGGCAAGCAAAAACAACCTTAAATTTGCCTTTTTACCGAAAAAAGGTGGCAGATTTTTTTGGCTTCCTAAATCGTCAGAAATTTATTATAATCCAATGTATTACAAGATAAAGTTTTATGTAAGTTCGATTGGGTTTGTTTGATATTTATGGAAAATGACTCCATAAACGGAAAAGAAAGCCAGCAGGCAAAGGCAGGCAGGCAGAGCGAAGATTCACCGGTTGAAAAACAGAAAGCCGGTGATGGCCGCTTTTTCGCCCCCGATAACCCCGAAGCCGCCACCAGCTCAACCCGCCAGCTGATTTCGCTTATCCAGAAAAATGTTGGTCAGGCGGCTCAAAATGAGTTGCTGGCCATCTTCAAAAGCCTCTCTCACCTCAAAGAGGAGCTTCGCGCCCCGCATCAAATCGACGTTCTTCAACAGATACAGTATTCTGCCTCGGCGATCATGAATCTGATTCACAATGCCATGGTGTTCTCCCTGCAAAAACCATGCGGCATAACCCTCGCGCCAGAGTTGTGGTCGATGCGGACAGAGCTTGGCAGACTTTTCAGTCAGTATTCCTTCAGGGCGCGCCAGAAGGGGCTGTCACTCAGACTCAATATTTCCTCTGAACTCCCCGATTCATACCTCACCGACCCGGCCAGAATCGGCCAGATCGTGGCAAACTTTCTCGACAACGCCGTTAAATTCTCCGACGCCGGCCAGGTTTCGCTGAACATTGAACAGCTCTCCAAAGACTCTGAAGAAACCAGAATCAGGCTGAGTGTTATCGACTCCGGCAAAGGCCTGAGCGAAGAACAGATCGATTCCATTTTGCACGACTGCCCGCCGCAAGGCCCTGAAATCGACGAAATCTGCTGTTGCGCCGGGCTTGGGCTTATGATTAACCGCATCATCGTTAAAAAAATGGGCGGAACTCTCGGTGTGAAAAGCTCCCCCGGCATTGGCTCAGAATTCTGGGTTACTCTGCCACTGAAAAACTTCCAGCCGGCGGCGACAAAAACCGTTGAAAAAACTGCTGATTTTAACGCAGCAGATACCGTATCTGCCTCCGAAAAAATGCACAGCCCAAGAATTCTCGTTGTTGACGACGTCGAAATCAACCGCAAGGTCGTTGGCGTTCTGCTGAAGGGGCTCGGTATCACTTCAGAGTATGCCTCAAACGGCAGAATCGCTCTCGAAATGGCCCAGAATAAAGATTACGACCTGATCCTCATGGACTGCATCATGCCGGAAATGGACGGCTTTGCGTCAGCCGAAGCAATCAGAGCCCTCGAAACAGGCCGGAGACACCGAGCCATGATCGTCGCGCTGACCTCGCATGACCTTGAAGGCACCAGAAACCGATGCCTGCGGGCCGGCATGGACGACTGTCTGTACAAGCCCATCCAGACAGAAGACCTGAGAAAGATATTAAAAGCGCTCCCCGCCAAAGTCGGGCCGGTCGAATAAACACCCGGCAGATGACATTTTTCTGAACAGTTCAGAGTTATTTGTGGTAGAATGATTCTGCAACAAAGCCAAAAGATAAAAACGTTGCACGGCGATGCAGATGAACAGAACTGGTCAGAGATCTCTCAACCGTAACACGCGGGGAACAAGATGAAAAAACACGGCCTTCTCGTCTTCTGGATTCTGACTTTTGTCGGTATCGTGTTGTTGTCATTCATCTCAGGCAGAATGTTCAACCACCAGTGCAATAGCGAAATCATCCGCAAAACTGGCGTCATCAGGTTCGGAATCTCACTTCGCCCGCCATTTTCTTACCTCGCATCCGATTCAACACCGACCGGGGTTTCAGTCGAGACAGCCCGCATGGTTGCAGAGCGGCTCGGCATAAAAAAGCATGAATTTCAGACACGCAGCTTCGACAGTCTGCTCGACTGGTTGAACCTCAATGACTTCGATGTAATGGTCGAAGTCATGTTTGCCACCCCAGAAAGGGCCGATAAGGCTGATTTTTCTATACCTTACCTCAAGCTGGTAACATCGCTGCTCGTCAAAAAAGGTAATCCGCTCAACCTGCGTTCCTATGCCGATGTTGTCAGATCAAACGCCAGGGTGATGGTTTTCAAAGGCTCGTTTCAGGAAAAATGGGCAACAGAAAAGATTCCGGCAAACCGCCTGCTTAAATGCCTGAATTTCGAACATTCAGTTCTGGCCTTTGAAAGAGGCGAAGTCGATGTTTATCTGACCGCCGGCCCGGCCGGCCAGGAAACCATAAAAAAAACCAGCACCCCCCTCGATCAGGTGGTGCCGACAGACAGAATCTACCCGGCCCTGCCGCAACCAACTCCGATCTGCTTTGCCGTTGCCAAAGGGCAGCAGCAGCTGCTTGAACAATGGAACCGGGCGCTGCATCAGGTCATAAAAAGTCCTGAATACAGCGCCATGCTGATTAAGTATGGCTTCTCGCCCCAGGACTTGCCATGAAGCTGCACTTGAGGGGGTATTCCTACCATGGAGCCTAGATATTCTCTTCTCTGGCCCATCACTCTGCTGCTTATCAGCGCGGTTCTTTTTGGCGGATGGTTCAGGCAGCTTAACGAAAGCGAACATACAAAATTTTTCGGCATCATAGAAAAACTCAACAGCTTCAGGTACTACCTGGCCAATGGCACCAAAGAACTGGCTTTTGCAGATAAAGAATCCGGCGCCCACAAAGATGAGCACCGCACTCGGGGAGTTTTCGAATTTTCCATGGCTGAGACCAGTCTGGTTCAGGCTGAGCGTCTTCTGGCAGAGTATTACGAAGAAAAAAGCAGACTCTATTCATACCCGATCGACAACTGTATGGCGGGTTTGCAAGATCTCAGGGCTTCGCACCGGAAGATTTTTGACAAACTTCTGAATGCCAGCGCAAGCAACGAAATTGTATGTGTAGACAGAGAAGTCATGCTGCTTAACCAGCAGACCGAGCTTTTTCTCGCCCGCGTCAAAAATTCGGTGGTTGCGGCAGACAAAGACCGCCGCAAATTTTCACTGCTGGTTGCGCTCATGTCATTCGGCGCCCTGCTTCTCGTCGGCATGGCCTTTATCAGGGGCGAAACCAACCGCGAGAAGCTCGGCGGCGAGCTCGAAAAATACCAGAAAACACTCGAAGAAATGGTAGAGGAACGCTCAGATGCTTTGGCGAAGAATGAATCGCGATTGCGCGCCATTCTGCAGGCCATGCCGGATGAAGTATGTCTGATCAACAGTTATGGGCAGGTGGTTGAACACCTCTCCCGCGTGAGCACCGACAAAGGCGGTGATGAACAGAGTTCGCTTCTCATCATGCCGGCAGCAACCCTCAAAGAGCTCTTTCATGACGCCATAGAGGCGGGCCAGCCACTGACGGCTGAATTCGAAGTCAGCTTTTGCGGCACAGACAAATGGATCGAGGGTCGGTGTGTACCACTCAACATTACCCCATCACCCACAAGATTCGCCATACTGCTGACACGCGACATCACTGAACGCAAAAAACATGACCAGCTGCGTGACCTTCAGGTCGAGATAAACAGCCTGATTGCCGAATCGTCAAACCTCGACGCAACCCTGCAGCAGATAATCAATATTATCTGCCAAAACCAGGACTGGTCCTACGGCAGCTTCTGGTATTGCCCCCCCGGGCAAAGTCAGATCAAGTGTCACATTCAGTGGGCAAATGACAATGCAAAACTTGAACCTCTGATACAGAAATCTGAAACCATGAAGTTTGTGCGCGGCCAGTACATCATTGGTCGAACCTGGCACAGCGGCCAGCCGGAATGGACCAGCGACCTGACGCGACTTGCCGACAATGAACGGGTACAACTGGCCATCGAAGCCGGCATGCAGGCAGCCATGGCTATTCCGGTCGTGGTCGAAAAAAGCTGTATCGGCGTCATGACATTTCTCTGGCACGGCAACAGAAAACCTGAAGAGGAGCTTATCGCATCACTTTGTGGTCACGGGGCCCAGATTGGCAGCCTGATCATGCGTCGCGAGTCGCAGAACGAAATGCTGCTGGCAAAAGAAACCGCAGAAAATGCCAACAAAGCTAAAAGCCTTTTTCTCGCCAACATGAGTCATGAGATAAGAACCCCGATGAACGCCATTCTTGGCATGATTTTTCTGCTGTTCAACACAGAACTCACCAGCCGCCAGAAAACCCTGCTGCACAAACTTCAGTCTTCCGGACAGCTGCTACTGCAACTGATCAACGACATTCTCGACATATCGAAGATCGAGAGTGGTTATATCGAAATCGAACATGCACAGTTTGCGCCCAATCACGTATTCTCCGACATTGCCGAGATGTTCAAGCATCGTGCCCGGGCCAAGAACCTCAGACTTTTCTTCGATATCGACACCAATCTGCCTTCTCTGCTGGTCGGCGACCCGCTGCGACTGACTCAGATTCTCATCAACCTTATTTCCAACGCCATCAAATTTACTCCACGCGGCGAAGTCAGACTGACGGTCAACTCGCTTATGTCTGACCACGCCAACATTCTTCTGCGTTTTTCGGTTCGCGACACCGGAATCGGCATCAGCGAAGAGCAACGCGACAAAATATTCAAACCCTTTACGCAGGCAGACCCGAGCATCACCAGAAAATACGGCGGAACCGGACTCGGACTGGTAATCTCTAAAAGTCTTCTCAAGCTTATGGGAAGCGAACTGGTGGTTAAATCACAACCAGGGCGGGGCTCAGAATTCATTTTCGATCTGTCATTTCAGATTCATCAGAAAAGTCGACATTCAGGCGCCCTGTCGGCCCAGCTTACCCAGAAACCGGTGCTTATTGTCGAAGCTGATGCAGATTATCGCGACGCGGTCCAGAAAAGCTTCACCGGCTTTGGCTTCAACTGCGTGACCTGCAACGATATTCAGGCGTGCTGGCGCATGCTCGAGGTGGCAAATCCCGAAGAATTTCCGTTCAGTCTGATAGCTGTTGCAAAAACCTTCAGCAACGACGAAGGCGCGAGTCTGCTGCGTCGGGTGAAAGAAAAATTCGGCCTGACGGGCAACCCGCCATTCATCTTCATATCTTACGACACACCAGATAATCAGGCAATTGAAGATATTTCAAAGCTGAAAGTCAGCCACATATCTCACCCGGCAACCCCTTCGAACTGGTATGATGCCATAATGATGGCCATGGGACGTGAAGTGATAAAAACCTCGACCGAGAGCGAGCATGAAAGCATGGTCAACAGGTGGACCGCGAAGTTGCGCGGGTTGCGCATTCTCATTGCCGAAGACAACATCATCAATCAGGAACTTTGCCGCGATCTGCTAAGCATGGCCGGCATCGAATCACAAATTGCGGCAAATGGCATCCAGGCAGTACAGATGGTTAAAAACAACAATTTCGACCTGGTGCTGATGGACGTTCACATGCCGGAACAGGATGGCTTCACCGCAACCAGAAGAATCCGCGAAATGCCCGGCTTCGAAACCCTGCCAATCATTGCCCTGACCGCTGGAGCAACGACCGGCGAACGCCAGGAAGCAGAAAAGGCTGGGATGCAGGATTTTGTTACCAAGCCCATCGAACCGGAGTTACTGTTCGCTACAATCGCCCGCTGGACCAACCGTCAGAATAACAGCGGCATCGCCGGTGAATTCTTTGATAGCGAAGAAAGCCCGCAGAATGAAACTGCAGACAGCACCGTACCTGTTGAACTCAAGGGGCTCGATACCAGAGGTGCTCTGCAGCGAACCGGAGGCGATGTCGACAAATGGTGTGCCATGTTGAAAAAATTCGCCGAAAATCAATCAGGTAAGGCAGAGGAAATCGGCGAGCTGCTCGTCACAACCAGAAAAAATGCCGCCCGCGAAATTGCGCATGCCCTGAAAGGTGTCGCGGCCAATCTCGGTCTTTCAGCCATAGCGAGGCATGCGGGTGAATTACACGAAGCCCTGCGCGGCGACGATACCCAGCAACAGTCGATCATTCTCAATGAGCTGAAAAAGTCCATGACTGAAACTCTTGAAATCATCAGGAGCATACCCGGCAGCAGCAATGAAAGCCAGGTTCCCTGCCCCGAAATGCCCCGTGAGACTCTGCTGAACAAGCTATATGAGCTTGAAAACGCTCTGCGCGAAAGCGACTTTACTTCAACAGCAATTTTCAATGAAATAAAACCATTCCTCAGGGTTCCGCCGCAACTTTTGCTGCAACTTGAAACGGATGTTTCAAGATTTCAGTTCACTCAGGCGATCGAAACCCTTGCGCAAATAAAAACAGCCGTACATAATTATGATATGGGTGGCAGCTGAGACCGGAGGACGAAGCATGGAAGGCAGCACAAGAAAGCCAGTTATTCTGATTGTCGACGACGAACCTCAAAACGTCGAGATTCTCGGCAACATTCTTACCAGCAGTGCTGTCATCAAAGTTGCAACCAGTGGCACAAGAGCCCTCGAAACCATGGCAAAGAACCAGGTAGATCTGGTTCTTCTCGACATCGGCATGCCCGACCTCGACGGTTACGAAGTATGTAAAAGAATCAAATCCAGTCCAGGTCTGGCCTCAATTCCGGTAATCTTTGTCACCAGTCACGACCAGGAAGGCGACGAACTGCATGGCTTCAATCTTGGTGCCGTCGATTATATTACCAAGCCCTTCAGTCCACCTCTGGTACGCGCAAGAATTGCTGCCCATATCGCCCTGAGAAACGCTCTTGCAGAGGTTGAGAAGCAGAACGAAAAACTCAGAGGCTTTCTGCAGCTGCGCGAAGATGTCGAACGCATTACCCGCCATGACCTCAAAGGCCCACTATCACCTATTCTGGGCTTTTCTGAACTGCTGCTGCTCGCAGACAACCTCGACACAGAACAAAAAGACAACGTTGCAATGATAAGAAGTGCCGGGCTCAGGCTTCTCCAGATGATAAACCAGTCTCTCGACCTTTATAAAATCGAAGCCGGCACCTATAAAATCAAGCCACATCCGGTTGACCTGCTGAACGTCTTCGAAAGCATAACACGTGAACAGAAAAGCCTGTGGGAACACAAGAGCTCGCCTCTTCAACTGACCCTGGACTGCGGCGAAAAGAATGGCGCCTTTGTCGTAAATGGCGAAGAGAGCCTTCTTTACACGATGTTCACCAATCTGTTTAAAAATGCCTGGGAAGCCACTCCCCCGGGTTTTCCGGTTGCGGTGTCGCTCAAACTTTCACCCTGGGCAGAAATTCGGGTAAAAAATCATGGCGCAGTGCCGCTCGAAATCAGAAATAACTTTTTTGAAAAATTTGTAACAGCCGGCAAGAGGGGCGGAACCGGGCTCGGCGCCTATTCGGCCCGACTCATGGCACGCATAATGCACGGCGACATGACCATGGAATCAGATGAGGCAACCACCACAATTGTCGTCTCGCTTCCGACTTCATCAGCTGAACCCAGCGATAAAAACCTTATTAAAGACAAGTCAGCTTCTGGGCGGTTTAAAGCAGTCAATCTCTGATCAAAAATGAAAGGCAGACTATGAAAATTCTTGTTGTAGAGGATGATGCGGGCATACGTAAGTTTCTGGTCAAGGTTGTCCAGAGCCTCGGGCACGAAGTCCAGGAGGCAGAAGACGGTGCCATCGGGCTCAACGTCTTTGGCAAATTCGAACCGGATATCGTTTTCTCAGACATTCAGATGCCCAACATGAACGGCCTGGAAATGCTGGAAAAGCTGCGAATGCGTTCTGACGACGCGATAGTCATTATGGCCACCGCCATGGATGGGGCTGAATATACCGTAAAAGCTCTGCAGCTGCACGCCAACGATTACCTGGTCAAACCCCTGACTCTGAATACGGTCAAATCCTGTCTGCAGAAATATGAACAGGTTCTCGCAAGCCGCTCCAAAGACTCCGAAGTCCTCGGCATGTTCGAAGCTCGTTCATACCGCCTCCGACTGCCAAATCAACCCGAGCTGGTCAACCGTATTGCCGATCGACTGATGTACGACACCGTAAACACAATCGCTAAATCTGACCGTATGGGCATTCGCCTCGGCCTGATCGAAATTCTGGCGAACGCGATCGAACACGGTTCGCTCGGCATTACCTACGAAGAAAAGTCAAAAGCCCTTGAAGCCGGTTCGTCTACGTGGCAGCAGCTCGTCAAAGAACGTCTGTGCACCCCGCCATTCTGCGACCGCAAGACCATAGTAGACTTTTCGCTCGACAGCAATGCCTGTGAATGGCACATTCGTGACGAAGGAACCGGCTTCGACTGGAAAAATCTGCCCGACCCTCTCGACCCCGAAAACCTTCTCGCCGAACATGGCCGCGGTATTCTTCTGGCAAGGCTGCAGTTCGATGAATTTGAATTTCTCGAAAACGGCAATCACGTCAGAATGAAAAAGTTCATCAGCGGGCGGGGCAACTCCGGCCAGTAAACTCAATTGCCGCCACGGTGATGTCATCGGCCCGTGGCGACAGTTTTTCCGAGTCAAAAATAAGGGCTCTGATAAAATCAAGATTTTCATGAATCGACAGAGACCCGTTGTTTTCAAGAAAGTCCCGCAGGCCGCTCATGCCTAAAAATCCCTGTTCGCCACGCATTTCAAGCAGACCGTCTGAAAAGACATAAATCCTGTCACCCGGCATAAGCTCGATACTGCAGCTGGTATACGGCTCAATTTCCTCTTCAAACATACCCAGAACCATGCCGGTGCCAGACACCTCTTCAAATTCGCCTCGGGCGCGCCGATGAATGAGCATTGGTGGATGCCCGGCATTGGCGACTCTGAGGTGCCCAGAGTTATTCAGACAGCCAATAACCCCGGTCATATACATATCATCAGGCAAGGTCGATGCAAAAAATTCATTCATGCGACGGAGAATTTCTTCGGGTGCATCTGCCGGAAGCACGCTTTCAAGAAACGTTCTTGCCATGACCGTGATCATTGCAGCTGCCGCCCCGTGCCCGCTCGCGTCGCCAATCATAAAAAATAAATGCCCTGGCTCGACGAAAGTGCTGAAAAAATCGCCGGAAACCTGCCGAAAAGGTTCGTAAAAAACCGCAACAGCAGCAAAATCAGGCTTTGCCAGCCTGCCGGCAAGCGAACGCTGCACTTCCGCCGCCACATGCAGGTCCTGCTTCAATTCATTGTCGATCCTCATGATCTCACGGTTACGGCTCTCGATATCCTTCCGGCTGCTGCTGAGACTGTCGATCATGCGGTTGAATGCCTCGGCAAAGTCACCGAGAAAAGCGACCCGCTGTGAATAGTCACCTGTCGCAACCTGCTCCGCCTGCCAGGTCATGTGGCGCAGATTCGCCTGCAGAGCTTTGAAAGTGCCGGCAAGACGGCCGCGGTGCTGCAGAGAATCGCCGATTTTTCCATTCGAAAAATTGTAGAGAACCTCATACAAACGGCAATTGAATTCAGCAATCCGGCGAAGCAGCATGTTTGCCTGGTCTGCTGGCAGCTCTTCATCTGGGGCGACCCCGTCGAGAATGTCTTGAAATTTTTTATCAAGAGACTCCATCAGGTAACCTCAACATCAAAACTGGTACCCCTTTTCCCCAATTTTTACTCCAGTATGAATATCCCGTATGACTTCACATTATGAGCCCGAATAAAGAATCCCGCAACCGATTTCTTCGAAGAAAAAACCACCTGCAGTTATTTTTTTCGCTGCAAATCCGCGGGTCTGTTTTTTCAGGTAACTATCAGCGAATAAGCCTGCGCCTCGTCAACAGCTGAAACTCATTCTGATTTTTTCGAAATACTACCAGTTCTTCCCATGCGAGGCCAGCAGCATAGTTGCAGCAGTCGACCTTGAATCCGACCATCGGATCCTTATCAGAGCGTCCATCGATCAAATCAATCGACACAACCCTTTCTCCAGAATCGATGCCATTGCCGCCATTCTCTGAATCACGCTGAAATGTATACAGGAGATAGCAGGCCGAAGAAAAACCCGCCTTCTTGTCAACCTGCAACATCACATAGTTTTCTGAGATTATGCCGGCACGCATGTTCTGGTGCGCAAAAACGACCGCAATTTCCCTGTCGTTGTCATAAAGCAGCTGCAAAAATTCAATCCTGTCGCTGGTTCGGTAGAGTTCTTTTAAATTCAGCGCCGGCCGGCTCGTCAGAGCATAAATTCCGCCTTCGGTTATGACAAGATGTGAGTCGGTCGCAAGCTCGATGAATCTGAAAAGGTCGTCAGAATCATCGAAATTGTCAGCCAGCATATGAATTGTGGCCTCTCTGAGCGACGGCTGCAACATGGCGCTTTCTGATAGCTCTACCCAGGCCTGCGCCTGCATGCCAGAGAAGAGAGTTGTCAAAACAACTGTCAGAAATATCAACCGGTATTTCATGAAAAACCTCCTGTGCACTCCAGAACGCCCGAATCAGATTTTGATCTCACTGCGTCAATTTTAACCCCATCTCAGATATTGACCTAGCAAAAAATATGATATTATTGCCGGGGCACAGGTGCACCGAGCCAAATCAGAAAATACAACCGGAATACCTAAGGAGAGTTTATGTTTTCTCTGATAGAGCTGATACAAAGCCAGCCTGAAATCAAAGCGGTTTTAAAAAAGATAGGAATTCTCGATATCGGCGCCATGTTGATCGATGGCATGAAAAAAGAATACAGCAGTATTTTCGACAAAGGCTGCGCAACTGTTGTCGGCTTTGAGCCGGTGCCCGAAGAATGTGAACGGCTCAATCAGACCTATCAGAACACCGGAATGCTTTTTTTGCCCTATTTTATCGGCGACGGCACCCGCCAGAAATTTTATCTGACCAATTATTCGATGACCGCATCTCTGTATGAACCAAATACGGAACTGCTCAGCCGCTTTCAGAATCTCGCCGAACTCACCGTTCCGGTCGCAGAAGAGATGGTGCAGACGCAACGCCTGGATGATGTTACTGAGCTTGATTTCCCGATCGATTACGTGAAAATCGATATTCAGGGCGCCGAATTGCAGGCATTTCAGGGCGCCAGAGATCGAGTTCTCAAAGATGTGCTTGTGATTCAAACTGAAGCCGAATGGCTGCCGCTTTACAAAAATCAGCCCCTGTTTGCCGAGCTGGAACTGTTTTTGAGAAGCCAGGGATTCATGGTGCATAAGTTTATGGGTTTCGGAACCCGCAGCTATAAACCCATAATCATGGAAAACAATATCAATATCGGAGTTCAGCACATCTGGTCAGATGTAATTTTCGTCAGAGATATAATGCAATGGCATTTGCTCAACGCTCCACAGCTCCTCAAAATGGCAGTATTGCTGCACGAAATATATTCCTCGTATGATCTCGTCACGGCTGTTTTGCAGGAGTTTGACCAGCGCCAGCAGACTTCGTTCTCAAAACTTTACATCGAGTTGATCACCGGGCAGAAAAGTTTTCAAAGCCCTCAGGCAAAAAACGAAGAACCCGAAAATCAACAGGCCGCCGCAAACGATTTTGTCGCACTATTCTCGCTCGGCGTCGAAAAATTTCAGCAGAACGACCTGGCCGGTGCCCTGAGCTGCTTTGAACGGGCAAAGCTCATCCGCACCGATTTTCCGCCGCTCTGGTACAATCTGGGCCTGATAACCGGAAAGCTTGGCAAAATCAACGAAGCCATCAGTTTTCTCGACATGGCTCTGGAACTCGACCCAACTTACAAGGAAGCCCGTGATTTGAAGAACGGGATTTCGGCCGATCAAACGCAAGCCCGGCAGATTCTGCCCCCCAAAAGCATTCCAGGTTACTCCGAGAAACTAAACCAGGCACTGGCACTGCAGAATCAGGGTAAAATCGACCAGGCCGAAGCTATTTTCCAGGAAATTCTTGCTGCCGAGCCAAACGACGTGCCGGCCTTGTTCTCACTCGGTGGCATCGAACACAACCGCGGCAACCAGTTAAAGGCGCTGGAATTTTTTGAGCGGGCTGCAAAATGCAAACCTGATTTTGCACAGATCTGGTACAATCTTGGCATAGTCCTGCAGTCACTGAAACAGTTCGATCGCGCGCTTGCAGCCTACGACAAGGCTCTGCAGCTGCAGCCCGACTTTTCAGAAGTGCGAATCAACCGCGGCGGCCTTCTGGCTGAGATGAAACAGCATAAAGAAGCCCTGCTGAACTATGAAGAACTGCTGAAAATCGACCCAAACAACGATAAGGCGTTATGCAATCGCGGTATCATACTTACCGACTTCAAACTTTATGATGTCGCAATCCAGACCTTTGACCGGCTGGTGCAGATCGCTCCTGATTATGACTATGCACTTGGTCTTCTCGCTTTTGCCAAAATGCACGCCTGTGACTGGGCAAACCTCGACGCGATAAAACACAGAATCATCGATGGCGTGCACACCGGAAAGCGCTCGACAAAAACACTGGCCATGACTGCCATCACCGATGACCCGCATGTTCACCTGCTCTGCGCAAAAATTTTCGCACAGCACTTCTTTCCTGCCCGCGAACCGGTCTGGCAGGGAGAAATTTACAAACATAAAAAAATCAAAGTGGCCTATGTTTCGCCCGATCTGCGGGAACACCCGGTTGGGCACCTGACTGCCGGTCTTTTCGAACACCATGACAAGAAAAAATTCGAAACCATCGCCGTTTCACTCGGAATCGACGATAAGAGCCGAATAAGACAGCGCATGGAAAAAGCGTTCGATGTATTCATCGACGCCCGCCAGATACCGTCATTCGATCTTGCCCGCCGACTGCGCGAAATGGAAGTCGATATTCTGGTGGATATGGCCGGTTATACAGCCGATTCGCGAACGGATTTGTTTGCCTTCAGACCAGCACCGGTGCAGGTCAATTATCTTGGGTATTCAAGCACTCTCGGACTGGATTATTTCGACTATATCGTCGCCGACCGCCATATTATTCCCGAAAGTTTCCGTGATGCCTACGCCGAAAAGGTTGTCTATCTTCCCGAAACCTACCTGCCAACCGACTCCGAGCTGGATTTCCAGGCAGTAAAAACCACAAGAAAAGACCACGGGCTGCCAGAAGACAGTTTTGTCTTCTGCTCTTTCAATCATGATTACAAAATCAGTCAGGCAATGTTCACAATCTGGATGAGGCTGCTGAAGAGCGTTCCCGCCAGTGTTCTATGGTTGATGAAGCTGAACGAATCTGCCGAAAGAAACCTGCGCCAGGAAGCCGCGAAACACGGAATCACCGAAAACCGCATAATCTTTGCTTCAAGGGTTCCGGCCATTGAAGACCATCTCGCCAGATACCAGCTTGCCGACCTTTTTCTCGATACTTTCCCGTGCAATGCCCATTCAACGACCAGCGATGTGCTGCGGGCCGGCCTGCCAATGGTCACCTGCCGCGGCCGGGCCTTCGCCGCAAGAGTTGCCGGCGGACTTCTCGAACTGGTCGGGCTGCCCGAACTGATCACCGAAAATTATGAAGACTATGAAAAGCTGGCTCTGAAACTGGCCACCGATCGTGAGTTTCTGACCAACTGCAAAAACAGACTTGCCGCAAATCTTGAACAGCTGCAACCGTTCTCGACCGATCGCTACTGCAGGCATCTGGAGGCCGCCTACCTGCAAATGTGGCAGCGTTACCAGGCCGGCCAGGCACCCGACCATATCGCAATTTCCCAGGCCTGATAAAAAAAGCCCCCGGCCAGACGGCGGGGGCTTTTTTTATCAGCGGTTAAAAGTTGAGTGCGGCAATCTGGGTGGTAGTCATGGCTGCAACCTGAGAACTAGTCAAAGCTGCAATCTGCGAAGAAGTCAGAGCTGCAAGCAGAGTTGTTGTCATACCGTTGCGTATCTGATCGGTGGTCAGAGAGGCGATCTGAGAGGTCGTCAGGGCCTTAACCTGAGTGGTAGTAAGGCCGCCGCTCAGTTGACTGTTCTGCAGTGACCGGATCTGAGCAACTGAAAGGGCCGCCAGATCGACAGTTTCGAGGTTAGCAATCTGGGTATTGGTCATGTTGCTAAGCTGCGAAGAAGTCAACCCCATTACCTGAGAGGTGGTCAGACCCACAATCTGAGCATTGGTAAGGTTAGCAACCTGGCTGGTGGTAAGAGCAGCAATCTGGGAGCTGGTGAGAGAGGAGAAGTCGGTCAGTTCCATGCCGGTAATCTGTGAGGTTGTCATGGAACCAATCTGTGAGCTGCTCAGGGCGCGAACCTGCGAACTGGTCATGGCCTGAATCTGTGCAACGCTCATATTAGCAAGCTGACTTGTTGTAAGAGACGCAACCTGTGCAGTGGTCAAGGCGCCAATCTGGACCGTTGTAAGGCCGGAAGCGACTTGAGTCGTAGTCAGCGCCTGAATCTGAGCTGGCGCAAGCGCTGCCAGATCCTGCGTCTGCAGACTGCCAATCTGAGCATTCGTCATCTGAGAGAGCTGGCTGGAATTGAGGGCTCTGACCTGGCCTGTGGTCAACGCCACAATCTGGCTGTTAGTCAACCCGGCAATCTGGGCCGTCGTCATCGCGGCAATCTGAGAAGTAGACAGGGCGGCAATACTGCCTGTGGAGAATGCCGCAACCTGGGCAGCGCTCATCTTGGCAATTTGCGCCACCGTAAGAGACTTGACCTGATTAGAGGTCAGTGATGCGGCCTGGGTAACAGTAAGCCCGGCAACCTGATCTGTAGTCATGGCAGCTATCTGCAGGGTAGAAAGGGTAGAAAGTTCGTCTGTGCCCATCGCAACAAGCTGTGTTGTGGTCAGTTTCTGGATCTGGCCAGTGGTCAGACCAGAAGCCTGGCTTGAAGTCAATGCAGCAATCTGGGCAGTGGTCAGAGAACCAATTTGTGATGTCGTCAAAGCCCGTATCTGCGAAGATGTCAGGGCAACGAAATCATCTGTCTGCATGGCAGCCAGCTGAGTCGCTGTCAATTTGCTGACCGCCAGAGTCGAGAAAGACCGGGCCTGATTGGTGGTCATCCCAACAATCTGGTCAGTGGTCAAAGCGGCGATCTGAGAAGTGCCGATGGCAGCAATCTGCGCTGTCGTCAGAGCGGCAAAGTCGACTGTTTCCATTGCCGCAAACTGAGCGGTAGAAAGCTTCGATATCTGGCCCGCAGTCATTGCCTGCAGCTGGTTAGAAGTAAGAGCAGCTATCTGAGACGTTGAGAAACCGGCAAGTTGGCTGGAAGTAAGCGCTACAAGCTGGCTGGTTGACATGGCAGCAACCCTGGTGGTTGTGAAAGCATTAATCTGAGAAGTTGTCAGGCCAATAACCTGAGAGGGCGACAGCAGAGCGAAGTCGCTGCTTTCCATGGCATTCATCTGAGTCGATGACATCTGGCTCAGCTGGGCAGATGAGAGAGCAAGAACCTGCCCAGTCGTAAGCCCAATGACCTGGTCAGTTGTCAGGCCCGCAAGTTGAGTGCTTCCCATGGCGCGCAGCTGACTGGTTTTCATGGCAGCAAGATCGACAGTCTGAATTGCTGCGATCTGAGCCGAAGAAAGTTTGGCAATCTGATTAGTGGTCAAGGCCCCAACCTGATCAGATGAAAGACCGGCTATCTGAGCGGTTGTAAAGCCAGCCATCTGACTTGAAGTGAATGCTGAGATCTGAGAAGTTGTCAGCGCGGCCACGTCGTCAGTACCCATTGCAGCAATCTGACTGGTACTGAGGCCTGCAAGCTGAATATTCTTAAGGGCCTGCGCCTGGGTGGTGGTAAAAGCGGTAACCTGACCGGCAGTGAAACCAGCCATCTGAGCGGGAGTAAAAGAGGCAATCTGAGCAGCTGTCAGAGACTGTATCTGAGTCGTCGACATACCGGCAATCTGAGCGGTAGAAAGGCCAGTCATACTCGTGCTTCTTATGGCTGCAAGATCAGCGGTCTCGAGGGCCGTAATCTGCGCGGCAGACATGGTGCCAATCTGTACAGATGAGAGCCCGGGCGCCTGTAACGTCGTCAGGGCAGCAATGTGAGTGGTGGAAAGATTGGCGATCTGCACCGTAGAAAGTGCGGCAATTTGACTGGAAGTGAAAGCCGCAAACTGTGAAGTCGACAGGCCAGCAATCTGGGCGGTAGAAACCCCTGCCAGCTGCACATTCGTCAGGGAAGCCAGATCGTCGGTACCGAGGCTGGTAAACTGGGTCGTCGAGAGACTGGCGATCTGAGCAGTCGACAAAGCCTTAGCCTGGCTGGTATTCAGTGCGAGAACCTGACTGGTTGAAAGTCCGGCAACCTGTGCGGTGGTCAGAGCAGCAATCTGCGAAGTGGACAACCTGGAGAAGCTGGTCGTATTGAGTGCCGCAATCTGGGCAGTAGACATTTTGGAAATCTGCGCGGTAGTCAATCCACTAACCTGATTTGAAGTCATCGCAGTGACCTGAGCTGTCGAAAGCGCAGCAATCTGTGCGGTACTCAAAGATGCGATCTGTGACGTCAACAGAGCCGCAACGTCATCGGTGCCCATTGCAGCAATCTGAGAGGTCGATAGTTTTGCAAGCTGGCCGGGAGTAAGCGCACTGGCCTGAGCAGTGGTCAGGGCCAGAATCTGACTGGTTGAAAGGTTACCGATCTGTGAAGTTGTGAAACCAATAATCTGAGAAGTTGAAAAGACAGCGAGGTCATCGGTGCCGAGTGCGGTGATCTGAGTTGCCGAGAGACTGGCAATCTGAGGAACGGTCAATGCCCTGGCCTGCGTAGTGGTAATATTGGCAATCTGGTCTGTTGTAACGCCAGTAATCTGACTGGCAGTGAGAGCAGCTATCTGACCGGTCGTCATCGCCGCAAACCTGGTTGTCGTAAGACCGGCAATCTGGGCAGTCGTCAAACCAGATATCTGAGTGCCGGAAAGAGCTGCAAAGTCAACGTTTTCCATGGCATTCAACTGTGTCGAAGAAAGTTTGCTCAGTTGTGTGGGCGAAAGACCTGAAATTTGGCTCGTCGAAAGCCCAATGATCTGATCAGTGGTTAAACCCGCCAGTTGCGTGCTTCCGAGGGCGCTCAACTGGCTGGTTTTCATGGCAGCGAGATCAGCAGTCTGAATTGCTGCAACCTGAGCTGCAGAAAGTTTTGCAATCTGGCTCGTGGTTAAAGCCCCAACCTGGCTGGCCGACAGTCCGACTATCTGGTCCGTCGTGAAACCTGCTACCTGACTTGTGGTAAATGCTGCAATTTGAGAGGTTTTCATGGCGGCAAGGTCAGCAGTTTCAATGGCAGCAACCTGTGTTGTGGTCAGTTTGGCGATTTGCGCCGACGACAGATAAGGCATCTGAGTCGTTGTGAATGCCGCAATCTGAGTGGCTGTCAATGCACCAATCTGGGTCGTATTCAAACCAGGCAACTGACTGCTTGAAAGGCTCGAAACCTGAGTGGTGGAAAGCGCCGCGATCTGAGAAGTGGACATGGCTGCGATCTGCGACGATTTAAGGGCAGCAAAATCTGCAGACTGCATATTCGTGATCTGGGTAGCGGTGAGACCGCGAATCTGAGAGGTGGTGAGCGCCGCAGTCTGCCCAGTGGTGAGTGCCTGAATCTGAGTTGTTGTCATGCCGGCAATCTGGCTTGAGCCAAAAGCGGTAATCTGAGAAGTTGTCAATGCACTGAGGTCATCGGTGCCAATCGCGGCAATCTGTGTCGTGGAAAGGCTTGCAAGCTGAGTATTTTTCAGAGCTTGAGCCTGGCTGGTGGTAAATGCGGTAACCTGACCAGCCGTAAAACCAGCCATCTGGCTGGTGCCAAAAGAA
The DNA here is from genome assembly GCA_024710355.1 of Candidatus Rifleibacteriota bacterium. Taxonomy (GTDB): domain Bacteria; phylum Muiribacteriota; class Ozemobacteria; order Ozemobacterales; family Ozemobacteraceae; genus Rifleibacterium. The sequence goes on from JANJUX010000016.1 coordinate 112,125, forward strand.
GCAATCTGAGCGCTCGTCAGCGCCTGTATCTGGGTCGTCGACATCCCGGCAATCTGGGCAGTGGTAAAGCCGATCACACTCGAACTCTTCAGAGCGGCGAGGTCAGCGGTCTCAAGGGCTGCAACCTGACCGGTAGACATACTGGCGATCTGGGCCGAAGAAAGCCCCTGCGCCTGTAAAGTCGTCAGGGCAGCAATGTGGCTGGTAGAAAGGCCGGCAATCTTACCGGTAGAAAATGCCGCAATCTGACTGGAGGTGAAAGACGCGAACTGCGACGAAGACAGGCCGGCAATCTGGGCATTAGAAACGCCGGCCAGCTGGCTGGCGGAGAAAGAGGCCAGGTCATCGGTGCCAAGGCTGGCGAACTGAGTCGTAGAAAGGCTGGCAATCTGAGAGGTCGACAGAGATTTCGCCTGGACCGTAGTCAGCGCCAGAACCTGGCTGGCAGAAAGCCCGGCAACCTGAGAGGTTGTCAGAGCGGCAATCTGCGAAGTGGAAAGTCTGGCGAAGCTGCTCGTATTGAGCGCAGCTATCTGAGCGGTCGACATCTGTGAAATCTGCGTGGTAGACAAGCCGCCAACCTGATTGGAAGTCATGGCGGCAACCTGAGCCGTTGAGAGGGCGGCAATCTGCGATGTGCTCAGAGAAGTGATCTGTGAAGATGAGAGGGCAGCGACATCGTCGGTACCCATGGCAGTTATCTGGGCAGCCGAGAATTTGGCAAGCTGACCGGTGGTCAGCGCACTGGCCTGCGAAGTGGTCAGAGCCAGAACCTGGCTGGTTGAAAGATTACCAATCTGCGAGGTTGTGAAAGCGCGGATCTGTAAACTTGATAAGACGGCAAGGTCATCAGTTCCGAGGGCGGCCATCTGAGCTGCCGAGAGGCTGGCAATCTGAGCTGAGGTCAGCGCCTTAGCCTGTGTGGTGGTAATATTGGCGATCTGACTTGTTGTAATACCGGCAACCTGGCTTGAGGTGAGAGCCGCGATCTGACTGGTCGACATCGCCGCAAATCTGGTGGTTGTAAGACCGGTAATCTGCTCAGTTGTCAAACCGGTTATCTGAGTGCCGGAAAGGGCCGCAAAGTCATTGCTTTCCATGGCGTTCAGCTGAGTCGTTGTCAGCTTGCCCAGCTGAGAAGGCGAAAGGCCAAGAACCTGGGTCGAAGAAAGCCCGATAATCTGATCGGTGGTTAAACCCGCCAGTTGAGTGCTTCCGAGGGCGCTCAACTGACTGGTTTTCATCGCGGCAAGGTCAACGGTCTGAATTGCCGCAATCTGGGTCGCAGAGAGCTTGCTGAGCTGGACTCCGGTCAAACTGCTTACCTGAGCCGGAGTTAAGCCCTGTATCTGTGAAGTGGTGAAGGCACTGACCTGTGCGGTGGTAAAACCGGCTATCTGAGAAGTTGTCATGGCCGCAAGATCGGCTGTCTCAATTGCTGCAACCTGACTGGTCAACATGGCTGCCAGCTGTGAAGCCTTGAAGGCAGATGCCTGAACCGTGGTCATATTGGCAATCTGAGAGGTGGTCAGACCAGCAATCTGAGAGGTGGTCAAAGCTCCAATCTGAGCGGTCGAAAGACCGCCAAACTGCGCGCCCGTCATTGCATTGAGCTGACCGGCAGTGAAACCGGCAATCTGAGAAGTCGTCATAGAAGTAAGGTCAGCTGCCTGAATTGCTGCAACCTGGGTAGTTGTCATATTTGCCAGCTGAGATGTCGTCAATGCGCGTGCCTGGGCTGTAGATAGGGCAACAACCTGGTCTGTGGAAAGAGCAGAGATCTGGCTTGTGCCTATGGCTGCAATCGCCGAAGTCTGCAAAGCGGCAAAGTCATCGGTGGCAATAGCAGCAAGCTGAGTGGCAGTCAACTTGGCAACCTGGTTACCGGTAAGCGCCCTTGCCTGACTGGTTGTAAAAGCTGCAATCTGAGTGGTGGTAAGACCGCCAACCTGGGTGGTATTCAAAGCGCCCACCTGCGACGATGTCATATTGCTGATCTGCGAAGCGGTAAAAGCAGCGATCTGAGTCTGAGAAAGCCCCTGCATTGCAGAAGTACTCAGGGCAGCCAGATCCTGGGTCTGCATTGCCGCCAGCTGAGTCGTGCTGAAAGCACTCATCTGACCAGATACCAGACCGGCCATCTGACCGGTGGTAAGAGCCTGAATCTGGTTCGTGGTCAGGCTGTCAAGCTGACCTGCGGTCATAGCGCGTATCTGAGTAGAGGTAAGAGACGCAACCTGGGTTGTGCCCATGCCAGCAAACTGAGCACCTGTCATGGCCTGAATCTGAGTGGTGGATAAAACCGCCAGATCTTCAGTCTGCATTGCTGCAACCTGATTGGTGGTAAGACCGGCAATCTGAGCCGAAGTCAGAGATTTTGCCTGAGCAGCAGTCAGCGCCTGAATCTGCGAAGTCGTCATATTGCTGATCTGACTGGTGGAAAAAGCGGCAATCTGAATTGTATTCAAGCCACCGATCTGTGTGGTTGTAAAAGCAGCGACTTGAGAAGTGCTGAGACTTGCAATCTGAGCACTTGTCAGAGCTTTCGCCTGGGCAATCGTCAAAGCCTGCAACTGAGAATTACTGAGATTGCTGGTCTGGTTGGTATTCAGAGCCGCAATCTGCGAAGTCATCATTGCCTGAATCTGGCCGGTTGAAAGAGCGGCAATCTGTGTAGTCGAGAGTCCGGTAATGTCACTGGCATCAACGGCTTTCAGTTGATTCGTCGACAGAGCGGCCATATCGCCGGCGTCAAAGGTTGCCATCTGCGAGCCGGTCAAAGCCTTGATCTGGGAGGTTGTCAATGCCTGCACCTGCGTGCTGAGAAGCCCCTGATTGTTATAAAGAGTCAGGGCCTGAACCTGGCCGGTGCTGAGCACGACGAGGTCCTGGGTCTCAATCGCATCTATCTGAGTCGACGTCAGAGCTGCAACCTGGCTGGTGGTCAGCGCTTTAAAATCGGCTGTACCAAGATTTTTTATCTGCTGAGTGGTCAGGGCGGCAATCTGAGCAGTGGACATTCCCGTTACAATAGACATGGAGATACCTCTTTTCGCTTGAATCCAGAAACTAACAACAACCGGAACAGACTTTTACCGACCTTTGCAGAGACCTGTGTTATTTTGCTCATGAAGCTTCAACCGGGCCAGGCATCTGAACGCAGAAAAACCCATGACAGAAGCTGTCATGGGTGGTATTCAAATGCCGGATAGACGCCATTCTCTTTTTCGCTTCCCGGTTCCTTCCCTGGACCGGTCCGCAAGAACGGCGACATTTTGCGAGTTTGACAATACTGCTCAAAATAAACATCCATGTTCTCGAAATGTCAGATAAATTAATTTTACCATAAATATTCGGTATACAAAGTAGAATTTTTTAATTATTTCAAGAAAATTATGTACACCGACAAACATTTTTGAGAAGCGTTTATCCGCGTCAATCCTACAACCCGCCGCAACAGACGTCAAAACACAACAGGCTTTATACACGCCACTTAAACATGGTATTACAGCTGGAGGATCAGCAGCAATCCGCTGCAAGATTCAATTATCGATGTAGCCGAGACGCAAATAGCTTTGTTTAAAACCTTTTAATGCTTCCAGCAATTGTCAACAAGCTTTTGCTCAAGGCCGGAAATACAATGACTGCTAAAAACAGGCTCAGCTGACGACTCAAGCTGATGCCTATAATCATGCCAGGCCGCGACGGAATATTTTGCAAGCAACAGAATAGCAAAAAGGTTTATGATGGCCATAAAGCCCATGCTTGCATCAGCCATATCCCAGACCAGAGGCAGGCTTCCGACCGATCCGAACATCACCATGCCGAGAACCATAAGCCTGAAGACCAGCTGAAATCTGTTATCGTGTTTTATGTAGTGAATATTGCTCTCGGCGTAAGCGTAATTGCCAATGATCGACGTAAAGGCAAACAGAAAAATCGCCACGGCCATGAAGGATGAGCCCCAGGCCCCAACATGATATTCAACGGCCGCCTGCGTCAAAGCTGCACCTTTTACCGCGCCACCCGGTATATAGCGGTCAGAAAGCAAAATGATAAAAGCAGTGGCACTGCAGATCACAACTGTGTCGATAAATACCCCGAGCATCTGCAGCAGTCCCTGATTTACCGGGTGCGCGGTCGCCGCAGATGCGGCAGCATTCGGTGCCGAGCCCATGCCAGCCTCGTTCGAAAAAAGCCCGCGCTTGATGCCCATTTCCATGGCCGCCCGCAGACTGGCACCGACACCGCCGCCAAGAACCGCCTCAGGCGTAAAAGCTGTCGAAAAAATCAGCCAGAAAATTTCGGGTACCCTTCCCAGATTCGTCACGATGGCATAAAGCGCCACCAGCAGATAAATAAAAGCCATAAATGGCACCAGAATCTCAGCCGCACGACCAATACGCCGGGCCCCACCAAAAATTATCAGACCAGAACCAGCAACCACCATAATTCCGGTCAAAAACCGGTCAATTCCGAAAGCATTCGCAAAGGCATCGCTGATCGAATTACTCTGTACCGCATTAAACGCCAGACCAAAAACCAGCAGCAGGCTCAAGGCAAAAACAACACCCCAGAATCTTGAGCCCAGCCCCTGTTCGATGTAATAAGCCGGCCCGCCGCGAAAAGTACCGTCTTCGTTGCGCACTTTAAAAATCTGAGCCAGCGTCGCCTCGACAAACGCCGAGGCCATACCCACCAGTGCCGTCACCCACATCCAGAACACCGCGCCCGGTCCCCCGACACTTATAGCGGTCGCAACCCCGGCAATGTTGCCGGTACCCACCCTGCTGGCCAGACCAGTTGCAAAGGCCTGAAACGACGAAATCTGCCCCGGCTCGGCCTTCGCAAAAGCAACCTGGCAGGCCCGCTTCAGATTGCGAAACTGCATGAAACGCAGGCGGATAGAAAAGAAAATGCCCGCCGACAGCAACAGGTAGACCAGAATATACGACCAGAGAACCGTGTTTATGTCATTTACAAAGGCATGAATATTTTCCATCAAAAACAGATCACCTTTCGCAACCGGGCAGAATAATCGATAAAACCAGAAGGCAGGCATACCGAAGCTGCAAATATACCAGAGCGCAAAAAGAAAAACCACCGCGGCCAACTCTTACTCAGACAATACGCCCGAAAAATTTAAAACTCGCGCTTCTGCAGAATTTTTACCGGCGCTAAAACAAAAAAATCCCGATTGCAGGCAAAAATGCACAGCAGAACGACTCGCAACCCGACCCCAATTTTAAGCAGGTAAGCTTATGTGCTTTATGATTCGAAAATAGTATAATCGCGAAAACCCGGAAGAAAGTTACCAGGAGCCTCTGAAATGATAAAATCGCCCCTACGGCTGCTGTTTGCGTTTTTTTTCTTCTTTGCAGCTGTCGTCGTCGGAAACGCCGAAGATCTTAATTTCAGCATTCTGCACACCAGTGATGAACACTCAAGCCTGCTGCCAACACCGCTCAGCAATTACCTGCCCGGCCAGAGCAGCCCGACACTCGGCGGTTTCGCCCGCCTGGCAACTTTTGTCGAGCGGTTTAAAAAAGCCAGAGCCAGTGAACCGGTTCTGCTGCTTTCATCGGGCGATTTTACCGGCGGCAATCCCTTTGCCTGGCTAAGCCTGAACGGCTGCTCACCCGAACTCGATCTGATGAGCAAGATTGGCTACGATGCCATCACCCTCGGCAACCACGAATTCGACTACGGCCCCGAAATACTTGCCCGCCTGCTGCAGAACGCCCGGAATTCACCGCCCGGGCCGGCCTTCATCTGCTCTAATCTCGTCGCTCCAGCGTCACACCCGATCACAGTCGCAGGTGTAAAGCCCAATCTGGTCTTACATCTCGACAATGGGCTCAAAATCGGCATCATGGCGATTTTCGGAAAGGGCGCCCACCGCCTGGCGCCGCTGGCGAAACCGCTCGATTTTTCCGATCAGCATGCCGCCGCAGCCAGAGAAATCGCCAGCCTGAAAGCCGGTGGCGCTGAAGTAATAATTGCCCTGACCCACGCCGGCTATTATGAAGATATCGATCTGGCAAAAGCGGTACCCGGAATTCACCTGATTCTCGGCGGCCACGACCATGTCGCACTCGACGAACCACGGCGGGTCGGTAAAACCATCCTGATGCACAACGGTTCATATCTGCAGTCGGCCGGCTGCCTTGAGCTGGCATTTAACCGTTCTGACAGCAGACTGAACCTGAGAAACCACCAGACCGGCACCCCTTTTCTGCAACGGCTCGACAGCGAAATTCCTGAAAATCCGGTTATCTCAGAGAAAATTGCCGGGCATGTCGACGCCCTAAATCAGATGGTCGCTTCCTTTACCAGCGGCAAAGTCGCCGATCTTTCTCTGCCGGCCGCCAGACTCCCCTACCCCATCATCAAACACGAGCGACTGTGCGAAACCGCAATTGGCAATTTCACAACCGACGCCATCAGGCATGCTGCCGCCAGAATGACCGGTGAACATGTTGATTTCGCCATGCACGCCAACGGCATCATCAGAGGCGACCTGATCCCCTCTTCTTTACCGGGTAGAGGAGGCGAAATCACCCTTTTCGATCTGGTCACCACCTGCGGCCTCGGTGCCGGCCAGGATATGCAGCCAGGCTACCCGCTGGTTTCATTCTATCTGACCGGTGCCGAAATACTGAACATGCTCGAAGTCGCAACCCTTCTGCCCATAATCTGGAATGATGTTTACTTTCTGCAGTTCTCGGGTCTGCGCTACTGGGTCGACCCGAATCGGGCCGTCTGGTTCAATATTCCGTGGCTGAACAAGCCCCTGCCGGCCTACCGCTCGATTCTCGCGGCAGAAAGATATACCGGCCACGGCCTGCAGAACGACACCGATTACGAGCCCATAACCGCAGACCATGATCGGCTTTTCCACGTCGCAACGACGCATTACATGGCCTCTTACCTGCCAATGGTCGGAAAAAGGCTGCCGAAACTCAATATCGTGCTGAAAGACAAAAATGGCCGGCCGGTCGAGCTCGACCAGACAATAATCAGGCAAAGCGGCCGCGAATACAAACTCTGGCAGGCAGCCATAGATTTTACTGCATCCTTTGCCACCGACAGCACTGGTCTGCCGTTAATTCCAGATTATTACCGCTCTTATGGCAACCGCATCGTAAAAACAGAAGGCCCCTCGCTTTGGTTCTGGCCCTGCACAATCTTCGCAATCATAGTGCTGGCCGTCACAATCTGGCTGAAACGCCGCAGAGTAAACGCTGCCCGCGTTATTCCAGAGCCGCCAGCCACTTTTAATTAGCGGCAGGCATCAGTTGAATTGTGATAATATATGCAAAACTTGAACAAAAAGAGGGTTGTATGGAAAACCAGGAATTCAACCATAAAATCAGCAGACACCTGCCGGCAAAGGCCCCACAAAAATTTTCAGACAAAGAAAACCAGCTTCTTGCCGACGAAATCAGGCAACTGCTCAAACAGAAAAATGCTGTCATCATCGCCCACTATTACACCGATCCGCTGATTCAGAAGCTCGCCGAAGAAACCGGCGGCTTTATCGGCGATTCGCTCGAAATGGCGAGGTTCGGTGCCGAACACGCGGCAAAAACACTGCTGGTGGCCGGCGTGCGTTTCATGGGCGAATCAGCCAAGATCCTCAGCCCCGAAAAGACCGTATTAATGCCGGATATGGCCGCAGAATGTTCGTTAGATCTTGGCTGTGAGCCAGAAGAATTCAAAAAGTTCTGTGCCGCCAATCCCGGCCGGATCGTAGTTGTCTACGCCAATACCTCTGCCGAAATCAAAGCCCTTGCCGACTGGACCGTTACTTCGAGCATTGCCGTCGACGTGGTCAAACATCTGGCCAGCTAAGGCAAAAAAATCATCTGGGCCCCCGACCGCTATCTCGGCGACTACATTCAGCGCCGCACCGGCGCCGACATGCTGCTCTGGAACGCCTGCTGCATCGTGCACGCCGAATTCGACGCCGAAAAAATAAAGGCTCTTAAAGCTGCCAACCCCGATGCCGAGCTGCTGGTACACCCCGAATCGCAGCCCGAAGTCATCGCCCTGGCCGACGTGACCGGCTCGACTTCGCAATTGCTTCAGGCCAGTAAAACCAGACAGGCGAAGAAGTTTATCGTCGCCACCGAATCGGGCATTTTTTACAAAATGCAGCAGGCCTGCCCCGACAAAACCTTTATTGTCGCACCGACAAAGGCACAGAGTGAACTTTATCAATGCGAAGGCAACTGCCCCTGGATGAAAATGAACAATCTGCAGAACCTGCGCGATGCCCTGAAAAACAACAGCGGCGAGATCAGACTCGAACCCGGGATCATTGAAAAAGCTCTGCTGCCCCTTTCCCGCATGCTTGAATTCAGAAAAAAACACAGTTGAGAAAGCCATGAACCTCGAAAAAAACATTGCCGAAACCGTTAAAACCGCTTTATTCGAAGATCTGCAGGGCCAGAAAGACCTGACCGCCCAGTTGATACCGGCAAAGCGCAGCGCCAGCGCCAGGGTCATCACCCGCGAAGATATGGTTCTCTGCGGCAGCGCCTGGGTTACCGAGGTTTTTCGCCAGCTCGACCCCGAAGTGCAGGTCAGCTGGAACTACAAAGATGGCGACAGTGTCGAGGCCGACTGCGTTCTATACACACTCGAAGGCAACGCCCGCAGTCTGCTGACCGGCGAAAGAACCGCTCTGAATTTTCTGCAGACCCTGTCTGGAGTCGCCACCATTACCAGCATGTTTGCCAAAAAACTGGACGGCACACCAACCCGGCTGCTCGACACGCGAAAAACGATACCGGGACTCAGACTGGCCGAAAAGTATGCGGTTAAGTGCGGCGGGGGCTGCAATCATCGCATGGGTCTGTACGACGCCTTTCTGATCAAGGAAAACCACATCGCTGCCTGCGGCTCGATTACCGAAGCGGTGCACGCCGCCCGCGAAATTGCGTCTGACCGCAGAGTCGAAATCGAAGTCGAAAACATCGAAGGCCTGAAAGAGGCGATTGCAGCGAAAGCCGACATCGTCATGCTCGACAATTTTCCGCTCGAACGCATCATAGAAGCGGTTGAAATCAATGCCGGCCGGGTTAAGCTCGAAGTTTCCGGCGACGTTAACCTTGGCAACATTGCCGACATCGGGGCAACCGGTGTCGATTTCGTTTCAGTAGGTTCTCTCACCAAGCATATCAAGGCAATCAACCTGTCGATGCGCTTCGACATGCGCATCAGATAAGGAAGCCGGCACATGCTGCACAAATTTGACGTTCTGATTCTCGGAAGCGGCGCCGCCGGGCTAAGTCTGGCGCTCAGGCTCGACCCGGGCCTGTCGATTGCCGTCATCTGCAAGGATGAACTGCACGAAAACTCAACCAATTACGCTCAGGGCGGTATTGCCGCCGTTCTTGAATCCGACGACAGCTTTGCCGGCCATATTCAGGACACAATGATTGCCGGGGCCGGTATCTGTGACCCCGCTGCCGTAAAATTTACCGTCGAGAATGCACCCGAGTGCATCAGGTGGCTGATCGAGCTAGGCATCAGGTTTACGCCCGCGCACGAAGAGGGCGGTTACCCATATCATCTGACACGCGAAGGCGGGCATTCGCATCGCCGCATCGTGCACTCGGCCGACTCGACCGGCAAAGATCTCGAAGAAACGCTGGTGGGCGCGGTTAAAAAGCGCGCGAACGTCAGAATATTCGAAAACCACATTGCGGTCGATCTCTATAAAAAGCATGGGCAGTGCTGTGGCGCCTATATTTATAACATCGATGCCGACCGCGTCGACTCATTTTCGGCAAAAGCGACGGTCATCGCCACCGGCGGTGCCAGCCGTGTCTACCTCTATTCGAGCAATCCGTCGGTTTCGAGCGGCGACGGAATCGCCATGGGCTACCGGGCCGGCTGCCGTGTCGAAAATCTCGAATTCAACCAGTTCCACCCGACCTGCCTTTATCACCCACAGGCCGGTTCTTTTCTGATTACCGAAGCCATGCGCGGCGAAGGCGCCAGACTGCTGCTGCCTGACGGCACCCGCTTCATGCCCGCCCACGACGAACGCGCTGAACTGGCGCCCCGTGATATCGTCGCCAGGGCCATCGACTACGAAATGAAGCGTCTCGGCATCAGAAATGTCTTTCTCGACATTTCGCACAAACCTTCTGAATTTGTGCGTTCGCATTTCCCCGGCATCTATCAGAAATGCCTCGAATTCGGCATCGATATCACAAGAGAACCGATTCCGGTTGTACCGGCCGCGCATTATACCTGCGGCGGCATCAGGGTCGACCTCAACGGCTGCACCGATGTACCCCGGCTTTACGCGATCGGTGAAGCCAGTTGCACCGGCTTGCATGGTGCCAACCGCCTCGCCAGCAATTCGCTGCTCGAATGCCTTGTCTTCGGCGCCTCTTCTGCCAGACACATCACCGGCCTGTTGAAAGAAAACGGCAAGGTCGAGCCTGTACCCGAATGGGATGACAGCCGGGTCAACCCCGCCCGCGAAGAGGTTCTGCTGCTACACAACTGGGAAGAAATCAGACGCCTGATGTGGAACTACGTCGGTATCGTGCGCAGCGACGAGCGTCTGCGCCGCGCCAAAGCCCGCATCGACCTGCTGAAAGTCGAGATCAACGATTACTACGCCAGACACCGGGTTAACCGCAACTTCATCGAACTGCGCCACCTGATCGTGGTCGCCGAACTGATCGTCGACTGCGCCATGCGCCGCAAACAAAGCATTGGCCTGCACTACAACATCGACTACCCACCCGCCTGAGTCAGCCGATCAAAAGCAGTTCAATTTTGCGTTCAACTTACGTTCAACCTTGCCCAGCAAAAATTTGGCAATTTGGCGTTTGGTCTGTATAATTGTTGCATGCAAATTTTTAAGCGAGAATTTCCGGCTGGAAAATTCCTGATCGGCTTACTGCTGACCGGCAGCATTGCTGCCGCTGGCGCACAACCATCTCATGCCGCTGAAGCCGAAAAAGGCTATCTTGTACAGCAGCTTTCCGGCATGGCCAGATTTGAGAATCTGCAATCAGGTTCAGAGCCTGCTGCCCCCAAAACAGCCGAAATTATAAATGGCTTTATTGCCGCCACCGAAGATCAGGCTGCCGATGAAGAAATAATGGCAGACCACCTGGCAGCCTTTACCAGACTGGCCTTTACGGCTGACTCTGAAGACAATATCAACTTCAGCGGGCTGCTTAAAGTGTTGCAGATTTCTGGGCGCATACAGTTTCAGAAAGATGACGCAACCGGCCTCGGGTCGCCCGAAAAACATTTTTCCGGCCATGTGAAGGAAGCGATCAAAGTTAACCGCGAACGGGCAAAATTCTACGCTGATCTTTCGAACGGTAAAACGAAGGGGTTGTCGAAGCTTTACACCAGCATGGAATACGCACTGCTGCCTGTTTCTGCGATTTTCGACCGCTGGGGCCGACGGCTGAACCAGCAAGGAATTCCGGTTCTGGTTAATGATTTCGTGTCGATGAGCGCCATCAAACCGGCCGCCACCAAGCCCATCAACACCAGGGCCCTCGATCGCGACGGCCGCAAAGCTTTCAGAAAGCTGCTCGACGCTTTTCAGAGTTGGGTTTTCGCTGCCGCTTCACGTAAAGACTTTCTGCAGGTGCAGATGGCAGCTATCGAGGCCCTGACCGGCCTGCGTCAGCTTGAAGCCAGGTATGCCTGCAATCTGGCCCTCAGCGTTCATTTCGTCGAATCGATCGGCCTTGCCGGCCGAAATGCCGACAACCTGAGTCGCAGTTTCGCCGGGCGGCCAGACAATTTCTACCGCGCCTTCATCGTCGCCCAGAATGCCGGGGTAAAAATGTTTTCGCTCATCGACCTCAAGGCTCAACCCTTTCACGGTCAGGGTGTCGGCATTATCGTCAACGATCTGCCGGCGATCCCATTCCCTTGAGCCCGACCGGCGGCGGCAGCGAAAAACTTGCCTGACACCTGCACGACTTCTCTTATTTTCACGGCACGATCTGCTGAATGACGAGCGGTTTCTGCTTCGACGCCATGCTCTGAACAAACCAAAAAAACGATTTGGCTTTGGCTGCATTTTTGATAAAATCAATCTCAGCAGACTCGATTAAAATTGAGCGGTGAAACATGGCCATCGAGAGGACCCTTAATCAGGAAAACATCATGCCTCAGAGCGAGGCCGTTCTGTTTTCCGAGTTTATTGATGAAACTGGCACCGACGCCGGGCAGCAGTTGGCAAGATATCGCGATTTTTACACCCGCTGCTTCTTTCAGGAAATGGCGGTCGTAAGCCTGGTAATATGCGTATTTGCCGTTGCCTATCTTGCCTGCTACCTGACCGGTATCGAGTATGGCAGCTTTCTGCACGGCAAAGTGCTTTATGCGGTTTTCGTTCTGTTCAATGTTTATGCCGCCGGCCAGTGCTTTTACAGCTGGGCGGTTTTAAACAGCAAAAGCGTGGCGCGCGATTACATGTTTTTCTGGGCGGTGGCCTTTACCGGCGCGGCAATCGGCAATTCCATCGATTTTGCCATCTGGGCCAGCGAAATGGGGCCTTTCAAGCAGAACATGCTCACCAACCTGATTTTCGTCTTTTCTCTGATCCTGTCTTTTCCGGGCATGCATTTTCTCGCCCAGGTCTGCCAGGTTAAAGTTACCAGACAACCGGTTCTGTATTTTCTGCCCTTTGCCGTAACTTTTGCGGTGATCCCGACCTACATGAACTACGAGATCCTCAACAGTATTCTCGATGCCGGCAATATCGTTGCTATCAGCCACATTCCGAACATCAAGGAATTTCTCTTCGGCATTTTTTATGCGATGGTCGGCGGCTATCTCTCTTCTTTGAGCCTTTTTATCTGGCAAACCGGAAAAGGCCGGCTGGTTCACTCTGCCCGCCTGATAGCGATCGGTACCGTAGTTTTCAGTTTCGGCTGCGCCATTTACGCGGGTTTGTTTCCCTCGATTCGGCTTCTCAACATCCCCGGAAACCCTGTACACATCCCGATCGCCCTTGGCTACGTTCTCGTAGCTCTCGGCCTGCGGCGAAGCGAAAACACCATAAAATTTCTCATGAACCCCGAATCTGATAAGCTGCCGCCGGTGACAACACTCGTCGAAATTTTCGGCGAAAATGAAGGTCTGGCAGTATATAAACGCCTTGAGAACAACATCAGAACAACCCTGCTTGAATTGACAAAATCACGCGAAGAAACCCAGCTGAAAAAAGAAGAAATCGGGCAACTCGAGCAGGAAATCCTTCTCAGAAAAAAAATTGAAAATGAACTGCTTATTGCCAAAGAGCGCGCCGAAGAGGCCAGCCTTGCCAAATCAGAATTTCTGGCAATGATAAGTCACGAGCTGAAAACGCCTCTGACCGTCATCAGGGGTTACAGTGCCCTGTTAAAAAACAAAGCGCTCGAAAAGCTCGTAGAAACGCAAAAAATTACCGGCGTCGCCGGCGAAATCGAAGAAAACTCCTTTCTTCTCGAAAAAATGGTGAACAACCTGCTTGAATTCTCGCGACTTGAAAGCGGCAGTTTAAAATATGAAAAAGAAATTTTCACCCTTGGAGAAGTTCTCAATTTCATAAGATCGGTCAGCACCACCCATCAAAAAGCCAGCGAATGCCAATACACCGAAATAATACCTGATGAATCCATCAGACTCGAAGCAAACCGGCAGGCAATCGAGCAGATCGTCGCCAACCTTCTGGTGAATGCCTTCAAATTCTGCAATAAAACCAGCGTGACGCTCGAGCTGAAAAAAGAAGCCGGCAATCTGATAATAACCGTATCTGATCAGGGCATCGGCATCCCGGCAGAGCTTCAGGAAAAAATCTTCGAGGCTTTTTATCAGGTCAGCCTCGGCACCAGAAGAAAATTTGGCGGCATCGGGCTCGGGCTGAGCATTGTAAAAAAACTCGTAACCGGGCTGAACGGCAAAATCAGGCTTGCCAGTGCCCCGGGTCAGGGCAGTCGCTTCGAGGTCACGCTTCCGGTTGTGGTAGGCTGAGTAATGATCAGGTGGAATTTTGACAACAGTTATGCCCGCCTGCCCGCGGGCTTTTACCAGCGCATCGAGCCGGTACCGGTAAAAGCACCCAGAGCGTGTATTTTCAATACCAGACTGGCGAAAGATCTCTGGCTGACAACCGACCCGGCCCTGTCTGAAACCGACCTGGCGACTCTTGCCGGCAACACTGTCCCGGAAGGCGCTGAACCGCTGGCCCAGGCTTACGCCGGTCATCAGTTTGGCAATTTCGTCATGCTTGGCGATGGCCGGGCTATCGTTCTTGGCGAGCACTGCCCACCCGATGGCAGGCGTTTCGACATACAGCTGAAGGGCTCGGGCCAGACGCGATATTCACGCCGGGGCGATGGCCGCGCCGTGCTCGGGCCAATGCTGCGCGAATACATAATCAGCGAAGCGATGGCAGCGCTCGGCATACCCACAACCCGAAGCCTCGCCGTCGTCGAAACCGGTGAACCAGTATATCGCGAAAAACCGCTGCCCGGCGCAGTTCTGACCCGCATTGCCACCAGTCACATCAGAGTCGGAACTTTTCAGTTTGCGGCGGCCTGCGAAAACACCGATATGCTGCAAACCCTCGCCGACTACACCATCGCGAGGCATTTTCCCGAATGCCGTGACTGCGGGAACCCGTATCCCGGCTTTTACAAAAAGGTGATAGATCTGCAGGCCGAACTGATCGCCCGCTGGATGAACGTCGGGTTCATTCACGGCGTCATGAACACCGACAATATGGCAATTTCGGGCGAAACCATCGACTATGGCCCCTGCGCCTTCATGAACACCTTCAACCCGCTCACAGTATTCAGTTCAATCGACTATCAGGGGCGTTACGCCTACGGAAATCAGCCGATCATGGCACAGTGGAACCTGGCGCGGCTCGCCGAAGCCATTCTGCCGCTGCTGCACCCTGAACCGGCACAGGCCCTGAAACTGGCGCACGAAGCAATCGATTCATTTCCGAAAATATATCTGAACCACTGGCTGCGCGGTATGCGGCACAAGCTCGGCTTCAACCATGCCCTCGAAAACGATGCCGCCCTGTTCGAAGATCTTCTTAAACTGATGCGTGTCCATCGCCTTGACTTTACCAATACTTTCAGAATGCTTTCGCACGCGGTGGTTCACACCTACCCGCCCGACCAGCTGCCACATTCAGAAGATACCGCCGCCTGGTATCTGGCCTGGCAGATCAGACTCGAAAGGGAGCAGGCCCTCAACCCCGACTGGAACACGGAAAAGGCGCAGGCTTTGATGCTGGCAACCAATCCGGCATATATTCCGCGCAACCACAGGGTGGAAGAAGCCCTCGCCGCCATGGTCAGCAACCGCGACCAGGCACCGCTGAATCTGCTGCTGAAGGCCCTGGCAAACCCGTTCAGCGAGAAACCCGAATTTGCCTTTCTTACCGAGCCACCCGGCCTGGCTGAGGCAGACTATCAAACCTTCTGCGGCACCTGAGCCGAGAGGCACACATCGCCAGCAATCCGGCAAATGCAAATTGCTATTTGCCGCTGTTGTGGTATCCTGACAGGGCTATAGTTTTACCCGCAAAATTTCTGCATGAGGTGATTATGAAGACCCTGATTGAACCTTTCAAAATCAAGATGGTAGAACCGATCCGGCAGACCACCGAAAAAGAGCGCATCAAACTGCTCAAAGAAGCTCATTACAACCCGTTTCTAATCAAAGCCGACAACGTGCTGCTCGACTTTCTGACCGACAGCGGCACCGGCGCCATGAGCGACAAACAGTGGGCCGCCATGATCACCGGCGATGAAGCCTATGCCGGCAGCAAAAGCTTTTACCATTTCGAAAGCGTTGTACGTAACATCACCGGGTTCAAACATGTCATTCCGACCCATCAGGGCCGCGCTGCCGAAAAAATTCTTTTCTCGACCGCCCTGAAAAAGGGCGACATGGTGCCCAATAATACGCATTTTGATACCACCCGCGCCAATGTCGAATATGTCGGTGCCGAAGCCGTCGACCTGGTTATCGACGAAGGCAAGCAGCCGGCACTGGTACACCCGTTCAAGGGCAACATCAACCTCGAAAAACTCGAAGCCTTTCTCAAGAAAAATCATAAACATGTGCCGCTCGGCATGATGACGGTCACCAACAATTCAGGCGGCGGCCAGCCCGTATCGATGGAAAACATCAAAAAAGCGGCCAAAATTTACAAAAAATACAAGGTGCCGTTTTTTATCGACGCCTGCCGCTTTGCCGAAAATTCTTATTTCATCAAGATCCGCGAAAAGGGCTACGAAAACAAAACTCCGCTCGAAATCGCCCAGGAACTGTTCTCTTACGCCGACGGCTGCACCATGAGCGCCAAAAAAGACGGTATGGTCAATATCGGCGGCTTTCTGGCAATGAATGACGATGCCATGGCCGCCAACTGCCGCAACCTGCTGATCCTCACCGAAGGCTTTCCGAGCTACGGCGGCCTTGCCGGTCGCGACCTCGATGCTCTTGCCGTAGGTCTGATGGAAGCACTCGACGAAGAATATCTGCGCTATCGCCTGCGCACCGCCGAATATATGGGCGAACGCCTGCTCGCGGCCGGCATCGGCATTATCAGACCAACCGGCGGCCACGCGGTCTATATCGACGCCAAATCGGTCTACCCACATATTCCGGCTGATCAGTATCCCGGCCAGGTTCTCTGCTGTGAACTTTATCGCAAGGGCGGCATTCGCGGCGTCGAAATCGGCTCGGTAATGTTCGGCAAAAAAGATAAAAAAACCGGCAAAGAGATACCGGCAAGCATGGAGCTGGTCAGACTGGCGTTTCCGAGACGCGTCTACACGCAGAGTCACTTTGACTATGCCGTCGAAGCTATTATAGAAACCTATGCCGAGCGCAAAAAGGCAAAAGGTCTTAAAATAACCTGGGAACCGCCTTTCCTGCGGCATTTTACCGCCAGATTCGCACCGGTTAAATAAACGACACCAGCCGCCCGGGGTTCCATACCCCGGGCGGTAATTATAATGACCCATAAAGATAATTCCGATACTCTGACCTGCCCGGACTGCCGGCAAAATTCGCCGGCAGATCACCTGTTCTGCGGCTTCTGCGGCAAAGCACTGAATTCCGGCATTCAGACAGTAAAGCCGCGCATGAAAAACGAGCGGCGTGACGTGGCGATTCTTTTTGCCGACGTCAGCGGTTTTACCTCGATGTGCGAAAGCATGGACCCGGAAGACGTCTTTACCCTCATGAACGAGGTGTTCGACGGCCTCGGGCGTGCCATCAGCAAAGAAGGCGGCCACATCGACAAATACATCGGCGACAATGTCATGGCATTGTTCGGGGCGCCGACAGCCCACGAAGACGACCCTGTCCGGGCCTGTCGCGCTGCCATCGGTATGCAGAATTTTCTCAAACAGTTTGCCACAAAGCTCTGCGAGCGCACCGGGGTGCTGCTGAAAATGCGTATCGGTATCAACTGCGGGCTGGTGCTTGCCGGCTACATAGGCTCAGAAGTTAAAAAAGAATATTCGGTTCTCGGCGACACCGTCAATCTGGCCTCAAGGCTTGAGTCAAAAGCTCCGCCAGGCGGTATTCTGATTTCTGAGGCACTGGCAGCACGAATTTCGGGCTTCAGCCTCGGACCGGCTCAGGAACTTACCGTTAAAGGCAAAAGCCAGCCCGTAAAGGCCTTTGAAGTTATCGGAGAGCAGAAAACCGGCCCACGTTTTGAAAACGGTATATTCGCGGGTCGGGGCCGTGAGCTGTCAAGAATCAACAAACACCTCGCGAAGCAGAAAGCCCCTTTTGAGCCGCTGATCATTACCGGCGCCGCCGGCCTCGGAAAATCGCGACTCATGACCGAGGTCATAAAACGTAACGGTCATTGTCATTTTATTTTTGCGAATGCCGCTTCAGAAAGGCAAAATCAGCCTTTCTCCCTGTGCCGGCAGTTGCTGCTTGAAAATATGCCTGATCTCACCGGCAACGACAAACTCTTTGCATCTCCGCAGAGCCTTGTCGGCTGGTTCGAAAGCCTTTCACCAGCTCTGCCTGGTTTTTCGCAGGTCTTTACGCATCTCCTCGAGCTCAACGGCACCGATGCTGCGCCGCCAGAACTCGACCCGGCCGTTCTCAGGCAGACAATCGAAACTGGCATTGAACTGCTGTTAAGGTCGCTCGCTGTGCATTTCAGCCCACTGGTCATCTGTATCGATTCGCTCGAATACGCCGACCGGGCCTCGCTTGATATTATCCGCAGAATGCAGAAAAAAAGCGAAGGGCTGCCCTGCCCCATTCTCGCTGCCTGCAGAACTGTTCCCACTGAGTGCTTCTCTGCCACCGGGCTCGACCTGCACCCCCTGGCAGAAAAAGCTTCGATCACTCTGCTGAAGTCACTTTTTGCCCGTAAGGGCGTTTCAGAACACTTTTTACAGGAGCTGACCGCCAGAGCAGCAGGCAACCCGCTTTTTCTCGAAGAATACGCCAGGTGGGCCGACGATAAGGGTAAATGCAGCAAATCTGCAGGCACCAGCCTGCCCCCGACTCTGCGGGCTCTCGTTGTCAGCCGCCTTGACCAGATCTCCGCAAAATCCAGAGATTTTCTGGCAGGCTGTTCAATACTTGGCTGCGAATTCGAGATCCAGATTGCACGCAAAACTTCATCAACCATGAGTGACGAAGACCTGTCAGAAGCCCTGAATGAACTGCAAAAAGCCGACCTGATCGAACCGGCGCAGCCGCAGAACCCTGATTGCTGGTCTTTCAAACAAAAGCTCGTTCGCGACGTCTGTTACGAAACAATGCTGATCAACGAACGACGCAAGCTACACCTTGCCACTGCGGCAGCTCTGGTCCAGACAGGTGGGCACAAGCCTGTTGCCCCTGCAATACTGGCATTTCACTACGAAAAGGCCGAGTCCTGGCCGGAATCGGCGCGGGCAAAAACCGGGGCCGGCAATCAGGCTGCCGCCTTCGGGCTTAATACCGAGGCCTGCCGGTGGTTTTCGGCAGCGGTAGAAGACCTCAAGCGCTGCGACACAGCCACAGGTGGCCTTAAAGCTCTTTATTTTTCAGGTTTTCAGGGCATAACCCAGTCGCTGATAAAGCTCGGAAAAACCTCTGAAGCGGTCGATATGGCAGCAAATCTTGAACAGTTTGCCGAAGCAGTCGAAGAAAAAATTGAAACCGCCAGAATTCACGCTGAAATCGCCAGAATCCAGGGGAACAGCGAGAATACCGCCGACTTTTTCCAACAGGCGACCAGCCTGTCACAAAACCTGCCGCCAGCCAGGCAGAACCCCAGGCTTTACCTGGATTATACAGAATACCTTCTCAAACGCGGGCTCCTCGAAGAAGCCAGAGAGGCTTCAGAAAGTTTCCGGCAGATATCGGGTTCGTCACCCGCAGGTATTATTCAAGCCGACACTCTCTCCGGAAAAATTCTGTATGCGGGCGGCGACCTGGCCGGCGCCAGAAACCTGTTTCTGCGTGCCTATCAGGAGGCGCTCAAAGCCCCCGGAATATCCGAAAAGGCCAGAACAGCCAATCTGCTCGGCAATGTCGAACGCGACATGGGGAACTACCAGAATGCCAGGTGCTACTACCAGGATGCCCTGGAGGCATGGCAGAAGACCGGCGATGCCGAGTGTATCGCCGGCGCCAACAACAACCTCGGCATTCTTGAAATGAGTCTCGGTAATTTTGCCGCAGCCGGCAGATATCACTCAGACACCCTCAAACGCTGGCTTGAGATTGGCAATGTGGCTGGCACCGCCCTGTCACAGACGAACCTGGCAATTCTGGCACTCGAAAAAGAAGACGGTCCCGAGGCCCTCAAATTTGCCACCGAAGCCCTTAAAAATCTCAAAAACGCCGGTAACGAAATGCTTGTTTCGATTGTCAAGGTTATTGAAGGCGAAGCCCTTCTTGCCGCCGGAAAAGCCAGACAGGCTGAAAAAATCTTCGCCGGCGTTCTCAGCGATTACGACCAGAACCGGGCCAGACTCGCACATGCCGGCGCAGTTCGCGGGCTGGGCAGGGTTCGTCTGCAGGATGAAAAAACCGACGAAGCGCTGCAGCTTCTCGAAGACGCAGGCAACCGGTATCGTACCCTCAAGCGCAACCAGGAAGCGGCCCGAACTCTTATGTTCAAAAGCAAGGCACTGCTGCAGGCAGGCCGACGGGATGAGGCATCGACCGCCGCGCGCCAGGCAATGAAGGAATTCGAACAGATGAAGGCGGGCCACGACCGTGACAAGGCCGCGGCCCTTCTCAGATCAATCGAAGGCGACACCAATTCCGAAAAAGAACCCCGCTGATTTTGCATACCCGGGCTGAACCGCGCCAAGCGAGCAGCCGAGGCCGCCTGCCATCTTGTACTGCAACCCTACTGCCCAGGGGGTTTTCGAAAAATAGTCACCCTTCGAAGAAACTTCGGCAATCGCAGATAGATGACCGGGCAACTGCACTTCGACACCGCCATAAACGAGAGTAGCCGAGTCTTTTGCCAGGCTGTACTGTTGCGAACCCAGCCATTTGCCGATCCACCAGCCATCCTGTTTGAAAGTTCTGACGCCAAGATGCAGTCTGACCTCACGCTCGGCTCTCATATTGCCGATTTTTCTCGAAAAGGCCAGGTTGCCACCGGTGCGCTCGACATATTTCGAGCCCGGGCGCCAGTAGGCTCCGACACTTCCTTCCCAGCCAGAAACGTTTTCGTCGAGAAAACGGTAACGCAAGGCCGGGCCATTGGCATCGACGACCTTGTGATCTGTGCGGTTGTCGAGCCCGGCATGCGAAAAACCGAGCTCAAAACGGTCGCTGCAGCCATAGCCAATAAAAGCGCCTTTCCAGTGAACATCATCGCCAAGCCAGTCCTGGGTCGAAATACAGGCCTGAATTGAGATTTCATCCTTCTTCAGGGTGCCCGAAGTCGGGTTTAAAAACATGCCCGGAACCCCGTCGATGGTTATCACGCCACGCGTCGCCGCATTCTGAGCAGCAAAAACAGAAGCGCTGCAGCAGAAGACCATTAACAGACAAAATACTTTAATGAAGCTGGAATACGACATTCATTCTCCCATAGGTTTGGTTTAATAACATTTGCAGCAGGCAGCCCGATCCGTGCTTTGTGTTGTGTATGATATTTCTTCCTGCCGTTGTCAGATTTTACCATATCGTGTTCGGCAACTTCATCAATAAAGTCGACCACCCGAACGTCGAACTGTGATAAAATTCTGCCGTAAAGTCAGTGCCAGATTAAAACCAGGGAGAAAACGATGTTCTCATACACACAGATGCAAAAAATTATCAAACAGAGTGTACGGGGCGGCGACGGTGAAGTCCATTGCCGCGATTACATCAATTCGTCGATGAACAGCATGCCATTCGAAGCTTTCGGACTTAACGAAATGCAGCCGGGCGCCACCATTCCCGAGCATTGCCATGCCGATAGCGAAGAATTTTATTTCATCGTTTCCGGCCGCGGCACCGGCATTCACAACGGCCGACAGTTCGAAGTCGGCCCCGGCGACGGCTGGCTTTGCCGCGCCGGCGAAACACACGGCATTCTCAATAGCCTGGTTCAAGGGCAGGTATTAACCTTCGCCAGCGTCTTCTTTGCCCCCAAAAAGGCTGAATAAGCCGCGATCAAGCATCACATAAAAATCAACCGCAGACAACAAAAACATGCTATCCTGAACTGATGGAGTTGCGCCATCAGCCCGATCTACAGGTGTCCTCGATGCAAGAAAATCTACAGCAGAAAGTTTTTCAGACTGCGCCCTTCGGTTATTCACTGCATAAAATTATCGTTGACGCCGCCGGAAAGGCGGTAGACTACATTATTCTCGACGCCAACCCGTCTTTTGCGGCAATGTGCCGGCTGCCTCTCGAACGGGTCATCGGTGGCCGTGCCACCCAGCTGTTTTCATGTCTGAAAGACAACCCGTTCGACTTCATCGCCTGGTTCGCCAGAATTGCTGCCGATGGCGGCAGTGATTCGTTCGAATACCATTCTGAAGCCGACGGAAAAACCTATCTGGCTCACGTACACTCGCCTGAAAAAGACTGCTTTTCGATAATTTACCACGATGTAACCCACGAACGCAGTGTCTTAAAAGGGCTCGAAGGCCTGTTCAAGATCACGCCAGAGCCCATGTGCATAGCCGATACCGACGGCAATTTTCTCAAGATCAACCACGCCTGGGAAAGCATTCTCGGCTATAAGGTCGAAGAGCTTGAGAACCACAAATTTCTCGACTACGTTCACCCTGACGACCGTGCCAGCACTGTCAGCGCCATGGCTGTACTTTCAAAGCAGCAGGAAGTGCGCAACTTCACCAACCGCTACCGCCACAAAAACGGCACCTATCGAACAATCAAATGGTTTGCGCGGCCGAACGGCCGTTATATCTTCGCAGCCGCCGAAGATGTGACCGATCAGAATCTTGTAAAAATAGAGCTCGAGGAAAAACGCGCCGAGCTTGAGACTGTCTACGAAAATTCACCGATCATGATGTGCGTTTTAAACCAGGACCAGAAGGTGGTCTACGCCAACAAGCATCTTCTCGAATACCTGCACACCACACTTGAAGAACTGAGAAACTTCAGGGCCAGCAATGCATTTGGCTGCCCCAATGCCTATGAACACCCGAAAGGTTGCGGCTATGGCAGCAGTTGCCAGAATTGCCAGCTGCGAAGCGCAATTGCTGACACCGTTGCCACCGGAACCGTACACCAGAATGTGCCGTATGAAGCCCACCTCACGTATCAGGGAAAAACCCGAAAAGCTTCTCTGCTGGCCAACACCGCCCGCATCAACATGCCGGACAAATGCCTTGTTTCGCTTGTTTTTCAGGATGTTTCTGAACGCAACCTCATGCTGCAGGCTCTCAGACAAAGCGAAGAAACCCTCAAAGAGGCACAGGAAATCGGCAATGTCGGCCACTGGGAATACGACCTGCGCGAAAACATTATCACCTGGTCCGATCAGATTTACCGGATCCACGGTATTTCAAAAGAAAGTTTTACACCGACGCTTGAAAATATTACTTCGTTCTTTCACCCAGAAGACCGCGAACAGGTGATGAAAAAGTTCAACGAGGCCATTAAAGAGCAAAAAGACTTTTTCAGCGAGCACCGGCTTCTCACTCCCTCAGGCAAAATAAAATATGTTATTGAGAGAGCCAGAACCAGCTACAATGAGCAGGGCAACCCGATTAAATCAATTGGAACGGTGGCTGATATAACAGAACTTAAAGAGCAGGAAATACAGCTGCGCAAGCTCTCAACCGCCGTAACCGAATGCCCGGTTTCAATAGTCATTACCAGCCCATGCGGCAAAATCGAGTATGTTAACCCGTTTTTCACACAGATGACCGGCTATTCTCTCGAAGAAGCGATCGGTAACAACCCGAGAATACTCAAAGCCCCGCATTTTCCTGACGAATACTTTGCTGATCTGTGGCAGACGGTTTTGGCAGGCAGGGTCTGGGAGGGCGAGTTTTACAACAAACGCAAAGACGGCAGCAACTACTGGGAATACGCAGTAATATCGCCGGTAATCAACGAAGACCTGCAGATCAGCAATCTGGTCGCCATCAAAATCGACATTACCGAACGCAAACGTCTAGAAAACGAGCTTAGAAGCAGCGAAGAGCGATTCAGACTGGTGGCTGACTACACGCATGATCTTGAATACTGGCAGAACGAAAATGGCAAAATTGTTTACATCTCTCCATCATGCGCCAGAATCACTGGTTATGAACCAGAAGCGTTCATGCAGGATGATGATCTGCTGCACAAGATAATTCACCCTGAAGACCGGCCTCTTTTCGAGCAGCATCGCGAGAATATCGGCCCGGATGGCCACCGCCAGCCGATAGACTTCAGAATCATCACCCGCAGTAAAAAAATCGAATGGATCAACCATGTGTGCCGGGTGATTTTTGACGACCAGGGCAGATGCTTCGGCACCCGCGGCTGCAACCGCATCATCACTGAAAAGAAGAATATCGAACTGGCACTGAAGAAGAGCGAAGAAACCCTGCTGAGAATTTTCAGCTCAGCCAATGTCGGTATCTGCATGATCGAAAGCAACGGCAGATATGTTTTCTTCAACAAATGGTGGCAGCAACAGCTCGGCTATGACTCGAACGAGCTCCGCCAGCTCACCTTTGCCGACGTCACCCACAACGAAGACCGCGAAATCAGCACCCTGATGATCGAAAAGATCGAACGCCGCGAAATCGACACTTACAACATCGAAAAACGCTATGTACGAAAAAATGGCACGGTCTTCTGGGGCAATCTCTCAGTATCGGTCATCAGATCAGCAGGCGGCGAAGTGCTGCAATATATCGCGGTAATCGTCGACATATCAGCAAAAAAAGAGGCCGAAGACGCGCTTGCAGAAGCCAAACACCAGGCCGAAGCAGCCAGCCGGGCCAAATCGGAATTCCTTGCCAATATGAGCCATGAAATGCGTACACCGCTGAACGGTGTGATCGGCTTTACCGAACTGCTGCAGCAAACGCCGCTCGATGCCGCCCAGAGAAAGCTCGCAGACAACGCCAACCTGTGCGGCCAGACTCTGCTATCGGTCATTAACAACATTCTCGATTTCTCAAAAATCGAAGCGGGCCGCCTTGAACTCGACAGAACCGAAACCGACATCTGTGACCTGCTGCTGCAGGTCACAGAAATAATGAAATACCATGTGGCTCAGAAAGGCCTGGAGCTTAAACTTACGCTTCCAGAAAATATTCCGAATCTGGCCATGCTTGACCCAGACAGGCTCAAGCAGATATTGATCAATCTTCTCGGCAACGCAATAAAATTCACCGAAACCGGGTCAGTTGAACTGAGCCTTGAATTTGAACCGGGTGCGAAAAACGAAGGTGCCTATAAAATCTCGGTTAAAGACAGCGGTATCGGCATCTCTGCCGATCAAAAAGATCGTCTGTTCAAAGCATTTTCGCAGGCTGATGCCTCGATCACCCGTAAGTTTGGAGGCACCGGCCTTGGTCTGGTAATTTCAAACCTGCTTGCCGAAAAAATGGGCAGCCGGATTCAGCTCGAAAGCGAGCAGGGCAAAGGCTCAAATTTCTTCTTTACCTTGCAGACCACTTGCAGAACTGGTGCCCCGCCACAGCCAGGCAGACCGGAAAACTCAGCGGACAGATCGGTCTCTGCCGCGCCGCCATTCCAGAATGACCGCAGCTGCAAAATTCTGATCGCCGAAGATATACCGACCAATACATTTCTGGCACGGGCTATAATCAGCCGCATGCTGCCAAACGCCGCCTTCGTCGAGGCCATAAACGGCCGCGAAGCTGTAGAAGCCGTCACAAACGGTAATTTCGACCTGGTATTCATGGATATCAGCATGCCTGAGCTTGACGGCCGCCAGGCTACGGTCGAAATACGCGCTTTTGAGCAAAAAACCGGCAGACATACCCCGATCGTGGCACTGACCGCTGGCGCCATCAAAGGCGAACTCGACAAAAACCTCGCGGCCGGCATGGATGGCTACCTGACCAAACCGGTAACCATGCAGACAATGGCTGAAGCGCTGAAAAACTTTTTCGGCGACCAGCCGAACGGCACAGTCGTTCAAAAAGCCCTGCCAGAAGAGCATGCGACGCGATTCACACGTGAAGAACTGCTTGACCAGATTGGCAATGACCACGATATTCTCAAGCAGCTTTTTGCCGGATTCAGAAGGGATACCACGGCAAGAATAACAAGCCTTGAAAAGAGTATTGGCAACTTTGATGAAAAGGCGATACGAAAATCGGCCCATGCCATCAAAGGCTCTGCACTTACCCTGACATTTAACAGGCTCGGCCACCTGGCCGGAAGAATTGAAGCAGGCGCTGCCGATGAACCACAAAACCTGGCCGGCCCTCTAAAAGACCTTCAGGAAGAATGGCGTGAGGTTGAAAAAATCATAGAAGCCGAGCTTGCAGGAGCGTAATCTGCAATGCATATTTCCAGGAGCTGCTAAAAATGTTTTCAATTGATGTCAAGACGGTGATGTTCGGCTATTTCATGACGGATGCGCTCTGCACCGGCGTCACCTTATTGATCTGGCTGCAATATCGCCGGCATTTTTCAGGCATTGGCCACTGGTTCAGCAGCTGCCTGCTGCAGACAACTGCGTTATTGCTGATGACCCTGCGCGGGCACATACCAGACTTCTGGTCGATGATCTTCAGCAACATCATTATGATTTACGGCCAGATTCTCATGTTCCGTGGTCTCAGCCTGTTCTGCAGACAGCCGGTCAGAGACTGGCCCAATCAGATCCTTCTGCTGCTCTTTGCCGTCGTGCAGACATACTTTTCCGTTGTAAAACCAGACCTGGTCGCACGCATCATCAACATCTCCCTGGCATTGTCACTGATTTCGGGCCAGAGCGCCTGGCTGCTGTTCACCCGAACCAACAAACCGATGCGCTCCGTCCACCGGACCGCCGGAGCGCTTTTCACCCTGGTCATTCTCCTGAGTCTGCTGCGCACCGTAAACACCATTGTCAACCCGCCGGAGCCAACCTTCTTTCTCAAAAGTAATCCGACCGATCTGGCAATTATATTCTCCTATCAGGCGCTGTTCATTCTTCTGACTTTCAGCCTGATCAATATGATCAGCCGCTCACTCTTTCAGGAGGCCCAGGAAAAATATTCACTCTACCGCCAGATGTTCACGGGCCATTCGGCCACGCAGCTTCTGATAGAACCAGATAGCGGTGCCATTGTCGAAGCCAACCCGGCGGCAGTGGAATTTTATGGCTACACAGAAGAACAGCTGAAGCAGATGAGCATCAACCAGATCAATACCATGCCACAGGAGCAGGTTGCCAAGCTTCGCAATGAAGCAAAGCATGGAACTGCCAACTATTTTCTCTTTCCGCACCGCCTGGCCAGCGGCGAAGTCAGGCAGGTCGAAGTTTACTCGGCTCCAATCTTCGTTCACGAAAGAACTCTCCTGTATTCCATCGTCCACGATGTTTCGCAGAGACAGAAAGCGGAGAAAGAGCTTGCCCAGAAAATCACCCAGCTGGAAGCAAACCTGGAAAACACGCCAAATGTCGGAATTCAATGGTTCGACGAAGACGGCAGAATCATCTACTTTAACCGCGCCTCCGAGAAAATCTTCGGAGTGACCGCCAGACAAATACTGGGAAAAAAGATCACCGAATTAGTTGAAACTGAAGAGCAAATGGCAGAAATCGAAGACTTTCTCGCTCTGTTCGACGAAGCCAGAAGAACCGGCAAGCCCTGTGGCCCCAGAGAACTGGGTTTTCGCCACCCATCAGGGGTCAGAGGAACAACCGTCGCGACCCTTTTCCAGATACCCCTGGATGAGGGCAAGCGCGGGTTTGTGAGCATGAATGTCGATATCACCGCGCAAAAACAGGCTGAAAAAGAGAGACTGAAGCTCGAGCAGTATCTCAATCAGATGCAGAAGCTTGAATCAATAGGTATTCTGGCCGGAGGCATCGCTCACGATTTTAACAACCTGCTGGCCGGAATTTTTGGTTACATCGATACGGCACGCATGTCATGCAAAGATACACCTTCGAACGACCTGCTGAGCAAGGCAATGCAGGCCATTGACCGTGCCAGAGGGTTGACGCGGCAACTGTTGACTTTCGCCAAGGGCGGCGCACCGATAAAAAAAATCGAACCACTGGCGCCGACACTGCGTGAATCCGCACTGTTCGCTCTCAGCGGCTCGAATGTTTCATGCACTTTTGAGATCGAACACAGCCTCTGGCCATGCAATTACGACAGGGATCAGATCGGCCAGGTCATCGACAATCTGGTGCTGAATGCCCAGCAGGCAATGCCCGCCGGTGGGCAGATAACGATAACCGCCAGAAATGTTGCGGCGGTCACCCCGCCGTTGCCATCGCTCAGCCCCGGTGATTATGTCGAGGTCGCGGTGAAAGACCATGGAATCGGCATTCCGGCCGATATGCTCGCCCGCATTTTTGACCCGTATTTTACTACCAAGTCGAAGGGACAGGGTCTGGGTCTGGCAACCTGCTATTCCATCATTTCGCGCCACGGCGGCGGCTTTGATGTGGTCTCAGAGCCCGGCAGTGGCAGCACTTTTACCTTTTTTCTTCCAGCCATTCGCAATGCCGAGATCATCAGCCAGGAAAACAAATCGGAAGACCATCACGGCACCGGCACATTCATTATCATGGATGACGAAAAAATGGTTCGGGATGTGGCCGGCATCATGATTGAGTCGTTTGGCTACAGGAAAGTGCTTTTTGAAGAAGGCAGCAAGGCGGTCGAATACTTTGCCAGAGAAACCGCCAATGGCCAGACTTTTGCCGGTATGATCTTCGACCTGACAGTGCCCGGTGGCATGGGTGGCCTTGAAGCCAAAACCGCCATACGCAAAATATCGACAGAAATTCCGATTTTTGTCTCCAGTGGCTATTCAGAAGACCCGGCCATGTCTGAGCCAGAAAAACACGGCTTCACAGCCAGCATCAGCAAACCATTCAAAAGAAGCGACCTGGCAAAGATGTTGAACCGCTATATGAGACCTGGCAATCGCAGCTGAGTTCGGTTTCAGGCGCCGCCGCCAATTCTTTTTGCCAGATCGGCTGAATCGACGGCCTTGCTGATCGCCTCTTCTTTCGAGATCTTGCCGGCGCGCACCAGTCTGGCGAGATCATCATTAAGGAGCCGGTTGCCACGGTTCTGCCCGGTAGTCATGCCAGTCAGCAGCATGTGTGTTTTGCCTTCGCGCACCATATTTGCCATGCCATAGTCCATGACCAGCACCTCAAGTGCCGGCACACGCCCGCCGCCGATTTTGCGGCAGAGGGTCTGACAGCAGACCCCAAGCAGGTTGTCGGCAAGACCTGCACGTATCTGCTCCTGCGACTCGGCCGGGAACTGGTCGACAATACGATTGATAGTGCTCATCGCCGTAGAAGTGTGCAGTGTGGCCAGCACCAGGTGCCCGGTATTGGCCGTTTCGATCGCCATCGTAATCGTTTCGAGATCGCGCATCTCGCCGACAAGAACCACATCGGGGTCTTCGCGCAGCGCGGCCTTGAGGGCACGAGAAAAAGACACCGTATGCACACCCACTTCGCGCTGATTGACAAGAGCCTTGCGGCTCTGGTGCACAAATTCGACCGGATCTTCAATCGTCAGAATATGACATTCACGGTTGCGGTTGATGTGATCGACCATCGCCGCAAGCGTGGTGCTCTTGCCGCTGCCGGTCGGGCCGGTAACCAGTATCAAGCCCTTGGGCGCCTCGGCCCACTTGCGCAGCACTTCGGGCATGCCAAGTTCTTCGAGCGTAAAAATCGTGTTGGGAATATGCCTGAAAACAGCGCTGACACCATTATGGTCGCGCAGCAGGTTGATTCTGAAACGCGAGTGTTTGTCCATGGCGTAGGCAAAATCTTCGTCACCGGTTTTATTGAATTCTTCAATCGAATCGGGTCGCATGATCGGCTCAAGCAGCTGAAAAACCTCGCGCGCCGCCAGTTTGAGAAAACCGGCAATTGGCCTGATCAGGCCATCGATTCGCCATCTCGGCACCTGACCGGCCGAAAGATGCAGATCGGAACCACCTTCTTCAACCAGGCGCTTCAGCAGGTCGTCGATGTTTTTTATGCCTGAACCGCCGGCGGCCTGCTCGGTCGTTACCGCTTCACCACCATAATTCTGCATGATTTTCTGAAAGTATTCGGTCTCGATCGACACCGGCTCGATTTTCATGGCCGGCAGCAGGTTGCTGATCGAAGCCAGCAGGTTTTCATCCATGCGGTCGCAATAACCGAGCAATATCCTGCTTTCCTGCTTTTTGACCGGTGCAACCCGGTGCCGCTGCATAAAGCCGATCGGCAGCAGTCTGAGAACCTCAACCGGCGGAATCGGTGACTCGGCACGATAATCCCGGTGCGCGGGCGGCCGCGAAGTCTTTTTAAGCCGCTCGGCCAGAATGCGCATCATTGACAGACTCGCCTCGGGCACCGCCAGAACCACCTTGCGAAAAACCTCCCGGGCAAGCTTGAGAATCAGCACCTCACCCCGGGCAATACACGAAGCTGTGCGCTTTTCGTTGAGAATGACAGCCAGCTCACCAACCATCTGTGAGCGCTCCAGACGCGATATCTCGATCTGATCGTCGCCTTCACCGGCAACGACAGAAACCTCGCCCGAAATGATGACAAAAAGAAAATCAGCCTGGTCACCGGCCTTGAGAATATATTCATTATCGGCATAAGCCTCGATGGTTCCGGCTTTGCCGATAACCTGATCACGCTGGGCATCGCTCAAAGGCTCAAAAAACGGGTTGGTATCAAAAGCGGCGTTCGCTCTGGTCAATATCTCAGGGGTACGTTCAACAACACGCATAGCTTTCTCCAGTCGAAAAACCTGCAATCCGGCATCACTTTAACACAACCGGCCAACAAATGCAGCTTTCGCCAACCGGGCGTTTTCAGGCAAGCCGCAGGCTTTTCTTAACCGAAAGACAGTTTCCCGAATAATTGTATCTGAAGCGGTCGGCATAACGCCTGATGATCATCAACCCGCGACCCGAGTCTTTATCGGGATCATACGGCCGCACCAGCCAGACATTGCGGTCAAAACCGCAGCCTTCATCCTGAACCGTGATCTGCAGCCCATCGCTGAAGAACGAAAGCTTGCACCTGACCATGCTCTCAGAAGCTTCCGGGCAGCCGTGCATTATCGCATTCAGCATGACCTCGCGCAAAAGCAGATCACAGGCGAACAATTCCGTTTCCTGACGCCGTTCACCAAGGTTTTCTCGCAGCTCGACACAGAGTCGATCAAGATTCTCAACATTCGCCAGAATTTTTTTTCTGATGACTTTTACCGGTTTTCCTGCCATAACTAAACTTCCAGGCAGAGCACGACCATATCGTCTTCAGGAACGGGCAGCCTGTCTATCTGCTTCGTCAGAGCCTCCTGCAACGATCCGGCCGGGGTGTCTGCAATCTTCTCAAAAAGTCCGGCGGCAAGTTCCATCTTTGCCTGCCAGCGAAAACTCTCATTGTTGAACAGATCGAGAAGCCCGTCAGAGAAAATGAAAATGCGGTCGCCCGGGCTCACCTTGAATTCCTTCAGCTGAAACGAAACGTCCGGAAAAAGCCCAACAAGATCGCCGGTCACCTCGATCGGCCGACAACTCCTGTCTTCAGCCGAATACAAAATCGGAGGCGGGCCGCCGGCATTGACCACCCAGGCCTTGCCGGCTTTTCTATTGATTCTTACGATGGTCAGGGCGACGAACTGACCAGGCTGAAGCACGCTGGTAATGGCCCTGTTGATATCGAACACCGCATCGCGGGGCGTTGAAAGAATACTGCAGTTCTGGCGAAACAGCATTTTCAGAGCTGAGGTGACAAGAGCGATGCCAACATCGTGGCCGCTGATATCGGCTACAACATAGTCATAAACCTTTTCGCCAATCGGAATTACATCATAAAAATCACCGCCCACTTCTTGGAGCGGTCTGAAAAGAACCGAAAATTTCGCCTCGGGGCTGTCGACCGCCTTGGCCAGAATGGCATCCTGGGCGGCCTTAAGGCTATTAAGCCGCATGCTCTGCAGTTCGATTCGGTTCAAAAGAGCCTGTCGCAGGCGCAAATGCGTTCTGACTCTGGCCAGAATTTCTTCTTTCTGCCATGGTTTGGTGATGTAGTCGACGCCGCCGACCTCGAATCCTTTCACTTTGCTGGAAAGATCGTCGTTGGCCGAGATAAAAAGAATCGGAATTTCGTTAGTGAGCGGATCTTCGTGAATTTTTCGACAGATATCGAAGCCCGATTCTTCAGGAAACTCGACATCGAGCAGTATCAGGTCAGGCGCCTGTTGAGCCATGGCCTCGAAGCACGAAGCTGAATCAAAGGCGGTTACGGCACGAAAACCCTCCTGAACGAGAATGGTCTTGAGAGTCAGGTTACTGCTGAAGTCATCGTCAACAACCATTACCAGCGGCACATAGTTTTCATGAAAAATGTTGTTCTGTTCTTGTGTACTCTGCATTAAAGCCTCTAGCCTGTAATTTATACGACAAACACAACTCAATTAAAAAGCCCGCATCCTGTCAATAAGCCTCTGACTTTCAGAATATGTCTGTTTTTCCCGAACTGGCAACCGTATTTTTCCTGACGAAGAATTAGAAAGTAATATCTGAAAATTAGTAAAAAAGGGCTTTTAAAAATATAACTTTATGCTATAATCTAATTGATACTGTTAATATAACATTTGAAAATTCAAAAATCAACGATTCAGGGGTGCAGTTTTTTGTACCCCGCACACACTGCAATATCTGACAAATTTTCAGAGAAGTAGAATGCTATATAAAGGCTGGTTCTGCAGTCAGGGTAAGGCAGCAGAGACATGCGCTAAAAGGAGATAACATGACTTCTTTCATTCAAAATCAGAAAGGCGATACCGCCAGTTTCTTTCTCAAAGGTGATTTCGTTCAGAGCAACACCAACGGTCTGAGGCAGGCTCTGCTCGATTCCATCAAGAATGGCACCACCACGATAAAAATCGATCTCAACGAAGCCAACTGCATCGACTCACCAAGCATCGGCCTGCTGGTTTCGGTTCACAATACCCTCAAACCTCTTGCCGGCGAGTTGATAGTCAACCGGGCGAAGCAGCCGATTGCCGAGCTTTTTTCGGTGCTTCAGCTCGACAAGAGGTTCAAGGTCAACGCATCTTAAGGGAGGGTTGAATGACCCTTGGAAATGACGAACTGCTGAAAGAATTTCTCGCCGAAACCAATGAGCAGCTGGCCGGTATCGAAACCGACCTGCTTACCATCGAAGAGGGCGGCGAAAACATAAACGAAGAACTGGTTAACAAGGTTTTTCGCGCCGCTCACTCGATTAAAGGCGGCAGCTCACTCTTCGGCCTGAAAAAGATTCAGGAACTCTCACACAAAACCGAAAGCGTACTCGACCTGATTCGCTCGCGCGTCATCAGGCCGAACCCCGAAGTGGTCAACATTCTGTTGATCAGCTTTGACAAACTTAAAGAGCTGCTTAACAATGTCATGATCAGCAACGAAATGGATATTTCCGAAAACCTCGTTGCTCTCACCGGCCTGGCCACATCGTTTTTGCCGCAGAGTGAGAAGGGCTTTTTCCATAAACAGGGAGCGGTAAAGCTGCCTGCCGGAGCTGCGGTTAACGTCAACGAAATGGATCTCGAGCTGGCACGCAAGAGCGGCCACTACGTCTACTTTGTCGAATACGACCTGATCCATGATATCGACATGCTCGACAAAAACATCCTCGACGTGGTGCGCCTGCTCATCGCCTTCGGAAAGGTGCTCGACGCCCAGGTGAACACCGATGCGGTAGGCACTCTCGAAGAGGAGCCGAGCGGTATAATACCGCTGCACGTTCTGTTTTCGACCGAAGTCGGGCCAGACGAAATCGAAATGGTTCTTGAGCTGCCCAAGGAACGCATCAAGCTGCTCGCTTCGCCCCCCAAAGACCTGCCGGCAGCGCCGCCACCCATTCAGATCGCCGGTATCTCGCCGCCGACCGCACCCGCCAGAACAGAAGTGCAACCGGCCACCGCCTCTGACAAACCGGCAGAAACCGGTGCAGCAGCCACTCAGTCGCCCACCGCCCACCCGGTAAATACCGACGGTGAAAAAGCGAAAAGGCCGGCTTCTGACCAGTCGGGGCCGCCGGCAGCCGCTGGCAGCGTCGCCGATGCCACCCTGCGCGTCAGCGTTGAAGTTCTCGAAACTCTGATGAACCTGGCTGGCGAGCTGGTGCTCAGTCGCAATCAGCTGCGCGAAGCTCTTTCGACAAATGACATGCGTGGCGTAAACGCAGGCAGCCAGCGGGTCAGCCTGGTAACTTCAGAGCTGCAGGAAGCGATCATGCAGACGCGTATGCAGCCGATTGGCAATGTTTTTAACAAGTTTCCGAGAGTCGTACGCGACATGTCGCGCACTCAGGGCAAAGAAATTCAGCTGATCATCGAAGGCAAAGAGGTCGAAATGGATAAAACCCTTATCGAAGGGCTTAACGACCCGCTGACCCACATGATCCGCAATTCGTGCGATCATGGCATCGAAATGCCAGAAGAACGCATCAGAAAAGGCAAATCACCTACCGGCAAGGTCACTTTGCGCGCCTACCACGAAGCCGGCCAGGTAATCGTTGAAATCACCGACGACGGTAAAGGCATCAACCCGGCGAAGATTTCTGCCAGCGCCGTTTCCAAGGGCCTGATCTCCCAGGAAAAGGTTCTGGGCATGTCTGATGCCGAAAAAACGGCCCTGATTTTTCTGCCCGGCCTCTCGACTGCCGAAAAGGTCAGCGACATATCGGGCCGCGGCGTCGGCATGGATGTCGTTAAATCGAATCTCGACCGGCTCGGCGGCAAAATCGAAATTGAATCAAAGGTCGATGAGGGCACGAGATTCTGCATCAAGCTGCCGCTGACGCTGGCAATCATACCTTCCCTGGTAGTGGCGGTCGGCAACGAACGCTTCGCGGTGCCACAGATCAATGTTCTTGAATTGACCCGCATTCCAGCCGCTCAGATCCAGAACAAAATCGAAATTGTCGGCGATGCCGAAGTTCTGACTCTGCGTGGCAGGCTTATCCCACTGGTCTCTCTTGGAAGAGTGCTGGGCATCAACAGAGAAGTCGTCGATGAAACTACCGGTCAGACCCTTACAGACCGGCGGCAGTCGCTTGCCGACCGCCGCAGTAGACGATCGCCGCTCCTTGAAGAAGTCGCTATCACTGGCCAGACCGGCTCAGAACCGTCTGCAGCGAAACGTGAAGCTGATAGCGACCGTCGCTACCACGCTGCCAACGATCTCAATATCGTCATCATCTCTACCGGCACCTTTCAGTATGGCATTGTCGTCGACCAGTTCTTCAACACCGAAGAAATTGTCGTCAAGCCGCTGGGGCGCCATCTCAAGGGGCTGCCAGAATACGCCGGGGCAACCATCATGGGCGACGGCAAAGTGGCCCTGATCATCGACGTTTCCGGTCTGGCAGGCAAAGCCGGCATGCGACATGTCAGCGGCAGCAGCCGGGCAGCAGTGCTTGCGGCCGAAACGGCCCGTGAGAACCGCCAGGATTCGATGTCGTTTCTGCTGTTTCAGAACCAGCCCGGCGAATTGTGCGGCATTCCGATGGAAATGGTGCTGCGCGTCGAAAGAATCGAGCGCAGTCAGGTCGAAAATTCTGCCGGCCGCCGCACCATGCAGTACCGTGGTGCCAGTCTGCCACTGATAACTCTCAGCGACGCCGCCGAAGTCAAACCCATTGACGAGGCGCAAAAGCTGGCAGTCATCGTTTCATCGATCGGCGGGCGTGAAGTCGGCCTGATGGTCGCGATGCCGGTCGACGTCATCGAAACCAGACTGCAGATCGACCAGAAAACCCACCGTCAGAAGGGTATCGCCGGCTCGGCAATCGTTAAAGACAAGACCATGCTTCTCGTCGACCTGGTTGAAATCGTCGAAACGGTTTTTCCGGAATGGCAGGTCTCTGCCGGCCCGGAAAAGACAGCCGACAAGGCAGCCCGCCCTCTGATTCTGCTTGCCGAAGATTCTGATTTCTTCAGAGGCCAGGTCAAGCGCTTTATCGAGTCAGAAGGCTTTGCGGTGGCAGAGGCCCCCGATGGCCAGGCCGCCTGGGAATTACTCTGCCAGCTCGGCGAAAAGGTCAAGGTGGTCGTAACCGATATCGAGATGCCGCGCATGACCGGCCTCGGCCTGGCCAGAGCCATCAGAGCCGAAAACAGGTTTGCCGGTCTGCCGATTATCGGCCTGACCTCTCTTGCCGGTGAAGAAGACATTGAGCTGGGCAAGGCCGCGGGCATAACTGATTACCAGATCAAGCTCGACCGCGACCGCCTGCTCGAAAGCCTGCGCCGCATCCTTCCCAGGGCTGCTGAGCGACAGATCGAATTTTAAAACCACGGAATTAAGTTTCATCACTGTAAAGCGCCTATAACTGGCGGCACAGCGAAAAAAACGGGAGAAAATAAATGCTCGAAAACGTAACACTTGCAAAAAAACTGATTGGCGCCTTTCTGATTGTCGCAGTCATCACGCTGATCGTGGGTTATGCCGGCTTCAACGGCTCCAACAACCTGAACGGTCACATCGTTGAGATTGCCAGGGTCAGACTGCCCAGTATCGAAAGCCTTCTGGTGCTCGAAAGAGAACTCGAGTTGATCACCAAGGTCGAAAAGGCCCTGTTGAACCCGAGACTGACTCTTGAAGAATCTGAGGCAAGCCTTGCCGAAGCGGCCGAAGCCAAAGAACACTACAAAAAGGCCCTTGAGATCTATAAACCTCTGCCGCAGACCAAAGAAGAGGCAGAAGAATGGGCCAGACTCGAACCATTACTGCATAAAGCTGAACAGGGCAACGAAAAATTCTTCGAAGTCACCCGTCAGATCAATGCCATTGGTATCCGCTTCCCGATTCAGCTCGAACGGGACCTCGAAAAATTCAGGGGCGACCACTACCTGCTCGAAAACCGCATTTTAAACAGCATAAACAGCGCCAGCGAGATTAAAGGCGGCGATGACCATACCGCCTGCAATTTCGGCCGCTGGCTGCCAAATTACAAATCAACCAACCCCGACATTGAAAAACTGATCAGTGAAGTGAAAGAACCACATCAGCGCTTTCATGCAGCGGTAAAAAAAATCAGAGAATATCTGCAGGCCGGCGATGCGGCCGCGGCCCGCACTCACTACGAGCGCGAAATGAACCCGGCCGCCAGAGAAGTATTCAAATATTTCGACGAACTGCTCGCTCTCTCTGTCAGATCGAGACAGCTGTATGAACAGCTCAGCGAAATCTCGGTCAAAGAACTTACCCCGGTCGAGTTCGCCATCGAAGAGTCTCTCGCAAAAATCGTCAAAATCAATGAAGACGAAGCAAAGAGAGCGACAGAAGAATCCGAAGCCGCAGCCGCGCAGGTGCGTTTTACAACCATGGCCGGCATGGGGATCGGCTTCGTTCTCGCCCTGTTCGCGGGGTTCTATATCAGCCGCAACATCGGTAAGATCCTCGAAAGTTTTAAAGAAGAAATGGACAACCTGATTCAGGCGGCGATTGGCGGCAAGCTGGCAACCAGAGGCCGTACCGACCGCATCAACTTTGAATTCAGACCGCTGCTCGAAGGCGTAAACAAGACCCTCGACGCGGTAATCGGGCCCTTGAACGTTTCGGCCGAGTATGTCGACCGCATCTCAAAAGGCGATATTCCGAGAAAAATAACCGACAACTACAACGGCGATTTCAACGAAATCAAAGTGAACCTCAATACTCTGATCGACTCGATGATCAGCATCACCACCACCGCCAAAGAAATCGCCAGGGGCAATCTGCAGGTAACGGTTACCCCGCGCTCACCTCAGGATGAACTTATGATCGCCATCGCCGACATGGTCAAGGGCCTGTCGACAATGATCAGAAACGTCAGCGAAGGCGCCCAGACTCTGGCCTCGGCCTCGACTGAACTGGCTGTGACCTCGAACAAAATGGTAGAAGAAACCACCCAGGTAACCGAGAGATCTTCAACCGTTGCCGCCGCCACCGAAGAAATGAGCGCCAACAGCAGATCAGTCGCCTCAGGCATGTCGAGTACCACCACCAACCTCAGTTCTGTAGCAGCTGCCACCGAAGAAATGACGGCCACCATCAGCGACATCGCCAACAATACCGAAAAAGCCCGCAACATATCGAGCGAAGCAGTTACCCAGGCAATTGCCGTTGCCAACATGATGAAAGAACTTGGCCGCTCCGCTCAGGAAATCGGCAAAGTCACCGAAGCGATTACCAGCATCTCGGCCCAGACAAACATGCTGGCCCTGAATGCAACAATCGAAGCAGCCAGAGCCGGTGCCGCCGGCAAAGGTTTCGCGGTGGTCGCCAATGAGATCAAAGAGCTCGCCAAACAGACCGATGCCGCCACCGAAGACATCAAGGGCCGCATCAACGGCATTCAGACTTCGACCGGCACCGCGATCATGGATATCGACAAGATCTCGGCCGTCATCAGAAATGTCAGCGAAATCGTCACCACGATTGCGGTCGCCATCGAAGAGCAGTCTTCGGTAACCCGCGACATCGCCGGCAATATTTCGATGGCCACCTCAGGCGTCAGTGAAGCCAACGACAGAGTGTCACAGACTTCAACGGTCGCCCAGACAATCGCCCAGGACATCGCCGGAGTGAATGTCAGCGCCAGAGAACTCGATCAGGCCAGCAAACAGATCAACATCAGCGCCACCGAACTCTCACGCCTGTCAGAGCAGCTTCGCGCCATGATCGGCAATTTCAGAGTATGATTTCTGATCGCAGAAATCATTCACCGGAGCCAGTCAATGGAAGAAAATAATGACGAAGTAACGCAAAGTCTGGTTGCGACCTTTATCGTCGACGACAGACACTATGGTCTGACTACCTCGCGGGTTCGCGAGGTAGTCAGAATCGGCGAAATCACGCCGGTGCACCATTCGCCAGATTTCATTCTCGGCATCATGAACCTGCGCGGCCGCATCGTGACCGTTGTCGACCTCGGCCGCAAACTTGGCCTGAACCGCCAGGCCGTGACCGGTCATTCGCGCATTTTCATCGCCGAGTGGCAGCAGGAACACGTCGGTCTTCTGGTTGACCGGGTTGGCGAAGTGGTACCCTTCGACGAAACCGAACTCAGACCAGTGCCCGAAAATATGCCGGCGGCCCAGGCCGGCATGCTGCACGGCGTTTTTCATTCGGGCAAACTGCTGATCGGGCTTCTCAACCTCGATCTGATTCTCGATGATGCCCCGGGCAAAGAAGACCGCCAGAAAGCCGGCGGTGAATAACAATGCCCCTCAAGGTCCTCGTCGTCGACGACACGGTGCTTTTCCGCAAGCTTCTCTCTGAGGCGGTCTCGGCCTGCGGAGAAGTTGAAGTCGTCGGGTCGGCATCGGGCGGCTTCGCCGCCCTTGCCAGAATTAAAGAGCTGAAACCCGATCTGATCACTCTCGACATCGAGATGCCCGGCATGGATGGCCTGCAGGTACTCGATGAAATCAGACGGCAAGGTCTCGAATGCGGCGTCATCGTCGTCAGCGCCCTGACCAGGCGCGGCGGCAAACTGACCATTTCGGCGCTCGAAAAAGGCGCCTTCGATTTTGTCACCAAGCCCGAAGGTGCTTCGTTAGAAGAAAGCCTGCAGGCACTTACCAGCAGCCTGTCGCCGATAGTAAGAGCCTTCAAGCGCCGCTTTGAGATCCGTTCACTGCTGACCCGACCTACTCAGCCCGCAAAATCGCCAGGCAGCACTGGCACGCAACCTGCGGGTCAGACAGCAAAACCGACCTCGACGTCAGGCAATGACGAACTGGCGAGAATTACCGAGCGTATGCGCCAGATCGGCCAGCCGGGCCGGCCAAAAATGGTGCTTATCGGCGTATCGACCGGTGGCCCAAACGCCCTCGGTCAGGTGCTGCCACAAATCCCGGCCGGCATCGGCATTCCGGTCTTCATCGTGCAGCATATGCCGCCGCTCTTCACCCAGCCACTTGCCGAAAGCCTGCATCAGCGCTGCAAACTGGGCGTTAAAGAGGCATCTGACGGCGAAACCGCCCAACCCGACAATGTCTACATCGCCCCGGGCGGCAGGCACATGCGCCTTAAAAATGCCGACAACCAGATTGTCATTGAAATCACCGACGACCCGCCCGAAAACAACTGCCGACCCGCAGTCGATTACCTGTTCAGATCGGCCGCCCATAACTTCGCCGGGCAGGCGGTTGCGGTGATTCTGACCGGCATGGGCAACGACGGTCTGACCGGCGTCAAACTTCTCAAACGGCACGGGTGCTACACCATCGCCCAGGACGAAGCCTCATGCGTCGTCTTCGGCATGCCGCGCGCCATCGTCGAAGCCGGCCTCGCCGATGCCGTTCTTCCCCTCGAATCGATCGCAGCAAAAATCACAGCAATAACACGGGGTGTAATTTAATGATCTCAATTACCCCGGACGAAATAAAAGTCTGGGCGCAACTCGTCTATCAGGCCTGCGGCATCGTTCTCGACGCAGGCAAAGGCTATCTGCTCGAAAGCCGCCTCGGGCCCCTGCTCAGGGAAACAGCCTCCGAGTCTTTCAGTGAACTGCTCTACAAGGTCAAAGCCGATACCACCAAACAGCTGACCCGCAAAGTCATCGATGCCATGACCACCAACGAGACCTCATTTTTTCGCGATTCTTCGCCCTTCGACCTGCTGCAGCACAAACTGCTGCCCGAGCTGATCGACCGCCGCAACCGCACCGCCAGGCCTGGGCAGCCGGTTCCACTGCGCATCTGGAGCGCGGCCTGCTCAACCGGTCAGGAAGTCTACAGCATCGGCATCGTCATCAGAGAGCTGATCGGCGATTCACCGCAATACCAGCCACAGATACTCGGCACCGACATTTCTGATCAGGCACTGAAAAGGGCCAGCTACGGAGTTTTTACCCGCCTGGAAATGGAAAGGGGTCTGAACCCTGCTTATCTGCAGAAGTGGTTCACGTCGCAGGGCGAGCAATACAAAGTGCGCGACGAGGTCAGAGCTCTCGCCACCTTTCGCCCGATAAATCTTCTCGAACCCCTGATCTTTCCTTACCGCTTCGATATAATCTTCTGCCGCAACGTCGCGATTTATTTTTCCGAAAAAGATAAAATCTCACTTTTCGACAGAATGGCGCAGGTTCTTGCGCCAGACGGCGCCCTGATCATCGGCTCAACCGAATCTATTACCGGCATAACCACAAGATTCGCCCCGCACCGCCACCTGCGCGCCGTCTACTACCAGCCCGTCTAACTGACAAAGCCGGATAACAGAACTGTTAAAGCAGCTTTTCAGATAGAATCGGTGTTTATCAGTGTTAATCCGTGTTTATCCGTGGCCCAAATCATAAAACCCATAAAATAAATCCAGGCAGAATTCAACGGCAGATTGCGAACTCTTTATGCTTCCTGCTACAATTCACTGTTCATAAATGTTAACGGTGATCGAGGGCAATCGGCATGAAAATTCTTGTCTGCATAAAACAGGTTCCAGACTCAACGCGGGTCGATATCGACCCCGAAACCATGACCCTTAAGCGCGGCGGCGTCGACAGTAAAATCAACCCCTTCGACCTGTTCGCCATCGAAACGGCGGTCAAACTCAAGGAAAAACACAACGCCCAGGTCTGTTCGATAAGCATGGGCCCGCCACAGACCGAAGCCGCCATTCGCGAAACCTATATGCTCGGCGTCGATGAAGGCATTCTGCTCAGTGACCGCAATTTTGCCGGCGCCGATGTGCTTGCAACCGCCTATGCCCTCTCTCAGGGAATTCTCAGCACCGGTC
The DNA here is from genome assembly GCA_024710355.1 of Candidatus Rifleibacteriota bacterium. GTDB lineage: Bacteria > Muiribacteriota > Ozemobacteria > Ozemobacterales > Ozemobacteraceae > Rifleibacterium. The sequence continues at coordinate 153,543 of JANJUX010000016.1, forward strand.
TGCCAGACCTGATCATCTGTGGCCGCCAGACCACCGACGGCGATACCGGCCAGGTTGGCCCCGAAATCGCCGAATTCTTGAATATACCGCACGTTGCCTACGTCAGAAACATTGTCTCGTCCGACGAAAAGGGTATGGTGCTCGAAATGGACATGCCCGAAACCATTGAAGTCGTCAGAATCAATTTTCCGTTTCTGATGACCGTCGAAAAGGGCATTTTTCAGCCGCGCCTGCCGTCGTTCAAACGCCGCCTGGCCAGCAAAGACCGACCGGTCAGAAGGCTCACCCTTGCCGACATGCCCGATTCTCAACCCGAAAATTACGGCCTCAAAGGCTCACCAACCCAGGTTATCAGGATTTTTCCGCCGGCCAGTCCGACAACCCACGAAATCTGGAAAGATGCACCCGAAGTGCTTGCCGACAAGATTTACAGCAAACTTAGTGAGTTAAAATTTCTATGAGCAATATCAGAACCAGAAACCTCAATGACCAGAACCTCGACGAACTGATTGCCCTGTGCCCTTTCAATGCCATAGAAAAAGATGCTCAGAGCGGCCTGGCAATCAATGCCGGCTGCCGCATGTGCCGCATCTGCCTCAAAAGGAAACCCGATGTCTTTTATCTCGCCGAAGCCGCTCCGGCACCACGCATCAACAAACAGGAATGGCAGGGGCTCGCAGTGTATGTCGAGCAGCAGGACGGCTGCATTCACCCGGTCAGCCTTGAACTGATCGGCAAAGCGCGCGAAATGGCCGCCAAAACCGGGCAACAGGTATTCTGCCTGCTCGCCTGCGAAAAAAGCGCCGATCTCCCTGAGCAGATTCTCGCATACGGTGTCGACAAGGTTTTTGTCTATGAGCGACCTGAGCTGCGACATTTCCGGATCGAGCCATTCACTGCTGTTTTTGCTGACTTTATCAACCGCGTCAAGCCTTCCGGCGTGCTTGTCGGAGGCACCTCGATTGGGCGCTCTCTCGCCCCGAGAGTCGCAGCGCGCTTTAAAACCGGCCTGACCGCCGACTGCACCATTCTCGACATCAATGCCAGTACCGATATCGACCAGATCAGGCCGGCCTATGGCGGCAATATCATGGCGCATATACAGACCCCGAACCATCGACCGCAGTTCGCGACCGTAAGATACAAGATCTTCAATGCCCCCGAAAAAACCGCACCCTGGGGCACGGTTGAATTCTGCCGGATCAATGCGGCCGACCTCAAATCAGCGATTGAAGTGCTCGAAATCAGGCCGAAAGAAAAGGTCAGATCGGTCGAAGATGCCGAAGTTATCGTTGTAGCCGGCAAAGGTATAAAAAAAGAAGCCGACCTCAAAATGATCTACGAACTCTCAGACGCCCTCGGCGCCATGACCGCAGGCACCCGCCCGCTGATCGAGCAGGGCTGGTTCGACCCGCGCCTGCAGATCGGCCTCAGTGGCAGAACCGTAAAACCCGCCCTGATAATTACCTGTGGCGTTTCGGGATCGGTGCAGTTTGCGGCCGGCATGCAGGGAGCCGATCATATCATTGCCATCAACAATGACCCTGGCGCCGCAATTTTCAGTCTGGCACATTATGCCATTGTCGGCGACCTGTATCAGGTCGTGCCCTCGCTGCTCGAGAAAATCAGAAAAGGCGGTGCACTGGTATGAGCTACAAAAAAATCAGCAGAAAAGATCTGAATTTTCTGGCTTCAGTCTGTGGACAGGAAAATATTGTCGCCGGTGGCGAAATTCACGCAGACTTCAGCCACGATGAACTCGGTGATCTGCATAAGTTTCCCGAAGTGCTTGTCTATCCCGCCAACACCGAACAGGTTTCGGCGATTCTAAAATATGCCGGCGAAAAGCTGATTCCGGTCACCCCGCGCGGTCAGGGCACCGGCCTGGTTGGGGGCTCTGTCGCTATGCACGGCGGCATAATGATCAGCACCGCCAGAATGAACAAAATTCTTGAACTTGATCATGAAAACCTGACTCTGACAGTCGAACCCGGCGTTCTGCTCATGGAAATCGCCGCCTTCGTCGAGCAGCATGACCTTTTTTACCCGCCTGACCCTGGCGAAAAAAGCGCTTCGATCGGCGGCAACATCAGCACCAACGCCGGTGGCATGCGGGCAGTCAAATACGGTGTCACCCGCGATTACGTAAGAGCTCTCGAAGTGGTTCTGCCCAGCGGCGAAATTGTCTGGTTCGGCGGCAAAACCGTCAAAAACAGTTCGGGCTACAGTCTTAAAGATCTGATCATCGGAGCAGAAGGCACACTCGGCATTGTCACGAAAGCCATTCTGCGACTTTTACCGCGGCCGGTCAAGGCAATCAGTCTGCTGATACCTTTTCCCAGTCTCGAACAGGCAATCGGCACCGTGCCCCTGATCATTCAGTCTAAATCAGCCCCAACCGCCATCGAATACATGGAACGGGCCGTAATTGAAAACTCAGAAGATTTTCTCGGCAAAAAATTCCCCGATTCCTCTGCCGATGCCTATCTACTGCTGACTTTCGACGGCCAGACCCGTGAAGAAATCGAAAAAGCCTACGAAAAGGTCGCACACATCTGCCTCGAACAGGGTGCCCTCGACATTCTCATCTCCGACACCCAGGAGCGCCAGGAAATGATCTGGTCGGCCCGCGGCGCCTTTCTCGAAGCGATCAAAGCCTCGACCACCGAAATGGATGAATGTGACGTCGTCGTGCCCCGCAACCGCGTTGCAGAATTCGTCAGATTCACCAAAACCGTCGAAGCCGAAGAAAATCTGCGCATCAGAAGCTTCGGGCACGCCGGCGACGGCAATCTGCACGTGTACATGCTGCGCGACCAGCTCGACCGCGAAGAATTCATAAACCGCCTGCAGAAGTGCTTTGAGCGGCTGTATCGCAAAGCAGGTGAGCTTGGCGGCCAGGTTTCTGGCGAACACGGTATCGGCTATGCCAAACGCCAGTTTCTCGAAGAAATCGCCGGCGACATTCAGCTCGACCTGATGCGAAAAGTCAAGCAGGCCTTCGACCCGAACCTGATTCTCAACCCGGGCAAGGTCATTGATCTGCATGGGCACAAAGAAGCCGATGAGCGACAGAAAATTCTCGAACTGGTAAAAAAGAAGGGCAGAATGACTCTCGAGGGCAACCGCGAGTCAAATTCTGAACTTTTTTACATTGAAAACCGCTGGCAAAGGGTAGATGGCGACACAATGAGCGGTGAAAAAACCACCTGCGAACTTGAAGAAGAAGAAGCACTCGAAGCAATCATCAGAAAAGTTCATGACAGTATCGGCATCTATGATCAAGATGCCTGCGCAGTCAAAACCGATGCAGTTCTGGCCTGGCTCAAAAGATACCTTTATTAAAACCCGATGCAGTTAGAAAAAATGTCCGGACTGATACCGATAAATCTGGTTTTCTTCATGCTCATGGCAATCGGTGGTGCTTCAATGGCCGTAGTTGACGGGGTCGCCGGCGACTGGCAAACGCAGATAATCATTCTCTGGGCTCTGTTTAACGCACCATACCTCTATTTTCTGTTTCTCCAGATGCGTGCGCAAAAAAACACCAGCCTGCTACCGGCGGCCCAGAAAGCCATGAAATATACCAACTGGCTGGCACTGCCCGGGGCAGTGAGCGTGTTTTTTCTGGTCGGGTCGATCAACGCCCAGTGGCTGTCTCTGGCTTTTCCGCTTTTGCAGCTTATTGTCGCCGCCATCATCTTTAACCGGACAGCCAGAAGTGGCAATTCTGTCAAATAGGCTCTGGCAACCAGACTCTGTCTATCGACTCTGACTGACGCCCTGCCCCATTACTCCGGCGATCGCCCGGCTCAGCTCAGCCAGCCTGAAAGGTTTTCTGATTGAACCGTTGATTCCGAGCTTTTCCATTTCACTGAGCTCGCTCTCTCTGGCAAACCCCGAAGCCACAAGAATGCGGCAATCAGACCTGATTTTCTTCAGCTCGGCCAGGGTCTCCTTACCGCCCATGACTGGCATGATCATGTCGAGAATTACCAGATCGATTTCTTCCGGCATTTTTTTGAATAAGTCAACCGCTTCTCGACCATTTACGGCCAGCAGAACATCATACCCCATCGACTCGAGCATCGCCCTGCCGATCGCTCTGAGAATTTCTTCATCGTCGACAATCAGAACCCGGCCACTGCCACTGATAACTTCTTCGTCGGCAGCATCTGTTACCTCCGCTTCATGGGTCGCCGGCAGCAGTATTCTGAATGTGGTGCCCCTGCCGGGCTCACTTTCTACGGTTATCGAACCGTCATGTGCCTTGATCGAACCATAAACCATCGCCAGACCAAGACCCGTACCCCTGCCAGGCTCCTTGGTCGTAAAAAAAGGCTCAAATATACGTTTCTGTATTTCCGGGTCCATCCCGATACCTGTGTCAGTAAGCTCCAGCTCAAGATAATTCCCGGGCACGAGCTCGAATGCACCAACCCGGCAGTTCTCTGATGTTATCGAAACATTTTTCATCACCAGACTCAGCGTTCCACCATCTGGCATGGCATGACTGGCATTGATTCCAAGGTTCATGATCAGATTCTGCAATAGCGTTTCGTCGCCGGGCACTACGCTCTGCCGCGCAAAATTCTGCAAACACAGAACAATCTTACGATCGAGAGTTCGCTTGAAAATCTCAAAAGACTCGCTGACCACACGCAGCATATCGACCGGCTTTCTTTCGGCCTCACGCTTGTGGGCGAAGGTGAGCAGCTTTCGTGTCAGATCTGCTGCCTTGGCGGCCGATCCAAGAATGATATCGACAAACCTGGCATGTTGCGGTGAGCCCGGTTCGAAATCCTTGAGCAGCTCGGCCGCGCCCATGATTCCAGATAGCAGGTTGTTAAAATCGTGCGCCACACCACCAGCCAGCTGCCCTATCGCATCCATTTTCTGAGAATGCAGCAGCTGCTCGCGCAATTTTTCCCTCTCCTGCTCGGCAACGAATTTCCCGGTGGCATCACGAAAAAACGAGCAGATAAGCGTATTCTCGCCCCGCTCATTTTTCTCGATGGGAAACTTGCTGACCTGCCACATCTTGTGGCTGCCGGCCGCATCACACAGAATCATATCCTTTTCGACCAGCGGCTCACCGGCAAACGCAAGCTGCTCAAGTTCATCGATACGGGCCCGACACTTTTTGTCGCCGAGAGAACCATGCAGCTCATCGACTTTTGCCGCCGAATCCGCGCCGGGGAAAAAGCTCTCCGTCTCTCTGCTCAAAAGAACGATACTGCCGTCTGACCTGCTTATCACCAGACCCATCGGAGCATGGTCGAGAATCGCCTGCAGCTGCACGGCAAGCGTGCGCATGGTGCGCCCGAAATGCCGGCTGAACCTGTAGGCAATCCAGATTGCCAGAACCGTCAGGCCGGCAATAAGAAACAAAAGTTTTGAAAAGTTGTCTGCCTGAACCCTGCGAAGATCGGTAAAATCAATGCCGATTCTGACCGTTCCCATTACCTCGTCATCGATGCCACCGGAATAAGGTATGATAACCTCGTTGACAGTTCTATCAGCAACCAGTTTTTCGGTCACGAACGGCGCTTTTTCGGCCAGACAGCGCCTGTTTTCATTCTGCTCACGCTCAGAAAGTTCGGCATCGTTGAGTTTCGTTTCGCTGTGCGCAAAGACACGGTTCTGTATGGTTTCAACCGAAATGTAAGACAGTTCTTTTACCCCGACCGCCAGCTCGCCAACCAGTTTTCTTGTATGAAATTTGCCGGCAAAACTCACACGGGTAATCGATTCACTTATGGTTTCAGCAATGGCGATCGAAAGACGCCGGTTATACTCATTCTGCAATCTGCTGAAAAGGCTGCTGGAAGCAGCCAGAACCACAATCATCAAAATAAGAATCACAAGACCCATCAGCAGAGCGAGTTTCTGATCTTCAGACTTTAACCTCTGCCTGCCTGCGCCGGTCGCAACGGCATCAGGAGCCGAATGAGATGCTGTCATTTCATTCCAGCCTCAATTCATTTTTGATAATTTTCAGACTACCCGACCATTCTGCGCCAAGGGATTTCCAGCTTTTTTCAAGCTTCTCAGGAATCGGACCACACCAGCCAGGATATTGTGCAAGGGTCTCGCCAGTTACCGGAAAAACCGGAACCAGAGCATGGTATGGCACCTTTTTGCCGATGAGAATATCGTAACCGGCCTGCATGGCCTCCTCACCCAGGGGACCACAAAATTGCGCCGAATCAATCACGGTTACGCGGCCATTGCTTATATTCTCCACTGACATCGGGTCACCATCGATGGTGGCGTGCATGATTTCTGTCCGGCCGGCCCGAAAAATTTCTTCGGCAATGGCCAGGCCGCCACCGTCGTTGACCGTAAAAACCACGTCGACCGAATTTTTTTCAGGAAAATCCTGGAGGATTCTGCCGGCTACCTGTCTGCCAGAAACAGGTTCGACCGCCTGATAAGTCTGAAGAATCTCATGATCGATCTTTGCCTCTGACAGGGCCGCCAGAAAACCATTCAAACGCTCGACCGTCGAAGATACATGCGGGTAGTCAACCAGAATCAGACGAAGTTTTCGACCATTTTCAAATTTTGCCGCAATATATTCGCCGTTCAGCCAGCCAGCCTGAAAATTGTCTGAAGTCCGAAAGGCGGCAAGCCGGCCCGGATGAATATACTGATCGTAGGCCACAACCGGTATATTCTGCTGATTGGCCCGGAGCAGGCAATCAGACAACGCCGCATTGTCGGTTGGTTGAACGATTATCAGGTCGACATTCATGGCGAGAAGCTCGTTCATCTGTTCGATCTGCCTGAAAATACCCTCTTCGCCATCGCCCGCAACCCGGCAGATAAGATCGATGCGGCGGGTCCCGGAGGCGGCTGCCTGATTATTAATCATGACTGCCCGCCCTTCAAGTCCCTTGCGCATCGCCACCTGACCAGGAATATTCATCGACCAGTAAAGAACCCCGACCCTGAAGGGCAGAGGTGACTCTGCAGCCATGCCAGTCGAAATGGTGCACAAAACTACCGACAGAATGACTGCCAGAACCAGCCATAACTTCCTCATCGGGCACCCTTTCTCTGAGAACCCTTGAATTTAAGACCCGACAATATTTTGTCTGTAACTTTTAACTCTATCTGTCGAAGATTTTATCACACTTAACCCTGCAAGAGCAAACCGAATGCTGCATCCGGATCTCATCCGCTATGGCATTTTGTCGGGCATCTGTATTAGAATACTTACAGATTTCGCAATTAGGGGAATACGCCATGAAACGTTTCGCGATTGCCTGCCTGTTCTTTCTGCATCTTTGCCTCTGCAGTTCGGCATTTGCCGAAGCTCGCCCGCTGATCGGCATCACTCCTTCATTCGCCAGCAATTCCATTCAGCTGAACTATGACTACGTGGCGGCGATAAACGAAAACGGCGGGCTTGCAGTAATTCTGCCGCCAACCACCAGCGATGAAATCATCGAAAGTTACGTGAAAATGCTCGATGCGGCAGTTTTCTCCGGCGGCCCCGATATTCCGCCCGAATTTTACGGTCAGCTGCCACACCCGACCACCCAGCCAATGGAATCACTGCGTTTTGAATTCGAGAAACGCTTCATCAAAGCCTTCATCGATTCAGGCAAGCCGGTGTTCGGCATCTGCCTCGGCATGCAGTTCAGCAATACCGTTTATGGCGGCAGCATGCTTCAGGATATTCCATCCATGGTCGGAAAAACCGTAAGACACCGCAACGGCGAGATGTATACCAACTTCCATCAGGTAGGTCTGGCGCGGGGCAGCAGATTGGCTGCCATTCTTGGCCGCTCGACCGTTTCCGTCATTTCCCGGCACCATCAGGCACTAGAAAGAATTGCCGAACCCTTTGTCGTTGTAGGCAGAAGCCGCGATGGCATCGTTGAGGCCATAGAAAGACGCGACGGCAACTTTGGCCTGTTTGTACAGTGGCATCCAGAAAGCCACAAAGACGCGGATCCTGAGCACCGAAACCGTCTATTCTCAGCCCTGGTTGAGGCGAGCCGGGCGGTAAAAGAAAGTAAAACCCGCGATTGAAGTAAAAACTGCAACGAATCGGGATAAAATTTTGAACCATTTCAGACAAATCACTGAACTTGCATTAATGGCCCTTGTCATTGTCTTTCTGCAGTCGGCCCCCGTCGACGCTCTGCCACCGGCCAGCACCAGTGCTCTCATAGCGGCCGCCCGCGGGCAGATTGGCGTTACCACTGTATATGACCCGGCCTATGTCAGGCTTGCCTATCCGGGCGGCGACGTTGCGCCAAAGCGCGGCGTCTGCACCGATGTCATTATCAGAGCCATGCGACAGGCGCTTGCGCTCGACCTGCAGCACCTGGTGCACAGCGACATGCGCCGGCACTTTAACCTTTATCCGAAAAAATGGGGTTTGAAGAAACCAGATCGCAACATTGATCACAGGCGGGTTCCGAATCTGCAGAAATACTTCAGCCGTCATGCTCAGCAACTGAAAATTGCCTCAGACACAGGCGCTTTTGCGCCCGGAGATATCGTTACCTGTACCTTGCCGGGCAACCTGCCGCACATCATGCTCGTAAGCGATAAAAAAAGCCCGGCCGGCACGCCTCTGGTGATTCACAACATCGGCCAGGGCACCCGCGAAGAAGACTGCCTGATGATGTTTCCTCTCACCGGCCATTACCGCCTCAGGTAAGCATAAGCACAAACAGGTCATTCAGGTTGCCCCCGGTGTAGCCGGTGCATACCAGTCCGCCCGTCTGCCTGAAAAATTCATAAGAATCGCAGCGCTGCAGAAAATCACCCGGGCCAAGACCCAGTCGGTCGGCATTCTCGATAACTGAAGCGTCGACAAAAGCGCCCGATGCATCGGTCGGGCCATCGATGCCGTCAGTGCTTAAAGCCGCAAAAATCGCGCCTTTATAAGCGCGCAACGCTTCGAGCAACGTCAGAGCAAGATGCTGATTGCGGCCGCCCCGTCCTGCCCCCTGTATCTCGAGCGTCAATTCACCGCCGGCAACTAGCGCCACCCGCCGGCCTTCAGACCGTCTCGCAGCCAGCCCCCGCAAAGCTTCGACAAAAAAAACTCCGGCCACATCGACCGGGCCGGCAACGGGTGCAGCGAGAAGGTCTACAGCAAAACCCAGCTGCCGAAGCTTCTCTGCCAGCAGACGCTTTGCCAGCAAATTACTGGCAATAACCTGATTGAATACCCGGTCAAAACAGCTGTCACCTGGCTTTGGCGTATCTGCAATCCTGCCGGCAGTGCCCTGCAGAAGACGGTCGATAACCACTGGGGGAACCTTGTCTGAAAGATCATATTTTTCGACCACCGCAAGTGCGTCTGAAAAAGTCGTTGAATCTGCAACCGTCGGCCCGGAAGCGATAAAATCAAGCGGGTCATGCAGCACATCTGAAAGCACAAGATTCAGGAGTGTTGCGGGCCAGGCCTTTCGGGCCAGCTGCCCGCCCTTGATCGCCGAAATATGCTTGCGCACCGTATTCATTTCAGAGATGGAAGCGCCGCTGCGCAAGAGCAGACTGGTGGTCAGCTGTTTGTCAGACAGAGTCAAAGGGGCTGAAGGCAATGGCAGGAGGCTTGATCCGCCCCCGGAAATCAGACAGATCAGCAGATCATCACGCTCTGCCGCAGCGGCAATTTCAAGAATCCGGTGCGCTCCGGCAACCCCGGCAGCGTCTGGCAGAGGGTGACCCGCCAACCTTGTCTCGAGCTTTTTCAAATCATAATCACATCGGTCTGAAACATTTATACAGCCGTCATAAAGACGTTCGCCCAGAAGCTCTTCGATGGCCGCCGCCATGCCGGCACCGGCCTTGCCGGCGCCGATCACGCTGATTCGTCTGTAACTGTCGAGGGCAAAAGTATGACCTGCCGTGCACAATGCGCTGCCATTTATCTGCAGCTGTTTTCTGGTAATCAGAAAAGGGTCGATCGCAGCGAGAACCTCTTCGTAGGCGGTAAAAAGAGACCTGCGGACTACGGCAGCCGACTGCGGCAGAGCCGCATCAATAAGGGCAGAAATGTTTTTGACAACAGGTCTGCGCATTCTATCGGCAGAACTCCACGCCGGTTTTGCCGTCAGACATTTTGACGACTTTCATCTCAAGGCCGGGCTTGGGGTTGAAGCAGCTGATCCCGAGATATTCAGCGTATTGCTCGGCATCCTGAATTTCATCGTATGAATCTTCAAATGTCCGATGCAGCCTGATCACCCGTTGATTTTTAAGGATCAGGCAGGTCTCATACCAGAACTGCCCTGTCGAACCGCCGTTTTTGGTTGTGCGCTCACGCGAATCGATGGCTACGCAGGCAATATCGCCAAGGGCACAGACATATTTTTCATGCAGTGATCCGAAGATGCGGGTGGTTCTGAACAGGGCGTTGCGGGTTCGGTCGAGCACGTAATAGCGCTTGATACCGTAATACATCGCCCCGAACAGCGCAAAATAAACCAGCAGCCCGATCAGCGCCTGCAGCGTCTGCATTTTCCCCTCAGTAAGGGCTCTTGCAACAAATGCGACCGGAACAAACCCGAAAATCAGAAAAACAAACCAGCGCAACATGCTGTCGATCGGCTTGATTATTTCAAGCCGTGGCAGTTTGCGGATATCGAATTTTTCATCGGCGTCGAATTCAGTCATTTCCTGCATCCCCTTGTCTGCGCACCAGAACAATCATGGTCAGATCGTCACCCGGCCTGGCTGTTCCAAGCCAGTTCCGCCAGGTGCGCATTATTTTTTCATAATATTCAGCGGCATCGATATGGTAACAGTCTGCCAGCAGATTGAAAAGGCCATCATACCCCAGTTCCTGCCCCTTGTCATTTCTCGCCTCAACAATGCCGTCGGTATAAAAAATCATGGCCTGACCGGGTTCGATCTGCAACGGCAGATTGCTGTAAACATTCTTTTTGAAACCGCCAAGAACCGCACCGGAATGGCTGATTTCATTTGTCTGCCTGGTAACCGGGTCGAAAATTACCGGTGAACAACCGCCGGCATTGGCGTAAACCGCCTGCCCTGACTCGCGATTGAGAAGCAGATACTGAAATGTCATTACTTTGCGCTGCACTCTGGTTTTGATGCCCCAGACAATCTGGTGCAGCCGCAGCATCAGAGCGGCCGGATCTTTATGCAGCGCCCGGCCGCAGATAACCCCGGCCTTGGCCATGGCCATGATCAGTGAAGCTCCGACGCCATGGCCGGCCACATCGCCCAGCAGCAGAGCAAAATGCTGATTATCGACGTTGAAATAGTCGTAGTAATCGCCACCCAGCTCGATCATCGGCAGGCTGTGACCGTAAATGCTGTAACCCTCTACAGCCAGAGGCTTTGCCGGCAACAGCCTTGTCTGAACGATACTGGCAATGCGAAGCTCCTCGAATTCGGTCATGCTGGCGTTAAAAATCGCCGCCATTTCAGCAAACTCATCGCTGCCATCCTGTGGAAGGCGAAACGAGGCATCGCGGTTTTCCAGGGCCAGAGCGGCCTGATGCAGCCTGTCGACCGGCTGCAGCAGATTGAAATAGAGAATGGTAATCATCAGCACAATCAGCGCAGCCGCCAGAAAAGCCAGATAAAGCATGTCGAGCGCTTCCTGCCGTATCAGTTTTTCAATTTCGGCGAGCGGATAAAGAACACAGAAACGCACCTTTTCGGCACGGTTGCCCTGAAGGCCGACAAACAACTGACTCTGCCCCTGAAATGTAATTATTTCAGGCTCCGGCAAAGGGTACTCAGTTACACGCAAAAACAGCGCATGCAGGTCCGGTCTTAAAAGCAAGTCCCAGACAGATTCACCGTAAAGTCGACGATCACGCGCCACAAATACCTTGAATCCATGAGGGTTACGCGTAATGGCGCTCATGGCCGTTTCAAAGTATTTGTCCTGAAAAGCATTCATATCGAGAGCGATGAGAGCAAAAATATCAAACAGTTGCGGTTGAAAAATGCGAAAGGATTCGACAAACAAAAGAAAGTTCATGCTCCCCCAGCCTGCCGGTTCAATAGACCCCTCGACCTGTGCCAGATCGTGCAGAACCATATAAATCGGCTTCTGAAAAAAGGTTTCGATCATAAATAACCGGTCTGCAGAAGTTTCGGGCGCCGGCAGCGAATTCAGCCCCGCAAGATGATGCTGAGCCAGAACCAGAACATTGTCGCTCTCGGGGTTGTTGCTCTCGTAAAGCTCCCCTTCGCGGCCAGTCGAAACAATTTTAAAGGCATCCCCGGTTTTGCCTGCTCCGGCAGAGTCATAATCAGCGTTGACAAGATGAAAACCGGTGTAAACGTTTTTAAACCGGGCGTGAATCTTCTGCAGGATTTTTTGCACGTAAGAAGAGCTGAACGACTGATCTGACCTGTCGCAAACAATCTGGTTGACCAGGCGGGTATAGCGGGCAAACTCGCCCTGCAGACTCTGATCGATTTCTCTGACGAATTCATGCATTTGCTGATTTTTCTCTCTGGTAAGAGCCGATTTCTTGTTCAGCAGGTAGTCAACGGCGACGCCGGCAAGAATCAGCATCGGAATGCCGGCAGAAATAAGCAGCAGCAATCCAATCTGCGTCAGCATCGACAGATTATCGACCCTGAAATCTGCTCCCCAGCGCCGCAAAAGAATCGCTGCCAGAAACCCGCAAAGCATTACGACAATAAGAGCAAGCCTGCCTGGATTGAACGCGGAGCCGGGCAGGCGATATCTGATCAGCATAGTTGTGTTGGCCCGGGTTCTGACAAAGGTGAACAGCGAATTATCCAGTTCCAGAAATTCCTTGCCGGGAGAGGCAGAGAATCCGGCTGATGCCAGTCTCACCTGTCTTATCGGGATCTCAGAGCCATTCAGCCGGCCGCTGCGGATCATCGCAAAGCTCAGGCGGCTGCGATCAACTCCTTCCAGCAAAGACTTCAGCCCCTGTTTGCCCTTGAGTTCAGTCGTCGGGATTCGGACCAGAAGAATGCGACCTTCGATGCGCCCCATCCAGACCCTGAATTTGTCGGCGGCAAAGTTTGTATAATAAAAAATTCCAGAAACAGCCTGAGCATTGTGGCCAAAACCAGAGGCATAAAAGTTTGGACCAATCAAAGCGCGTAACCTGTCGACTGCCTGATCTCTCGCTGGTGACTCATAGCCGGTCAGAACTTTCACCAGATCCGGCCCCGATCTCTGTAAAATCGGGTAGTCATCACTTTGCCGGCTGAAATTATCAGCACAAAGCATGCCCTGATCATTAAAAACCGCATACTGTGCGCGGCTGCTAATTTTTTCATGAAATTCGGCAACCCTTGCAGTCAGATCCTGAGTGGTTGAAGAATTAGTACAGAAGGCCGTATAAGCGTTGCTGATAAACTTATCTTCACTTGCGTTGAGCAAAAGATCGTTACGGATTTTTACCAGCTCCTGCCCGGCAATGCTGAGGGCAACACTTCTGCGGTTGCTCTCAAGGTAACTGAGCCCTTCATATAGACCAAAAGCCGGAACAATTATCAGGGCCAGCACCAGATAAACGCTGGCAAGCAGACCTGAATCGCCTGAAACTGTCTTCTGCCTCTTCACATATACCTCAACATCAACATGGTGCAATCATCCTGGGCCTTTTCGACCCTTTTTTCAATAGTGACGAAAACCTGCTCGATATGAGCCCTTAAACTACCACGGGCGCTTTCTGCGACCAGCTTTGCCAGGTCCTGAAAACCGATCTGCCGGCCGTCACGGCTGACACTTTCCACAAAGCCGTCAGTGAAAAGAATCAGTCTGTCGCCCGGAAAAAGCCTTATTTTAACCGGTTTAAAAACCCTACGGCGGTCAAAACCTGGTGGAAGTCCGCAGATTTCACTGAGCAACTCAGCCCGGTCGGCACCAGCACGCAAAAGCATCGGAAAAGGATGCCCGGCATTTATAAGCTCCGCTTCGCCGGTTTCTGCATCGACAACCGCACAGAGAGCGGTCATAAAATCTTTGCTGCCCTGGGTTCGCAGGCTGCAGAAAACTGAATTGAATCTTTCCATAAGCCCCGGCCCCGTAACTGCCCCCTGACCTTCTTCAAACAGCATGACCGCCCGCGCCATTGCCATGCTCAGTGCTGCCGGAATGCCATGCCCGGTAGCGTCACCGATAAAGGCCAGAACCTTTTTGCCTTCGGTCTTTGAGAAATAGAAAAAATCGCCACCAAGCTCTGTCATAGTACGCGAAAACGCTGCCGCCTCGATTCGGTCGCACGAAAGAAATGGCTCTGATACGAGGCTTTCCTGAACAACTCCCGCAACCGCCAGTTCCTGAAGGTTTTCAAGGGAGTGATTGAATGCGGCAACCAGACGGCCCAGTTCGTTGTTGCTTATCTGTGGCAATCTGGCGTTAAAATCACGCCTGCCGATCGCCTCGATGCCCTCACGTATTGCCGAAAGTGGTCTGAATATCCACTTCTGCAGCAGAAAAACCCCGGCAACCGCAATAATCAGAAGTAGTGTCGCAAACAGAGATGCTTTAAACATTATTATTTCTGCATGCGCCTTGACGGTTTCGGCAGGAATCATTGCAGCAAGAATCAGGCGGTTGAGATTCTTTCCGGGCATTGCCACAACGACAAAATTGCGATTGTTCAGCCTGACCTGACCAGCCTGAACCGTCTGACGATTAATCGAAACCTTCATGAGCCTGAGAAGGTTTTCATCGGCCCCCGGCGGCGCCAGAACAAACCTTCCGTCGCTGCGAGCAAGAACGGCAAAACTGACATCAGCGCCCTTATCCAGAGCAGCGATCTTCTCCCGGGCATACCTGTGATGCAGCCTGCCAAACTCCCAGATAAGAACCCCAATCATCGATTCTTCCATTTTTCTTCCGTCAGGCAGCATCAGGCGATAATAAGCGCCCACTTCAAAATCGCCAACCCCGAGATAGGTAATCTTGTTCTGCTTGATGTGCAGGTCCTGTGCCAGGTGAAAAGCCAGCGGCGAAAATTTTTCGCGTGCACCGCTGATATGCTTGCCGGTAATGATCTTCAGTGCTTCAACACAGGCGCTCTTCATCACGCCGCGACTGCGCGAAACCTTCTGGCTTATGTTCTGCAGGTAATCTCTGGAACTGAGATCTATCAGAAGAATTTCATCATGCCAGACTTTCTGGCGCAAGTCGTCATTGAAGCGTACAAGCGCAGCATGGTCTTCCAGCATTTCTGGCCTTTTCATTATGGTCGAAGAAAGATACGCCGTTGTTTTGTCTGCAATCTGTCGCAAAAACCACTGATAGTCCGCATCTACTTTTTCAATTGCATGCTGCAGCTGACTTTTCAGGTCGTTGAGAATTTCTGCCTCACTGTGAGCGACATATTGCATGGTCAGCGAACTGATCGCCAGAAGAGGCATAAAAACTGCATACACAAAAAATACCGACACCTTCAATTTTACGGTAAGCGAAATGGGGTGCCGCAACTGGTAGACAAGTATTATAAAACCTGCGATCAGAATGATCTTTGCAAGAAATGCCAGAGAAACATTGCGCATTTCAGCCGCATCGGCGGATCTGCCGCCAGCCCAGAAACAGAACCCACGCCACCGGTTGTTCAGAAAACGACACGCAATGGCAGATTCCGCTTTTTCCGGGGCATAAAACCCTAGCTCTTCGTGCCTTGCCAGAGCCATAACAACTTCGGCCGCCTTCTTTTCAGACAAGGCCGGCACCAGATCGTCGTTTTCCGGCGGGTAAGGCGCAAAGCCGGTTATCGTATCAGGATCAGTGCGGTTCAGGGCCTTGACTGCCCACTGCAGACCATCTTTACCCCTGATAAAAGACCGACTGATAAAGCATAGCAGCCTGAAATCGCTGCCAGAGCCATACCAGAGATGAAACCTCTCTTCACCAGCCGAAACGAGTATGCTCCTTCCGGATCTCTGCGGC
This sequence comes from Candidatus Rifleibacteriota bacterium, assembly GCA_024710355.1. Lineage (GTDB taxonomy): Bacteria > Muiribacteriota > Ozemobacteria > Ozemobacterales > Ozemobacteraceae > Rifleibacterium. The sequence continues at coordinate 169,441 of JANJUX010000016.1, forward strand.
CGAAAAGGAATCAGCAGATCTTCAGGGCGCAGCAGGGTGCCGAGAAGAGGCTTTAAACGCTTCAACCGGGTTTCGAGATCAAGAATCGCCTCATGCCCCAAACCCTCGATCGACGCTTTTTCAAGCTCGGCCGTCAATTGAAATGCCTGCCTGAAAAGGTAATTGAAACCGCTCAGGTCAGAATGCTTTTCGAGTGGCAGGCCGTTGGCATCGGCTATAACAAAAGAGAAAGCACCGGGAAACATTGCCTTCAGCCTGGCGAGTTTTGGTCTGACACTGGCAAAGGTCTGCAGCCCTCCCGCAGGGGTTTTGCAGAGGCCCGACAGCAGAAAATGCGCAAACTGTTCGTTCTGAACAAAAAATTCGAGGCGGTCGAGCCGCTCTTCGAGGCGGCTGCTCAGCTTCTCGTGACGGTCTGCAACCATCCGGTCCAGAACGGCATCCATGCCCTTGTGAATAATCAGCCCCGGAACGACGATGAAGCACAAAACAGCGGCCAGAGCATTAAAAACCGGAAAATTGCGCGAAAAAATCCGCCGGATAAAGGCCCTTAACCTGTCACCGCGACTTCCGGAATTTTTTTCGGCTTTTTCATTCTTTTCGGCTGACAAAAACAGAATCTCCAGCACCAGGACAGATTTTTTCGGGCTGAAAGCAAAAACGGCAGAAAACAGCTTTGCCATCCACCCTGATATTGTAATAGAATCAGGTAAAATTTAAAAGCGGTACAAACACCGCAGATCCGCGAGGTAAACATGCCAAAACCCAGAGTTTTTGTAACCCGTGAAATACCAGATGCCGGGCTGCAGCTTCTCAGCCGCAAATTCGACGTTGAAGTCTGGAAAGAATACGCACCGCCACCGCGTGAAGTCACACGCGAAAAATTAAAATCGGCCGATGCCATGATCTCTCTGCTGTCCGATAAAATCGACGCCGAAATGCTCGCGGCCGCCCCAAACCTCAAGATCATCGCCCAGTATGCCGTCGGCTATGACAACATCGATGTCAAAACCGCCACCAGCAGAAAAATCTGCGTCACCAATACCCCCGACGTGCTCACCGACGCCTCGGCCGACTTTGCTTTCGCGATGCTGATGGCCGTCGCCAGGCGCGTCGTCGAAGCCGATCGCTACGTCAGAGAAGGCAAATGGCAGGTCGCCTGGCACCCGGCCATGCTGCTCGGGCGCGACATTTTCGGCGCCACCATCGGCATCGTGGGAGCCGGCCGCATTGGTCAGGCGGTTGCACGCCGTGCTCGCGGCTTCAATATGCCGGTTCTTTATTACAGCGGCTCAGCAAAACCAGAATTTGAGGCAGAATGTAAAGCCACCCGCGTTGAACTCGATACGCTGCTGAAAAACTCAGACTTCGTCAGCCTGCACGTGCCGCTGAACGATAAAACTCGCCTGCTCATCAACGCCGAGCGACTGGCACTGATGAAAACCTCGGCATACCTCATCAACAACGCCCGCGGCCCGGTCGTCGACGAAAAGGCACTATATTCTGCCCTCATTTCAGGCCGCCTGGCCGGTGCTGCCCTAGACGTCTTCGCCAACGAACCAACCCCGGCCGATAACCCGCTTCTGCAACTGCCGAATGTTGTTGCCGCACCGCATATTTCCAGTGCCAGCTTCGCGACCCGCGAAAAAATGGCCGAAATGGTCGCCGAAAACCTCCTCGCTTTCTTTGCCGGCAAAGAACCGCCCGACCTCGTAAACCCCGAAGCGTTCAGTCAAGGCTGAAACCACACAGGCAACAGGCAGATCCGGCCGTTCAGGCCCGCTGCATCTTCATGAAAAACAGCAGCGGCATGCCCTCGTAACGGGCGGCTTTGGCGCATTGCCCGATCAGGCGGTCGTCGACATAATGTTCTTCAATGCGTGAAACACGCAGACCAGAAGCAACGGCGGCATTGAAAACATCCGACAGACTGTGACAAAGGCTCTCTGGCAGGATGTGGGCGTTGTTTTCGCTGTTTTTGAAGCGGGCGGTAATGCCGAGAAGATGCATGGCCGGGTGCAGGCCGCTTATAAAAATGTCGGCATCGGGCCGGGCAACTTTGCGAATGCCCCCGAAATAATTCGGTAGATCGCTGATGTGCTCGATCACCAGACTCGAAACCACCAGGTCGAACTGCTCGTCCGGAAACGGAAACGGCTTGTTGAGATCGGCATTCCGCCAGTTGATATTATGATCCGGGCTTTTTTGCCGGGCCTTGCTCAACATGCCTTCTGAAAAATCAGCACCGGTTATCGTGGCACCGGGAAAATGCTGCCGCAGCCAGATAGCCAGTCGGCCGGTACCGCAGCCACAGTCAAAAATATTCTCATACCGCCTTTTCAGCAGCTCAGGAAAAAGGTGCATCTGTTCCAGCATTATCAAAGCATTCGATTCTTCGTCATAAATTTCTGACCAGAGATCGTAGCCTTCCTGAACTCCCACAACTTTGGGATTCTCGGGCAGATACGGTGTTTTAAAAGGCACGCGCGGCATGGTTTTTGACATCGCTTTTCCTTTGCAGAACAATTTACCCCGACAATATGCCGCAAAACTCCCGACATTGCAACCAGACGCCTGCACAACCCGGCTGATAAGCCGAAGCTGCAGCTTAAAAACAACCAGTTAAAAACGTTGTGATATAATCTCAGAATAACCCGGCAATACCATAAAAACGAGAGGTAAACCATGAACCGGAATCTCAAAATCGGCCATAAATCCGCATTTTTTGCGCTGCTTGCGCTGTTGCTGCTGCCGGGCCTTGCCGGCGCCGGTGAACTGCTCGAAAAAGCCCGTAAATTCGACAGCCTGGTCGCGGCAGAACATATGCCCAGAGGTCTGGTCGTCAATCTGCAACCGATAGAAGACGGGCAACAGCTGCGCTACCGGTCGGCAGGCGATTCGACCATCTGGACCGGTGCCTACATTGCCGCCCAGGGATACCGTTACCGGGTCACCAGCGACACCGCCGCCCTCGACAACCTCGAAAAAGCTCTGCGGGCCTTCGTGCAGCTGCACGAAATGGCGGGCAGCACCGGCTTTGTCGGCAGAGCGTTCGGCACTCGCGAAGAGCTCGGCAACAGCCCCGACATTCAACCCGGCATTGGCAGTTACAGCCAGCTGTTTTTCAAGGCCGACACTTCGCGCGATCAGTACACCGGTATTTTTATGGGCTGCGCCCTGGCCTGGCCGCTGATCCGCGATGAACAACTGCGGCGCGACCTGCAGAAAATGATCGGCGCCGCTGCGCATAATCTCAAACAGAACAACCTGGCCCTGAAAGTGCAGATAAATGGGGTCTCGCCATCAACCTTCGATCTCAACCCGGATTATGCCTATCAGGACCGCATCACTCCCGAAGAGTGGGCCAAAGTCGACGACTTTCCGGCAAATGTTTTCGCGGCCGCCGTGCCCTACTCCGATAGACTCGCCAGAATCGTCGCGCGTTTTCAGCCGCCGCCAGTGCGCGGCGGCGAAGCCCTGCGTGCCCTGCTGATGTTCCAGACCGCCTGTAACATTACCCATGACCCTGAACTGACCGCCTTTTTCAACGAAGAGCTGCTGAACCGCCGCCAGCTGCACGTAACCGCCTCAGAAACCGCACAGCTGCTGTCTGACCTCTATCTCGGCCGTAATCTGCCGGTCGTCGAAAATCGCATCAACGGACTCTTCAAAGCAATCGGCAAAGTATTCGTCAACATTCTTGCGATGCGCGCCGGAATCCCCGACTCTCTAGCCCTGTGGGCCGAACCGGTGACGATACTGCCGGTCGTCTGCATCTCGCAGACAGCCACCGACAAAATTCTGAACATTCTTGATTTTTTCAGACAACCAGAGGCATTTGCGGTATTCAATCTGCTGGCCGAAAAACTCGATGACTATGCCGCCAGTCTCAAAATGTTCAAGGCTGAGCGCGCCGCCAGAAAGCTGCAGAAGAAAGCACGGGAAATACGGGGTTTTGCCACTTCGAATATCGATGAATTTTCAGATACCATGCGCTCGTATGTCGGCTGCAATCTTGGCTTTTTTGCTCTGCTCGGCATTCTCGACCAGCCTGCCGACCCGCGCCTGCGGCAGACGGCACTGGCGATTCTGCCCCGCTCATTTGAGCCGATCGCCGACGAGGCAAACAGTATGTACACCTTTATCACCGCGGCATTCAACAGGCACAGCGTCGATGACCGGCTGCTCAAGGCCGCGCGCCAGACTCTGCAGCTCTACCCTGAAGATCAGCTTAGCCGACGCTTCGATCACAGCCAGACCATGCGTCATTCGCTCTGGCCCGACCGCTTTGGCCGCTATGGTCGCCAGAGTATCGAGCTGATACCCATCAACCAAAGGGCTCCGCACATTTTTATCTGGCAGGAACCGCCACGCATGCTGGTCACCGGCAGTGACGACCGGACAAGAATTGCCCCGGTCGGTTATCTGCTCGCCTACTGGTTTGGCCGCTGCCATGGCCTGTTGACCGAAGCCGACTGAAAACAGCTATCCAACACGCCAGTCCACTGTCACACAAGAATTACAGGGGTCTTCGTCATTCACGCGGCGCCTGCACTCGCGAAGGCAGGTGGCGGAAATCTTGCGTGTATTGGCTTAGATCCCCGCTTCCGCGGGGATGACGTGAAAATTCAACGATTTCACGTCATTCGCGCAGCCATATACAGAATCAATCCGGGCGCAGAGAAACGTCACAGACCGCACAAAACCCTTTTTATTCAGGAAAAACCCTGAGCCGGTCACGAACCTTCAGCAGCAGGCCGTTCTTTTCGACCACTTCACCCCAGTTTTTGCAGTCAGCCGGCGGCAGATAACAGAATTTCTCTTTATCATATCGGCCGGCAATGCCGGTAATTGCCTGCATCGAGCTGGTTGCCGCCGCCTTTACCCCATCGTCGGTGCTGCGGCTGCCGCCGTAATAATCGTTGCCCGGCCATGAAACGTGATCCCAGGCGACCACGCTGAAAAATTCACAATCAGCAAAACCGTCGCCGGCTTCACCATAATCAGCCGGCCGACAAAGCTGCGGCCGGGTTTTTCCGGTGTTCAGAAACGGGCGTATCAGCAGAGTCACGCCGTTAATCTCATGCCGGGCATTGCTGCATTCTTTATAGGGGCCGTAATAAACTGCCATGATGTTCGCAAACGAGCGGCCATGCTGGTGCAGAAAGCGAAAAAGCACCTTCTCGAGTTGCGCGCCAAGGCTGTCCCTGAACGGGCCGGCGAACATGCCGCAGCCAACTCCGGGCACCGTGATCAGCGCTTTGCGACCATTGCCAGCGGCCACCCGGTCGGCATAACAAAAAACAGGCAGAAGCCGTTTCTCATAAAAACGGTAGAAAGCTTCCGGCTCGATACGGCCGTTTTCGACCACTGCATCCCAGTCGGCGGGCGGCATCTTCTCAGAATCGGTATCAAGAAGCGCACCCGGCAGAAAAAGCAGAGTGCCCGCAAATGGCTCGGCATGAACATTCGGGTTCTGATGCAGACCGTCATCGTAAATCGTCACCGGAACCGCAGCACTGATGAACCCGAGAAGCGCAAGCTCTTCCATTGTCCAGTCGCTGCCGTCACCTCTGATCTGACTTTCAGCGAAAATCATCGGTTTCTTTGTCTGAACCAGCTTTTCGATGAACTCATCGGTTGTCAGCGTCGTCAGATCAGCCTGTTCAAGCTTATTTGCCAGAAAGACGCCCGGCTTTTTACCGTTTTTCAGTGTTTCAAGATACTGCCCCGCCCGGGTAAAAACATCGCGATGCAGCAAAAAAGTGTAACTCCCCATTTCCCCTCCTTCGGCGGCCTGATGCAGAAAACAGCACAACAGAACAAGAAACCCCAGAATTGTTTTCTGCACCGCTCAATATCGCTCTCTTAAATGACTTTTCTGCATTATACGCTCTGCCGCAAAAAATTTCATACTGTTTTTCAGACTTTTTTGACGCCCGGGCCATTGATGCTGCTGCGGCCGGTGTTGCTGCCAACCACATTGATTTGAGTGCCGATGCGTTCTTTAAGCATGGCGACGTGCGAAATCACCCCGATCAGCTTGCCATCCTGCTGCAGACCGGCGAGCGTATCGAGCGCCACCTGCAGAGCGTCGTCGTCGAGAGTGCCGAAGCCCTCGTCGAGAAACAGCGAATCGACGCGCACCTTTTTACTGGCCAGCTTTGACAGGCCAAGAGCCAACGAAAGACTTACGATAAAGCTCTCGCCGCCGGAGAGGTTTTTCGTCGAACGTATTTCACCGGCCTGATACTTGTCGATGACCATCAATTCAAGCAGATCCTGCGGGTCGCGCGTCAGAAGATATCTGCCGGTCATTTTTTCGAGCTGCTGGTTGGCAAGACTGATTATAACGCCAAAAGTCAGCCCCTGAGCAAAGCGCGAGAATTTCTGACCGTCTTTCGAACCGATCAGATCGTTGAGCAGCTCCCACTTCCGGCACTCGATCGATTGCCGGTCGAGCTCGCTTTTGCGGGTGCTGATGCTTTCAAGAGCCCGCCGGTTATCTTCAAGTTTCTGCTTCAAACCGCCGATGGTTTCGCCGAGAATCTTGACCAGAGCGACCTGCTCAGCAACCGCCGCCTTTAGCTCATCTGCGGAAACATCGGTCAGGCTCAGCTGCAGTTCGCGCGCCAGCTGCTCCTCTCTGTCTTTGAGTCTGGTGCCGGTTTCTGCCACGCGCGCGTCGAGTTCCTGTGCCTGCCTGGCCAGCGCCTGGCGCTGCGGCGGGCTCATACGACAGCCAGTAAACATGGCCTCGTCGGCAAAGCCCTTCTGTTCGAGTTTTACAACGAAATCCTTCGCGAGCCCCGCAAGTTCCAGGCTTCGGCGCGCGATCGCCTCTTTCAGCCCGGCAATCTGCATTCTGGCTTCATTACGGCGATTTCGCACCTCTTCGACTGCCATCGCGGTCTTCTGCTGCCTTTTCTCGGTCTGGGCGATCTGTTTTTCACCATTTTGCTCTTCTTCGTCAGGGTCTTTGCTGCCAAAAAGCGCCTGTCGTTCGGCCACCAGCCCGCGCATTGCCTCATTGATACCGGCAATCGCCTGTTTTCGGCTGTTCAATGAATCTTTGAGGGCAACAACGGCGCCTTCAAGACCTTTAAGATCGGCAACGGTTTTCTGCAATCTGGCTTCGGCGGCGGTCTTCCGGCTTTGCGCTTCCTGCCATGCCTTCAGCCGCGACTGCAGCGAAGCGACAAGGGCACCATGATCGTTGCCATCAACCCCGGCGATGCCGAGATCAGACAGTTTCTTCGCAAAACCTTTTCTGGCGGCAGCAAGCTTGTTGCCAGCCTCTTCGGCCAGCCGCCGGCGGTCAAGAACAGCCTTTACCGCGTTCTGTGCCGCCTCACCCGCCTGCAGCATTCGTCCCTCTGCCTTGAGCAGCTTTCTTGCCAGCTCATGCCCGGCAGTCTGCATTGTATTTATCTGCGCTTCAAGGGCTTCAATCTCGGCAATAACCTTTTCCAGCACCGCGGTGCGCTTCTGGTTTTCATCGAGCTCCGGAATATTGCCCAGCGCAAACGGGTGCTCGGTTGCGCCGCAAAGCGGGCATGGTCTGCCATCTTCGAGAAACCGGCGCCGGTCGGCTTCATAACCGGCAATCGTTCTGATAAAACCCGCTTCTCTAAGCAGATTGTCACGTTCAGCCTTGTATTCGCGCAGTAATTTTCCGGCAAGGCGCTGACTCTGTTCTTCTATTTTTGCCTTCAGAGCCTTTTCAGCCGTCTCGGCTTCGCTTCTGAGGCTGTTGAATTCTTTTTCAGCGGTTTCCCGTTCTCTGGTGGCACTGACCGAGTTCTTTTCTTCTTTTTCAAGTTCTTTCTGGCGCTGTGCGACTTCGTCTTCAATCGGCCCAAGGCCGCCGGCAAGTTCACTGATCGCCGAAAACTGTTCGACCAGTATCTCGTCACGGGCATTTTCGGCCAGAAAACTGCCAATCAGTTCAAGTTCTTCGCTGTTTTTTTTCTGCGCCGCAGCCAGCTTTTTTCTCTGCAGTTCCTGCGCTTCAAGCCGCGCCTCGATAGCTCCACACTCGACTTCTGCGGCCGCCAGCGTCTGTCGGTGCCCGGTCACTTTAACATCGAGCGCGCGCACCTGCTGCCAGACAGACTTTTGCCCGACATGGGCATTTTTAAGAGCGGCGACCTGCTGTTCTGTTTCCTGCAGCAGTTTTTCCTGTTCACTGCAGGCCTTTTCAAGAGCGGGAAACCCGACTTCGGCAGCGATCAGAGCCTCGTCATCACTTTTCTGCTGCTGTCTGGTCAGCGTCAGTGCAGTAAAATCAGCGTCAAGCTCGGCCGCCTTTGCCGCCAGTTCGAGCCGGTCACGTTCGGGCCGGAAAGCGGTCAGCAGCCTGTCGTTTTCGGCCGCCTCGCTTCTGATTCTGGCAATATCTGAACGCATAGTCTCGATGCCGGTCAGCCATTGCAGTGCCCGCGAATCGGCCGCCTGTTTTTTCATGGCCTCTGATTCTTCGATCTGCTTCTGAGCCAGCTCGGCTCTCGTCTGGGCTTCTTCTTCGGGCAGCAGAATCTTTATGCCTCTGATTTCGGCATTGAGGGTTTCGAGCCTGGCTTTTTCGGCACTGCACCGCTCATAAACCCGGCCGGAAATACGACTGAAGACATCACCGCCGGTAATCTGCTCGAGAATCGGCGCCCGATCTTTTGCCGGCGTCTGCAGAAAGGCGGCGAAACTGCCCTGTGCCAGCAGAATCGACCTGGTAAACTGCATGAAAGTCATGCCGGTCTTGTTTTCGATAACTTCAGCGACCAGCGATTTTTTGTTCTCGATCAGTTCGCCGGTGTCGGCGTCAGAAATTTCGTGTGCCGGTTCCTGCAGATTGCCGGTCGGGCTGCGTCGGGCGCGGGTCTGGCTCCAGTGGCATCTGAACCGGCCCAGCTGCGACTCAAACACGACTTCGGCAAAACATTCGGCGGTTTTGCGTGACATGATCTCGTTGCTGCTTTTTACAACCTTCTTCAGTCTTGGAGTCATGCCGTAAAGAGCCAGACTTATCGCATCGAGAATCGTCGATTTGCCCGAGCCGGTCGGCCCCGTTATCGCAAAAATACCATTGGCCAGATAGGCCGGATCGGTGAAGTCGATCAACCATTCGCCATAAAGGGAATTCAGATTTTTAAAACGCAGCTGCTGTATCTTCATGAATTGTCCCTCTATTCCCGGTTACTGTCTTCTTCTGCAAGCGATGTCAGAATTTCAGAATAGGCCGCCTGCAGTTCGCGCCATTGCTCTTCGGCAACCCCATTCATTTCGAGGAACTTCTGAAAAACCCGCTGTTCATTGAGCGCATCATTTTCAGCCTCGCCGGCAAGACCTTCTATCAGGCCGCTGACCAGTTTCTGGTTCTTAACTCTGACGATATTGATCTGTGTCCCCTCGACCAGTTTGAAAACTTCATCCTGAAGGTCCGGTCTCAGCTCATCACCGGTATAGTCGACTTCGACCCAGGCATTGCTGTTTTCAGCCGTCAAAGTCTTCAGGCACGACCGGATCTGCTCGAAAGAGCCGGTTAATCGGCGCAGCGGCCGGCGGCAGGGCACCGCAATTTCTTCGACCGCGGGGCTTCTGCCGCTGAATTCTACGAGCAGCACCTGTTTCTGCTGCCCGGCTTCGCCGAATCCCATGGCAATTGGTGAGCCGCAATAGCGAAAGTGGTTTTTACCGGCCACTTTCTGGGCGACATGCAGGTGCCCCAGTGCCAGGTAATCGATTGCAGCCGGAAACACTTCGGTCGGGGCATGCGCCAGCGTGCCGACGTACAGTTCTCTGACGCCGTCGTCCTCGCTGACCTGGCCGCCCTGGGTAAACAGGTGCCCGGTGGCGAGCAGCGGAATTTCGCCGTTGTTTTTTCGCAGTTCTTCGGCAACTGCGCACACCCGTGCATAATGTTCCCTGATGCCCTGCAGCAGCTTGGCACCTTTCTCTTCGATGGTTTCCCCCGCTTCGACGCTGCGGATATCGCGATCGCGCAGATAGGGCACGGCGCACACCACCGCCAGCGGTTCCCCGGTTAGCCGGTTTTTGAGGGTAATGACCTCATCTTCAGGGTTTTCTCCGGCCGCCCCGATGACATGAACACTGAGGGCTCTGAGAACTTCTCTGGGGGCATCGAGAAACGAGGGCGAATCATGGTTGCCGGCAACAATGATCACATGGTGGCAGCATGACCCCGCCAGGCCGGCGAGGAACCGGTAATAGAGCTCCTGCGCCCGGTTCGGCGGCGCAGTATTATCGAAAACATCGCCCGCGACGACAAGAGCGTCGACCTGCCTGTCGATTATCGTCTGAGTCAGCCAACCAAGAAAGCTTTCGAACTCATCATACCTTTTAAAAGTTTCCAGCGACCGGCCAAGATGCCAGTCAGAAGTATGCAGCACCCGCATTACGCCCTCCCTGCCACTATCCGCAAATCATTCCCCGCCGCCCGCATTGTCGTGCATTGATAAACACAACTTCTGGGCACTTCCGCTTCTACACGCATGGTTAGACTGTTATCTGGTTTATTTTCAGCCATTCTTTCTTCAGTATGGAATAAACAAACTGATCATATCTGTTTTCCTGTATCCAGTAATGTTCTCTGTTTTTTCCATCAAGTATAAACCCATTTTTTATCAGCACTTTTTGTGAAGCAATGTTAATTTCAGATGTTGTTGCATATATTTTGTTTATTGGTTGCTCGGTTGCGAGGAAAATCTCAGTAACAAACGCTTTTACCAGAGCAGCCCCGATTTTTTTTCCGCGCGCTTTTTCCGGCAGATAAAACCCGATTTCCAGGCTCTGATTTCTTGGATTATAATCGAATGCCTTGATTTCACCCAGCATTTCGTTACTGACAGAGTCTTTTAGCACTCTGATCATGTTCCCCGGCACGGCCATCCATGCTTCAATTCTATTAAAATATTCATCTGCAGAACCAACATCTTTTACTGGGCGGCAAGTAAAATACTCATGATTGGTTTCATTTTTTTTCCAGTCATAGATAGCATAAAAATCAGCTTTCGTCGGCTTTTCAAGTAAATACATTTTCCAAGCCACCCATTCAACTCTTCTATAAATCCACTTTATCGTCGCAAAGTTTCATTGTGCCTGTATTGTCTTCATTGTTTTCAAAAATAAAACGTAGAAATAAATCGCAGCCTGTTTTTACTTTTTTACCCTTGGGTTCATCTTATTTCAAAGGATCAATTTTAATAGACTTCAATCAGCCAGGATCATTCTTCCGGAATATTTTCCGGACTGTTTTCTGAAGCAATTTCCTGGTCTGGTTGCTGGGGCTCCTGGCGGTTCCAGAGTTTGGCCCAGAAGGAGAGGGCTTCGGGGTCGCGGTGCAGGCGGGCGCAGATTTCGTTGTAGGCGCAGAGAGCTTCTGAGATTTCGCCGGAGGCGGCGCGGTCGATGCGATCGCCAGGGTTACCAGCAACCAGCTGGCGCAGGCCTTTGACCAGATCGGTCAGGGGCGAAATGAGAACCGAAGCGGCGAGTACCCCGAAAATGGCTGCGAATAAACCGACGCCGAGAGTGAAAGCGATCGTGCCCCGGCGCAAGTGCGCGAGAAGACCGGCAATGGCGGTCTCCGGAATACCGGTGCAGATGCCGAGGCCCGATTTTTCCATGCGGACAACGGTCTGAAGGTAGCCGGACTCGCGAATCAGAAGATCCTGGTAGTCCATCCATTCACTGTGCGGTGCAAAATTTTCGGGAAGCTCACCGGCACTCAAAAGTATCTTCGCATCTTTGTCGATAAGCGCAATATAGCCGCGCGGGTGCGGCTTGAGACTGGTCATCATTTCGAGCAACTTGTTGGTGCGGTCGAGCACAATGCCGCAGCTGAGCAGCCCGATAACCCTTTCCTCGTGCACGACCGGCACGATGAAAGAATTCATCAAACGGTCGGTGGCAGACTTGAAAAAGGCCGAAAACACCGGCGTTCGCATTTCGAGAGCCCTGACCAGATCGAGATAAACCATGCGGGTTTTTTCCTGCTCACGGTAGTTCTGAAAATTTTCGCCGGCATATTTCGCCAGATCGCGGCCATCGGCATAGGCGGCAGCCTTCAGCGGCCCGGCCGGGTCGAAATAATAAATGTTGTTGAACAGCGAAGAAGAATCGACAGCCACCTGCAGAAACTTCTGGATATCTTCGGCCGAACCGCCGTTGAGAACAGTGTGCCGGCTCAAACGCATTATGGCATCGGCGGCATCGTCAGCCTTGTCATTGAGACTCGAACTGATGGTCGTGGCAATGCTGCGCATCGAATCATTGAACTGACCAACGATAATACGCCGACTTTCGAGATAATTCAGGGTACCAGCCCCGACGGCGGCAATGACGCTGAGAAGCAGAAAAAGCACGGTAATCTGAAAATACAGACTGAAAGAAAATTTCATAAAATTTCGAAAGACTCCTGAGTCTTGTGGCATAACTGTCAGTGTGACTGCGAATAAACCATTATACAGATTAATACCCCGATTGCTAAGCCCCCCGCCACAAATAGTTGGAAAATGTTAATTGCAAAACTAAGTGCAGTTTGAAGATAAAAAAAGCCCGCCGACAGGAGCCGGCGGGAAGAGAAATTTGCGCAACTTCAGTCTTTATAAAACTCTCAAGGAGGCAACCTCGACGATGTCTTCGGAAAAAATGCCGCGCACGGCCTTCTGATAGACCTTGCAGGTGCCATCGTCGAACTTTTCGACTTCAACAAAGCCCGGCAGCGAACGAAGTTCTTTTATATCCGGCTGGCTCGGGCAGAAATAACCGGGGTTGGCATAAGCATGATTTTTACCGTTACCGCACAGGCTGAGGGTCGGGCAATGCGTGTGCGCCATTACCGCCACTTTGCAGTGAGGGTTGTTGATAAAATGCATCCTGACAAAATGACCCAGGCCATCATAGGCAACCTCGGCCTCACAAAGCGCTTCATAAAAGTTGTCTGCGGTAATCAGGTTCGGGTAGAAACGGGCAACTCCATCGGTGCGCACTTCCACCAGACTTTTTCCGGCAACCTTGAACTCAAGCAGATTATTGCGGTTATGCTGCAGCATCAAATCGAGAATGATGCGGGCCGGGTTGAATTTTTCGCCACGATGCGCCTGCTGCATAAGCTGCGCAATCAGATCGTGCAGTTTGATGCCGAAACTGTCATAGCTCGTGCTGCCACAACCCGCCACGCAGGCTGCATTCATGCGATGCGTGCTGGCAATACGCTTTTGAAGAAAATGACAATAAATACGGGCCACAAAGTAACCAAGCGGCAGCGGCGCCATCGGGTTTTCTTCGTTCAGCGCCGGCTTGTTGAACAGATCGTGCTGATGACCGTGTTCGGCCCAGATCGTATCATTGAGATAATAGGTATTGGCAACCGCCGCCTTTTCATGGTCCTGGCCATGCCCGGGCAATACCCGCCGATCAGACCTTGCGGCGAGGGCCTGGTTGATGTCTTTCAATTCGACTTCCATGTCGTGGTCGCCGTTGATGAAGCGCACCCTGACTTCTTCGAGCAGGCTGATAAAGTCGCCATCATTCTGCCGCTGAAAAATACCGGGGTTCTGATCCATTATCAGCGCAACCGAGGGCGGGGCACAGAACGGGTGATAGTTCCACAGATCGAACCAGTCGCCAAGTATGACAAGCTCGTCGATATTGCGGGCATTTTCCTGCAGATAGCGCAAAAAGCACTTCAGCAGAGGTTCGTGCACCGATTTCTGATACCAGTTGGTTTCGGCTCCCGAGCCAATATGCAGATCGCCGACAAAAACAGTGCGACTGGCCATGACGCCTCTCCTTTTATCTGAGGCAAATGCAGATATTGCTGCAGCAGAATGCCGTTTATAGTATAATTGCCTCCCGGTCCCTCTAACTTAAATATAACCCTTTTAAGAAAAAATTCCTACCTTTGCGAAATAATTCGCCATAACACGGAGACAAAATGTACGCAGACAACCTGTTCCAAGCTTTCATGCTGACAATGTTTGCCGGCCTGGCCACCGGCATTGGCAGCATGCTTGCCTTTCTTTCAAAAAAAACCAGCAAACGCTTTCTTGCCGTAGCTCTCGGATTCTCTGCCGGAGTCATGATCTACGTTTCGATGATCGAAATTTTTGTCAAGGCCAAAGACTCTCTGGTCGCGGCAGTTGGCCCAACCCGGGGCTACTGGTATACCACCATCGCCTTTTTCTGCGGCATGTTTTTAATCACTCTTATCGATAAACTGGTGCCTGAATTCGAAAACCCGCACGAAGCACACGAAGTCAGCGAGCTCGAACGCAACCCGGAAAAAAACGAAGCGGGCAAAAAGCCTAATACCGCCAGCCTGCACCGCATGGGCATCTTCTCGGCAATCGCAATCGCCATTCACAACTTTCCGGAAGGCCTCGCTACCTTTACTGCCGCCCTCCAGGATCCGAAACTTGGGGTCAGCATTGCAGTCGCAATAGCCATTCACAACATCCCCGAAGGAATCGCGGTGTCGGTGCCGATCTACTATTCCACCGGCAGTCGCCGCAAAGCCTTTATGTACTCGTTCCTTTCGGGCATGTCTGAACCGGTTGGAGCAATTTTTGGTTATTTCGTTCTGATGCCGTTTTTCAACGACACAATGTTTGGCCTTCTATTTGCCGGGGTTGCCGGCATTATGGTCTTCATTTCGCTCGACCAGCTGCTGCCCGCCGCCGAAAAATACGGCGAACACCACCTGTGTACCTACGGCGTCGTTTCAGGCATGATGGTCATGGCCGTAAGCCTGCTGATGTTCTCCTGAATTTCACTTGCTCGACAGCATGCGGTCGACGAGAATCGAAGCCATGGGTATTATCACCGCCGACAGAAGACCGACTACCTTATTCATGTCGAATGGCCAGGTGTTGATTTCGTGCAGGTGCGTTCGAATTTCCATCAGGTTGCGCAGCTTGTGAATCTTGTCGTGATCAAGACCTTTGCCAGATAGCAGCTCATTGAGCTCGTGTGAAATGAGATTCAGCTTGCGGTCTTTTTCACGGATCATGGCGCGATGAATGTTATAAATCGGCCAGAAGAGATAAAAAAGAATCGCCACGCCGAACAGCCCGAACCAGACGGCGAGCAGCGAACCAAAATTCCAGCCCCCGATATGCCGCGCAACGATACTGCAGACATAGGGTATGACCGCGAACAGCGTCGTCTGCAGAATGAACTTGCCCAGCAGGCGAATACCTGAGTTTTCTTCCTGGATGATGAGAATCCGCAGATCGAGATCCCCGAATTCTCTTATGAACATCGCGAGCTTGATGAAATAAACGATTGCCGACGCTGACCAGAAAAGGAAACAGAATTCGTAAGCCAGATAGGCAAGTTCGCCACCGGCGCTCTTGAAGGGCGTGCCTATAATATAGCGGTCACCAAAAACCGCGATCGTACAGATAGTTAAGCCGATCGCAATCGGGAGGGGCGCCGAAAAAATGCGTTCGCGGGCTGCCAGATAGTAGCTCTCGCTTTTCTCTCTCGACCAGCCGGTAATGACCGGAATTTCGTTTCTGAAACGGTCGAGCAGCTTCTCAAACCAGACAAGACCGGCAGAAGAAAAGAACATCTGCATGGCGTTGAGAAAAAACGAGATCAGGAAGATCCGGTCTTCTTCGCCAAAGGTCCAGTATACTGAAATGCTGAAATAGAGAAGCATGCTCAGAGCAAAATAAAACGTCCAGTAACCGACAAAACTCACCCGCGCCGCCAGACGACTCTGAAACGATGCTGGAGGCAACTGCAGCAAAGCGGCCTCTCCAGCCACAGCATTGTCGCCGGCTATTCCGGCAGCCAAGTTTGCCTGATTCTCGCTTCGGTCTCCGAGCCATTCGCGGCAATGACGGCACTTCAAAGCGGACACGGGAATCTCACTACGACAAAATCGGCATGCCACCAGGCTTTCCTGGTTCTGACCGTTTGTAATCATCGTATTTTCCTCATCGCATAATGGTTACATCAAGTCTCACGGAGTCATGCAAGACATAAACTTCTTTAAAAACCCGGTATGCCAGATCAACAGCCTGGTCTGTGTCGCGACCGACGTGATGGTTGAACGATTCCTGCTGCCCGATCTCTTTGCCACCCGGCTGATCGAGCATCGGCGCTTTTTGCGCAGCGACCGAAAGCGCGGCAAAGAGCTTTCTGGCCCTTTCCAGTTCTGCTTTTGTCAAGGCCTGAAAAGGAAGATCGAAAAACAAACCGGAAGGTTCGTCAAAGGCAAATTGCACGAACTTTTCATGTTCGGGCTCTTCGATAATGATAAACCAGTCGTCGCCAGTATTCTGAAGTAATGTCTGAAGCGCACTGCGAATTCTTTCCTGCACGTTTCACCTCAATAGAATCGCCAGCAGAAATCGGTTCTGCCGACATAAAATTTCTCTTGGCAGAATATCATATTTCGCATAGAATTAGGCAGGATAGTTTGATACGTGAATAAGTCAGCTGACCGGCATTCTAAAAAACATATCTGAAGCCGATCGCCTGAGGGTTATCAGTGAATTGCGCGGGGGAAGGACATGCTGGACACGGAAACATTGCGGGATCTTCTCGACCACCTTTCGCACGAAGACAGAAAGGAGTGCGTCGACGAACTGGCGCGGCTCGAAATCTCGGAAAAAAATGCCGACCAGGTGTACAACATCATCAGAGTGCTTGAAACCGGCCTTGACGTCAACATGGCCATTCAGGTAAGAGCCATCTGCAGAAAACTCGAGTTGCAGTTTCCCGGTAAATTCTCTTTTGAGTTTCTGACTTCTCAACCTGTAATCAAGCACCTTCTGCGGCCTGAAGCCGAAGACACGGGTGCGGCAGAAACCCTGCCGAACTTTAAAATCTGCCCGTTCTGCACCGAAAACGTTCCCATCGGTGCCACTGAATGCCGTTTCTGCAAAGCTTCATTCGAAAACCACCTGTGCCAGAGCTGTGGGCAGCACAGCTATGAATCGATGTTCTGCATCTGGTGCGGGTCCCTGATGCGAAACCCCACCTGGCAGAAAGCGCCGCTGACAAGAAGAGCGACCGCAGTTCTTATCGATGCGGCAGTTTTTGCCATGCCGCTGCTTCTTGCAGAACATTATTTTGCCAATCAGATTCCCATAAACCAGATGATGCTGGCGGCAACGGCAGTTTACCTGACGTTTATCCTGATGGGCTCTTCTCCTGGCAAGCGTGCAACCGGCCTTTTTGTTTTCAACTCTGCCAAAGGCAGCCAGGCCGGCCTGCTGCAGGTTATTTTTCGCGAACTGCCATGCCGGCTTCTGTCTTTAATGCTTCTCGGGCTAGGTTTTTTCTGGGGTCTTTTCGACGAGAACGGCCAGACATGGCACGATATTGTCACGAAATCCGTTGTCGTCCAGAAAAACGATCAACCCTGAAGTTTCGCAAACTCGACCGCAATCTGCGTGCACACACTGGCATTGTTCTTAACCAGTTCAATATTGGTTTTCAAGCTTTCTCCGGCGGTGATTTCGTTAAGTTTGCCGAGCAGAAAAGGGGTTACCGCCTGGCCGATTATGCCTTTTTTTCCGGCCTCTTCGACAGCCTGGTCGATGCACTTCTCAATCTTGTCCCTGTCAAGGGCGGCATTTTCCGGAACCGGATTCCCGAGTAGAACCCCGCCTCTGTAACCCATAGCCTGGGCCTGATAAAAAATCGCCGCCGCCTCGCCGGCATTTTCTAATCTTTGCGGCACCCTGACGCCGCTGGAACGATAATAAAACGCGGGCATTTCGTCTGTACGGTAGCCAAGCACCGGCACGCCAAGGGTTTCGAGGTATTCCATGGTGAGGGGAATATCGAGAATGGCCTTTGCTCCAGCGCAGACGACCAGAACCGGAGTATGTACAAATTCAGGCAGATCGGCCGAAATATCGAAGGTCTCACTGGCACCACGGTGCACACCGCCAATACCGCCAGTCGCAAAAAAGCGTATGCCGGCAAGGTTGGCACAGATCATTGTTGCAGAAACAGTTGTGGCGGCACTCTGCTTCAGAGCGACGACCGTTGGAAGATCGCGCCGCGACGCCTTGCGAATATCCCTTGAGGTGCCGAGAAACTCAAGATCCTGGTCATCCAGACCAATCTTGACCACGCCGCTGATTATGGCAATAGTCGCCGGAATCCCGCCGTTATCTCTTACAGTTTTCTCAAGAAGCTTCGCCGTTTCGACATTCTGCGGGTACGGCATGCCGTGTGAAATAATCGTGGACTCGAGGGCAACGACCGCCTGCTTCCTGGCAAGAGCTTCTCTAACCTCTTTTTTGATTACCATTTCCCTGAATTGCATTTCCGGCTCCATTTATTGAGATTTTTTCAAATAAGGACACTTCAAGCGCTGACACATATCACTGCTGCTGCATCTGCCGCCAACAATCATCACGGCCCAGTGGGGCGGCTCGTAATCATCAGCTTCGGCCACAAGTTCTTCAATCTTTTTTTCGTCCTCGGCAGACAGAACCACATCGTCGGTTGCAAAATATGACGAATTACACCAGTAAACGTAGGTTATCTCCGGCAGATCGTCGGCATGTAGACTCGTCGCCTGAAAGTCGCCGCAGGCATCGCATACAAGAATCAGCTCCGGTCCGGAAGGCAAAAGCTTGCGTCCGGGGCAGCGGCATTTCTGGCATTCCCCTGCGAAAACCCTGAACCTGGTATATTGAGTGCGGTCCGGCATCGGGTCTTCGGATTCGCCAAAGCCCATAACGACAACTTTTCTACCGTCTACAGTAAGCATAGCACTCACCCGCCCGCTGAAGATCGCTGATTATAATCCCTGCGACAGGCAAAAAACAACATGCAGTTTTTATCATTTTTTAAATACAAGCAAACATTCCGCGAAACACAACCAATTATCACTATTCAGATAATCAGCAGAATAGCAGATTTGCACCAATACTTTCCCAAAACGCCCGGACACTATAATTCAATTCATCAACCCAGATGGCGCAACCCGGGCTCGAGAGAAACCACAAATAACTCAAACTTCTCCGATAAACTCGGCATTGAACCGGCGAAAGTAATAACTTACGCATCGCCTCTTCGTTCTTCTGCCTGACCTTCACGATCCCCCCTCTCTGGGATGTGAACGCATGAATGACGACAAAACTCAGAATTCAAAACTGGCAAAGCAATGACATGGACACCGGTACATTGCCGCAAAAAAACTTTTGCCGCACAGTTGAAAGGTCTGCGGCGGCAAGGATATTTTTCTGAAAATTTTCGCGCGCCGCAATTTTTCCTTTTTTTCTATTTCCAACTCTTCCCACATCTGCCGTCTCGTGCTTCAGATTTTAAACTCCACGCCCCTTCCAAGCCTAACACTTCACCTCGCACATTTTGTCTTACCTTATCCTGATCTTATCTGATCTTACCGTACCCGATCTCATCTTATCTGATCTTACCTTACCCGATCTCACCTTATCTGGTCTTATCTGATCTTATTCTTAACCTGCCTTACATCTCGGATCCCACACCTCACGTCTCGTATCTCGTATCTTAATTATCTTATATCTTATACCTTATGCCTTATGCCCCACACCTCGCACTTGACATCTCAGACCTCAGACCTCAGATCTCAGATCTCATATCTCAAATACCAAATCTCTGACCCCAGACCTTTGATTACCCGATCACTCAAATTCCAATTTTCCGATCTCACAATTTCAGGTCCGAGATCCAGGATCCGGGACCCCAAATTTCTCGATCGACTGAACAACCAAACGACCTACCACCTACCGATCTGCCGCCCACCGCCTCCTCCAGCTCGGCGCATTTAAATTTTAATTTATAATTTTTCACAATCATTTTCACGGCAATCCACGCGCCCAACAACGTTTTAAATAAAAAATGATTTTTTATTTAAAACGTTGTTCCCTGTTTTCGCTACAACAAACAAAGCATTCGTCTATAAATAAATATTCATTTATATTTTTCGCCTTTTTACGTTCTATACAAGGTCGATTTTTTGCCATAAAAACCAGTTTGATCCCGCTGATATTTTATTTTGTTTGTGAAAAAAACACAGAACCCCCGCAGAATACTCTGCGGGGGTTCTGTGTCGCGCTCTATTGCGACGTTTTCAATCTATTCCGCCTTGATCAGGCCCTGTTTAAGCATTGAGTCAATTCTGGCGCTGAAGCTGCTGCCGGAACCACTGTAATAAGGCTTCAGGCCGAGGTCGGTCGCGGAAGCTTCAACTTCAGTTGTAGTTGCAGCTTCCGCTTCAGGAGCAGATTCTACGACATCCTGTTCTACGGCCTCAACCCGCTGTTCTACAGCCACTTCGACAGTTTCGGTCTTCTCAGGAGCGGCGAGCGAATTGCTGGCCTTTTCCTGGCGCTTGTCAAACTTTTCGCACAGCTCTCTGAGAATCGAGCCCATAGCTTTCAGACTTGGTGAAAGTTCTGCAGCCTTAGCTTCAACCACTTCTTCTTCACTGACAACGGAGTTCTGGAGGCGCATCTGTCTGATTCTGGCCATCTTTGCCAGGGCAAGCGTGAAAGGCTTTTCCAAAGAGGGTTCAGCCACGGGTGTGACTGCGTCGACAGGCTGGCTTTCTTCTTCGGAAGTCGTGGCGGGTTCGACAACTGCAGTCTCGGGACGGATCTTCTCTTCTAACGAGAGGGAGATCGCCTTGTCGTTTTCAGATTTTTCAATAACGGCTTTTCCGTCGTCAAAGCTCAATTTGAGGGGCTGGGAGAACCAGTTCCACTCTGCCGGAATCTCAGTCGGCACGGGTTCGACAGTTTTTGTGGTTTTTCTGGCCTTTTTTACTGTTTTAGGCTGTTTTTCGGCTTTTTTGCCTACTTTAGGCGCTTTTTCTTCTTTTTCAACTTTTTTTTCAACTTTTTTTTCAACCGGAGCAGCAACTGGCTTCACTTTTTCGACCACGGGAGCCGAAACCGCTTCTTTTTCCGGGGCTTTCTCAACGGGCGCTTCGGTAACAATCTTAACTTCCGCGGCATTGATATCAGCAGGGACATTCTCTACCGCTGCAGACGCCTGGGGCTCAGCTTTGATTTCTGCCGGCTGAAGCTCGGGTGTGGCAGACTGCGGTCTGGCAATCTTTTTAACCGGTGGAGGTGCCACAATTTTGGGCATTGCCGGTGGCATGACAGGAGCCTCCAGTGCCTGCACAGCTCCTCTCATGGTGTATTTGTCCGACCAGAGCTGAACTGCCAGAAAACTGGCTGATAAAATAAACAACACTCCGAGGGCCAGCAGAAATGGCAGCCCTTTTTGTCGTTTCAATAATCGCATGGGTAACCTTCCAGAAGGATTAATTACCACAAAGACAACAACTCAGCCAGTCCCAGGATCAAAGATCACAGAAACAGCTGAGTCAATGCTCGCCGAAAGCTGAAAAAAAGCCAACAGGCTTATTTTTTCATGCGCTCAAGGTATTCGCCAGTTCTGGTGTCTACCCTGATAAATTCTCCAGCTTCGATGAACATGGGTACATTCACAACATGGCCGCCGGCACAGACGACCGGTTTGTTTGTACCGCTGGCTGAATTGCCTCTGACGTTAGGTGGAGCTTCGATTACTTCAAGATCTACGGAAGGCGGAAGTTCAGCACCAATTGCCTTGCCTTCATAGAGCTTAACGTAAATTTCCATCTGTTCTTTGAGAAATTTGGTCTGATCACCAAGCAGGTCCATTTCCATCTCCATCTGCTCATAGGTCTGAGTATCCATGAAGTGCAGGAAATGATCTGATGAATAGAGGTACTGCATCAGCTTGGTTTCAACAGTTGCCTCATCGACCTTTTCAGTCGTCTGGTAACGCTGCATGAAAATAGAGCCGGTTTTAAGGCTTTTCAGCTTAGCCTGCGCCATTGCACGCCAGTTACCCGGACGAACGAACTCTATGTCGACGACCTGGCAAAGATCACCGTTATAGAGAATAACCATACCTTTTCTCAATTCATTAGCAGTAATAGCCATACATGTCTCCCTGGCTGGATTTTTATCGGCAGATTATAGCATATTTTTCACCAATACCTGCAGAGAAAATTTCTGTACACTATACAAAAAGAAATCGCACCAACATCGAACACAATAAAAAACAACGACGCTGATCACCGCACCGTATTTATCACTTTTCCGATAAAACCCGCTATCACATTTCAAAACACCGCATGTAACCACAAGCTGATTATCAATTAATCAAACAACACTGTTCAACCAATCTCAAGCCTCCCGGTATTCATTTTTGTGATAATAAAAAACCGAGAAACGAAAAGTTTCAAAACACGACACCTCATCACACCGCCCACCCTTTTCTCTTCATCAGATTATCGATAATCAGTTATCTGTCACAGTGACTATGACCGCCGGGCACAACAGACGTAGAGTTATTTCTTTTACCGGGGCGCCATGAACGATTATTGAAAATTCACATCCGTCTTTGATAATGAGCTGTTTTCATTTTTTATCTTCTGGGCGACAACTATTCAGACAATGCAAAGATTTGTCTTAAACATTATTCAGATTGCTTCCGATATTTCTAAAGACACAGCAACAGGTCGAACCCTGTATGCTTCAAACAAAAGCAGAGTTCACGCACAAACAACAGGAGGCAGGTCTTGGTCAGCTATATCTTTCAGGGCATTCTTCAGGGGTTAACCGAATTTCTCCCGGTTTCCAGCTCCGGGCACCTGACTTTGTTCCAGTATTTTTCCGGAATGAAGGATCTCGAAGCGAACATGCTGACCGACGTGGCGCTGCATGCCGGCACCCTTCTGGCGGTCATTTTCTTTTTTCGCGCCGACCTGCTCCCCTACCTCACCCCGGCCGGCTGGAAAGATCCGGCGAGAAGAAGAGTCGCGTTTCTCATAATCGCAGGCAGCGTTCCGACCGCCCTGATCGGACTAACTTTCAAAAACTCTTTCGAAGCCCTCTTTGCCATGCCAAAGGCCGTATGCATCGCCCTGTTCATCACGGGGCTGCTGCTGCTTGCCTCTGAAAAGCTCAAAAAGAATGTAAACTGCTGTGAACTCAGCAATCTTTCATACGCAAAAAGCATCATTGTAGGGATCGCACAGGGGCTCGCCATAACTCCCGGCATTTCCCGTTCCGGCTCGACAATTGCGACCGGGCTTCTGCTTGGACTGAAGGGCGAAGATGCGGCCCGACTTTCTTTTCTGCTCATGATTCCTGCCGTTGGTGGCGCTACTCTTCTCGAAACCAAAGATCTGTTTGAAGCGGGTCTGCCGGCCGCCATCGACCCAGCCGGACTGATTGCCGGAACCCTTGCAGCGACGCTCACCGGTTTCCTGGCGCTCAAATTTCTCGTTTACATAATTCGCGAACAGAAACTGTCATATTTTGCCTATTACCTCTTTCTGGTATCGATTGCCAGTCTGACTTACATTCAACTTGCGGGGAACTGAAACATGAGCAACAAAAAGATCCTGCTCCCGGAAAGCAACATCAAAGAAAGAAGCCGGGGCCGCAGCAAACCAGTCGCTGAAGAAACAGCCCAGGAACGACGGGCTGCCCCGCCAAGGCAACGCGCCGCCCGCGGCAACACAAGAACCATGCCGATGGTTACTGACATCCGACAGCGAAATGAAGCTGTCGGCCTCGTGCTTGTTGGCATCAGCGCCTTTTCACTGTCGCTGATTCACTACATCAGCTCGTCGAAAATTCCCGGAATAATCAATGCAACCATGATCTATCTCGGTGTGGGGGTTTACATTCTTCCGGTTCTCGTCGGGCTGATGGGTATCCAGCGATTTCTCGAAAGACCATTTCAGAATCTTGCCTGGCGCCTGGCCGGCTGCTTCGGCGTAATGACCTTTGGACTTGGCCTGCTCGGCCTTGAAGGCGGCAAAGTCGGGGTCCACACCTTTGAACTGTTCGCCGGCGTCTTTGGCCCGGTTCCGAGCAAAATTCTCTTCGTATCACTCGTTCTTTCATCACTGATTTTTGCGCTCGACATTCTTTACAAAGACGTTCTTGCCGCGACTCTCGTCATTGCCAGTCTGCTCACCCGCCTCGCCTTCTTCACCTGGGAAGTAACGCTTTCTCTGCTTTCCATGCTCATTGGCGCTGTGAAAACCACCGGCGACCTCATTGCTGCGGTGGTCGGACGCATCAAAAAAACCTGGGAAGAACAGGAAATCGACCCGGAAGGACATCTTGGCAAACTTCTCTCTTTCAGACCCAGAGTGCCGGCCGTGGCCGACGAACTTTGCGAAGAAACTGCGTCTGCAGGCTCAACTGTAGCTTACAGCAGAGATGAAGAAGAAGCCACGATAATTCCGGAACCCAAATGCTGGCAGGAAGAAATCAAGGGTAACGCAACCCCCTCCCCCACCCCATCGGTTGCTGAAAAGACTGTGCCGAGCGGTCTTGTCGGTGTTTCAGTACAGGTGGCCACCTTTGCCAGTGAATGCATTTACTCACCGGCACCGTCGGTCGATGCCGGCGCCGGACAGGCAAAACCGGTAAAAGAAGAAACCGGCAGCGAAGAAGAACTTCAGGTTCTGGTTCGCTTCGAAGATGAAGAATACGAAGACGATGATGATGATGAAGATGATGAAGACGATGTAGACTCTGAAGACCGTGAAGAGCTCGAAACCATTAACGTCAATGGGGCACCCGGCGCGGTAAACCCTAAGAGTGGCGTACAAACGGTTTCTCGTGAAACAAATCTTAAAGAAGAACCTGTTTATCTCGATGATAACCCGATTGACCACGAACTAAAAAAAGATGTGCACGAAAAGCGACTCGAAAAAGTCAACCGGCATGCTGATGCACAACTCCCACCACTCGAAATCCTCAAAGTACCGCCGGTCCGTGACACTTCAGAAACAAAATCGAGTCTGCAGGAACGTTCGGCATTTCTGCTGAAAACCCTTGAAGAATTTGGCATAAAAGCGAATGTCACAGAAATCGTTGAAGGGCCTGCTATTTCAAGGTTTGAACTGAAGCCGGCCCCCGGCGTGAAAGTTTCGAAAATCACGACTCTCACCGAAGATATCGCCCTGGCAATGGGTGGTCTGCAGCTGAGAATCGAGGCGCCCATTCCGGGCAAGCCCGCGCTTGGCATCGAAATCCCGAACCCCAAGCCTACCCCTGTCTATTTTTACGATCTGGTCAAGAACGAAAAATTCAAAACCAATCCGATTCCGCTGAATCTGGCGCTTGGCGTGACCATAAGCGGGCAACCGGTTTTTGCAGATCTCGCCGACATGCCGCATCTGCTCATCGCCGGCTCGACCGGTTCGGGCAAGTCGGTATGCGTCAACACCATCATCGCCAGTATCCTGTTTCAGGCCCGTGCCGACCAGGTTAAATTCGTGATGATCGACCCGAAGATGGTTGAACTCTCGAGCTACAACGGCATACCCCACCTCATCGCCCCCGTTGTGACCGAACCCGAAAGGGCATCTGCCGCCCTTGCCTGGGCCGTCGAAGAAATGGGCCGCCGCTACGAAATTCTTGCCAGATGCGGCTGCAAAAAAATCACCACTTACAACGAAGAACTCGAAAGACTGAAAAACGATGTCGACGCAGACCTTGAATCGATGCCGTTCATCGTCATCATCATCGACGAACTTGCCGACCTGATGATGACCGCATCGGCCGAAGTCGAAGGTTCGATCTGCCGCCTCGCCCAGATGGCCCGCGCCGTCGGCATGCACCTGATCATCGCCACCCAGCGCCCGTCGGTCAATGTTCTTACCGGTCTGATCAAAGCAAATCTTCCGACAAGAATTGCTTTTTCGGTGGCATCTGCAGTAGACTCCAGAACAATTCTCGACGCCAAGGGTGCCGAAAGTCTTCTCGGAAAGGGCGACATGCTGTTCATTCCGAAAGGGCGCAACAAGCCCCTCAGGCTGCAGGGAGCCTTCGTGTCAGATCGTGAACTGATGGATCTTGTCGAATTTGTCAAGACACAGGGCCAGCCCGAGTATATGGATATCGCGCCGATACGTTCAGAAAGCGACGATGACGATGACGACGATGATGAAGCAGAAAGCGGCGACTCTGATTCCTCTCTGATAGAACAGATTTACCGGTATCTTGAGACTCAGGAAAAAACTTCGACAAGTATGCTGCAAAGAAAGTTCAGAATCGGTTATAATAGGGCGGCCAGAATTATGGATCAACTGGAAGAAAAAGGGCTGGTCAGCCCAATGGATGGATCAAATAAACGTAGAGTTCTCATCGGAAGGAGTAGCACTCAGGTATGACCAAGGAAATATGCCCTTTTCTGGGTAAACTGAGAGAAGACAGCCGGGCGGGAGGCACCTGCATCCAGGAACAGTGCATGTTCTGGCATGCCCAGGATTCAAGATGCATTTTTCTTGAAATCGGCACCGCCTCACGCGAATACCTCGAGTCGCTGAAAAAACTCGCCGAGCAGAACGAGCTGCTCGCTCTGCGCGACCGCGCCAGCCTTTTCACCAACGATGAAAAAACCGAGCGGGTCAACCTTTACATTGGCCAGGCCGGCATTCTCAAGAACAAGGGCAATTTCACCAAAGCCCTGCTCGATTACAAAAAGGCCCTGATTCTTGCCCCCGAGAATCCGGCCATCCATAAGGCTCTTGGCGACATCTATTCGGTTCAGGGCATTCTCGATGAATCGATTTCATCTTACCGCCAGGCGCTCAAAAAGCTGCCGGAAGACGGCGAAACCTGGATCAGACTGATTCTGCAGTATCGCGCTCTGTGCGCCAATCTGCCCGACCGCGAAATGCGCCACAGCGAGATCATCGAAAAGATTCGTGAAGAGTTGCGCAGCATCGAAAGCGAATCGATGGCCAACTGCATCATGGGCAATGCCTATCTGATTCTGCACGCCCAGGATGCCGAAAAATTCAAGACCCAGCGCGCCGAAGCCCGCCTGATGATGGAAAGGGCCATCGAGATCAACCCGGCCAATCTCTGGGCCAATCTGGGCCTCAAAGATCTCTGCATTTATGACGCCAACTATGAGGGCGCCGTGGAAGTTCTCATCAAGGCCATGAAGCATGTCAAGGCCGACCCGCGCCTGACTTTCGAACTTGGCGAATGTTACCTGATTTCACAGGCTGAACATGCCATGCCGCCTGAAGATGCCCTGACACAGGCCCAGGAAAACTACCGCAAGGTTCTCGAAATGAACCCGGGCTATGCTCCTGCCTACTTCAGACTTGGCTATATCTATGAACAGAAAGCCAGTTACGATCAGGCCATCGACTTTTATCAGCAGGGTCTGAACATCAACCCGACCAATATTTTTGCGCATTTCCGCCTGGGCAAGATTCATCTGCTCATGGGCATGCTCGAGCTTGCCGTCACCAGGTTCAAAGAAATCGTCGATCTGTCGCGCAACCGCACCCACGATATCTACCAGGAAGGCTACCTGTTCAACAAGCTGCGCTTTTTCAAAGAAGCGAACGCTCTCGGCGCCTGGATCGAACTTGGCAAAATCTATGTCAAGCGGCGCCAGTATGACGAAGCCTTCGAAGCTTTCCAGAAAGCCCTCGAAATCGACCGTTCGAGCCCGCTGGCAATCATGAACCAGATCGATCTCTACAAGATCCGCAGTGCCGACAGCAAAGATACCGATACGCTTTACAGCAGATATATCGAGCAGTATAAAAATGCTGCCATGGTCGACTTCCAGAATCCGGTCGCCCACTTTGCTCTCGCCTACGCCTGTCAGATTCTGCCGTCGATTCTGCCCGAAAAGCAGGAAGAACGCCTCGAAGAAGCCCTCAACAGCTACCAGATGGCAATCAACCTCACACCCGACTTCAAATGGGCATACTGGGGCCTCAAAGATTCTTATCTCACCGTGGTCGAAGGTGCAACGCCGCTTTTCGAACAGGCTCTCGACGCCTGTAAGCTGGTTACCGAACTCGACCCGGAAGACCCGCGCGCTTACTACGAAACCGGTGACGTTTACCGCCGCATGGGCCAGCTGCAGCAGGCTTTCGAATATTTCGAAAAGGCTGTCGAAAAGGACAAAACCTACATTCCTGCCTACCTCAACATGGCAGAGATCCGCAGCGAAGAAAAGCGCCCCGAAGAAGCAGTCAGACTTTACCAGAAAGTTATCCGCATCAACCCGAACTTTGCTCAGGGTTATTATGAACTCGGGCGCGTCTACAAAGATATCAACGAGAATGAAAAGGCACTTGCCAATCTGCGCAAGGCAATCGAACTCGATATCGACTATACCGAAGCTCACTTCGCCATTGGCCAGATCTGCTTCGCCGACCGCCAGGACGAAATTGCACGCATCCGCTTCAGCAGAGTGGTTGAACTGGCACCGGCGCACGATCAGGCCCACTACTATCTCGGCCTGATCCACCACCGCAATGGCCGTTTCCAGCAGGCGATCGACGAATTCAACACTGCGATCAACCTGTCTGCCAACCCGACCCGAATCAGATTCGACCTTGCCTGCCTGTATTTCGACGCCGGCAACTGGCTCGAAGCCAAAGGCATTCTCGAAACGGTTCTGGTTGCTTCGCCGACCTACGTCGAAGCGATCATTCAGTATGCCCAGACGCTCGAACGCCTCGAAAAGCTCAAAGACGCCGAAGACGAATATCTGCGCGCCATCGAAATATCGCCTGATTCACTGCCCGCTCACGAACTTCTCGCCAGGCTCTACGAAACCACCAATCAGATTTACAAGGCCGAGGATGAATTCCGCAAGGTCGTCGAACTCAAACACGACCATGTTGCCGCCCAGATGTCTCTCGCCAAGATCTATATCGTCAGAGACCTGCATGATAAGGCCCTCGATGCTCTGCACGCCGTGGTCGACATCAAACCGGATATTTTCGAAGCGCACCTCGAACTGGGGCGCCTGTATCATCATCGCCATGCCCTCGAAAAATCGGTCGAATCTTATCTGCAGGCGATCCGCATCAGACCGGATGCACCGCAGGCGCACGTCGAACTTGCCGAGGTCTACCTCGATCTCGACAAACAGAGCAAAGCGATCGAAGAATTCAACCGTGCCCTCGAGATCGACCCGTCGCTCAGCGAAGCCCTTACCAGTCTTGGCGATATTTACTACATCAGCGAAAGCTACGAACTGGCCGGCAACTGCTATCGCCGCCTCGTCGAACTCGACCCGCAGAACCATGCCGCCAGATTCAGACTGGCCGAAACCTATTACCATTGCGGTCAGCTTGAAAAAGCTCTCGATGAGTATCTGAAGGTTGCCGAAATCAACGAAGAGCGCACTGATGCCCTCGTTAGACTCGGCAAAATCTATGCGTCACTTGAAAAATGGGAAGACGCAGCACGGTTCTACAGCCGCGTCTTCGAAACCGACCCGCAGAATTCGATCATTCACCTCGAACTCGGCAAGGTCTACGATCACCTCAATCGCCTCACCGACGCTCTGCGCGAATTCGAAGCCGCCCTCGAACGCGAACCCAACAACGCCGAGATTCTCACCCATATCGGCCTCATTCACCGCAAACAGGGCAATCTCGACATGGCCATCGAACGCTTCTCGCGTGCGATTCAGCTCGACAACACCAACCCGGTTCCGCACCGCGAACTGGCAATGGCCTATATCAACAAGGGCCGCGTCGACAAGGCCATCGGCGAATTCAAGGAAGCTCTCGTCTGGGAACCTTCCAACATCGCGGTCAATGTCGAACTGGCCAAGGCCTACGCCAGCCAGGGCATCATCGATGAAGCTGTCGATGCCTACCGCAAGGTCATTACCCTTGACCCGCGCAACTCTTCGGCCCACTTCGAACTCGGCGTCATCTATTCGACTCAGGGTCAGAACGAGCAGGCGATCAGCGAATTCAGAACCGTCATCGGTCTGGCGCCAGAACACCGCCGGGCACACCTTGAACTGGCCAGACATCTGCGTGATACCGGCCGCAATGAAGAAGCGGTCGAGGAATTCAATAAATCAATCAGGCTCGACCCCGAGAACGCGGTTGTTTATTACGAACTCGGCGACATTTATTATCAGCGCGGTCAGAACAGTGACGCGATGCTGATGTTCGAAAAAGCTCTCGAACTCCAGGAAGACTACGTCGACGTCTACCAGAAGCTCGGCATGATCCATGCTTCGAACGAAGAATGGAAAGAAGCGAAAGAGCTGCTTGAAAAAGCCATTTCGCTCGAGGCCGAAAACTACTCGCTCTATAAAGAACTCGGCGAAGTCTGTGAAAAACTCGATGACGTTGCCGGCGCCATTGCCGCCTTCGAAAAAGCGCTTGAATTCAGACCTGGCGACCTCAACATCGTTTATCGCCTTGGGGCTCAGTATAAGCAGAAAGCCAACTTCGACGGCATGATCGCTCTCTACTCGAAAGCGGTTGAAGCAGCGCCGAAAAACGCTCTGTTCTTCTTCGAACTTGGCGAAGCCTATCTGGGCAAAGGTGATCAGGGTGAAGCCGCCGCGAATTTCGAACAGGCTCTCAGCCTGAACGAAAACCTCATTGAATGCATTTATGCTCTGGGCGGTATCTTCTGGGCCAACCAGAACTACGAAAAGATGGTGCGCCTCTACAAGAAGGCCATCAACCGCTATCCAACCAACAGCCGGGCGCATTTCGAACTGGGCAAGGCTTATTACAAACTGCTCAAGGTCGGTGATGCGATCGATGAATTCAAAAAAGTCATCAATCTCGACTCGAACCATCAGGAAGTCTACCACGAGCTTGGCCGCCTGTATCTCGATAACGGCATGCTTAGTGATGCTGCGACAACTCTTGAGAAGGCCGTTGCCATAACTCCGGAAAACGGCGAAGCCTTTTTCCTGCTGGGCAAGGCTTACGAAGGCATCAACGAAAAGGGCAAGGCCACCGAAGCTTTCAAAAAAGCTCAGGGGCAGATGGAAGAAAACTACGAAGTTCTTCTAAAGGTCGGTGCAGACAATCTCGAAAAGGGCATGTTCGAACAGGCCCTCAAAGAACTGAAAAAGGCCTCAGAATTTGCCGAAGCCGGCTCTATGGTTTACTTCCTGCTCGGCAAGGCATACAATGGCCTCGGTAAAGGCGAAGAAGCAGCAAAAGCCTTTGAAAAGGCTGATGAACTCATGGAAAAAGAAGACTGAATGACAGAAAGTTATATAGAATATGATACAGCAGGTAAGGAGACAGGCGAATGATTAACCGCTGGGAAATCCTTCTGGAGAAGGGCCAGACATATTACGGGCTGCAGAATTATGCCAAGGCCAGCGAAGCACTTGAAAAGGTACTGGTTGAAAAGCCCGACCTGGTACCGGCCATGAAACTTCTGGCAGATTGCCATCAGAAGGCCGGGCGCAAGCCTGAAGCAATTGGCATGCTCGAAAAAATAATCAG
The DNA here is from genome assembly GCA_024710355.1 of Candidatus Rifleibacteriota bacterium. Taxonomy (GTDB): domain Bacteria; phylum Muiribacteriota; class Ozemobacteria; order Ozemobacterales; family Ozemobacteraceae; genus Rifleibacterium. The sequence goes on from JANJUX010000016.1 coordinate 200,759, forward strand.
ACTGTCTCCGTCTGATGCCCCGGCACTCAGCGCCCTGGGCACTCTTCTCATCGAAACCGGTCAGACAGACAAGGCCATCGAGATATACGACCAGGCAACGCGGCTCGCCCCAGACGACAAGCAGCTGCAGTTTGACCTCGGCATGCTTAATCTGCAGAGAAACGCGATTGAAAAGGCCGAGAAGCATTTTTCCCGGGCCATTGAAATCGACAACCACTTTGCCAAAGCCATCATCGAGCTGGCCCGCCTGAAAATAACCGCCAACGACATCGAAGGGGCAATCGCCCTTTATCAGCGCGCCATCGAAAGCGACTCAGAAAATGCAAGACTGCATTCTGAGCTCGGCGAAGCTTACGAACTCAACGGCCAGTATAACGACGCGGTCATGGAATACAAAAAGGCCGAATATCTCAACCCCAATGATCCGGCTATTCATTTTAAAATCGGCAAAGATCTCGAATCACGCGGCCGCTTCGAGGAAGCCCTTGAAAAGTATCAGGCAGTCAAAGAACTCGACAGTTCGAATGTCGAACTCTACTATCGCTGCGGCAAGCTCTATCAGCGCCTTGAAATGAGCGATGACGCCCTGCGCGAATTCGAAACCATTGCCCGCCTCAAGCCTGACTGGCTCGAAATCAGATATGAACTTGCCAATCTCTATGGTGAGCGCGGCCAGTTCGATCTTCAGATCAAAGAATATGAAGCGATTGCCGCACACGACACTTCATCCCCGGAAGTGATGAAGAATCTCGCCGCTTCTTACGCTGCGAACGGTGATCTGAACCGCGCCATCGAATGCTACAACCAGGCTCTGGCATCGACACCCGAAGACTTTGAAATTCTTGAACGCCTTTATGAGGTGGTTCAGGCTGGTGGTGACGCCGGCATGTGTCTCGAAGCAATTGAAGCTTTAAGCGTCGCCCACCCCGATGATCCCGATCTGGCACTGACTCTCGCCCGTGCCTACGGTGAAAAGGGCATGATTGAAGAAGCCAATGCGTATTACGTAAGAGTTCTTGAACTCGACCCGGAACGCACCGACATCAAGGGTGAGCTGCGGATGATCTACCGCAGCAAAGGTATGGTTGCCGAAGAAATGGACGCCATCACCGCTCTGCTCGAGGTTGAGCCGAACAATATCGAACTGCTTTCAGACCTTCAGGCACTGCAACTTCAGGTTGGCCGTGAAAGAGACGCGGTAACGACTCTGCTGCGACTGCACCAGCTCTCGCCATCTTCAACGTGGCTGTCGATGCTCGGGCATATCTACCTGCGGCTTGGCTTCGTTACCGAAGCGATCACATCGCTGCAACAGGCCCTGCAGCTAAACCCGGAAGATACCTCACCGCACGAATCTCTGGCCGAAATTTACAAGCAGCGCGGCATGCACGAAGACGCCATCAGATCATACAATGTCATCATTCAGCGCAACCCCGACGACATAAAGGCACACCTCGCGCTTGGCGAACTCTACCATGAACTTGGCAGGGTCAATGACCAGATTGCCTCGCTGAAGCAGGCGATTTCTCTCGGCGCCAGCGACCCGAGACTGTTTCTCGAACTTGGCAGCCTCCTGCTCCAGGATGGCGACAGCGACAATGGTCTGGCTTACCTGCAGCAGGCAAAAGAACAGAGCGGCGGATCAGAAGAATTTCTTACCGGTCTGGTCGATATTTACCTGATGCATAATTTTCACCAGGAAGCTCTCAACGAGCTTGAAAGCCTCAGACAGCGCACGCCCGAAAACATTGAACTTTACCTGAAAATGTCGCGCATTTATCGCAGCCGGCAGATGTATGAAGAGGCCCTCGAAATACTTAATCAGGCGCGTATGGTCGCTCCCCAGGAAGTCGCGATCACGATTGAAATCGCCAGGCTTTATCTCGCTGCCGAAGATTATGCGAGAGTTATCGAGCTCCTTCAGGAAGCCAGACAGACCCAGCCAGGCAACGGTGAAATCAGTTCGATCATATCTGAAGCCTATGCCCGTTCCGGCGACCACGAAATGGCGATCATGGAACTCAAGAGTCTCATCAACAAAGATCGCGGTAATTATGACGCAAGAGTCCAGCTGGGTCGCGTTTATTCTATCAGCAATATGATAGACCAGGCGACCATGACCTTCAAAGACATCATTGCCGAGAGAAACGACCATGCTGTCGCACATGTTGAACTCGGGCGCATCTATATCAATATGGGCAAGGCCTATAATGATAACGGCATGATTGAAGCTGGTGTCAACGAAATCAGAACCGCCGTGACTCTCGACGATAAGTGTATTTCTGGCCACTTTGAGCTGGGTCTTGCCTACAATGATGCAGGCAGGCTCAACGAAGCTCTGGCGCAGTTCACGAGGGTTCTTGAGCTTGATCCACTGCACCAGCAGGGTAAGGAACATTATCAGGCTCTCATCGACGTTAAAGTCAACAGCCAGGCCAACGAAGGCATCAAACAGGCCCGCATCTTTTCAGAACGCGGCATGTTCAAGAACGCCGTCATGGAATACGAAAAAGTTATCGAACTGCAAAGCCGCAACCAGACTGCCTGGTATGAACTCGGCAACCTTCACCTCAGTCTTGAAGCCTATGATCAGGCAATTGAGGCGCTGCAGAAGGCCAAAGAAATTGACCCGGAACAACCCGAAGTTTATGTTTCGCTGGCCACAACCTTTATCAGAACCGGTCAGCCCGACGAAGCTTCGATCGAGCTCCAGGAACTTCTGGGCATGTTCCCGACTCATTATCATGGTCTGTTCATGCTTGGTCAGATCTTCCAGGAGAAGGGCTGGGTCGATGAAGCCATCGAAAAATACCAGGCCGCCTGGGAAGTCGTTCCGACCGAACTCGAACCAATTCTTCAGCTTGGTATAATGTTTCGCGACAAGGGCGAGCATGAATCGGCCAGAGTATGGTTCCAGAGGGTTATTGAGATCGACGCCGGCAATATGACAGCATCTGATTTCTTTGCCAACCTGTCGGCATCGCAGCGCAGCCAGGAAATCGACGAAGCCTTTGCCAAAGCTGCCGAGGCTGAGAAGTCCGGCGACATCGACACGGCAATCATGCATTACGACAGCATCATAGACCTCGACAATCACAATCTCGATGCGAGATTCAAGCTCGGCACACTGTATGAATCGAAGAACATGTTCGATGAAGCGACTTTTGAATACGAACAGGCTCTCGCCGCCGACAGATCAGCACGCTACAAAGAACTTCCGCTGCGCCTGGGCAATCTGCACATCCGCAAGGGAAAAATTGTCGAAGCGGTCGACGCGCTCACACTTGCCAAAAAATATTTCCCGACCAATATCGACATTCGCATAGAGCTGGTAACCCAGCTGAAGTTCAAGGCTCTCAATAATTTTTCTTCGGCAGAAGAACTGGCGGATGTCTGCGCTTCCATCAGAAGCGCAGTTGAACAGGGACAGAATTTCTGTGACTGGCTGGAACTTGGCCTTTTCCTGTCGAAAGGTCTCGATCAGTCCATCGATGAAGAAGGCGCGATCACTCAGTCGATTGAATGCTTCGAAAAGGTGCTCGAACTCGACCCGGGCAATATTTTTGCGATGACCGAGCTTGCCAAAGTCTATCACCGCCGCAATAACCTGACAAACGTTGAGGCGATATACAAACAGATTCTTGAAAAAGACCCGGAAAGCGTTTACGTGCACCGCAAACTTGCTGATCTTTACCATTCTCAGGGCCGTTACGAAGAAGCTCTGTCAGAGCTGAGACAGCTCATAGAGCTCGATCCGGGCAATGGTGAATGTCACATGAAGATAATCGACATCAGCAAAGAAATGTTTTCCAAGTCGCAGGATCGCGACCGGCAGCTTCAGGCGATGCTCAAAGAATACCAGACCAGAGCAGAGAACAACCCCAAAGACCCGATGGCCAATTTCAGCCTTGGTTATGCCTTCATCACACTTGGTTCCGGCTTCACCCCGACCGAAGAAGAGCAGCAGAAAGCGGTTTATTACTTCAAGCTTGCCAACAGCAGTGACCCGAACAATCTCTGGCCTTACTGGGGCCTCAAGATTGTCTACAGCAAACAGTCGATCAGCGGCAAACACATGTATGATGAAGCCATCGCCATCTGCCGTAAAGCCCTCAAGGTCGATGAAAACAATGCCAAAGCCCACTTTGAGCTTGGCGAAGCCTACAATGAAAATTACGACGTCAATATGAAGAATGAGGCAATGGCTGAATACCGTAAGGCGATCCAGCTTGACCCCAACTACATTGAAGCTCATTTCAGACTTGCAAGTATTTATCGCGTTAAGAACATGTATGACCGCGCCAGCGAAGAATACAACAAGGTTATTGAGCTTGACCCGACCGGCCCGCTTGCAAACGATGCGAAGCGCTCACTGGTTCATATCGAGCGCAGCAAGGGCGAAGCCTGATTCGTCGTTGAGTTGTGAAAATGGCGCCAGATGCAACTGGCGCCATTTTTTTATCATAAATTGCCATGAATAAAAAATAATCTCGACAAATTCCGGTCCGGATGTTGACAACCGCATTGCAGAGTTTTATTCTGAATCGTTCTTCTGTTTAAAACCACCACGAAAATCAAAGAGGAAACTCGCTGTGAAAATAATGTTCAGAATGCCCCGCAACCTGAGAAAATCCATCATTCTTGCCCTGCTTTTTTCTGTAATCTTCCCCTGGACCCTAATGGCAGAAGCCGTGCGGCAGGCTCCCAAAAACTCACTCAGCTACTTTCTCGAAAGCGAAGAAACGGCCAAAGAAGCAGATGCCCAGCCACAGGTTGCACAGGCTCCTCAGATAATCAAAACTCCCGAAAAAATCAACGCAGAACCGCAGCCCTTGCCCGGATTTGAAGTAGCGCCACCAGAGCCGGCACCTGAAGAAAGAATCGATAGATTTGCTGCCGTAGAAGCGATTCGCGCAAAGCTCAGCGCCAGTGAAGCAAATGGCCAGCCCCAGACAAAAGATTCGGTTCCCCAGGAAATCGTGGCACCCAAAAAAGTCCATGAAAGCAAACCTGAAACAGTTGAGCCCGCAAAGATAGAAACTCCGGCACCGGCAATAACAGAAGTTCAGGCGGCCCCGGCCGTTGGACCTGAACAGATCAAAGTTCCCGCCCCAGAAACTGAAAAACTGGCAGCAGCAACGGAAGAATACGTGCCATTCGCCGGGGTTCTTGCGAGAATGCAGCAGAACAAAGATAAAAGAGCAGCTGAAGCCCAGAAGCTTGGCGTCGTATTACCAAGTCAGGGCGGTGACATCGCCACGGTTTCACCCAGCCTGAGCAAAATGCATCAGACAATCAGGGATATCATGAATCGCTGACAGATTAAGGGCAATAAACCGTCAGGCTGTCGAACGGCTTTAGTCTGATATTGTGGCGCGGGTCGCCCTGAAGAGCTGCAGCCAGATTTATCTCCAACCTGCTGTATTGCAGTTTTCCGTCAACCAGTTCGCGCCTGGCCAGCTCAAGCGCCAGATCGGTTTTTGTCGACCTGATGCCGCCGGCCATAACTATCACCTTTCTGATATCAGTATCCGCATCGACCACCAGTCGCCCAGGCCTGGCAACCATACCCTCCACCATTACGACCGGGTTTTCTGACAAGAATTTTTTGCTGAATAAAACCACCTTGTCACCGGGCCTGAGAGACACATCCGTCTTGTTGTCTCCGTTCACCAGTTGCCCGGGAACAAAGCTCAAAACCTCTTCATACGAAGAACCAGAAGTTTTTCGCAAAATTTCACCATAGTCAAGCGCCGTATCTTCTTTCAAAACTTTGCTGCCAAGAATTTCAGACAGCCTCAATCCCTCATTGTAGGGCACCATTGCTTCATGGCAATGTCCGGCAAGATAAACTTCCTCCGGGGCGATCAGGCACTCGGAAACCACGACCTCGTCACCATCGAGAAGTGCCACTGCCGGTATTCTTTCAGTCCTATCAAGTTGCATAGCCAGAAAAACGCGCCTATAACCGCCAATTTTTCTGAAAATCTGAATCTTGCAGGCCGAAAAAGGCTCCGAAAAACCACCGGCAAACTGCATCGCCTTTTCAAGAGTCATCTCCCCGGGCATCATTTCAAAAATTCCGACTCGCGAAGCTCTACCAGAGACTTTTATCAGAGGCCCGCCGGTCTGAACGGACACCACGTCTCCTTCCGCCAACTGAAAGCCAGAACCCGAACCTCCCGGAAGCAAAAAATTATAAAGATCAGCCTCAAGAACAGTTTTCCCCGACCTGTCGATTCTAATTTTTCGCAAACTGCCATTTATCGTGGGGCCGCCCGCCGCCGCAACAGCTTCAACCAGACTCACAGGAGCTGCCAGGTCAAATTCTCCCGGACAATTCACTTCACCCATTACCAGAAAGGAAACCGACATGGCCGTGGCGGTGACCGAATCATTTTTCTGACTCTTTTCAAGCCTGCCCAGTTCCTTCCGCCCAAATTCAAGAGATCGATCAAGTGATTCGCACGCCTGAAGCACTGAATCAGTCGCAACCTGGGCAGACGCCGGCCCAATCCAGGTGTTTCCTGCAAGAATCGGCAGAACGACAAACCCCAATAAGCCAGCCAGACCTGTTTTTTTCACGCCATCCTCCTGTAAAAAGCCTAAAAAAAAATTAGAAGAACACACTCTATATCGGCCCAAGAGCAAAAGCTCCTGACAAACATTATTTTGATAATGTTTGTTTTATTTATTAAGTAATAATATTATCATAAAACTACATAACGGCAATGTTTGTCATGGCAAGTTCCCACCAGAATCATTGCTCTTTCAGTTCCCGAGACAACAGATGGGCCCCGCAAGTCTCTCGCATCGTTCATACACTTGTATTTCACTAAAGTCTGCTTGCCTTTTTGTGGGCCCAAAGGTATTCTATCTGCGTATGAAATTTCACCTTATTTCGCTTGGATGTTCGAAAAACACGGCCGATTCTGAAAAAATTGCCGCACACATTGCTGCACATGGCTGGCAGTGGGTCGATCACGCCCATCTGGCTGATCTGCTCATGATCAACACCTGCGGTTTTATCAACGACGCAAAAGAAGAGTCATTGCGGGTAATAATGCAGGCGGTCGGGCAAAAAGAGCATAAACCCGATCAGAAAACAGCCGTATTTGGCTGCCTGGTGCGAAGATACCGCCAGGAAATTTCCTCTCAGATCCCCGAAATCGATTATCTTTTCGAATTTCTTGGTGAAGACGAGCTCGACACGCTGGTAAACTGCTTTGGCAAGGCAATCGCAACGCCCGATTTCAGCAAAAGCTGGAGATTTTTCACCCCACCCCACATCGGTATTTTAAAAATTGCCGAAGGTTGCAGCAATCGTTGCTCTTACTGCGCCATTCCAGGGATCAGGGGACCGTTTTATTCAAAAGATGAAAAGGCAATACTTGCCGACGCCTCCAGACTCGCTGCTTCCGGGGCAAAAGAAATCTGTATCGTCGCCCAGGACATCACAAGATATGGCACCGACCATGGCGGCAAATGCCGACTGGCGGATATCACCCGAAAGGTCTCGGCCATCCCAGGAATAGAATGGATCCGCCTGCACTACATGCATCCGCGCGGGCTGACAAAAGCACTGATCGACGAACTTTACAGCATTCCCAAAGTGCTGCCTTATTTCGACATTCCATTTCAGCATATCTCAGAGAGAATGCTCGAACTGATGAACCGGCACACAACCGCTGCGCATATAAAAGAACTGATCACTCATATCCGCAGCAGGTTTCCACAGGCAGCTATCAGAAGCACTTTTATCGTTGGCTTTCCGGGCGAAAAGAAAAAGGATTTTGACGAACTGATCGAGTTCATCGAAGAATACCCTCTCGATCGCGTCGGAGCCTTCATGTATTCAACCGAAGAAGGCACTGTCGCGGCAGAAATGCACCCAAAAGTTTCACAGCGCACCAAGCAGGCCCGACTCGACCAGCTGATGACACTACAACAGCTGATCATCGAAGAAAGAAACCGGAAATTAAAGGGTGTCGAGCTTGAAGTTATGGTCGACATGGTCGAAAAAGGCAAAGCCAAAGCCAGAACCATGTTCGATGCCTATGAGGTCGACAATTCGACCAGTATCGACAACGCAGCAAAGCTTCAGCCGGGCAATCTGGTGAAGGTTCGGATTCTCGATGCCGACGCCTATGATTTCAAAGCGGAACTGGCCGTATGACACTGGCTACCAAGCTCACTCTTATGCGTGTCGCCGCCATCCCCTTCTTTATGCTGGCCTTTTTTTTCCGGGCGCCGGGCGCCCCTCTTGAAGGTGACTGGGGTAAGGCTCTCGCCACGCTGATCTTTATAATTGCCGCCATAACCGACTATTACGACGGTTATCTGGCAAGACTTTACAAGGAAGTCACCACCTTCGGCAGGTTCATCGACCCGATAGCCGACAAACTTCTTGTCTCGACCGCCCTGATTGCCATGGTTGAATATCGCGAAATCACTCATACGGCGGCCTGGGTCGCCATTATCATCATTGCCCGCGAATTTGCCGTAACCGGACTCAGGCTGATATGTGCCGAAAGGGGTCAGGTAATTGACGCCAGCGGCGCCGGTAAAATCAAAACCACCTTTCAGCTGACGGCCATCATCACCACTCTGTGCTTTCTTACAATAAGAGTCTTTCTGTTGTCATACAATCAGCAGGCTTACCTTGAAATGCTGATGAAAATCTACTCCCCCGTGATTCAGGGCCTGATGATTCTCGCTGCCCTGGCTACGGTATATTCCGGCTATGATTACTTCAAAAAGAATTGGCACTTCCTGGACTAACAGTTCTGCCAGTGTCAGCACCATTAAACTGCTTGGCTCCTGCCTGGGCCTCGGCTACATAAAAAGAGCGCCGGGCACGTTTGGCAGTATTCCCGGGATTGTTCTGTTCCTGCTCACCCGCAACCTGCAGACCTGGGTGCAGATTCTCGTTTTCATGGGTTTCTGCCTTTTTGCCATCGGTATAGCCGAAAAAATCGAAAAAATAGACCGCAGCAAAGACCCGGAAGAAGTGGTTATCGATGAGGCTGCCGGCATGTGGCTGTCACTTTTCCTGATATGGGATGCCAGCATTCTGACAATTCTCGTCGGCTTTCTGCTGTTTCGCCTCTTCGACATACTAAAACCCTTTCCGGTAAATCTGTTTCAAACCTTCAGGGGTGGAACCGGAATTCTGGCCGATGATCTGGCAGCCGGCATGTTGACTAATTTTATTCTCAGAATCCTGTTGCTGCGCGGTATTCTCTGATTACGGCATTACAGCTGCTCAGGCACAACAACTGACTTTTTTATTGCCCATTCCCCACACCATTCACACAGGAAGGCTTTCACCATAAACCGTTACGCTTTAAAGATCTCTCCCCCACTCTATCGCTTTTACAGAATTTTTGCCTGAGATTCGGGTATAAAAAAACAGCCACCCGAAGGTGGCTGTTTTTTTATACCTTTATCAGAAGGTGATCGGCTGATCTACAACCGGAACAACGTCGGCACCGATTACAGTTACGTAGCCTTCAGTCATTTCTGCGGGCATGGTAACTACGGCTTCACCGTTGTCATTGGTGGTAGCAGTGCGAACATTTTCAACACCGCTGGTGTAAACGCTGACGCGGGCATTGTTTACGGCTTTGCCGGCTTCATCGCGAACGTTAACGGTTACAGTTACGCCATCAGCATTGCGAACGGCTCTTGATTCGGCGGCGAGAGTGATCGGAGCTTTGAAACGAACGTTCATAGTACCATCACCGTAGAGATGCCACTGTTCAAACATCATGACGCCGGATTTCTTCGGGTCAGTGGTGTAGAGTTCGAGGCCCTTCATGATACCGTTGATGAAGATACCACCGGTGGTTTTGTATACTTCATTGGCGATAGAAACTTTGTTCATTTCAGCCTGAACATGGATCGGGGGTACCCATTCCATATTAGTGGTAGCACCGGCGTAAGAAACAGCACCGGCCGGATTTTCAATGTCACCAGCGCGCATCCAGGCTTCGCCGAAACCGGTGAAGTTTACGAAGCGACCGTTAACGCAGGCTACGTCCCAGATTACGGGCATGGCCCAGCCGTTTTTCAGTTTGGCAGCGTCGCTGTTGCTGAAGCGGGTTGTGCCCCAGCTGGTACCGGAACCGTGGCCAAGATAGTTGATCAGGCTGACGCCTTCGTTCACAGCAGCAGTGACCATGGCAGCGGTTGCGCCCGGATCATAGGCTTTCTTGATGTCGGTGAACATTTTGCCCAGGAGGGTGGTGCGGATTTCTTCGATGTAAGCTGAGTCAACCGGGTTGCCTTCGTTTGAACCGATGCCGAGACCTTTGGTATACCAGGCTTTATCGGTGGTCGGGAAACGTTCGTAGTTTACGAATTTGGCGACCTGATAGGCAACTTCTTTTTCGGTGTTGGCTGACAGGCGGCTGATGATTGCATCCGGAACATGGTCGTCACCGATGAGTTTCACGTAGCAGGGGTCAGAATCGGCGCGTTCTTTAACGCCTTTGTTGGTCGGGATCTGTTCGGCATCGCCAACCAGCATGACGTGGGTCAGGTTGCCCTGTTTGAATTCTTCGCTGATGAAAGTCTGAACGTCGGTGTTGGTTTTGCCAACTTCGCTCATCGGAACGATCTTCACGTCGATACCACATTTTTTCTTCCATTCGATGAAAGGCTTCATGGCAGCCATGAAAGGATCATGGGCGATGATAAGCAGGCGGCCGTTTTCATCGAGGCGGGGCAGGCGGCTGGTGGCCTGTTTGTAGTTGACGAAAGTGTTTTTGTAGATCGGTTCGAATGACTTGCTGATCGGAGCCAGCTTGGTCATCGGGTTCTTAGAGATCTTTTCATCAGCAGATACTGATACGCGGATCTTTTTGTGAACTTTGATCTGGTTTTTGGCGGGATTGTACTGAACCGGGTTTACAACCAGGTTAACGCCACGGACTTCGCGGAAGATAAAAGGTTCGCCCATCTTGACCATATCGGCTTCAGTCGGATACCAGGCGTCTTTAGCATATACTTCGCCGAAATTGTAAGGAACGCTGTTCGGGTCGATATTGCGGGTGAAGTTGCCTTTGCTGGGCACGATGCGGGCATCGAGGTTGATGATTTCAGATTCGATGCTGTTTACCTGGAAAACAGGGCGGCGGGCCGGATCTACCATTACCATTGCGGTGTATCTTGGCAGAGTCGGAGCATCTTTGTCTGAAGAGAGAGATGCTTCGGGGGCGGTGATTTCGAGAGCCTTGGCGCCAAGAACCTGAGTTTCGGCAACATTGACTTTCGGACATTCAATGTCAAGAGTGGTTGCATAACCACGTGAACTGCTGACAGAAATACCGGCTGCATAGGCAGAACCAGCGCTCATCAGACAAAAGGCCAAGAACATGGTAGAAATTCGTTTCAAGCTTCTTTCCTCCTGGTTACTTATGATACTTACTAAGCTTTGTTCTTAGGATTATACGGTTTGGTACATAAAGGCGCAAGGGGCAAAACAAAAAAAGTTTTTTGCATCACTCTGCTTTCTAGGCAAAGAAAAAACTGGCTCTGTCAGCCAGTTTGGGGATCTTTTTATGGTTGTCCCGGTACATTTTTTTTGTAACGGTTGGTTTTATTTTTTTTGCGACAGCGTAGGCCGGGTTATTTTTCACCGGGCCGCCGTCGCCGCCGGCGACGTGTTTTTTTAGTCATTGGCGGCGGTTCCTGCTGCAGAACCGGCAAAATCTCTTCGGCAAGAACTTTTACCTGCCACTGGTGCAGTATTTCGCTCTGTTGCAGTTCCCCGAGAGTTTCTGGCCTGATTCTGGCCAGGTCATACAAGGCATTGGTTGGAGCCAGAACAGAAGCAGGTATCTGCATCTCATTAGCGATAGCATCGCGAATTTCGCGCAACGACTTGGCTATCTCACCTTCCCAGGAGTTCAGAAGTTCGTGCCGGTCTCTAGGTTTGAAGGGCTTGTCAAGACCAGCAAGCTCCGCTTCAAGGCCGGTTCTGATCGCGGCCTGCAGCTCGCTGCCGTAGCGGTTGAGAAAATCCCGGCCAATGGCCTTGATCACATTCAAACCAGAAATGGTTCTTGGCATCTGCCTGGCAATATCAATTAAAGCCTGGTTGCTCAGCAACATGAAAGGTGCGCGGTCCAGACGACGGGCAACTTCCTCGCGCAGATTCCAGATTTCTCTGAGAACGGCGACCGATCTTGGCGACAATCTCGACGAACCCTTGATTCTGAAGGCGAATTCATCCTGTTCGTGCGGCTGCGCTTCGCGTGCCTGGCGGGCAATATACTCACACTCTTCCATCAGCCACTCATATCTGCCAAGGTCTTTAAGTTCTCCGGCCATTGCATCGTAAATGGGCACAAGGCACACCGCGTCGAGCAGGCCGTATTCTTTCATGGCAGTTGTCAGCGGCCGGCGTGACCAGTCGCAGCGCTGCAGTCTCTTATCGAGAGTGAATCCAAGATATTTTTCGGTGAGCGACCGCAGGCCGAGTTCATGCATACCCAGCAGTTCTGCAGCTTTACGGGTATCAAACATTACCGGAATGTATATTTCCAGATCTCTGGCGAGCATGGAAATATCGTAGTCGCCGCCATGAAAAACCCAGAGGCAGGAGCTTTTCGTTGCAAACTGCTGAAACGGGCTGAAATCATTGATTTTTTGCGGGTCAATAATGGCTGCTTCACTGCGGGTGGCAATCTGAATAAGATTGACCCGGGAATAATAGCGATAAAAGCCGGCAGATTCAATGTCGACAGCGACAATATCTTCGCTCTGAGCCCTGGCAAAAAAACCGGCGAGCTCTTCTGTGTTTTCTATGACTTTTGCGTTTTCAATAAAAGTTTTGGGGTCGAATTCAATTTTCATCAGTGACCTGTTGCGTGATTCAGATAGACAATAATTATCACAACTACATCGGATTCAGCAGCATTTTTTTTGCAGCAGCGAAAAAAAATACGACTTATTTATGGGTAAGAATATACCTGCCATCCCAGCCTTCGGGGGGTGGGTTATCTTTATATTCCTGACAGCGATGAATATAGGTGGCGCTCGGTCCGTCGTCGGGCCAGCGGGCAAGAATCTCCTCGAAAGTGGCTATCGCTTCGTTCCAGTGGCGGTCGAGATGCAGTTGAATGGCGCGATCATACAGTTCGATCAGCTCGAACCAGCCCGGCGGCTCTTTTCCCTTTTCGCTCACGAGTTCAAAAACCTTTACCGGTTCTTTTTTGCCCTTAACCGCGAGAAAATCGAGGAATCTGGCCGACACGACATGCTTTGCCCGCTGATAAACGGCATCACTGATCATGAGGGCGGTGCCGTATTCCTTGTTCGCACCTTCAAGACGCGAGGCAAGATTAACGCCATCGCCCATACAGGTAAAGTTCATCTGAGCCTTTTGTGAGCCCATGTAACCAACAACGACATCGGCAGTATTCAGGCCGGCGCGCGCCGAAACCTTTGGCAGACCTCGTTTCGCCCAGCCAAGCTGCAGCTCATGAATTTTGCGCTGCATTGCCAAGGCGCACAGGCAGCCTCGCACCGCATGATCTTCCTGTTTACGCGGGAAATTCCAGAAGGCCATTACCGCGTCGCCGATGAATTTATCGAGAGTGCCGCCGTATTCAAACAGCAGATCGGTCATTGCCCCGAGATATTCATTGAGCAAAACGACCAGTTCTTCTGGTGTCAGTGCCTCGGAGATCGAGGTAAAGCCGGCAACGTCCGAAAAGAATATGGTCAGCTCAACCTTGTCGCCACCCGGCCTTACCAGTTCGGGATTGTCGAGCATATACTGAACGACATCCGCCGCCACAAAGCGCGAGAACATTTCTTTGGTGGATTGAGCGCGGGCCCGCTGGCGCAGATAGTTCGTCAGAGTGGCCAGGGCCCAGATGGTCGGATAGCTGATGACCAGCGATGAAAAATTGAACAGCTGCCTGGCAATATGATAAGAAGAATAGGCGTGCCAGAAGGAGCCAGCAACGAAAGCGGCCATTACAAAGGCCCCAGCCACCGGCGACAGAGTGTCGAGCAGAAAACCGAGCAGGAGAGTTGAGATGAGCAGAGCAATGACAGTATGAATATACGAAGGGTGTCTGAGGTAGCGCTGCTCGGTGATGTTGAGAATAGCGTTGGCATGAATTTCGATACCCATCAGCGGTTCTTTCTGGACAGCAAAACCAGAATCATAGGTCAGCGGCGTCGGAAAATAGTCGAAGTCACTGACTTCGAAAGGCCCGGCAATGGCAATTTTTCCACCTTTGTTCTGCTGCAGGTCGAGAGTATTTCTATGGGCGAACCCGGGTTTCAGGCGCGGTTCTTCGGGAGCGAGGAGCGAGTAAGAAGCAAGGGTTCTTTCGTCAAAACACTCAAAGAATGACGCTGAACGAATCGCGGCATTGTCGAAACGGCCGCGGGAAGTCGATCCGACATAATCAAGCAGCATACGCCCATAAGAATTAACCGGGATGGTAAGATCCTTGATTATGAGAGGCCCCTTGAATCTGCCGGCTAACACCTCATCATAAATTGCAGCGAGCGCCTTATCCATTGCTTCGACATAGCCCGGTTTTTCACCCGGCTTTCTTGCATCGAGCGCATGCATGGCCATAAGAAGACTGAATGTAGGTTCGAGCCGGGATTCCTTTTCACTGAGAGCGTAAAGAGGCACTTCGGTAACATAGCTCTTGTTGCCAGTGGCCATGTCGATGAAGGCCATGCGGGCTTTTCCCTGGAGAAAAGACTGGTCAGGAAGTATCTGTCTGACTGCCTGGCGGGTATTAGAAAGCTGGTCCAGGCGCGTCGGAAGCTTGCTATCACTGTCTTCGTAAACGAATTCTTCTTCGGTTTTCGTGTGACCAGCCAGAATTATCGGACTCTGCGATCTTTTTATGGCCCGCTGCAGAACTTTGTCGAGTTCCCTGTCTTTGCCGCCCTGGAGAACAAAGTCGAAGCCGATGGCCGCAGCCGGCTCGACAATGTATTCTGACGGCAGACCATCGGTGCGGCCGTTCAAAGTCATACTCAAAACGGTTCCGGGGCGCGGAAAGAATTTCAAATCAATACCCACATCACAGCTGCCCAGGTTGGCGAGCAGTGTCTGCCAGCGTTCAAGAAGAAATCTGGCGGCTCGATGCTGTTCAGGCATCTTTTCGGCAGGCGTTGCCTCTTTGAGGTTCTTCAAAAGCTCCGGGTCATTCCAGTTGATGAGCAACGAGGGCAGGATCAGAGGTTCTGAACCACCAGCCATAAGCTTGATCAGACTCGGGCCAGCCGGCGGCCAGGTCCGGCCTTCGATTTTTATCAGGCTGTTAAAACCAGCATGGTCAGGGTTGTTTTTGAAAAAATCTTTAACCCTGTGACTGGTCAGATACCATTTGCCGACGTCAAAAGCTGCAGATGCCGGTCCTTTATCAGTAATTCCGCACCAGTCGGTGTAGGCCATTCTTATTGGCAACTCTTTAAGGCCTGGAAAAAAGCCGATATGCACACGAAGAATTTCGAGACTGCGAGGTTTGCTGGCAAACTTACGCTCAACTACCTGCGATTGTCCAAGAAACCTGAAGATCGAAGCAAATTCAGCCCGCTCAGGGTTTTTACCAAGCAATGCCGAAGTCGCCTGGTCTTTTTTCACCACAAGCAGCTGATCATGCGCTTTGGGTGGCTGAAAGCCCAACTGAAAAACAATGGCGTTAAGAGCTGTGTCGATATTGTTCAAAAAGCCGGCCAGCATCATGAACATTGCAATAAGAAAAACAATACAGCCGAAGAGCAGGCCGGTATGGGCCCCTGCCCCGGCCTTTTTTCTGGAAAAAAAAGTCTTTACGCCGTCAAGAACAGGTCTGACATTCATAAATACCTCTCAGAGTCAGCTGCGGAAGATGCGGTAGTCCATTTCAGGAAAAATATTATCTCGGTTTTCGACTTCCCGCAGCCAGTTTTCATTAATGCGGTCGTTGACAATATCTTCATACAGCTTGTTGAAGCGAAAGGTATGGTCGCGTGTCCGCTTGTGGGCGTATTCAACCGTTGTTCCTGTTTTCATGATAAAAGCCCAGTCAGACGACTGAAGCAGCATGAGTTCACGGGCGGCCTGATTCAGGGCCCGTAACCGCAGGCCATCAGATTCGGGGAAACGGTCTGCCAGTTCGATCATTCTCTGCGAAGCCTTGTGCAGATGTGGATAGATCCAGGCATTGCTCTCATCAAGCCAGACTTCGTTGTAGCCCCGATGCCCCCATGAAGACATGGAAGGGGTTGCCCTCTGATTACATGGACAGGACGCGAGGTAGTCTTCAGGAGTACCAAGCTGCATAATACTGCTCTCAAGAGAAGTCTTTCTCAGAACATGGTAGATGAACTCCGGACCCTCATACCACCAGTGGCCAAACAGTTCGCAGTCATAGGGCGAAATTATTACCGGCGGCCGGTCCATGATGGCGTTGAGGTGTTTCATCTGCTGTTCACGGCAGTGAATAAAATGACCGGCATGCACGGCAACCCTGGTCATCGCCTCCTGATAATTGTATGGCTGTTTTTCGGCCCCATCGCGCGAAGTGATGCGATGATACTTTATACCGGTATTGAGACGATGCCCGGATTCGTGAATATAAGGATGAATGTAGTCGAATTCGAGATCAAAACCGATATCGCGATAAAACTCGCGGTAGGCGAAGTCGCCGGGGTAGCCTTCATGGGCTGACCAGACCTGCCGGCTGCTCTCAACATCGCGCCCGAAGGCCAGAACTCCTGAAGGGCACTCAACCGGAGCATGGACTCCGTAGGCCGGCCTTGGGTCGGCAAAAAGAATACCGTGCGTATCGGTGAAAAAATACCGGATACCAAAATCGCTCAGGATCTTGTCATTACCCGGGTTATAGGCACATTCTGCCAGCCAGATACCGCGGGGCTGGCATTCGAAATGTTTCTGGTAATCACGCACCGCCATCTCGATCTGGGCCCTGACAGCCGGGCGAAAATCACTCAACAGCGGCAGAAAAGCATGAGTAGCACAGCAGGTAATGATATCGAGAACCCCGAGATTCTGATATTTTTTAAAAAGCCTGATGAGATTGCCATCGCATGATTTAAAAATCCCGCGAATGCGCCTGAATTTTTCGCGGTACATCAGTGCCGTAGCATAGAATTCCGGTTGCCAGCGGGTGCGTTCGACCTCTTTTTCGGCCAGTTCTTCAAGTCGGGTCAGATGTGCACCATAGCGCCCGATCAACATTTCATCGGCAAGCATATTTACAAGTGGTGGCGTCAGAGACATGGTCAGACGGAATCTGATGCCATCGGCAACCAGTTTGCCAAACACTTCAAGCAGAGGAATATAGGTCTCGGTGATCGCCTCGAACAGCCAGCGTTCTTCCATCATGTCAGCATGTTCAGGATGCCTGACGAAGGGAAGATGAGCGTGCAGAACGAGAGAAAGAAAGCCTTGGCTGGTTGTCATCTTATTGTTTCTGCCAAACGGCTTTACCGGTTGAACGCAAAGTGAGCGGCAATTTTCTGCATTTCACCCGTTTCGCGGTTCACCGCCACCAGTTCAAGGTGGCATGGCTTATTGGCGGGCAAAGCCAGGCGCAGTGAAAAGGTTCCATCAGCTCGCGCTGTAACCTGCTGACCCATAAAAAACAGGTCGCAGTTTTCGGGAACCTGGCCATAAAGGACCAGATCAGCCGCCAGAGCCATCGACGGAGCCGGTTTTTCTCTGCGAACTTCACCAAAGCTGCTGACTCCGGTAGACCCAGGCATCTGCAGTGATCCGGGCATGGATGAAAATTCCGAAGCCGAAGTCGGAACACTGAACGAACCCGGCAGACTGAATGAAGAAATTCCTTCGGGCAGGCCGGCATGCGAACCCGGCATCTGCGGAACGGGAGCGGCAAACCCGGCCGGGATTTCAGAGGAGCCGGCATAAAGAACCGGAGCACCTGAAAGCGACTGGAAATAAACAAAAGCGGGATCAGTAAGAAGGGCCGCCAAAGGTGCGGGCGGCGCGTTTTCTGGCTCCGGCGGGGCCTCAGGCTGTTCATCTGCCTGTGAAAGCATCGGCGGGATTGGCTGCGGGGCGACTGGTGCAGCCCAATGTTCGGCAGCCCTGTCGGGCGGCGTCTGAACCAGATTGGAAAGCGCGATAAAGGTATAGCCTTCGGTAGGGCTCTGCAGGCCAAGTTCGACCTGATAGACACATTTTGCATCTTCAAGGTAGATATACCAGTTGCGGGCATTCTCAGTGAGTTTTATCTCCTGGGTATGGCCACGGGTCACGTTGTGAAGGCGCAAAATATAGTGAGAATGGGCAAATTCAAAAATACCGACTTCGAGTTCAAGGCGCTTGCGTTCGACCGGCGGGAGTTCCCAGTAGGCGTAGGCCCAGTGCGGATCGCGAATCTGCAGCACCAGTCTGGTTTCGTCGTAATATTCCGGCAGGTCACCGGTCAGCTCGCTTTCATTTACTGGCGCCGCAGAAGTCGAAGAAGAGGCTGCGAGCACCGGAATTTCCATGGTAGTCTTCAATGAGGCGTGTCGGCGCCGGCGGTCACTCTCAATTTTCTCGGCCAGATCACTTGTTTTTCTCTCGTCGTGGGCCAGATTGACCGGAATCGCCACCGCAGGCTCAATAACACTCGCGCCTTTTTTATTGGCCGAAACCTGAGCTTCAGAGCTCTTTTTACCAAAAGCGCGATTCAGGGTTCTCATTGCGGCAGCTTCTTCTTCGCACTGGCGACTGACAGCTTCCGGAACATGCAAAGTCATGGGTCCGGCAGCAGCTGCAGCCGGCAACGGAGCGGCTTCTGGCAACGCGACTGGCCTGGCTTTGGGTGGACGACCGCGGCGTGGCTTTTCAGCCGGAACGACATCGTTCTTCACTTTGGGCGGTCTGCCACGACGAGGCCGGTCTTCAGAGTTTTGTTCAGGCTTTTCAGTTAAAGGCTCTTTTTTGGCTGCTTTCGGCGGGCGACCACGGCGGGGCCGTTCGGCAGACTTTTCGGGTGCCGAAGGCTCTGACAATACAGCCGGAGCAGGGCTCTCGACTGCAGTTTTTTTGGGCGGACGCCCCCTGCCTCTTTTTGGGGGAGGAGCTTCTTCTGTTGAAGAATCGCGGGTGTAAGTCTGCCCTGGCTGCTCCTGGCTTTTGACAATTGCCGGCAGAATCGGGGCTTTTTTAAGACCCCGGCTGACGGGTGGCTCTACGAGGAGCAGCTGCAGAACTTTTATCAGTTCCTGTCGTGAAAGACTGGAACGACCAGCAATGTCAAGCTCACGGGCAAGAGTGTACAATTCCTGCCTGGTCAGCGAGGCGAGCTTTTTTTCGGTAAACCTCGTTTTCATGCCATCCCCCGAGTCACACAAGAAGAATCTACGGTACAATCAAACATGATACCAGATTTTTCCGGTTTGCCAAGTTAATTATCTTTGAGCAGGCTGTCAATTAAAGCGGGCAGAAAAATCAGAAAAACGTAATAGTGCAGAGCCATGAACAGACCGAAGACGTAGCCAAATATCTGAAAAAACATGCTCTGCTCCTTTTCTACTCGATTCTTTCAACCTTGAGCTGCACTGCGATATTTGAGAACAAGGTCACCGCACGTCGCCCGCCGCCATATAAATCCTGGATATAGCCGCTGGTCTGGTTAACCGCAGAAAAAAGAACCGTATATCTTATTCCGTCGGCATCAAAACGCAGATTTTTCTGGTCAATGCCCTCCTCGGCGGTAAAAACAAAATCGCGCTGCTCGCTGCCACCGCCAAGAGTTATCGAAAAGATCTCAAAGCGGTCAGCCGGGATACCGGTACGCTCATTACTGGCGCGCATAGTGAATGCGGCGCCGTCGAGTTCCCGCGATATGGTACCGGCAGCGTTGAATGAAAAGCTGTCTTCGAAAAGCACGACCTGCTCTTCTGAAACAACGTCAGAAAGTTCGTTGCGGGGCTTCGTCGGCTCAACATAGGCAGTTTTTCGCGTAGAAAACTGTTCGAGCTTTTCTTCGGCCTGGCCCGCCTGATCGGAGTCGGGGTAGATGATAATTATCTGCTGAAGAGTCTGAGTGGCTTTTTCGGTATCGCCACGCAGCTCAAGAAGCGTGGCAAGCTTCAGCAGGCGGTCGGGCTCGCGTTCTTTCGTCTCTGAAAGAAAAGTCAGATACTTAACCGCGTCTTCGATAAGGCCTGATTCGTCTTTTGCCATAAGGGTCGGCATCAATCGCAGGCTTGCCAGATAATCATCGATCGCCTCGCGAATATTGCGCCGGGCATAAAGAGCCATTGCCCGCTTGAAAAGCCGGGTCGCTTCTTCCGTCTGTGCAAGCTCAGGCAGGTGCTCAAGCTTCATCACGGCGCGGCTGGAAAGCAGCTCAGGCAACTTTCCCTGCATGGCCAGTTTGTAATGATAGGCGGCGAAGTCGAAACGCCGCACTCCTTCAAGACATTCACCGATACGGAAATGCAGTTTGGCCTTGACCTCTTCGTTGGTGGTCATCGCCAGACCTTCGTAGTAAAAAATAAGAGCTTCGCGGTAATCATTGGCGCGAAACAGCTCTTCAGCGCGCGAAAGACACTTCTGCAGCGTATAGGGTGTGGGGACTTCGGCATTCTGCTTTATTTCGAGGCGCTTTGCCGACTGCGGCTGAGCGGACGCAACCGTAAGACTGCCTGGCAGGGCCATGACAGCAGCTGCGAGAAGAAAGTTCAGACACGGCTTTTTCATCAACGGCACCGTCGGTTCAGAGTGAGCCCGGAAAGCTGTCGGGCATTACATTGCGCATGACAAAGTCTGTATTTCTGGTGTTCGGAACAGCCTCGACAAGGAGTATTTTCTGGTGGCCTGCTTCAATATCCTTGCGCACTTCTTTAAGGAACGGCACAAGATTGAGATCACCGTTCTGAAACAGGCCCAGGTTCATGAACTGATTACGGGCCGCATCGTAATATTCGCGCAAAGCGGCGTGCCAACGTTTCAGCACCTGTTCGGCATAATACTCGTCTTTTTCGGCAATCGCCTGCTGATGGTCTTTAGCGGCGGCAAGGAAATCTTTCAGGGCTTTCTGCATTGCGTCGCGGCGGGCACTGATTTTATCAAGACCCGACTGGACCTGCTGCAGCATCACAATTGTAATTTCGTTGCGGAACTGGCGATAGGTTTCGATCATATCTTCGCTCTCAAGGTGAGCAATTCCGAGGTTAAAGGCCATACCGCAGCCGCTTTCCTTGCGAAGTTTGCGAAAAACGGCGTGAGAAATGCCGCCATTACGAAGATGCAGCTTGATCTGGCGCTTGCCGGCTTCAGCTGTGAGTATCTTGAGAGCGGCTTTAAATTTTGCCTCAGCCTGCGGATCGATAAAAATACCGGGCTCAGAAACCGGAACAATTATGTGTTCAACCCCATATTCAGCCGCCATTTCGATGATCGGCAGACAATCATCGGTGCTGAGGGGCGCATAGGCTCTGTTCCCTTCGACAGACGATGGCAAGGCCAGATAGCAGGGGCGGAAATGCACAAGATTCTCAGGTTTTTTATAATTTTTTGGTGGTGGGGGCGGTGGTGGAGCGTCTTTTTTCGGTGGCAGATCGGGCGGCAGAGGGTAAGAACGGCCAACGTATTCAGGCAGGGTTACAACGGCCTTGATCCCGAGGGTCTGAGCCTTCTGCAGCGTCTGCACAAATGCTTCGCGGTTGTGCTGCAGACCGGGGTCGTTGACCCGAAGGTCGAGCACATGCATTTTGCCGCGCCATTTGGCGAGAGAACCGTTACGGCTGATTGAAATCGGCGGAGTCAGGGGGTCTTGCGCGCCGCCAATTCCCTGTTCGATGTAACCAAGTAGAAAAGTTGTATCTGTCGTATTCATAGTTGCGGTATCTTACCACAAACTGCCGGCCCGTGACTACCAGTCAGCCGCTTATTTGCTTCTGCGCTTCAATTCTGCCTGAATTTCGGCCTCAGCCACAAATTTATCGGTGCCGCGCAGAGCTTTGATGTTTTTGAGTTCTTCAGCGCCATCCGGATCGGTATGCATCTGCAACAGAGCGTTGACAATACGGCTTTTCAGGCCTGTATCAAGATCTTCTCTAACGACTATCGGATCGTTGGGAATCGGACCGGTTCTGGCAATTACTTTCAGGCCATCGGCGTTCTTGTCGACCAGGCTGGCTGAAAAAACCGCAGCAGCGTCATAGGTGCCGTCAATAACCCCGAGAATACTGCTGCGATGACTCTGAGTGAACTCGACCCGGGCAAAAAAGGCCAGTGGGTCGATCCCCTGAGCGACCATATACAGATTGGGGAAATAGAACCCGGAGCCGGAATAACGGTCGACATAGGCAAACACTTTGCCTTTGAGATCCTGGATGCTGCTGGCTGGGCTGTCGCTTCGGACAACAATCTGGCCGTCATAAAGGACGCTGCCATACTGCATCGGCCGGCAGATCGCCTCCCAGCGGCTCTGTCGCCGCAGGCGTTCGAAAGAGGCATGCGAAAACCAGGCAATATGAATTTTGTTCAGCTCAAGCAGACGCGCCAAACTTTCGTAATCTGAAGCGGTAAGCATGACAACTTTTCTGCCCAGCTTTTTCTGAAGATATCTGCATACTGGCTCAATCTGCTCTCTGAGCTTGTCGGGCTGAATAAAGGGGATTACTCCGAGAAATACCGGAGCAGACTGATCGATTACCGGCTGCAGGCGGACCGGCGCCGGGCCTTTGATTGCAAACCACCCGGCAATCAGAAGAGAGAGCATTGTCAGAGTCACAATTAATGGTAGTCTCATGTGTTACACATCCGTTAAAATAATTCCGAGCTGCTTCAGGCGCGTGGTGGCGTCAGCAACCATTTCTGCCGAGATTTCAATGTCGCGGGCAGCGGCAAAAGCCGAAAATGCTGCAACATCCGAAGGAAGCCCAGCCGCCGGATCAATAAGGGGAACAACCTTCTGGGCCAGCTTTCTCCCGGCACGGGTTTCGAGGTATTCAAGCGCCATGCCGCGCTCATGGGCATTACTGCCGGCAATTGCGTCAAAACTTTTCAATATGGCGGCGGGCTCAAGCGAGAAAAAAGCAAAGGCCTGCACCTGCCATCTGAGATATTTCTGCCAGAGCTTGTGCTCGACCCGGCAGGCAGAATTCGCCACCACAGCCGCAGTCTCGTTCCAGAGAGATGTCAGCAGTGCCGAAAGGGGGCACAGAAGATTTGGCGACATCTCCGGCTTTTCGACCGTGCCGCCGGCAATAGCCCCCAGCAGAGGAAACCAGACCGGAACGGTTTCCTGGACTGGTTCCTGGCGCAATCTGGCAATCAAAGGGGCAACGGTGAGTTCGACCTGCCCTTCGGCGACCTCGATAATGCATCTGCTCATCAGCAATTGCGTTTCTGCATCAGCCTTTTCGAGCATATTTATCAGAGTGCGGCGCTTTTCAATCTGTTCAATACAGAGAATTGCCGCCAGGAGCTCCAGATTATCCTGACGGGCTCCAGCTCTGAGTCGCGCTGACAATAACCGGCGCTCTTCAGCTGTGATACCAGACATAAGCCGGCTGACCCGACTGATATTCTCACGCGAAACTGTTTCGAGCAACTCCCCTGCCCGCCCGGCAATCTCTCTATTGCCATGCAGCAGCATTTTTTCGAGCACTGCCATGGCTGCGGGAGTTTGAATTCTCGAAAGGGCGTTGGCAGCGTTACCGGCAACCACAAGATTATCTTCGGCAGCCAGGTTTTCAAGAGCCGGCACAAAAAGTGGCAGACCAAGTTCACCCATTACGGCTGCCGCAGAGGCACGCATCATTTCGGCGCTGCTGACCGCCATGTCGGCCAGTCGATGCATGGCTGCCTCGATGGTTGCACGCTGTCTGCCGAGTCGCACCAGACTGATGACGGCACTTGCCACAACCCGATGATGCTGATGTTCAAGCCAGACGGTTATCTGCTCAGCAGAAATCTCACCGTGCCGGATTTTTCCGAGGGCTTCGATGATGTCGGCGCGCAGTCGATTGTCTTCGGTTGCCGCAAGGAGAGTTGCAATGTGTCGACCAGCTTCTTCGGGAGCAATGGTCAGAAGATTGCGGGCAACTGCAGTAAGGCAGCGGCCGTCACGCTCAGACGCAAGAAGCGGCATAAGCAGCTCCATAGCATACTTTTCGGGCAATGAGGCCGCCGCATTGATTGCCTGCAGGCGCATTCCGGCATCGGGGTCTTCAAGCAGAGCACGCAGTTGCTCGCAACGCTCGGCGAGCTGAACATACTGCAGCGAAGCGAGCTGGTCGTCTGACTCTGACTGAGAGCGGCTGACGATCGAACGACGCAGAGTCTTCAGATAGGCCGTATCGAGCAATGAATGCACCCATGCCATCACCAGATAGAGAATTGCGGCCAGAAAAAAAAGAGCGTCATAACCGACCCGATTGCGTGCCAGCAGGAGAAAACCACCAACCACTGCACTCGACAACGAGCAGGCAATCGACATGTCACGGCGGTAAAAAACCCGGTCGTGCTGAGGAATTACCCCCATGAATATCGTGGTTGCCGGAACGGTAAAATTTTTGCTGTTGAGCAGCACCAGAAACTGCACCATTGCAACTACCGCAAACTTGAGACTGAAGGCGGCATAACCGCAAAGAACCGTGAGAACGAGAGGCATGAAAGTAAGCACCCTGCCAATCGGAAATATGGCAAAGATACGGTGCATGGCGAACGTCTGCAGGCCGATCACGGCAAAATCGGCGGTCGCTCCGAAAACCCCCATAAATGAAGCAAGGTCGTTGCTGACCGGGAAAAAAGAGCTCAGAGATGCGGCAAAAAGAAAGTCGACAAGGTATTTATTAAAAATTATCACGAACGAAGAGATAATGAGAAGACTGGCCAGGGGATGCCGCATTGAAGGAACAGATGCGTCAGCCGTCTGAGCATTGTCGCCGCTCAAGGCCTCACTTTTCTTCTGTTCCTGGAGTCTTCGGTCTTCGACCGGCTGCAGAAACCTGAGAAACACCAGACCGGCAAGCACAGTAAGACCATTAAGGACCAGCAGACCGCGAATGCCGAAGAAGTCGATGGCGAATTTAAGCAGCAGACCGCTGAGAATGAAACCAAAGCTGCCGGCGGCGTAGATCATCGGCAGCACCCGCTTCGATTCGTTGATGCTGATGAAATGATTCAGCATCGCCGTAAAACCCTGATTGGTGGTCAGATCCAGCAGCATGGTCAAAATGAAAAAGCCGGTCAAAACCGGAACCATGTCGGTCGGGAAAAACCAGGCCGCGACAAAAGCCATCAGAGCAGCGGGCAGACTCAACACTCTCAGCAACCAATGCCCCTCACGACCAGCAAGCCGGGTCATCACTCTGAACTGAATGCCGATAAAAATCACATTAACCAGCAGATAAACCCATGGCAGAGCGTTGGCCCCGGCCTTATCAAGCAGGGAAGTCAGAACCGCCAGATAGAGAAGGTTATTGGCAGCCTTCTGGCACATAAAAAAAGCGCACAGCAGTTTTGGAACAGACTTAAAAACCCAATCTTCCCTGCTGTTGCCGCCAGATTCAGAAGGACATGCCGCTGCAATATTCATTTTTCTGCCCGCGGCTGACTGCCTGATTTCTCTTTTGCCGATTCCCATTCGCGGCTCCAGATATCGTCCATCATCCGGTGCTTTTCAAGAGTATTCAGCATTTCATTGAAAGCCTGCGTTGCCTCGGCCAGCTCATCATCGCCACTGACGGCTACCCTCTGGCTGACGACGCCGCTGGCAACACCGCGGATTGCCTCAACAAGGGCGGCAACCCCTTCGGCCAGAGTTCGCGACATGAAATAGCCTGCAGCCACCGCGATCACGAACGCAACGACCAGCATAAGAAGGAGATCGAGCAGCAGCTGATTCAAAAAGGCAAGTACAAGCTTCTGTGGCCGGGCCACCAGCAGGTAACCCGAGAATTCCGGGACCGGAGCCAGGGTGCCGAAGAAGGTAATATCTGCAATATCGATAAGAACACTTTCAGGCAGACTCAGCTGTCTGCTGGCAAGATCAAGACCGCGCAGCCCCTCAGGCAGGTTGCCCTGCGAGGAAATCAGTGACCCGTCGCGGTCAAGCAACATAAGAATATCGGTTTTCTCGATCGGAAAACCGCTGACGATTTCGTGCAATCCGGGGCCAGAAATGCTGATAGAGCAGCTTATCACCCCAACAACCCTGTCTGAATCGACAAAATCAGGAATAGGAACCATCACGAACAGCATTTTCTGTTGATAATCAGAGTTTTCGTCGGTAACGAAAACCGGCTGCCGGGTGGCAATTACCTGCCTGAAACCATCAGAGAAGCTGCTTTTTGCAGCGAAATCAATCCGGCTGCCAGGTCCATTATGACTCTCGTCTTTCTGGTTGCGTATAAAAACGAGGCGGGCGACGCCTTCGCAATCGTAAACACTGCAGCCAAAAAATATCCGCTGCTGTTCAAGAAATTCATGAATTACCGGTTGCTGCTGAGACGGCTGCATCGACTGCATGGCCGGCAATCTGGCGATAGATTCGATCTGCTTGCGATAATTGAGAAACAGAGAATCGATGCCATGCAGAAGCGTTGCTGTCAGGGTCTTTTGCGAAGCGACGGTCTGGCTGACCAGATCATGTCTGACTTTTATGGCTACCGTGCCGCCAAGAAGAACCAATGGTATAACTGCGGCCAGTATGGCAGTGAGAACCACGCGGTTACCAATTCGCCGATGCCAGGGAATTTTGCCGGAAGTTTCTTCCTGGTTACTCATAAAACTCCGTTCAATGCATATTCGACGATTATAACATCAGCATCCGGTAAAAAAAAGTTTGCCGACCCATAAATTTTTCCAGACAAATGCCGATATTTATTAAAGACAGTGTGAAAAATCACGCAGGAGGCAGAGTATGAAGTTGAACCAGGAAGAAGCCTATTTCATTCTTACGAATCTCGATACCTTTGTAAACCGCTTTGAAGCCAGTACCCGCAAAAAAGTAACTCCGGGCGCCCTTCAGATTATTCATGAAATCCTTACCGAAGCATCGTTTCCGGGTGGCAACAGCTCACCCCACGTTCACTGACAAAAGTCGAAATACAGCCAGATTGCATTTAGCAGAGCGCTGAAAAAGGTTTCGATGATTGTGAAAGAGCCGCGACAGACAATCTGCCGCGGCTCTCTGTTTTAGAGACGATCAGAATACGGTAATTTTAAAAAGCATTTCAACGGACTGGTGATAAGCATCTTTCGCAACAATGGTGAAGCTTTTTTCGCCGGTCGCCTGTGAAGTGGGGATACCAGTAATTTGGCCATCAGAGCTGAGAGACAACCCAGCGGGCAGAGCAGAGCCAGCTTTCAGAGCAAAGCTGTATGGAGTATTCCCGCCGGAAACACCAAGATTAACCTGGGTATAGATATTTCCGATGACCGCTGAATTCAAAATTTCGCCCGTGGTGTACTGTGGCAGATTATCATAAAGAGTGCCGCCAAGGCTTGCAGAAAGCAGCAGTTCATAATAAGACGGGCTCGATTCGAATTCGGTCTGTGAAATTGCTTCATACTGTTTGAGAGCGACCATGCCGAAATCCTCGACAAAATACTGTTCCTCCTTGGCGATCTCTTTCAAACCGCCACCATAATCCACTTCGGTAACGAAAGTAACTTTGAGAACATCATTGAAAGTTTTACAGGGAGTAAAAAAGCTGGTTTCCAGGGCACTTGCAACGGTCATGGTTGTAGTAGCGATATACTGGTCGACACCGTCATCGTAATTTGTAACGTAAAAATCGACATCTCCGGGATTGTACCATGCCCGCAGGCTTTTAAACGGGGCTCCCTTATTGACATCCTGATTGTAAAACCAGATGTTTCCTTCGTTGTCGACTGCCCGATACCACGGTTTTTTTGCCGGTGCTGCCTGCCCTCTTAAAGAGATCCGATGCAGAGGGCTGAGCGAAGCGCGCATACTGACTACCGGAGACCCAGTCGGATTAACGTAAGAGCTGCCCTCCATGAAGAAATTCAGCCCGTTGATAACAGTTGCACCGGCATAAGTGAAGTCGCTGTATCTCGCCTCCGAGGCAACGCCATTCTCTATCGGAACATAGGTATACTCATCTTCCGGGACGAGGGGATAATAGCGACTGGTTTCATAAGTTCCAGTTTCAACGACCAGGGTATAATCGACCGAGCCCTTGGCACCATTGGAATCGCTGGCGTAAACGGTCATTGCGTAGGGCCCGGGGGCCACAGAGGCCGCAATTTCGCCAGACATGACGCCAGCAGCACCACCGGTACCGGTGGCAGCAATGGTAATACCAGTGGGCCCGTCGACCGTCCAGGTAACATTACCAGTGGCATTGCCGACAGTAAAACTTACCGGAGTTATCAGGTGGCCAGCGGTAACATTCTGGCTGCCGTTGGTCGGGGTTATCGAAAGGGGCGGAGCATCGACAAGTTCGATCGAGTAATCAAAGGTAGCTGAACGGTTGTAGGCATCGACTACACTGATTGTCAGGTTAAATGGGGCCGGGGCCGCGGTTGCGTCGGTTTTGCCGGAGAGGTAACCGCCAGTAGAGTTGGAAGTGATGGTTACTCCGGTCGGGGCGCCGGTAACACTCCAGGTAAACGGCGCGCTGCCGCTGGTAGTAGAGAACTGCACCGGAACGATATCCTGACCTCTGATAACCTTCTGACTGCTCGCTGCCGAAGAGGTAATAACCGGGTTGTTGCTGTCTAGAACACCGCCAACCAGGCGTTCGTAGAGGTAGTCAGAAGAGCTGATCACGGTTGTGCCCGGCTGAAATGTTTCCTGACCAACAAGACCGACATTTTCGACAAAATAAAGCAGCGAAGTAGAGGTCGCCGAGGTTGAGTAACCGGTGTGATAAGACTCCTGGGTTATCGGCAGAGCCCTGAAAGTTCTGAGAGGAGTTACTATTTCCTTCATTTGAGAACCAATGGTTAAAGTAATTATTGTGGACTCACCCTCGCCGTAGCTCTGCAGCACAATAACGTCTTTTTCGCCCGGGGCGTAACTGGCCTTCAGCAGACGTTGCGGCACCCCACCACTGTAAGATTCATAAATCCATATTTCGCCCTGACGATTGGCATAGTATGCTCCTGTGCCTGTCAGACCAGAACGTCTCTGATTACCGGCATAGTCGTAGATATAACGGTAATAGGTGACACCTTCGTGCTGGTAGGTCTCATCAGCCGAAAACTTGCGCGAGTTAATACTCGCAGAACTGCCCTGATAACTACTGTAATAGGTCATCCGGTCACCGGGAACTATTGGAAAGTAGCTGGCAGTAGTGAATGAAGTCACTCCGGTTTCCTGAATGGTAATAGCCTCAATTTTCCATTCACTTTCCTCTTTTACCATCGAGAAAATCAGCCAGAGAGCATTACCGGTAGACATGACCTTGGAGGCTTTAACAATCGCGGTATCGGGAGCTGGCTGGGTAATATCGGCGGGATTCACCATGAATTCCCAGGTATGATTGTCATCCGGGTTGTTGAGGTCAGCACCGAAGTCTTTAACATAAAGAACTTTGGTGGATTCTGAAGTGCTAGCGGTCTGGGCAAAGACGCCAGACGAAGTCGGGTCGCCGGTTCGCAGCGATTCGGCAAATCGATTCAGGGTCGCAGTAATGCCGGCAACGTCTTTTTCAAAGGCCGGAACGCTGCCACTGCCGCCACCACCCATACAACCGCAGATAAGAGTTACAGAAAGGACTAAAAAGGCCATTAACCTTGTTTTTGTCATAGTATTCCTCTGTTTATGCCATTCTCTGTTCAGATCAGAAAACGTATTCAAGACCACCGTAGAATTCGCTGATGGTCATGGGGCGGGTGAAATCCCAGAGCAGTTCCTGTGATTTGGCGTCGAACTGGCGGTAATACGATTTTTCCCATGAGGCTCGCAGCCTCAGTTTAAGGTCGTCGGACAAAGTGCAGTTGTATTGCAGTTCGGTGATCGGCTGTGATTCGCCTTCCCAGCCGGTAGAGATCGCGCCGTTCCGGAAGTTGAATTTTCTCCAGCTCTGATCGATTTTCCAGTCATATTTCCGGGCTTTTGCATAACTGAGCGCGAGTCCGCTCATGAGATAGCGGTAGTCTCTATAGCCGAGCCTGTCATAGATTCTGCTGAGGTATTCATTGTTCCAGACCAGATTCATCTGGTTTTTCAGGCGCCATGAAAGCTTGACGTTCTGCAGGTTTTCCTTAAATTCCATGTCTTCACCGGCGGTTACGTCAGCGGTGCGAATATGGTAATTGCTGTCCCATCTGGCACGGAAATCTTCATTGAAGTTCTTCTGCCACATGCCGTGCAGCTTGTGGTTCTTATGCGCGCGTTCGCGTGAATTTTCATCGTTGTGAACAAAGCGATAGTCATAAACGGTTCTGGTCTTATCATCAATTTTGATGCGGGCCGCAGCAAAAAGGTTCACTTCCTTGTAACCGCGGGGCTCGTCGGCAGTATAGCTTCTGATCGAGTGCTGGCCTTCGAACGAATAGGCCAGTTTGCTGTGCATCGGCAGCTCATAGTTCAGGCGGAAATAATTGTCAAAATAACTGGCGCGATAGAGGTTAACTGCTTCCTGGTCATACAGACGGCGGTCAAAAGTGTTTGAAATGGCCAGCTCTGATTTATTGCCGCTGTAGGTGCGGTTGAATTCGCCATAAAGGTTCGCATTGTCATAGTCGAGGTCGTTGACGTTGCTGTAACGGCGCCATTCCCCCTTGAGTTCAAGAAACATGTTACCGTTATCTCTGAACCAGGTTTCCTGGTCGCCGAGGTTCATCTGATAAAAATCAGAACGGGAGTAATTTGGGTAAGTTCTTGTCTGGTAACCAACATTGGCCAGTCTTTCGCGTTTGGTCCAGCGGTCGTTGAAAAAGACTTCGGCAAGGTTGTTGCGGTAATCCTTGAGGCTGCTCTCCGGATACCATGAATGCTGCAGAGTGTTTTTGATCGTCCAGGCGCGGTCTGGAGTCTGTTTGATCAGATAAGCCAGCGTAAAGTAGTTTTCATGTACCGGTTCGTTGCGCTCTCTCTTGAGAAAGCGGTCTTCAAGAAACAGCTGGCGTTTTTCATCAAACTTATAGGTAAGATTGAGCTTACCCTGCCTGAGGTTGTTCGGCAATGCCGATTCAACCGCCGGAGTGGTTACCGGCAGCGCATTTGTCTGAACCCGGTAAACTTCGTTTCTATTTTTGAGTTCAAGCTTCAAAACACCGCTGACATCAATTTTTGATTTTTTTTCGGCCGGGACACCCGCATCGGAGTCTGTTTTTTCAGGTTCGACAGATGCGGGAACAGCTGCAGGAGCGTCGGTTTCGGGAGAAGTTGCTTCGGGAGTCTTTTCGCTGGTGGGCACAGTCTTTTCAACCTGTTTCTGGCCACGATAGACAAACCTTGCGGCATGGAAATCGCGGATTTCGCGATACAGGTCATCGATACGTGAAAAACCATTGAACAGCTGCGGCCGGTCAGCCGGGTAATCGCCAGAAACGCTGGTGAAAAGGTCTTCCATCAGATCATAGCGCTTCTGAATGCGACTCATGCTCTCTTCAGCCTCATCTTTGATTTCCTGCATCCTGTCGCTGTCAGGAGCGATTTTCAGGCTGTCGATGCGGCGGTCAAGCTCTTCAAGACGGCGCAGGGTGTTGCTGAAATCCGGTTCATATCTTCTGAAGGCATTCAATGCGCCCTCTGAAGCCATTGACAACGCAAAGGCAAAGTTAGAAAACAGAACCGCTGCAATAACCAGTATTGTAAGGATATTATTCTTTTTCATCATAGTTTTCCTTTGCATCATCTCAGTTCAGGAATTCTGCCAGCTGGCGTTCGAGATCTGCTATGTTCGTCTGCAACTGTTCAGCCACAATTCCGAGCTGCTGAAAACGGTCGCTGATGTTCCGCCAGGTCGATTCAAGTTCTTCCTGTTCGCTGGTTTTGTATTTGGCACCGGCGGAGGCCCTCAAAGTTCGGTCATAAAGTCTCTGGGCCTTGGTGAAAGAACGCTTGACTCTGGCAAAACTGTCCATGATGCGGGCAGAAGCTTTCAGGCGTCTTTCCATGGCGCTCTGGCTGGCTCTTAAATTGGCAGCGTCAGTAATCAGGTTGTAATCGGCAATTTCATTTTTCATGATTACAAGGTTGTCTGAGAGAACGTCATCGAGCTGAGACATCTCGATGATAGTTGCGGGGGTCACTTCAACCACCGTCAGAGAACGCATCATTGCAGCAATGGCAGTGCGCTGACTGTTGATGGCTTTAATCATCGCCTGCAGCTCGACTGAAGTCGGATTCTGAGTCAGCATTTCTGAAGTCTTCTGGAGCACTTCATCAAGAGCGCTGATAGCGTTGGCACAAACCTGGCTTGCTTCAAGGAACCAGTCCTGGCTCTGGCCGTTCGGATTAGACGTAAGAACGGCTTTAATTGCATCGACGTCGGAAGTTGCCTGGGCCATTTCAGTGCGCAATGTTTCAAGTTCAGCGCCGAGTTCTTCAGTAACCGCAGAAAGTTTGAATTCATACCGCATGATCCTGGTAATCTGGCTCTGATAGGACTGTTGTTTTGCCAGAACCGCCGCAACTTCTTTCATCAGTGACACAAGTCTGACGCGGTCAGCTGCCGGAAGATCCGGCGCCTGCATGGCGGTGTCGATTCTCTTTCTTATTGAGTTGAGGATCAGGTTGTCTTCAAGAAGAACGCCGACGAAACGTTCGGCATCTTTTTTGACTGTCATGGCTTCGCTTTCTTCTATAGAAGTCATGGCTACCAGTTTGGTAAAAATTTCGTTAATGCGGGTGAATTCGGCAGATTCTGCGTCCATTATGCCCTTGAGAACATCTGGCACTTCGTTCATCTGGATCGATTCGCCCATGCGGGAAGTCTGTTCTTCCCATTTTTTCTGTTCGGCCGTAACGTCGATTTCAACCTTTTCGGTTTTACCACCGGTTTTTACTACCAGTTCTTCGCCTTCGGCAACGGTTACTTTTTCGCGGGTTTCGCGAATAAGCACTTCGGCGATACCACGCAGAACCTGAATGCGGTCTTCGTCGCGACTGGTCGAGCAGGTGATGTTGGTACCCTTGATGCCGGCAACCGCCTGACTCATTTCGACTTCCATGGTACCGTTGGTGACCATCTTTTTGACGTTTACCCAAATATTACCGGCCACCAGGGTGACTTTGCTGTCCTGGCCGCTCGGAACGGTAAGAATGATTTCGCTTTCAGGCTTAACGACGAAAGTCGTCATATCCTGCATACTGAGAATCGCGCCTGAGTCCTGCTCGGTTTTGACGTGGTCGAGCACATTGAGCTTCGAAGAAAGTTCGGCGAGTTCCCAGCCTTCTTCGTTGGCATCAGGTCTGACGGTGACTTCGCCGTGCAGATCCGAGAACTTGATGCCAGAATCTTCGGCGGCAAAACAGGGCGAAAAAAGCAGCAAAAAGGCAACCAACAACAATATGGTACGTTTCATCACTACCAAACTCCTCAAGTATCCATTTATCTCTGACTTATGGTGTACAACGTAAACATTTCTTGATAACACGCCCGGACCGCGGTGGTCAAGAATAGTTTTCTGTCAGCGGATTAAGGCTCTATGAGGAGTTTACAGCCAACCAGGGTCAGCTGTTTTTATCTATTGAAGCGGTATTACCTGCCTGGTCTTTTATGGTCAGCTTTATCTTATGTGGTTTTGCAGTTGCCGGCCTGACAACATAGACCTCGGCCTTGTCGGGGTCAGAATATACTTCGGCGGCCTGGCCGTTGATGCGTGCCGATGCGCTCAGATAATCGACACCCTTGCCGATATCCGACACTTTGAACACATAGCATTTGCCAAGGTGGTAATCGCTGGTCTGTCCGGAATATTTGAGTTCGGGCGGTACAAGGTCTTCGAGAATGACAAAGCGGCCACCGGTGCGGCTGGTGAAAGTGAGGGCCCGGCCTTCGACCTTTTCACCGTTGTGCCAGTAGCTGCCCGGCTCGCTGACGCCGTAAACTCCGAGCTTTTTGATATCACCGGCAAAGTTCTCGGGTACAATGCTCAACCTGGCCTCAGCGTTAAAAACCACATCATCAGGGGAAAACTGCCAGACCGGGCTGAAAGCTTTGAGATAGCCTCTTCTGGCGTTGCCGCCTGCTGCCGGTGCCAGATCGACCCGGCGCATGGTTGCAAAAACAGGAAAGTTCAGGCTGCCTTCGGGAAATTGCACGTTGCCGCCATCTTCCTGGGCAACTTTGCCACCAGCGGTTTCGACAAAGGCAGTCTCCGGCAGAATCCTGCGTTCCTGCAGCCATGCCCCCTTTTCCCATCTTTTTTCTTTCGGGAAGGCGATTTCGGCACGGCCGTCACGCAAAATACAGTTCAGCTCGGCGGTTTTGCCATCGGCGTCGTTAACAGCAACTCTGCCAAACAACGGGCCGGCTGATCTTTTGCTTTGTCGGGCGGTTGCTTCACCGACTGCAATAAGACTGAAGGTGGTTTGAACGGTCTGCACAAATTTGAACGTTTCCAGGTCGGCGACAGTGAATATTTTCGAAAAATCGGCCGGCTGGTGCAGAATCCCGCCACTGAGAGCTATGCTGTTACCACCGAAATCTACCGCATCAACCTTGAATTCAAAACGACGGTCGGCAAACAGGTCATCGGTAATGCAACCACTCCAGGCCGTAAAGGCAGCGGCGAATGGCAAGGTATCGAATGGCCATTTGAAGAGATTGTAGACATAACCGGTATTTTTCTGGTTGCACTTGAAGAAGTCGTAAACCCAGGGGCACTGGCGATTATCATCATAGCTGTACTGATGAAAGATTCTTTCTAAAAGAACCCTGTCATTGACTGAGAAAACAATCTTCTCTACTCCATAGCGATTACCCGCTCCGTTGGTGTCAGAAATTCCGAGCTGCATACCGGTCCGGCCCGAGACTTCTGGGGTTTGCGGCAAAATCCAGCCGCCCTTTCCCTTTGCCTTCAGAGAATATCTGGCAGACAAAAAACTGCCATCGATAACAGCACCATGTGCCAGAGGTTCAAGATACATTGAGTGAAAGGTCGGGAAAATGCTGTCTGCGGGGCGAAAACCGTATTTTGCCGGGGCAACCGGCTCATCGTTGAGCGTTCGCATTTCAAAATGCAGGTGCGAAGGCCCCATACCGGTTTCGCCGGAAAGGGCGACTATCTGGCCGCGCTTGACCGGAAAGCGGTCAGCCTTGAAAAAGTCGTTAATGCCGTGGCGCTGCCCCATTTTTTTCAGCTTGCCATCGATATAGCTTTTCAGATCGCCGGAAAAATCCTGCAGGTGACCATACACAACTCTGGTGTTCATCTGCG
Organism: Candidatus Rifleibacteriota bacterium; assembly: GCA_024710355.1. GTDB lineage: Bacteria > Muiribacteriota > Ozemobacteria > Ozemobacterales > Ozemobacteraceae > Rifleibacterium. The sequence continues at coordinate 236,088 of JANJUX010000016.1, forward strand.
GATGATCAATGTAGAGTGCATAACCGTAGCCACGAAACTGCACGCTGGCCCGTGAAATGAAGCCATCGGCAATGGCTCTGACCGGAAACCCGTTTTTCTGCTGCGTGCGCAGGTCAATGCCGGCGTGAAATCGCATACCACGGAATTCGGCAAAGCTCGAGCTCTGAGAAATTTCGATAGAAAGGGGCCAGAGCGGTTTTTCGGCAGCAGCAACCGAAAAGAAGACAAGCGACCAGATGGCGACCAACAGCGGCATAAATAGCTTTTTCAACGATAACACTCCAATCTGAATGAAATACCGGTTATCTGACGGTGCATAAGGTAGCACTCCCCGACCCTCGCGGTCAAACCGCAAATATTGTGGTCAGACTGGGGGCACAACCCAACTCGTGTAAAAAATAAAAAAAGTACTAAACCTTCGTAAAAATTACGACGATAAGGATAGTGGATAAATATAAAAAGTTCGAAAGGAGGTGAAACGATGAATAATGACTTTTTAGCTGGTATTCTCAGCGGTCAGACCGGACCTGTTCCGCCATTGCAGAATGGCCGGAACAAGAACAACAATATTGAAACGGGCGATTTCGTCAGCATTCTGCGGAATCGACTGGCATTTGACGCCGACAAAACTACAGGTTCAACACAGTCAACCACCAACTTCGCTTTCAGAGCAAAAAGCAGCGCGGGTGAAATCAACCCATTGCTGATATCAGGCGCTGAAACAAGATTCCCCGAGCGGAATAAACCGACTGTCGAGATTAAATCTGAAAAAAGACTGGAAAACGATGCACGGTCAGAAGCAACCGCAAACCGGAAAGCCGAAGAAACCCGTGGCAATAAAGACGACAATGAACTGAAAGCTGACAGCACCAGAGAATCTGACCATACTGATGAAGTCAGTAAAGATGAAGCACCCAAAGCAGAAGAACAGGCCGAAACAGCCGAAAAAGCTGCCGAAGCTGGGCTGGTCTCTCAGGAACAGCTTGCGGCACTGCAGGCCATGATTGAGAAATTTGATCCGGAGCAGCAGCAGCAACTCGTTGAAGCACTGGAGCAGATGTCACCGCAGGATCTGCTTGCCCTGGCCGAAGCCCCGGAAGAATTCAAGCAGGCTCTGCTTGAACTTACGGCCGAAATGCCGGATTCTGATGAAAAGCAGGAACTGCTTTCTCTACTGAACGGTGAAGAGTTTTCTGAAATGCTCAAACAGCTTTCAGAAGAGATTCGCCTTGCAATTGCCGAAGATGGCACTGGCCGTGAAAACAGCTCTGAAGTGCCGGCAGCGGTTGAAATGATGCAGACAATCGGTGAAGCGGTTGCAAATGACGAATTTGTCGACAAAACTTCGACAGAACAGCATCAGGCTGCGGTCGCTCAGAAGGTTAAATCTGCCGTAAACGCCGGTGAAGAAGAGGTTGAAACGACCGATGCTTCCAGACAGGCCGAAGAAATCTCTTCAACTGAAACAGAAGCTGTTGTAGAAACCGATTCGGAAGTAAAGGCGAAAGCCGGTAAAAATCAGGAAAAAGCTGAAGTTTCGGAGAAGAATGATCAGAAACAGCAGGCGCGTCTGGAAAGTGATAAACCCGGCGAACACGAATCTCTGCGCCAGGAATTCAAGAAACTGAACCAGACGGCCCAGGAATCTTCTCAGAGCAGCCAGTCAGATGAAGCGCAGGCGCCAGGCCAGGCACCCACGACCGGTCAGAATACTTCCGCTCAACAACCGGCAGTTCAGACTGAGCTGAGACAGGCAATAGAAGAGGCCGCCAGGCGTTTTCTTTCGGCCATGAACGGAAAATCGTCTGAAGGCAATGCAAAAACCGAAAGCCACAGCCAGGTTTACACGGCAGACAGTTTTCGCAAGCCGGTTCAGGCTTCTAACGGTTCAGGCAACAGTGGAATGAACAATGGATTTGCGTTCCAGTCAGGTTCAACCAGCAACCAGAACAGTGTCAACAAAGCAGCAGCCCCCCTCCCCCTCAATACCACAAACTTTGCTGAGCTGATGGAGAAGGCCGAGTTCGTCAAAACGAAAGACGGAGCCAAGATTCTGAATCTTGAACTTGCCCAGAAGGAGCTTGGTAAGGTTGAAATGGAGCTGACTTCCAAGGATGGAGCGGTGACTGCAAGACTTTCAGCAGAGAATTCCGTGGCTAAAGCGAAACTCGATGAACTGGCTCCCCAGATCAAAGAGCAGCTTTTGGGCCAGGGCGTAAATTTGTCTGAAATTACAGTGGATATTTCTTCGAGAAATCCCGATGAAGGTAATAGGAATCAGATGTCAGGTGGAAAAGGCAAATCCGGTCGTATCGACGCGTCGAGAAACAGACAGGATGCGGAAGCGATCATAAAGAAAAATGTTCTACCTAATCTGAGACGGGCAGCATTGAACATTCAGGCTGTTGACATGATGGTATAGGAGGCAGGCAACAATGGCTATCGAAACCGTAAACATTCCCGAGGGCGGGTTGAATCTGACAACAACTCGAACTCCGAAATCTGAGCTTGGAAAAGATGACTTTCTGAAGCTTCTGACTCAGCAGCTGAAAAATCAGGACCCGATGAACCCGATGAACGACATGGAATTCATCAACCAGATGTCCAGCTTCAGTTCACTCGAGCAGATGGTGAACATGAACAAGTCGCTAGACAGCTTTATCAAGACATTCTCGACCAACTCACACACTCAGGCCATGATGTTTCTTGGCACGACAGTCACAGCCCAGACCGCTGAAATGGAAGAGCCAGTGACCGGCGTGGTCGAGATGGTCGGCTTCAAAGACGGCAAACCATTTCTCAAGGTCGGCGATCAGGCTTTCGATCTTGAAAATGTTCAGCTGGTGAGCCCGACTGTTTACAGCGCCTGAAACATCAGGTAACGAGCAGATTTGACAACTTAATCGTATCACGAGGCAAATCATGGATCCCAGACTGATGATTGGACCGAGAGGGCCACAGCTGACCGGAATTCAGACCGCCAAGCCCTCAGCAGCTGCCACACGGCAGAGTCTGACAAGCTTCGACAGTCTTTTCCAGCAGGCGATTCAGGCCCCAGAGAACAGCCAGTTCCGCGTCAGTGCCCATGCCCAGAAGCGCCTCAGCGAGAGAAACATTACGATGGATGCAAGACTCGAAGATTCACTCAAACGTGCGTTTACCGAGCTTGAAGCCAAGGGGGCCCGCGATTCGCTGGTTCTTACCAGAGAAGGTGCCTTCGTCGTGAATGTTCCGAGCCGCACCCTGGTTACTGCTATGGGAATTGATGAAATGCGCGACGGAATTGTAACGAACATTGACAGCGTAAATATGAAGTATGGATAAGGAGCGCAATAAAAAAATGAGACCAGATGGCTGAAAAATCGGAATAAGGAAGCAAACGGACGGGAAAACGTAAAGATCAATCGGCAAAACGAATCCAGTATAAATGGCCGGACCCCTTCCCGGGGAAGCCAGAACCGCCTGAATGACAGAGGGCGGGGCATAAAAAAATAATGATGATCTTTGCCAATCCCAGCGGATTGGCCGGGATGAAAAACCAGCATGAGGCGAGGTTTTTCACCCGGTCGGCTGCTCCACTTTTCATGGAGCTACCGGGGGCGATGACGGACCTGACCCTGCGGTGAACGGCAGGCACTGCCGATGAAAGAGGAATCTGTGCTATGATCAGATCATTATTTACGGGAGTTACGGGGCTCAAACAGCATCAGACAAAGATGGATGTTCTGAGCAACAACATCGCGAACGTCAATACCACTGCTTTCAAACGTGGTCGCGTGATGTTTCAGGACCTCTTTTCAGAAACACTCAGGCACGGCCAGCAGGCTTTCGGCGACTACGGCGGACTCAACCCGATGCAGGTTGGTCTGGGCGTCAGCAAAGCCGCTATTGACACGCTGATGGATCAGGGTGCGATCGAGGGCACCGGCAAGCAGACCGACGTCGCTATCGAAGGCTCCGGCTTCTTTTCTGCCAGGGGCTACGACGGCAATCTCTACTACACCAGAGACGGCAACCTTAACATCAACCCCAACTACGACATGGTCATGACCAATACCGGTTTCAAAATGCAGGGCTGGCTTGCAACCCAGGACCCTAAAACCGGCAATCTGGAAATGAAGGAAACCGGTGTCGTGCCCTACGATATCAATATTACCAAGTATCTTAAGAAACACGCGCATCAGACCAATGAGATCACCTATTCATGTAACCTTGACAGCGGTTCAGACTCGCGCGATGTCGAATTCGGCCTTGACACACTGACTTTCAAAGACAGCGAAGGCAACTTTCAGAATCTGCAGTTCAAGTTCAAAAAACTCGATGCCAACAACTGGATCTGGTCTGCAATCGACGATTCAGAAGGAAACGTTGCCACCGGCACCCTTAAGACAGATGATGACGGCAAGGTTATCGAAAGCACTGTAGAGCCGGCCGGTGCCACCTCTTCGGTTGCGAACCCTTATTTCACCTATGACCCGGATGGAGATCCGCGCCCCGGTTCATCCACCATGCCGGTAAACGCTGTTGCCAACACTGGCGACGGCATCAGTTCAGGCGTAACTGTTTCCGGCAAAGAAGTTAAGGACGAAACTGTTCAGATCATTTTTGACGGCGGCGACCCGACCAGAGCGACCTCATACCGTGTTGTCGGTTCTGAACGCGGCTTTATCGGCGCCGGCACGCTTGGCGGCACCCAGGCAAGATTCGAAGGCACTCCGGTCGCCTTTGGCACGCACTGGACACCGGCCAGCGGCGCTCAGTTTGACATTCTCGACAATCAGTTCAATCCGCCGCGTTCAGCGACCATCGTTTTTGATGCCGGCGTGACCTATTCAACCTCAGATATCACTGAACGCATCAATACTGGCATGAAAGATTCCGGCATCAGAGCGACTGCTTATTACGACGCCATCACTCAGAAGTTCCAGATTGTCAGCAACGAAACCGGCAGTAACAAACAATTACAGCTTGCTAACGGCTTTGGTGACTTTGCTGACCTCGGTCTGACCGAAGGCACCCAGAATGGCACCGGTGGTGCCAGACCGGAAGTTTTCAGCGACACGGCCACCGCTCAGATCTTCAGCACCGCCTATGACCCTGAAAATGACATCTGGGACCCGTCGTCAGATGTAAGCTTCACAATTACCGACCGCAATGGCAGATCGGCGCTGATCAGCTTCAGCGACATCGTTGCCGGCAACAATCAGATTTATACCCGTGGCGCCGTTCTCGCCGAAATCAATTCCAGACTGGCCCAGGAAAATGTTGACGCCACCGCGTCCTTTGCCGATACCGACAATGACGGCAGCCCCGATCAGCTGGTAATCACCGGCAACAAATCGGGCTCGGGTGAGCGCGTGATCGTTTCCGGCAACGGCAGCGAAGCTCAGCTCGGCCTGACTGCCGGCGAATACCGCGGCACAGCTGCTATCAGCGAATTCAACTACGGCGGTCTGTCTTTCACGCTCACCGAAGGCAACAAGCCATGGCTGCCCAACGAAAACATGACGATGACAACCACTGCGGAAAAAGGTGCCTCTGACTCGGTCAACATCATGGTGCCGCAGCCATCTTCAGACATGCTGACCTTCTCGACCAATGTCAATGGTGAAGTGTTCAAGATCGATGGTTCGGTCAGCAGTGGTGCAAAACATTCAACCAACATCATCATTCATGACTCTCTGGGCGCCAAGCACGGCCTGGTAACCGAGTGGGAACACACCAATTCGGAAACCATGGAGTGGTCATACAAGGTGAGATACTCAGACGATGACCCCGAAGTAGTCTCCTGGCTGAAAGACCCTGCCAACAACATCAAAGATCCGGCGGCCCCGACCAAAGAAGACCTCGAAAGAGCCAATGACGCCCTGATCAAGAATCGCGAAGGCAAAATGTATTTCAATAACGGTAAAATAAATGCCGGAAAATCTTACATACCAGAATTCCAGCTGCAGCCGGAAGGCAGCAACCCGATGAGCGTCAAACTGAAAACTGACCTGATTACGAACTTTGACTCCGACTTCTCGACCAAAGCCGAATATCAGGACGGTTATGAAATGGGTCTGCTCGAACAGATCTATTTCGAAGAAGACGGCATCATCCGCGGCGTGTTTTCCAACGGGCAGAAGCAGCCTATCGGCCAGGTCGCCCTGACCACATTCAACAATCCGGCCGGCCTCGAAAAGAACGGCAAGAACCTCTATTCATATTCACCCAACTCCGGTCAGCCGGTTGTCGGTAAACCCGGCATGATGGACCGCGGGGTAATCGTTCCGGCCTCTCTTGAAATGAGTAACGTCGATATCTCTGAAGAATTCACCACCATGATTGTTACACAGCGCGCCTTCCAGGCTAACTCGCGTGTAATAACCACCTCTGACGAACTTCTTCAGGAAGTAGTGAATCTGAAGCGCTGATATGAATAATCACAGGACGGGGGTTGCCAAAACTGCATGATCAAGCTGTCCAGAATAAATGGCATGCCATTCTTTCTTAATGCTGAACTTATCGAGCAGATCGAGTCAACCCCCGATACTGTCATTACCCTCATCAGTGGCAAAACGGTCATGGTAGCGGAACCTCTCGAAACGGTTCTGAAGCGGATCGTGGCTTATCGCAGCCGACTTTTCAGAGGTATAAGGGTTCGCAGAACCAAAAAAGGAAAGGAAAAATGCTGACCTGAAAAAGCTGAGAATTTGCGCCCGGGCATTGACTCAGCTATTTTTCTCGTGGTAGGGTTACAGTCTATGTCGTCTAAAACAAAAGTTGTACTGATCATACTGGTGGTTCTGATCATTGTCCTGGCGGTTGTAGGGATTGCTTACGTCACCTCCAGAAAAGCGATGACCGGGCCGGGCGGTGCCCTTCCTCCCCCGCCCACCCAGGAACAGATTTCATCTACCCCCAAGATGGGTCGTTTTGACCTCGGCGAATTCATTGCCACCTCGCGTGACGAAGAACTGCATTACATAAAAATCCAGGTCGAAGTCGGCTACATCGGCAATCTCGAAAAAGAGCTCGAAGAACGCAAAGCTGAATTGCGCGATAAAATCATCAACATTCTGATGAAACTCAATATCCAGAGAGCCAAAGAAGATTTTATCGACCGGTTTTTGCACAAAGATATCGAAAGAGAACTCAACAGTATTCTCGGAAAATCAACTTCTGAAAGTAGAATCATTCAGGTTGTCATTCCGACATTTCTGATCAACTGAAAGGCCATGATTTGCTGATGTCTGGAGCCACTGAATGGTAGACACCCTGTCGCAGAACGAGATTGATGCGTTACTTTCCGCACTCAGTCCCGTGGCAGAAGAAGCGCCCGCCGCACCGGCAGCGGGTGCTGCCGCTTTTTCCGAGCCTGCGGCCGAAACCAGGGCTCCAAGGCGCGAGCCGCCGCCAGGCATGGGAATGGGCCTCGGATCTTCTGCGCCGACTGAGCGGAAAGACGGTAAGGTTGAGCGAAGATACGACTTCAAGCGCCAGACTAAATTCTCCAAAGAGCAGCTGAACACCATTTCGTTGATTCATGAAGCCTTTGTGCGCCTTGTCGGCACCGACCTTTCGACCAGGCTGCGCGCTTTTGCCCAGGCCACTATCGTTTCAGTCGAACAGAGAACTTTTGAAGAATTCATACAATCAATTTACAACCCTACCTTTATCACGGTTTTCCGCTCTGACAACCTCGATGGCAAAGCCCTTATCGACATCAATCTCAATGTCGTATTCACAATCCTCGACCGCCTGCTCGGTGGCAACGGCACCCCGCTCGGCATTCTCCGCCAGCTTACCGAAGTCGAGCGGCAGATCATGCAGAAAGTTATGGCGGGTATTATCGACAGGCTGCGCGAAGCCTGGATCAACATCATCGATCTGGCTCCGGTAATCGAGCTGGTCGAATCGAACCCGCAGTTTGCCCAGATTGTTCCCCCAAGCGAAGTTGTCGTTTCAATCAGCATCGAAATCAAGATTCACGATGTAACCGGCATGATGAATCTGTGCATTCCGTATAACACCGTTGAATCGATCGTTCATAAATTCAATGCCGCGTCATGGTTCGCTGCGGTTCGCAAAGAACCAGCCCAGACCAATGTCGACTCGATCAGTCATCAGGTTAAATCGGTGCATCTGCCGCTGATAGCTGAACTCGGCTCGACTGTCGTCACCCTTCAGGATATTCTCGGCCTTCAGCCGGGCGACATTCTGATCACTGACCAGCTGTTAAAAAATGATCTCAACATCAGAGTCGGCAACCTGGTTAAATTCCATGGCCGACCCGGTATTCTCGGCAAAAAGATGGCCATTTCAATCACCAAAGTTCTTGAACCTGTCGGTCAAGAGGAGGAGTTAACGTGAGCGATATATTAACGCAGGAAGAAATTAATGCACTGCTCAACGCAGGCGCTGCCGGAGACGAGCCGGCCCCTCCCCCTCCTGCCGCGGAACCGCCTAAGTCTGCATCATCAGGCTCCGGTGGCGCTTCGGCGAATTTTTCTCAGGAAGCGATCGAACGTCTTTCAGAAGTGGCCAAACTGTCGCTTGGCGCCACGTCTTCTGTTGTCCAGATTCTTCTGAACAAAGAAATTCAGATCAATCTCGAACAGGTAAGGGTAGTAAATTTCGACGAACTTGTTGTAGAAGGCGGCGGCGAAGAGTTTGTCATTGCCAAAATCGCCTATGTTGAAGGCTTCGACGGTAATTCCTATCTGATGCTCAAAAAGAGCATTTCTTCTGTAATTGGCGATCTGATGATGGGTGGAGCCGGTATTGGTGCCGAATTTCAGGAAATGCATCTCTCCGCAGTCGGCGAGATGATGAATCAGATGATGGGCAAAACGACCACCACTCTTTCAGAAATCTTCAAAAAGAGGGTCGACATTTCGCCCCCCGAAGTGCTGCTGGTTAATTACAACGATGGGCCGCCGGCCATGCCGGATTTCAGCACGACCGCGAGCTTTCTCCGCATCGGATTCAGTCTCAAAATCGGTGATGTGGCAGAAACCGAAATGGTTCAGCTGCTGCCAGCCAAATTTGCAGAATTGATGGCGGGCGAACTCAACAAACCGGAGAAAGAACCGGCCAAAAAAGCAAAGCCAGCCCCACCGCCTCCTGGCGCAGGCTCACAGCCAGCCATGGGCGGCATGCAACAGCAGCAACAGATGCCAGGCCAGATTCCCGGCCAGATGCCAGGAATGCCGGGAATGCCAGGGATGCCCGGAATGGGTATGCCTGGACAGATGCAGGGCATGCCGGGCATGGGAATGCCGGGCATGGGAATGCCAGGAATGGGTATGCCGGGTCAGATGCAGGGTATGCAGGGCATGCAGGGCATGCCGGGTATGGGCATGCCAGGAATGGGCATGCCGGGTCAAATGCAGGGTTCTCCGGCAGAGTTTGGCATGCTGCAGATGCCGATGGGCGTTGGTTTGCAGTCGAATATCGACCTGCTTCTCGACGTACCTTTGCAAATAACAGTTGAATTAGGCAGAACCCGTATGTTAATAAAAGATGTTCTTGAATTGGGTATAGGTTCTGTAGTAGAGTTAAATAAACTTGCGGGCGAGTCCGTGGAGGTATTTGTTAACAACAAGCTGATTGCCAAAGGTGAAGTCGTTGTAATCGATGAAAACTTCGCAGTCAGAATTACCAGCATTATCAATCCACAAGACAGATTACAAGCTCTCTAAGGAGACTTTCGTTTCGTATGGGGAAAACAATTCTTATAGTAGATGACGCAGCCTTTATGCGCATGATGATCAAAGACATTCTCAGCAAGAATGGCTACGAAGTTCTTGGCGAAGCGCAGACAGGGAAAGAAGCGGTCGAGCTTTATCAGAAGCTCAAACCCGATCTGGTGACCATGGACATTACCATGCCGGAAATGAACGGCATCGATGCCGTCAAAGCCATCAAAAAGCTTGACCCGGCCGCCAGAATCATTATGTGCAGCGCCATGGGCCAGCAGGCCATGGTTATTGATGCGATCCAGGCGGGCGCCCGCGATTTCATCGTCAAACCGTTTCAGCCAAACCGCGTTATTGAAGCGGTTCAAAAAGCCCTCAGGTAACCCGATGCCCATGCCTGGCCTGATTTCTGCGTGATCAGCAACTTAACAAGAGCAGTTTTAGCGGTTTTTCTGTTAATCTGCGCAACGGCACAGTCTCAGCCCGTCGCCACCAGTGGCGACGGTTTGTTTTCTGATCCGGCAACCATCTCGGTAGTCGCAAGTCCCACCTCGCTTTTTCTCGATCTAAAGCCTGCCTCGATGCCGCTTTTCCCCGACTCGGATCCGATGGGCACCTCTCTGAGAATTCTTTCGTCGCTGTTTGCCGTCATTCTTCTGGCGTTCGGAATCTCATGGTTCATTCAAAAAAAAGCGGGCATTGGTGGCAACGTCTTCGGAAAAATCCTGGGCATTCTGCCCCTCGACAACAAAAGAATGATCTACCTTGTCGACGTCATGGGCAAAGTATTGATTCTTGGCGTCACCGAGTCGAACATCAACCTGCTCGGCGAGCTTACTGACAAAGACACACTCGACGCCCTCCGCCTGCAGAATGATCAGCCATCCCCCGGAATCGAAAAACTCTTTGCCTATCTGAGTCGCAAAAATGAAGAACCCGCTCAATCACAGACTGAAACTGCAAAAAAAGCAGATGAACCCGAAGGAAATGGCAATCTACAAAGATTTCGCTCAGAAGACCGTCTGAAAAAACTGAATGCCATGCTGCACAAGCGAAACGACAAAGACAACTCCTACGAATAAGTTTTTTTTATTTGCGTCTTGCACATCGGGGCACCATATTGTATAAATTAACAGGCGAAGCTGTGCCCTGATAAAATTTCAAAATGCTTCCCTGAGCAGAATGCACCAATTATTACAAAGAACGAAGTGGGTAGCGTGCGTACGTTTTTTTGCGGTTTTGCTGCTATTGGCCTGTGTTACAGGCACAGTTCATTCACAACAGCCAGACCCGGGAAGTGCACGCGTCAATCTTGAAGATTCAACCCGAATCGACCGCATCGAGCGGCAGTCTACGCCGTTTCCGATTCCGGCAATCAGCATTCAGATCGACCCTTCACGCGAGCGCAGCCAGCTGGGCACCGGCCTGCAGGTTCTTATACTTCTGACCATTCTGAGTCTGGCCCCGTCAATTCTGATCATGCTCACCAGTTTCACCCGCACCCTCATCGTTCTGAGCTTCGTGCGCCGGGCACTGGGAACACAACAGGAGCCCAGCAACCAGATTATCATCGGCCTGGCCCTTTTCATCACCTTTTTCACGATGTCGCCGGTAATCGATCAGATATATCAGAAGAGCTTCAAACCCTATATCGATCGTGACATAAACTATGTCGAAGCATACAATCAGGCAATTACGCCGGTGCGCGACTTCATGTTCAAACACACTCGCAAAACCGACCTGGCGCTTTTTGCCGGCATGGAAAACGGACCCAAACCGGAGACACGCGACGATCTCAGCACTCTCAGCCTGATTCCGGCATTTATCACCAGCGAGCTGAGAACAGCCTTTCAGATGGGCGTTGTGATTTACCTGCCCTTTCTGGTAATCGACATGATCGTAGCAAGCATTCTCATGTCAATGGGGATGATGATGCTGCCGCCGGTCATGATTTCGCTGCCGTTCAAAATTCTTCTTTTCGTAATGGTCGACGGCTGGAATCTTGTCATCAGATCGATTGTTCTCAGTTTTGGCGGTAACGCATGACCGAATTCGTTCTGTTAAAGCTTTTTGAACAGACCTTTTTTCTCTGCCTGCTGCTTTCTGCGCCAATTCTTTTATTAGGCATGGTTGTCGGGGTTCTGATCAGCATTGTTCAGACAGCTACCTCAATCCAGGAACAGAGTCTGACTTTTATCCCCAAACTGCTGCTGACCGGGCTGGCAATGATCTGGCTCGCTCCATGGATGCTGGCCCGCCTCATGCAGTTCACCACACAGCTGCTTGGGCAGCTGCAGACATTCGCACGGTAGCTGATCCATGACCGAAGCCGCCTTTCTAAATGCTGTTGGCCTGTTTCTTATAGGCCTGGTGCGCTTCAGCGGCTTTTTCCTCAACACCCCGGTTTTTGCCGAATCCTTCATTCCGATGCGCGTTAAGGCCGGTCTTTCAGCTCTGTGCGCCCTGATCATTCTGCCGCACCTCATTCAAACGCAGACCTTGCCACAATTAAGCGTTCTGGAATACGGAGTAATGGCAATAAAGGAACTCACTCTGGGTTTTTCACTCGGGTTCATGGTGATGATTGTCAACGGCATTCTGCGCCTTGCCGGCGGCATCGTCGGTATGCAGATCGGTTTCTCATTTGTTCAGGTTGCTGACCCAAGTTCAAACCAGGGTCTTGGTATCGTTTCAGAGTTTTTTCAGCTCTCCGGCACTATGATCTTTCTCATGATTGGCGGGCACCTGATAATCCTCGAAGCCTTTTTCAAAAGCTTTGACATGGTTCCCCTTGCCGGAATGATTCTCAGTGGCAGCATTGTCGAAGAAATCATTCTTTACAGCCGCATGATTTTCGTCTGTGGCCTGCAGATTTCGATGCCGGTGGTTGCGGTTATCCTCTTTGGCGATGTGGCTCTGGGCATAATCGCACGCACCGTTCCGAAGATGAACATTTTTCAGCTCGGGTTTTCACTGAAGATCATCGGCGGCCTGGCTGTAATGATGGTAATGATGCCGTTTCTTGAAGACATCACCAAATTTCTTCTTAACCTCAGTCTCGAAAAAGTTTATCTGCTTCTAAGCCGGATGACCTGATATGAAGCAATACGAACTCAAACCGCAAGCTCTGAGCTTTTTTGGCCGCCCCTTCGACCTGCAGCTATTCGCGGGCGAAAAAACCGAACCGGCCACCGAAAAACGCAGACAGGACGCGGTTGACCGCGGCAATGTTCCGAAATCACAGGATTTGAGCTCAGTCCTGGTTCTGCTGGTGGGCTTTCTCATGCTCAGATACTACGGCGGCGAACTTTTTGGCCGGTGCGGCGAATATATGCGTTATACCTTTTCGCACGCCATTTTTTCTGGCCTCGCGCTGCCAGACACACTGCTTCTGCTTAATCAGTTTCTACTGGTGCTGCTCCAGACCATGGCGCCATTCATGTTTGCAATCATGATCAGCGCGATCGTATCGAATCTGGTGCAGACCGGCTTCCTTTTCCGGCTTGGCCCGTTGACCCCTGATCTCGACCGAATGAACCCGATATCTGGTATTCAGAATATATTTTCATGGAAACTGGTTGCAGAGCTGGTTAAATCAATTCTTAAAATTCTCATTGTCGCTTATATACCCTACACCACCATAAGGGACCAGTTTCCGTTTCTGATGCGAATGATTCAGGTCGAGCCGGTGCCGGCAATCATAATTATTCTTAAGCTTATTTTTGCAATGGCGATCAAGATCATTCTGATTCTCATGGCCCTCGCTTTCGCAGACTGGGCCTTTCAGAAGTGGCGCCACGAAGAGAACATCAGAATGTCAAAAGAAGAAGTGAAAGAAGAATACAAACAGCGCGAAGGGGACCCGAAGGTCAAGCAGAAGATCCGCGAGCGCCAGCGCCAGGCGGCCAGTCGCCGCATGATGGACGAGGTGCCCAAGGCGACCGTTGTCGTCACCAACCCGACCCATATTGCCTGTGCACTGAAATATGTCCCGGGAGAAGATGAAGCTCCGAAGGTTGTGGCAATGGGTGCAGGGCAGATCGCCCGCAGAATCAAAGAAATCGCGGCCGAGCACAAGATTCCGGTAATCGAAAACAAACCTCTTGCACGGCAGATGTATAAAATGTTAGAAATAGGTGACGCGATACCCTCCGAACTTTATCAGGCCGTGGTCGAGGTTCTGATGCAGGTTCACCGGATGAAAAACCAGTCGGCAGGTGCATGACACCGGCACACGCCAGAACCCTTATTGTTCAGGTTTTCGCTAAGCGGTGCATAGTGTAGAAAATTTCTGGAGATAAATGTGGCAAACGAAGGAATAATGAGTAACGTGCCCTTTGCAGAACTGCTGCAGAGAAAAGACATTATTTTCGCCTTCGGCGTCGTTCTGATCGTAATCATGATGGTTGTGCCGCTGCCACCCATGATTCTTGACGTATTTCTGACTCTGAACATCGCAGTTTCACTGATCATCCTGCTGGTATCGATTTACAACAAAGAGGCTCTGCAGTTCTCTGCTTTTCCGAGCCTGCTGCTGATAACCACTCTTTTCCGCCTCTCGCTCAACGTCAGCTCGACCCGTCTGATTCTGTCGGGTCAGGGCTCGACAATCGACATCATCAAGGCTTTCGGCAACTTCGTTGTCGGCGGCAATTACGTCGTCGGCTTCGTTGTCTTTCTGATTCTGGTTCTCATTCAGTTCATCGTCATCACCAAAGGTGCCGAGCGTGTCGCCGAAGTGGCCGCCCGCTTCACCCTCGATGCTATGCCAATCAAGGGCATGGCGATCGACGCCGACCTGAACGCCGGCGCCATCGACCAGGAAGAAGCAACACGTCGCCGCCTGAACCTTTCGCGTGAAGCGGATTTTTACGGAGCCATGGACGGCGCGAGTAAATTCGTTAAAAACGATGCGATCGCCGGCATTATCATTACCGTAATCAATCTGTTGGGCGGCCTGGTCATCGGCGTTTTTCAACGCGGCGAAGGCGCGGCCGACGCGCTGGCAGCCTATGCACTGTTCACCGTCGGCGACGGCCTGGTTACTCAGATTCCGGCACTGCTGGTTGCAACCGCGACAGGTATCGTAGTTACCCGCGCCAGCTCCGACTCAACCATGGGGCACGACGTCAGCAAACAGTTGTTGAGCAACCCGAAAGTCCTGGGCATCGCCTCGGCGCTGCTGGCGTTTCTTGGTATGGTTCCGGGTCTGCCGAAGGTCAGTTTCTTTTTCCTTTCAACCGTATTCGGAGTAATGGCCTACGTAACCAATAAGACTGACGAAGAAGTAGCCCAGAAAGAAATAGAAAGCAAAAAGGCCGAAGAAAAGTCTGCTGCACCCGGCCCCGAAGATGTTTCGTCGCTGCTTTCAGTAGACCCGCTCGAACTTGAAATCGGCTACAATCTGATACCGCTCGTTGACGCCAATCAGGGCGGTGACCTGCTCAACCGCATAACGCTTATCCGCAGACAGATTGCCATTGACCTCGGCCTGGTCGTGCCGCCAATACGTATTCGCGACAACATTCAGCTGCACCCATCATCGTATGTTTTTAAAATCAAGGGCAGTGAATTCGCCACCTACGAAATTCTGCCTGACCACTACCTCGCCATGGTTACCGACAATGTAACCAGCAAGGTAAACGGCATCGAGGTAGAAGAACCGGCCTTTGGCCTGCCGGCGATCTGGGTCCAGAGCTCGCTGCGCGATCGTGCAGAAATGGCCGGTTACACAGTCGTCGACCCATCGACCGTCATCGCCACTCACCTGACAGAAGTAATTCGCAAAAATGCCCAGGAAATCCTCGGCCGCCAGGAACTGCAGCAGCTACTCGACAATGTCAAGCAAACTTACCCGCTGGTGCACGACGAAGTCATTCCGGGCGTGGTCAATCATTCGACCCTGCTCAAGGTATTGCAGAATCTGCTAAAAGAAGGCGTTTCGATCAGGCACATGGTCAACATTCTTGAATCGCTGGCTGACTGCAAAGGTATCAATGAAGTCGACACTCTTACCGAAATTGCCAGGCAGGGTCTTTCACGCCACATCTGCAAGCCTCTGATCGATCAGAATGGTGCCCTGAAAGTTCTTTCTCTGAACCCAACTCTTGAACAGATGCTTGGTAACGCTCTACAGAAAATTGACGGCAGCACCAATCTGGCTCTTGACCCCAATTCGGCTTCCAAGCTGCTTGAAAGGATCAGGGCTAAAATAGAAGAAGTAATGAACCTTGGCTATCACCCAATCATTCTATGCAGTTCTGCGCTGCGACTAAGCATCAAAAGGCTTACCGAGCGTATCGCTCCAAGGCTGACGGTTCTTGCCTACCAGGAAATCCCAACTTCAGTTAAACTCGAGTCCATCGGGCTAATCTCACTGTAATAATCAGAGCAAACTTATGAATGATCAGGCATCATCACTGCGACGGCTCAAGGAAATTGCCGATCGAAATGCAGCCAACCGTGAACCGGAAACGGCAGAAAGCTTTCTTGCAGGCATAGTCAGGCCATCACCTTTCTCTTCGGTGGCTCTTATCGTTCCAGACATGCCAGAGGCGCAGTTTCCTCCGGTTCAGAGCTGGATATCCGGGATCATGCAATTTTCGCCAAGAGCCTGCTTCTGGGACCAGGCGGGTCTGATCGGCAAGAATTCAATTCCCCAGACGCAGATCAAGCTGCGTTACCCGGTTCCGGTCAGAATAAACGCCGGGTTGACACCCCTTACCATTTTCCCGCAGCAGTCTGACTTTGCCGATCTGCCGCACATGAGCTTCGAGGAGAAAGCCGGTTTTCTCAGACATGCTATCCGCAGCCTGAAAAGCTCTTCAGAGGTCTGGATAAGTATTCGTGCCAACGAACTGGATGCCTGTGCTGCGATTCTACACGCGACCGATGCGGTGTGCATAATGGTGCCCCCGCACCCCGATGCTATCCTGCGCTGTTACGAGACGGTCAAGAGTATTCACCTTTCGGGGTATTTTTCGCCAATCGGGCTTCTCGACTTTCTCGGGCCAAAATCGGCTCCAGCAGAGAGTTCCAGCAACCGAATAAAAATTGTTGCAAAACAATTTTTGGCGCTTGACCTTGTAACCGCCGGAATGGTACTTTCTAACTGCACCTACCTCCCACCCGAAAATGAGCCAGGCCTGAGAAATAGAATTTCCGCTGTCGAAAGCGCTTCAAGAGACTTTCTCTACTGCCTGAGCGAGGGTCTAATCTACCAGCTGCCGGGGATGATCTGAACCGATGAACGAACCTATTATCAAGCCGATTGAGGCAATTATCGCTGAAACCCGAAAGGAAATTCAGCCATTTGTTTTCAAGCGGCTTGAGGCACGAACCCCGCGCAAGGCCGGCGAAAAAATCGCCAGAACCGTTACGGTTACCTCGGGCAAGGGCGGTGTCGGCAAAACAAGCCTGGTGGCCAATATGGCGATCTGTCTGGCCCAGGCCGGTCAGCGGGTCATCATTCTCGATGCCGATCTCGGTCTGGCAAATATTGATGTGGTTTTTGGGATTCGGCCCCGCTACAGCCTGATGGACGTAATAAACGGTGACATGAAACTTGACGAGGTCATGGTTCAGGGTCCGCACGGCATTCAGATAATCGCGGGCGGCTCTGGCGTTTCAGAGCTTGCCGACATCGAAAACGAAAAGGCACAGAGGCTCTTCAATCAACTGCGCTTTCTCGAAGACAAAGCTGATTTTCTTCTCATCGATACCGGTGCCGGAATAAGTGGGAGCGTGATTTCTTTTTGTCAGGCTGCAGATCAGATAGTTGTCATAACTACTTCAGAGCCGACGGCACTTGCCGACGCCTACGGCATAATCAAAATCATCAGTAACCGGCGCCCGGAAAGTCACGTGTCGGTTCTGGTCAACCGCGTCGACAACGACGAAGAGGGCATACAGGTGCACGCACGCCTTGCACGTGTCGCTGGCGAATTTCTCAATTTTACGGTGCATTATCTTGGCAACCTGCCCCAGGACCGCAACATGCATATTGCGGTGCGCCAGCAGACGCCCCTGATGTTGTTTTCACCAATGTCTCCGGCAGCGACAGGATTGCGCCGGATCGTTTCACAGTCTTTTTATGAAACACCGGAAAATTTACCGGACAGCGGCGGCGAAGGTTTTTTCACAAGACTGGCAAAATTGTTCAAAGGAGGTTCAGCACAGCAATGAGTTATCAAAGCTATGACAAAGTTGTTGGCGACACCTTTTTTGAAGCCAATCTGAAGGCTGAAATCAAGTTCGGCAAAGACAATTTCGAGGTTATTTCAACAAGGCGAATCAAGCATACGATTTATATGGGCTTTGGGCACAAAGAACAGGTTGAGCTGACCATAGGCATTCACGACCCCCAGAGGGCCACAAGAAAATTGGCTGAAGCCCCTTCGAGGCCGCTGCCTTCGGTCGAGGTTTCCATGCCGCGCACGGTATTTTCCAGCTTCAGTGAAAATGACAGAAGCAACGAAAAACCCCTGGTCAGAACTCCGGCGGCAGCCCCGGCAAAACCAGCCACAGCGGCAGTCAAACCAGTTCAGGCGGTATTACCGGTCATCGACAGGCAAGGGCTGAGCAGTTACGCTCAGATTCAGCAGCAGACCATAAAACCAACCCACGAAACCAGGGGTGTGAACGGGTTGCGCTCAAACCAGGAAGGGAACAGTGAACCCCACTCGCAGAAGCTTTTCCCGGAAAAAGGGCTTGAAACAGAACAGATCAACGACCTGCTCTCGCAAATTCAGGCAGTCAAAAGTGAAAGAACCAGAATCGACCGCATCGCCAATGCCAGTCAGGGCCAGCCTCAGAGTCAGGCCCGGCCGACCGCCGTGAGCAACAGCCGACAGTCGGTGGCGGCTTTCAGCCGAGACCATGAACAGGACAGCCTTCCCTGCCAACATGCCGCTCCCGCCAGCATGCCCGATACCGCCAGAATGGCCAAAATGCTGGCCGACATGGAATCACGCATGGAAACTCTGCTTTCAGCACTGCAAAAGATGAATATCGACACCGGCAAGGTTCTCGAACGGGAAACACCGGATCTTCCGAAGGGTCTTTACGAGGTTAAAAAGGGCCTGCTGGCCATGGAAACACCGGTAGAGGTGGCGGACGATCTGGTTTCAAACCTTCGCCACCAGCTTTCGAGTAACGCTCTGCGGGTTCCTGATGAGGCAATCAGAGCGACAACCAGCTGGCTTGAGCAGAAGCTCAAGTTTTCTTCAGAAATCAACATGCGCGAAACCACAGGGCCGAGCATCGTCGTTCTGATCGGCCCGACCGGGGTCGGCAAAACTACGACCATTGCCAAACTTGCGGCGGCATACGGCCTGAGCGACAAGTTCAAGAATTCTGTCGCTCTGTTCACCATGGACACATACAGAATAGGCGCAACCGAGCAGCTGCAGCACTACGCTCAGATAATCGACGTCGACATGGAAGTTCTCTACAAGCCGGAAGACGTCGATACGGCGCTTGAACGCCACTTTGACAAAAGTCTTATCATCGTCGACACTGCCGGCCGCTGTCAGAAAGACTCGCAGGAACTCTGTGAGCTGCGCAGTTTCATCGATCGGCTTCCCTCGGCATCGCGCTATCTGGTGTTGTCGGCCACGACCAAATATGTAGATATGCTCGACACTATAAGGTGTTTCGGCAAAGTCGGTTTTGAACACCTCATTTTTACGAAGGTCGACGAAACCAACAATGTGGGCCCGTTGCTGGCGGTGCTGTTCAAAACCGGCAAATCGCTGGCCTACATTACTAACGGGCAGAAGGTTCCCGATGATTTCAGGCCAGCCGGTTTCGATTTTTTCAACAACCGCATGTTCTCACATCTGTGAAAACTGCCTGACAGTTTCGGGTCGACAATAATTATTTTTCCCATTTCGACCGATTTACTGTATAATTGTTTCTCTGTTGCAGCATGCTTTTTAATCATTAGCTCTTGCCGAGGCATTTGATGGACATAGATCTTTCCCAATATATGGGGATGTATGTCGACGGTTCGCGGGAGAACCTCGACCTGATGGACAAGTTTCTGCTTGCCCTCGAACAGGACCCGAGCAATCTCGAGGCTGTTGGTGAAATTTTCAGAGCGGCCCATACCCTCAAGGGGATGTCGGCCACCATGGGTTTTGAGAAAGTTGCTCATCTGACCCATGAAATGGAAAACGTTCTCGACCAGCTGCGCACCCACCAGGCTGAAGTAACGAGCATAATCATCGACGTTCTCTTCGAAACTTTCGATGTATTGCGCATTCTGGTTAATGACAGCATCGAAGCCACCGATTCGAATGTTGATATCAACGCCATAATTGCGAAGCTGTCTGAGGCGCCGAAAGGCAAAAGTGCCGCAACCAGGGTCGAAGCCAAGACCATAGCTCCCGTCGAAGTCAAAAATGCAGTGCCCGAGGTGCCTGATGCCGGCGCTGCCGCTTCACAGCTCGCTCTCGAACTTGCCGATATCAGCATGAACGAATTCGAGGGGCAGCTGCTGATGGAAGCTCACCAGCGCGGTTCTCACATCATGCTGATGGTCGTTTCGCTGGTTCAGGATTGTCTGCTCAAGGCTCCAAGAGCGTTCATGGTTGCCCGCGGCCTCGAAGAGCTGAACTGTGAAATAATCAAGTCTGTTCCGGATACCAAGGATATCGAAGAAGAAAAATTCGACCTCTCTTTTAAAATGGTCGTGCTTGGTGATTCTGACCCGGAAAAAGTCAGATATGCGATCGAATCTATTTCTGAAATCGATTCGGTAAAAATTACGGCCCTCAAGCCAGAAGATTTCCAGCTTAACGGCGGCGCAAACGTTGCCCCGGCACCCACGCCGACCCCGGCTCCGATTGCCGCCACGCCCCCGGCCCCAGCTCCGGCGGCACGCCCCGCGGCTCAACCTGCTGCGCCAGCACGGCCGGCCCCTGCCGCTGCTCCGGCTCGACCGGCGCCCGCGCCGGCTCCAGCCCCAGCTGCAGCGCCAGCCCGGCCAGCCCCCGTTCAGGCAGCCGCTCCGGCGGCACCGGCAGCGCCTCCGGCGCCACCACGCCCCCCGGCACCGCCGGCCAAACCTGCCGAGCAGGCAAAAAACACTGCTGCCGCAGCAGACAAGCGCAGCAACCAGACGGTTCGCGTCGATATGCGACGCCTCGACGAACTGATGAATCTTGTCGGGGAACTGGTCATCAACCGCACCCGACTGGCAGACATCGGGGCGGCACACAAGCTGAAAGATCTCAACGAAACCCTGACACGCGTTTCCCAGATCAGCTCTTCGCTGCAGAATGTTGTCATGCAGGTGCGCATGGTGCCGATCGAGCAGGTTTTCGATCGTTTTCCCCGCATGGTGCGCGATCTGTCGAAGAAGCTGAATAAAAAGATCAATCTGGTGGTCGAGGGCAAAGAAACAGAGATGGACAGAACGGTCATCGACGAAATCGGTGACCCGATGGTGCATCTGATCAGAAACGCCATCGACCATGGCATTGAAATGCCGGAAGATCGCGTCGCCAGGGGCAAATCTGAAGTTGGCACCATAACGCTGGTCGCCCGCCACGAAGGCAATAACGTTCTGATCGAGGTTAAAGACGACGGTAAGGGGATCGACCCGACGATCATCAGCCGGCTGGCCATCGAACGCGGACTTTTCACGCCCGAACAGATGGCCAAGATGCCGCCTGAAGAAATTATCAAGATTATTTTTCTGCCCGGTTTTTCGACCGCAAAAGAAGTCAGCGACCTTTCGGGGCGCGGCGTCGGCATGGATGCGGTTAAAGCCAAGCTCGAAGACCTCAACGGGGTGCTCGAACTCGAATCGAAAGTTAACGAGGGCTCGCGGGTTACGATCAAGCTGCCGCTGACGCTGGCAATTCTGCCGGCGCTGATGGTCAAGGTCGGTCAGGAAATGTTTGCCGTGCCGCTTGGTTCGGTTCTTGAAACCATGGATATCACAAGACACGACATCAATATCGTACAGCACCAGGAAGTAACGCTGCTGCGCGGTGATGTTCTGCCGATCATACGATTGAGAAACGTTCTCAATGTTCCAACTACCGAGGATGAGCAGAAAGCCATCGATGCCAAAGAAGAAGAAATCTCGATCGTTATCTGCGCCTCGGGCGAAAAGCGTGCCGGGTTCATGGTCGATGAACTGCTCGGTCAGCAGGAAATCGTTATTAAATCTCTCGGCAACCTTCTTGGCGGCCTGCCAGGCATCATGGGGGCAACCATGCGCGGTGACGGATCGATTGCGCTGATTCTCGACATTCCATCGTTTTTCCAGAAAGGTCAGGCCATACAGTCATGATAATTAGACCTTTCCGGAAACTGCAGAAGGAGGTTTCGGGTTGAACCTGGATCTTTCCGAATATATGGGCGCCTACATAGACGGCTCCCGCGAGAACCTCGACACCATGGACAGGTGCCTCCTGAGCCTGGAGCAGAACCCGTCGAACCTCGAAGCCGTCGAAGAAATTTTCCGCGCCGCTCACACCCTCAAGGGCATGTCTGCCACCATGGGTTTTGAGAAGATCGCGCACCTGACCCATGAAATGGAAAATATTCTCGATAAACTGCGAAGCCGCCAGCTTGAGGTTTCGGCCGCAATCATCGACCTTATTTTTGAAACCTTCGACGTTCTGCGCACTCTGGTTAATGACAGTATCGAGTCAACAGATTCAAACATCGATCTATCCGAACTTTCGACGAAACTTTCTGCGGCTGCCAGTGGTGGTGGTGTTCCTGCTGCTGCCTCTGCCAAGCCAGCTGCTGCCCAGACCAAAGCCGATGGTGGGGCAAAAAAAGCAGCCGGGAAAGGGCCAGCAGTAGACCTCGGCGATATGGGGCTCAGTGAACTCGAATTGGCCAGTCTTGAAGAAGCCGGCGATGACGGCCGCCACGTTCTGCTGCTGCAGGTATCTCTGGTAGCCGACTGTCTGCTGAAAGGGCCGCGCGTCTTCATGGTGCTGCGCACCCTCGACGACCTGCAGTGTGACATTATCAAGGCCGTTCCGGAAGTTAAAGATCTTGAGAATGAAAAATTCGACAAGTCTTTCAAGATGGTCGTGGCCACAGACAAATCTCCCGAACAGCTGCGCGATGGAATTGAATCAATTTCAGAAATCGAAACGGTTGAAGTGACTGATATCACTGGTGGAGCAGGCGGTTCTGCGCCAGCAGCTGTGGCCGTGGCTCCGCCACCGCCGCCGCCACCACCTCAGGCTCCGGCAGTATCCGCTCCGCCGCCGGCGCGGGCCCAGTCAGCTCCAGCTCCAGTTGCTGCACCAGTTCAGGTTGCCGAATATCATCAACCGGCGGCTCAAGCGCCGGCACCACCACCTCAGGCAGCGCTTTCTGCTGAGCAAAAACCGGCCGAGCCGGAAGAAGAAGAAAAAGTCAAAGAAGTAATCGAACTGGTTCAGCTGGTTACCTTTTTGATGGCCGGCGAGACCTACGCCCTCGAGATTCAACAGGTAGAGGCCATCATCAATCTCGTGCCGATTACAAGGGTCCCCAAGGCCCCACCACACATAGATGGCGTAATCAACCTGCGCGGCGAAATCGTTCCGGTCATCAACACCCGCCGGCGTCTCAGACTCTCTGAGGTCGAAAGGCGTCCGAGCAATCAGATCATCATTCTTTCTTTCGAAGAAGAAAAAGTCAAAGCCGGTTTTCTCGTAGACAGTGTCCAGGAAGTAATTCGTCTGCCTGAGTCGGCAATCGAGCCACCGAGTCGGGTCAGCGAAGGTGTAGACGTTGAATATCTGCGAGGCGTCGGCAAGATAGACAATAAAATCATCATTCTATTGAATGCTCACCGCATTGTCTTCGGTAAACTGCCGGAAAATACTCCCTGATCTTTCGTCTGCACAAAATTTGTCAGGCCGCTGCAAATTGTGTTAGCCTTTTTCGAGAAAAATCAGCGGTTGAGGATTCAATGTATTCAATAAACAAAAAGATGCCGGAAAAAATCCGGAAGTATTATATTTACCCGGCCACAGAAGGTATTTTTCTGGCATTTCTGGCCCTTCTGCTGACCTCAGTAACCTCGTATTTCATTTATCACCACGCCCTTTTTGCGATCAGGGAAGAAATCCGCGACGGTCTGCTGCGAACGGCGTCTGGAATCGCTGCCTGTCTGAACGGCGATCAGATAGCCGGGTTCGATTCACCAGAAAAGAAAGACCTGCCGGAATACCAGCAGACGATCAGCATGCTGCAGAAGGCCAGAATTGCCACCAAACACTGCACCTACCTGTATATAAACCGTCTGGTTAATGGTTCGGTCGTCTTTGTCGTCGACCCGACTCCTATCGATGAAGAGGGTAAGCCACTGTTCACCGATGAAAAGAATCTCGAGCCCTCCGTTCCGATGACAGCCTACGAAAACCCCAGCAACGAACTTCTTTTAGCTCTTGCCAGCGCAACGCCAGTGGTGTCGGCAGAGCCCTATTCTGACAACTGGGGCACTTTTTACAGTGCCTATGTTCCGATTTTCGATTCTCAGAAACGGTTTGTCGGCACTCTTGGCGCCGATCTGCGCATCAACGATATGCTCGAAAGATGCAAACCAATCGAAGACGCCACCAAGCGGGCATTTTTTGTTTCATGCGCCCTGAGTCTGCTGTTTGGCACACTCATCTGGTTTACCCGCAGATTCTCTCTGCAGCTTAACGAAAGCCGCTTTGTTCTGCTCGAAAGCTTTCTACTGGCCAGAGAGTTTGCCGATCAGAGCTCGATAAGAATCGGCAAGCAGCTGAACAAAACTTCGGTGCTGCTCAAGAATATCGCCGACCGCCTCGAAAAGTTAACCGGCAACGACCAGAGCGAAATAGCCGGACAGCTCAAGCATGAAACAATCCGCCTGAGCACGCTTGCCGATAAAATTCAGGTTGTCAGTGAACTGAAATGCGGCAGAGGCAATCTTGAGCTTGGCACTTTTGCAATCTCGGAAGTCATGATGCGGCTCACCGGGAAAATGAAACAGGGCTCCGCCGACGGATTCCGCCTTAAAACCAGCTTTTCTGA
Source organism: Candidatus Rifleibacteriota bacterium (assembly GCA_024710355.1). Lineage (GTDB taxonomy): Bacteria > Muiribacteriota > Ozemobacteria > Ozemobacterales > Ozemobacteraceae > Rifleibacterium. Next base: position 260,795 of record JANJUX010000016.1, read on the forward strand.
CCAGATTCCGGCAGAGCTCTACGGCCCGGTCTTTACCTACGAAGAGCTGCTTGAACAGATGGGCGTCTTTTTTCTGAAAATGTTCAGCGGCGAGGTAAAATGCAGCTGCGAAATGGTTCAGGAAGGCACGCGCGAGGCAATCATCCGGCAATCAATGTTTTCAGACATCTCAACGGCAGATAACTCAGGAATGGATCTATTGAAGGTTCTCTGCGACCGCGGTAAACGCAACGACTTTTTCTATGAAGTCGAACTTGCCGAGGCAGTTGCGGTTCCGATAGTGAGAGAATTGATCTATCTGTTGAACAGTGATATCGACATCTCTCTCGATAAAAACCATTTCAGCATATCTTTCGATACCATGTTCCAGAAGTCGCCAGAAACCGAAACTTCTGAAGACGCCGAAGAAGAATGAAATGACCAACAAACCCGGTAAGGTGCCATTCTCGATTATCGTCGTCATTCTGGCTGCGGCCATGGCTGAGGTCTGCGCCGGCATCAACGCGGTTCTTTTTCCGGTAACTCTTGAATCATTTGAACTCAGCAACAGCCTGATCGGCGTCATTCTTTCGGTTGAAGTGGCATCGGTGGTGGTTTTAAGCCCATATATAAGCCAGATAATCGGCAAACTCGGCCTTTTCTGGGCAACGATTCTCGGCACCATCGGCAGAGCCGTAATATTGATGCTGTTGATCGAAACAGACAATCTGCTGGCCTGGGTAGTTCTTCTCTTTCTATTCGGTGTTTTTTCGACCATCCTGGCGATTGCCTTTCAGACCTGGGTAAATTTTGCGCGGCTTCCCGGCGTCAGAGGCTTTGTCGTCAGCATATTCAGTGCCTCACAGGCAATCGGCATTGCACTCGGCCCGGTAATTCTCCAATTCATCGGCGACAGCCGCAGCCTGGCCTTCACAACCAGTGCGGCCGTAACTCTGATTGCAATGATTCCGATTCTTTTTATCAAAGGCGAGGCGCCCCGGTTCGAAGCCAACGACAAACCGCGCCTTGGCTTTGTCATAAAAAACGGCAAGTATGTCATGTTCAGTGCTGTGGTTGGCGGCATAACCTTCTACGGCCTGCCGTCATTTCTCACAATCTACGGTATGGACGCAGGCTTGAGTCTGGAACAGTCCTCGCTGCTCATCACGATGTTCATGCTTGGCGGCCTGATCCTGGGCCCGGCAATCGGCTATTTTTCGGACAAATTCGAAAGAACTCAGGTAATTCTTCTGAGCTTTCTGATAAGCCTTCTCTGTTCGGTATTTCTGCCGATTTCGATCTTCGAAATTATAGCAGCCTACGCTCTGCTCTTCGTATGGGGCGGCGCCATGGAGGGAGTCAGCTCCGGGGGCATGACCATGCTTGCCGAAATTTATCGCAAAGAAGACCAGGTATCGGCCAACATTGCATATTCGCTCATGGACGCCCTGGGTGGCACCATCGGAGTAATTCTGATCGGCCTCGCAATGGACTGGCACGGCAGCGAAGGACTTGTGTACGTGATTGTCGGTTCGGCTCTGCTGTATTTCAATTTTGCTCTGACGCAGTACAAGGTCGAGTAGAGCAGAACATCGCATAATAACCGGTAAATGTGACAGTTGATTTTTTCTGACGCAGAGAGTATGTACATAAGGTCGTGAGAGAAGGCGCAAAAATGCGCTCTATTTTGAATAAGGAGTATTACCCCCGATGAGAAAAGCTTTTTCCGTATTTTTTCTTTTAGGTCTGATGCTGGTTTCGGCCCTGATACCGGCCCAGGCACAGGTCAGTCTCGGCGCAACCGACCAGACCGATGTCGTGGTCAAAATTGATGGCGTAGACGAGGCATTCACAGTTCTGCGCGATTATGCCAGACCCGAACAGTTCTACTATGTTCCGAACCGACCGCACCTTGCTACCCGTGGCACCGGTGACAAAAAAAGACCAGTTTTTCACCTGCTTAAATACCAGGCTTTGAATGGGGCAACGAATGAACTGGTTGACGCCGGTATTCTGCAGTTTGCTGTGCGCCTTGCCCCGCCGGACGGCGTCGTGAACGAAATGAGAAAGCAGGTTGCCAGTCAGTTCTCGCTTGAAGAAGCCAAAATCAAACTCTCCCCCCTGCCGTTCAAATCTGCTGAAATAGCGATTTATGACCTTGATGGCGAACTTGTCACCACCGCTTTTCAGAAGCCTGGCATTGCCCCGGCATTTGCCAACAGCGAGATACCTTTTCAGGTTCAGCTGACAAGCCTCAGTGCTGACATTTATGACTCTCTTACCAAAGGTTCAGGTGGGATTCCCGTATACATCACCTATACTTTCGACACTGTCTCACCGGTAACCGGCTTCAAGGTCACCGTAAACTGGGACCAGACCTTTTCTCACTTCAGCAAAGATGAACGCACCAAACAGGCTTACACCAGATGGTATTACTACCGCACCTGGTGGGGTGGCTGGCGTGGCCGCGGTGAAACCGGCCAGCGCGAAACCCAGGAGCAAACCCTGTCCGAAGTGCTGACCGAAAACAAGAGCATTTCTTACGAAAGCGTCGGCCTGACCCCCGAACAGATCACCAAGTATCTTGACCCGGTAATCGAACGTGTCAGCAAAGAAATGGTCGAAAGAATCACCCCCCCCGAAAAAATCGAACCGGCAGCCGCCAAAGAACCAAACTCTGCCTGGTGGGGCACCAACTCGACCTATGCAATGAAGAATGTCAACAAAGTTAAAAAAGGCACTGAAGTCGTCGAAATGAAAAACCGCGACCTGAGCGAAAGCAAGAGCACCTATGGTTCTCTGCTCGGTATCGGTCAGTATGACGACAAAGTCAAAGAACAGGCGATCACCATCATGCCCGCCGGCAACTGGAACTATTCTTATTTTCCGGTACCGGCCGTAGGCGACAGGCAGGCACTGGCGATCAAAAAAATTGATCTGCAGGTAATTCCGAGATTTTACGACAAAAACGGCAAAGCCCAGCAGATTCCCGGCACCATTGCCCAACTTGCGACCTGGAAACCGGATACCGGTTTCTTCTCTGACCGCAAAGGCAATGAAGTCAACAACCTCATTTTCCCGATGCAGGCAATTACTGCGTATCTTGAAAAACAGAAAATACCCCTCTCTTCTTGCACCTACGAAGTTTTAACAACTGTCACTCAGGGCAGCGATATCATGAAGTTCGCCAGCTTTGAAGAATTCATCATGGGCGGCGTGCCGGTTTCAAACCCCATGTCCCTGCTCGAAGGACTCGAAGTCGACTGTGATCCTCTGACCTTCGCCAAAGACGGCCTCTACATGGTAAAAATGGAAATCAAACCGACCTACCCGCGCAAAACTTATCGCACCACCGTAAAAGGTGATTCTGCGGTTAAGAACCCGATTTTCCTTGTAGAAAAAGAAGATGAAGGCAAAAAAAACAGCATCACTGCCAACATCAACTTCGTTCTTTATGGTGGCAAGCAGATTCCCTGGAAACACAACGGCCGCAACCTCCAGGATTCAGATCTCGGTCTGACAGTGAATCTCTGGGACACCGACTATAAGCCGGAAAATTCAGAAGAAAAGAATTCCAACTGATTTTAACCAGCAATCCGGGTCAGATTAGTCTGACCCGGATTTTCTTTTCGGGGGAGACACCATGAAACATTTAATTGCCCTGTTTCTGATGTTGCAGCTGCTGCTGGCAACCGCCTGCGGGCAAAGCCAGTCAGAGAAAGAGACATTCAAAACGCTGAAATTCATCAGGTTCGATCAAAAGAATATGCAGGCCTGGTATGTTCCGACGCGGGCGGTCCTTAGCAGGCCAGGCAATGCCACCGCACCGGTTCTGCTGCTTATCGGCAAAGAAATACTGCTTCAGGGCATGCTGAAGCTGCAGGAGTCATCGGAAGACCTTGCAGCGCTTGAAAATAGTCTGAAAGCCAGATATGGCAATGATCTTTCGCTAAGGCGCGACCTCACCTGCGGCGTTCGTATAAAAGCCGAACTCAATGACAAAACGGTGTTTGAACACCAGACCATGTCTGGGAATCAGGGCCTGCCGCTTATGATGAATCTGCCCGACCCGGGCAGCGCCAGCCTGAAAATTCGTCTGCAGTTTTCACCGGCATCCACACCAGGCCCGGCGCTTCAGAAAAGCGGCAGCTTCAGTTACAGCAAAACGATGCAGAACGTGAACGGGCAAAAGCAGGCTGAAGAACAGGCAATTGCAACGGCAACCACGATCGCCCAGCCGGTCACAGGCTCATTTGACGTTACTCACGACATTGAGTTGAGATAAAAACAGCCGCCAATCAAAATTACTTGATTGGCGGCTGTTGCGATAAAGCTGCTCTGAAATTTACTGCTGCCAGTCAGAGTCAAAAAGCATGAAATGCAACGATGGCTCTATTACACGCAGATCTTTGTCATTATTAACCCACGGCAGGTTTCGTTTTGAACCAATATCTGCGGTCAATACAGGAATTATCGACTCAGCTTTTTCACCCTCGCGGGTTGCTTCGATCAGGTACACCAGCCTGTCTGCAATCTTATCCTTTGCCAGCAGCACATTTTCAATTCTTGTTCCCTTGCTGCCCTTTTTCAGAACGATTTTAAGCTTTTTGATCCCATCGTCATTATTGAAACTGAGCGCTGATAAATCGATGATTATGTTGTCGACAATATCGACTGCAGTGGGCAAAGGCAGGTTTCCGTCGAACAGCGGCGTCTGGTATCTGACCTTGATGATGTTTGCCCTGATCGATGATGGGTGGTTCTGCTCGATTGATACGTCAATTTTAAAAGCGTATTCCTTACGGATGACCTCCAGATCATCATTATGCTTTTTGAAAAGCGACAGAAGGGGAAATTTCAGACTGCCGGTTTCAGCTCCATCTTTGTTTTTCCAGCTGAACGGATCTGCAGAAGACCACCTGGCGATATCAGACAACTCAGAAATCTGCCTGCCGTCAGAGTCTACGACTTCCGCGGTCATGACAACGCTTTTTATTCCGAGCTCGGGGTTGGTATCGATAACCGGCAGAAGAAGGTAGGCGCTTGCCCAGGCTCCGGAAAAAAAGGTGCTGACAAGCTTGCTTTTCACACTCTCAGGATACGAGTTTATACCAATAAAGGCCCCGCATGAGGTTCTGCGTTCAGCCACAACCGACTGGTTAAAAATAAAGGTTTCAGAGCCTTTTTTGATCAGCTTGAGCTCGCGAAGCTTCACATCGATACCTGTTCTGAGGCCGAAAAAACATTTGCTCAGCGCATCAGGTTTCGCCGCATTATCGGTATCGATGACTTCGGGCGGCGATATTTTCTCGATAAGATTATTCTGCAGCCGCTGCAGCACCGGCTCAAGGTAGCGATCGAGCGTTGCGGCATCGACTGATTCACTGGTGAGACTTTCAACGGTCAGACAGCCTTCAGAAACAAGCTTTTCTCTTATTTTTGTCTTACTGACACCAACGTCGATACCACAAAAATAGGTGCCCAGCGAAATTCTCAGGTCACTTGAAGATTTCATGCTTTCGTAGGTCTGATCCCAGTTGATTGTGGCCTTGAACCCACCAGGGGGCAGCAGACCTTCAAAAGTCAGATTCATCAGTACACCGACCCCAGAACCCTTTTTGTCTACGAGTGTCGAATACAGATCGGCATCAAAACGGTCCATTTTTAACTGAAACGGCAACGCGCCGGTAATATAGGCAGGAGAAAAGCCGGGTGCCTGGCTGCCATCGGCCGTAATTTTTCCGGAACCGTCAAAAAGAAAAGCTTCGGCCTTGTGAAATGGCAGAATTGTCAAAGAAACCGCATTTTTGTTGTTTGATCGCTCTTTGAGAGCTTTTTCGACCTTTTTTCTGGTTTCTTCGGGCATGTTAAGGGTAACGCAGAACTGCAAAACGCCGCCATCATAGGTTGCAGTATCGTTTTTCGCCTGGTAGGTCACCAGCTGAAAAACCGGCCTGGGATCATCTTTTTTGCCCGGTGTTTTTTCAAGGAGAAATGGCTTTTCGGGCACATAATACCATTTGTCCGCGTTTTTGCTGTCACGGATCAGGGTAACACCTTCGACAGTGATCATGTGCTCCGGAAGCAGGCTGACCTGGGCATCTGCCACACAGGCAGTGAAGAGCAGCATTAAAGCGATCAGGTGCTTCTTTAAAAAAAAGTTCGACTGCATAAAACCTCCCGGTATTTACCTTGTTCTACTAAAAGAAAATGAGAACTCTGACAGAGCGCCAGAGTTCTCAATAAGAAGTTCAGAGAAACTTATTTGAAAACTTCGTCGTCAGGATTCCAGTCGTAATCGCCCGGATCAAGATAAAGCCCGTAGCCTTCGCGCAGATCATTGCCATTTTGTTCCCAGTCGATCTGCGTTTTCTTATTTTTGTTAGGTCTGTGCAGATAGAAAACAACCTTGGGAATAAGCTTGTATTCACCATCACGGGGAACAAACCAGCTGTGAGTCGATTCAGTCGCTTTGCTCTTCGCATCAAAAACCCATGAATAGCGGCCTTTCTTGCCGGCATCGGTCATGTGGTCGATGTCGAAGTTCACTCTCTTCAGGCCCTTTTTAGCGTCAAGCGACAGGTTGTCACAGGTGACGGTAAGAGTTTCAACCATTTCCTGCGGGCTGTCGAAGGTTTTGTTGCCGGCCATCATTTCCTGAACTTTATCGAATTTTACTGTATCGATCAGGGTGCCCTTGCCCTTCGAAGAAATCTTCATTTCGATTTTGTATTCGACGTAGTCATTGATTTCCTTGTTGGCTGCCTTTGCTTCAGCATAAAGAGCCTGGAGGGGCCAGACAATATTGCTCACCGAATTGCCGTTTTTATCAACCCAACCCGGTTTTTTATCGACTGCATTGGGGCGCCAGGTGATCAGCTGCGGATTTTCAGTTCCTGAGAATCTGGGGTATGCGCCAGCCGGCTGACCTGAGCCTTCTTTATACTGAACATACTGGTTCAGAGTCACTTCGAGCAGGCAGGGATCAGGGTTAACGGTTGGAATGATATAATAAGCTTTTTCCCAGTTGCCTGGATCCATGACGATATTGGCGGCTTCGATGATTTCTTTGTCATAGTTGCCGATGCCAATGAAAGTGCCGCATGAAGTGGCGCGGGTAACGCGCTGAGCCCGGTCAAATTTGAAGGTTTCTTTACCCATCTTATTAACATCGACTTTTTTCATGGCGTATGAACTGCCGCCACCATAAAACATGCCGATACCGTAGCTGGGCTCTGCTGCTTCTGCCGGTTCAACTTTTTCAGGAGGTGCCATTTTTTCGATCAACTGGCTGTTGATGCGCTCCAGAATCGGGTCGAGAACTTTCTGCAGAGCTTCGAGTTCATCGCCGTCGCCTTCCATTTTTACAGTGATACAGTTGTTTTCGAGCAGGTTCTCGGCAACGGTTTTTTTGTCTGATTTGCTGGTGCCGCCGGCGAACAGAAGGGCGTTCCAGTATTTCTTCTCTTTGGTATTTTCACTGAAATGGCTGAAGGTCTGTTTCCAGTCAACTTCTACTGTCAGCTTGGCAGCAGGCAGAACACCCTGAAACGACATCTGATAATAAACGCCGAGACCGGCCTGGCCTTTCTGGGTGAGGGCTTTCATTGCATCAGCGCCCAGGCTGGTCAGGTTTATCTGAAAAGGAACAGCCTGAGTAGAGAAAATTGGAGCGATAGATGGCTGCTGAATACCGCTGGACAGCCATTCACCACTCGGTTCATAGATCGAGATCGAAGCTGAAGAAACCGGCAGCGGCAGAAGCTTGATGTCGGTCGTTTCAGTGGCCAGACCATTTTTCAGCAAATCTTCAAAGATCAGCTTGGTTGCCTGAGATGCACTCTCGGGCTGCAGGTCCATGCGCAGAGAGAACTGCAGCAGGCCTTCTTCGTAGATGTCTTTGGTTTTGGCAGATTTGGTCTGCAGTGTCATGAGCTGAAAAACTGGTCTGACAGTCCGTTTGTTATCTTTGACAGTCACAGTTTCGGCCAGACGGGGGCGATTTGGCACGTAGTAGAAAACCAGAGGATTATCGGAATCCTGAATTACGGTAATCATGTTTTCTTCAACGCTGTTGCCAACTTTTTCGTTAATCTGAACCGTACGCCATTTCTGGGCATCGAGACTCGGCAACGCCGAAGCCGGGTTAACGGCTACCAGGCAGAGAAAAATGGCCATAAGGCCGGTAAACAGTACATTCATTCTTTTCACGCTATGCTCCCTTATTGAATTTTAATCTCTGCACCCTTTCGAGTGCAGCTTTTAACAAGATCAGTCAAGGTTTACGATCGCATCTTCAGGACTTTGAGACGAATCGAAGTCTTTGTTCCAGGCGCCGTCGAACAACATCACATAAAGGTCGGGCTGGATCTCTCTGAGGTTTTTATTGCAGAGAGGCCATTTGCCAAGCACGCCCTTTTTCTGGGCAAATGCCAGGCTGGGAACGGTAATATTTTTTTCGTCGACCGGAACCATAAAACGCTGAATCGGTGTATCGGCGCTCAATAAGATGCTCCAGGTGCGAGAACCGGCTTTGAGTTGACCGGGCGCCTTGAAAACCTGTCCCTCTTCGCTGCCAAAGGTCATGCAGGAAGCGTCTATGGTAACGATGTCGACAAGATCAGTCGGAGGCGCAATCGCCAGGTCACCGTCAAACAGCGGCGCGTAGCTGGTAATCTCTATTGATTTACCGCTTGTGGGCTTGATGATTGTAGCGATTTTAAAGCGATAATTATCTCGGTTAAAGCCTTCTTTGTCATACAGAGCCTTGAGCGGGAACTGGAAATTGATAATTTCCTTTCTGTCTTTATCTGTCCAGATGGCTTTTCCGGTTTTATTGAAGCCGGCAGATTCGGTTTTGTAGCCAGAGATCTGCTGCCATTTATCTTCTCCGATTTTTTCTTCGGGGGTTACGGCAATATCAAGGCTGCTGATGCCAAGTGTCGCAGTGGCGCCAACCGACGGCAGAACATAGAAAGCCCTTTCCCAGTTACCGGCGGGCATGGTGGTTATGCATTTTTCCTGCACATCTTTCGGAAAATTGCCGATGCCAAGCAGGCCACCGAAGGAGGTGGTGCGGTCAACAATGGCCTGGCGGTCGAATTTGTAGGTGAATTTGCCCTTTTTGACAATCTTTACGTCTTTAAGAGCGAAGTCGACTTTGGCGCCGACCTTGAAGAAACGTCCGGTAGCTTTCATTACCGCTTCGCTGATACCCTGAGCGGCAGCGGCCAGCTCCGGCTTGGCTTCGTCTTCTTTGAGCTTTTCGGCTTCTGCCGGAGCAATTGAAGTGGGCGGGTGAATCTGTTCGAAGAGTTCTTTGGTTATGAGGTTCAGAACCGGAGTCATGAGGTCATCGAGCAGCTTGGCGTCAGCGGCTTCACTGGTAAGAGAGTTGATTTTGATCAGACCTTCGCTGACAAACTTTTCGCGCAGGGTGGCAATGTCGAGACCAAGGCTGCCGCTGATGGAGTTTTTCGCAACTTCAAGGGCCACTTCGGTATTGGTGCTGAAATGTTCATAGCAGGCATCCCAGTCGACTTCAACTTCGAAACCGGCTTTAGGAGTCATACCTTGAAAGGTGTAGGTTATCAGAACCGGCAGACCGCCCTGCTTGGTGCAGAGAGCCTTGATGACATCAGCACCGAGACTCTTGAGCTTGAGCATGAACGGATAGTGCTGGGTGCCGAAAATCGGGGCGATACCAGGCTTGGGAGCTGCCTGGTCAAGCATCTGGCCACCGAGGTCATAAAGGGTCAGCTCGGCACTTTTGATTGCCAGCGGCGACAGGCGCGGAACTTTTCCGGCCGGCACCTTGAGGCTGAAAAGCTTGGACTTGATTTTATCGATGGTGCCCTGGGCTACGCCAGAAACCATAGACATCTGAAGAATGCCACCGTCGCCATCTTTGGTCTGGTAGCTGAGGAGCTGAAATATCGGCATGGTTTTGCCATCGATTTTTTCGGTAGCGATGGTCGGCTTGATCGGAACATAATAGAAATGCTCGCCAATGCGGCCGTCTCTGATGACCGTATAGGTTTCGGGACCATTCTCGGTGTCGACCGTTACAACATACTGATCAGAGGCAGCCAGGCTTGGGGCCTGAGCAAAAGCACCGGTCAGCGATAGAACGAAACTGCAGGCGAAAAGCCATACAGCGAGGGTGCGGGAATTAAATTTCATTTGTTCCTCCATTGGTTTCTTTAACAATTCCGGCCGCTGTCAGGACAGCGGCCGGAAAAGGGTTTACTTCTGTTCGGGTTCTGGTTCGCCCATTATTGAATCGGTGTCGGCAGATTTGTCCCAGTCGCTGTCAAACAGGGTGATATCATAGTTTGCATCGATATCTGAGAGCTGCCTGTTATTGCCAGCCCAGTCAAATTTTTTGCCTTTTTTGGTAAAAAACTGCATGCCAGTTATCTTCACAGATTTTGCGTCTTTCGGGATCAGGAAACCCTGATTGCCTTTGTTTGCATCAAGTTTGAAAGGCAAGGAGAGGTTATCTGCCTTCAGTGCACCTTTAATCAAAAAGATTTCGTTATCGCCTGCACCATAAGTTACGCCGTCGGCAGATATTTTTACAGCCTGCATAAGATCGGTCGGGGGCGACATGGCAAGTTCACCGTCAAACATCGGAGCATAGGAATCAACGACAAAAGATTGGCCGGTCAATGGCACAACTTCGGCCCTGACCTTGAAGCGGAAGCCAGCCGGATTTGACTTGTAATCCGCGGAATCGTATACGGCTTTCAGCGGGAACAGGAAATATTTGACTTCTTTGCCGTTTTTGTCGGTCCAGGTTTCTGTGTTGGCTCTATACATAGCCGATTCAATCTTCTGACCGGCAATTTGCTTATCACCAAAAACAGGGATGACACTCAGGTTGATCTGTTTATAGCCCAGGGAGTTTGAATCACCAACCGATGGCAGGCTATAATATGCGGCTTCCCAGTTGCCATCTGGCAGCACGGTTATACATTCATTCTGGATCTTTTTATCGAATGAACCAATGCCGATCGGGCCGCCGAAAGAGGTTTTTCGGTCAACGATCGCCTGGCGGTCATAGGTATAAACAAAGGAACCCTTTTTAACATACTTGGCATCCTTCAGGGCGTAGCTGGCTCCGATGGCGACCTTGGAGTTCTTGGCGATGTCGGCGGCGACATCGAGAACTTTCATGATCGTTCCGACGTAGGGAACCGAAGTGGCGGCAGCATCCAGCGCTCCCTTGGCCGCTTCGCCAGCTGCACCGGTTGCAGCTGAGGTCGCTCCCTTGATGGCATCGCCAACGGCAGCACCCGCGGCAGCTCCGGTTGCGGCGGCAGCATCGCCTGAGCCGGCAGCGGCATTGTCAGCAGCCGGTTTGCCAATTGCAGAATCTGTGCCCTTGGCGGGGGCAACACCGCTTGCTTCGGCAACACTGGCAGCAGGAGTCACCGAACCTGCTGGCGGATCTTTGATTTCGGGGGCGGCAATTTCTTTGGCCGAGGCCGGGTCGATCTGCGGCGGAGCTTTGATGTTTTCAAAGAGCTCTTTGGTTATGAGGTCGATGACCGGGTTCATGGCCGCATCGAGGGCAGTATCAGAGAGTGCTTCGTTGGAAAGCGCGGTGATCTTCATCATACCGTTGCTTTCCATTTCTTCGCGAATCTTGGTCATGTCAGCGCCCAGATTGGCACCCAGACTGGCGTAAGCGACATTGGCGCGCAGCTTGGTGTCTGAACTGAGGTGTTTGTAGCAGTTGTCCCAGTTAACTTCGATTTTGAAGCCACCCGGAGGAGTCATGCCCTGGAAAGTATAGGTGATAAGCACCGGCAGGCCGCCATGACCGGTGGTCATAGCCTTCATGGCATCAGCACCAAGATCGGTGAGGTTGAGCATGAACGGGAACTGCTGATTGCCGAATATGGGGGCGATGCCTTCTTTGACCGGAGCTGACTGCAGCAGCTTGCCGTCAAGGTCGTACATGCTGATAACGGCTTCTTTCATCGGAATCGGTGAAAGGCGGTGCTGTTTTTTCGAATCAGAAAGCGGAAACTTGCCTTTGATGGTGTTCAGCAGTTCATTTTCTGTTGCCTTTGAAATGGCCGTCTGCACAGAAAACTGCAGAATGCCACCCTGTACCAGTTCATTGTCTTTCTTTCTCTGGTAGCTGAGCAGCTGAAAAACCGGGTAATCTTTGCCATTACGCTTTTCAATGGCGACATGGGGGCGGGCCGGAACAAAATAAAACTGTTCTTCGCGGCGGCCATCACGAATGATGGTAAAAGTTTCGGTACCAAATTCGGTTTTGGCAGAAACATAATAAGCATCAGCCGGAGCCAGACTCGGAGCCTGAGCAAAATTCGGAGTGGCAAATGCCAGAACAAAAAGGGTACACAAAGAGAGAGCCGTTTTCAATGGGTTACGCAATTAAGGCCTCCAAAGATTTAAATCTCAAAACTTTTTTTTTACTTCTGCGATACTAGCACCAGAATTTTTATGCCGCAAGATAATTCTGGTATGCCATTGTACACACCATCGGCAATCACGGTTCAGGAAAGAATCTTCGAACAAAGCCACTTTCGGTTACTGCATAAACAGTCGCCCAGGCATCAGATGACAACGCAGACAAACTTTCACCAAGGTAAATCTCGGTAATAAAACCGCCGGCCAGCCTTTCAGCCTGTTCAGAAGCAAATTTCTGAACTCTGAAATTACCTGAATCGGCGACAAAAACATGCCCTTCAGAATCGACAGCAACGTCGACCGGGGTATCGAAACCGCCGTCTGAATCACTGACAGCGCCGGTCTTCTGAGATCCGGGATCAAGCCAGAAAGACTGCGCCCCCGCATCGTAACTGCCCCACCAACCAATTAGAACACCCTCAGCCGAATATTTTTTTATTCTGTGATTACCGGTGTCTGCGATGTACAATTCACCGTTCCGCGAACAGGCTATCCCCGAAGGGTTCTTGAAGTGGTCGTCTGAAGCACCATTACTGCCCCACCCTTTTACGAACTGCCCGGAAACGGTAAATTTCTGTATACGATGCAGATCGCGATCGACCACGTAAAGGTGGCGGGAATCGGGAGAAACTGCCAGCGCCACCGGCCGCACGAACTGCCCCCCGCCGGTACCATAAACGCCCCAGTGACCACTGAAACTGCCTTCTGGCGAAATTATCTGAATTCGCGCATTTCCGGTATCGGCGACATAGAGATTGCCGTTGCCGTCGAGCGCCAGGCCTTCGGGCTTATAAAACTGGCTGCTGCCAGCTCCAGAAGAGCCAATAATCTCAATAACACTGCCATCGAGACCAAACACGCTGATCGAGCCGTCATCGGTATCAAGGACATAGACGCGCCGGCGCACCGAGTCTACGGCAATTCTTCCCGGGCGGGTATTGAGAAGTGAGGTATCGGGGCGTATCTGTGCAATGAATTCACCATTCAGGCCCGACTTCTGTATTCTGGCGTTACTCGAATCGGCAATCAAAACCTGGTCATCAGCAAAACCAACAAACAACGGCTGATTGTACTGACCACTGGTGACGCCAGACGCGCCGATGCTCGACACGAAAAGCCCGGTCTGGGCGTCAAAAACCTGCACTCGGTTATTGTTGGTATCTGCCACCAGCAGGCGATTGGCGCCGGCCAGGCCCACGCCATAAGGGCTTTTGAATGCGCCTGACACATTTGCGGCAAGGCCAGAACCGCCATTCAACCAGCCAGGCGTTGCGACATTGGGGTCTTTTGAACCAAGCCAGCCTGAAAAAGCCCATACTGTCGGGTTGCTGCCGCTGTCGGGGGTAAATCGCTGAATACGATTGTTACCGGCATCGGCGACATAAACCAGAAAATTGCTGTCGACAGCCACACCAGAAGGATATGTCAGCTGCCCGTCACCGTTGCCATCTGTGCCAAAGCTAGTTATAAAAACCGGGTTCGCGGCAGCAGTGAAAACCTGAACGCGGCTGTTACCAGCGTCAGCAATATACAGCCGGCCGTCCTGATCGAGAATCAGGCCCCTCGGGCCCGAGAACTGTCCGTCGCCAGCACCCAATGTACCGAATTGCCCGATTCCATTGCCCTGCAGATCAAAAATCTGAACCCTGTGCTTGCCTGACTCAGATACGAAAATGCGCCCATTCGCTTCATCGAGCGCAATGCCCCATGGTTTATCGAGATTGCCGAATTTGCTCTGGGTTCCGTCGCTGGCAATGCGCCAGACCCAACCATTGTCGTAATCCGTGATAAAGACGTTTCCGGCAGAATCCTGGGCCAGTCCGGGAAGCAGAGGTTTAGAATTGACACGCGTGCCGCTCCAGTCAGGGGCAGCCTGGGCGTAGTCATAATCTGTAAATACGCTAAATTCCTCTTCCAGAGTCACCGACACCCCGCTGATTTCAAGCACGAGCTGACCGCTGGTGGCCTGTTCAGGCACTCTGACACTCACAGAACTGTCATTCCAGGAAATTACCGGAGCCGTGACGCCATTGAAAGTAACCTTATCGCCGCCAGAACCGTTTCCGAGGTTGCCACCCGAAATAACCACTTCGCGACCGATCCAGCCGGAATCCTGGTCGGCACCGGTAATACTGGTGACGAAAAATGGTACCGCCGGGGTTCTTACGCCCATAGAACTCACAACTACAGGAGCGTTACCGGGAGCGTTTGCCGGAATAACCACCTCGATCAAGTCTTCTTTCCAGGTCTTGAAGGTGGTTGCGACAATTTCGCCAAAGAGAACGAACCCGGTATTGCTGCCAAAGCCATAACCATCGATCTGCAGAACGGTTCCGGCCGGCCGGCGAACATGTGAGATCGAAGTGATCGCCGAAATTACGACGGGCACTCCGTTGCTGTTGATTCCGGCCGCAAAAACCGCAAGATCACCGGGCCTCGTGCCTTCAGGAACTTTGGCCCGGATGAGATTTTCTGACCAGCCGATGATTTCGAGGGTTTTATCGTCGATTTTCACATGGCCGGTTCCCTGACTCGCCCCGAAACCGGTGCCGGCGATCTCGATCTCGACACCGGCAATGCCTCTATCAGGGCTGACAGAATCGACCGAGTTAACTTTCACAGCCCTGACAACGAAGGAAATTCCCTGCACTGTCGCAGTCAAATCGCCGCTGCGCGCACCTGTCGGCACCAGCAGAACGATGCGTGATTCAGACCAGCTTTTTATTGTCGCCGCAACATCTCCTGCAAAAACGAGAGAGCTGGCGGCCTGCGCTTCGCCCCAGCCTTCGCCGGTGATAACGATCTCCGAACCCTTTGTCACGAGTGAACTTGAAACATCGAATATTCTCGTAACTTTAAAAAAACCGGCGGTTTTTTCGCGAGCGCGCAAAGACAGGGTAACTACCCCACCAACGGCTTTTTCTGGAATAATAAAGCGAATCAGGCTGTCTGACCAGCTTTGAATGCTGGCCTGAACCCCATTAACCAGAATAGAGCCGGCAGTCTGATCGGTACCAAAATCTCTGCCTGAAAGACCGACAATCGTTCCGGGGGGGCCGTAAGCCGGCGAGAGTGCCAGACCCGGGTCTATCACCGCAAAAACACCGGCTGATTTCTCGCCGCCCGGAACTGAAATGACGAGAACCCCTGTAGTAGCTCCAGAAGGGACCGTCGTGACAATCTGTGTTTCTGAAGACGAAACGATGTCGGCAAATATGCCATTGAAACTGACCTTAACCTTTGCCGGGTCAGCGCTGAACCCCGAGCCTTTGATCACAACCTGCATACCCGGCTCAGCCGAAGACGGGCTTATTGAATCGACTCGAACAGCCGGGTTGCGGTCACCACCAACCGCAAGACCGATCGTTGCGGTGCCGGAAGCGCCTCTGCTGTCGGTAACACTGACACTGACAGTGGCCAGGCCAGAAATCTGCGGCGCGGTCCAGAAAACAGAGAGGCGGTCAGCAGTCTCTTCAATTGTGCCAGAAAGAGGCTTCCAGACCGGCTTAAAACTTTCCGGTGCCAGTTCATCCGGGTCAAAAACGGCAATCTGCAGAGCAATTTTTTCGCCGGGGGCAACTTTTTGTGGTGCCTGTTTAAAGAACAGCAGCGGCGCAAAATTTGGCTCACTGACGTCAGACAGGGTCACATCGATTCCGGGCATCATGTCCTGTGAATGAATGAAGGGCAGTTCAAGGGTCATCTGGCGATAACCATCTGCCTGAACGTTTATTTTTTCGGTAGCGGCAGACTCCGGCATTGGCGGAGTAATAAAAGTGCCATCAGAGAGAGTTTTAAATCTGATGCCCCAGAGAGACATTCTTGCATTGGCAACCGGTTGATTGAACTGGTTTCGCAGTATCCCGGAAATAGTGTATTTCCCCTTTTCGAGGGTCAGATCACCGGTCTGCCCAGCCTGAGCGGTTGCTGCAATAAGTATTTCGCCGGATCTGACAAGGTAAAGTTCTCCGGTTGCGGCGATATCGTAGCGGCAGACAACGCGGTAAGCCACGCCCGGCGCAAGACCTGAAAATGAAAAATTACCAGACGAATCGGTCAGCTGCATATCGTCAGGGTTATTTTCAAGCCAGACCGTGGCTCTCGGGCCAGCTGCGGCCGAAGAGGCCGACATAAGGTTCAGTCGCTGCAGAAGTTCGTCAGGAGCGATTACCCGGCCGGTGATCATGCTGGTCGCAGCAGGACCTGCAACACCGCCGCCAGAACTACCGCCACCACCGCAACCTGCAAGAAAAGTCAGAAAAAATATCAGAGGCAGCAGAAGAAAAGCGAGACATAAACCGGGTGCAAGCTTTCTTCCGTGTTTTCTCATTTTCCAGACCAGTCCTTGTCGACAAAAAAGGCAGAGAGAGCGAAAAGCTCTTTTCGCAGATTTTTGCCGTTTTTAGCCCATGCCACCTTCTTTTCCTGTTTTCCGTCGGAAACGATAAAGAAAACCTCGGCGGCAAGCACAGATTCGTCAGGAGAAGCCTGCCTGATCAACCACATGCTTGTGGATGGAGGCGTCATTTTGCCATTACTGAACTCAGGCTCGATAACTCTGCCAGATTTCCAGTCGCCGTCTGTCAGGGCGACATCGATGCGTTTCAGGCCGGGCTGGCTTTCGGGTGCCCAGGTCAGCATCCCGGTCTCGAATTCAAGAATGTCGGCAATATCAAGAGGGTCACTGATCGGCGTATCACCTTCAACCATATCGCAGAAAGTCTCAGAAACGAGCTTTTCGCCACGAAAAGTGTCGATGGTCTGTCGGATGGAAAATTTGACCTTTTGCAGTTCTTCCGGCGACAGTCTGGCCAGATTTCCCAGTGGGAAGATGCCGTACACGAGCGGTGCGCCGTTAGCGTCGCGCCAGCCAACGGAAGCAGGCATCCAGCTGAACTCCTGCCGCTGATATTTTTTGCCGTCGTGAACGAGAGAGACTTCCAGCACAATTTTATCAACTGATACCCCGGCCGGAAAAGTCAGTATCGGAAGGGTGAGGTAGGCGTTCTGCCATCTTTCGGCCGTTTCGACAAAAATGCATTTATCCTGTACCGCTTTTGAGTAGCGCGAGAAGCCGACAAAACCTTCGCCAGCTTTTTCCCAGCCGACGCTGGCCGCCGCTTCCTTTTCCATGGTCGAGAAATCGCGGGTTCCGGGCAGGTTTCTGTCAGGCGAGCTGCCACCGTTCTGAGCGGAAGAATCTCTGGGGTCGGCGCTGGCGGCGGCGGGTTTGCCGGTAAGTACCGGGTCGAGGTAACGGTAATTGTAGAACAGGGTGTATTTTGCGCCGGTATTACCGCGCAGGAGAGCATCGAGCAGGTCGGTATCGAGGCTGCCCAGAACGGTCGAGAATGCCACATTCTGCGAAGAGCGCTGCCCGGAGTTGCCGACCAGCGGTTCTGACTTCATTTCGACTTCTTTGCCGTCAGGTTTCTGCAAAACCAGCTTCAACGCCGAGAAAGGCACGGGCGAAAGCACCGGGGGCCTTTTCCCTGACGAAGGCAGCTTTTTTTTCAACTCTTCCATTACGTCTGCAGCGGCACCCAGCGACAGATGCATGCGAAAATGCGCGCCTTCGACCAGCTTCTGCGGGTTCTTGATGTCTTTTTTCTGAAAGCGGATGAGGGAAATCTCCGGTATCTGCTGGCTCATGGCGTTGCGCATCAGAACCGTCGGTTTTGTCTGGCCGCAATACCAGAGGTTCTCTTCGGCAGCGCTCTGAAACAGGTCGAAATACTGCTTTTTACCCTCGACAGAGACGCGTATGTTTTTTATTACCTTTGGTTCAGAGTGGGCGAACGCCGCGACCAGAACCATACCAAAGGCCAGTGCAGATGAGAGTTTTTTCATTCCCGGGTTCCGATCAGCTCCAGGTCGAGATAAGCATCGGTTTTGCTCTTGTCGCAGCCAAGAAAGACAACAATGTTATTGATGCCAGCGCTGAGAATACTGCTTGAGAAATCAACGGTGCGATTCCAGTATTCAAAATCATGGCCGTCTTTAAGCTTCATTGCCGGGTCCTGGTCAACCAGCCGACCATTGATATAGACAACAGCAGCATTGTTGCTGGCAACATTGAGACGCAGAGTTTTGAATTTTGCCGGGTCTTCGATACTGAATTCCTTCGCCATAATGAATCCTTCAGAGGGTTCGAGCTCGGTATTCAGGCGCGGCGGTTTCAATCGCTTCGACTGGCCAAAGCCGAACGGCATGTGCCCGGTGCGGCGCAGATTAAGGGTTTCGGGTTTGATCTCAGCCGGAATGTTCCAGACAAGATCTTCGATATCCTTGCGGTCGAAATCATAAAACCAGTTGCGCGAGGCCCGTTCAAGGAGATATTCCTGATTGTTTTCCAGCTGCTGGCGCTTGAGTCTGCGGTTTTCAATGAGGTCGTTGACCTTTTCCTTGAATGATACTTTTTCGATCTTCTCTTTCAGCGCAACTTTACCGTCTTCAACGGTGTCGAGAACCTTGGGAGTTATGAATATGAGCAGCTCCACCTTTTCTTTGTTGTTCTGCTTCTTACGAAAAGCCTTGCCCACCATCGGCAGATCACCAAGCAGCGGAATCTTGTTCTCGGTTTTGGTAACACGTTCTTCGATAAAACCGCCCAGAATAAGGGTTTCTCCGTCAGCAAGAGACACATTGGTCTTTACCTCACGGTTCGACATGTTTGCGGTACCTTCTTTGGCGTCGTAGCTCTGCAGGGCGTTGATCGTCTGAAAAACTTCCATGTCGATCTGGTTGCCGCGGTTGATGTGCGGAGTAACCGTCAGTTCGATGCCGACATCCTTGATATCAAAGGATTTGATCGGGCCGGCATCTGAAGGTCTTATGCTTTCAATGATCGGCACCTTGTTGCCTATTTTGAAAGTGGCTTCTCGGTGGTTGGCAGCCACGATGTGGGGCGAAGATATGACATTGGCTTTTTTATTGTCTTTCCAGGCATTGAGAAAGAGTTTCATGCGGTTCGGCGTGGTGACGAACACCTTGAGCCGGTCGCTTTTCGAGAGCGGATCAGCTTCGCCGATAGTACCGTGATCCACCCCGATGGTACCGAGGGTATTTTTGATGTTAAAAGGTTCTTTGACAATATTCATCAATTCAAAGTCAAAGAGATCTTCGTTTGAAACCGTGATCTCAACGACCAGAACTTCGATCAGCACCTGGCCACTTCTGAAATCGAGACTTTTTACCGTATCGATGATCTCTTCAACTACCGGGTTGGCAGCATCTTTCGCTTTGATAATGATAGAGTTGGTCACAGGATTCTCGCCCAGTTTGATATCTCCGGAACTTACCTCTTCGTCGAAAAGTTCCTTAACCGTTGCAATAATGTCATTTGAGCGGGTGTACATAAGATACCAGGTGGTGATATTGCCGCTTTTACTTTTTGAATAACGGGTAGAGATAAGGTAATCAGGGTTGTAGTCATCAGGAAGTGAGGAGTCAGGAGTAGACAGCCCTGACACGCCCTGGCTCTGAGTTTCATTGGCCTTGTCAGAATTTTCAGTCGCGGCGTTTTTAACTGATCTTTTTTTAGAGGCATCATTCTTTTCTGACTTTTTGTCGTCTGTCTTCTTTTCGTCAACATCGGCCGTTTCAGCGGTTTCAGACTTTTCGTTCGATTCCACCGTAATGTCTTTTTCTTCGGAGTCAGTCGATTGTTCGACAACCGCTTCTTCGCTCTGTTCGGTTTCTTCACCTTTTACAGGTGCAGCGATCATAAATGCCAGCAGAGCCAGCATCACAATCAGACCGGAAATAAATATTTTATGAATTCTCATTTTTGCTGCCTTTCAGATTCAATCTCTCAAAAAGCCGTAACAGCGATATTAACCTTGGCAATTGCGCCGTTACAGGTTGCCGTCACTTCATCCTGATAACCGTGAATATCACCGGCCGTATAGGCTACAACAGCTTTTCCACCAGAGGTTTTCACTGGATTATCTGAAAAAGAACCTTTCAGAGAGCTGCCAAAAAACACATCAACCCCATCCCGAACAGGCGCACCATCAGGCTCATAGATTACCGCGGTAATGGTTGTGGTTGCCCCGACCATAAGGTCTTCGTCACTCGCGGCAATCTGAATGTTATAACCCGGCCCCGTAGAAAGCGGGCTGGCAACCGGACCGCTCGAACCCGAATCACATGCCGGCAGAACCACGAGCGTCACGAGAAGCAGCGAAAACAAAAACAATTTCATTCTGTTCATTTCATTTCTCCTGAAAAGCCGCTCATGGGCCAACCACAGTGATCTGAGCACTGCCTGTAGCACCGGTCGTCAACGCATGAATTTTCGATACACCGGCCGTAGTGCTGGCAACAAAGTCAAAAAAGAAATAGCCGTCATCATTGGTTCTGCCCTCTTCGGGCGAGCAGTCACAGTCTAGTTCAGCGCTCAGGTAAACCGGCGCGTTATCGATCGGACGCGAAAAAGTGTCGGTTACCAGAACCGAAACCGGAACCCGCTCTTTGATTTTAACCGTGCTCATCGAAGGCGATACCTTCATGACAATTTCAGGCTTCTCGATTGAAAGAATGGTTGAGGCAGTAGCCTCACCACATCTTGCTGACAAAGTGGCGCTGCCAATTTCATTTCCGGCCGTGAATTCAGTAATGAACACGCCATCAACCGGTTTGCCACTTGCAGGATTGAAACCACCTGCAAGAGAAGGGCTGAGCATAAAAATTTCCGACGAGGAAGGGGAACCATTTTCGTCTTTGGCGATGACAATTACAGAAGCAGTCTGCCCAGGAAAAATTGATTCAGGGCTGACTGACATCGAGAGAACCGGGTTCGGCATCTTTTCTTTTACTACAGAAAGGCTCTTGCTTGCACTTGCATTGTTCACCATTGCAGTAAGAGTACCGACTCCGGCAGTATCACTGTCAGGCTTGAAGGTGGTAGAAAACCAGCCGTTCTCAACTTTACCTGAATCAGAGCCAAAATCACCTTTAAGGGTTGAAGATAGTCTTACCTCAACTTCATTAGATGGAACACCGTTTTCTGAAACACCAATCGCAACGGTTACCATGCTGCCGACCTGAACAGTATCGGCACTGGTTACGATCTGAATTGTCGGGTTAACCGCCACCGGGTTTTGCACCAGCAAAGGCTTTGAAAAAGATTTTGCGCTGGTCATAACGATTATCGACTCAGTTCCGGGCTGGGTGCCAGCAGTGAAGGTTGTGGAAACCCAGCCATTGGAAGTCTCAGCCGTCTTGTCATCAAAGGTGCCACCGAGCTGTGACGCAAAAGCAATTTTAATATCGTTTGCCGGGTGCCCGTAGCCATCTTTGACAAAAACCGAAAGGGCGATTGCCTGACCGGGCCTGACCGAGACAGAAGAGGGTCTGATGTCGACCTGAAGATTGCCGGCAATATCAGGGTCGGCCGTCAAACCTAGCCAGGAGCTCGAAATGGCATCGCCTGAACCACCGCCGCCGCCACAGCCAACGAACAGAAACGCAAGCATCAGCAGCAGGCAAACTGCGGGAAGAATACACTTCTTCATGAAACCTCCGTTATGGCAGACGCCTCAAAAAAACTGCCGGAAGCATTGAATATAAAGCTTTCTACAGGGCTTCCCTCGTCTCTCATCTTCGACCTGCGCAATGTACACAAAGTCTGAGGCGCTAATTATACTTTAGAAAGACCCAAAAATCAAACTCCCCTCTCCCGAATCAACAAAAGAGGGTACATAAAACCAAGCAGGTTTACAGAATTCTGTACAGCGAAAGGTTTATTTCGCCTTCAAACCGGCCAGAATTCGACTGGCGGCGTTGCGCACCATGTCGTTTTCATCCTGGGCGGCTTCCTGGGCAATTGTACCCAGCTCAGAAATCTGCAGTTTAGCGAGCGCTTCGAGAGCGTTGAGACGATTGAACCAGATCTCGTCTTTCAGCAGCCGCCGCAATGAAAATTCGGCCTGCTGAAAACCAAGGTCACCGATAGCATCGATACTGAAAAACAATGTGTCGCGGTCTTTTAAAACTTCGACCAGCGGTTTGACGAATTTTTCGTTTCTCAGCTGCCCCATGGCGCGCACGAGATTGATTTTAAAAACTTTGCCGGCTTTTTCCAGCTTCTGAATCAGCAGATCTGGTTTCAGGCTGCCAACCTTCGACAGGCTTTCGACTGCCGCGGCCCGCACCTGTACCGATTCGTCGTTGAGCATTTCGAGGATCGGCTCAACGGCACCCGGGCAGTTACTCACGCCGAGAGCTTCGACGATACGTTTGCGCAAAAACCACTCTGAAGTGCCGATGTGCTTTTTTAAAACATCCACTGCCTGTTCGGTGCCTATTTTCCCGAGGCCTTTTACGCAGTAAAGCCCCCTTTCAAGCGGTTCGGTCTGCAGTTCTTCGCTGAACAGCTTGAGAGACTCGGAGTTTGAGGTTTCAGACAGATATTTCAGCACCCACATGCGGCGGTCGGCGTTAAGCGACCGGTATTTTTCGAGCATTTCATGCACCAGAGTCTCATGCCGGGGCAGAAGATATCTGATGCTCTGCGAAAGTCTGGTTTCGTCGGGAAAATTCAGATAAAAGGCGGTCAACACTTCGTCGACTTTTCGCGATGGCTTCATCATGGCGATGGCTTTAACGGCAGGCAGCACCAGATCGGGCGTGTGCATCGAAACACCTGCTTTCAGCGCTTCAATAGCCGGTTCATACTGAAGGGTTCCGAGAATTGCAGCGGCTTCGATAAACAGCTTGTGACGCCTGACATCTAGACGCGAAGTAAGAAACGCGGCCCCATCTTCTTTCAGGTGCTCGACAAAAAGCCTGGCGACAAGCTGCCGCTCGACGACACTGCCGGTTTCAAAGATGGCGGCAAGCTGACTGAGCTTGTTCTCAGCCAGGGGCTTGAGGCCGGGCAGAATCTGCTCGAAAAAGGTCTCAGCCTTATTGAGCGCAGTTTCGAGAAGTGTCGCGAAAGAATCTGAAGCCGCGTTGTTATTCATACTGAAAAACTCAGTTCACCGCTGCCGGCATCTGGCCTTCATATTTTTCAATGAGAAAGTTTTCGCGCCCGACGATTTTGCCGTCGGCTTCGAATTCGAAAACGTAGTTACCGGGTGCCGGGAAAGCGAAATTGCTGAGCACGATCATCGAGCGCGCCACAAGGCCGGGCTGCCCCTGAATCGGTGCGGAGGGTTTGACTTTGGGTATTTCGACGCCTTCGGGCGGAATGATATTGAGAGTGACATTTACTTTGCCGACAATTTCACCCCATTCGATGAACAGGCAAAGCTTAGGAAAGGGCAGCGGAAAACTCTGAACCAGAAGTTTGGAGCCAAGAACGCCCATCAGGCTAACCCGGCCACCGAGTTCCTGGCGGATATCTTCACAGACGAGAACGCATTTGTATTTGAGACTGCTCATTACTTGTTTCCTTTATCTTTCTTTCAGGGCTTGAGACCCTGGTTTCGGCGAAATTCAATGAAACTTCGCAATATCAGTGAAGCCGCGACCGCATCGATAACATCGCGGCGTTCTTCACGGCGCATGCCCGATTCAATCAGTGAAGCCTCGGCAATTTTGCTGGTGAAGCGTTCGTCGAAAAAGCTTACCGGCAGCGACATGCATTTTTCGAGTTCGTTTTTAAAAAAACGGGCCCGTTCGCACGACTCGCGCTCAACACCATCAAAAGAAACCGGCAATCCGATGACAACGGCTTCAACGCCCTCGCGGTCAAGAATTTTAACCACTTCTGCAACCGCAGTTTTGCCGGCCTTCACCACACAGAACGGTGAGGCGGCAATTTCAAGGCGGTCGCAGGTTGCCACGCCAATGCGTTTCTTGCCGATATCGAGAGCGAGAATCTTCATCAGCCTGCCAATGCCTGCGAAACCAGTTTTTCGGCTTCGACGAGTGCTGCATCTATCTTTTCGACATCCTTGCCACCGGCGGTAGCCATGTCGGGGCGTCCACCACCGCTGCCGCCGGCAACTTTCGCGATATCCTTGATCAGTTTGCCGGCATGCAGGCCTTTTTTAACCAGATCGCCGGTCAGTTTGAGAACGAAACCGGCCTTATCGCCGCCGGTAGCCAGCAGTACCAGGGTCTTTTCGGCAGCATTGCCGACCAGTTCATCTGAGATTTCCTTCATTTCGTCAACGCTGAGACCTTCGGTGCGCGACATGATCACTGACACGCCGCCGATCTGGCGGGCACTGGCTTTGACTGCGTCAATGCGGCCACGGGCATCTGATTTGCGCATTTTATCAAGTTCGCGGCGCAGTTCTTTTGCTTCGCTGACCAGTTTTTCAGCCTTGAGCATCAGGGTTTTCTGGTCGCAGTCGAGAACTTTTGCCAGCTCTCTTTCGAAACGCCGCATTTCGTGCAGAACATCGAGAGAGGCATTGCCGGTAACCGCTTCGATGCGGCGCACGCCAGCAGCGATCGATGATTCGGAGGCAATCGAGAACAGGCCGATTTCGGCAGAATTTCTGATGTGAGTACCACCGCAGAGTTCTTTTGAATAATTGCCAACGCTGATGATGCGCACCCGGTCACCGTATTTTTCGCCAAACAGGGCCATAGCACCAGTTTTTACCGCTTCATCGAAGCTGGTTTCGTTCACCATTACGCTATGGGCGGCAAGAATCTGTTCGTTAACCCGATTTTCGATCTTTTCGAGCGTTTCGGGGCCGATAGCTTCAAAGTGCGTAAAGTCGAAGCGCAGACGCTCGGGGTTGACGAGCGAACCGGCCTGTTTGACGTGGTCGCCGAGGATCTCCTGCAGAGCTTTGTGCAGCAGGTGGGTGGCGGTATGATTGCGCATGGTCGCGCGCCGCGTCGGGTTGTCGACGGTCATGACCACTTCGTCACCTTTTTTGAAGCGGCCGGCGCCTTTCCAGGAACCGATATGCAGATAAACATTTTCGGCTTTTTCAGTGGTTTCGACGACGAATTCGCCGCCTTTGCCGCTGATCAGGCCCTTATCACCGATCTGGCCGCCAGATTCAGCATAGAACGGGGTTTTGTCGGTGATGACCAGAACTTTATCTTTTGCTTCAACGACGTCCAGCACTTTGCCTTTATCATCGAGGGTTTCATAGCCGGTAAAGGTGGTTGCCGGGTAATCGCCGGGGTTAACGGCCTGAAAGTTAACGAATGCCGAAACGACATTGGCGCGGCCGCGCTCACGCTGTTTTTCGAGTTCGCTGTTGAAAGCGGCTTCGTCGACTCTGATCTTTTCTTCGCGGCAGATTTCGCGGGTCAGATCGAGCGGGAAACCGTAGGTATCGTGCAGCAGAAAGGCGCGTTCGCCGCCGAGAATGTCTTTTTTGCCATGTTTCAATTCAGCAATGAATTCACTGAGCATTTCGCTGCCGGTTTTGAGTGTCTGCAGGAAACGTTCTTCCTCGTTTTTAACGATACGCATCACGTGCTGAGCGTTTTCGGCCACTTCGGGGTAGTCGCTCATGATTTCGGCCACGGTCGGAATAATCTGGTGCAGGAAGGGTTTGTCCTGGCCGAGGTAGCTGTAGCCAAAGCGCGAAGCACGGCGCAGAATCTTGCGCAGAACGTAACCGCGGCCTTCGCTGCCCGGCAGAGCACCGTCAGCCAGTGCGAATGACAGGGCGCGGGCATGATCGGAGACCACTTTAAGAGCGGTTCTGATCTTGGGCGATTCATTGAATTTGTGGCCAGTAAGATTTTCGACTTTGTTGACAATGCCAACAAACACGTCGTTTTCGAAGTTGTCGAACTTGCCCTGCAGGATCGAAGCGAGGCGTTCAAGGCCCATGCCGGTATCGATATTCTTGCGTTCAAGCGGGGTCAGGGTGCCGTCTTCGGCGCGGTCATACTGGGTGAAAACCAGATTCCAGAATTCGAGGAAGCGGGCGCAGTCGCAGCCGGGGGCACAATCCGGGCTTTTGCAGCCGATTTCGGGGCCCTGATCTATATAAATTTCTGAGCAGGGGCCTGAAGGGCCAACACCGATGGTCCAGAAATTGTCTTTATCACCAAGTTTAACAATGCGGTCGCGGGGAACGCCAATATCACGGTGCCAGATTTCGAGGGCTTCGTCATCACTGTGATGCACGCTGACATACAGCTTGTCGGTTGGTAGATTGACTTCTTTGGTAATGAATTCCCAGGCCATGGCGATCGCTTCTTTTTTGAAATAGTCACCGAAGCTGAAGTTGCCGAGCATTTCGAAGAAAGTATGGTGACGGGCAGTGTAACCAACGTTTTCGATGTCGGTGGTTCTAAAGCATTTCTGGCATGAGGCGGCGCGGCTCAGATCTCTTTTGAGACCAAGAAAATATGGTTTGAAAGGAGCCATACCGGCACTGATGAAAAGAATGGTCGGGTCATCCTGGGGAATCAGGGGTGCGGATTTTTCGACCTTATGGTTGTGGCGACCGAAAAAATCAAGGTATTTCTGGCGGATGGTGGCGGTTTTCACTGGGTGTCTCCTTGGCTTATGGCAATGGCTATATACTTATACAGGAATTATTCGTATTTTGCATTAAGAATTCTTGAATAGATGCGGGTAACGAATGTTCGCTGCTTGATCGGTTTACCCTCAGAGTCGAACATTTCGTGCATCGACAGCTGGACTTCGATGCCCTTGATTTTGCTGATATCACGCAGCCCCTTCGGCGATGGGTTCGAGGGGTGGTAATAATGCGGGGTCAGATAGTTACGATAGTCGGCCATGCTTTCTTCGGGATTGCGATTGCGAAAGATGGTTCCGTCAGTGCCCCAGATTTTGAGGTAATTCATCTGTTTGCTGATCAGAGCCTTTTTAACCCCGCCTTCGACCTGACGGTAGATGATTTTGTCGCGCGTCGGTGAATCGAGATGTTTTTCAGGGCCCTCGTAGCTGTAGGTGACCTTCTGCGGGGCAGTGCCGCCGCGGGCCGGCACCATGATGGTAAGTTTGAACAGCAGCGCGTTTTCTTCGTCGAAAAGGCTGCTTTTAAAAATCGTATCAAGCTCGACGACTTCGGTCATTTCGCGCAGATCGCGTTCGATGACCATGAGAAAATTGCGGGCTTCATGCAGGGTATCGAGTGACTGACGCTGGCGTTCGAGACTCATGAAGGTGCGGTTGATCAGGGTATAGCCGAGCACCAGTACGATACCGAAGATCAGAATCGATATCATCACTTCGACGAGAGTGAAAGCCCTTTTGCACTTATTGCTGGTCTGCATGGTTTAACTCCTCAGGGCCTGTTAATGGGCATCGGAAACGATGCATTCAGACCTGCCCCGAGGGTTTCATCGCCCAGGAGGGTGGCCAGTTCGAAAGACTTTTCGTTGTTTTTTTTGCCCATCACCGCTTCGATGAACTTGACGATGACCCTGATACGGATACGGCGCTTCTGCAGCTCAAAATCAGGTCTGGAAGGATCGGGGTCGATGTTGGGGTAAAACGAGAGTCTTGTCTCGCGGGCATATTCAACGCCGGGGGTGTTCCAGACACCGTTCAGTTCGAGTGGCAGAACGACCTCGGTGAATGGCCCTTCAGCCGGATCGGGTGCAGCGACCTCGATGATCTTACGCAGTTCTTCGAATGGCCGACTTTTGAGCTCTTCGATTTTCTGCAAGGCGAGATTGCAGGCGACGACTTCATTGATGCTTTTGTAGGTGACCTTTTCAGAGACACCGAAAAGCAGAATGACCGGTAACATGATCAGTGAAGCCACCGACAGGGCCACCAGTATTTCTACCAGGGTAATGCCGGCGTCTTTTTTATCAGCGGAAGAAAAATTTTTCAAAAGCTGTAAACTCCTTCCTTCAAACGACCGATATGGATAGCAAAGAAGAATTACTGAGGTCAAACAAATGAAAGTTAACAGAAAACATTTCGGTCTGATACTTGCGTCTCTGATGGCTCTTTCGTTCAACAGCCATTTTGCTCAGGCTGCCAAAAAGACTACCGAAGCTTTCAAGCCCGGCAAAGCCTATGCCTTTAAAAAGGTCGGCAAGGAATACATTCGCCTGCCTCAGGTAACTCCGGGACCCGTAGTTGTCAAAAAAACCGGCATCAGAATCGACCGCAACTATGTTTACATCGGTGGCTACGTGGTCAACACCACCGAAAAGGCGATCAATCATCTGCGCATTTTCCCGTCTTTTGCCGACGCATCGCTGAACAACAGCAAGCTGGTCGAACAGCTCAACCATGACGAGAAGAACCTGGCTCCCAAAGAAACCAGAAGGTTCGTCATCATGCGCCCCGTGGCCGAACTGGCACCGCTGCTTTCTCACAATATTCCCCTTAATGACAACTGCATTCTCAATTGCCGGGAGATTTAACCGGCAACTGTTCAATACTGTTTATCGCGCTGTCCCAGTCGGGCCCCTGAGTTTCAGGGGCCTGTCTTTTCATCAGCTTGAATATATTCACATAGGCATCTTTAGCCTTGTTCTGCATGTTTTTATTCTCATAAACCTTGGCCAGGCGGTCATAGGCATAAACCAGAGCATCGACATCTTCTGAAGAACCGCCCTGCGCCCGAAGCTTCTCGTCGAGCAGGCTTTCAAGCTTCATGATGCCGAGGTTGTCTGAATCTTCAAGGGCCATGACCGCATCGCGCAGCTGCAGGGAAGTGGGCGACTGCAGTCGGCGGCGCAGTTCTTCGCGCTCTGTCTGAAACCTGGTCGCAGTCTCACGCGAAGCCTCGTATTTCTGAATTGCGAGAATACGTCGTTCTTCGCGCAGATTTTTGGCTTCGAATTTTTTGTTAAGAGCTTCTGACTGAGAGGCGATACCCATTTTTACCAGCTGTTCCTGGTGAGCCTTAAGATCGCGGGCTTTGCCGCCAAAATACTTCGACGGTCGGAGAAAAGCGAAAGCTCCCTCTGACTCGCCACCCGGACCGGCTTCGGGGTTGATTGTTCCGGAGCGGGAAAGGTGAAGAACAAAAACCGTTGCCAGTCCGATAATTATCGCAGCGGCACCAAGCAGATAAGGATTTTTCCACAGAGGGGCCGGCGGAGCCTGGTTTTTTTTACCTGGCGGGTTTCTCAGCGGATACAGGGGTCGAACCATAGGATTCCTTTTCACGATACCATTTGCGGGTCGCAGACAGAAACAGACCAGCTGCCCGCAACCTCGTTACAGAAGTATAGCAGAGCGGCTGTACACTGTCTAGAATTTATTCTGCTTGCCAAGGTTGTGCCCTTGTGCTATAAGTCAATCAGGTGGTTTACTGGCGAGCCAGATATAAATGCACGTCAAACCGGAGAGTGCTTTGACCGATCCGCAAAACATTCAACAGACTTACGACCGTTTCAGTTCGCTGTATGACCTGATTTTCAGGCCGTATCTCTCTTGGGGCCGTGACCGGGCGATCGAAATTCTTGCCCCGACACGCGGTTCAAGAGTGCTTGAAATCGGTGTCGGTACGGGCTTAAGTCTTGAATATTACCCCGATAATGTTGAAGTTGTCGGGTTTGATTTCAGTTTCGGTATGCTCCGTGAAGCGAAGCAGAAGGCTCTTGAAGAAAGCCATTGTCGAGTTGACCTGATGCAGATGGATGCGCAGAATCTGGCCTTTTCAGATGGCGCCTTCGATTTCATCATGGCAGCTTACGTGTTAACCGTTGTTCCCGACCCGGACAAAGCCATCAGAGAGCTGTTCAGAGTAGCCAAACCAGGAGCAAGAGTTGTTCTGGTCAACTATCTGCGCAGTGGCAACAAGCTGATTGGCCTGATTGAAGACATACTGCACCCGTTTTTTTCAAGACTGGGGCTGTTTACACTCGATCACAACCTGCCGGGTCTCCTGAAAAAATATGGGGCAGAAAAGTTAAGAATAGAACCCACCTCTTTTCTGAAGACGCACCATATTATTTCGTTCAATGTTCCTGCCTGAACAAGCCCTGCAAAACTGCAGCCACGATTTCTCAGAACAAACTGAAGCTGTCAAAAGCAGCAAAGTTGGCCAGTTTTCAGGAGCCTGAATTTCAAGACTCAGCGGGAACCACGAAGCCCGGTCTTCGTAAAAACCGGATAAGCGCAGTCTTTTCATACTGCGTCTGAAACTAAAGTGGCAAAGCCACGAAACACAATGGAGCTTAATGTGAAAACAGACTCAAAAAGGGGCGCAAAGCCTGAAGACAGGCAGCAGCCCGAAAAAGAATTCTCCCGCATCAAAGAGGGCATCAAAGAGCATCAGGTGAAGATTGCCGAAAGCCTTCGCCAGAGGGTTGGCAGCGGCGACTGGGAACTGTCTGAAATAGATTGTCAGCTCGACGGCGGCAAAGAAAAGCTCGACCTGGTTTTCAGTGCCCCCGACGGAAAAAAAGAAAAATACATCATTATCGATATTTCAGTACCTCACCTTGGGGTTGGTCAGAAATACGGCCTGCCCGGCAAGGCCAAGCTTTTTCAGAAAGAGCGTGAAGTTTCGGCGTTGCGCATAAAAAAGGCCATTTTTCTTATCCGCAAAGGCACCGAAAGCGTCAGCACACAGCCCGGCCGCATTCGCTGCCCGATTATCGAAATTCAGCTTGAAAGCATCGTCAAGCCAGAGCCACCGGCCGAAAAGAAGCCAGTGGCAGCTGCACAGGCTGAACGAACAGAACGAACAGAACGGACCGGCGACAGCAATCGTAATCGTCGTGAACCGAGAAACGAAGGCAGGGCTCAATCGACTGGCGCGCAACATGATGTTTCTGCAGCCCCGGAACAAAGACCTGGCACCGGCATCGCTGGCGTTTCACAGGATCTTCTGTTTGCCTTAAAAGAGGCGATAGTGCATGAATGCCTCTCTACCATGCACAAACGCTGTAACAAATACATCAGAAAGGGTCTGTGGCGCTGGATCGAACGCGAAATAATGGACCCGAACGTGCACTTTTATCTGATCATTCTTTCGAGCATCTATCAGGGAAAAACCGGCGAAATCTTAAGCCGGCGCTTCAAGAACATTGAAGACTATTCGGCAAAACCCGAAGAAGTAATTTCGGCCATTTTTTCGCGCGACAACAATCTCGCTGATGAAATCAAAAAAGATTCAGAAAGACACCGCCGCGCTCTGACCAAGTTTCTTGTCTGTTTCAGCCAGACGCCGCCGTTCGAGTATCTTAAATCGGTATTTCTCAAAGATTTCCGCAGCTTCAACGACGGCCTCAGAGCCAGAATGTCGGTCTATTCGACTCTTGAGCAACTCCTTGAGCGCTGTGGCTTCGAAGGCGAAAAAGAAACCAAATACCCTCTCGAAATTCTTGACGAACTGAAGATTTTCCAGGGCATCATGACCGGCAATTATGCCGCTCTACGCACTGACAACGCCGCCAAAAAACTGAAACATCTGGTGCCTCAGGTCGAATGGAGCAATGAAGATATTTATTCACTGCGAAATCAGCTGGCAAAGGCCCTTAACCTGCCAGCCCAGGAATTCAATCTCAACGCTTTCCTGCCCCAGGCCTTCTTTCAGGATGCCAGAGTAATGGCCGAAACCAGAAAAGAAGCGATCAGGCTACCGTCACAGCCATCCCAGAGGCCGGCTGCACCGGTCAATACCGTTGCTGCCCCTGAATCAGAAAAAGCGACAGTTGAGCGCAATGAGCCAACAGATGAAGCACGGCCAGCCGAACAGCGCCCCGGCCGCCGCGATCGAAAAGCTGAGTTTTTCGAACGCCGCAAAGCCGAGAAACTTGCCAGACAGCAGGCCCGACAAAACTCTGCTGAAACTGATATGCAGCCTGTAACCGGCCGCAGTGCCGAAACGGGCGGGCAGGATTCTGTTTCACGACCAATAAGTGTCAAATCGATGATTGAAAACCAGGCCGCCCCGGAACCAGTGGGTGACCAGGCGCAGAGAGAATCACGCCTGCACCCCCTCGACTGCGATGAGGCAAAGCACCGCTACTTTGAAAATTTTGGCGGGCACCTCGAAGAAGACAGCGATGCCATCAGACTGGCTCTGGCCATGGTTCGCCATGAACAGGAAAAAGCCGAAGAGAAGGCGGCGAAAATCGCCAAACCCGCTTTTAGCGAAGAAATCGATGAATTCGGCGAAAACGAAGACACGTATCGTCCGCCGTTGAAGTCAATGCCCGGCCGGGCCCCGACGAACGTCAACCCACCGCCGCGCAGACAACCGCGCCCACAAACACCTGACGGTCAGCCGCCCAGCAGCAACCGTCTCGACCGCAAACGCCGGTTCACGCGCAATGGGCAAAATCGCAACCGGCCGAGAAGGCCTGGCAACCCAGGCAACCCCGGAGTAAATAGATGAGCAAACTGCCGCCTCACATGATCAAACGCATGATTTTCATGTTCTGCGTCATGTTTCCGGTGCTGCTGTATGCTGAGTATACCGGCCGCAACTCAGTTATCGTCGCAGCAGTCACCGGTGGCGTCGCCAGCGGGGTTTCAGTTGTGCTTTTCCCCGACCCGGCGCACCTTAGAAGCCTGAAAGACAAAGATAATGACCAGTGAACCGGTAGTCGGCCTCGATCTGGCCGACAAACTCGGCATCAGCGTCATCGACCGCAAAACAGAAAAACTGCTTTTCAGCGCCAGCATCTCGCTGGCGCGCGGTGACACCCAGAAGCGCCTTCTGCGACTGCGTGAATGCCTCATCGAGGTATTCACGCGGTTTAGTCCGGTCGAAGTCGCGATCGAGGATGTATTTCTGCCGGCTAAAACCTCGCCGCGCACCCCGATCGCTCTTGGTGAGCTTCGCGGAGTGGCGAGACTCTGCGCTGCGGAAAAGGATATTCCGGTATTTTTTTACCCGCCCCGGAAAGTAAAAATGGCAGTCACCGGTTTCGGCAATGCCAGCAAAGAAGACGTGGTACACTGGATCGAGAGCGAGTTCAGGGTCAAGGTAAAGGATCACAACGAGGCTGATGCGATCAGCATCGCCTGGACCCACATTCTTGAACGGCGTTTTTCGATGTGTCAGACCCAGGGCTGACTCTAGTCAACTGCTCTCGGAAGATATTTCAGAACCAGTCCTTCGATAAATCTGTGAGACACAACCAGGAATATGCAGAAATATGGCAATGCAACGATAAGCATCAGGGCAAACCGCAATTTGAACCATATCTGATCGAATTCTTCGAACAATCTTGTCATGATTATCAGGTCAAAAATGCAAACACCGATGAGAATATTGCGGATAAATTCTATCACTCCCTCGGTGCCAAGAAAGTTAAAAAGCGGAAACCAGACTTTGATGTAATTTGTATGCATATCAGGTTGGGCCACCATCGGGGCGAAAAACCTGGTAAAAAACGCCAGCAGCAGATAGAAACCAAACCAGTAA
Organism: Candidatus Rifleibacteriota bacterium; assembly: GCA_024710355.1. Lineage (GTDB taxonomy): Bacteria > Muiribacteriota > Ozemobacteria > Ozemobacterales > Ozemobacteraceae > Rifleibacterium. The sequence continues at coordinate 294,475 of JANJUX010000016.1, forward strand.
AGAATGATCATGCCATTTTTCGAACAAAACCAGCTATTTTGTTCCATAAGTTGCTCCTGAGTCCTCGAATACGGCCACCTGCGACAACGATGGCAAAACTCTCACCAGACACATTTCTAATAACTATAAAAAGAATATAACCCAAGTTTCCACCCGGACAAACGAAAATTTGTATTTCGCGTTCTGCACCGGCAATATCAATAAAGGCCGGGATTTTTTTCAGGTAACAGCAGAATACTTTCTGAGCCGCTTGAAAAAAAGAACCATCTGAATACCTTTTTGAGAATTACGGATGCATTTAAATCGCAACCCAAAGGATCGATCTCGTGAGACTTAAAAAATCTTTGCTTATATTGTTGATATTTTTTCTGGCAGCGCCTGCCATTTCAGTCTTTGCACAGCTGCCGCCCAAAATTGAAGGCATGCCGCCGATACCCGAAAACGCCCAGTTCAACATCGATCTGGCAGATATTTACGCTGAGCTTTTCCCTGCAAAAAATACGGCCGAGATTATCTGCAACCTGTGGCTGACCTGCAATGGCAGCGACCCGGTGCTGCTGAAAATGGAAGGCGAACTGCACCACATGAAGGTTTCTTCGCCGTCAAAGCAGAACCTGACCTGGGTTTATATCAGGCCATATCTGCACCTTGACAACCTGCCCGGCGGCAGCCATCAGATAATCTTCGAATATCTCGTCAAGCATAACGGCATCAGCAGTCCAGGCCTGATTGCCACCAACGATCTCAGACTTGGGGCCGACACTTTCTGGTATCCGCGCAATGTCGCCTCAGACAGCCACCAGGTCATTCTTAACCTCGTCACCTCGCCTGAATACCCGGTCACATCAAATGCGCCCGTGTATAAAGACGTGCCCAACAACCTTAAACGTTTGCGACAACTGGTTCTGGCAAATCCGCTTGCCGAAGGTCTGCTGCTCGACTGACTGAAGCTTATTCCGCAGAGCAATCAGAATCATGTGGATTCATGAAAGCCTGACTCATTTACCGAAATCCCTTTGATCTTTTCGGCCAGGTCTGCCAGCGTAAATGGTTTCTGAATAAAACTTATATCAGGGTTCAGAAAACCCTTCTGGGCAAGCACGTTTGATGAGTAGCCTGACATAAACAGAATTCTGGTTATTGGCAACAGCTTTTTCATGGCCTCAGCCATGACGAAACCGTTCATCTCAGGCATCATTATATCCGTCAGAAGCAGGTTTATTTCATTTTTGTACCCTTCGGCCAGATCTAATGCCGCCCTTGGGGAGCTTGCCGTTAAAACACTGTAGCCGATTGTCTCAAGCATCATTTTTATCAACGGCAGAAGGCTGGGCTCGTCTTCGACGACAAGGGCAGTTTCACCTTGCACCGAAAGCATGATCTGTTTCTGCTTACCGGGTTTGGCGGTAACAGCTGCAAAAGCGGGAAAAAATATTGTAAAGGTTGTGCCTGCGCCAGGTTCAGTTGCAACTCTGATAAAACCGTTGTTTTGTTTAACAATAGCCTCTACAGTCGTTAACCCAAGGCCAGTACCCTGGTTTACCTCTTTGGTAGTAAAAAACGGTTCGAAAATATGGCTGAGTGTCTCTTTGCTCATGCCGCAGCCAGTATCGCTCATTGCAAGCATGACATATTTTCCTTCCCGGCTCTCTGCATTTTCGCCACAGAATGCTGCATCACATTCAGTATTTTTCGTCTCGATAGTAATTCTGCCACGATCAGAAATGGCTACCCTGGCGTTCATACACAGATTGAGCAGTATCTGGTCAATCTGCACCGGGTCAATTTTAACCGGTAAAAGGCTTGCAGCTGGTCGCCAGATAAGTTCTATTTCTGTCCCTACTGCCTGCTTGAGCATCCTCAGAAGATTCTCAATGGTCATATTCAAATCGATTACTACCGGAGAAACAGGTTGCTTGCGGGCGATGGTCAGCAGTTGACGGGTGACAAACGCTGAGAGTTGAGCAGCCTTGAGTATTTCTTCGAGAAACATCTGCACCGACTGCGGCGGCAGAGCATTGTTCAAGGCCAGCTCGGCATAGCCGATAATTACCGCCAGCTTGTTGTTGTAATCATGGGCCACCCCTCCGGCGAGCATGCCGATGGTCTCCAGTTTCTGTGCCTGATGAACCTGGGTCGTCAGTCTGACTTTTTCTGTGATATCGCTGACAATGACCCGAAATACCGGGTTATCTCTGCTCTGAAGTAAAGATTCCAATCTGACCCAGATGGTTTTGTCAACTGCTGAGCCGGCATTACTTTTCATACGAAGTTCGCAGGCCTGTGGTCTGTCATTACCGTAAACACTCATGCGGTGATGGTAAAAAATATCCTGGTCTTCAAAAACAATCCAGTTGGACAGCGGCTGATTTTTGAGTTCCAGAACAGTTGTGCCAAGCATTGTGGCAGCAGTCTGATTGCCTTCAAGAATCATTCCCTGGTCATTTACAGTCAGATATCCTGCCGGAGCCTGGTTATACAAGTCAAAATACCGGGCGCGCGACGCCTCTAGCTCGGCTCGAATCGCGCACAATTCCTCATTCTGCATCTCGAGTTCAATCTGGTGAACAGAAAGCTCATAAAAAGCCTTTTGAACTTCTTCTGGCGTCAGGTTATCGAAATTGGGTGTCATACCGGACATTTTTTTCAATACCATTTCTTCAGCAATCTGGCGAAGTTGAGTTGTCTGGTTGAATTGCCTCTCAGTTAACGGCATTTTTTGCCCCCTAATTCTTTAAAACTAGTCCTCTGTCAAAGTTGAACCTGTAATTTTATCGTCATTCCCGCGTTTATGCCCGGAACGGGTACAGGCGTGAATCTCATCGAAAAGGCTCGGATCCCTGCTTTCGCAGGGATGACGCGAAATCGTTAAATTTGCACGTTCCAAGTTGACAAACCACTAGCTGGTGTTATTCAAAACACTTTTATCGCCCAACCTATTTTTTTCGCGCATCCATTCTAAGCCTGCTTTCCAGTTGCTTTGCGACAGTAATATCTGAACATGTAATTACAACTCCGTCGATTACGTTTTCGAGGGTCCTATATGGCATAATACGAATGGAAAACCATCGCCCGTCGCGCGTGGGAATCGGAATTTCTCTAAAAACCAGCGTTCGAAGAACCTCACGCACGTCTTCAACAAAACCGGGATATTCAAGATCCGTGTTGACATCGGTTATCGGCCGCCCGGCATCGCCCGGAATCAATTTGAAGATTTTGGTCACCTGCGGCGTGAAGCGTCTGACGTTCAGAGCCCGGTCAAGAAAGAGAATGGCAATGCCGGCACTGTCGAGAAGATTTTTCATATCATTGCTGGTTATGGATAATTCCTCGACCTTGGCCTGAAGTTCCTGATTAACCGTCTGTAACTCTTCATTAAGCGACTGCATTTCTTCTTTTGAGGTTGTCAGTTCTTCATTGGTTGATTGCAGCTCTTCATTGGTTGCCTGCAGTTCTTCGTTTGTCGATCTTAACTCTTCCTGTGAGGTCTGCATTTCATCACGTGATGATTGCAGTTCCATCTGCAGGCGCTTCAATTCTCTGGCAACCTCGGCAAGCTTCGTTGATGAAGTCTTGCCCGTCTTTTTACTCTTCGCGGCCCCGGGAGTCGAAGAAGGAAGAATTTCGGAAAAAACGATCAGATTCAGACCGCTCAAAGCCCCTGACTCTATAATCGGCAGTATGGAAAGATCCAGAGTGAGAGCTTCGTTTTCACCACCCATTGCCAGACCGTTAACCTCAACCGGCAGTTTACTGCGAACAGCCTTCTGAAATGCGCTCATAAGCTCGTAACGCAAGCCTTCGCGGGCCATTGCGAAAATACTCCAGTTAGCTTTTCCTGCGGCGGGCTCGAGAAACTTCCCGGTACGGCCATTGATGAAGACGATGTCGCCTTTGTCATTGGTGATGACTGCAGGAGGGGCAAAACGCTGCAGAAGAAGTTTTTCGGCCTGTTCCTGCAGGTTACCCTGTAAAGCAGCTTTCTGCGGGACAACCCTGGTATTGTCGCGATCTACGGCGTGAGCTGAGGGGAATTCTACCGTTCCGGGCTCAAGACCAGATTCAAGTCTGCGATAAAGACGCGCCTTTTGATCTATTGGCCGAAAAAGATGAGTGAAACTGCCGATAGACTCTGAATTTCCAAGAAACAGGCAGCCGCCGGGGTTAAGACTGTAGTGAAAAAGGGGCAGCAGCTTTCGCTGCAGCTCAGGGGTGAGGTAAATAAGCAGGTTGCGGCAGCTCAGAATGTCAAGCTTGGTGAATGGCGGGTCCATTATGCAGTTCTGGGGTGCAAAAATAACCATTTCACGAATTGTTTTACAAATCTGGTAACCAAAGTCGGTTTTAACGAAAAAACGTTCAAGACGCTCCGGAGAAACGTCATTGGCGATGTTTGCGGAGAAAATCCCTGACCGGGCCTTGTCGATTGCGTCAGGGTCCAGGTCGGTAGAAAAAATCTGCAGATGACTGTTTATTTTCGGCCTCAAAAGCTCCATGCTTTCCAGGAATACCATTGCCAGAGAATAGGCTTCTTCTCCGGTTGCGCACCCTGTTATCCAGGCCCTGAGAGATTTATCCGGCCCACGTTCGTAAACAAGTTCCGGAATAATTTCCGTTTTCAATCGCTGCCAGGCAGAAGGATCACGAAAAAAGCTGGTGACTCCGATCAAAAGCTCCTTGAAAAGCAGTTTTCCTTCCTGGGGATTGTCGCGAAGAAATTTGACATAATCATTGATGCGTTCTATCAGATGTATGCCCATCCGACGCTCAATCCTGCGTGACATGGTGTTTTTCTTGTAAAGAGAAAAGTCATGCCCGGTCTGGGTTCTCAAAATCAAAGCAACCTTCTCAATTCCTCCGTCTGAATTTTCGAGACCAGCGGCGGCAACAACTGGCTCATGTCGCTTATACGCTATAATTTTGGCCGGCAGTTCACCGGCTGGTGCAATAATGTCGGCAAGATTGGCTTCGATGGCGCTGCGTGGCATGCCATCAAATTTTGCAGACTCCGGTGACTGAACGAAAGTAACTCCCGCCTTCTCCTTGATCGCTTTTAAGCCAAGAGTTCCGTCACATCCCATGCCGGAAAGAATTACCCCGATACTCTGCTGCTGCTGGTCCTGGGCAACCGATCGAAAGAAAAAATCGATTGGCAGGCGAAGGCCGTGTAAACCGGAAGGATCAAGCAGGTGAAGCACCCCACGCAAAAGCGACATGTCACAATTTGATGGCATAACATAAACATGGTCGGCCTGAACCTTCTGCCGGTCTGTTGCAAGTAAAACAGGCATGGTGGTCGCTCTCTGCAGCAATTCCGGAAGCATTCCCTGACGGTTCGGGTCCTGGTGCTGGACGACAATGAAGGCCATGCCGCTGTTACCGGAGACTGAGCGCAGAAACTGATCAAGAGCTTCAAGACCGCCTGCCGATGCCCCGATCGCGACAATCGGAAACGATGGCGCAGCGCTGATGCGACCATTTTTCGGGTTTCTGACTGCAGTGCTGACCTTTTTTTTCATCCAGAAAATTCCCTTACAGAATCCGATTTTTGCGAGAGCGGTAGTTTATCACCTGCACGCCACCTGCGCAGAATAAAAACGAAGCCACACGGGTTTACCCAACCCTTTAGCAAAGACCGAGCTGATAAGAAAAGCGACGTTTTTGCTCCGGGTCTTTCAGAAAGACTGACGCGATGATTTTCTATGGTTTGAATGCGGAGAATGCTGATTTTGAGGTTTCGCGGTCGCCGGGTTGCCGGGCAATTAAATCTCCTGTACCGAGGCTTTAAGACAAAGGTGATAGGGTGATACAGGCAGAAGTAATAGAAAAGGGCGATCCTCGTGTCTGAACCTGTTTAAAGAAAACCCCTTCTCTGGTTTTCTCGATCCTGCTTCCCGCAAATCTTTGCCGAATTGATTGTATCACATCTTCCTTTCATTCAGAGAAATAAAACACAATCATTTTTCTACACTCTTTATTCTTGAGGGAAAATGCTTACTTGTGACTATTTTTTCAGCAGTTTATAAGGATTTGCCAGCAATCCGTTAAATACTAGACTCATGATGTGCCCTTGTTTTTTTACATCTGAAAGTCGAATCAGACTTTCTGGCGCTCTGACCGGCGGGCAAACATACCGCGAGAATTCAGGAGAATAGTATGAAACATGTTTTTGAGAGAGTCATGGTCGTTCTGGCTGTTTTATCTGCATTTACTATGGTAGTAAATGTCGCCTTCGCCCTGAAGAATGTCTGTCCCGATTGCAGACTGACCGTTGAAGACATGGAACTGACGGCATGTCCGGCCTGTGGAAAAATCATCAACAAATGTCTGATATGCGGCGTTATCAACCCGGTAAAAAACGACAACTGCTCGTCCTGCAATGCCAGTCTGGCGGAGTCAAGAGTTCTGAGAACAATTGACAAACAAACCCGGGAAGAATTGCGACTCGGGGAATCTGATCGTGCCAAAATCGAAGTCGAACTCGGGCAGATCAAAAACATAGTTGAAGAAGACAAATTAACCGCAGAACTGGCTGCCAGAGAAGTTGAACTGCTGACAAAAATGGACTGGTGGTCAAAAGCCAACCTCAAAGCCCTTGAATTTACCCGGAAGTTTCCTGACGCTCCGCAGAAAAACCTTGTTAACAAATGCAGGGTTAAATGCCTGAGAACCCTCGGCTTTCTGGCAATGGAAGACAGCGAATTCGAACTCGCGATTACTTACCTTAAAGCTGCCCTGGAAATAGCCCCGGAAGACAAAAACGCCGCGCATCTTCTCAAGATGTCACTTTCTGAAGTCAACCCACCGAAAGAAGAAAAATAGCCGAGGGCGCCACAAAACCACAATGCGTCTTTCAGATGCGGTGTTTGCTGGAAAATTAAATCAGAAGTTGCAGTATTGCTGGGTTTGTGATAAATATAGCAAACGAACTTTTGCAGGAGTTACCGCAAAATCAACGCATTATTTATCAGGAGAATTGCAGATGCAAAGTCGCGTAAAATGGTTTGACAACGTTAAGGGCTATGGTTTTATCGAAAGCGCCGACGGCCAGGACATCTTTGTGCACTACAAGCAGATCGAAGGCGATGGCTACAAGACTCTGCGTGAAGGTCAGCAGGTCGAATTCGAACTCTCTCAGGGCGCTAAAGGGCCGCTGGCAACCAACGTCAGACTGCTCGCTTAAGCAACGAACGAATGTTATGGGGGCGATGACGGAAACCCGTTTCGCCCCTTTACTTATTTAATCCGGTTCAAAGTTTTTTCGAAGGGATGTTAAAAATCGCATGATAGACGAACTGAAGCTGAACTCAACCCAGGAACAGCGCCTGCAGGTCATCGAAGACCTCAGAAAAGAAGGCATTGACCCCTATGGTCAGCGCTATGACCGCACTCACTCATCGGAACAGGCCAAAGTCGAATTCGAAAAGGCCGAAGCTCAGGCAGTTGAAAAAGAGCACTTCACCACCGCTCCGATGAAGCTCGCCGGCCGCATTGCCGCCAAACGCGACCAGGGCAAAACAGCTTTCGTTCATATCACCGACCAGGCCGGAAAAATTCAGGTCTATATCCGCAAAGATGTCGTCGGCGAAGAAAATTTCGCCATGCTCAAGCGCCTCTATGCCGGGGATATCATCGGCGTCGAAGGTCCGGCCTTCAGAACCAAAACCGGTGAAGTCTCGATCCGCGCCGAAAAAATCATCATTCTGTCGAAATCGATCAATCCGCCACCAGAAAAGTTTCATGGCCTGACCGACGTCGAAATGCGCTACCGCCAGCGCTACGTCGACCTCATGTCGAACCCGGAAGTGCGCGAAACCTTTTTGAAGCGCAGCCAGATCATGCAGAGCATTCGCGAATACATGGCCGGCCAGGGCTATCTCGAAGTCGAAACCCCGATGATGCACACGGTTGCAGGCGGCGCCGCTGCCCGCCCTTTCATCACCCATCACAACGCCCTCGACATGGAACTCTATCTGCGCATCGCCCCCGAGCTTTATCTCAAGCGCCTGCTCGTCGGCGGCTTCGAGCGCGTCTACGAAATCAACCGCAACTTCAGAAACGAAGGCATTTCGATCAAGCACAACCCTGAATTCACGATGATGGAAGTTTACCAGGCCTATGGCGACATGGAAACCATGATGGATCTCTCAGAAGAAGTCATCTGCCACGCCGCTAAAAAGTTTTTCCCCGATCTGAAAGTCGTGCACCAGGAAAAAGAACTCAATTTCACCCGCCCCTGGCGCCGCGTCAGCATGCTCGACCTGGTGCGCGAAGTCACCGGTTGCAATGAGCTTACCTACAGCTGCAGTCGGGAACTGGCCGCCGAACAGGCGAAAAAGCTGCATGTTCCGATCGAAAAGAACGACAGCGCCGCCAAGATCATCGTCAAGATTTTCGAAGAGAAGATCGAAGCCACACTGATGGACCCGACCTTCGTCTTCGGCTACCCGAAAGAAACCTCGCCGCTCGCCAAAGGCAGCAAGGATGATCCGGCAAAGGTCGACCGTTTCGAACTGTTCATCTACGGACGCGAAATCGGCAATGCCTTCTCTGAACTCAACGATTCTGAAGATCAGCTCGCCCGTTTCGAAAATCAGATTTCGCAGCGTGAAGCTGGTGACGACGAAGCCCATCAGATGGACACTGACTACGTCAATGCCCTCAGATATGGCATGCCGCCCGCCGGTGGCCTTGGCCTCGGCATCGACCGCATCGTCATGCTGCTTACCAACTCTGCCTCAATTCGCGACGTCATTCTGTTTCCGACCATGCGCAAGCGTGTAGCCGGTACCGCAGAAGAAACTACAGTCGAAGCGGAAGAGCAGAAATAATCACTGTTCTGATAAAAATCCCCGGGGCGAGTGCTCCGGGGATTTTTTACATTCAGTTTTAATGGCTCACGAGCTTCGACCCGTCAGCCGATCGGCTTTGGCGCGGCGGCCGGCTTTATTTAAGACTGCGGCGCAGGACTTTAACGCGCTCTTTGGCCTGCAGCATCTTTGTCTGGGCTTCGAGAATCTGCTGTCTGCTGCCAGAGGCCGCCATCAGGCGGTTGTATTCGGCAAAATACTGGTAATAGAGATCTTCGGCTTTGCCAAGATCGTTGATGCTGTCGAACTGATTGCTGCCGCCGGTTGAAGGAAGCTCAGGCGCAGTGGCGGCGTTGCCGGGCAGGGGTGATACGGCGCCACCGGTCGCAACGCCGACATTTTCGACAGAAGCGCTCGGGAGAGGGGCAATCGGGCTCTGGGCACCAAAGTTAAAGATTCTGCCAAACCAGCTTGAGATGCGGCCCCAGAATGAAGTGCTGCCGGTCGAAGTCGATGCGGTCGAGGTTGAGCCGGCACTCTGGTTGGTCGGTTGGGCAGTACCGCCGGTAGCTGAGCCAACCAGGCCAGTAGAAGCAAGGACGTTGTAGAGATCGCGACTGACGGTGCGCGAACCACCATTCACGTAGTCAAGAATGTCGTTGAGCGACATCTTGCCCTGACTGTTCTCCAGGAGGATCTTGGCCAGATCATCCTTTTCGTCCGGATACATTGCCACGTATTTGCGGCAGAAGTCGCGCAGCGAATAATGCGGGCCAGTTCGGGAAATGACGTTAAATGTCTTTTCTTTGCCGCTGGTTATTTTGTTGAAGCTGTCATAAAGGGTCTTGGCGATAAACAGTTCATTGCGTGACATCTCGTTGAAGCTGTTGCTCTTAAGAAAGGCCAGTGAACTAAGGTTATTCAGGTTGAATGAAAAGACCATGCCGTTGTTTTTGCTGGCGGCAAAGGCATTGCCCCAGCCTTCGATCCAGGCGGTGTTGTCATTGGGCAGAATTTCATCGAGGTAATGTTTGCCGTCAGTGCCGTAGTCAAGGCCTGAAAAATCATAGTTTGACGGGTAGGCATTCAACATCGCCACGTGGCCGAATTCGTGCAGAAACAGAAAAGTCTTGCTCGAATCAGAAGAAAAACTGTTGATGTAGTTATACAGGTTCAGGTTGTAAGAATTCGAAGACTTCGAGGTAAACGAGTTACTGTTACGATCGCTGAGCGTGAGCGTCATCGGCTTGGACAGAGCTTGTGAGGTCGTCAGAGCATACTCATAGATCGTCTTGCCATCGGGAAGTTTCAGGTTGAGATACTTCTGCCAGGCTGAACCGGCAGGCAGATCGGAAGGCTTGCTGAAACTGACCTTGCGATAACCGATTTCGTTACCCCAGGAGTCTTTGACCACCTGTTCATAAACCAGATTAAGACCACCGGAAAAAGCCGGCATAACCGTGAAAACCAGCAATATTACTACTGCCAGCCAGGTTCGCATCATACTGCTCAGATGTGTTGATCGCATCATTTTTACCTGCTGTTGATGAATTATAGGTTAATTATATGAATGAAAACGGGGTACGTCCAGACAGCCTCAGCATTTTTTTCTCGCCGCAAACCACTTTTTTTGTAAAGACGCCGCGAAAAACTCTTAACGACCCGGCAGTCGCTACTTTCAGGTATCGCTTTTAGGCCCGGTTTCTGTTAAAATCGCCCGGTCGGAAGATCTGCCCCTATCATCAAAGGAAAAGCTTTGTCACCAATCGTTAATGGAACTCTGCGAGTTGCCCTGGCGGCCCTCATCTGGGGCGCAGCCTACCCTCTGACCAAGGTTGCACTGGCCGATGTTCCGCCGCTGCTGCTTGGTTTCTTCAGATTTTTGCTGGCCGGTTGCTTTTTCATGGCCAGCGAAAAGAGCCTGCCATTGCAGAAGGTCGCACCTGAAGACCGAAAAAGCTTTATCTGGCTCGCTTTCTGGGGTGTGTTTCTTTTGATTGTCGGCATGAATTACGGGCTGATCTGGGCACCGGGCATGGCTGCCTCGATTCTTTCAGGCACTCCCCCACTCTTCACCGTGGTTCTCGCCGCTCTCATCCTGAGGGAAAAAATGCGACCGGTGCAGTTTCTATCGATCGCCCTCGCGCTTGGCGGGCTCGCCATGCTCGGCAGCGACTTTTCCACAAGCACAAAACTTGAGCCATGGCAGATATGGGCTGGCTGCCTGATGACACTGGTTCCGCAATTTTCATGGGCGATGTATGGCATTGCCGGCAAAAAACTGATCGAACGCTACCACTGGCGGCTCATCTGCCGCGATACCTTTTCGCTGGGGGCATTGATGCTGCTGCCTCCGGCAATCATCGAAGCCTGCTTCAAAGGCACCGGCAACTGGTCGTGGCAGACCGTTTTCATTCTTCTGTATCTTGCGGTAATGAACTCGGTCGTCACCTACTCTCTCTGGAACAGCGCCCTGAAAATGATTCCGGTATCGCTGGCAAGCTTTCTCATCTACCTGCAGCCTGTTTCGGGAGCCGTGCTGTCTTATCTGCTGTTCGGAGAGAAGCTGACCACCGGTGGTTTTGCCGGAACCGCTCTGATTTTTGTCGCCCTGACCCTGGTTCTTCTGCCGCAACGCGCGGCCAGCGAGAGTGATACGACGGCGGTTGCCGAATCCGAAACCTGAGAGTAAAATGCGAAGTGAATTAAAACAGGAGCCAATCAATGCCAGTAAACTTTTTTGCAAGGTCTGCCCTAGCTGGATTTCTTGCTTTTGCCGCCTCAAACCTTAGCGCCATGACCCCTGAGATCAGACTGCCGGAATGGCAGCGCTCAAAAATCGACATTTCCGAATGGAAACCTGACCAGAAATTGCTCACAATCAGGGTCGACATCGAAGCCCCAAGTGTCCAGCTCGAAAAAATCACATCTAAACTGCACCTGCCCGAAGAGCTTGGTGTAAACGCCGGCCAGCACGAGCGCCCGTTTCTTAAAAAAGGCGACAAGGTGGTTTTTCTGCACAAATTCAGCGTCAAACCAGATTTTGCAGGCTGGGCCGAAGTCGAACTGGCCGCCCAGCCTTCACAAGACGGTGTTCTGGCTCTGATAAAAAGTGCCCATGCCAACGAACCTGCCACTGCCGCCATTCTTGAAGCTGAAGCCCGGACTATCGACAAGCCCCTTAACTTTGGCAGATCGATGCCGCTGCTCGTACGCGACGACATCGCCCTGTGCACCGCAGTCGAAACAGCTCTCAAACCAGACTTTAAAGTCAACGGGCAACAGTTCTATTTCTGGTATCCAGAATCCGGGTTTGGCAAAGGCCTTACCAGCGAAGGCCTGAAGGCTTTCACATCTGCCATCGGCAACAGCAACCTTAAAAGTGCCGAAGCGGCCGGCAACATGCTGATCAAAAAGCTCGAAACCTCTAAAGAACCCCTGATGCTAAGTCGCACCAAAGATGAAACCTTCGCTATTCCGGCACCGGTCGCTATCGATCTTATCAATGCCAATCTCGCGACTCTGCAGGCAATCGTCGAAAAAAGCCCCGAAATGCTCGAAAAGAAAATCAACGCCATGCAGCCCGGCTATACCAGGCCATTTCTCATGTTCAATCTCGCCAGCCTCTATGAAAGCCAGAAAAAGTCAGGGCCGGCAAAGCTGTGGTATGAAAAAGCCATCAGCGAGATACCAGCCTGGCCGCTGGTCGAGACCAGCCTGAAACGAGTCAGAAAATAATCAGCAGGAGAAAAGCAGATGTTGTGGTTTTTTGCTTTTACAACCGTCGGAATCGCAATTTTCGCCCTGTTCCTGGCACTGCGCCGCATGACCAGAATGCCGTTTCTGCAGATGCTTGGCGGCACCGCCATTTTGAGTCTCTGCGGCTGGCTCGCCACCCGTGCCGGCCTCTAACTCCAAACTCAAACTTTGGATCAGTGACAAAGGGTCTGACGACTTACCTTACACTCAAAAATAAAATTAACAGCCCATCAAAAAAGCTGCTCAACCGGTCTGAGGTTGAGCAGCTTTTTTGATGTAAAAATATTCGACGGCATCCCCTTGCGGAGCCTTATCCACAAGATTCCCAAATCTGCCCGTTCGGGGTATCAGCGCAGAAATAAGGATAAAGCCGCATACTCAGATTTGCCAGCTGACTGGTTTTCACCTGGCGGCCCTTAAAACAGTTTCAGCCAAGATCGTTGGTGTGCAGCCAGCGCTCGGCATCGAGAGCTGCAACGCAACCGGTGCCGGCGGCACTGATCGCCTGGCGGTAATGCGGGTCGGTGACGTCGCCGCAGGCAAAAACGCCATCGATATTGGTGGCCGAAGACGGTGCCTTAACCTTGATATAGCCTTTCTGGTCGAGGTCGAGTGCCCCGCCGAGAAAGCCGGTATTGGGTGTGTGCCCGATGGCCATGAACAAGCCTTTGCACGGGTAATCACTGATTTCACCGGATTTTACATTCTTGAGTTTCACACCTTCGGTAAACTGGCCGCCATAGACCTCTTCAAGAACCGAATCGAAGATGATCTGAATCTTCGGGTTATCGAAAACCCTCTTCTGCATGGCCTTGCTGGCCCTGAATTCGTTACGGCGATGGATCAAAAGAACCTTTGAAGCGAACCTGGTCAGAAAAATCGCCTCTTCAATCGCCGAATCACCACCACCGATGACGGCAATAATCTGGTTGCGAAAGATCGGCAGGGCGCCGTCGCAGGTAGCGCAGGCCGAGATACCTTTTCCCCAGAACTTTTTAACACTCGGCAGATCAAGAATTTGAGCGCTGGCACCGGTGGAAACGATTACAGAATGAGCAGTAACCGTGCGACTTCCGGTTTTAAGAGTAAACGGTCGCGATGCAAAATCGACCGACTCAATGTCTTCCATGATGAATTCTGTGCCGAAGCGCTCAGCCTGCTTTTTCATGCGGCTGATCAGTTCGGGCCCATCGACGCCCTCTGGGAACCCTGGAAAATTTTCGACCTCTGTGGTAGTCATCAACTGACCGCCAGGCTGACCACCCTTCATGAAGCCTTCGATCACCAGTGGCTGCAGGTCGGCACGGGCGGCATAAATTGCCGCAGTAAGGCCGGAAGGGCCTGAACCAACGATTACCAGTTTCTTTGCCATGTATCTGTCTCCTGATTGTGGTATGATTTCGTGCGATTATAACCCAATCCTGAGGTAAGCGCAAAATTTTGCATTTACCCGTTTAATGTTATAAGCTGCGATTTAATCAATGTTCTGGAGGTGCTATGAAAAAAATCACGTTAACGGTAGTGGTATTCTTGCTTTTAACTCTGTTCCCGGCAGTTTTTGCCGGAGATAACGCCGACCTCACCCCAGACGAAGCCTTCGGGCGGATGTTCTCGCAGGAAAAAGCCGCGGTGAATGCCATGTTCACCGAAGAGTTCCTCAAAACAGTTACCGAGAAGCGCCTGCATGAAATTATCAGTTTCTACCAGAACGAAGTAGGCAGTTTTACACGTGTAGAAACTCTGAAAGAAGGCTACAAGCTGCACTTCGCAAAGGGAACCGTGCCGGCCAGCCTCACTATTAACGAAAAAAATCTTATCAGCGGCCTCTGGTTCGGCGTGCCAGAAAAATCAGAAGACAGCTTCGCCGAAATTATCGAAGCTTTTAAAAAGAGTCCCGACCGGACTTCTGTCTACGTATTGCGCTACAAGGTTCCGGCAGCTGCCGAAGCCGGGCAATCTGCTGCAAACCAGGGGCTTGAATCTCTGCAACCCGAAGTGGTGGTTGAACTCAATGCTGAACAGCCAATGGGTATTGGTTCGGCTTTCAAACTGTATCTGCTCAAGGCCATTGAAGACGATGTGGCTGCCGGCCGCCGCAGCTGGAGCGACATAATCGAGCTGCGCGAAGACTGGAAATCTTTTCCGAGCGGCATTCTCCAGGACTGGCACCCCGGCAGCCGCCACAGCCTCGAAACCCTTGCCGGCCTGATGATTTCGATCAGCGACAATACCGCCACCGATCACATTTTTAATCTGCTTGGCGTCGAAACGGTAAGAAAGTATCTGCCTGAAACCTGCAAAGACATTATCAATACCAGTCAGCTGACAAAACTGAAATTCTTTTTCCCTGCGAAGGGTACTGAATTCATCAAGGCCGACCAGAAAGGCAAAGACGCAATCCTGCGCGAAATGGACAGCATTATTCCGGCATCCATCGCGTCGTATTCTTCGATTTACACGCTGGATAAGCCGGTTCTGATCGACGAACTCGAATGGTTTGTCAGTACCCGCAAGCTTTGTGAAACTATCTGGACCCTGCGCGACAGCACCCGCATCAGAATCAATGCGGCTTCCGGGCTGATAAACCGTGCCGACTGGCATATTGCCGGTTTCAAAGGCGGCAGTGAACCGGGCGTTATCAATTACACCTGGGTTCTTCAAAAAACTCCGACAAGCCCTATCTATACTGTTTCCTGCACCGCCAACAACAGCATGAAAATTATTGCAAGCGACGATTTCAACCTCGCAGTAACCCGCATTCTCAACCTGCTCAAAAATGAAAAGTAAGCTCCGAAGAATCCTTGTTGCGATCCCCGCGCTTATTCCCGGAAGGGGAAGGCGGAGATCAAGCTGCTGATCAAACACAGATCATCAGGTCTGATGTGACAAAAAGTCAGAACTCTTTCGCAACGAACGCCGGTTATCTAAACGGCGTTCGTTTTTTTGCCCGGCAGATAAAAAATCCGACGCCGGTACATTGACGCTTCCCTGATCGATTCTTATACTTGAAGAAAAATCGACAATTTCGACCAGCATTTATGGAGGTCGCTTATGAAAAAATCTAAATCGGTAATCAGATCCTGGGCAGTTGCAGCAGCCATGATAATGGTTCTGGCAGGTGCAAACCTGGCCGGTGCCGCCAGCATACCCCAGGAGGTCGAAGAACTGCGCCTTAAATACGAGCGCCTGTATCAGCAGTATACCCAGGCACTCAGCGATGCTAAAAGCAGCACCGCCGCCGAACTCGGCAAAGAGGTCGAATTGGCCAAGCGCCGGTATGAAGAAGCCAGAAAGGCTCTGACTCCGTCGCAGAAAACCCAGGAAAAGATAAAAGAAACAGCCGAAACGGTCAAAAATACCGTCGACAAGCTTTTCTCTTCCGGCGACAAGAACGAAACCCCGACTGCGGTTGCCAGCAAAGAGCTGCCCGGTTACAGCGACTTCAAGATCAGCATCGATGGCGATAACTATTGCGGCCAGTTTGCCATGACCTCTGTGTTTAATGGCATGGGCATTGCCAAAGACCCGCAGAAGATTTATCAGGATACCAACCCGGCCGGCATTTTCACCGGCCCGCCGACCATCGTCGAGTATCTCAACATGAACGGCATCGATGCCTCGCAGAAGCACAATGCCAGCCTCGGCGACCTGACCCGCAAAATCGATGCCGGTCTGCCGGTAGTCGTGCTGATGAACTCAGGCGGCGGGGTTCCGCATTGGGTTAACGTCTATGGTTACAACACCGATGCCGAAGGCAAAGTGGTTTCTCTGAAGCTGCGTGACTCATACTGGGGCACCAGCAAGGGTTACGAAATGGATGTCGAACGCTTCAAAACTGCCTGGAACGACCCGGTCGGAACCAAGCTGCCGAACAGTCTGCTGGGCTACAGCAATCTGATGATCGACATCAAGGGCACCCGCGAACCGGCACAGTCTCCTTCTGCACTTAATTTCAACTTCAACACCGCCATGGAAGACAACATGTCGAGCGGTATCAATGATGTGGTAACCGGCTTCAAACGCATCGCTCCGATGCAGCTGGCCGGTGGCATCACCAAATGCGTTCTCGGGATTCCGGGCACCGTTCTTGGCGTAACTGCCAAGGGCATCAACAAGCTCGGCGACATGACCGTAGACTGGGGTAAATCACGCCTCGACAAGGGCGGATTCGGCAACACCCTGCTTGGCGGCACCGCCGTAGTCGGCGGCAGTGTGGTCAAAGCTGTCGGTTACGTGGCAAAAGCCTCTGGCAACCTGCTCTCTGGTGTTGCAACCATGGCCGGTAACTTCACCAAAAAGCTCGGCTACGTGTTTGCCCGCTGAGCCAATCTAAATCATGGGAATCTTCGCAGGTCTCTCAACAGCTTATGTAATGGGTGCCTTTGCCTTTCAGGCGATAGCACTGGGGTTTATCGGCCTCGATGCACGCTGTCAGGCACGCCGAATGTTGTGGTTGCTGCTGACCCTTTTTACCGGCCCGGTTGGTCTGCTGGTTTACTTTCTCAAGGGCCGAAACTGAATATGTCTGCCGACCGGAGCTGTCAGATTGCGACAGCTCCGGTTTTTTTACGCTTTTATTATTGTTAACCATGCACCAATCAATTAATATGAATAAAATGATGAAAGGTGCAGAAAAATGGGAAAGAACAAACTTTTCAGGCTGCTGGCCTGCATGTTGGTATTTTCTCTTGCTACAAGCACAATAACCATGGCCAGAACCGGATACCGTGAGCCCGCCCGCAATATTACCAGAATTGTCGACACACCGAATCCGCCGCAGATCAGTGTAAGTCCGGCAGGACATCATGCCCTGCTCGTCGAATACACAACGCAGCTCAGTCTCGAAGATCTCGCCGAACCGCAGGCAAAACTTGCCGGCATCAGAATTCTTACCAGATACAATATTCCGCGGCGCAGCTATTTCGTTCAGAGCATGAAACTGCTCGACCTGGCCAGTGGCCAGACAACGCCTATAGAACTGCCGGCCGGCGCCAAATTCGGGTTTCCGACCTGGTCACCAGACGGCAAACTTCTGGCTGCCTCGTGGTATAAAAAGGGCGGTTCTGAAATCTGGGTTTTCGACCCGTTCAAGGGCACCGGCAGATGTATAACTCCGCCCCGGCTGAATTCGGTTCTCATCGGACCCTCATGGTGGAGCCGTGACAGTCGGCATCTTTTCGTGCCCCTCTGGCCGGAAAAACGCGGCGAGCCACCCGAAGCGCCGATCATTCCTGAAAGTCCCGAGATTCAGGAAACCGACGGCAAGGTCTCGCAGGTTCGCACCTATCAGGATCTGCTGCAGACTGACCATGACGAGCGGCTTTTTGAATATTATGCCACCTCACAGGTTTATCGCTATGACGTAAAAACCGGCAAAGGCAGCAAATTCGGCAAACCCGGGCTGCTCAGCCACATCAATACTTCACCCGACGAAAAATACTCGATCGTTAAGATTCTCGAAAAGCCCTTCTCGCGCACCGTACCGGTCAATCTCTTTGCGCACCGCTACGAACTCTGGGACGGTTCAGGCAAGTTTCTGAAAGTGCTGGCGCAGATTCCGGTCGGCGAAGAAATTCCGATCGAGGGCGTTAAAGAAGGCATGCGCAATCCCTTCTGGCAGAAAATGCGGCCCGCAACCATGTGCTGGATCGAGGCCCTCGACGGCGGCGATCCCAACCGCAAAGCCGATTTCAGAGACGTCATCATGGCACACGATGCACCATTCGAAGACAGCCCGCGCGAAGTCATCAGACTGCCGATGCGCTATTCCGGGCTCGATCATCTCGAACGCGAAAACCTGGCGCTCGCCTGGGATTACGACCGCGACACCCGCTGGATCAAAGCGCGGGTAATCGATATGAGCCGCAGCAATGTCGCTTCTGAGTGTCAGATTATTTTTTCGCGCAACTATTACGACCAGTATCAGGATGAGGGCAGCCTGGTTTACCGCATGCGGCCCGATGGCCAGACGGTCGGCATCATCGAAGATGGCGACTGGGTCTATCTCGAAGGCAAGGGCGCCACCCCCGAAGGTTTCAGGCCTTTCCTGGTAAAAATGAACCTGTACACCCATGAAAAAATCGAGCTGTTCAGATCTGGCCTCGAAGCCTACGAAAGCTTTATCGAATTCGCCGACCCGCAGCATAAGCGCATTGTTACTGCCCGCGAAGACATCGAGACACCGCAGAACTACTTTATCAGAGCGATAGAAGAAAATCGTGTCGGCACCCCGGTCGCCCTCTCAAACTTCGAGGCGCCGGCCCCGGAGCTGAAAAAAGTGCGCAAGGAACTGATCAAATACCAGCGCAATGACGGAGTTCCTCTCAGCGGCACGCTTTACTACCCTCTCGACTACAAACCGGGGCGACGTTACCCGGCGATTGTCTGGGCCTACCCGCGCGAATATACCGATGCGGCCACCGCCGGTCAGGTCAGATCGGCAACCAACCGTTATGCCCGCATCAGCGGCACCTCGATTCTCTTTTTCGTGCTGCGCGGCTATGCGGTTCTCGACAATACTGAAATACCGGTGGTTGGCGACCCGCTTACCGCAAACAACAACTTTGTGCAGCAGATAACCGCCGGCGCCGAGGCAGCGGTCAACAAACTCGTCGAAATCGGCATTGCCGATCGCGATCGCATCGGGGTCGCCGGGCATTCTTATGGCGCTTTCATGGTCGCGAACCTGCTGGCACACACCGACCTTTTTGCGGCCGGCATTGCCCGCAGCGGGGCCTACAACCGCACCCTGACCCCGTTCGGGTTTCAGGGCGAACGCCGCACCTACTGGGAAGCGCCCGAAATCTATACGCAGATGTCACCGTTCACTCATGCCAACAAGATCAAAGAACCGCTGCTGATGATTCACGGCGCAGACGACCCGAACCCGGGCACTTTTCCGATTCAGACCCAGCGCATGCTCGGTGCAATCAAGGGTCATGGCGGCACCGCCCGCATGGTGGTGCTGCCCTACGAAGGGCACAGCTACGAGGCCCGCGAATCGATACTGCACGCACTTGCCGAAATGTTCGACTGGTTCGACAAATACGTAAAAATCCGCCGGAAATAAAGTGATTGAAAATAAAAACGCCCCGCAAACTGATAATCAGGTTGCGGGGCGTTTTCTTTAGTCTTTACGGCAGGCGCATCATGTTGATTTCGATACTCTGACCTTCGGTCGACTGAATCCTGAATTTGTATTCAGAAACCGAGATGGTCGACGGCTGCCTGACCGCATAAAATGCGGTCGCACCGGGCTGCACGCTGGTAAAGGCCTGTGGGTATGCCGCATCGAACTGCACGGCTTTGTGAGCGATAATGTTCATGGTAGTCTTATAGCGATACTTTTGGTCTATGGACGCAAAATTCACTCCGGGTGCGCTGCGCAAGCCTTCGTTTATAACTGCATACTGCCAGTTTTTAACTATGGTTGCAAAGCTGCCGGCACCGAAAACATTGCTGAAGTTGGTAACACCTGTGCTCGTGGTCTGCACGAGTGACCTGATTTTGTCGGCGCCATACTGTTCGAACAGGTAGAAATTGAACAGGCCCTTCTGGCCGTAATGTTCAAAAGCGTTGCTCGAATAGCTGAAACTGTCGACCTTTACCGACTGCGGGGTCTGGGTCCAGTAGCTGAATCTTGCATCGTTGGCGGCAGCATCGAGAATTGTCTGCGAATTGTAATAGGTGGTTTTGCCGGCAGCACCGCGAATGGCGCGGTATCTGGCTTCGACACCGACCGAAAGGCTTTCATCGAGCCACATCTCTTCGAGCAGACTGTCATAATTGCTGATGCCGGTGCGCGCCACACCGTTCGGGTAAACCTTGGCGCTGTAGTTGGTCGCGTGCTGCATTTCATGGGCAATGGTTTCGCGGGTGGCGGCGAGCCAGTATGCCCCCGACCATTTGGTGCTGCTCGGGCTCCAGACACCGATCAGATCGCGCTGGTTGCTGTTGGTTGTCGCGCCCGGCGTCATGTCGATCGAATTGAACAGGCCGGCAAAGCCGATTTTGGCGTAAACCGGCGAAATCAGAATCGACAGCCTGCCATCCTTGTCGATATCATAGACTGGGCTGACAGCAGAGCTGGGGCCATAATAGCCGCTAAGAAGCGGGTAAATATAGGTTTCGAATTCTTTGACAAAGTGATCAAGGTTGGCGCTGGTCACGGCATAATCGCCGGTAACCGCGCTCAGACCTTCAAAGCTGTCCTGGTCGACAAAAATCTTGCAGTGAGCGGTCTTGCGCGCGAGCTTGCAGTTTCTGGTGGTGTAAGACATACCCATACCGTCTGCGACTACCGACATCTTAACGATATCACCTTCGTTTTCATTAGCGTGATTAGAAGCCCGCATCGAAGCACGCAGGTTGCCACCGCTCTGGCGCAGGGCATTGATTGTATCCTGACGCAGCTTCTCTTCAAGACGGCCCTTAACTGCTGCCATCTGCAGCAACTCGGCATCTTCGGCTGTCAGCAGCGAGGCCCGCAGACCTTCTTCCGGGCGGGCAGAACCGCTAAGCGAGGTTTCCTGGACAAGCTGCACGCTCTGAGCGGTCGTGCCCCTGTTGGTGACGGTAAGAAGGTAATTTACCGTGGTGCCGCTCTGCACCGGCAGTTTCATCGAGACATTTGCAGCCGTATTGCTGTAGCTGTAAACCTGCTGGGTTGTCGCAAGCGTCCCAACCGTATTCGGCGCCTCGACATAGGTGCCCTCAGCAGGAGGAATAATTGGACTTCCCCCACCGCCTCCGCCACCGCCGCAGCCAACGACAGAAGAAATCAGAACGAGGCACAGCAGTGCCTGAAATATACGCTTGAGTTTGAAAACTGTCATCCTGTACCAACCTTTGTAAATGAATTCTCAGATATTATGCCTGCAAAGTCATAATTTTTCCAGCGCCTTAATACAAATTAACACTTCAAGGTGCTTTCTGGCGGCATGATTGATTATTGCGGGCAAATGCTTTAGAATCGGCGGCATGACCAGTAAAAATGCCATGCTCAGTAATTTCTGCCGCCAGTGTCACACGGCGGTTACCTCCAAAGCCGCGGCCTGCCCGCTTTGCGGCCTGGCCAGGCCGGTTTACAACAACCTCAACCCGATCGAGAAAGAATATCTGGCGAACCCGCCCTCGGTGCCAGCCAAGTTTCACCATCTCTGCGAGACCATCAACCCGAACCTGAGTCTTGCCGGCAATATGCTTGTCGAATTCGGCAAATATGTCAGCAACCCTGGTCAAAGCTGGTTGTTCATTGTTGCATTTCTTGCTCTGCTGCTTGGCGGCGGCATGATGGTGCTGCATGTGCTGTTTCCGCTCAGTTTTATGCTGTTCTGGGGCGGTATGGTCTTCAGCGCCTACGATGCTGTTCAATTCAGCCGGGCGGCGGCGGTATCACTGCTGGTGCGCCGTCTGCAGATGCGCGGCGGTTCGTCACCCTATTCGGTGCATTTTCGCATCGAAGAGCAGCTGACTCAGATGTTTTCGAGCCTGCAGCTGGTGCTTAATTCATTTTTCGATAAAAACTGGTCAGGCCCGCAGATGGAAATGCAGGCGGCCGCCGAAAGTTTTCTGCAGGCAGCCAAAACCATTACCGCCCGCATCCAGAAGTTTGCCCAGCTGTCGCTCGAAACCTCGTCGATCATCTGGCGCAACAATGTTTATGCAATAGTTGCCGACCCGAAAACCACCTACCAGGAAAAGGTAGTGGCCATCGCCAACAAGATCAGAGAAGCCGAGGCGATTATCATGCGCTTTCGCTGGATGATGCGCCTCGACCAGACCTGGCAGATCATGGAAAGACACGTCTCTGGTGAAACCGGCTTCAACTCAAGCCAGGACCGCCGGGCCGCGGTCAACGAAACTTTTCTCGGCCCCCACGGGCCGCTGACCGAAGCATATTACGGCAACTTCGAACACGTTCCGTTCGAGCTGCCTTTCAGAATGCGTTTCTTCTGGCACCAGCAGCTGCCGCCGCACCCGTTGCCTGCCGAAGAACTGGCTGCCGAGCTGCCACAGACCCGCGAACTTTTAGAAAGTATCGAACAGGTTCGCCGACTGAAAACCAAACTCGAAGAACAGATGATTCTCGACTGCACAGCGCTGGCAGTCTCAAATGCTGCCGGCCAGGAAAGCACCGCTCTCGAAGCCCGCGATATTCAGCGTTTTCAGCTCTACTCACAGTATCTCGACATCCCAAAATTTCAGCCTGATTCTGAAGAACTGCAGAACCGGGTCGATCGCCTAAAAGCACAGCTCAAGGTCTGAGAAGGATAAACACGAATAAAGACAGGCCAGTAGAGTAGAGGCAGCGTTCATGGCAAAACCATGAACCTGCCCCCCTCGTGAAACCGGACGTGCGGATTTCCCGCATCCGGCTAATCCATTGATGTCGCCGGAGATTACGCAGGCAGTTGTATGATTCTTTCGTCA
>JANJUX010000028.1 GCA_024710355.1 Candidatus Rifleibacteriota bacterium
GAAAGAATCATACAACTGCCTGCGTAATCTCCGGCGACATCAATGGATTAGCCGGATGCGGGAAATCCGCACGTCCGGTTTCACGAGGGGGGCAGGTTCATGGTTTTGCCATGAACGCTGCCTCTACTCTACTGGCCAAAATCCGTGTTTATCCGTGGCTCAGGTCTTGTGGGTGCCGATCCGCTGATTGAGCCGTTCGATGCGGCGGGCCAGCAGTCGCGACAGAAACAGCGCGTAATGCGGCTTTTCTTTGATGCCCTCGACAAATTCTTTTTTTGACACTCTTATCACTTTGGCCGCGGTAACGGCACGCACCGTGGCACTGCGCCGGTTGCTCAACAGAAACGACATTTCCCCGAGAAAGATATCTTCGGGTCGCAGCGTCGAGACCCGTTCACCCTGAACCAGCACCTCAAAGCTGCCCGCGGCGATGTAATAGAGATAATTGCTCGGCTCGCCTTCGTTAAAAACCGTTTCACCCGGTTTGAACTCAACGGTTTCCAGGTCCTGGAACAGGGCCGGGCTGATATTACTGATCCCGCTCTTGTGGTTGAATTCAAAGCTTACCTGGTTGCCGCGGTCATTATACGTGAGATTAGTGGTCATTTCGCGCGAAAGTGCCACGCCCCGGCCGTGCAGGCTCAAGAGCTGCTCCTCGATCGACGGGGTTTTCAGGGCCCGCCAGTCGAAACCGGCACCCTCATCGGTGATCGTGAACCGCGATACAGACGGTTCGATCGCATACTGCAGAAATACTTTTCGTGCGGCAATGGCCGGGTCTTCACACTTGCGGTCGATCAGCTCGCAGATGTCGTTGTTCTTTTCGAGCCAGGCGCTCTTTTCTGCATAAGAAATGCCGCAGTTGCCGTGCTCGATGGCGTTGATCAGCAGCTCGACGAGAACGAAATTGAGCTGTTCGCGCAGGCCGGCATCGATGCAGTTCATGTTGAACAGATAGTTGCAGATCAGGTTGGTGAATACGCCGGCTTCGAGAGGGTCGTTGCGCAGCTCGAAGCTCGACGAAATCTCGGCCCCGAAATCGTTGCCGATTACCCGGTGAAACAGCATGTGCCGGTTATTGCAGATAATGTTGATTACCTGCGGAAACTGCCGGCTGATACGCCCCTTGTCGAGAAGGGCGACGGTGTTCACCCCTTTAACAATGCCTGATTCACGCAATTTGACCGGAGAGTCACACAGGCCTATCAGACCGGTACTGAGAAGCCAGGAATCACCTCTGACCGCGGCGAGCAGTCTGGCACTGTCAATGCCGGGATCGGCAAAGTCGATGACCGCCAGTTCGGGCATTTCAATGCGCAGAAACTCTTCAGCTTCGCCGGTTTCGGCAAGCTGAAGGGTTTCGCAATTTTCGCCGTTCTGCTGCAGCAGCGCGACGATATGGTCAAAACATCCACGGTCAGAGGTGATTACTGGTATGAGAAGCAAGGTTTTTCCTTTATTACAGGCAGAGTTCGAGAATCTGTCTTGCGACATCAGGGGTAACATCGCCATTCTCACCAAGTTTGATCATCTGGTGCGATTTAAGCTGTGCTACCACCTTGTCGATGCCGGCGGCATCGATTCTGTAATCACTGAGTCTGGTCTTGACGCCGAGTGATTCGAAGAATTCGCGGGTCATTCTTATGCCTTCAGCGATCTGGTGGTCTTCATTGCCTGATTTGATACCCCAGACGCGCTGGGCAAACTGCAGCAGTTTCTGCCGTTTGACTTCTTTACGCAGTGTCAGGTTGCCAGGCAGAACGATAGCAAGCGTAACCGCGTGATCGAGCCCATAGAGGGCGGTCAATTCATGACCGATCATGTGCGTCGACCAGTCCTGCGGAACTCCGGACCCAATAAGGCCATTAAGAGCCATGGTTGCGGCCCACATGATATTGGACCTGACATCATAATTTTCCGGGTCTTTAAGGGCGAGCGGGCCCTCTTCGATCAGCGTCAGCAGCAGCCCTTCGGCGAAGCGATCCTGGACTTTGGCGTGCGCCGGTGCCGTCAGATACTGCTCGACGATATGAATGAACGCGTCGATAATGCCATTGGCGACCTGATTGTGCGGCAGTGTGTAGGTTTTAAGCGGGTCGAGCACCGAAAACATCGGAAAAACCAGCTTGCTGTTGAAGGGCAGCTTCGCTTTCATCGAGACTCTGGTGATGACCGAACCGCTGTTCATTTCAGAACCGGTTGCCGGAAGCGTCAGCACCGACGCGAAGGGCAGGGCAGCCTTTACGCATGAACCGTAAGTCTGCAGGATTTTCCAGGGGTCGCCGTCAAAAAGTGCGGCCGCCGCCACAAACTTGGTGCCGTCGATTACCGAGCCGCCACCGGCTGCAAGCAGAAAATCGACGCCGTTCTTTTTAACCTCTTCAACACACTTCATCAGTGTTTCGTAGGTCGGGTTGGGTTCGACGCCGCCAAACTCAAAAACCTCGCGCCCTTCGAGCGCCGCCATGATTTCGTCATAGGTGCCATTGCGTTTGATGCTGCCGCCACCGTATATCAGCATGATCTTCTTCCCGGCCGGCACCTCGCGCTTCAGCGCCCCGATTGTGCCTTTGCCGAAAATGATCTTGGTGGGATTGTGAAAAGTGAAATTCTGCATTCTACGCCTCCTCTGTTTTTCTCTATCAGTTCAACTTATCAGAAAATATCCACGCAGAGAGCATTGTCAAACTCATTTGTTGTGTTTCGCCTGTGCAATCGCCGTCTTCGCTTCCTGATACAGATTGCGACGCTCGCGACTGACAAGCATGTTGATGTCTGCCGGCTGCATGCCGATTCTCTGACCTACCCGCTGCAGCATCGCGTTCTCTTCGTCTGACAGACGACCGTCTGAAAGCGCCACTCTGGCAAGCTGAACAAGAAGCTCATTGCTCGTAGCCAGAGTGCTCGTGCGCATGACAAAATCAACCGGATCGTCTGCTGATTTCAGCTCGGTTATGATGTTCTGCAGCTTCTGGCCGGAAACATCGCGCTGTCGGGCAATGCCGTTGAGCATTTCGAGCTCTTTCGGGTCGATCTGGCCGTCGGCAAGCATCATGGCTGCTGCCCATTTCACCAGTTCTAGGCCGGTCAGCCCATACTGGGAAAATGGCGCCGCAGCGCCCGTGGCAACCGTTGCTGGCTGGGTCTGAGCCGGCCGCTGCTTTGCCGGGTTCTGCCGCAGCTGGTTCATTTTTGTGAGAACCGCGCTCACCTGCGGATCAGTTTTGTCAACGACGGCTTCGAGCACCCATTCGCTGCTGCCGTCGTTCATCACGGTTCCGCAGTATGGACATTCATTTGCGGTGCCGGTCTGTTCAGGCGCGCCACATGACGGGCACTGAGTGCTGGCCAGTGACGAGGTGACTTTGGTCAGAGCCCCGTGTTTGCGCCCGAGAACGAAAACATGCCTGAAATTGATCGGTTTCGGGGCCGTTTCGATACTTTTGTTCGGCGTCAGAATCGAAGGCAGGCCGCTCCAGATTACTTCTACGTAGGTCTGATCGTCGGGCTCCTTCTGCTCGATGCCGAGAAGATCGATGGCGCCAACGGCGCACGAAGTATAAAAACGTCTGGCACCGCTGTTGTCTGGTTTATACCACTGCAGCTGTGCGTCGCAAAGCTCATTACGCGCGATTTTGCGCAGCGGCGCCACATTGCCCTTGCGCTCCGCTTCGAGTTTTCGCCAGAACATCACGGCAACCCGGTCTTTAAGATGCTGCATGTTGAAGCCGGGGTCCGCTTCGACCATATCGCCAAGACCCGGAATAATACGATCCGGTCTGGCAGACCATTCACAGGCCTGGGTTATGCCGGCGAGCACCCAGTCATGCTCACCCGAGCGCAGCAGCGAATTGCAGACTTCGCATTTTGTCAGACGCCCGACCTTGATCGGGTTCCCGCAGTTGGGGCATTGTCCTTCGATCAGGCCCGGCTTTTTAAGGGTGCGCACGCCAGGCTTGCGCAGAAATGACCAGACCTCGGCAAAATTTTCCGGAGAGCGGGCGCCATTGAGCACCCGGCCTGTTTTTTCGTCTTTGCGGTAGTTTACTGCCTGAGCGTCAATGCGCAGATGAATGACGTCGAAATTTTTGTCAGACTGAAACTTGACTGGCCGCGAGCCCAGAATTTTCAGGCCTTCCATGTGGTCGATGATGCCCTTTTCCTTCATCTCATCGAGCTGAATGCTGAACTGCTCAAACACACCGTCAGAGAGAAAATACTGCGCATCGGTCAGATTGCGGTCCGACCAGGCCTTTTGAATTATTTCAAATGCCTTTTCGGCGCGCTTTCTGAACAGGCCGTCGTCAAAGTCGGGGTCGCGCTTTTTCAGCTCGGTCAGAGCCACTGCGGCCTGACTGTCAGGGGCGACCCGAACGCCCTTGATTATGGTATGGTCGATCCAGGCGTCGTTACCTTTGTGGTAGCCCTTGACCACCACAAAAACCACCACGATCGTCACCGGTATCCCCACCGCCGGATAGTGAATGATCAGCCGGAAGAGCAGAAAAATGAGGTCGAGCTCGCCGCCACCGCCGCCGCCACTGCTGCGCCGGCTGCTGCTTGAACCGCCACCACCCGAATAGTTATGCCCGCCGCCGGCCCGTGCGTCCGCCGTTTCGCCGATCAGCAGGAAAAAACCGATCAGCAGCAGAAGAAAAAGAGAAAAGAAGGTTACTTCCCGTAATCTTTTTTTGTCGGGCATGCTTGCTCCTCATTCATATCTGCCTGACAGTTTATTACAATAACCCCCATGTTGTCATATATTTGTGCAGTTGTTCAGACCTGGCTCAGTCAGCCCGGTTGTCGTATCTGGATTGTTTATTTATCCTTTATTCACTCGCCTGTGCCCGAAACGGATACAGGCGGGAATCTTATCCGCAGGCGCCTGGCCTACCACCGCAAACCGTCCCATGACAAACTTGAGCTGTGGGTTGTTTTTTTTATCATCCGTTGCTGTACGGTGTATTGAATGCCTTCGCGCAGGGCCTTCGGAAAACAAAGAAAAACGCCGATAAATGAACGTTAAGAGTTTTATGAAGACTCATAAGTTTGACACGGAAGGTTTACCTTTGTTACGATAACGGTTTACCAGAAATCAGAATAGAGGGAACAGGAATGTTTGCACGTCGGCCCTACTTAGTTGTTGTCCTTTTGGCACTCGTTTTATTGAGCTTCAGGCTCGTGATCGGCGCAGAATCTGTTGCGTCCGGTCAGATTGATGCGGTGCATCAGCAGCAGACAACCGCTCAGGAAACCCTTCCGACCCGTGCCCGCATCGAAATCGGGGCTGGAAATAACCAGTCGGTTCTCGCCGGCGGCACCGCCAAACCAGTAGAACTCAAAATGCTTGACGCCGACGGCGAACCCGTTGTCGGAGCAAAAATCGTTTTTATCGTTGCATCTAAGCCTTCCGGTGCCAAAAAATTCGAGATTAGCGACAAAAAAGTCGTCACCAACCCGATCGGCGTTGCCACCTTTCACCCCGGCAAATTGAACGACGCCGGGCACTATTCAATCCTGGCAATGCTTGAAGGCGATCAGTCGGTCTATTCATACATAGACTTAAACGTTAACGATGAATCCTGGATCATGTATCTGATGTTCGGCCTGTTTGGCGGGCTGGGCATGTTTCTTTTCGGCATGAATCTCGGCGCCGACGGCCTGCAGAAAATTGCCGGAAAGAAAATGAAAGAGATTCTCGGCACCTTCACCAATAATCGCTATATGGGTGTCCTCACCGGCATTCTGGTTACCGCGGTGACTCAGAGCAGCTCTGCAACTACCGTTATGCTGGTTGGTTTCGTTAACGCCTCTTTGATGACTATCAGCCAGACCTTGTCGGTAATCTTCGGCGCCAACATCGGCACCACGATCACCGTTCAGCTGATCGCCTTCGAAATTTCGCATTTTGCCCTTCTGATGATCGGCATTGGCTTTCTGCTCAAATACTCAAAGAACAAGACAGTTGTCTATGCCGGCGATATCATTCTCGGCTTCGGCTTCATCTTTTACGGCATGAAGGTCATGAGCGTGGCAATGTCGCCGTTGCGCAGTTTCCCGGCTTTCAGAGACATGCTGATCGCCATGAGCGACTACCCGATTACCGCTATTTTTGGCTCGATGCTGTTTACTGCCCTTATCCAGAGCAGTGGTGCCACCATCGGTCTGGTCGTCGTTTTTGCCAGCCAGAATCTGATTACCCTGCACGCCTCGATTCCGCTGATTCTCGGCGCCCACACCGGAACCTGTATCACCGGCTGGATCGCCGCCATCGGCGCTTCACCCGCCGCCAAGAAAACCGCGCTGCTGAATATCCTTTACAACCTCATCGGAACAGTGGTCTTTCTGCCCTTTCTTTATGAAAGTCTCAGCTTTAGCGCTTTTGTGCACTGGCTTACAGCGCCGTTCTCAACTTCTGTTGCCCGTGAAGTGGCCAACGCTCACATGGTTTCAGCCATTCTCAAGATGCTGGTCATGTTTCCGTTCTACGACCGTATCGTCTGGATGACCCATCTTATCATTCCAGAAGAAAAGGTCGAAGAGAGCGGCCGCTCTGTCCACACCAAATATCTCTCGGAAAGCCTGCTCAAATCACCAGAACTGGCGCTCGGCAACGTCGCTCGCGAAATTTCGCGCATGGCCGGCCATGTCGAATACATGATGGAAAAGGTTCCCGAAATGATCTCTTACGGCCGTGAAGACACGATCAAGGAAGTCGGCGTGCGTGAAGAGAAGGTAGACACCGCTCAATACGAAATTACCAAGTATCTCTCAAGCCTGTCTGAAGAGTCGCTGACCGAAAACCAGACCTCGACGATGATGAAATACATGGCGATCATAAATGATCTCGAAGGGCAGGGTGACCTGATTCACAAGATCATCGTGCCCTTTGCCAGAGCCAAGGCCCGCGAAGAAATCAGATTCTCAGAAGAAGGCTTCCGCGAGCTGCTCAACATGTTCGACCGCGTCAACGAGAACTTCATGCTGATCATCAACGCTTTCGCCACCAACAATCTGGAAACCGCCGAACGGGTTCTCAAATCTGAACGAACCTTTGAAGTGCTGATCAAGCGCCTGCGCACTGCCCACATGCGCCGCGTTTTCCAGCACAAGGTTCAGTCCATCGAAACTTCGACTCTGCACATGGATCTTCTGCAGTGCTTTAAGCGTATCAATCTGCATTCGATAGAAATCGCCAAGGCAATTGGCGGAGAATGGCTGGTGCAGAAAATGGCATCCGAAGAAGAAGGCGAGCGCCAGGTTAAAGCTGAACAGGAAGCCGAAGAGACGATGAGAAGAGTCGCGGCTCAGGTCGCTGTCGCTGAACAAAAGGCGGCAAAAGACCAGCAGAAGATAGAACCGCCATCTGAGCCAAAATCAGGGGGTTGAATCTGCAATGAATGAACGCCGATTCAATGGTCTGATTACCAAACTTCGCAATCCTGAGCGCCTTGAGCGCCTGCAGATCGATCGCGTCATGGCTTACAGCCTGGCCGGCATCGAAGTTATTAATGCCGTCGATGTCGGCACCGGCACCGGAGTTTTTGCCGAAGCTCTGCTGCAGCGAGGGGTGAACGTTCGCGCCGTCGACTGTAACCCTGAGTTCCTGAAGGTTGCCCGCGAGCTGGTGCCTGATGCCGAATTTATCGAAGCGCCCGCCGAGCAACTGCCGTTTGCTGATAAAAGCTGTGACCTTGTGTTCATGGGTCACGTGCTGCACGAAACCGACGATGCTGAAAAATCCCTGCGCGAAGCCTTCAGGGTCACGGCGAAACGGCTTGCGATTCTTGAATGGCCCTGCGTCGAACAGCCGGTGGGGCCGCCCCTCGATCACCGCATGCCGCTCGAAAAAATCAAAGAGCTGGGTTTTGCCGCCGGTTTCTCAATCTGCGATGTCATTCAGCTGAAAATGATGCAGCTCATTATTTTCGACCGCTGAAATTTTTTCGCCTTACAGCCACGCAGAGTTGCCGGCCACGCCTTCCTGTTTTCTGCTTCGCTTCTTTGTTTTAGAGGCTTTGCGCATATCGCTGTGCTTGTGTTATAAAAAGCCCTGATAAAAAAGCAGGAGACACGGCAGATGAATTCATCCGATATCGCCCGGGCGATAGATATTCATGGTTTTCTAGACAGGCTCGAAAAAGATAGTTGTATTCAGAATTACTATCGCATCAACCATCTTTCACGGCAGCAGATCGATGCCCTTGCTGAACGCATGGCAGA
The DNA here is from genome assembly GCA_024710355.1 of Candidatus Rifleibacteriota bacterium. Classification (GTDB taxonomy): domain Bacteria; phylum Muiribacteriota; class Ozemobacteria; order Ozemobacterales; family Ozemobacteraceae; genus Rifleibacterium. Next base: position 8,224 of record JANJUX010000028.1, read on the forward strand.
ATCGCTGGTGAGCGAGCTTAAGGCTATGGGGTTGAGCATCGATTCACATTAAAAAAAATGACCGGTCCGGCGATTCCGACTGCCGGCTCGAAAGAAAAAGTAAAAAATTTTTTCGCGGAAAAAATAGCCGAAAACCAGCATCAACACTGAGAAGTTTTTGAGAAGAATGCAGGTCGGTTTCGCAAAATATGAATTTTAGTAGTTGACCCACTTGTGCATCTTTGGAGTTATATGTATAATCACCTTTGACCAAATTTACCAGGAGGGTTTCCGTGAATAAATCAGAACTCGTAAAAGCTATCGCCAAAAAAGCAGACGTAACCAACGCCAACGCCCAGTCAGTACTTGAAGCATTTGTTGACGCCGTAAAGGCCGGCCTGAAAAAGGGCGACAAAGTTCAGCTCATCGGCTTTGGTTCATTTGCTACCGTTAAGCGCGAAGCTCGCAAAGGTGTCAATCCCCAGACCAAAAAGCCCATCAAGATCGCAGCCAAAAAAGTTGCCAAGTTCATCCCCGGCAAAGAACTGAAAGATCTGGTTAACGGCACCGTTGCTAAAAAGAAAAAATAATCTATTTTTTCTTAAAAAATGACCCGGTTCTGCCGGGTCTTTTTTTTCGCCTGTTTACTATTGCACTTGACAATCTTTTGTATTGAAATATATTTTCGGCTTGTTCTCAAATTTAGAGGTAAGTAGAGAGACCTTGTTAATATCGAGCTTAACGCATACCGGTATGGTCAGGCATAATAACGAAGATTCATGCCTGGTTATTCCGCCATGGAGCAGTCTGGCCATCAGGAAAGGCGCCTGCCTGCTCGCAGTTGCCGACGGCATGGGTGGCCAGAACGCCGGCGAGGTGGCCTCGGGTCTCGCGGTCAGGGCTATTGCTGAATGGTTCGAAAACAACAGTTTCGAAGATTTTGCGCCGCAGCTGATCGAAGAAATGTTTGCCTCTGTCAACGCCGCTGTCTGGAACCATGCCCAGGAAAACCCTGATACCAGAGGCATGGGTACCACCATGACCATGATGGTTATAAAGGGTGCGCGGGCAATTGTCGGCCATATCGGCGACTCAAGGCTCTATCGTCTGCGCGGCGGAAAGCTCGAACAGCTCACGAACGATCATTCCCTGGTCGGTGAGCAGGTCAGAATGGGCAAACTTACCCCTGAAGCCGCGAGGGTTCACCCGACCAGGCATATTCTCAGCCGGGTAATGGGTACCAGGCAGTTCGTTGTGCCCGATATTTTTGAAACAGAACTCAAGTCTTCAGACGTATTATTGTTATGCTCAGATGGTTTGAGCGGTATGGTTGAAGATTTCCAGATTGAAGAGCTGTTGCGGAATACCGTGCCTTCGCGTGCGGCCAAGAAGCTGATCGAAGCTGCCAATCAGGCTGGTGGTAAGGATAACTCAACTGTCGTCGTCGCGCAGATTGAAGAATTGCCGGTGGCTTTCCCCGGGCTGTTTTCGTTTGCCCGGCTTGCCAAATTGCTGTTAAGTTACGGAAACGCGGGTTCTGTGTAGAAAACTGTGGTAATTATTCTGATTTTAAAGTATATATAGTTAGTGAAATCTGGAGGTCAACTTTCAAATGGACGGAACGCTACTCTTAATCGGTATCGCCATCGTAGTATTGATCGCAATAATTGTTTTTGTGCTCAGCGGCAAAGAAAAGCCGGTGGAGCCGCCCAAAAAGTCTCAACCAGAAGAAGAAAAGAAAGACCTCACCCACAAGAGGTTCAAACAGGTTCTCTCAGGTGACGACCTGCAGAACAACATGAAGGCCGAAGAGGCTGAACTGCTGACCAAATACACCGCCGGTACCGGTGAAGGCATCAACGAAGTCGAAAAGCTTCTTGAAGGCGACCCGAACAACGTCGACCTGCTTGACTGGCTTGCATTCATGTATTACAGCAACAACGATATCGACAAGGCCATCGCTACTTACAAGCGCGCTCTGTCGATAAAACCTGACAACGAAAATCAGCACTATTACCTTGCTAACAGCTATTTTAAAAAGCAGATGATGGCCGAAGCTAAAAAAGCTTGGAGCGAAGTCATCAGAATCAAGCCCAATTCGAAGATTGCCAAAAACGCACAGGAACGCATTGATTTCCTCGCTTCTCAGGGCAAATGAATCACATTACTGAAAGGTCCCTATGCCCATCGTTAATCCTCCAGAATTAACGAATTATCACCTGCTTGACCTTATCGGTTGCGGTGGTATGGGTTCGGTTTATATTGGTTTCCAGCTTGATACTGACAAGATGGTGGCCGTTAAACTTCTCGACCCCGAAGTTGCCAAAATCCCCCAGGTCCTGGTCCAGTTTAAACAGGAAGGGGATATTCTCAAAAATCTCAGCCATCCCAATATCGTAAAATTCGTCGATCAGGGCTGCCAGAACGAGTTTCATTACCTGATCATGGATTACGTCAAGGGCCTGTCGCTCGACAGTTTTCCGCTCGGCAATTCGATGACCACTATCGGGGTCAAGCAGAGTCTGCCATCCATGGAAGAATACCTGACGGTCTTCATCGGCTGCATGGACGCCCTCAGCTATGTTCACAAAAAAGGGCTGGTGCATCGCGACATCAAACCCCATAACATCATTTTGCGCGGCAGCGAATACCAGCCCTGCCTGATCGACTTCGGTATCGCCAAGTTCACCAGTCGCGACGATGATCTGAATATGAGTGCCGATGGCATGTTTACCGTTGCCTATGCCAGCCCCGAACAGCTGACCAACAAGCCGGTCGACCATCTCTCCGACCTTTTTTCATACGGCGTCGTGATGTACGAAAAACTTACCGGCCACCTGCCATTCAAGGGCAAGAGGGCGATGCAGGTATTTATCGAACAGACGAAATGGAATTTTCCGCCGCCCCGCCAGCTGAACCCGGCGATTCCGCAGAAGCTTGAGCAGATCGTTCTCAAGCTGCTTTCACGCGATCCGCAACAGCGTTACCCGACGGCTGAAATGGTTCAGGGCGAGCTTGAAAGATTGCTTGAAGTCACCAGACAGGGTCGCGCCGGTCTCGGCATGAGCTCCATCGCCGGCGAAATCCGCGGCGTTCAGATTGCCAGACGCGGTTTCAAGAAACGCACGCTCAGCGAAGAACAGGTTCTTCTTAAAAAGCAGCGCGCCGAGCTGGTCGAAACCCGCCAGCGCCTGAAAATCGAATCTACCAAAGTAAGGCCCGACAGCGAAAAGATGGAAAGCCTTCAGATGCTTTGTCAGGCTCTTCAGGATGACTACGAAAGACTCGAAGGCCAGATCAAGATGGCGCTCGGCTTCAAAAGCCACCCGCTGGTCATCGATAAATTCAACTCCATTTTCAAGCTCGAAACCATTGCCTTCGAAAAACGCGGCATTCCGTTTACCATCAACACAATCGAGCAGAAGCTCGCAACAACCGATGGCGCCGATATCATCGTCGGCAGTATGAATTTTACCGAGAGGGCCAAGCGCTCCTTCTCGATCAACCGTAAGGATTCATTCCTCGCCTGGGACCACGCCAACTGGTTCTACGGTGCTTACGAGGAAAAGGATTTCCCGATTTTTCTGATGATTGGCGACAAGACCATGCCACGTAGCCCAAATGGCTTTAAAGGCTTTTTCTGGCCGATCGAATTTCTGATTGCAGTGCAGAAACTTGGCTGGACCGGCGTCTCGATCATCGAAACCTATCGTGGTGTCGACCGCGGTGGTAATGCTGTGTTTGCCGAACACAAGGAAACTATTCTCTTCTCTCAATCACTGTTCGACGAACTCGATAAAATTCTTGGCAAGATTCCAACCGCAGAAAAGAAATGACCATAGCAATGAAAATACAGATCAGCGAAAAACTGAAAGCCATCACCCAGGCATATCGGGCTCTCGCAGACGGTAATAACGCTTTCAATTTCCAGGTTTCAGGTGTCGATGGGTTTCGTAATCTAATCGAGCAGCGTAATCTCGTTGTCGAAGACCTCGACGTGCTTGGTGCCGACCTTATAGCCACGCTGAATCAGAATTTTCAGGGGCATGGTTTCCCGTGTGGCAACCTGACAGAGGCTATTCTCGCTGTGTCGATCCTTTTGCCTGAACTGGGCAATGATTGCGATGCGGTCAAAGATGCACTGCGCGAACTCGTCGAATCTGATGTCCGCGTTGAAACAGACCTGTCTAAGCTGCGTGAGGACCTCAAACTCGAAATCGGGCGGGTCAGGCAGGGCGCCCGCGGTCTGAGAGGCTACCGCCAGACCGAAACCTTTGGCAGCTGTTTCATCAACAAGGTTAAATAAAAAAAGCTTTCGCAGCTGCGAAAGCTTTTCTGGTATTTTGCGCCTGTAAGCCGAATCAGAACATCCCCGGAATATTCATGCCGCCGGTAATCTGGCCCATTTCGTTCTGAACCATTTCTTTTGACTTGGCAAGGCCGGCGTTAACGGCTGAAAGCACCAGATCCTGAAGGGTTTCAACGTCGTCAGGGTCAACGGCTTCTTTATTGATCTCGATTTTCACCATTTCCTGGGCGCCATTGAAAACGACTTTGATAATGCCGCCACCGACAGTTGCCTCGATGGTTTTATCCTTGAGCTCATCCTGAGCTTTCTGGATTTTTTCCTGCATTTTCTGAGCCTGGCGCATCAGGCCCTGCATATTGAGTCCACCCTTCATATCGGTCTCCTTAAATGTTGAATTGTCTGAAAAGATAATAGCAGAATCATCGCAAAACCGCAAACTTGCCACGTCCCTTGCGCTTGCCGGCCGGCGTCTGCGGGTCCTTGTCGATTTCCATACGGTAAAAATAAACGCCGTTGGCAAGGTGCGAAGGCAGCCGCCAGCGAAAGTCATTGTCACCCTCTCTGGCCCTGATGACAAAGCCTTTGATCTTGTCACCGGCGGTGTCGTAAATCTCAAGGTGCACGTCGCTGGCAAAATTCAGATAAAACCTGAAAGTGACCGTATCGCCGCGCGCCGGGCTCGGGTAAACCGCGATGTTTTTGATGCTGTTTTCAGGAACATATCTTATGCTGCTCTGCACCGAACTGTCGGCAAGTGAAACAACCTGAATGCGCTGGCCGGGGGCAACTTTAAGATTACCGGCCGCCGGATCACTGCGCAGACTGTTCAGCCTGATCGCCGCCCGGAAAATGTTAGAATGCGCCGCAGTTTCGACAAGGTTAAGGTCGAAGCCGACCGGGTCGGCGTCAGAGGTGACTTTTACCGCGGTTTTGTCGACCGTGAACCAGTTCTGATCTTCGGCGTCGATTTCGATAAAAAGGGCCGGGCTCTCTAGCTTGTCGTAAATCCTGCGGGCGTAATGGCGGTCGGCAAAGAATCTCAGATCGTTGATCTGCGTCGGTGTGGTGCTACCGGCATTGCGGTAATAAAGCAGCTTTTTGTCTGAAGTAAGCTCAGGAGAGGTTATTTCAAGCCACTCGCCGGGAAACAGCTGCAGGCTGTGCTGAGGAACCGCGCGACTCTCTGAGATGGCCAGGCTGCAGCGATAAAGCCCGCTGGTTGTCGATGCCGGTTCAACCGGGAGTCTGATGGTTTCGGTTGCTCTGGTGCCGCGCTTTGCTTCGAGAAAGAAACTGCGATCGCTCAGGTAGAGCGTGCCGGAAGCCGCAATTTCACAGAAAATAATCGGCAGATTTATGGTCTCTGAAGTTATCAGCTGGGCAAAACTATTTTCGCTGTAAAGATTGATACCCTGGCGCCCACCGGTTAAGAAAGTATGCTGATAGTCGGCCAGAGGCTGCCCAAGGTAATCGGTCAGGCCGCTGAGCCTTAAAGTGCAGCTGGCTTCAACCGGTAAAGGTGCAGTCAGACGCCAGTTCAGAGTCGTTGAATCAGTTGCCGGGCCGTGCTGAACCGTATTGATGGTTCCGGCCGCGCTTTCGATGCGCAGGGCTCCATCGCCACTGTCGTAGGCCATTTTCCGTGAAAATGTCGCTGCGGGTTGTACGACTTCGTCAACGCCGCTGCTGCCGGAAGCAGGTGTAACCGTGACGATTTCAGGCTCTGATGCCAGTGCGAAACTGGTTGTCGGATTACCGGCGAACAGCAGACTGCCCTGCAGTGAGGACCCGGAAAAGGCGGCCAGATCAGAGTTGCCTGCAAAGCTGCCGGGCGTGGTTTCCTGAAGAATTACGTCAAGAACCTGACTGCCGGCAGAAAATCTGAAAACTCTGGTATCCGAGGCATTGGCAAACATCTCGGTGGTACTGGCGAGAATGCCTATCGCACCCCTCACCGCTTCACCGGTCAGTGAAACCCTCTGGCCGGCCAGAGGCGCCAGGCCGGTTAACAGCTCAAAACTTGCGGAAGTTTCACTTCTGGTGCTGAATAAAGCCGTTTCGGGCAGTAAAAACAGCCCGTTGGCGTCACGCAGACTGGTGTTGATAATTATCTGATGGCTGCTGCCGGTGACAAAGGCTGTCTGGGGGGTGAAAGTCACGGTTTTTCCGGTATTAGAGACCGAAAAATCTGCCGGAATCTGCTGCCCGCCGGCCGAGAAAATCTGAATGCCGCCGGCAAGCGTGCTGCTGGTAATTGCTCCGCTGAAATTAAAGCTGAATGGCTGGTCAAGATAGAGGCCGGTGCTGCCTGAAGCCGGAGAAATGCCGAGCAGCCTGGTCCGCAGGTATGCGGTCAGATTGATAACCATGCCGGGGCTGGCCTGAGATTGAATCTTGATCGTTGTACCCACTGGCAGATTGATTGGCAGGGCCAGGCGATATACGCCCGAAGGCGGTGCGATTTCGACCAGGGTCAGCTCCAGGCCGTCGAGGCTGCTGTCAGAAGACTCGACTCTGACACGGGCAGTTTCGTAGGTCGAAAAAGATGTGTCTCTGGCGACCATTTCGAGGTAGAGACTGTCGTCATTGGCTACCGCCAGGGTCGGGGTCGCATAAGCCGAAGTCTCATAGTTGCGCAGACTTATGATCTCTGTCGGCGGCGGCGGCGGCGGTTGGGTTGAAAATCTGGTTGCGAGAGAGGATCCAAGAGCGTTGCCAGATGTGTCGCGTACTGATCCGTTCAGGCGCATTTCAAAAACTGTCAGAAGTGGCAGTACACCAGCCGGCTCAAGTCTAACCTGCATGCCACTGAGGCTGCGGCGTATGGTTACCGGAACAGTTGTATTATCACTGACCCTGATCAGACTGAAATTGCCTGCTGAAAGATCCGCCGGTTCCACTGGACGCGTGAAATTCCAGCTGGGCCAGACATCGGCCGGCACGTTAACTGCTCCGCTGGCCGGAGAGAAAGATTCAAGAGCGAAGCCGAGGGTTATTCTGAGATATCTGATCAGGTCTGGCCGGGACTCAGGGGCCACAGTCAGCAGTTTTTCCGGTGATTGCGGCACCGGCAGCGAACCGTTGAATTCGCCAGGAGAAGCTTCTGTCAGAGAAATCGAAAAAGTGGCAGTTTCGTCTGACCAGGTTGCGGTTGCCGTTTCGGGCTCATTCAAATAGGCATTCGACGCAATGATACTGAGATAAATGGTTTTGCCCATTTCAACTTCGGCCAGATCTGCGAGTGGCTGCGTCATGGCAGCGTCGTCATACAGCCTGAGCTCTTTGATGGTGGGAGTGAGCGTTGAATAGCTGGCGATTAATTCCGGGTAGGGCAGCCCATCGGTATCTTTGATTGCCGAAGTGAGTCTGAGAAAAAGCTCCGCAGAGATGCTGAGAGAAGTTTTCAGAGAAAGCCTGTTCGGTGCTGGCTGCGTTATTGAAAATGATGCCGGGCCCGAACTGCCGGCAAGAATGATATTGCTTTTGTTTATGGTTGCCGCGTCGAATGGCTTGCTGCCTTCGATCGAAAAAACACTGTCGAGAAAGAGATTGGTCGTGCCTGATGCCGGGGTCAGACTGGTGAATTTCGGCATTTTAAGGGTTTTAAGTGTTGCCCTGACTGCCGGGGTGGTGGTTGAAGAGAAAGTCAGAGTGGCATCTTCGTCGCTAAAAACTGTTACCATGCCCTGAAAAATGCCTGAATTAACCGCAGTTTCCAGAAGCGTTGTCGTTCGAGAATTGGCTGAAATATCGGTAGTCATCAAAATTTCTGTTGTATCGATCGTTGTGGCCGAAAGATCTCCGGCTGTGACTTCAATGAATACATCCGCGGCTGGAGCGACCAGAGAACCTTCAGCCAGCTGGTTCTGATAGGCGCTGTCTGAAAAGATTTTTATGGTGTTGACGCTGGTTGGCGGCACCGAAGTCGACTGTGTCGTGAAGCTCATGGCGAATGGTATTAATACAGGATTCCCGACCAGATCTCTGATGTTGCTGATTTGCAGCAGGTAAGTTTTGCTGAACTCCAGGTTCTGGACTGGCGTGAACTCTATCAGGCGCTGGGCGCCGAGATACGATACTGTTCCTGCTATTGCGTTTCCGCCCTGTAACAACCTGACATTGCCGCTGTTCACTGTTGTGCTGTCCAGTTCCTCGCTGGCCTGAATCCTGACCGGCGTGGCAAATGAAACTCCGGTTGCTCCAGAAGCCGGCAATGAGGGGGTCAGCTTCGGAAACGAAAGGGCCAGACTCTGGCTTGCTTCAGGCGAAACCAGAGAGGTCACACGCATGACAAAACCGTCTGAAAGATTGCTGTATGCCAGCGAGCCTTGAAAAATGCCTGAACTGTCGGTCGTTTCTGTAAGAACGATCGTCTGACCGGTTGAAACGGTTACTGAGGTCTTATCGACAGTATTGGCGGAGCTGTCTGCCCCTATTGCTTCAATATAGATGGTTCCGGTGGCGTTAAAATCCTGATCGGTCACATACAGGCTCAATGGCGACATGTCTGCGGTCGGGTAGAGATTTATGCTGCTTACACTGGTGGGCTGTGCCTGGGCTGCCTGGGTTGTAAATTTGAACGTGAAAGGTCTGAACAGGGGATTGCCGAGCGTCGATTTCAGACCGGAGTCAGAATAAATTGCCGAAACCAGAAATTCTGAGCCAAAAGGCAGCGGTGCGGCCGGAGTCAGAGTGATCTGTTTCCCGTCAGCTGAAAGGCTTCTCGCAACCGGAACCGTCATGCCGCCTGAACTGAGGTTCAATGCTGCATTGCTGCCTGCGTTGGCGAGAGGCTCGGAAAAGCTCAGATTGATGGCCGAGTCGACGCGGACATTCGTGGTTCCTGAGGCGGTTGCTGTTCCTGACGTTGTGGTGACAGTGGTCTCAGAGCCATAAAGCTCGGGGAAAGCTACAGACAGTGTAGCAGCTGTTACCGGTTTTTGTGTTGCCAGAAAGTTCAGATTGCCACTGCTGGCTGTCGGCAACGGAGTCGGGACACCATAGAGCGGAATAGAGTTGAAAGAAAAGCTGCCGATATATATGCCGCTTGAATTCGACGCTGATTCCTGCACCGCAAATTCATAGTTGCTGCCCCAGCCGGTTTTGAGGGTTACTGAGGCCAGGTCGCGTGTCTGGGTGGCTCCGTCGGTTCCGGTCAGTTTGATGTGAACCGTTGCTGAGGCCGGTATTTTTTCTGCCATGCCCCAGCTGGTGATCAGCAGCGGATCTTTGTAAAGGCTTATATTGGCCAGATCTGTCGGAAGTGTTATCGTGGGCTGCGTTGAAAAGCTCGTCTGAAAAGGCTCCGGAACATTGGCCAGGCCGTTTCCTGCCATATCCGTCACGCCGTTGTTTAGTTCGATACTGTAGCTGGTTGCGGTTTTCAGCCAGCTGTCAGGCGAATCGTCCGGGTCGATGGTGATGCGATTGCCGCTGACCACAAACGTGTAGCTGGCTAAAACACCGCCGCGGGTCAGTTTAACCGAGGTTTTGTTGACCGACGCCGCAAGTATGTTTTCTGAAAACGTGAAGTATGGCTGCTGATCGATGGTGATCCCGGCAGCCGCATTTGCCGGGTAGAAAGAAACGAGCGTCGGTGGCGTCTTGTCTTCGGTGACGAATGAGTAGACCAGAAGTGATCGCTGCGGGTTGCCAAAAAGGTCGGCCTGATTTCGAACTTCGACGGTATAGGCCTTTTCACTTTCGAGCAGAGCCGTCGGCACGATGCTTATTTCTCTGAGAACGCTGTTATAGCTGACATTGGTTGCCACAACGCTGCCATTCTGCCTGGTAATGATGTTGCCGGTAGTAACCAGAGCGCTGTTCAATGCTTCATCTGCCTGAATGCGCAGGGCTGAATTCAACGGAACGTTGATCGCGCCCGAAGCCGGTGCCGACGGTGTCAGCCCTGGCCAGGTGATTTTCAGCGCGGCGCTCGCCGCCGGCGTTACTGTCGAGGCAACTTTCAGCTGAAAATTGTGTGTAAGGCCAGAAAAGCTGGTTTGTCCGACAAAGATGCCGGTGCTTGAAGCTGTTTCGGTGAGAACGGCGGTCTGGCCCGTCGAGATTGTGGCGGTCGTGCTGTCGCGGGTCAGTGGCTGCCCGTCCTGGGCGACGAATCTGATATAAACTGTGCCGGTGTTGTAATAATCGGCATCCGACGACAACAGACTGCTGAACCCGGCATCTGAGTAAAGAGAGACGCTGCTTACCAGGATTGGCTGGGTCTGCGAGGCCTGCGTGGTAAAAGTGCTGGTGAAAACCGCCGGTACGTTGGAAAAGGGATTGCCAACCAGGTCGGTTATGCCATTGTTGAGTTCGATACTGTAGGTTGTTTCGGTTTTTAGCAGGCCGTCGGCGGCGTCATCGGGGTCGATGGTGATACGGTTGCTGCTGACCGATAGTGTGTAACTGGCCAGAACCCCGCCCCGTGTAAGTTTAACCGAGGCCTTATTAACCGACGCCGCAAGAATGTTTTTGGAAAATATGAAAAATGGCTGCTGATCGATAGTGACACCGGTAGCGGCATTTGCCGGGTAGAACGATGTGAGTGTCGGCGAAATCTTGTCTTCAGTGGTGAAAGAGTAGAGCAGAGCCGATCTCTGCGGGTTGCCAAAAAGGTCGGTCTGATTGCGCACTTCGACGGTATAGATTTTATCGCTTTCGAACAGCGCCGTTGGCACGATGCTTATTTCTCTGAGAACGCTGTTATAGCTGACATTGGTTGCCACAACGCTGCCATTCTGCCTGGTAATGATGTTGCCGGTAGTAACCAGAGCGCTGTTCAATGCTTCGTCAGCCTGAATGCGCAGGGTTGAATCGAGCGGAACATTGATTGCGGCTGAAGCCGGCGCCAGCGGAGTCAGGCCTGGCCAGGTGATTCGCAGCGATGCGCTTGCCGAAGGCGTTACTGTCGATGAGACTTTCAGTTGAAAATTGTGCGCCAGCCCTGAAAAACTGCTTTGCCCGACAAAAATACCGGTGCTTGAAGCAGTTTCGGTGAGAATCGCCGTCTGGCCAGTCGAGAGCGTGGCGGTCGTGCTGTCGCGGGTCAGCGCCTGTCCGTCTGATGCTTCAAATTTGATATAAACGGTGCCGGTGCCGTAATAATCGGCATCTGCTGCTAATTGACTGGTTAAGCCCGCGTCGGAGTAGAGTTTGACGGTGTTGACCGAAATTGGCTGGGTTTGTGAAGCCTGTGTCGTGAAGGTGCTGGTGAAGGTTGCGGGCACGTTGACAAACGGGTTTCCTGCCAGATCGGTGATGCCGTAACCAGCTTCGATCTGATACTGCGTTTCGGTGCGCAGCAGACCCTCGATTGTGTCGTCCGGGTCGATGGTGATGCTGTTGCCTGAGCCGCTGACACTGTATCCGGCCAGAGTTCCCGATCTTGTCAGTTTTATATTGCTGGCATTGACTGTGCTGCTCTTGATATTTTCAGAGAAAACGATCTGGGGCTGGCTGTTGATAAGCGTTCCAATCGCTGCCGCAGCGGGAGAAACCGAGCTGATGGTCGGAAAACCGCAGCTCAGATCAAGATAGACATCGTTTCTTATTGTCTGAAAACGAAAGACATGGTTGCCGCCGGTCGGTGTCGAAACTGTATAGCTGCCACGAAATGTCTTTGAATTTGCGGCGGTTTCCGTAAGAGTTACGGTGCCCTGAGGCGTGGCTGAGCCATTCAGATAAACACTGGTCGTGGTTGTGTCTATTGTGTTGAACGCCGGGTCGACTGCAGTTTCGACCGCAATGTAGATGGTGGCGCTGGCATTGATCTCATCGCCGCTGTTCAGACGACTGGCGTCGTCATAAGATGAGCTGGTGTAGAGCGAGATGCTGGCGACTTCGTCTGTGGTGACCTGACTTGAGGTGGTTTGCGTAACGAAACTGATCTGCCGGTCTTCGTAGATCTGCGACCCGTTGGCATCGATGACATCACTGGCGATCGTTATGGTGTATGTGGCGTTGAAATCAAGATTGGCTGAAGGTTTGAAGTATATCTCGTTATTGGTGCCGCCGTCAGGAACGATGCCCACCGGGTTATTGGCCGCATCGAGCAGTCTGATCGGAGTATTGGTGCCAATTATCTCAGCATAACTCGCAACCCGCATGTTTTTGTCGAACTTGATTCTGAACTGATTTGAAGTATCTCTGAGAACTCGATAACCGCTGGTCAGAGACCTGAAGCCGCCTACTGTTCCGGCGTTTACAGTTTTTGCAGTAGATTCAGCGGCGTTGACATTCGCAAAATCCACTTCAATCGTGACCTGCGAATTCAGCTGCGGCGGGCCCTCGATGTGAAGCGTTTTGTTGTCTATCTGCCACCAGTTGTCGGTCGGAAACGGCAGCGGCCTGCGGTGCAGATTAAAGGTTTTGAAGCCGGTCAGCCTGAGCAGGCCGAGATAATGCGTTCCGTCGCTGAAGTAGGGAAACTGGGCCGTGTAACCAGTGGTTGTAAAGTCTTTCGCCAGAGTCGGAGGATTGGACCCATGCAGGAAATAGCTGCTCATTTTATTGGCTGCGGCTTTTGAAGGCAGCACAAGACTGTTTTCAAAATTGTTCAGGCTTACGATGCTGTTGCCGTAAGTCTTCTCAAAATTACTTCCAAATGAATTGACGGCCCCAAAGCTGAAATTGCCTGGGGAAGGCATGATTCCTGTTCTGTAATATGCAGTTTCAAGGTTTTGCCAGGATAATAAAAACTCATTGCTTCGCGGATTAAATGCAATCGGAACCGAGGGGGAATCGAAAGTGCCGATTGTAAGGGTCTGGGTTGCGGTATCCGGAAAATCGCCTGGCTTGAAGGTTACAATCGCAATTTCTGAAGGTGATCTTGCGTAGGTAATGGCGATATGATTCTCGCCACTGTATTTAAACGTGCAGCCGGACATGCCGGCGATGGTATTCAGATCTGTATTTGAAAAAATCTTTTCGCTGAAAGTGCTTCCGTTGTAAGTTTTGTAGTGAATCCTGTTGTCCGAAGCATTAATATAGAAAAAATGTAGCAGACCGTTGCAGAAAAGCATTGTAAAAGGTTTTAAGATGCCAGGAACCGCAACAGACAAAGGAAACCCGGCCGGAGAGGAGGTGAGAAGAGAACTTTCGCTTGTATAGGCATTGAGCAAAATCTCATACCCGGAGGGCGCGGTTATGTTAATTGTTGCAAGCAGAACAGTTTGTGCCGGGAGGCTGGCAGACAAATTCTGTGGGAGTTGTAATATTTGAGGGAATCCAAAATTTGGTGTAGCGGATAAATCCGCCGATTTCCATGTATCCTCCCAGGTCGAGGGATGGTAGATCATATGCCATTGTGTAAAGCTCTGCGGGGTGGTCGAGGTCGGGAATTCCTGCGGTGTACCGGAAGCGTTGAAAAAAACGCGGTCCGGAACAATATGCCTGCGGCTGACAAACGGGGCCAGATTGAAAGAGAAGCTCGCGTTATAGATATTGCTTACTGATACTGAGAGAGATTCTGTGACAGCAATCAGAGGGGGTGTGTAAAAAATCCCCATAAAGAAAATGGCGACCAGGGAAAAAATCCCTACTATTCGTTGTTTCTTGTGACTGAGATTTTTTGGCAGAGATGCCTGTGGTTTCGGGCAACTGCTGTTCTCAGCCGGTCTATCGGATAGTGGTGCTTTGATCGGGTACAAAATTTGCTTGCCTTATTAACAGCGCCGTTCTATTTTTTGTCGACCTGACAGGAGGAATGTTATGAACCGGAAAATCATACTGGCCTTAACCATAGGTCTTTTAATACCCCTGCTTACCGGCTGTTTCTTCATGTCCGGATCGAAAAACCCTGTGGGTGATACTTCTATCGCTAACTCTCAGCCGACGGCGCAGGCTTTGAGTTCAGTCAAACCCATGGTGATGGCCAGCTCGTATGCCAAGCCGACAGAACGTAAGTATACCTTTGCCAAGAGCTCGCACAAGGTCGGCCATAGTTTCAAGGAAGGAATCAGTAAGGCGGCATCCCGCCTGCGCATTTCTCTGATGTCTGCCGACGTGACAGACAATATACTTATAACCTTTGAAAAGATGATGGTCAAGTCTGTAAATGGCAAGAAAACCAATATTTCTGTGCCTGCCCGCAAAGTTCCTCTGCTCTCCGCCGCAACTCTTTCTGAAATCCTCGCCGAGCAGGAACTGGCGCAGGGTTCCTATAACTACATGGAATTCTCGGTTAAAAATGCTGAGATCGTTATCGATGGTAACTCTTACCCCGTCCTTATCCCCTCCAGAAAAATCCGTTTTGTCGGCAAGTTCGAGCTTAAAGACGGCTACTCGACCAACCTCAAAGTTAAATTTCTCCACCGCATGGTTAAATGGCAGATTGGCAAAAAGCCTTTCTTTATGATGATCCCGGTCGTGAAGATTAGTTCAGATCTTATTCCCGTGCCGGTCACAGAAGTTACTGATGGCGATATCGCCGGCAGTATCGAAAACTTTGTCAATGCCGCCAAACTTTCTGGCGTGACCGTTTCTCTCGATGGCACAGATCTGTCTGCGGTTACCGACGCAAATGGCGCGTTCAGCTTTGCTCAGCTGCCGGCCGGGGCTTATAACCTCAGAACCAGTCACCCGGATTACCTCGACCATTCTTTCCCCCTCGAAGTTCTCGCCGGTCAGGTTGCCTCGACGGTCATTCAGCTGAATCCGGCCGAAATTCACAGCGCCGTTTCTTCCACGGGCTGGTTTGCTACTCTCTATCCGTTCGCCGATGCTCAGGCCGAATATGCTGAAGTGGCGCTCGAAACGCCGGTTAAAATTGACTTCGTCAGTCTGGCATTTACCAGAGCCGAGGTTAAGTTTGTGGTGGAATACAACTCTGGTGGTTCTGCCAGATGTTCAAACTATCTTGCCACAACTCAGCAGGTCAGTGCCGAGAACGATCTTGGCACCTGGTGGGCTGGTAATAATGCAAATCCCGGAAGTTTTCTCGGTGACTTTTTTGCCCTCCCGGCCCCGGGCAATCCATATACCGTTGATGTAACTGAGCTGATCAGAAGCAATCCAAGTAGCTTGTATTTCCTCGCAAGTCGTAACTTCGACTTTGTTGACATACGCATTACCGGTATTCAGCTCTCAATTTACTATCGCTGATTAGTTGTTTTGTTCATAACATCCCAATTGCTTCGCCCCGGCTCCTTAAGCCGGGGAGCTTTTTTTATGCCCGATTTTTTTCAGACAGCGACGAGCCGGGCGGCAAAGAGGGTCAGTCCGACCATGGCCAGCATGATTCCCATGATCCAGAATCTGATCACGACCTTTTCTTCGGGCCAGCCGCACAGCTCGAAGTGATGATGAATCGGGCTCATTTTAAAGATGCGTTTGCCTTTCGTCATCTTGAAATAGCTGACCTGGAGAATTACCGACAGAGCCTCGATCACGAAAATACCGCCGACAATGGCGAGAAAAACTTCGGTTTTGCTGCAGAGAGCAATGGCGCCAAGCGAGCCACCAAGAGCCAGCGAACCGGTATCACCCATGAAAACTGCGGCCGGGTGCGCGTTATGCCAGAGAAAGCCAAAACTGCCACCGATCAGGGCGGCACAGATAACGGCAAGCTCACCGACTCCGGGGATGTAGGCGACGCCAAGATGGCGGGCAAAAATCAGATGGCCGCAGACATAGGCAAAAACCAGGAATGGAGTGGTGGCTACGATCATACTGCCGGCAGCCAGACCATCGAGGCCGTCAGTCAGGTTTACTGCGTTGGAAGCCCCGACGATTACCGCTACTGCGAAAGGAATGTAAAGCCAACCCAGATCGAGCGCGCCAAAAATGGGCACCTGGGTTGCAGTCGGCGACATTTCAATGCTGTTTGAGGTGGCATTTGCCAGCTCGAATCTCAGACCAGGATAATAATTGATTGCAAGTGCGGCCGCGAGCCCGGTAATAATCTGCCCGGCAAGTTTCTGGCGCGGTGTCAGACCGAGAGATCTGGCTCTGACAACTTTGGTGATATCGTCGAAAAAACCGATCAAACCCATTCCGGCAGTAACCAGAAGCGAAATGACGACAAAGGCGTTGATTTTGGTCCAGAGAAGGCTGGTTATCATCAGCGGGATGAGAATGATAATACCACCCATGGTCGGAACCCCGGTTTTTTTCAGGTGTTCCTTGACCCCTTCTTCGCGAACCGTCTGACCGATCTGCCGGCTCTTGAGGTTGAAGATAACCCTAGGGCCAATGATCATTGCCAGCAGAAAAGAAGTTACGATTGAAAAAATGATACGAATGGACAAAGGCTCAAAAACCGAGCTGAACAATTAGGGGCCTCCTGAAATAGAGGTTCAATGCAGATCTTTTCCCAGCTGTGGCCAGAGCTTCTGCACGATTTTTTCAAAGTGCATGCCCCGACTGGCCTTGAAAAGAACTGTTGAACCCTTCTGCAGTCTTTCTCTCAGTAATTCGGCAGCAGCATCGCCAGAATTTAGCGATATTACACGAGTTTCAGCCAGACCCTTGTCGCGGGCGGCGGCTGCAATGTGTGCGGCATCAATGCCGACGCAGACAAGCAGATCCGGGGCAGCTTCTGCTGCCTGAACCCCAAGCTGCCGGTGCAGCGACTCAGAAAGTTCGCCCAGTTCACGCATGTCGCCGAGAACTGCGATGCGCGGCGAAGAACAGATTGCCAGATAGCGCAAGGCTTCCTGCATTGAGCCGGGGTTGGCATTATAACAGTCGAGCAGCACAGTGAGGCCGTCGATTTGAACGCGTTCCATGCGGGCGCCAACCGGTGCGAAGGTTGCGATTCTGGCAATTGCCCGGTCGAGATCGCAGCCAAGCTGGTGGCAGAGAGTCAGAGCTGCGGTGGCATTGAAAGCATTGTGGCGGCCGGCAAGGTTCAGATGGCACTGTTTGACCCCGACCGGAGTTTGCAGTTTAAAAGCAATCGAATCGGCCTGCATCTGCAGGTCGCTGATGCGATAGTCGTTTTCCGGTTTTTCGCCAAAGGTGATGAGATTTGCACGGCCGGCTGCCCGGAAAATATCGGTGAAATCAGTGTCACCCGGCACGACTGCAGTTTTTCCGGCATCGAGTTGTTCAAGAATCTCGGCTTTGGCACGGGCGATATTCTCCAGGCTGCCGAGAATGCCGATGTGGGCCGGGCCGATATTGCTGATCAGCGCTGCGTCAGGTCGGGCGATCCGGCAGAGGTCGCGGATCTCACCACTGTGGTTCATGCCCATTTCGAGAATGCTGTACTGGCTGTCTTCGGCAATGGCCATTATCGTGAGCGGCAGGCCGATATGATTGTTGAGGTTGCCGGTGGTAGCGCTGCAGATATTACCTTCTGACAGGATGTGATGCACCATGGATCTGGTGGTGGTCTTACCGTTGCTGCCGGTTACCCCGATGAAAAATGAGCGGAGTTCGTTGCGTCTGGCCGCGGCAATTGCCTGCAGTGCTGCCAGAGTGTCTGCAACCTGAATAACACCGGTTTCGGCCGGAACACCGGTTTCGGGCAGGCTCGAAACAAGAATTGCGGCGGCACCAGCTTTTACAGCTGCGCCGATAAAAGCGTGCCCGTCATGTGTCTCACCCTTGAGGGCAACATAGAGATTGCCGGGCTTGAGAGTGCGGGTGTCGATGCTGATGCCGGTAATGTCGACTGAAGCGGGTATGACGACTCTGCCGCTGCATTTTTCGGCAAGCAGCTTCAATTCAGTTTTCATCTTCATTTTTCCTGAAAAAGCTTCTGGCAACTTCGCGATCATCGAAAGGAATCGTGCGATCAGCGAAATACTGCCCGGTTTCGTGGCCTTTTCCGGCAATTACGACCGTGTCACCAGCTTCGGCCATTTTCAGAGCCTTGAAAATGGCAGCCCGGCGGTCGAGCTCCTGCAGAACCGTCTTGCTGCCGTCAGGCGCTTCGGATTTTATACCCGCCATAATTTCTTCAATTATGACTTCTGGTTCTTCTTTTCTTGGGTTGTCGCTGGTGACGATAACGACATCGGAATGGCGCAGCGCCACTTTGCCCATAACCGGGCGCTTCTCGTGCGAGCGATTGCCGCCGCAGCCAAAGACGGTGATGACTTTTTTGCGGGTGAGCGGCCTGACGGTTTTGAGAACGTTTTCAAGGGCATCTGGGCTGTGGGCGTAGTCGACAATAACATTGACGCCCTGCTCATTCGCGATTGATTCAAGCCGGCCGGGCACGTTTTTAACAGCATGCAGACCGACACAGACTGAGTTCCAGTCGGCTCCGACCGCCCGGGCCATAGCTGCCGCCATGAGTGCATTGAAAACGTTGTATTCGCCCGGCAGATGGATGTTGCAGGGGTGCTTTTCGCTGCCATTGCAGATGAAAAAGTCACTGCTGGTGCCTGTCATTTTAAGATTTTCGCAGTAAAAATCGGCGCTGTGGTCGTGAACCGATACGGTCTGCACATCAAGACCAACTGCACGACATTCGAGCGCCATGCGCTGCCCGTATTCATTGTCGATGCCGATTACGCAAGTTTTGCCGCTGCTGGCTATCTCAGTAAAGAAGCGTTTTTTGGCACTGAAATAATCGCTCATGTCAGGGTGAAATTCTGTGTGCTCAAGCGAAAGATTGGTAAACCCGGCGACGACAAAATTAATATGCTCGACCCGCCAGGTTTTGAGCGCATGCGAACTCACTTCGAGAACTCCGTGCTTGATGCCGTTACGCAGCGCCTGGTCAAGCAATGCCTGCAGTATCTGCGATTCAGGGGTGGTGTTGCTTGCCGGAATTTTTTCGTATTCCATGTCGTATTCGACCGTGCCAATTCTGAATGCGTGCCCGAAAGCTTTCTTGAGAATGCTCTGAATCAGGTAGGTGATCGTGGTTTTGCCCTTGGTGCCGGTAATCCCGAGCAGTTTGAGCTTTTCGGATGGATTGTCGTAATATTTTGCCGAAACTTCCGAGAGAGCCTGACGCGCGTTGCTTACCTTGATTACCGGAACCTCGATGTTCTTTCTTGTACCTTCGATCATGATTGCCGCAGCGCCACGTTCAAGTGCATCGAAGATGAAGGCGCAGCCGTCTATGTGCTGCCCGGGCAGGGCAACAAAGAGGTTGCCTTTGCTGACTTTCCTTGAATCGAAGGCGATTCCGGTGATTTCGATGTCGAGAACACCAGTAGTGGAGACAATATTGGTCGGCAAAATGCTGCGTAACGTTTTCATGTTTCTGGCTCCGGAGAGTCTTGATTTTTTTCAGAGCATTGGATTCTATCAGGTTTTTCTGCTTAATAAAACAGGTTATTCAATAAAGTCGGGCGATAATTTAACTCTGAGAATTCGGCTGTTGGGAAGGGGGCGGCCGGGTGGCGGCTGTTGAGCGATTACCACTCCGTTGCCCTCGAAGATGGCCTTCAATTCGCGGCTGTTGATTGTTTGAATTGCCGCCTTCAGCGATTTTCCGCGCAGATCAGGAACCAGCTCACAGGTGTCTGAAGCAGAGATTGCCGCGGATGCAACGCTGGCATGGGCCTGGGAAATCAGGTTCGGCAGCTTGATGATTTCCTGTTTGACGGTAATTTTGTTGTTTTTCAGTAACTGTTCTTCGCGTGCTTCCGGGGTGAGCGACCGGTCAGGCGGCACTTTGAGATGCTTGAGAACACGGTCGGCGATTCTGGCAAAGGCCGGAGCGGTGACTTTACCCCCGAAAAGGGTTCTCTCGTCGCCCTTAGGCTCGTTAACCGCTACCAGTAGAACGATTCTCGGGTCCATGGCCGGAATCATGCCCATAAATGAGACCACAACCTTATCGTTAAAATAGCCGCCGCGTGGGTTGGCTTTCTGGGCAGTACTGGTTTTACCGCCGGCAGTATAGTCTTCAAGCATTGCCATTTTGCCGGTGCCGCCTTCAACGACTCCCATGAGCATGCGGCGAAGAGTTCTGGCGATTTCGGGCGAAATAACGCGCCTGACAATTTCAGGCTCAAAATCTTCGCGAATTTCGCTGTCCTGAGAGGTTATGCGTTTTATCAGTCTCGGTCTGATAAGGTTGCCGCCATTGGCTATGGCCGAGTAAGCCTGAACCAGCTGCAGGCCGGTAACGGTCATTTCCTGGCCGATGCTGATAGAAGACGGCGAGAAAGCGGACCACTTTGAGGGTGCCCTGAAAATACCGTTGCTTTCGGCAACGACTTCGGCACCGGTCGGGTCACCGAAGCCAAATTTTTTGTAGGTGCGATACAGCATCGAGGGTTCGATCATCTGCGAAATCTGCATCATTGCTGCGTTGCATGATTCAGCAATTGCCTTGTCGGTGTCGACGAGACCGTGGGCACCGTGACAGCGAATGCGGCGGCCGGGCATTTCGCCGAAGCCGCGGCAGTAAAAACGGGTGTTGCGGTCGGCCTTGCCATTTTCGATGGCGCTCGCCACAGCCAGGATCTTGATGCATGAACCGGGTTCGAAGAAGTCGGTTGCCGGTCGGTTACGTCTGGTATCGGGTTTGGCCTCACCAAAATTGTTCAGGTCGTAGTTAGGAAGGCAGCCCATACCGAGAATTTCGCCGGTGTGCGGGTCCATGACGATGGCCGTGGCATCGATGGGGTCGTACTGCTCGACCAGTTTGGCCAGTTCAGACTCGATGACGTGCTGAATGAAAGAGTCGATGGTAAGATTGATATTGCTGCCGCCCATGGGTGGGGTTATGATGCGCATTCGTGCCGGGCCGCTTTCGCTGAGGCTTATGTCCTCCTGGACTGCCAGGCCGGGGTAGCCGCGCAGAGTTTTGTCAAAAAGCTTTTCGAGGCCTTCGAGGCCCTGCTGCTCGGCCCCGGTAAAGCCAATCAGGTTTGAGGCAAGCGATTTCTGAGGGTAATAACGACGATAATGGCTTTCGAGGTTAACTCCGGGAATATTGAGCTTCTGCAGCTTCATTGCCAGATTTGGCTCAAGTTCTTTATAAATCTGAATGTAGCCTGAACGGTCGCCCACCTTCGCAATGATCTCCTCGCGGCTCATAGGCAGAACCGTTGCCAGGGCATTGGCGGCTTCAGAAAGCGACTTTACTTCGCGTGTGTAAAGAAAAACCGTGTAGGTATCGACAGAGATTGCCAGTTCGTCACCGCGCCGGTCGTAGATATTGCCGCGTTTCATGTCGAGAACGCGTTTGCTGACGTGATTTTTCGTGGATCTCTGCGCCCACTGGTTATACTGAAAAACCTGAAGCTGAACCAGCCTCATGATGAAAACACCTGTCATCAGTGCTGACAGTGCCAGAAGGGCTAACGCCCGCATCGTTCTCGGCTGCATGGCCCTGACGCTCATTTTTCATTATCTCCGGTGCTGAGTTTCATGGCGGCTCTCAGCCTTGCTGAGCGCGCTCGCGGATTGGCAGCGGTTTCATTGTCGTCGGCAAAAATGGCTTTGCCGGTCAATAGCTTGAGTAGAGGTTTTTTGCCACAGACGCAGACGGGAAATCTGGGCGGGCATTCGCAGCCTTTCTGGTGTTTCTGCATAAAGGCCTTGACAAGCCTGTCTTCGAGAGAATGAAAAGAAATTATGGTCAGGTGACCGCCGGTGTTGAGGCAGGCGAGAGCGATGCCCAGAAATCTCTCTATTTCTTCGAGTTCATGGTTGACTGCAATTCGCAAAGCCTGGAATACCCGGGTTGCCGGGTGAATCTGGCTCTGGCGCCGACTGGCCGCCGGCATTGCTTCGGTTACGGTCTTTGCCAGTTGGTCAGTAGTGGTAAATGGGGTGGCATTTCTCTGCCTGACAATTGCATCGGCAATTCTGCGGCTGAATTTTTCTTCACCATATTCAAAAAAAATACGGGTAAGTTCGTCACGTTCAAGCTGATTGACCAGATCGGCGGCGGTAGGGCCCTCGGCATTGTTCATGCGCATATCGAGCGGGCCCGGGCGTGTAAAGGAAAAACCGCGGGCCGCGTTGTCGAGCTGCCAGGAAGAAACCCCGAGATCGAGCAGAATGCCATCGACGCCTTTGAGGTCGCATCTGGCGAGTATTTCTGGCAGGTCGGAGGCATTGGCCTGAAAGCGGTTGATGCGCTGGTCTTCGAGAGTTCTGCAGGAATATTCGAGGATTTCGGCGTCGCGGTCGATGCCGATAACTCTGGTGATCGATGGGTAGCTGGCAAGAACCGCACGCGTGTGCCCGCCAAGACCGAAGGTGCCGTCGACAAAGATCTGGCCGTTTTCGGGCATGGCGTATCTGACCACTGCATCGACGAGAACCGACTGGTGAAAGGGGGTCTGGCTACTCATTCTTTTTTAACCACTTTTCCGGCATGGCAATGTAGATTATGCGGCGGGGAACCACCATTCCGAGCTCGTTTTTGGCAACAGTTTCTATGCGTGTCAGAGACTGAAGTTTGGAAATCTCGGCGCGCTGGTCAGCGTTGGCATTTTCGAGATTATTGATATCTTTTTCGATAGTTTTGATGCGCAGCTTAACTTCGACCATTTTGGTCGACTGCCAGATGTAAACGGTCAGCATGGCACTGAGCAGAAGTATTGCCGTGATATAGAGCCTGATGATCTGCCGGCGCCGCGACACGGTTTCCGGAGAATCGTCTTCTCTGGCTGTGGAGCGTGTAAGTGGCTCGGTAGGGCCCTGTGTAAGAAGAATTTTGGCGTTGTTCACTGATTAAACCTGTGGCCGCAAAAGTACATAACAAAGGGAGAAACCCTTTGAGATTTCTCCCTGTAGGAATGGGCTGCGGTTATCTCTGGTTCAGAGTACCATGCTGTGCGTCAAATTCCAAGAGCGATTGCACATTTTTTTCAAGATTCTGCACGGCCTTGCGCTGACCGGCCGGCAGACGCTGTATTTCGTCGAGCAGGCGGGTGCGGGTCTGTGGATTCTTGTTGAACTCTTCTTTGATCTGTTTGATCAGCCTGGCTTCAACGCTTGAAAGGAGGTCGGCCCTTTCGAGGATGACACGTTCAGAAGTTGTCTGTGGATTGACGCGGCGGGTCGCTGCTCTGGCAAGGTTTCTAACTTCGACTTCGGCCGCAGGCTGCATGAAATCAGCAATGTTTCGCATCATTTCATTGCGCTGGCTGGCATTGTTGATTGCCTCGATGCCAAAGGTGAACAGAATCAGGCGATAGCCGTCGGTAACTTTGATGCCGGCGGCCCCGGAAGAAGTTATGCCGCGGGTCAGAGAGCCGGGTTTGTGGTCTGGGCCGTTCATTTCGCGGTCGTCAGCCTTGTCGCGGGCACCTTCTTCGTATTTGATGATCACTTCGGCGCCTGAAAGGGCGTCGATTTCATCGGGCCATTTCTGGTTGTTGGCGCCGTCGCCACCGAAGATCTGCACGCTGCGGTTGGCAAGAAAGCCGTTTGCGCCTGAAACGACATGCACGTTGACGTCGTCCTGGACAAATTTTGCTTTGCAGCGGGTGCGCAGGAAATCACTGTCGCGCAGGGAGAAAGCGAGGTCCTGGCCGTTGAGAACCAGGCGTCCGCCAGCTTTAAGAAACTGGTCGAGAGAGTCGATTTCTTCTTCGGTCAGCGACTGTTCCGGGGTTGAATCCTGGACTGCGATAAATACCCAGCCTTCGAGGTAGCGCTTCATGACTTCGGGGCGCAGGGCCCCGTCAAGCATGCGGTCCCAGGTGTCGAATTTTACGCCGGCGTTCTGCATCATCTGCTGCAGAACCGGGCTGGCCGGGGAGAAGTTGTCGGTGAGAACCAGCAGAGCATGGCCGGTCGAAGAGAAGGGTTCTTTGATGTAAAAGGTCGATTTGATAGTTGAGATCGGGAGCTTTTCGCCAGCAAGGCTGAGCTTGAGGCTGATTTCGGAATGAACCGGCGCGTCCTCGCTCACTGTAACGGTGAAAGCATGGATTAGTTCAGTTTTGCCGGGCCCTGGCAATTTTGTGAGCTCGGCAGCATACTTGTCGCTGTCGAGCAGCTTGCTGTCGGTAACACAGCTTATGCTGGCCTGATTGAGGGTTTTGCGGCCGAGGTTGCGCAGCGAAACGAAAACCTTGACCTCTTCGCCGGCGGCGATGCGGCCGTCTTTGTTCTTGTCTTCGAGCACCACATCTTCAAGTTTGAGGTAGGGCATGTTGGGGTTGGCAACTTCGCTGAGAAAGTTGAACCATTCGGTATCCTGAGCAATTGCATGCTCACGGTAGCGGGCTTTGTAAGTTTTGAACCCCTGGCGGGTCGGGAAGAATATCGAAAGCCCTCTGGTGTCTTTGAACTTTTCGCCGTTGGCGGCAGTTTTTGCAACGTAACCGCCGCTTTTTCTTTCACCGACGATGGTTGAGAGAAGTTGTGATGCGGCTGAACGGGTCTCTGCCTTGATGCTTGATTTGATCAGCAGGCTGAGAAAGTGTCCAAGATCGATGTAGTCGCCGTATGAATATTTGAGGGCCGCATCTCTGGCCGCTTCATATTTATCAATATCGTAAATGTTCTGACGTGCGACGTTGCAGAAATGGTTCAGATCGTCTCTGAACTTTTCTGATTTTGCAAGATCGATGACCGAGAGAACGACAGCGGTATTGCCCTGGGCGCCGCTCATATACGATTTGTTGTAGACCTGCGCAATGTGTTTGCCAAGAAGCAGGGCGTCCATTTCTGGTTTTTTGATGAGTTCTGAGGCGATCATATCGTATGGCCAGCCTCTTTCGGGTTCCATGTCGGGGGAGCCGACCTGGCAGAGGACGTAGGGCGCGGCGGTCCAGGATACTTCGACCATCTGCATCAGACAGGCATCAAAACCAAGCAGGTCGAGAGGTTTGCCGAGTATTCCCTTGATGCGGGCGAGGGTTTCGCCGAGAACCGGTATGCTCATCGAGGTCCTGGAGGTGTCGTCATACGAGATATTATAGGAAATGTTTTCGATGGCACTCTGCATGCCCGCTGACAGGCCGATTTCGCCGGCGTCTGCTTCCATGATGCTCGGCTGAATTTCTTTCCAGCCGGTGCCGTGGTTCCAGAGGATGAGTGCGTAGCGTTTGGCGGGGTAATTATCGCGGGCCCAGGTGACAAAGTCTGTCAGTGCGAGCGGATCGGCCATATCGACGTCGCCGAGGTCTTCGAGAGCTTTTGAGGTCATTTTGTTGGGGTCTTTGTCGCGAACGATATAAAAACGCCGGGCACCAGACCACTTCAGCTCGGAATTGCTGGAAAATCCACCGTTACGGTCGATCTGGGCGAGAAAATTAACCCGGTCGGAAGAACCGAATTTTTCAATTTCGTTTATATCTATCGAAGTGGCTCCCTCGAGATTGTTGTCGGCAGCCATGAAGATCATGAAAGTCCAGTCTTTTTCGACCGGTTCGGAATTTTCGGCAGATACTGAAACAGCTGTGAAAAACAGCAGCAGGAAAAAAGCGATTGGCGTTGTTATACTCTTATAATACACACTTTTCCTCCAATGCCTGAATGAAGCATCTTTAATTATACGGGCGTGTACCGAATGTGTCAAATTTCGGCCGGCCTGATTTTTCCAATGCGATATTTGACAATCCGGACCATGTTGTGGTATTTTACAATTCCAACTTCCTGGAAGGGAGGACAACGAATGGCACGTGCAAAAACAATTAAAAAGGCTGGCGCTGTCGCTGAAGAACCTGCAGTCACCAGCAAGAAGAAGGGCAAACCATTGTCCGGTGAGGCCAGAGAATACTCAGTTACTGAGGCTTTTACCAAGGGCGAAATGGTTTACCACAAGGTCTGGGATGACACCGGCGAGGTTATCGAAACCGGTACCACCGAAGACGGCATCAACAAGATGAAGGTTGCTTTCGAGAAGGTTGGAGTCAAAAACCTGAGAATGGGTTGAGAAACTTTCCAGCTTAGAAGAAGACCCGGGTAAACCGGGTCTTTTTTTAAGAAATAATTACTGGAGGATGAGAGCTCTTGGCAGGAGAACACAGCTTCAGGCAGAATGGCTTCTGGCTGCTGAAACCATGTACCCGGCGATTGATCGGGTTTTTGTCGCATCAGGACGCGCGTTTGCGTGGTGAGGGCGCCAAAGCTCTCGGTCGAATCGGTGACCCGGAAGCGGTCGAACCTCTGATTGCCGCTCTTCTCAAGGAAAAGCAGGATGAGCAGATGCCTCTTGCTCTTGCTGAAATCGGCGATCCATCGGCCCTTGCTCCGCTTCTGGCAGCTTTTAAAGAGGCTGAGCGCGAGGTGCGTCCCAACATTGCCCTGGCTCTTGGGGCTTTTAACGACCGTCAGGCAGTCGCTGCTCTGATCGAAGCTCTTGGCGATCTTGATCCGAATGTCAGATTCAACAGTATCAGCGCACTGGGGCGCCTCAAAGATTCTTCGGCAGTTTCCAACCTGCTGGGTTGTCTCGGCGAGGGCAATGAATGGATATTTCTCAACGTCGTTGATGCGCTTGCTAAAATGGGTGCCCACCGCGCCACCAACCCCCTGGTTGCATTTTATCTGAAGGAACGCAACGAGCGTAAACGCTCGGCATTGATTACCGCGCTCGGCAGTATCGGCGATCTGACTGCGGTTCCGACGCTCACGAAAGCACTGCGTGATACCGACGATCGCGTCAAGGCCAATGCCATCGAGAGCCTGGCGAGACTGGGCCTGCCACCCGAAAAAGCTCTGGCCCTTATTCAGCCATTCCTCAAGCATCCGAACAATCGTGTGCGCGGTAACGCCATGATTGCCGTAGCCAATCTTGGTAATTCAGACCTGACACCAACGATGCGTGCCATGCTCGACGACCCCGATAAGTGGCTCAGAGCCACCCTCGGCTATGTTCTTTCGGTTGTCGAACATTCGCAGGCGCTCGAAATGATAATCGAGCTGCTGAAAGATGAAGACGCCGATGTGCGCAAAAATGCCGCTCTGGCGCTGTCGAACCGGGCCCGCGAAGCTCAGACCGAACTGCTTATCAGAATGCTTGCCGATCCGGTTCCGTTTGTCAGGCTGCAGGCCGTAATTACGCTCGGGCGACTCAAAATAGTCTCGGCCGTTCCGTGGCTCATCAAAATGCTTAAAACCGATCGCAATTTCAAGATCAGGTCTGCGGTGATTACCAGCCTTGGACATATCGGCGACCGTTCAGGGGTGCCGACTCTGCAGAATGCTTTGCGCGACCGCGATTCGCGCGTGCGCGCCAATGCTGTCGAGGCCATCGAAGAGGTGCTGGGCGAAGCGGGCATCAATATTATCAGACCATTGCTGAAAGACTCTGACAACCGTACCCGTTCAAACGCTGCCAAAGCCCTTTTTCGCCTTGGTGACGTCGAAGTTCTGCAGGAACTCGAAAAGATGCTGAGCGGTAAAGACGTTGCAACCAGAGTGTCGGCAGCTTATGCCCTGATGCAGATTGGTTCGGCTCTGCGCGAAGTAGATGTCTCACCTTTGCCTGGTCCGCTGAAAAGCAGCCTTGAAAAGGTGAAAATCCCGGAAATGGCTGTTAACAGACCAGTTTCTGAAAAGGAGACTGCACCCGTCGAGTCTGCCCCGGCCTCTGTTACCGACAATCGCGAAGAGATGAAAAACGCGTTTCTCGAACATTTCAAGGCTGGTCGGCTTAAAGAATCACTCGAACAGGTTTCCCGCTATCTGCAGAAATACCCGCACGATCTGATGGCGGTCTTTTTTGGCGCCAATCTGAATCTGCAACTTAGCAGATTCGATGAGGCCATCGAAGGTTTTAAAAAGGCGGTCGAACTCGATCCGTTCAATATTCAGGCGCACAGTAACCTGGGTGCGGCATATTACCGAAGCGGTAAGCTGCTTGAAGCAATCGAGCATTTTAAAACAGCTCTGAAGCTCAAGCCTGAGTTGACAACCGTGCGCTTCAATCTGGCCGGCCTTTTTCTCAAGACCAGTCGCTGGGATGACGCAATCAGGCACTTCGAAGAAGGAATGAAATATCAGGCGCCAACCGCCAAAGTATTGTCGAATCTCGGGTTTGCCTACCAGAAAACCGGTAATTTCGAGAAAGCTGCCGAAAGCTATAAAAAGGCCATTGGTCTTGATAACAAAGACGCCGGTGCCTTCTACAACCTGGCCCTTATTCTTGCAAAAGCCGGAAAACGCCCGGAAGCCATGCAGGTCTTGCAGAAAGCGTTCAGCGAAGTTCCTGAAGGAGCCCCCGGCCTGCCGAATCTGCGTGAACTGTTTGAACGACTGAAAAGCTGACGGGGGCAGTTACAAACATGGAAAGCCGGCTTCTGACAATAGTTTTTATCGATATGCAGGGATACACCCGCAGAAGTGCCGGTCAGACCATCGAAGAGATGAAGCTTTTCCATGACCAGATGCATGCTTTTGTCTCTGAAATCATGCAGAAATGGAACGGCATCATGGTCAAAAGTCTTGGCGATGGTTTCATGGTGCGTTTTGACTCGCCGACGAGCGCCGTTCAGGCCGGCATCGAGATTCAGCGCCGCCTCGATGCACGCAATGCCCAGATGATGAACCCTGAAAGCATTGTCAGGTTCAGAATCGGTATCAATACAGGTGAAGTTGGCATCGATGAAAGCGGTGATCTTTTCGGTGACCCGGTCAACATTGCTTCGAGAATTCAAACTTTTGCGGACCCGAGTGATGTATTCATTTCCGAGTCGACCTATCTCGCCATGAACCGCAACGAATTCGGGGCAGTCGACCTTGGCGCCCAGGAACTGAAAAATGCCACCCGCGAAATTAAAATTTACAAAATTCTCAAAAATGGTGCCCCGGGCTTGACTTTGCCGGGTAATCGGCAGGCAAAACCTTCTGAAAAGACTGCAGAGATCGCTTCTCCCGCTTCCGGCAACCATTTGAAGCTTGTTGCCGTTGGCGCCCTGCTCGGGATTCTCCTGATGACCGCTGCCGGGCTTGTGTTGAAAAGAATGCGGCGTTCTGAAGACCGCCCCGTCGATAAAAATACCGTTCAGAAACAGAGCGAAATGGCTGCAAAACACGCAAGCCCCGTAAATCCAGAAAATCTGCGGCCACCGGGCCCGGAACAGCATGTAAGGGCGCCGCATGAAAATATGCCGCCCGGGCCAATTCGGCCGCAGACGCTGCTCGAAATCGATCCGGGTTTTCCGAAGCTGCCTTTGAATGAAGACGGTCGCAAGGCTCTTATCGAAATTCAGGCTCTGAATAAGACCGGTCGACCCGAAGAGGCGGTGCGGGTTGCCCGCTCGATGCTCGAAGACGCCGGCCAGGATAAAAAAATAGTCTGGGCCCTGCTGATCGGCGAACTGCTCTGGCGAAACGGGCAGAAACAAAAGGCCCAGGAGATCTTTGGCGATATTCAGAAGCGCAGCGGCAATATGCCTGAACCTGCTAAAAAACAGCTGCATAACCAGATCGAACTGATTAAAAGCCGCTAAACTGCCGTAACTACAAAAAAGGCCTCGCTGCAGCTGCAGCGAGGCCTTTTTGCAGGGCTGTTATTTTCAGGCGAGGTTCCAGCCGGTCGTGAATGCTTTCAGATTGAGCTCCTGAAGCTTCGCTGGCAGCATTTTTTTGATCATTTCGGGCCAGATTTCGGCTTTGACTTCCTTGATCCGGCGGGCGAGAACCCCAAGAAGAACCACGTTGAGACATTTCTGGTTACCCAGTTCGCTGGCTTTGCCTATGGCATCGACTGCAATCGTCTGAACCGACATACCGGCAAGAATCTGGGTGATATTTTTCGGGTAAACCGCATTGCCGGCCGAAACCGACATTGGCAGGATGTTCTGAGCATTGGTGATCACCAGACCGCCCGGTTTCAGATACTCGGTCCAGCGAAGGGCTTCGAGTTCTTCGAAGGCCAGCAGAATGTCACATTCGCCTTTTCTGATAATCGGTGAGCAGATGCGTTCGCCGAATCTGACATGGCTGACAACGCTGCCACCGCGCTGCGCCATACCGTGAATTTCAGATTTTTTTACATCGAACCCGGCTTCCATGGCACATTCTGCCAAAAGATTGCTGGCGAGAAGAGTTCCCTGGCCGCCGACGCCGCAAAGCAGAATATTGGTAGTCATAATCATGCCTCCTCTTTTGCCTGGGTAATGGCACCCGGGCGACAAACCGCGGCACACAGACCGCAGTGTACACAAAGTGCGCTGTTGATTACGGTTTTGCCATCGTCAGGGTTTACCTCAATGGCCGGGCAGCCGAGTTTCCAGCACATGCCGCATTTGACACACTTGGCACGGTTGATTGACACAAGCTGGACACGAGGTTTGTAGTTTTTAAGCAGGAAACAGGGGCGTCTGGTAATGATGACCGAAGGTTCAGTGTCATTGAGCGCCTCTTTGAGCGTGCTTTCCAGCAGTTTGAGATCGAATGGATCTACGGTATGAACGTTGCTGATGCCACAGGCGCGACACATGGCGGCAAAATCGAGAACCTTGGTCGGCTCACCCTTGAGGGTTTTACCGCTGGCCGGGTTTTCCTGATGACCGGTCATGGCGGTGATCGAGTTGTCGAGAATCATGGTCACGTGGCGGCCCTTGTTGTAAACCGTATCGATCAGGCCGGTAATGCCGGAGTGCATGAAAGTCGATTCGCCGAGTACGGCTACCAGTTTGCCGTGGATTTTTTCCTTCATGGCTTTTTCGATGCCAAGGGCGTTGGTAATCGAAGCACCCATGCAGACGATAGTGTGCATGGCATTGTGGGGTGCAAAAGCACCGAGGCTGTAACAGCCGATGTCGCCGGTTACCGTGCAATTGAGCTTGCGCAGAGTATAGAAAACCCCGCGGTGTGGGCAACCGGGGCAGAGAACCGGTGGGCGCACCGGAATATCCACAGTGGCCTTGGGAGTAGTTGTCGGCATTGGCCGATCAACCAGTTCTTTCAGCGATTCATGGATGATGTCGGGGTTGAGCTCGCCGCAGATGGGCAGGCGGTCTTTGCCGATGCAGCTGATGCCGAGAGCGCGCACTTCGGTTTCGAGGAACGGATCGTTTTCTTCGATGACGATCAGCTTTTCGACGCTGGCGGCGAACTTTTTAATGAGTTCGGCCGGGAAGGGGTAGGTGAGGCCGAGTTTAAGATAAGAGGCATTCGGAAAAACTTCGCGGGCATGGCAATAGCTGATGCCCGAGGCAATGATGCCGATGCTTTTGTCGCCGTCTTCGATGCGGTTAAAAGGGCTTTTGCAGCCGAGTTCAGCGATTTTTTTCTGGCGCTCTTCGACCTTGGCGTGAAGTTTGCGCGCATTGTGCGGCAATACGCAGTATTTGGCCATGTCTCTGACAAATTCGCGTTCCGGGGCCTTTTCTCGTTCACCCAGGCTGACAATGCCTTCAGAATGCGAGATTCTCGTGGTGGTGCGTATCATAACGGGAGTATCGAATTCTTCGGAAAGCTTGATGGCAGCAATGGTCATGTCTTTGGCTTCCTGACTGTTCGAGGGTTCGAACATCGGAATCTTGCTCATCATTGCATAAAAACGGTTGTCCTGCTCGTTCTGAGAGCTGTGCATGCCGGGATCGTCGGCTGAAACAATGACCAGGCCAGCGTTGACGCCGGTGTAGGCAACGGTGAAAAATGGGTCGGCCGCCACGTTCAGCCCGACGTGCTTCTGGGCACAGATCGATCTGGCGCCGCCGTAGCAGGCTCCGATGACTGTTTCCATGGCTGTCTTTTCGTTGACTGCCCACTGGGCGTCGATTTCGGCGTAAGTGCCGCAGTGTTCAAGGATTTCGGTTGATGGAGTTCCGGGGTAGGCGGAGGCAAAACGCACACCGGCTTCCCAGGCACCTCTGGCAATAGCAGCGTTTCCTGAGAGAAACGCCCGGTTTCCTGAATGCTTCATTCCTTTCTCCTTTGCTGTCTGATATGTTGTGATCGATTATAACACAATTTGTTCTGATTTCAGCAGCTTGGCGATTTCGAAAGCAAGTTCAACACCCTGTTCTGCATTCAGGCGCGGGTCGCAGGCGCTCTGAAAGCTGGCAGACTGTGCCGAATCGCCGGCAAAAATGCCGCCGGTACATTCTGCGACCTGAGTTCCAGACAGTTCAAGGTGAATTCCACCCGGGTGGGTACCGCTTGCCTGGTGAATTTGAAAAAAAGCCCGGGTTTCGGCGAGAATATCTTCAAAGGCCCGGGTTTTTCTGCCACCGGCGTCTGTTTTTGTGTTGCCGTGCATCGGGTCGCATATCCAGACCACGCGCATGCCTTCGCGTTTGCTGGCTTCGATAAGTTCCGGCAGAAAGTCGGCGATCTTCTGGTTGCCGAATCTGGTGATGAAAGACAGGCGCCCGGGCTCATTTTCTGGATTGAGGGCTTCGACAAGAGGTTTGAGCTCGTCAAGGCTGAAATCTGGACCGATCTTGATACCGATCGGATTTCTGATGCCCCGCATGAACTCGACGTGCGCTCCATCGGCCTGTCTGGTTCTGTAGCCGATCCAGAGCATGTGAGCGCTGGTATCGTAGTGCTCGCCGGTGGTCGTGTCGATTCGCGTCATGGCCTCTTCGTAGTCGAGCAACAGCGCCTCGTGCGAAGTATACATGTATGAATCCTGAATACTGGTCAGGTTGCTGTTCCCCAGAGCATGAAAAAAATTCACCGCTTTGCGGATGTCACAGCAAAGCTTTTCGTAGTCAGGATTCTGGTGAAATTTGCCAAAGCTTGTAAGATTCCAGGCATTTATATTGTCGAGTGAGGCAAAACCGCCATTGGTAAAGGCGCGCACCAGATTCAGGGTCGCGGCGGAGCAGAAATAGCCCTCGACCATGCGGGCAGGGTCGGGGGTTCTTGCTTCTAAAGTCGGTTCAAGACCGTTGATCATATCGCCGCGATAGACGGGCAGGGCAATGTCACCGGTTTTTTCGTGGCTGTTGGAGCGTGGTTTGGCGTATTGCCCGGCCATTCTGCCGATATTGACGAGTCGCTTTTCGCCGGCATAAGTCAAAATAACTGCAATCTGCAGAATTACTTTGAGCAGATCACGGATATACGGGCCGTGGCACCTTGAGAAAAGCTCGGCGCAATCACCAGCCTGGAGCACAAAAGCTTTTCCGAGGCAGGCTTCATGCAGCAGGCTTTTCAGACGGCGCGCTTCCCCGGCAAAGACCAGCGGCGGGAGCCGGCAGAGTCTTTCATACGCGGCTGCGAACTTTTGCCTGTCAGGCCAGTCAGGCATCTGGCCACCCGGAACATTCCGCCAGCCTGTTTTTTCCCAATTTCTGGTGCTGTTTGTCGGCATTTCACTCGCCCGCCTGTTTCGATAATTTTGCGTGCAATGAATCTATCACGGGCTTATCTTGACCTCAAGAAGTTTGTCTGCTGCAATGCTTTGCCTGCAGGCAACAAAAAAAAATAATTTCCACAGATGAAAAACGATCTGTTTTCTCCTGCACGTCAGGCTTGATTACATGATAAAATAATGTAATCATGTAGCATACAACAGGCTGATCGACACAGCCATGGTTGAAAAGCTCAAACAGCAGGAGCAGACGATGAAGATTCTGGTTACGGGCGCAGCTGGGTTTATCGGCTTCCATCTCACCATTTACCTTCTCAAGCGTGGCGACGAGGTCGTGGGTTTTGATAATCTCAACAATTACTACGAGGTGAAGCTGAAACATGATCGTCTCGCCATTCTCAGCAACCATCAGAGTTTTACCTTCGTTCAGGCCGACCTGAGCGATCGCGCCGCCGTCGAAAAGGTTTTTGCCGAACACAGATTTGACCGGGTAATCAATCTTGCCGCCCAGGCCGGTGTGCGTTACAGCATCGAAAACCCGCATGCCTACATCGATGCCAACATCGTTGGCTTCATGAATATACTCGAAGCCTGCCGCCATAACAAAATCGAGCACCTGACCTATGCCTCATCGAGCTCGGTTTACGGCTCAAACACAGAAATGCCATTTTCGGTGCATCACAACGTCGATCACCCGGTTTCTCTCTATGCGGCCACCAAAAAGGCTAACGAACTGATGGCGCATACCTATTCACATCTCTA
Organism: Candidatus Rifleibacteriota bacterium; assembly: GCA_024710355.1. Lineage (GTDB taxonomy): Bacteria > Muiribacteriota > Ozemobacteria > Ozemobacterales > Ozemobacteraceae > Rifleibacterium. The sequence goes on from JANJUX010000028.1 coordinate 42,375, forward strand.
TGGCCTGCCTACTACCGGTTTGCGTTTCTTTACCGTCTATGGCCCCTGGGGCCGGCCGGATATGGCGCTTTTCCTGTTTACCCGCGCCATTATCGAAGGCAAACCGATCAAGGTTTTCAACAACGGTCTGATGCGTCGCGACTTTACCTACATCGATGATATCGTAGAAGGCGTCGTCAGAGTCAGCGACCGGATCGCTCCGGCCAACCCCGACTGGGATGGCATGAAACCAGACCCGGCAACCAGCCGCGCTCCTTATCGAATTTACAACATCGGCAACAACAGGCCGGTCGAGCTGCTGCGCTTTATCGAGATCATCGAAAAGAAGCTCGGCAAGACCGCAGTTAAGGAAATGCTGCCGATGCAGCCTGGCGATGTGCCGGCTACCTACGCTGACGTCGACGACCTGATGCGCGATGCCGGTTTCGCCCCGGCCACTCCGCTTGAAACCGGTATCAGTCGTTTTATCGACTGGTACCGCGATTATTACAAAGTCTGATGCAGAGCCTCCTGCTCTGACTCAGTCTTGCTGCTGCCGGCAATATACCGGTAACAGTTTTTGATTCCCGCTTTCGCGGGAATGATTCCAATTCATCAACTCAATCCCGAACCGCAATTTATGTTCGGGATTTTTTATGCGTGCTTGTAAAGTGACGAAAAAAAAGCAGGGAACGGTTTATACCGTCCCCTGCTGGTTTCAGAGTCTGTTATCAGACGTTTCTGCGGCCGTGGTAGTGAGTGTGCAGCAGTTTGTGAGACAGTTCGCTGCCGGGTTTGCCGAGGAATTCTTCATAAAGCTTCTTGATCGAAGGATTCTGGTGTGATTTTCTGATCTTGGCGTTTTTGTCATCGCGGTAGATGGCTTCCATGCGCTTGGCAAGGATTTCATCACAGCGACCGCCGGTGTAGGGCTGACCGCCACCATTGAGACATCCGCCCGGGCAGGCCATGATCTCGATGATGTGATACTGGGCTTCGCCTTTTCTGATCTTTTCAAGCAGTTTGCGGGCATTGCCCAGACCAGAAGAGATTGCGGCTTTGACTTCGAGGTCGCCGACCTTAACGGTGGCTTCTTTGATGCCATCGAGACCGCGAACGGCGGTAAAGTCGATTTCCTGAAGATCTTTGCCGGTTACCCAGTCGGCGGCAGTGCGCAGAGCGGCTTCGAGAACGCCACCGGTGGCGCCGAAGATGACGCCGGCGCCGGTTGATTCACCGAGCGGATCGTCATACTGAGATTCTTCGAGATGGTCGAAGGCGATACCGGCTTCTTTGATCATCGAAGCGAGTTCGCGGGTCGAGATGACGATATCGACATCGCGGGTGCCGCTGGCATTGAATTCATCGCGGGCCGATTCGTATTTTTTGGCGAGGCAGGGCATTACCGAAACCACGATCATGTCTTCAGCCTTGACGCCGATCTTTTTGGCGTAATAGGTCTTGGCGATGGCACCGAACATCTGCTGCGGCGATTTGCAGGTCGACGGGATGTGCATCAGATCCTGGAACTGGTGTTCGAAGAACTTGACCCAACCCGGGCAGCATGAGGTGAGAATCGGCAGGTTTTTGCCGCTTTTCAGGCGTTCGATGAATTCGGTGGTTTCTTCCATGATGGTCAGATCGGCTGAGAAGTCGGTATCGAATACTTTCGAGAAGCCCATCATGCGCAGAGCGGTAACCATTTTACCAGTGGTGACTGAGCCCGGTTCCATGCCGAAAGCTTCGCCGAGGGCGACGCGCACTGCCGGAGCGGTCTGAACGACAACGGTTTTGCCGCTGTTGATGGCGTTCCAGCATTTATAGGTATGGTCGACTTCAGTAAGAGCACCGGTCGGGCAGGCGGCAACGCACTGACCGCAGAAAGTGCACTTGGTTTCTGAGAGCGGGCGCAGGTCAGCTGGGCCAACTACGGCTTCGAAGCCGCGGCCGACGCCAGAGAGAACGCCGACGGTCTGCACGACGTTGCAGGCGGTTTCGCAGCGGCGGCACATGATGCACTTGTTCGGGTCACGTACGATCGATTCGCTCGAAACGTCGATTTCGTGTTTCGACATTTCGCCTTTGTATTTGATGCGGTGCAGGCCAAGTTTGGCTGCGAGGTCCTGCAGCTGGCAATCGCCGCTCTTTTCGCAGGTCAGACAATCTTTCGGGTGGTCTGAAAGCAGCAGATCGAGCATGGTGCGGCGAGCGTTGATAACGCGGAGGCTTGAAGTGATGATCTTCATGCCTTCGGTGGCCGGAGTGCAGCAGGAAGGGGCGAGGTTGGGGCGGCCGTCGATTTCGACGACGCAGACGCGGCATGAACCGGTTTTCGATTCAACATGGCAGCCACCGGTGCTTTTGAGGTGGCAGAGGGTCGGAATATCGATGCCGAGCTTGTGGGCTGCATCAAGAACGGTCTGGCCTTCGCTAACCTGAACGGGAAGATTATTGATGGTGAGATTGATCATGTTAAGTGTTTCTCCTGTTGGCTTACTTGCGGTCTACAGCGTGGAATTTGCATACGTCCATGCAGACGCCGCACTTGATACATCTGCTCTGATCGATGCTGTGTTTCTGTTTAACTGAACCGGAAATGCAGTTGGCCGGGCAGTTTCTGGCGCAGAGAGTGCAGCCGACACAGCTGTTGTTGATTTCATACTTCAGCAGCTTTTTGCAGACTCCGGCTTCGCAGCGCTTTTCATCGATGTGAGCGAGGTATTCGTGTTCGAACTGTGCAAGAGTGGAGAGAACAGGATTGGGAGAGGTCTGACCAAGACCGCAGAGAGCGGTATCTTTGATGGAATTGCTCAGATCTTTGAGATTCTGGATGGTTTCGCGGGTGCCGCGACCATCGCAGATTCTGTGCAGCATTTCATAGAGGCGTTTGTTGCCGATGCGGCAGGGGGTGCATTTGCCGCATGATTCATCGAGGGTGAATTCGAGGAAGAACTTGGCAACGTTGACCATACAGTCATCTTCGTCCATGACGATCATACCGCCGGAGCCCATCATCGAGCCGAGGCGCTTGAGCGATTCATAGTCGATTTCGGTGTCGAGTTGGTCGAATTTGATGCAGCCGCCTGAGGGGCCACCGGTCTGAACGGCCTTGAATTTGCGGTCGTTCATGATGCCGCCGCCGACGTTGAAAATGATCTGGCGCAGGGTGGTGCCCATCGGAACTTCAACGAGGCCGACCTTTTTAACTTTACCGGCGAGGGCGAATACTTTGGTGCCGGGTGAGCCGGGGGTGCCGATCTTCTTGAACCAGGGGGCGCCGTTTCTGATGATGGCGCATACGTTGGCGAAGGTTTCGACGTTGTTAACGACGGTCGGCTTTTTCCAGAGGCCTTCGATGGCCGGGAACGGGGGTTTTACGGTCGGTTCGCCGCGTTTGCCTTCTACTGAATGAATCAGAGCGGTTTCTTCGCCGCAGACAAAGGCGCCGGCGCCGTATTTAATCATGATGTCGAAGCTGAATTTGCTGCCAAGAATGTTCTTGCCGAGCAGACCCTGTTTTTTGGCCTGGTCGATAGCGATTTCCAGGCGTTTTACTGCCAGCGGATATTCAGCGCGGATGTAGATGATGCCGGTGTCAGAACCGATAGCGTAGCCGGTGATGGCCATGGCTTCGAGGACTGAATGCGGGTCGCCTTCGAGAACGGCGCGATCCATGAATGCACCCGGATCGCCTTCGTCAGCGTTGCAGAGAACGTATTTCTGGTCGGCTTTCTGAGCTGCGGCAAAGGCCCATTTCTTGCCGGTGGGGAAACCGCCGCCGCCGCGGCCGCGCAGACCCGATTCGATAACGGTATCGATAACCTGCTGCGGGGTCATGTCGAAAAGCACTTTACTGAGGGCCTGATAACCCTTTTCTGCAAGGTAATGATCGAGAATTTCGGGGTTGATTTTGCCGGTATTTTTGAGAACGATGCGGGCCTGAATTCTTTCAGGGGTGGCAGTTTCGTTTTCTTCGGGGTAGAACCATGAGCGGTTGATAACGGTACAGCTGGCAGCTTCGATGCCTTTGCTGGCAGTTTCGATGATGGCCGCAACCTGGTCGGCTTTGACTTTGCCGTAAATTACCGATTTACCACTAGCATTATTGACGACTTCGATGGTTGGTTCGCTGTGGCAGAGGCCCATGCAGCCGACTTCGACGATTTCGATGTCAGCTTTGCGGCTGGCGATTTCGGCTTTCAGCATATCGTTGATCGGGCGGGTGCCGGCGGCGATACCGCAGGTGCCGAGAGATACCAGAATGGTGGTGGCGGGTTTGCTGTTTTTGCTTAAATTTTCTGCGTGGGATTTCAGTTTTGCTGGTGAGTCAATCATCTCAGTTTCCTTTACTTGCAATCGCTGATGATTTCGGGAACCATCTTGGTGGTAACGTTGCCGTATACTCTATCGTTAACCATTACTACCGGAGCCATTGAGCAGGCACCGACACATCTGAGGCCGGTCAGAGAAAACTTGCCGTCAGTGCCGGTTTCACCAAGTTTGATGCCAAGATAGCGCTGAAATTCTTCAACCAGTTTGTCAGCGCCTTTTACGAAGCAGGCGGTGCCGGTGCAGATATTGATTTTGTATCTGCCTACCGGTTTATCAGTAAAATACGAATAAAAACTGATAACACCATAGACTTCGGCAAGGTGCAGGCCCAGACGATTGGCGACGTGAACCTGAACGACGCTGGGCAGGTAGGTGAAAATTTCCTGTGCTTTGTGCAGTGACTGAATCAGGAAACCGCGGTTTCTTTCCCGGTCATCGGTCAGAGGGAGGCTGGTCAGATAAACATCCAGCTCTTCTGCCTTTTCGGGAGAAAGCTTAGCCAGTTCGGCTTTCGAGTTGATTGGACAGGACATCTTGAATCTCCTTGGTTCCGCCAGTTTTTCTGGCAGTTTTTAGGTTTTCAGCAGCTAAACTGAAAACCATTTTATCGCTGACGCAAGTCTATAAGATTGTGACAATATTATCAAGCAAAAAGTTCATAATTTCACAAAATCATTTTAGCTCACTGTTGATGCGGGTTTGGTGAACATGAAAAAACACGGTTTTGTGGCCCAAAATGGTATCATTTTAACTGTACCGCGTACCTTCTGTCGGTTTAGCTCCGGGTGCTGTTTGCGACACCTGCTTTAAACCCATGAACACCGATGGTGGCGGCCAGAACCGAAACCGACCCGCCGGGGCGCAGCCCGGCGGGTCGGTTCCGGTTGCAATAATTCAGGCCGAAAGGGTTTCGCGGTAGAAGCTTTCCCAGATTTCGCGTTCTTCGTTCATGACATACAGAGCGAAATGATCACGCAGCATTTTTACGCAGAAATCGAGTATGGTTTCTTCCGGAATTCCCGTTTCGTGGCTGTAGTAAATAAAGATGGCACCGAGCAGGCGCGAATTGTGCAGCAGCGGGAAAGTCATACAGCCGCCTTCGTCTTCGCCGAGGTCAATCGTTATCTTGTTGCGCGGGTTGGCTTTGAGAACCGCCAGAACTTCGTTTTCGGCGGCATTTATTACCAGCTGGCGCGAGCGGTCGATGCGGCTGCAGACTTCGATGCTTTCGTCGTTGCCGATTCTTACCAGCATTGCGTCCTTGACCGGTGCCAGGCGCCCGAACTCGTTCAGCATGCTTGCAAATGGGCGTTCTTCGTCTTCGGGTTTGCTGTAGACCATTGCCTTGATGCTGTCAAGCTGTGTGTAAAGCCGGGTGATAGACAGGTGCAGCTTTTCGTTTTTGCTGCGGGCATCGCGGTTGGTGATAGCATTGCGGATAGCGGCGGCAGAATGCTTCAGATAGTAGCTGAGCATGTTGATGACCAGTTCGGGGTTGTCTTCGTGACCATATTTTTCGAGCATCATCATGCCAAGAATCTTGTTCTGATGTCTGACCGGGATATAGGCCACGAGGCGCTGCATCTGGCCGTTGCTGATAGCCAGCGATGCTGATTTTTCAGGGGTGATCTGGGCGTTGATGATTACCGGGCGGCCTTCGTTCAGGGCGGGATTGAGAATTTCGGGATTGTTGCGCGGAATGTCGAGCAGTCGGGGCGAAGCCTTGCGGATGTCGAGAATTTCACCGCGCTGATGGTCGCTGTCTTCCGCTTTGAAAATATGCAGACAGGTGTGATCGAGATTAAAAAGATCGCGGGTGCGTTTTTCGATGAGGGCCACCAGCTCTTCGATCTCGCCGCAGGCATTCATCAGCTCAGAAACCTCATCGAGCAGAAGCTGCTTGTAATCGAGCTCGGCAGAAAGCTGGTCGTTCGATGATTTGATAGTGGCCAGTTCGGTCATCAGACCGGTGATCTGATTGTTCTGATTCGAGTTTTCAGATTTATAATCCTTCAGCTTCTGGTTGAGAAGTTCGATTTCAACGCTCTTTTCCAGGGCTGACTTCTGCATTTCTTCAAAAGATCTGAAATTTTCGCGGTTTTCAAGTGATACCTTTTCAAGGCTTGAGTTGATTTCAGCAAGTTCTCTGGTAAGGTTTTCGACCCGATTTTTCAGGAAAATTTCTTCGGTGCGCTCTTCAAAAATGGCGAGAATTTTCTGCTTGTCGTCACAATCGCGAAAACATGAGATTCTCGCGTTGAAAAGATGCTCGGTACCTTCACCTGAAGCGATTTTGATTTTTTCGAGCACCCGTCTGCTGCCGCTGGTAAGAACTGCCTGAATGACATAGCCCATGCCATACTGTTCCAGTTCTGGAAACGCGGTGAACAGATTTTTGCCGCCAAGATCGGAAGGGAAAAAGCCGTTGCGGTCAACTTTGACTTTTTCGACGTTGCCGGCCGAATCGGTGATCAGCCAGGCATGCGCTCCCTGTTCAGCAGCAAATGTCGAGGCAATGGCGCGTGAATTGCTCTTGTAAAGATGATCGTTAAGGAAAAAAATGCGCTCTTTAAAAACGCTGGTCAGCTTGTGGGCAAGAAAGGCGGTTGCAAAAAGTCCGGTCGCCATAACTGCTGAGTTTGAATACAGCCAGCCGCTGCACTGGCTCAAGTCGCCATAGACCGGCGGATAAAACTTGATGTGCGGCAGAAACTGAAACTTGACCAGCATACCGGTCACAAACCAGGCAGAAGCTGCAACTGCAGAATATACCGCGCCTGAACCCAGTCCCATAACGGCACCGGCCACGGTGATCGGAATGACATTGAGCAGAAACACAGGGCTTTCGATCGAGCCGGTATATCTGGTCAACAGCATGATTACAGTCAGATCACTGATGACCTGCGTATGCATGACATTGCTCAGTGAGAACGGGTTGAACGAGAGGTCTTTAACTGTCTCAAGCAGCATCAGATAGATTATGGCGGCAACTTTCGAAATCGCCAGTGGCAGGCTGGTAATACCACTCAGGCCGCGCGTCCTGATTCCCGAAAACAGCTGCGAAACAACCCGCAGCAACAGCCGCTTGAGGGTGCTGATGCCGTGAGTGACCGCCATCTGCCTTGAAAGCAGCGAAAAATGCAGAGTGAAGTAGACATTCAATACCGCAAGAATGCAGCAAAGAATGTAGATTGGCTCGATTTTAAAGCTCATTCCCAGCCCGTGCAGACTGAAAAGGCTGAAACCGAAGATCAGCGGAATACTTGCCCAGCGCAAGGTGATCAGGCCGCGGGCGATCTGCAGTTCTCTTATACCGGAGCGGTTGGCAGTCATAATATCTCCTGAACTAACAACGGATAAACACAGTTCAGGCCAGATATCGGCAGGATAGGGGAATTATTTAACGAAAAGTCGCAAAGATGACTTTATCGACTACTTTCGCAGGGTTTTAAGGGCTATACCGCGGGCTGCCAGTAATGAAAGGATCTCGGCGCAGCCCCTGCCGGTGGCTGTAGCGATGGCCCAGCGCCGGTTGAAGGCCTGGTGATCGTTGGCGGAAACCCGCATGGCGGCCGCAACACTGCTGTCATTGCCTAAATGCCATTCGTGATTCTGGGTCTGCGGTGGCCAGCCCTGCTGCAGCAGACCGCGCAGTTCAAACGGTGTGATGTCGCAGCTGGCGGCAATACCGATCTGCATGCTGCTGGAAATATCACCTGTAAAGCCTTTTTCAAAGAGGCTGCCGGTAATTCTCGATCGCAGACGGGCGACGCAGCCACTTACCTGGTCGAGGTGGCAGTGAAAGCTGATTGTCAGTCGGTCAGGGTCTGAATTGTCGGTGCTGACCGGAAAAGAGGTGGCAGACTCGGCGCCGATACCTTCGTTGATGATATTCAGCGTGCCACGGCTGGCCACAAAAGTGAGCGCAACGTCGGCCGTGGCACTGCCGGAACTCCGACTGCATGCCGAAAACCTCGGAAAAGTGCTGCCGGAATAGCTCAGCTCGTGCTGCCGGGTTTCCGGCATCGAAACGCCCTCGGCAACCCTGTCAGGATTGAGAAATGCAACTTCAGACTGTTCAAAGTCTGAAAAATTACCGTTCCAGTGCTGAGCCCAGGCCTGAAAAAGGCTGCTCTTGGTAAGGTCTCTCCGGTCATCTGAAAAAATGCGGATGATTCTTGCGGCGAAGCCTTTCCAGAGAGGGGAGCCCTCGCCGCTATAGCTCTGACGTGCGAATTGTCGCAGTTTTCCCTGGCTGCCGGCAAGCGTTTCTTCGTCGCCACTTATTGTCAGAGCCAGGCAAAGTGAGTTGCCACAGTTGAGGAGTTCGTAGCTGGCTGACCCGACGCTGTTTTCGCTGATGAATTTCTCGCCGATGAACTTGGCCGAAATAAAAGAGCGGCTCGAAAATTCATTCCAGCTGAGAACCGCATAGAGAGTGACCGGAACCTCGGGAATGACCAGCGGGCCGCTCTCGGTCAGCGGCAACGAACGATCGTAAAGTGAGGCGAAAAGCTCGGTATCGGGGCCAAGCATTTCTTTGACCCGACTGCTGCCGCTTGAGGTAAAAAGTGATACCGGTGCGCTGGCAGGAGTCAGGGTGCTGTTGCCTGGCAGGTGCCGCCAGAGAACGCTGTGCAGGTAATTTGCCAGGCTCTTTTTGCTGTTGTCATTCTGAACGCCGGGAATTTTGCCGGCCAGACCGTTCAGCATCGTGCGACAGAGGCTGATGGCCGAATCTTCGCCGCCCGGATACAGCAGTGAAAACTGAACCCCATTGAGGTTGTAACTGGCAGACCAGATGGCGCCCACCGAGTTGATGCGGTCGGCCAGGTTTGCCGGTTTTTCCTGCATCGTCTGCAGCAGGGCCTGAAAAAGGCTTTCTGAACGATTCAGCTGACCGGCGAATGGTGGCGAAAAAGTAATGACGATAACGTTCATCCGGTCGGAGCCTGGAATCGTCTGGGCGCCGGCTGAGATGGGCAGCAGGGCCAGAAGAAGCAGCAGGTTGAAAATGTACGCAAAAAATCTCATGGCTGCATTATAGCACATTGACCTGTTTGCGGCTAAAAAGTTGCATGTCGGTCTGTACTGACGCATCAGAATGGCACGTCGGTGATGAAATAAAAGCTAAAGCTTGCTTTTATGGCGGTCGGAAATTAAAATCATGGGCATAGCATATCTTTTGAAGGCGGTAGCAGATGGTTTCCTGGGATGCAGAAGTCGGCTCGGCATTGATTGTGGCGGCTCTGTTTCTGGTTCTCGTCGGTTGCGGTGAAATTCTTCGCGGTCTGAATGCCTGTTCTCAGGAGGGCACCCGCAAATTTGTCCATCTGACCGGCGGCATCGTATCGCTGTGCTTTGCTTACGTCTTCAAATCACACTGGACCATCCTGGGTCTCTGTATAGCCTTTGTAACGCTGATGGCGACCACCCGAAAAATGGGTCTGCTGCAGTCGGTACATGGGGTCAAACGCAAATCCAGCGGTGACATTCTGCATCCGGTCGCTATTTACCTCACCTTTGCCGCCACCAGCTATTTCGAAAAACCAGATTTTTACCTGATATCGGTCATGGTGCTTTCGGTTTCAGACGCTCTGGCCGCGATTATCGGTGTTTCATACGGCTTCAAGGTTTACAGTGTCGAAGAAGAGCGCAAAAGTCTCGAAGGCTCGGTCATTTTTCTGCTGTCGACCTTCCTGATCGTTCACCTCGGGCTACTGCTGCTGACCTCGGTCGGGCGCATGGAGTGCGTGCTGTCGGCCCTTTTGATCGCGGTTCTGGTGACCTGTTTCGAGGCAATTTCTCTCGGGGGCGCCGACAACATCATCATTCCGTTCGGCACGCTGTTCATCATCATGAAAATCACCACCAAACCGATCCCCGAAATCATCGGCCAGCTCTGCTCTGTCGGTATCATCTTTCTGACGACCTATCTGTTCGGCAACCTGTCAGGGAGGCTCGGTACCTCAGGAATAATCGGCGTTGGCCTGATGGGATACGCCGCCTGGAGCCTGATCGGGGCCGAGTGGTACATCCCGGTCTTTGTTTGCACGGTTCTGATTTCGCTCGTCGATCTTTTTCTCGAAATGCCCGGTAACCAGGATGAACTGCTGCGTGTCCGGCCGATTTTTTACATGTTTGCCGTTTCCGCCTGCTGGATCATCGGGGCCAACCTGAGTCTGATCAACCGCCTGATCGACACTTCGATGTTTTTTGTGCCATACGTCGTGAGCTTTGCCGCAATTTTGAGTATCCGCTGGAAATGGTCGCAGCGCGAAGGCAACCTTGCCTCAGCCAGCCGTCGGCGAGTGGTTCCCCGTTTCATTGCCGAAGGCAACTTTTTTGTGCGCTCCAGCTTCCTGTCGCTGGTTTTTCTACCGATAAATCATTTTCTCGGGCTCGAACTGCTCAACCCGGCTTTTTCAGCGGTAACCTGCCTGGTCGGTATCGTGGTTTCCGATGCCATTTACTGGGGTATAGGAAAACGCTATCACGGCCAGTGGAGCCGGATAGCGTTTCTACGACTTGGTATGCTTTCGGTTTTTCTGTCGTCGAGCCTGGTTTTTGCGGCTAATCTGTGGTTTTACCGCTGACCTGTCAGCTCTGGAGTTTAAATGGCAGTTCGCGGTAGTCGGGCAGAGTGCCAAGCTTTTTCAGCAGGCCCTCGGCCGCGTCGCGCATGAAAACCCCCGAATCTTCTATTTTCTGTGGATCAGTGAACAGTTTGTCGCCGGCAATATTGCCGTTTGCCATGAACGACGAGGTTGAAACCCGGTAAGTTTTCGTCGGCGAAAGCGGTTCGTTGCCGATCATGACATTTTCTGCCCGGCCGGTTTTGCGGTTGAAAACGCCGGTAACGCCGGCAAACTGGTAACCATCGGGGTCACCAAAGTTGGCGGCAACGAAATCGAGCATTTTCTGAACGGCGGCACCGGTCATGGTGAAGGTAACGACAGTGTTGTCGTAGGGAACCGCTTCGTAGATCTCGCCGCGGGTGAGTTCGCCGGCCTTTAGATCGGTGCGAATGGCGCCGGAATTGACGATGCAGATGTCTGAACCGGCGGCGTCACGCATGCCGGCGGCAATAAACGAGCCCATCGGCAGCAGCGCCTTTTTGCGTTCATCTTTCGGAAAATCGAGATCGGCCGGGGTCTGCCCGAGCACCTCGTTCATAATTTTTTGCAGCTTCTGGTCGTATTCAGAAACCATCTGCACCAGACTGGCCGGCGCCAGATGCTCAAATTCAGGAGTGACTTTGATCAGACTGCCCGACCAGCTGGCGATGCGCCCATCATCTTCGATCAGCAGGTCGACACGCCCGACAAAATGCCCCCATTCACCGGCCTGAGCGACCAGAGTGCCATTGAGGCTATTTTTGCAGGCACCGGCTTCGGCTGAGTTGGCCACCAGCTTTGGCTGTGCCAGCTCAACGTGGGTGTGTCCGCCGATCAGAAGGTCGATTTCGCCGACAGCGGCGGCGGTCTGCTCGTCGAATTCAAGCCCGGCATGTGAAAGGAGAATCACCAGGTCGACATGCGGCCTGATACGTCTGGCGGTGGCCCTGACGGCTTCAGCCTGGTTCTGGTGGGTCATCGGCGCCCTGATTTTGCGGTCGATGCTTTCCCAGGCCTCGTTGCCAATGCTGCCAATCACACCGATCTTCAGACCATTCCTGATAAAGACATGATATGGGGCAAAAACCGGCCGTTTTGTGCCGGCAAACAAAACATTGCAGCAGAGCAGGCGCATGCCGGTTTCGGCAAGGCGGGCCTGCAGATTGCCCAGGTCATTGTCAAGTTCGTGATTGCCGAGCGTGGTTGCATCATAACCGCAGGCTTTTGCCGTTCGATAGCAGGCTTCACCTTTAAAAATACTGTAAAACGGCGTTCCCTGAAGGATGTCGCCGGCATCGAGCAGAAGTATTTCGCCTTCCTGACTGCGGATGTGCTCGATCAGACCGGCACGGCGCACGATACCGCCGCAGTCGGGGCCGTGCTGCTTGCTCTCGAAAGGCAGCATGCGCGAGTGCGTGTCATTGGTGTGCAGAATGGTCAGGCGCGTGGCCGCATCGACCGGAGAGAAAAATAGAGTGACCAGAACCAGCAGCATGACCGCTGCTTTGCTATTAGTTTTCATGGCTGCCTCAGAGTTCTGCGAGAATGGTTTTCAGCAGCGAATATACCTTCGGCAGTGACGGCAGAAACATCTTTTCTTCAGGAGAATGCGGGTTTCTGATATTCGGCCCAAGAGATATCATCTGCATCTCCGGGTGAAGATTTCCGATCAGGCCACATTCAAGGCCGGCATGAATCGCTTCTACTTTTGGCTTTTCACTGAAAAGAGATTCGTATATTTCGCAGCATTTTTTCAGTAGCGCTGAGTTGAAGTCGGGGCGCCATGAAGGATAACCGTTGCCACTGTGATACCTGGCACCACCCAGACGGGCGATCGCTTCAATACGGGCGGTGATGGCATCGCGTCGGCTCATTACCGAACTGCGCTGACTTGTAAGAATAAACAGGCGCCCTTCGTTGACCCAGACCTTAGCGAGATTCGACGAGGTTTCAACAAGCTGCGGCATGTCGGTCGATCTTGCGGCAACACCGTGCGGAATCGCGATGATCAGATCGAGAACTCTGAGGCTGATATAGCTGAGCATGGCGCGGCGGTCCGGGGTCTGGTGCAGGGTTTTGAGGCTGATGCTCAGACCCGGGTCGGTAACCGCAAATTCAGATCTGATGGTTTCATGATTGCCCGAAACGATTTCGGCAACTCTGTCTGATTCGCTTACCGGCACGTAGAAGGTCGCTTCGGCATCGCGCGGAATGGCATTGTGAGCAGTGCCGCCAAGAACGCCAATCAGGCGAACGTCGGTATGCTCGCGAATACGGTGCAGTACACGGGCCAGAACCCTTATGGCGTTGGCTCTTTCGTTGATGATGTTGGCACCAGAATGACCGCCGGTGCAGCCGCTAACCATCAACTGCATGGCGACATAGTCATTCGGAACTTCTTCATAATCCAGATCCAGTTCGATATGGCTGTCTTTACCGCCGGCACAGCCAATGGTAAAGACGTCGTCCGTTTCTGAGTCGATGTTTATAAGGTATTTGCCTTTAAGACTGCCTGGTTTGAGTCCTTTGGCGCCGGTCAGGCCGGTTTCTTCCTCGACGGTGAAAAGCAGTTCGATGGCCGGGTGTTTTACAGTGCTGTCAGTTACCAGGCACTGGGCCATGGCAATGGCAATGCCGTTGTCGGCGCCGAGTGTCGTGTGATCAGCCTTGAGCCATTCGCCATCATAAACGAATCTGATCGGATCATGGAAAAAATCATGGTTGGAATCGGGAGTCTTTTCGCAGACCATGTCGAGGTGGCCCTGTAACACGATGCCGTGGCGCTTTTCCATGCCTTTGCTGGCGGGAATCCTGATGATCAGATTGCCAACGTGGTCGACTTCAGCGGCAAATTTATGTTCTTCTGCCCATTTTACAAGAAAAGCACGAATCTGCGCTTCATTGCCTGACTTGCGCGGAATAGCGCTGATCGCGGCAAAATGATCGAGGATGGTCTGCGTAATGGCGTCAGCCTTGAAGGTCTTTGCGCCAGTGTCAGCCTTTTTCTTTGAGCTTGTAGAATCCTTTCCCATGTGGTTCTCCTTTATTTCTGATTCTGTTAAAAATACTCCACAACCGGCAACTTTTCAAGATTCAGGGAAATTTCGTGCGCCGGTTTGCCATTCGTGGTATTTTGCTGACATATTCGGAGTTATCGATGCCCATAGAACAGAAACCGGTTATTGCAATTTCACTGCTGAGCGAGATTGCTCAGGCAATTTCGCATCTGAACCCTGACCGCGCCCTGCTGTTTCTTACCGAAAGCGCCGTGTCGGTCACCGAATCGGCCGGGGCTCTGCTGCTCACGCCGCACGAAAAAATCAACATCATGGTGCCGTTCGTCAGAAGCTTTCTTGAAAGCCTGCCTGAGCCGCAGATCAATGATGATTTTCTCAAGGAATGCTTTCGCACCTTCATCAGGGTGCGTGATTCTCTGCAGATCCCTGGTACCACTGAGTATGAGATCTCGCCGCGCCACCCGGTCCGGAAAATGTCTGCCTGGCCGGTGATGCTTGCCGGCAAGCCGGTTGCCCTGCTGGTAATCTTCAAGCCCGAAGACCGCACTGATTTTTCGCAGGAACAGCGCAGTTTTCTCGAAATTCTTACCCCGTTCATGGGCTCGTTGTTCGAGAACTTCAGACTCAACAACGAGATGATTCACAAAAATTCGCGCCTGTCAGCTCTGTATGAGATTTCGCAGCAGGCCGAATCGTTGATCGACTTTCGCAATATCTACGATGCCCTTGGCAAAGTCGCCCGCAGCTTCATCAATTTTGATTCGTATCTTCTTTATTTCCTGTCGTCGGACGGCAAAACTCTTGAAGTAAAGGCTGACGATACGGTTACGGGCCCTTTTCCCCGGGTGATCAGAATTGGCGAGGGCCCGGTCGGTCTGGCGGCAAAAGAAATGAAGCCGTACCTGACCTATTCGCAGGAATACAACTCGGTGCTCATCCTGCCGATCGAAGTTTCGGGGCGACTGATCGGGGTTCTCGCGATCGGCAGCCGCAAGCCTTATGCCTATCGCGACGAAGACATTATCGGTCTGCAGATTATCGCCACACAGATTGCCTCTATCGATCACATGTTCAAAGACCTGATCAACCTCAAGGGCTTCACCGAGCGTATTCTTGAGAGTATGACCTCTGGCGTTCTCATTTTTGACCCGGCCGGGCGGGTAACCTATGCCAACCCCGAAATCAGGCTGATCATGGGGCGACAGTTTCCTGAGGGCTGGAGCCCGTTCGACACGGCCGAAAAACTGCCGGGCCGTCTCAACGAACTGATGATCGATGTTCTAGAAACCAATATTACCCTCGAAAACGAAAAGGTAAGGCTGAAAGCGGCCGGAACCATACGTATCGTCGAGGTCAACGCTTTTCCGTTCAGAAATGAGGGTGGCAGTATGCTTGGCACGGCCTTCTTCATCAAGGATGTCACCCAGATCAGCGCTCTCGAAGAACAGCTCAAGCGTGCCGACAAACTTTCAGCCATCGGGGTGCTCGCGGCCGGCGTTGCGCACGAAATACGCAACCCGCTCACCGGCATGAAAATGATCGTGCAGCTGCTCGAAGCCGAGTTTGCCGCCGACGATAACCGCCGCGAACCTCTCGGTATAATTCAGCGTGAGATCGATCGCCTCGAAAGCATCGTTGGCAATCTGCTCGACTTTGCCAAGCCGAGCAAGCCGAAGGCCATCGACGTCGTTCCGGCCAAGGTGGTCGAAGATTGCTACCAGCTGATCAAGAATCAGCTCGGCAAGCAGAGTATTCAGTTTGAAACCCATATCAATGGTGTTTGCCCGGTAATTGTCGGTGACCCTGATCAGCTCAAGCAGGTGTTTATCAACATTCTGACGAATGCAATTCATGCGATCGGCCGTAATGGCAGACTGACGGTCAATATCGACAGCCGCGACGACCATGTTGTGGTCGCCTTCGAAGATACCGGTATCGGGATTCCGGCCGAAAGGCTGCCCGATATTTTCAACCCGTTCATGACCACCAAAGAAGACGGCACCGGCCTCGGGCTGTCGATGGCTCAAAGAATTGTCGAAGAACATGGCGGCCGTATCGAAGTGCAGAGCGTGTCTGGTGAAGGCTCGACCTTTACGGTCTTTCTGCCGAGAAAGAGTACATAAGATGCTGATAATTGGAATTTCGGGCCAGACCGGTGCTGGCAAGTCTACCTTCGCCAATCTGCTGTCGCTGCGGGGCTTTGGTGAAAATCTCGAAGTCGATGCGGTAGGGCATGAGCTGCTGGCTGATGGACAGGTCAGGCAGTCTCTGGTAAAGGCGTTTGGCGCCGATATTCTCGACACTTCAGGAAACGTCTGCCGCCGCTCACTTGGCCGCCGCGCTTTTGTAAACAGTGCTACGATCAATACTCTCAATGGCATCATGCATCCGGCGATGAAAAAAATGGTGGCTGCCCGCATCGATGCTGCCCGAAAAAGCGGCCATTCGGCAATTATCGTCAATGCTGCCCTGCTTTTTTCGATGGGTATCGATACCCTTTGCAACCGCCTTATTTATGTGCAGGCTGACCCTGAAGTCAGGCTGAAACGTCTCGTACATTACCGTAACTGGACCGAAGAGAGTGCGCGCGAGCGACTGTTTGCCCAGGATAAACTGCCCGAGGGCCTCGAAGTTATTCTGGTCAACAATGATGGTGACGAATCAGCACTGGCTGCCTCGGCCGACCGGGTTGCCGCAGAATTGTGCAGGGAGATTGCCGCATGAAAACGAAGAACGCAGGTGCGCTGTCCGGTGTCGCAAATTGCTCGGGGCAGGCTGATTGTCATGGCGAAAACCGCAGCCTCGACCGCAAAATCTGTGAATATGCCCGATTGGGCGCTGTTCCGCACTGCTGTTTCGCTGAACTGCTCGAAGAAACGGTTATTGCCCCAATGCAACCTGGTGATGACGGTGTAATTGACTTTTTTGCCACCATGGCCGCTTTTCATGCGGCCAACCCCGAAGCCGCCGGTCATTGCCACGGCAAGCTTGCCTGGCTGGCAGAGCTCTTTATAAAAGACAATGCGGTCAGATTGAACGCCGAGGGCGGTCTTTCGGTTATGATTTCTGCCCCTGAGGCCGCCAAACTGCTGATTCAGGCCCGTAATTTTCTTGCCGAAAAATCTCTCTGCCACAGCGAAGAAATCGAGATCGACGCCGGCGAGCAGATGCTTTTTTCGACACCCGACCCCGAGCTGCCACCAGCTTTTATCGAGTATCTCGCAACGGTTTTTTCGCCACTGGCCGAAGTTGCGGCCGTTTATGTCTTTATGGCAGCCACCGCCGCTGCAGAAAGTGGCACCCTGACCATCGGCATCGAACCGGCCGGAAAAATCAGCCCGACAGAAGCAGATCTGTTGTCGCTGCAGATTGTCGAAGGGGTCGAACGCTTTCTTGAAGAACATGAACAGCTTGACTTCATTCTTCTCGACGACCCTGAACTGGTTGAAATAGCCCGTTCTGTCAGCCCGCCGGTACATCTGCAGCGCCCCGCCGGCAAGCGCCACTGAGGTAAAATATGGGACACCACGAGCACGAAAAGATGGCTGCCGCCAGTCTCAGAGTCGGGGTAATGACCTTTTCTGATACCCGCTCGGCGGCCGACGACAAATCGGGCGCAATTCTCCAGGAAATTCTCAAAGCCGGCGGGCATACAATAGCCGCCTATGAGGTTGTCAAAGAAGACCCTGAGCTGATGCTGGCATCACTGCAGGCATGGCTGAGCCGGCCAGATCTCGATGCGATTGTAACCACCGGCGGCACTGGCCTCACTGCCCGTGATGGCACGGTCGAAGTCGCACGTCGCCTTTTCAGCAAAGAACTCGACGGCTTTGGCGAACTGTTCAGAATGATTTCGTACCAGCAGATTGGCACAGCTGCGATGCTGAGCCGCGCCACCGCCGGTCTGGCTTCCGGCAAAATGCTTATCTGCCTGCCTGGCAGCAGTAAGGCGGTCAGACTTGCCGCTACCCGGCTGATATTACCGCAACTGCCCCACATGCTCTGGGAAATCAGACGTCAGACCGCATAAAAAAATGCGCCCCGCTGAAACGGGGCGCATTTTTTTATGCGTTAATTCAGTAGAGATTAGCCGAACAGCTTTTTGATCGACCCGAGCAGGCCGACTTTGGCGGCGTCTTCGAGTTTCTCACCGGTGAGGCCCGAGATCATGGTTACGAGGTCAGACCGGTAGGTCGACTGGGTGTCACCGTCGAAGATGGTTTTCTGGTCGTTGATCATTTCTGAAGCGCTCTTCCAGTCATCGTGCAGAGTAAAGTCGAATTTGCGCTTCAGGGCCGTTTCGATGTCGGTGCGCGGTTTGGCGTAGACACAGTCTTCGCGGCTGAGAATCAGGCGAATCTTTTCCGGCGGGTATTTGAGGGTTTCCATGACCTTGATGCAGACGTGCATGCTCTTGATATGGTTCATCTCCGGGGCCATGACCAGGCAGATCAGGTCAGAGACGTCGAGAGCATTGATCGTCAGATCCTGGAAAAGCGAGTGTGTGTCGATAACGATGTAATCAAAAGCTTTCTGGGCAATTTTGACGAGCTTGCGCAGATGGTTCGAGTTGACCATTTCTGACTGCTCGGGCTTGATCGGCGACGGCAGAACGCTGAAGCCCAGCGGATGCTCCGAGAGGAATTTTTTAAGATCTTCTGGGTTCGAAGGGTCGGCTTCGACGACATCGGCAATGGTCTTTTTGCCCTTGAGCCCAAGCATGAACGCCAGATCGCCGAACTGCAGGTCGAGGTCGAGCAGCAGAACCGATTTTTTCGTCAATTTGGCGATGCCGGCAACGATATTGGCGGCAATGACGCTCTTACCGGCTCCGCCTTTGGGAGCGAAGAAGGTAATGATTTTACCGCATTTTTCTTCGGCCTTCGGCGGGGCTGATTCTTTGCGCAGGCGCCGGCTGAGAGCCGTCATGATGCGCAGGGCGATAAAAGAGTTGAGCCGCAGCAGCATGTCGAAATTGACCTTGTCGATTTCGAGAACCTTGCATTCGGCAGCCGTTTTGATGGTGGCGTTACGGGCTACCCCTTCAATAAGGGCCATTTCACCGAAAAAGTTGCTTTCATCGCTGTGAGAAATCTTCGTAACCAGCTTTTCGGCGCCGTTGTCGTTTTTATAGACTTCAACCGTGCCTTCTTTGAGCAGGTAAAAAGCATCTCCGTGGTCGCCTTCCTTGAACAGGCAGGTGCCGGCCGGCAGTGTGCGTTCTTTGACAACCTCGGAAATCTTCTTCAGGTCGATTTCTTCAAGACCCTGAAACAACGGAATCTGTTTAAGAATGTCGATAATAGTAACCACTCCCTCTCTGAGAGAATTCGGCCAAATTTAAGCGATCAGGGCTTCTCACCCTCGGTGGTTGAAACCGGTGCGGCATCCTGGGCATCAGCGATTCCCATCAGTTTGTTGTATATCTTTTCGCCGACTTCGGGTTTGAGAATCTTTTCCCAGATCGTCTCTTTTTCTTTCAGCGAAATCAGTTTGACTTCTTTTTCGTTGATGGCGATAAAGGCGACCGGCTCGATGGTGGCACCACCGCCCGATCCGCCGCCAAAAGCTGCGCTGTCATTTTTCCCGTTACCGCCGCCGACGCCAAAGCCGAACGAAACGCGCGTAACCGGGATCACCGTCCAGTTTTTGAAGGTGGTAGGTTCACCAATAACCGTTTTGGAGTTAATTGCAACTTTCAGTTCGGAAAGAACAGTCTTGATCAATGCATCAATAGCCATTGGTGTTAGAACCTCCTGAGTTTCGTGAATATCTTACCAGAAACCATCAGCGAAAAAAACTTTTTTTTCACGCCTGCTGCCGGCGGGCGCGGTACCAGCTGAATGCCTGCCAGGCTTCACGATAAAGATCGCGCTCGAACAGCAGCCCCAGCATTGCGGCGAGAAAGCGCCAGGGCCTGATAACCGCTGTTACCCGGCCGCGGGCATAGATGCATGGCTCGCCAAACATCGGCACCGGAATGAAGTTGAGGCCGAACTGCGCCGCCAGCCCAGAAAAAATCGCGATGCTGCCGTGGAACATGCCGGTAATGTAGGGCTCGTGCAGGGCATAGCGCACTTTCAGGGTTGGCTCGACCAGGCTGAAGCCCTTTTTACCGCGTCCCCAGAAGCGCTGCAGAACTGGCCAGACAACCTGCCACTTGCGCATGAACAGTCTTATGTAGCGTTTCAGCTGCTGGTAACGGTTGTTCAGATCTCTTCGGAAACGGCGAGCGCGGGCGCGCCAGTCGCTGCCGCCTGCTGCTGCCTTTTCTGTCCGGTCGTCGCTTCTGACATCTGTGGCTGGCTCTGATTTTTCGGCGGTCTGCTGTTCTCTCGCCACTTCTGCAACTGGTTTCAGCGGGGTAACATCTACCGGGGTGACGTCGACCGGTTGCGGCCGGGTAACGGGAGCGGGTTCAGCTGGCGGCGCTTTCGTCTGCGCTGTTGTATTGTTTTCAGAATCCTGTCTGGTATCAGTGTCGGTCTTTACGCCAGGCTCGGTGCTGGTTTCAATCCTGGTTCCCGTATCAGTTTCAGCTTCATCGGGAGACTCGACTGCAGTTTGGGCAGCAGTTTTTATTGGGGGCTCAATGCCGGTTTCAGGCTTTGCTTCAGTGACGCTTTCAGCTCTGACAGTCTCTGACTGTTTTTCTTCTTTACTGATGGCAACGGGTGAGGCTTCTACCGGCTTAACCGAAGTTGCTGCGGCTTCGGTCGTGGTTTGTTCTGGCCTGGCGGGCTGTGCTGCCGGCTCTTGCGCGGCTGTAGGTGGTGAGTCTGCGCCGGTTTGCCACGGGGTCGACGGCGGTGGCTGCGGTCGGGTTGGCTTCTGCCGCCGATTGCGCTGCAGAAATTTCTGCCAGTAGAGAATCTTCAGTGCGACATCCTGATTGTGCGGGGTGGCGATGACGCCGATCTTCACAAGGCCGAACAGATAGCTGCCCCAGATTTCGCCGCGCTGACCCAGCTGCGAGGCTCTGAGTTTAAGATTGACCGTGATCGGGTGAAACAGGCCGATGATCAGGCAGATAGCTCCGCCTGCCGCCGCAAAAATAAGCAGCAGTTGAATTGTTGTCCAGATCAGGGTCAGGTAGTCCATCAGCTGGTAATGAAGCGGGCCTGGTGTTCTGCCAGCCCGATCGTGAATTCTGCAGCGGCGGCGAAAACCTCGCCGTCGAGCTGATACGGGGCAGGTTCTGAGGCAGTGACGTGAAATTTGCGCCCGGTCAGGGTTCTGACGCCATCTGGCGGCTGCGGGCCGTTGCGTCTGGCAAAGTTGAGCAGTTGCAGCATCGTGCGCATGCTGAAGTCTTCAACGAGAACCATATTCAGTATGCCGTCGTCATAACGGGCATCAGGAGCGAAAAAAAGGTCGCCGCCATAGCGGCGCATATTGGCAAAAATGGCAAAACGCCCGGTGAATTCATCGGGGCCGTCATCGACCCTGATCCGCAGGGTTGGCGGGCGATAAAAACAGAACTGCTGCAGACCGGCAATATGATAGGCATAGCGGCCGAACAGCTTTTTAAGCGTCGGGGAAACGGCGTCGGCGACCACGGCGTCAAACCCGATACCGGCCACAAAAATAAATTTGCGGCCGTTGCAGGTGCCAAGATCGCACTTCTGTGCCGCACCGGTCAACAGCAGTTTGCCGGCTTCGCGCATCTGCACCGGAATTCCGAGTTCGCGGGCAATGACGTTGGCGGTTCCGGCCGGGATGATGCCGGTTATCGCTTCTGGCACGACACTGTTGATAACCGTATGGATCGTGCCGTCACCACCACAGGCCGCCACCAGACAGGCTGGGTCGGCAGAGAGGCGTTGCGCGGTCTCGCGGGCATTTTCGATACTGGTGGTAAAAATTGTTTCGCACGGCAGAAAGCGGTTGATATGACTGGCTGTCGCTGCAAGTTCGGCACGGTTGAGGGTGCGCGAGGCAGCGTTGGCGAGAATGGCGATTTTTTCAGTTTTCATGACACAGCAGGGCTTCGAAGCCGTTCTGTTTCTGCTCTATTCGATAAAATCCGGCTTCGGCCGCATGCGAAAAAACGACGCGGGTATCGGCGCGGCTGCTGCGTTTGAGCAGAATTTTTCGGGCGGCAATGGTGTCGGCCGGAAAAAGATCGAAGGCCTCGCGACGGTCTGGCGGCAGATGAAAGGGGGTGGGGCAGATATCGCCCGGAAAAATAACCCGCAGTTCACGGTCCATGATTCTGACTATCTGGTGACCGGCCGTGTGGCCGCTGCTCACTTCGAGATAAACTCCCGCAGCGATTTCGAGGTCGCCGTTAAGAAGCTTCAGACGCCCGGTTTCCTGCAGGGGAAGAAAATCATGAACACAGTAGCTGCTGCGCGAAATCTCGCTCGGATTGATTGCTGCATCCCATTCTTCTCTTTGTACGAAATACATGGCATTTTTGAAGGCCGGCACTATTTCATCGCCTTCAGCTTCGGTGGCCCCGCCACAGTGGTCGTAATGCAGGTGCGTGAAAACCACGTGGGTGATATCATCAGGCTTGAGGCCGAAGCGGGCGAGGTTGTCATAAAGTGCCGACGGCGAACCGAGACCCATTATTTCGCGTTTGCGCGGTCGCATCTTATTGCCCATGCCGGTGTCGATAAGCAGGTTTATGCCTTCGCCGCGCACGAGCAGCTGATTCAGGCCAAAACGCACCCGGTTGCGCTCGTCAGGCGGCGCAAAGGTTTCCCATTCGCTGCGCGGAATGCCGGAAAAGGCGATGCCGCCATCGACGAGCATCTGCCCTTCGTGGAGAATGTCGACGTCAAATCTTCCGGTTTTCACTGCAAGCCCCCTGATGGTTTACAGACAAGAATAATCTGCCCGGGCTTCGGGCGCAACCATTATTGACCTTCGTCGGGTTCATCGGCGTTTTCGCCTGGTTCTTCGAACCGGAACGAGACGTCGAGAGGCCCGATGGCGTAGGTGTCTTCTGGAACAACTGCTATCAGCACAATTTTACGGTTCAGTTCCCTGATGCGGTTGACCATATCGTAGAAAGAAATCATCGATTCGGAAGAAAGGTCACCAAATCTGCCGGTGAGCGGGTTGGCAATCATGCCAAGGTTGACGACCTCCTGATTGATTTCATCCATGAAATTTTTCAGGTCCCGGGCAATTTCACCGCGATTGGCCCGGCCATTTATCTCGACCGAGGCGATTTCCTGGTTTTTCGTGAAGATCAGGTTGTTTGGCAATACGAGAAACCTGACATTGCCGAGTTCTTCGCCGGCGTTGATGTTCTCGGCCGCCACTGCGCCGACGACGAGGTCCTGTGTCGAAGTCGCAATATGATTCGCCATCTGCCCAAGCTGCTCTTTGTTTTCGGTGAAGAACTCGATTTCATCTTTGACTTTGACGCCGCGGCGGCGCACCTTGTCGGTAAGACTGATGATCAGGTTGGTGAGCTCCTTCATGACTTCTTCGGGGCGGCGTCCGGCGGCGATAACACAGACCGCCAGCGGCTCGTCTTTTCTGAAGACGACGCTCTCGGTCTCTTTGATGCGCACCTGCGAAGTCAGCCGGGCAACGTCATCGTTGAGGGCCTTCTTTTCCTGTTCGAGACGATTGCGCGATTCGACGAGGCCGCGGGTTTCGGCCTGCAGCTTGTCGATTTCCTGACGGATGGTGTCCATTGAGAAAAGCGCGGTGCGCACATCTTCAGAAAGGGCGGCCGCGACTCCCAGCGTCAGCAGGGTAATGAGAATGCCGGTCGAAATGGCGACGACAAGAGCGGTTATGCGCGGTCGCAGGCCGAAGATCGTCAGTCGTTTTTTGCCGACCAGCGTGCCGAGCCAGTCACCGACATAGGCGATGATGCCGCTGATTACAACCAGAACGAAGATGTAGGTCATTGGCTGAACTTCTCAATCTGGTCGAGCTGGAAACGGTCTCCGAGATAGAATTTGCGGGCGGTTTCGTCCTGGGCGACGTGCTGAGCGGTGCCCGAGACGAGAATCTTGCCGAGGCTGAGAATATAGGCGCGGTCGACAATCGCCAGGGTTTCGCGCACGTTGTGGTCGGTTATCAGTAGCCCGAGGCCCTTCTTCTGCAGTTCGAGCACGATGCTCTGAATGTCCTGGACCGCGATCGGGTCGACGCCGGCGAACGGTTCGTCGAGCAGTATGAAACTGGGTTCGGCCGCCAGTGCGCGCGCGATTTCGACACGGCGGCGCTCGCCGCCCGAGAGGGCATAGCCGAGGCTGTCGGAAATACGGCCGATATTGAGTTCGGTCAGCAGCTTGTCGAGGCGCTGTTTGCGTTCTTTGTCGCTGATATTGATGCCTTCCAGGATCAGCCAGATGTTCTCGCGCACTGTCAGTTTGCGAAAGACGCTGGCTTCCTGGGGCAGGTAGCCGATACCCATGCGCGCCCGCTGATACATTGCTTTATGCGTGATATCGCGGTCGTTGAAGGTGACTTTGCCGCTGTCTGGCTTTACCAGACCGACAACCATGTAGAAGGTGGTGGTTTTGCCGGCACCGTTGGGGCCGAGCAACCCGACGATTTCGCCCTTTTTTATGTTCAGCGATACATTGTCGACGACCTTGCGGCCTTTGTAGGTTTTACAGACCGAATGAACGATAATTTCGTCAAGCGGCGCGTTGATCGGTATGACTGCTGATTGAGTCTGGCTGGTTTCCTGGGTATTCATGGTTAGTCTTCTTCGTCGGCTGTGGCTTCGATAACGCCGTCTTCATCCGCAAGCTTCGTGTAATCTCCGGGGGGCATGCCTGGCGGAACAGCGATCGCGTCCTCGTCCAGTTTGTTGTCGGCGGCAACTTCTGCGGCGTCATCAGCGGTGTCGTCGCCCGTTTTTTTCTTTTTCTTCTTTTTGTCCTTGTCTTTATCTTTGTCTTTGCTTTTCATGCCGCCGCTGCCGGGATAAACGGTGGCATGCACGTTGCCGACCGCGATGGTGCGCTCTTCGTTCGGGTAGTAGATAATTTTGTTGGCATAGAGTTCAGAAACCTGTTCGGCGTTGCTGCCCGCTTCCTTCGAAGTCTGAAAGGCGTGCGCATGCCCGACGATGATCATGCGGTTTTCCTTGTTCAGATAAATCGCCTTGTCGCCAGTGGCGCGCAGGGTTTCGGTGATGATTTCGACGTTGTTGCGGGCGATCGCCTTGTCTTCGTCAGAGAAGAGTTCAAGCGTTTCGCAGATAAGGTCAGAAACCGGTTCTTTTTCGTTTTCGGCGGCCTCTTCTTCGGTTTCGCCATCGCGGTAGGCAACTTCGATAACCCGCACATTGCCCTTGGCGATGAAGCGTTTTTCTTTCTGAAAGGCTTCAACTTCGTTGCAGGTGAGAATTACCCGCGTCTTTTTCGTTTTCTGCTCGCTGTTTGGGTCCTGGCTGGCGCGTTCGACGATGCGCACCAGTTTCGGGTTGCCGCGGGCAAGAATGCGGTCTTCTTTGACATAGGCTTCGAGATAATCAGAGGAAAGAACCGAGCCCGGCTGCTCGACTTTGACGTTGTCGATCGCCTTGACGATTTCGAGGTCGCGGTCGTAGATGCCGCGGTCTGCCGTCAGGGTCGAGTCTTTCTGCTCGGCTTTCAGGCCGCCGCGGGCGACATAGATATTATTGTGAAAGGTCATCAGTTTACTGGTGATGACCATGTCGCCGGCCGTCACCGTGGTGATGGCCGAGGCTGTCGTTGCCAGAAGGCAGAAAAACAGGCCGGTTGCCAGTTTTTTAAAGCGGTTTAGGTTCATTGTTGCTTGTTCCCGGTTTGATTAATGATTGTCTCTGTTGAAACGCTCTCTGAGGCAGGCACAGCTGCAGACTCA
Organism: Candidatus Rifleibacteriota bacterium; assembly: GCA_024710355.1. GTDB lineage: Bacteria > Muiribacteriota > Ozemobacteria > Ozemobacterales > Ozemobacteraceae > Rifleibacterium. Next base: position 68,131 of record JANJUX010000028.1, read on the forward strand.
GTCGCGGCAGTCATGTCGTTTAAAGAAGCTGAAGCGGCCGGTGCGGCGTTGAGATTGCGAATCGGCAGCAGCAGATTCTCGATTGGGGGTGCTACCGGAACTCCGTCAATCATGGTGCCCTCCGAGGCGTTTGCGGTCTGCGAAGCGGTTTTATCCCAGATTCTGATCACTACCTGCTGGTTGATGGTCGCTTCTTTCGTCTGGGTATTATAACTCATTCCGAGGCCGGTGATAACTGCATCGTCCTTCCAGATGGTGACCGGCTTCTGACTGTGCAGTTCTTTGCGGTTCAGATAATAGCGCATCTCTTCGGTTCTGATTCTTTCGCGTTCGGTGTTCCAGGCGCGCACGTCACCCCAGAACTTCGCTTCAAACGGATTCTTCAGACCTTTTTCGGCCAGCAGCCAGCCAGACCAGGTCGCGACGTCCTGTTTGTAGAAAATGGTGCGGATATTGGTCGCGTCGATGTTGTTCTGGTTGTCATCCATTTCGCAGAGGTCGGCAAACATGCGGGCATGCTCGAAACCGCCTTCGACCTGGCTGAAATTGACGTCTCTGAGCATCATGCGATGCTTGACATAGGCGGCTTTAACGCCCTCTTCGATTTTTTCGTCCCAGAGGATGATGGCAATAAAGCTGGCCAGCAGCAGACCCCAGAACCAGAAACTCATCAGTATGTTCTTGACCATAAGCTTCAGTCTGTCCTTCCAAGGGCGGCATGTTCGTAGCGTTCATGAAACCAGCACCAGTGATCTGGCCTGCGCCTGAAGGCTTCTTCGTAACGCCTGACGTATTTCTGCACGCGCTGTCGCATGCTTTCGCCCTTTTCCCAGGTGATCGGGGCCTCGAAACTCAACAGCAGACTGCCGTCGCGCTGCCGTTCGGTAAACGACGGAATCAGCGGCGCGCCGCTGCGCACCGAGAGAATGACCGGGGAACTGTAAAAAGAGGCGTTGCGCCCGAAGAATTCGACCTGATAGCCCCATTCGCGGGCATTGAGATCAGAAAGCATGCCGACGGTCTTGCCCTGATGCAGCAGTTTGAGCGATTCGGTGATGCTTTTTTCCATGATCACCTTTACGCCGCGCCGCTCTCTGAAGCTGTTCATGAATTCGGTCATCTGGTTGACCGCCTGCGGCCGGGCGAGCACGTGCAGTGGCAGGCCCATTTTACGCAGTTCGTAGCCCATGACTTCCCAGTTGCCGAAGTGAGCGGAGAGAATGATGATGCCTTTGCCTTTTCTGGTGGCTTCTTCGAGATGCTCGCGTCCGACCACTTTTATGAAGTCGGGGTTGTGTTCGACGAGTTTTTCGTAGAAGAATACTTCAAGAATCGTCTGCGCCTGGTTTTCAACCATGCGGCGCAGAATTTCGTCTTTACGGCCGGCGAATTCGGCCGGCAGCAGCTCGTCGGCCCGGCGCAACTGCCGTGCGAACACCAGCGGAAACACCTTCATCAGCAGGCGCCGCAGTTTCGGCACGGCTGTGGCCGGCAGGCGGGTCATAATTTTGACCAGCGTGCTCAGCAGGTGATAGCGCGCCGTGCGCTTCAGAGTTTTCAGTTGATCACGCAGCATCAGGATTCGATGTATTTTCTGATCAGGTTTTCCATCAGGCCCTTGTGGCCGAGAATGATGTCGACGACCTCGCGAATGACTCCGTGGCCGCCGTCGGCATCGAGAATGTAATCGGTGTAAGGTCGGATCGACGGGTGGTGGTTGGCCGGGGCGAAAAACAGGCCAACGCGGGTGCCGACCGGCAGGTCGTTGATGTCGTCACCGATATAGGCGACTTCTTCAGCTTTAAGGTTGCGGCGTTCGAGAATTTCGGCGAGCACTTTGCCTTTCAGGGCGATACCCTGGTGCAGTTCTTCGAACTTGAGTTCGGCGGCGCGCTTTTCTAGGGCTTCTGAGCTGCGGCCGGTAATACTGCCCGCCATCAGCCCGGCGTCGTGCCAGAGCTTGATTCCGAGGCCGTCGACGGTTGAGAAGAATTTCATTTCGGAACCGTTGCTGCCAAGCACGATGCGGCCGTCGGTAAGAACGCCGTCGCAGTCGAAAAGCAGCATTTTTATCTTTTTACAGGCTTCTTTGAACGCCTGTGGCGATTTCAGGGAGGTGGTCATGCAGTTGCCCTTTCTGCGGCGCCGGGGTCGCCGGCTGGCCATGAGTGCCGATAAAATACCATACAATCCCCCCCGACGCAAATTGCGGTAACCCGCGATATTTCAGCTGCGGGGGTTTGGGCTGCAAACCTTCGTGTTTTAAATATCGCCGAAAGTTTCAATATCTGCTGTTTAAAAATCAAAGGTCCTGAAAAAACCATTTGCCTTTAATTTTCACGATGGGCAACGCGTAAGATTTTGATCCGACATCGACCGTTATCTGCCCCACACGTTCGTTATAGCTGTCGTAACCGTCGGCAAGATGTGTTAAGCGGGCAGTCTTGAGAGTCTCTGCCATTTGAGGAAAATTGTCTTTGTTTTCCTCGAACTTTTCCCTGTACCCCTCCTGATCGTTGCAAAGTTCAACGATTTTATCGATGTCTCTGATTGATAAAGCTTGTAAAAGCTCGTTAACTCTGGCCAGCACCTCAGACGCTTCCTGCTCCATGGTTTCGGGGGTTGCCGGCGGTGAATATTTAACGGTTTCCTTCTCAGCATAGACTTTTCCGGAATAATCAGAAATCTTGCGGTCGTCAAAGGTCAGCACCGCAAACACCGCCAGAGTAATGGTGCAAAGTCGTGTGAAAAAGCCTTTTTTCATATCCTCGCAGATCTCCCATTGTTTCTTAGATGCACACACAATACAAATGTTCTATCACAAAACTCTTTGGATGGGTTTCAAGGTTTTTTATTCGCACCGGTTACTTGTCTGTTATTGTATTGCAAATGTCACTACAATTAAATATAATTAGTAGCAGGAGAATAAAAAAATGGGCAAAACTGCAACAATTCAAACCCGGGTTGAGCCAGGTATTAAAACTGAAGTGGAAAAGGTTTTGAAGACTCTGGGGCTTACGACCAGTGAAGCGATCGGGATTTTTTTCAGGCGGATCATCATGGAACAGGGGTTGCCTTTTCCGGTGAAGATTACCAACCCTGAAACCATCAAGGCGATTGAAGAGGCCATTGAGGGGAAGAATCTGAGCAGGGTTTACAGCCGACCAGAAGACATGTTCGAGGATCTGGATGCTTAAGAGCCAGTTTGGCAGCAAGTTTAAAAAGGATTACAAAAAAGCTGGCAAGCAGGGGCGTGATATCGATGTTCTAAAGGATATTGTGGGCAGACTGCTGAGGCAGGAAAAACTCGAAAGTAAATTTAAAGATCATGAGTTAACCGGGAACTGGAAAGGCGTCAGGGAGTGTCATCTGGCTCCGGACTGGCTTCTGTTATATCGAATTGATGGTGATACGATTGTTTTCATCAGAACCGGATCACATTCTGAGGTTTTGTAGGTAACGCCGGCATTGACGCTGGTTGTTGCAGGTTTTGTAATATAAAAAACGGGGCTGTTTCACCTGATGTGAAGCAGCCCCGTTTTTATTGATCTTTTTAGAGGTTAGAACGCGATGGTGCCACCGAAAACGAAGTTGTTGTTGCGTTTGTGGGCGATGGCGCCCGGCAGGTTTTCGTAATCGCCGTCGGAAATATAAGAGGCGTTCAGATACAGGGCGTTCTGGTAGTTGAACCGGAATCCGAGGCTGAAGCGGTCGCCGTTGAAGTCGTAGACGAAGCGCAGGTGATCGTTGACCGGCACGAGGCCGCCGATGAGAAAGAAGAACGGGTCGGCTTCGCCGGTGGCGCGGCTGTAGTCGTAGCTGTAGCCGCCGAACCGGGCTCTTTTGAACTTGTCGAAGCCGGTATTGACGTTGTGGTAGCGGAATTTGTATTCAGACTGACCGAAGTTGCCGCCAACCCCGACCCAGGCTACCGGTACCCCCGCCGATACCCAGGCTGAATGGTAGCCGCCGCTGGTGTTCATACTGCCACCGAGGGTAACATTACCGGGCACCTGGTATTTGACGTTAAGAAACAGCGGTTCGTCGATGTCGTAGCGGTCCTGATTGGCGAAGGTTTTGTCGAATCCGACTTCGAGCCCGTTCTCGACACCCCAGGCGGCACTGACGGTCGAATCGAAATAATCCTGATCGTCGTGTTTGACATCCTGAATGTTGAGCAGGTCAAAGGTCTGAATGTGAACGCCGACTGCAGCCTTGCCCGGTTCGAGCACGCCGGGTGACGGAACCAGTGTGGCCCCGGTGCCGCCGTGCAGCGACAGACCCTGGCGTGGGGTCAGGCGTTCGGTGAGCAGCGGGCGCAGTTCGCCCGGAATTCTCGTGTCGGCGGGCAGCAGATAGCGCTCACCGTCTTTCTGGGCGTTGTTCCCGAGAGTGGTCATCTGGTTCTGGTTGCTTTGAACGTAGTAAGCATCGGCATTCAGGCTGCGATAATTCTGAGATGGATCGGCGGGAAGCATCTCGGTAAAAGTCTGAGCTGGTGCGGGAGCCTTTCTTCGATCGCCTGAAAGAAACCCCTGAAACTGCTTGAGGTCAAGGGCAAAGCCGCTGCTGGCAACAGATAGCAGAATGGCCGTGGCAGTTGAAATAAATTTTTTGCGACTTTTCATGCTGCCACTATCGACAGTGATAAAGCTTTTTTAAACGAATTTTTCACCACTCATAAATTTTTATTTAAATATTGCAACAATTTTCACAAGCTTTTCTGGAGAGGCAGCTGTGATGAATTTTCTGCATTGTAAAAACTGATTGGCAGGTCGGGCGTTTGCATAAGCGACACTTTTCTTGACTTTGACTGGGGGGCTACCTATAATGAACGCTGATTAACCGAAATAAAGAAAGACCCGGTGTACATGACGCAACTCGCATTTGAGAACGTTCTGCTGCAGAATGGAGCGGTTTCGCTGTCGAAAGCAGCGGTACTTTGCAGCATGATCGATAACGATCTTGATGATGACCTTATCGATTATCTTGGTAAACACGGCATCAGTGCGGTTATTACCAGGGCCGGCGGCAGCGGTGACAACCTCAAGAGCAAGATTCTGCGCAACACTTTCGGGGCCGCTGAAAACAGCGGGTTGATCACGGTGAACATGAAGAACCGTCATGTGGTCTCGCAGCTGGTCGACGAGGTGCTCAGGTCGATCGATGGCCCGATGATGAGTATCGCCGGCGGCGGTCTGAAAATCGGTCTGGCCGTGCGCCAGAGTGATATCGCCATTGGTATCTTCGGCAGCATCGGCCTGCCCGGTCTCGATGTCGACCACGAAATTTCGGCCAGCCGCATTCTCTACCATTGCCTGGAGGACTGACAGATGATCGGAGTCGTAGTAATAACACACGGAACACTTTCTGAGCAGCTTCTTGCCACTGCTGCCCTGATCATGGGCAACCAGAAAGACGTTTATGCCGTTTCGTTCACCGCTAGAGAGTCACTCGACAACCTCAGACAGAAGGCCAATGCCGCAATCGAACCCTTCAAAACCGATGGCTGCCTGATTCTTACCGATATTATGGGTGGCAGCGCCACCAATGTCTGTGTTGAACTGATGAAAAACGAAAAAGTCGAAGTTCTAACCGGCGCCAATCTGCCGATGCTTCTCGAAGCGATCAGCTACCGCGACGGCGCCGATCTCAAGGCGCTTGCTTCCCGCGTTCAGGCCAGCGGCGTCAAGAGCATAATCAATCTTAAAGAGTTTTTTGAAAAAAGAGCAGCAAAGAAAGCATGACAACCGCTACCGCATTTTTAAGAATCGATGACCGCCTGATTCATGGTCAGGTGATTGTGGGCTGGCTGCCCGAAGTCAGGCCAGACAAACTGGTGGTCGTCAACGACAAGATCAGCGAAGACTTCATGCGCCAGGAACTGATGGCGCTGAGCGTGCCGCCCGAAGTCGATCTGCAGTTCTACGCGACTGCCGATATCACCGCTGACGCCGTTTCCGAAAAATCTTTCATTCTCGTGGCCTCACCGCGTGACGCCTGGGAATGCCTGCAGAAGGGTATTGTGCCGCGTCGCTTCAACGTCGGCGGCATGCATTCGCGCGACGACAAACAGGAAATCTTCGAGGCCCTGCACGTCGACGCCAACGACCGTAAGTATTTCGAGTTGATTCTCAAATCTGGAGTCAACCCGGTTTTCCAACCTACACCACAGAATGAACCTATGCCATTGGGTGACATCTTGTAAAGCGAGGGCAAAGTATGGCTTCAATCAATTTCTCAAAAGTAGTGAAAACTTATGAAGGTGCGAAGGAAGCTACCGTTAAAGGTATTGACCTGCACATCGAAGACCGCGAATTTGTCGTGCTGGTCGGGCCCTCGGGCTGCGGCAAAAGCACCAGCCTTCGCATGGTGGCCGGCCTCGAAGACATAACTTCGGGCGACATCAGAATTGGCGACGTCGTCGTCAATAATCTGCCGCCAAAAGACCGCGATATCGCCATGGTTTTCCAGAACTATGCCCTTTATCCGCACATGAACGTCAGAGAAAACCTCTCTTTCGGCCTCAAACTGCGCAAAATCCCCGAAAACGAAATCAATCACCGCGTTCAGGAAGCCGCCAATATTCTTGGCCTGACTGATTACCTCGATCGCCTGCCGAAGCAGCTTTCCGGTGGTCAGCGCCAGCGCGTCGCTCTTGGCCGCGCTATCGTGCGCGAACCGAAGGTTTTCCTGATGGACGAACCGCTCTCTAACCTCGATGCCAAACTGCGCGTGCAGATGCGTGCCGAAATCAAGAAGCTGCATCAGCGCCTGCGCACCACCTTCGTCTATGTAACCCACGACCAGGTCGAAGCCATGACCATGGCCGACCGCATCGTTCTTTTGCACGAAGGCATCATTCAGCAGTATGACGTGCCCGGCGTCATCTATGACCGCCCGGCCAACGTTTTCGTCGCCACTTTCATCGGTTCACCGCCGATGAACATCGTTAAAGTCAAACGCGATGACAAGGGCATGGTTCTGCAGCCCGGCAAAAACAGCGACCGCACCCACAACTGGCAGATCGCCCTCGGCGAACATTTTAACGGTGAATTCGAAAACGACATGTTTCTCGGCATCAGACCAGAACACATTCTCATCAATGCCGACAAGTCAATCCCGAGTCTCGAATTGCCCTGCAACGTCGAACTGATCGAGCCGATGGGCGCCGAAACCTACCTCTATCTCGAATGCAATGGCCACAGCATCAACGCCCGCGTTGAGCCTTCGGTCAAGGTCGAGGTCGGTCAGAAGGTTACCGCGCATATTCCGGTCAGTCGTTTCCATCTTTTCAAACAGTCAGATACCACCAGAATCAAACGCAAAGCTGATTGAGTCTGGTGCTGAGCGTCTGCTGATCTTGCGCACCAAAGTCGAAGGAGGGGCAAAACCCTCCTTCTCTGACATAAAGAGGCCTGAAGCCATTGATGAAAAGTTCTGCAACAGTCAATACCTCAGGAACCCGGTGGCGGTGGTTTTCTACCCTGCTGGCCGCTGTTCTGCTGCCAGGCCTGCTGCTGCTGACCGCCTGTTCCGGCGGCAGCGGTGATGCGGGGGCTTCAGGCCCGATCAAACTCGAATTCTGGAACACCATGGAAGGCGCCGAAGCGAAGGCAATGCCCGAAATCATCAAGGATTTCTGCGCTGCCAACCCCGGTATAGAGGTCAACCAGGTTTCCGTCGAGTTCTACAAGGCTCGCGAAAAGTTCAAAGAGGCGATCAAGGCCGGTGCCGGCCCCGATTTGCTGCGTGCCGACCGCTTCTGGGTCAACGATTTCGTCAAAAACAACTGTGTTGCCGAAATTGCTGAAAAAGAAATAAAAGAAGAACTCGAAGACATGGTGCCGATTGCCCGCGGTGTCATTACCATCGACGATAAATTCTGGGCAATTCCGGTTTCGGTCGACTGCCTGGCACTGTTCTATAACCGTGCCCACCTCAAAGAAAAGAACATCAAAGCGCCCGAAAATTTCGACGAATTTTCGGCCGCCGCCGAAGCCCTCACTGATGCCAATCTTGGCCGCTATGGCTATTTTATCTACCCGAACGGCTGGTATTTCGAACCGTTCTTTTTCGGCTTCGGCGGCCAGTATTTCTCGCCTGAGGGCGAACTGGCAATCAACTCCGACCCGGCCCGCAAGGCAATGGAATTCCTGCTGCATCTGAAAGACCGTCTCAAAGCTGTGCCGCCGGTGAATCTGCGTTCTAACGTCTACCAGACGATGATGGGCAGCTTCGGCAGCGGCCAGGTCAGCATGATTTTTTCGGGGCCGTGGGCGATCCGCACGGTCATAGCTGGTTCAGCTTTCAGGGATGACAACAACAACCTTGGCATTGCGCCTTTGCCGCAGGGGCCGCATGGCAGTTTCTCACCAACCGGCTGCCAGACCATCGTCATTGCGCGCACGACTAAACATCGCGCCGCTGCGCTTAAATTCGCCAGATACATGTTCAGCCCTGAAGTGCAGAAACGCCTGACCATGGTCAATTTCGGCCTGCCGGCACGCCGCACTGTTTTCGGCGCCCCAGAACTCAAACAGGACCCATACCTGCAGACCTTCATCAGACAGCTGCAGACCAGTCGAAAAGTCATCAACAGCCCTTTGCGCGGCGAAATCTACGCTCCGCTCGGCGAGAAGCTCAAACAGGTTCTTAACGGCGATCTCAGCCCTGAATATGCCCTGAATGATCTCGCCAACGAGTGGAAGAACAATCACCGCTGAGCGGATCATGGAGACCAAATGCCGGAACATCTGTTAGCCTCACTCCTGATCGCCCTGATTGGTGGTATTGTCGATCTCGATTCAACTGCCACCTGGCAGTTCATGATCTCGCAGCCAATCGTTGCCGCGCCGCTGACCGGTCTGTTTCTCGGCAATCTGTATGGTGAAGCTGCGGCCGGGCTCAAGCTCGGGCTGATGGTCGGTGTAATTCTCCAGCTGGTCTGGATCGAACAATTGCCTCTCGGCATGAATGTGCCCCCGGATGCGGCGCTGGCCTCGGTTCTTTCGGTCGCGCTCGGCTTCATTTCGGGGCATTCATACGAATCCTATTCTGAACGCGAGGTCTGTTACACGGTGGCGCTGCTGCTTGCCGTTGCCCTGGGTCTGCTTGGCCGCAGTCTCGACATGTTCGTCAGGCGTCTCAATACAAGCCTCGATACCTGGGTTTGTCAGAAGGTCGAAGACAACAGCCTGTGGGCGATCGCAGTCGGCCACACTCTCGGTGGCTTTTTTACCTTCACCAAAGCCTTTATTTTCTGCTTTCTTGTTGTCTGGCTCGGCGTCGAGCCACTCAAATACTTTACCCAGACACTCAGTTTCAAGCATGGCAGCGGCTTTATCGTGGTACAGGGCCTGTTACCCGCTGTCGGTTTTGCGGTGCTCGCCAGCATGGTTCTCAAAGACCGCGATGAAATCAGGTATTTCATCGGCGCCGTCGTCATGTTCACGCTGCTGCCGGCAAAGATTTTTCTCGCCTTCATCGCCGCCGGCATCGTCATGTACCGGGCTCATAAAGGGGTAAAAAAATGAGAACGCTGCCCCGCACCCTGCTTGCCCGCATCGCTTTTCGCAGTTTCTTTCTGCAGGCCTCCTGGAACTATCGCGGCATGATGAGCATGGGCTTTCTTTACGCGATCCGGCCCGGTATAGACCAGCTGCACAGCCCGGGCCCGGCACGCGAAGCCGCATATCTGCGGCATCTTGAATATTTCAATACCAACCCGTATTTTTCTTCGGTGGTAATGGGCGTGACCCTCGCTCTCGAAGAACGCCTGAGCCGTGGCGAGATAGGTGAAGAAGTCATTCATGACACCAAAGAAGGTCTGATGACGGCCTGTGCCGCAATTGGCGACGGCCTCTTCTGGGACAGCTGGCGCCCCTTCGTCGCCACCGTCGCTCTGGTGTTCGCACTCGGCAACTTTCTGCTGACACCCCTGATTTTTCTCGCGCTCTACAATCTGCCGCATCTGTATTTCAGATTTGCCGGTATTTTCTGGGGCTACCGCGAGGGAACCCACGTGATCAGGTCGCTGCGCCAGTTTCAGTTCCCGCAGATCCGGCAGACTCTGCGCCTCGGAACCATGGTGCTGCTTGCCTACCTGATTCCGAACCATGTCAACGTGCATACACCCTTTCTGTTGACCAATCTGCCGCTTGAATATTTTTATTTTGGTGAAAAGGTAGTTCAGGGATTCGGCGCCCTGCTGCTGGTGACGCTTGGCACTTTTGCCTATCGCGCCAGAGTCGATGTGCTGCTGATTTCCTTTCTGTTGATGATTTTTGCCCTGGTGCTCTATCACTGGGGAATTCTGATATAAGGACACAGCATGAAAAGAAAAGAAGTCGAGATCAGAAACAAGCTCGGGCTGCACGCGCGCCCGGCGTCTCTCGTGGTCAAGCTGGCCGGTAAATTCGAATCCGAAATCCAGCTGATCAAGGAAGACACCGAAATCAATGCCAAAAGCATTCTCGGTGTCATGATGCTTGCCGCCGGGCCGGGTCAGAAAGTCACGATCACCGCCGATGGCAACGATGAAGTCGAAGCTGTCGACGCGATTGCATCGCTCATTGACAGCGGATTTGGTGAGGAAATGGCCTGAAATGCCCGAAAAAGTGCAGAAACAGTCGGTGGTTCTGACCGGTATCATCGGTTCGAGCGGCACCTGTCTTGCCCGCAGCTATGTGTTCCGCAAACGCATAGAAGTCAAACGCGAACCGGTTGCCGAAGACCAGATCGGTCACGAGCTCGAACGCTTCGAAGCGGCTATTCGTATGACGGCCGCCGATATCCATGAATTCAGGCGTCGGGCCGAAGAACGTCATGGCGAAAAATACGCCGCGATATTCGATTCACACCTGTTGATGCTCGAAGACCCGCAGTTCAAGCCGCAGATCGTTGCCCGCCTGAAAAAGGAAAAGGTCAACGTGGAAAGTATTGTCAGAGATACCGTCGATCAGCTGCAGAGCATTTTCGGGGCCATTGAAGACCCCTATCTGCGCGAACGCGCCATCGATATCAAGGATGTCGGCGACCGCCTGCTGCGACATCTCATGGGCCTCGAAGGCCCCGCTGCCGAAATCGGCAACGAACCCTACGTTCTCGTCGCCCAGGAAGTCACCCCGAGCGAAATCCTCGACTTTGCCCGCGGCGAACTCATGGGTGTCTGCCTCGATACCGGCGGAGCCACTTCGCATGTGGCAATTCTTGCCGGCGCCCTCGGAATCCCGTCGGTCTTCGGGCTGGCGAATCTTTCTCTCGTCGCGCGTACCGGCGATATGATTCTTATCGATACCCGCCGTGAATGCCGGGTTCTGCTCAAACCGGAAGAGGCAGAAATCAAGGCTTTCAAAGCCAGCCTGAAACAGAAAAGCACCGCTGTGTCCCTTTCTGATACGACGGCCGACGGCTTCAGGGTGCAGATCGGCGCCAATGTGGCGCGAACCGAAGAACTTGCCCTGCTGAAAAAACACGATATCAAACGCATTGGCCTGTTCAGAAGCGAATTTGTTTTCATGGAAAGCATGGACCTGCCTTCCGAAAAATTTCAGTGTGATGTTTACAGCAAAGTGGTGAAGGCCGCCCCCGAAATGGCAGTGCTGCGCAGTATCGACATCGGCTCAGACAAGCCGCTCCGCTACGTGCCGCTTGCCCGCGAAGAAAACCCGGCCATGGGCTTCAGGTCAGTCAGATTTTCGCTGGCCCGCCCCGATATTCTCGTGCCGCAGCTGCGCGCCATGATCAAAGCGGCGCAGCACGGCAACTGCCGCATAATTTTTCCGATGGTTTCTGTGCCAGCCGAACTGGCTGCCATCGCCGATATCTACAAAAAAGTCGTCGATGAACTCAAGCCTGAAAAAGTGCCCGAATGGGGCATAATGCTCGAAGTGCCCTCGGCGGTGTTCATGCTCGATGAAATCAGTCGTTATACCCGCTATATCAGCCTCGGTACCAACGATCTGCTGCAGTTTTTCTATGCCATCGACCGCACCAACGAGAAGCTCGCCGGCCTCGCCGATCACATGTGCCCGGCGTTTCTGCGCTTTCTCAATACCTGCGTCAAAGACGCCCAGAGGCTTGGTATCAAAGTCGGTGTCTGCGGCGAAATGGCGGCTGATCCGGCCGGCTTTCTTGCTCTGCTCGCCATGGGCGTCGAAGAGTTCAGCATGCGCCCCGCCGCCGTCGAGCCCATCAAAGCCATTCTGCCCAAAGTCAGGCGCGGCGACCTGATCGCTCAGATCGACACCCTGCTGCAGCAGGGCACCGTCGCCCAGACACTCAAAACCCTCATCGCCTGATCATTTCGCTCGTTTTAAGGCGGCGGCGAAGAAGCCCTGAAACAGCGGGTGCGGGCGCATTGGCCGCGATTTGAATTCGGGGTGGAACTGACAGGCGATATAGAACGGGTGATCTTTGATTTCGACGATTTCGACTACCTGTTCGTCAGGACTGGTGCCGCTGACGACGAGGCCCTTACGGGCAATGCGCGCCTTGTATTCGCTGTTTACGGCATAGCGGTGGCGATGCCGCTCATAAATCAGATTCGAGCCATAGAGCTTCGCAGCCAGCGTGTGCTCGGCAATGCGGCAGGGCAGGGCACCCAGACGCATACCGGCACCGGTGGCGATATTGCCGGGCTGGCCGCCGGTTCCAAGCATCGCGATTACCGGGCTGACAGCGTTAAATTCTGATGAGCCGGCGTCGGCGATGCCGGCAACATTGCGGGCGAACTCGATGACGGCGCACTGCATGCCGAGACAGAGGCCGAAAAACGGCATTTTCTTCTCGCGGCAGTATCTGATTGCCTCGATTTTGCCTTCGATACCGCGCTCCCCAAAACCGCCCGGAACGATTACTCCGTGCAGATCTTTGAGCAGGGCTTCGGCGCCGTCTTTTTCGACCTGTTCGGATGAAACCCAGACGAGATCGAGGGCGGCGTCAAAGTGGGCAGCCGCGTGCTGCAGTGACTCAATAACGCTCAGATAGGCGTCAGCAAGCTTCATATATTTGCCGACCAGCCCGATGCGAACTTTCTCAGCCTGCGGGTTTTTGACTTTTCTGATCAGTTCTCTGATGTGATCGAGATTGGGCTCAGCGGCGCCAAGCCTGAAACGCTTCAACACCAGTTCAGAGAAGTTCTGCTTTTCCATTTCGAGCGGCACTTCGTAAAGACAGTCGACGTCTTTGGCTTCGAGAACGTTGTCAGCGTCGATATCGCAAAACAGCGAGATCTTGGCGCGGACATCGCGGGTCAGCGAGCGGCCGGTGCGGCAGACGATAAGATCGGGCGCCAGACCTATGGCACGCATTTCCTTGACCGAATGCTGCGTCGGCTTCGACTTCATTTCGCCGATGGCTTTTGAATAGGGAATATAGGTGACGTGAATGTAACAGACATTGTCGCGGCCAACGTCGCTGCGCATCTGTCTGATGGCTTCGAGGTAGGGCTGACTTTCGATATCGCCGACGGTGCCGCCGACTTCGACGATGGTGACGTCGGCGTCATTGATGGTTGCGGCTCTGATGATGCTCTCTTTGATGCAGTTGGTGATGTGCGGAATCACCTGCACGGTGGCGCCGAGATAGTCGCCGCGGCGCTCCTTGGCGATGACCGTCGAATAGACCTGCCCGGTGGTGATGCTGTTGCTGCGGCTCAGGTTGATGTCGATGAAGCGCTCGTAGTGCCCGAGGTCGAGGTCGGTTTCGGCGCCGTCTTCGGTGACGAAAACCTCGCCATGCTGGTGCGGGCTCATCGTGCCCGGGTCGACGTTGAGGTAGGGGTCGCATTTCATGATGGTGACGTTGAGGCCGCGGGCCTTCAGCAGCATGCCGAGCGACGCGGCGGTAATGCCCTTGCCAAGCGAAGAAAGAACACCACCGGTAATAAATACATAATGCGACATTTTCGTTCTCCTGAATTCGGCAGATTTTATAAAAACTCTATATCAGGCGGCAGTGTCGCGCCTGGCCAGTTCGTTTCTGACCCGGTCGAGGTCGGCCTGGGTATCGACGCCGATCGAATCACGGGCGGCGGGTAAAACTCTGATTCTGATGCCGTGATACAGCGCCCGCAGCTGTTCGAGACTTTCGATTTTTTCGAGGTCGCAGGCTGGCAGTTCGAGCAGCTGCAGCAGAGTGTCACGGCGGTAACCGTAGACGCCGATATGCTTGCGCGGCGCAAAGCCGTCACGACTGCGCGGAAACGGCAACAGACTGCGCGAGAAGTAGAGAGCGTCGCCTCTGGCGTCAGTAACGAGTTTTACGGCATTCGGGTTGTTTTCGTCTTCTTCGCGCAGCGGAAAACTGAGAGTGGCCATGTTGACCGCCGGGTCAGAGAATGCGTCGGCGACGCGCCGCAGCCCTTCGCCATCGATCAGAGGCTCATCACCCTGAATGTTCACATAGACGTCGGCAGCGGTAAGTTTGGCAACTTCGCCGATACGGCAGGTGCCTGAAGGCAGCGCCGGATCGGTGAGAAAAGCCTTGAACCCGGCCTTTTCAACGACGTCGACGATGCGCTGCGAATCGGTGGCCACCATTACCGCGTCGAAAGCGCCACTTGCCATTGCCGAGCGGGCGGTCATGACCACCAGCGGGGTGCCGCCGAGGTCGGCGAGCATTTTTTCCGGCAGCCGGGTCGAGGCAAAGCGTGCCGGAACGACGCCGACAACCGAATAACCGCGCTTATTTGCCGTTGCCATTGGTGAGAATTCCTGTGGTTGAATGACCTTCGAGCAGCGGCACCACCTTGACGCAGCCGCCATGGCCGGTAACCCAGTCGGCACCGACGATGGTTGCGGGGGTGTAATCGCCACCCTTGACGAGAATTTTGGGAGTCAGCGTTTTAATAAGGTTTTCTGGTGTGTCTTCATCGAAACCGACGACATAATCGACACATTCAAGTGCTGCCAGCACCATAGCCCGGTCAGCAAAGCTGTGATAGGGGCGGGTCGGCCCCTTGAGCCGCTTGATCGAAGCGTCGGTATTCAGCCCGACAATCAGCAGTTCCCCGAACTTGCGTGATTCATTGAGCACGTAAACATGGCCCGGGTGCAGAATGTCGAAGCAGCCGTTGGTGAAAACCGCCTGATAATCTTTGAGGGCGGCTGCCAGCAGTGGCAGATCGCTGCCGCTGATAATTTTGCCGGCCGGTAGAGCCGGGGCCGGGGCTTTGCCCGGAAAAATCTCTTCTTCGATCGCCCGGCACATGCTGTGCAGCAGCAGACCGTGGATTTCCTGGATGCGCGGCGTGCGGGCCGAAGGGGCGCGAACCGTCAGATCGGCAATCTGTGACAGCTTTGAATCACGGCTGCCGGTCATGGCGATTGTCGAAATTTTCAGTTCTTTCGCGGTTTTGAAAGCTTCAACGATATTCGGCGAATTGCCGCTGGTCGAGAGGCCGATGAGCACATCGCCGGCACTGCCGAGGCCCTGTACCTGGCGTTTGAAAACCTGCTCATAACCGTAATCGTTGGCAATGGCGGTAAAAGTGGCTGACGGAGTGCAGAGTGAAACGCATGGCAGTGAGGCGCGGTCGTAACCGAAGCGCCCGACCAGCTCGCCGGCCATGTGCTCGGCATCAGAGGCAGAGCCGCCATTGCCACAGACGAGAATGCGGTGCCCGGCTTTGAGAGCACTGACCATGACATTTACCGCCGCCGCAAAGTGGTCGGCGAGCTCGGTTCGCGCGGCTGACCAGGCGGTGAGCCGCATCGCGTTCAAATCATCGAGAAAATATTTTTTCATTGTCGGTTCTTTCACTTCAGATCGAACCGGTTCAGCAGAGCTGAACCGGTTTACTGCACACGATTGCGATCGGCAAAATGGCTGCGGTCATAATGTTCGAGCACCTGTTCGCGGCTGGCGGCAGCAGTGCCGACGATGCCGACAACGACGCCGGCTGCCAGATTGGCCACTTCGGCGGCCACCGGCATGCTGCAGCCCGATGCCAGACCGAGGCTGAAGGTGCTGATTACCGTGTCGCCGGCGCCGGTGACGTCGAATACCTGCAGAGCGCGGGTCGGAATCGTGACCGGCTCTTTACCCTTTTCAAACAGGCTCATGCCATGTTCGCTGCGGGTAATCAGTATCGAGTCGGCGCCGGTCTGCTTCAGCAGGTCGACGCCGCCTTTCATGACGTCGGCTTCACTCTCGAAAACTCTGCCAAGAGCCGACTCGGCCTCTTTGGTGTTCGGGGTGATAATCGTCGGTTTTCTGTATATCGGAAAATTCTTGAGTTTCGGGTCGACGGCGATAAATTTGCCAAGCTTTCTGAAGCGCGCCACGACTTCCTTGAACAGGTCTTCGACAATGACGCCCTTGGCGTAATCAGAGACGATGACACCATCGAGTTCATCGGCCATGTCGAGCAGCACGCCGAGAATGTCTTTCTGGCGCTGATAATCGATCGCTTCGGTGTTTTCACGGTCGACGCGAATCATCTGCTGATTTTGTCCAAGAATGCGGGTTTTTACTGAGGTGCGTCGGCCCGAATCGATTATCAGTCCGGCGGTACCGATTTTTTCTTTTTGCAGTTCTTCGGTCAGGCGGCGCCCGGCGCCGTCATCACCGATAATGCCGAAAATGTGGGCTTTGGCGCCGAGAGTGACCAGGTTCGATGCCACGTTGGCAGCGCCACCGGGGCGCCAGGTTTCGGTTTTGACCTGAACGATCGGAACCGGGGCTTCGGGCGAAATGCGATCGACCTTTCCCCAGCAGAATTCATCGAGCATCACATCGCCCAGCACTGCCAGGCTGCATCTGGAAAACCCTTCCAGAATCTTTTCAAGTTCGCTTCGCTGCATGTTTAAAGTGCCTTTCCTGTGAAGCAGTTAAAGCCGAAGTCTATCATCGGCCCTCTGATCAGTCAAGACGGCAGCGGGCCGGTTCTGATAACCGTCGCAAGACCCAGCAGCAGCCCGAGCAGGGCGCCTGCCAGCGCAAACAGAGGGCGACTCGGGTATGATGCTTTTTCAGGCACAATTGCCCGGTCGATGATCATGAACGAAACGCCTTCACGCTCTTCCTGAATGCGGGCGGCGGTATACTGACTTTGAAGATGCAGACAGGTCTGCTCGGCCAGCGAAACTTCGCGGCGCAGCTTCTGGTGTTCGAGCCGCAGTCTTGGGGCGTCGCTGAGTCCGGGTGACAGACCGGGCCGGCCGGCGGCGTCAGGGCTGCCAGCCGCAAATATCATGTTTTCCTGCTCGCCCTTCAGCTCAGCCAGAGTGTCTTTCAGCGCGGCAATTTCGTTGGCCCTTTTTCTGGCAACCGGGTTCTCGGGTGTGTTCTGCAGCGCCTGCAGCTCGATTTCCTTTTTTACCAGACGGGCCTCGATCTGGGCGACCAGACCAACCGTAGCTGCCGTCTGACTGTCGAGCAGAATGATGCCGTGCTCTTCCTGAAACTTGCGCAGGGCGTCTTCGGCCTCACGCAGCGCGTTCGAATAAAAGTCGAACTGTTCCTTGATAAAGCGGGTATTGCGCTGCGCCAGGTCGTATTCGGGCGAATTGACGAACGAGGCGACGAGAGTCATGTAGGTATTGGCCACCTGCGCCGCCATGGTAGCGTTGGCGAGCTCGACCTCAAAGGCGAACGGCTGTTCGGATCGCGTCGGGCGGCTGATGTTTACCGCTTTACCCAGCTCGATGGCGTAGTTCGGCAGTGTCGGGTTCTTTACCTGCAGCAGCTCCTTCACTTCCGGAAGCTCGCTCAGCACCAGTTTTGCCGCAGCCCGGCTCTTGAGAAATACCGAAAGCTGTTTCGAGCCAACCGGTAGAAAACTGACTCCGGCAGTATAAAGCGGCGTTACGAAAAAACTGCCGGCCAGGGCCAGAACCGCCCCGACAGCCATAAACGCGCACAAACGCCGCCGCATCTGCCACAGATGCAGCAGCAGCATGTCGAGATCGAGACGCAGCAGTCGCCCGCCGGCGGGCTTGTCGTTTTCAATGTTCATTGGCCACCTCAAGATACAGCTTCTCGTATTGTTTAACAACCCCGTCGATGCTGAATAATGTCGCGATTCTCCGGCGCGCTTTCAACCCAAGCATCTGCAGCCGCGCCGAATCATATTGCAGCATTTCAATTATCGCTGCTGCCAGTTTTTGTGGATCGCCGACCGGCACCAGCAGCCCGCAATCGCCGACAATCAGGGGCGAATCGCCGGCTGTGGTCGCCACCACCGGAACCCCGGCTGCCATCGCTTCGCCGATGCCATTCGGAAAAGCCTCGGCCCGTGATGCCGACACCAGAAAGCGCAAACCGCGCATGATAATCGGCAGATCGCTGCGCTGACCGAGTCTGATAAAGCTGGCATCAACGCCTGCCGCTGCGATTATGGCGCTCAATTCGGTGTTTTCAGCTTCGGTGCCGGCTCCGCACAGCACAAATCTGACGGCCGGAAACTCTCTGCCGACAATCGCGGCGGCTTTAACCAGCGTTTGATGGTCTTTCTCCGGAGCGAAACGACCGACAACCCCGATCAGTGGAAAATTGCCGGCGATGCCCAGCATTCTGGCGAGGTTTTCTGCGCCCGACCTGTCTGCAATCGCCTCTGGCAACACAAAACCATTTGGTATGATACTAATTTGATCATCGCGCCACAGCCTGCCATGATTTTGCGCTGCCGTTGCCGAACAGGCAACAACTCTCGCGGCGTTGAACCGGCTGGAAAGGCCTGCCATTGTCGCCAATGCCCTGATCCGAAAGCCGTCTGCCAGGCTCAGGCCATGCCTGATGCTGGTTATAACCGGTATTTTGCCGGCCAGCCATGCTGCCGGCGGCGTCAGAATATCGGCGTTATACATCCAGGCATGAATCAGATCTGGTTTTAACAGCGAAATCAGCCTGGCAAGCCTTGGGATTGCCTGAAACGCTGTCGCGGCAACCAGTTTTCGCGGCATATGCAGGCTGAAGACTCTGATGCCGGCTTTCTCAAGATCGTTTGCCAGTGCCCCGGGTGCCAGCAGCGTGACAACCTGGTGCTCGAAACCGTTTTGGTCCGAGTTGAGTAACAATCGACACAGCATTTTTTCGCTGCCCCCCGGGCTGAGATCGCCGATAACATGCAGACAGCGAATTCTTCTGCTCCGATTTCGCGAAACACTCTCTGACTCCGACCGACAGACCGGGCCGTCGAACCGGTTTATACTGGTAAAAATGCGGCTGACTCTTGCTTTCCAGGTATAGCTGGTGGTGAAGTCGTTCTGTGCCTGCTGGCTCAGGCGGGCGGCAGACTCTCGATCACTCAGCAGTGCTGTAATTGCTTTAACCCATGCTGCGATGTCGTCTGGTTCAACCAGAAGCGCATTTCGCCCGTCGGTGAGAATTTCTTCGACCGCCGGCAGCCGCGTCGCCACAATTGGTCGCCTGACTGCCATGTATTCAAAAATTTTCAACGGCGACATCCAGGCCGCAATGTCGCCGGCTCCGGACGGGTCGCTCGAAACCCTGGTCTGGTAAGGTGCGACCAGCAGATCGCAGCCGGCAAGAAATTCTCGAACCGCAGCATGTGGCAGGTGCCCGATAAACTCAAGGTTGTCGGCTCGACAGTAGCTGCGCCACCGGTTGACTTCGGCCTCAGAACCGCCGGCAATCCTGAACAGGCAATCAGGCAGGCGCTGAGCCAGCTGCACGATAATCTCGATGCCCTTGCCCGGATAAAGACCGCCGGCATAACCGATTACCGGTTTTTTATCGGGTCTGGTGCCAGGCTCCAGGCTTGAAATGACCTTTTCCGGCTCGGTGGCTCCGTCGTGCGCAACGACTATGACGGCCTTTTCTGATTGTCTCAGGCCCGGAAATCCCTCAAGATAAAATTCCCGCAGCTTCTGATTGATGACGATCAGCTGTTTAAAGGCTGGCAGCGCAAACAAAATGCGTTCGAGCAGCCTTCGGCCCAGGTTGGCCGGTGCCGCATGCGACTCGTAATAAAGATCGCTGCCGCAGGCAGATGCTGCCAGCAGGGCATAGAGATTGCGGCCATAGATAATGTCTGGCTGCCATTTATCGCGAAACATTGCAGCTGCCGCCAGACTGCCATAGAGCATGCCGCCGATGAACCAGGCTGATGGGGCGGTGATCAGCCGCAGCGAAAACACCGGTTCGACCCCATAATACCTGAAAATTTCTTCCGGGTTCATTGCTGGCGCGCCGGCGCGGGCGAACAACCGCACTTCATGGCCGGCCATAGCCATGGCCTCGCACATGCGCAGCACCTGAACGCTGTTGGCCTTGCATGACGGCAGGCGTGAACTGGCGAAATACGCTATTTTCATGCCGGTCGCCGCAGAGTTGCGAGAATCTGATGCCCGGTTGCCGGCCCCGCCTGCCGCAGTCTTTTCCAGACATACCGCCATACCAGTGTCTCGACAGAACCGCAGCCGATAAACCACCAACGGTTGCAGGTCAGTCGGCTGTAAAGACGAAAAAGCCGGTCACTGCCGTTGAAGACATGCCGGACCTTATCGACGGTCAGGCCGCGCGTCGCTGCTGCCAGCTGATCGAGAAGCGCCTGTCCGGTATAATGGCGGTAATGTTTGCTTGAGAATGGGCGGTTAACAGACGGAACCCCGACGATCAACCTGCCGCCCGGCCTGACGAGACGGCAGAGCCGGTCGATAAATCCGGCGATTTCAGCATCGGCAACGTGTTCGAGTACATCGAGGCAGGTGACACAGGCAAATTTTTCATTAACCCCGTCAATGCTGCCGGCGATGAACTTCTGGCCGGGATTGAAAGCCCGTGCCAGCGCAATTGCCCGGTCACTGTTGTCGATCCCGGTCAGAGACGCATCGGTGCGGCCGGCAAGCAGCGAAAGCAGACGCCCGTCGCCACAGCCGACGTCGATGATGCTTTCCGGCGCCTCTGCGAGAATTTCTTCTGCCGCGTTGAGCAGGCAGCAGAGATAGCCAAAACCCCAGCTCAGTGCCATAAATCTGCTGAAGCCACCATTGTCGCTCAGCTGCGGCAGATAATGATACGGAAACCGGTAAAGCGATTCCTGCTGCTGACGCCGATCAATCATTGACACGCATCTCTTTTCTCAGGCGAATATACATTAATGTGTCCCAGATGACAAAATATAGCACATAAGCGCCGGCGGCACCTTCGATTCCGAACTTCATCGCCAGGGGCACCAGAGCAGCCAGATAGACTGTAGTGGCAAACAGGTTGATTCTGAAAGAGGCTTCGGGTTGCCCGAGCGCCAGCATTGCCGGCTGCAGCGGGATTCCGCCCAGCCCGGCCACCATCGCCAGCATGAAAATCATTGCCGTCAGCCAGGCGCCGGCGAAACTCTCACCAAATGCCATGATGATTACCGGCTGCCCAAAAAGCCAGAAGAACCCCAGGCCGGCAAGGCCGGTCAGCACTGCCGTGAACGCCGAGCGATGGACCAGGCGCGAGAATTCATGCCTGCACCCCTGTGCCTGCAGCTCGCTCAGTTCTGAAAAAAGTGTCTGGTACAGCGGATCACCGAATATCGGCAGAATTCTGGCAAACTGTCGGGCAACTTTCAGAAGCGCAATCCCGGCCGGCCCGATGATGGCAGCGGTAAGCAGCTGGTCTGCCTCGCGAGTCAGCATTTTCATGGTCGAATGCAGGTTCGTGGTCCAGACGAACGACCTGAACTGAGAAAATTCCTGCCAGAAGCCCCGAACCGGCCGGCTGAAAAAAGCAGAAACCCTCTGTCGGCCAATGCTGCTGACCGTCATGCCGAACAGCGCCATCTGCCCCGCCAGAGTCGCGGCAAGATTGATGATGACGAAGCCATACAGGCTGCAGCCATGCAGCATCGCCGCGAAAGTGCCCAGCAGCCGGAACAGGGGCGCAGTCATCAGTGCCGTCGCCAGAATTCCGAAGTGTCTGAAAAGGCGCAGAGAACCTATTGTTGCGCCGGTGCCGCTGAAAATCACGGCCGGGCTGTAGATCAGAAGCATCGCAGCCGTTTCCTGCGGCCACCCGGCCATTTTGACCAGCATGCCGCCAGCAGCGAACAGCACCAGCCAGGCGATGACACCACCGGCCAGGTCGAGGCAGAAAGCCATTTTTACGATTTTCCCGAGTTTGTCTTCGTCGCTCTGCTGTAATGCCTGGTTACCGAAAGTAACCACCGCCTGCCAGGCGTTGAAGCTGAAAATCTGGCCAATGACCAGGGTCAGCGCCTGTATGAAGACAAGCATCCCAAAATTGTGTGTTCCGAGAGTTCTGGCAGTTACGGCAGCGGTCAGCAGCAGCATTACAGCGCTCAGGCCACTGCCGCACAGCAGCTTGCCCGCGTTCAGCCAGAGTTTAGCCGGCATGCGCGGCCTCGACAGTTTTATTCCCGGGTTCAGCGATTTTGAAGCAGAGCAACGCCAGGATCAGCACCTGCACCGACCACTGGTTGCGGGTCAGCAGCGCGAGTTCTTTGGTGTTGAGCAGCACTGCTGAAAGAAAAACGCAGAACCCGGCGACGCCCATATACAGGTCGGTTCTGGCAGCGAGCAGGGCCGCGCGCATCCCGATAATGAAAGGAACCAGCATCAGAACGGTGCCGGTCAGGCCGGTCGCAAAGATGGTTTTGACCCAGCCGATATCTGAAGGAATGTATTCGAGGCTGCCCCGGCCGAGATTCGAAGAGCCAAAGACAAACTCGGGCCAGCTGTCGGGCAGAAAAAACATCGGGGCAAGAACTTCGACGCCCGGCCCCTTGAGTTCAAGGGCGAGAAAAATTTCGCCGGCCTGATGCAGCGAATACGAGAACTGCCCCGGAAAAAAGCTGATCATAGTCAGCAGTAACCCCGTCGAAACGGTAATTGCTGCGGCAATCCCGGCAAAATTGATGAGACTTCGGGTCGGCGAGCCGACAACAGCGCTTTTGAACAGTGCCGCCAGAACGACAGGCGAGAGCAGCAACGCCAGCAGCAGGCCTGACCGGCCACAGATCATGATCGAAATCAGCAGCAGCGGCACGCCGGCAAGGTAGATAAGACGGGTGACGGCGCCTGCAGCATTGCGAATCACCAGCGGAGCGAGCAGCAGACCCAGCATCTGCAGTACCGAAGTCTGCGACAGACCGTAGGTGAGCCCGGCAATGCGATAGCCGTCGAGAAAAGGAGTTACAAGGTTGACGTAAGAGGTCGCGTCAGTGATTTCGTAGACCGCTTCCCGCAGATTGTGATTGAGATACATGCCGATCATCAGGGCCGCATGCGCGACGAGCGAAAGGTAGATATCGCGATAGAGTCTTTCGGCATAGGCCTGCGGGTTCCAGGCATGGTAGAGGTTGACCAGACAGATGCCACCCAGTAGGTTCAGCAGCGCCCGGAGC
Organism: Candidatus Rifleibacteriota bacterium; assembly: GCA_024710355.1. GTDB lineage: Bacteria > Muiribacteriota > Ozemobacteria > Ozemobacterales > Ozemobacteraceae > Rifleibacterium. Next base: position 91,448 of record JANJUX010000028.1, read on the forward strand.
GACCGCAACGCAATCTGGGTGTCAAAAATGCCGTTGATCAGGCAGATGGCGAGTGTATAGATGCAGAGCAGGCCAAGAACGGCAATGGTCTGGTTGATGAGCCGGTGCGTCAGCAGTGTGCCGCGCCAGAAACCCAGAAAAATCAGAAGCAGCGACACAATGAGGATCAGATCGGCAACAGAATTGATCTTCCAGCCGAAAATGAATATGAAAGTGGTCGTGCCAGCCAGCAGCGAACGAAACATGTCAATATTTCTTCCTGTCAGAATCAGGCTATGTTAATTTATCTGCGGCAATAAAACAACCGCCGGCAGCAATAACCGCCTGAAAAACCGGCGCCCCGGGGCATATATGAAGAGCAAAAAAAATGGTTCCGGCTACAATGAACGCCTGTTTTCGGGCGGGCTGCGGCGTCGGCTGCATCTGGCGCGCTTTCACTGGGTTGCCGATGCGATCGCCCGCCTGCAGATACCGCTCGACTCGGTCTTCGAACTCGGCTGCTTCGACGGCAAACTGCTCGATTTCCTGCCCGCCCCGCCAGGCAGCTACCTCGGAGTCGATGCCGGCTGGGAACAGGGCCTCGCTGCCGCGCAGCAGTTCCGGGCCGGTCAGCCTTCGCTCAGGTTTGCCAGAGCGACCGTGCCAGACGAAATTCCGGTTGCCGCCAGCGAAAAATTCACGCTCGCGGTGGCAATGGAAACCTTCGAACATCTTTCCCCGGAACTTTGCGAAGCTTACCTCGAAAAAATTGCCAGGCACCTCGACGGCTACCTGCTTGTTACGGTGCCAAACGAGATCGGACCGGTTTTTCTCAGCAAATGGCTGATAAAAAAACTTTTCAGCCGCGATAATTATAATTATTCACTGCGCGAGCTTGTTAACGCCACTTTTGGTCGCAGCAGCAGGATTGCGCGCCACCAGCACAAGGGTTTCGATTATCGCGCGCTTGTCGAGTCGATCGGCCAGCATTTCGAAATTGTCGAGGTCAGTGGTCACCCCGCCGGCTTTCTGCCCGCCTGCCTGTGCTTCGGCATCGGCATCATCGCCCGCTCCCGCCCACGCTCGCATCAAGACCGGCTGACATGCCGTAATCTGTTGTCGTGAAGAACAAAGATTCCTGTTCGCTCTGCTGACTTATAATTTTGCGTCGGTCGGCAAGATATGGTATACATTCTCAAATCCTTTTTTATCTGCAGGAGAACTCAATGCAAAAGAATCTGATTGCCCGCCAGAGGGTCTTGTTTTCAGTGCTGGCATGCGTTTTTTCGATATTTCTCGGTGCCACCCTGTATTCTGATGCGTCGGTCGTCGAATTTACCGCCATTGGCAAGGTCGAGTCGATCTACCGCGACCGCGTCAGCATGAAGATTCTTGATTTCGTTGGCTCTGATACTGCCGAACTGGCGCTGGCCACCGGTAGCTGGGTCAGCTTTGACCTGCCGCGCGAGTATCGTGACCGTCGCAATAAACGCGATCGCGGTCAGATTAATTACGGAACCGTTATTGAAGCCGATCTGATCGGTAATATCGCCACCGAATACGAGCTGAAAACTGGCGAAGAAAAAAGCGAAACCGTCAGAAAGAGCATGCCGACCGTTCTTCTCTGGACCGCCCAGGCCGTCAGAAAAGTGAAGAATGCCAACGATTACCTGCCCGAAGAAGAGCGCAAGCAGAAAAAAGGTCGCCGCAACAAAAAAGAAAAGAAACCGGCCGAACCGGTAAAAGTCTGGACCCAGGAAGAAACCGTGCGCGGCCAGGTGCTGCTGCATAAAGACAAGATCTACATCAAAGAAGATCGCCTTGGTAAAAAAGACCGTGGCCTCGAAGTGACCTCTGAAGCCTGGACTGAAAAGCTCAAAGCCATGCCCGGCACCCGCGTCGTTCTGCACGGCACCACCCACCGCACCAGCATTTCATCAGGAACCATGGAAATCCGCAATCTGATGAAAATCTACCAGAAATAAGCCGGGAGCAAACCATGAACGCCAGAAATCTGCTGCTGTCAGCCCTCGCCTGCTCGCTGCTGCTTTTCGTGACCGGTTGTGGGGCGCCCAAGGCCCCGGCAAAGCCGGCAAAACTCGAAGTTGAGCACTTTACCCGCAGCAAGGGCCTGCCCGAAGAGGCAATTACCTCGCTGGCGGCTTTTGCCAACAAGATCTGGGCCGGCTCGCAGAAGGGTCTGTTTGCCTTTGACAGCGTCAACTGGCAGATTCACCAGCGCAAAAATACCAACGTTCTCGGCTCTGACATCATCGAAGATCTCAAAGTCAGCGACAATACCCTCTGGATCGCTACCGACAACGGCGCCTGCCGCTTCGATGGCAGTAACTGGTCGTCAGTTTATACCGGCGGACGCGCCCGTTCGGTAATCGGCAAAGGCAGCGAACTGGCAGTTGCCACCGCTTATGGCGTCGTCTACTCGAACGGCGGCGGCATGACCCCGATGGGCAAAGACAACGCCGGCCTCGTTATGGACGAAGTTACCCAGGTCATGTTCGATGGCCAGGGCCAGCTCTGGGTCGGCACCCGCGCCGGTATGGCCCGCATGGCTTCCGGTCTGTTTCAGAACTACACCGGCCCGGCCAAATCGGTCATGGGCTCATCCCTGATCGACGTGCCCGCCAGCCCGTCCAATTGCCGCCTGCCCGGCAACAACATCAAGGTCATCATGCCTTACCAGGGTATGCTGGCAGTCGGCACCACCAGCGGCCTCACCGTCACTGACATGGCCAACACCTGGAACATCTACACCGCGCAGCATCGCGAGTGGGTGCAGCGCGCCGGCCAGATCGTCGAAGACCTCGTTTCCGGTAACAGTCAGCTGCCCGGCAACGTTATCAACGCTCTCGCCGCCAGCGATAACCAGGAAATCCTCTTCGTCGGCACCGACAAGGGCCTCGCTGCCCTGCGCGGCTCCGAATGGCTCGACATCGCAACCCTGATGCCTGGCCTGCCAAAAGCGGCCATTACCGGCCTTGCCTGGCTCAACGGTGACCTCTGGGTCGCCACCGGCGAAGGCATCTATCAGGTTAAGAAGGTTTCCGGTCTGCTGTCGGCGCCAGATACCAATAAACCCTGACCTGGCACCGGCCTTTAACCGAATATTCATGCTGATACCGCAGAAAAATATACTTTCCGCACTGCTGCTGACAGGCCTGATGCTCGCGCTTCCCGAACTTCTGGAAGCACAGTCGCTGGCTTCAGGCCCGGCCGCGCCCGGTGCTGAAGCGATGCCCGGCGGGCTGCCCCCGGATGTGAAGTTCCTGCTCGGTACTCTTGGCGGCGGCGGCATTGCCGGCTGGGCCGTCGGTTATACCCTCAAAAAGTTCGCCAAAATACTTGCTCTGATTGTGGGCATTGCATTTATTTCACTGCAGTGGCTCGCTTTCAACAGCTTCATCACCATCGACTGGAACAAAATCAAGAGCGCCGTGCCCGACGAAAGCATCGAGCGCTCTGCAACCGGTCTGATGTCGGTGATAACCTACAACCTGCCCTTTGCCGGTTCGTTTATTGTCGGCTTCTGGCTCGGTTTCCGAAAAGGCTGATAAATTGTCAGTTACCGGCAGAGTCTCTGACGAACACTGGCGGGCCGAATCACAGCGCATCGCCGGCTGGTTCAGCTGCAGCCGTCATCTGCTCTCGGGTAACGGCGTCTGGTTCAGCGGCGGCGAGCCAAATACCATGCCGTCTGCCGGTTTTTTCGATGCCAGACTGCGGGTTCTGATCGTCAGACTTTCGGAATACAGCGAAGTTGCCGCTGGTATCACCCATTCATATCTCTATCAGATGGCTGCCGCCGTCGACGGCTGTTTCGTCGATATGGCCTTTCTGCCGCCTGAACGCGACGAAAAGCTTCTGCGCGACGCGGCAGTTCCTCTGCTGACCGGTACTACCAGCAAGATGCCGGCCGGCGCCTTCGATGTGATCGCCATCAGCAACTCCGTGCTGCAGGAACTCATCAACCTGCCGGCAATGCTCCAATTTTCCGGGCTGCCGCTGACATTTGCCGGCCGCGTCCGCCAGGGCTCGCCACTCGTAATTCTTGGCGGCAGCAATTCTTTCGTGCACTCAATTCTGCATGGCTGCCCGGGCAGCGAAGCCGATGGAGTCGGCCTCGTCGACGGCGTCGTCATGGGCGATGGCGAGCGGGTATTTCGCCAGCTGCTCGAAATTGCTCGCGACCAGCGTTCATTGGAACGCCCGGCGCTGCTCGAAATGCTTGCTGACCGGGTGCCCGGATTCTATAACCCTTTGGCTTTCAGGCAGGTGTTTGCGGCCGATGGCCCGTTGACTGCAATCGAACCGGTTAACGGCGTTTTTAAACCGGTCACCAGCAGCAAAAGCGCCTGTAATTCCGATTCAGAGACTTTTACCGGTGGGCCGCTGCTCTACGAAGGCGCCCAGACCTCACACGTCATCGTTTCGGCCGGCTGCCCTTCGTTCTGCTCCTTCTGCAAGGAATCCTGGGAACAGAAACCCTACCGCGAAAACAGTTTTGCCAGGGTTCTCAGCGCCGCCCGCTCGCTGAAGGCGAACATGGGCCTGCGCGAAATCTCGTTGATGACTTTCAATGCCAATACCTGTTCCGATATTTTTCAGCTGGTCGAGCGTCTTTCGACAATGTTCGACCGGGTTGCGATCAAAAGCCAGCGCTTCGATGCGGTGGTGAATTCACCCGAACTTCTCGACATGCAGTTCGAAGCCGGCAAGCGCACCTATACCTGTGCCATGGAAGGCATCAGCGAACGGTTGCGCACTCTGCTGCAGAAAAATCTCGACGAGCAAACCATTCTTGCCGGGATCGACCTGCTGCTGGCGCGCAATATGCGGCAGATGAAGGTTTTCCTTATCGCCACCGGCTACGAAACCGCAGCCGATATCGAAGAATTCAGACTGTTTCTCGAAAAGGTGAAGGGGCGCTGCCAGAGCTCTGGTTCCCGGCCACGCCTGACCTTTTCGTTCGCGACCCTTTTTCGGGCGCCGCAGACCCCGATGCAGTTCGCTCCCGTGCGGCCGGCCGAAAATGTTCTTGCGCAGCTGCTGAAAAATCTGGCAGCTGTCGTCGAAACCGCCGGTTTCGAAGCCCGTATCAGCAGTGGCCCTGAAGATGCGCTGGTTTCAGAGTTTATCGCTTTCGCCGATCGCCGCCATACGCCTCTGCTCGTTGAAGCCTCGATTGCTCAGGGCTTTCGTTACCGCGGTGAAATCAGTCGCCGGGTTCTCGAATTCTGGCGGTCGGCTTTGAAAAAACGCGGCCTGCGCTCTCTGGCAGAAAGTGAAAGAACCGCCGCAACGGTTATGCCGTGGGATGACATCGACACCGGCGTCGCAAAAAGCTTTCTGTTTCGAACCTGGCAGAATCTGCAGAGCGGCCGCGAAATCAGGGCCTGTATCGCGGCACCGTGGGGTGGGGGAACCTGCTCCAGCTGTGGTGCCTGTCCATCGGCCGCCGAAATCTCGCATCTGACCGCCATGGGCCCGGATGCCAGCCGCAAGCTCAAAATCAGCCCGCCCGCAGTGAAGCAGACCACCTGGCTGCTGTGCAATATTCCCGAAAAATGGGCCTTCTGCAGCCGTGATTTTATCAGAGCCGCGCTGGCCCGCCGCCTGATGCTCGACTTTCCTGAACTTGTCGATGCCTTCCTCTCGGTCGACCTCGTCGAACCCGATTTCTTCGCCTGGGGTCAGGCCATCGCCCGTGTCAATTTTTCGGCCGCCGTCAAACTGGCGTTGCCGATGCCCGCGTCCCTTTCGCCAGATGACATCTGCCCGATCAAAGTCGTTTCCCCGGCAAAAAAAGCCGAAGAAACCGCTTTCCCGGTGCAGCTCGAAGTCGCCGGCACCGATGCCGCGCCCGACCCCTCGGTTGCCCGTGATATCGACGCCCTGCTGACCCGCTATGCCCTGAAAAATCAGAAACAGCGCGCCAATGGCTGGCTGAACTGGCAGATCAACCCCGGCCAGGCCCGCAAAGCCGGCCTCGAAAAAATCAGCCTCGACGAAAACACCGGCCGCCTGCGCCTGACCCTGATCAGATGGCCCGAACTTTTTCTCCTCAACAAACTCGCCGCCTCCCGCCCCCTGCACACAACCCTCCCCAGCCTTAAAGGCTGACCGGCAAGCGGTAATCTTGTCTTAAGTGTTAGATCCCTGCTTTCGCAGGGATGACGTTTGTAAAAAGCAACCCGGCTGATAGGCCGAAGCTTCACCTTAAATAACTTGATATCGGCGGGTCGGAAGGCTTATAATCTTCTGATTGTAGTTAAAAGAAAACAGGCCATGGCCAGAACAAAGCAAGGAAGGAAAGGTTATGAGAATTGCTGTTCATCCAATGTCTGAAAGCGAGCTCAAGCCCCTGATGCTTGATACCAGCAAACTGGGCTTCTGCAAGTATTTCACTGATCGCATGTTTACCATGGATTTTACTGAGGAAGACGGCTGGAATAACCCGCAGATCCGGAAATTTCAACCTTTTTCAATCGATCCCTCGACACTGGTGCTGCACTACGCCCAGGAAATCTTCGAGGGCCTGAAAGCGTTCAAGGGCAAAGACGGCATTATCCGTTTTTTTCGCCCGGAAATGAATGCAAAGCGCTTCAACCGCTCGGCTGACCGCCTCTGCATGCCGCATTTCCTCGAAAACGACTTTCTTGAAAGCATCAATGCTATCGTGTCGCTCGAACAGCGCTGGGTGCCTGAAAGTAAAGGCGCCGCCCTTTACATCAGACCCTTCATGTTCGCCACCGACAACGCTCTCGGCGTGCGCGCTTCCTCGAATTATGTCTATTGTGTCATTCTCAGCCCGGTCGGCCCCTACTACCAGGAAGGCTTCAACCCGGTCAGTCTCTATGTTTCCGACGAATTCACCCGCGCCGCCAAAGGCGGTCTCGGTGAAGCCAAAACCGGCGCCAACTACGCCGCCAGCCTGCTCGCCGGTCGCAATGCCCGCAAAAAAGGCTGCGCCCAGGTGCTCTGGCTCGATGGCGCTGAACATCGCTACATCGAAGAAGTCGGTGCCATGAATATCTTCTTCGTATTCAACGGCAACACTCTGGTCACCCCGAAACTCAACGGCAGCATTCTCGCCGGCGTCACCCGCGACAGCGTGCTCAAACTCGCTCCGATGCTCGGTCTGAAAGCTGAAGAACGAACCATTTCGATCGACGAGGTTATCGGTGGTATCGCTACCGGCTCGATCACCGAAGTGTTCGGCACCGGCACCGCCGCCAGCATCTCACCGGTCGGTAACCTGCAGTATCGTGGCGCTGACTATGTGGTCAACAGCCGCAAGGTCGGCCCGATCGCCCAGCAGCTCTATGATACGCTGCTCGGTATTCAGTATGGTGAAATAGAAGACACTTTCGGCTGGACAGTTCCGCTGCAGGCACCAGAACAAAAAGTTCTCACCGTGTGAAACTGCTCAACGATCTTCCGATAAAGCACCCCGATGCCGCTCACGTCGTCGGGGTGGCTTTGTCTGCCGCTGAAATCATTGAAAGCATCTATGCCGGCGACTTCGATACCGAATTCAAGGCCGGAGAAGAACCGGTAACCATCGCTGACCGCCAGTCTGACCGCCATATTATCGACCGGTTGCGGCATCGGCACCCGCACGACCGCATTCTCAGCGAAGAACACGGCCTTAACACGCCGCCGGCCCACAATGATCGCGTGTGGTTCATCGATCCGATCGACGGGACACGCGAATTTATCCGCAAGTCTGGTGAATTCTCCATTCAGATCGGTCTGGCAGTCGCAGGTCGCCTGCAATTCGGGCTGGTTTACCAGCCAGTCGGTAAAAATCTCTACGTGGCCGCCGCCGGGGAAGGCTGCTGGTGGCACAGTCCGGCGCACGGCTGGCAGCGTCTGCAGATCGGGCGCCGCAGTTCGGAGCTGCGTCTCGCCGTCAGCCGTTCACACCCGTGCCGGCTTGGGCAAAATATTCACGATCGGCTCGCCGGCACTGCGGTTTTTGCCTGTGGCGGCGTTGGCCTGAAGCTGATGGCGATCGCCCGCGGCTTTGCCGATTATTACGTTAATAACTCGAACCAGACCAAAGCCTGGGATATCGCCGCTCCCGAAATTCTGTTCTGCGAAGCGGGCGGGGTAGTGAGCGATCTGATCGGCGGTTCATTCAGCTATGATCCGGCCGACTACCGGCATCGGCACGGCCTTCTTGCCACCTGTGACCCCGAGCTGCACCGGCAGGTGTTGGCGATTTCCGGCAGCTGAAAATTCATCATTAACAACCCCGCACCACCTTCCGATTAACAGGATGTGAATCTTTGAAACGGAAGGTGATTTTATCATGATCGATATGAAGGTCTGGCTGGAACGCAATTTTGCCAGCCGCAACTACGATGACCCCGATGTCGACCCCGATCTGGTCGCCGGTCGCCACAAAAAGGCCGTGGCCAGCGCCAGGTCACTGCTCAGGCAGCAGCTGAAACAGCGCCTCGGCGAAGCCCTGAACCAGGGGCATGCCGCAGAGCTCGCCGTGCGGAAGGAACTTGCCGACCGGAAAAAACTTTTCAGCTGAGAATCGCTGCCGATGGGTTTTTCGGCCTGGCTTTCTGTGTACGGTGCAAAGGGCACAGAAAAAAGTTGCAGGTTGAAAACTGATCGGCCCCGAGGCGGAATTTTTTCTGCCAGGCCGGCTATTCATGGTGCCTGTGATCAAAATACAGGATTTGCAATCGGAACATTTTAACTTTTATAATTGCCCCACCCAAGCAGACCATAAATTTTTGAGGTAGTAATGAGTAATTCAGTAGCAGTGCCAACCCTGACCCCAATCATCGAAGAAAACCACAGCAGTGCCGCCGCACCGGCAGCCGAGACCACCGTGCAAAAACCGGTTCTTAAAGTGGTGCCCCCGCAGCCGACTGAACCCCCTACACTCGAAACCCTCACCCGCATTTATGCCGCCCAGCACCGTGAATGCTGGCTGTGCGAAGGAATTTCAAAAAAGATCGCCGGCGGCAAAGAAATTTCCGAAGACGATAACTGGCACTTTACCTCGTGCGTTCTCAGCTGGGAATACCTCCACCGCCAGAACAGCTGAACCTAACCTCAGACCGGCACATACGCATTCTGATTTTTGCAAATCAGGATGCGTTGTTTTTAGAAAAAAAATCTGGCAGCTGATGAAGAATTCTTGAATCTGCTATAATGAATTCACTGCTGCTTGTCGATTCTGATAGGAGAATTCACTAGATTTTTTATTGCCTCAGGAGGGCCTGGTTGAAACGTGCACTGTGGTTTGCCGGAATAATGACCCTTGGGCTGGCCGTTCAGGCTGGCGCTGCCATTTATTCATACCGCGACGAACACGGCAGGCTGTTTCTCACTGACAGCCCGCCGAACCGCAATTACAAAATTGTCGTCACCAGCAAAAAAGAGCGCGAAGCACCGGATTCACCGGCACCGACAAGTTTTGCCGCCAGCTCGATGGCCCCGGCCCAGAAATTTCTGCTGCCCAACGACGAAACCTTCAGCAAATACATCAATGAGGCAGCCCAGACCCATGGCCTCGACCCCTATCTGATCAAATCGGTCATCAAGGTCGAATCAGACTTCGACCCGCAGGCAATGTCGTCGAAAGGCGCTCAGGGCCTGATGCAGCTGATACCTTCGACTGCCCGCCTCGTCGGCTGCTCCGATTCCTTCAACCCGCGCCAGAACATTCTCGGTGGTGCCAACTACCTGCGGATGATGCTCAAACGCTTCAATGGCAAGGTCGATCTGGCACTGGCCGCCTATAACGCCGGCCCGGGCAACGTCGACAAGCACGGCGGCATTCCGCCTTTCCGCGAAACCCAGAACTACGTGCGCAAGGTGCGGCATTACTACAAACAGTATGCTTCAAATCTGCCGGTCACCGAAAAGACGGCAGCGGCGAAGACTAAAAAGGCACGCGTCATGCCGGTTCTGCATTCAGACCTGTCGCGCCGCCTGACCGAAGCCTACGAAAAATTCCGCAAATCCGACGTCAATGGCGCCATGGACACCTATCGCGATATTCTCAATATTTACCCCCGCAATACCCAGGCCCTGTATAACCTGGCCTGTCTGCTCGACATGGAACGCTGCTACGAGGAAGCCATCGATGTTTACCTCGCCGCCCTGAAACAGGACCCGTTCCTCGACAAGGCACTCTACAACCTTGCCGTTATCTATGAGCGCCTGGGCATGCATAATGAAGCCATCGACACCTGGAAAAGCTATGTTCAGGTCGCCAAAGACGAAGAAAAGATCGTCATGGCCGAGAAATTCATGAAGGAACTGCGCGAGTATTCAGCCCTGAACTGATTTAACCTGGCTGTATGCTCTGAAATAACGGGTAGAGGAACAAAATGTCAGACCCAGCGCCCCGCTCGATGTTTGAAAAGCTGCTGTATGTCGGCATTGCCACGTTTTTCCTCTGGCCGTTTGTGCAGCTCTGGTCGATCAAGGCTATCCCGGTCTTTGAGTCAGACGCACACCTGCGGGCTTCGGTCGCCCTCGAAAACCTCATGGAAGGCGCTTTGAGCCGCCCGTTCGAACGCAGTTTCAGCAGCCCATTCGAAGCTATACCCGGTTGCGAAGATCTCGGTCTGGTCGGTCGTGTCGAAATTCTGCCGCATCCCGAGTTTCCTGCCAATGTGCTGGTGCGTACTCAGGTCAGATGGGGCGTGTTTCCGCTCACCAAGAATCTCAGTCTTGAATATCTGCGGGCGAGAACGAGACCATGAACATGACTATGACCATGAAAACCAGCCGCACAGGCATCACACTCTGGGAAATCGCCCTGTTCACCGTTTTTCTTGCGGTGGCCGGCGGTGCCTCGGTGTTTTTCTTTTTTCTCAACTCCGACGACATGAAGCGTGCCCAGCAGAAATTCGCCTGGGTGCAGAATATCAATGACATGCTCGATGAGGTCAGCAACGAAATCGCCAACTCGGCGCAGTTCGAGCACCCTTTCAACGGCAGTTCCCGCGAATGTTTTTTCAGAACTGCCGCCGATACCGGCGCCCTGGTGCCGTCGGTGTTAGAAGAGGGCTTTGTTTTTGCCGACGGCTCGCTGACCTATGTGGCGCGCAATGCTGCCGCCACCACCGGCATGAAAAGACTCGGGCGCTTCGCCAATCCGCTTGTTACCAACTGCCGCGACGGCAAATTCACCCGGGTTTCACCGGGCCGCCTCGAAATAAGCTTCAAGGCCGATTCTCCCGATGGCAGCGTCACTTCCCGTGAATTTATCCGCGTAATTCAGCTGAGAAACCAATGACCAGAATACCTGACGAAAAGCAATCACTGCTGCCGATCCTCGTGATGGTCGGCTTTACCGTCGTTCTTGTCGTGGCACTGATGGTCAGAGTCTATCGCGCCGACCGCGATCTTGGCATGATGCGTATCGCCAGCCGCCAGGCGCGCCTTGCAGCCGAATCGGGTATCAACCACGCCATCGAAAAAATGCGGGCGGCGATTGTCGCCTCTGACAGGGCCGCCAACCCTGGCGCCCTCACCGCCGTGTTCTTTGCCGACCGCCTCGAAACCGATACCTGGGTGCAGTTTGGTCAGAAAGCCGAAGCCTGGTTCAGAATCATTTCGGTGCGCAAGGTTTTTGCCGAAGACAATCCGGCCACCCCACTGCTCGACGAAAGTCTGCAATACCAGATTCTCAGCGAGGGCCGCTGCGGCCGTTACCGCTATTCGACCTCTGCGGTCGTGCAGCTCTACGACCTCGTGAAAAACTTCGGAGTATTCGGCAGTCTCGACGAATATTACTACGGCACCCCGATTCAGTCATGGGTCGAAGCCGCCGGTTCCCTCGACAGCTTTGTTGGCGCCAATGCCGCCGTTTTCAATGCCGGCTGGCTCAACCGCCAGGGCGTCTGCCACGACCCGGTCCTGCTGTTCAAAATGTTCGCACCCGAAGGCGGTGACCCCTTTAACGCCGCCACCGGCACCATGCCACTGCCGTATAACTACGGCCGCCGCTTCGCCCGGGCCGGTGAGTCACCCTGCCGCGGCCCCCTCTACTGCGAAACTCCTGTGGTCGTCGATTCACACACCTTTGCCGGACCGGTGCAGACTGCCATGTATTTTTATCGCCGTGGCAACAGTCAGCCGCGTATCGAACAGGGAAACAACGCCGTCGCCATGAACTCGAGCCTGCGTATGCAGCATGCCGTCGATAGCCTCGAAGGCAAAAACCCGTCCGATGTTTTTGTCGACCGCGATTCTCAGACTTACAATTCGTTTATTCCACCCTGGCGGCCTGATTTCGAGCACTTGCGTTCCCTGAGCCGCAGTCGCGGTATCTACATCGACGCCGACGGCAAGGGCTTTCTCAACGGCAAGCCCCACGAAATCGATTACCACCCGGGCGAGGCGCACCTGTTTTCCGACAGCTACCGCGGCCCGAACTCGACCCGCTACGAACAGGATGAACTCGACGAAAAATACATCGTTCTCTCGACCGACATGCGCTTCAAGGGCTTCAACAATATCAGCGCTCCGAACCTGCAGGGCGCCCGCCTGATTTTCTCCGAACGCTCGGTCTATCTGCGCGGCGATATCGGCTCCGATCTGGTGATCGTCACCCCCGGTCATATCTTCATTACCGGCCCGACCAACATCGACTCGAACCTCAATCTACTGCTGATCGCCGGCGAAGGCACCGCCCTCTCGACCGTCGACCTCGAAAACTACATCAAAGAAGCAAACCCCGGCCCCGAATTCATCAGTGCCGCCAGCGAGTGGCTGATTCGGGCCGCCATCTACAAGCCCGGCGCCGGCGTCTACTCTGCTGAATCAAGGCCACAGCAGGGCACCCCCATTACCTTCCGTCGCCTCTTCGGTGGCGAAAGCCTGAAAATCAGAATTCACGGCGCCTGCATCGGCGGCAACCTGCAGCGCTGGGTCGATAACACCGAACCCGGTTCTCTGCAGATAACCCACGTGCCCACCATCGCCGATCGCCTCAGCCTCAGGCCCGTTTCGCTCAACGTGCTGCGCATGCGCACCCGCCCCGAAAAGTGACAGGAAAAGCCATGCCCCTCGCTGCCAATCTTTCGCGAATTCAATCTGCCCTCGCTGCCGCCGCAGCCACTGCCGGCCGTTCTCAAAGCCAGGTCGGTCTGGTCGCCGTTTCCAAAACCGTCGACAGCGCCACGATCAGAGCCATGCACGCCCTCGGACAGCGCGATTTCGCCGAAAATCGCCCGCAGATGCTGCGCGACAAGGCCCGCGAACTTGCCGATCTGCCGATCGTCTGGCACTTCATCGGCCCGCTGCAGACCAACAAGATCAAGTATGTCTACCCGGTCGCCGGTCTGGTTCACTCACTCGACCGTCGCGAACTGCTCGAAGAATTCTCGGCCTGGGCCCGCAAAACCGGCCGCCGCTGCCCGGCACTGCTGCAGGTTCATATTTCACGCGAAACCGCCAAACAGGGCTTCGCCTGCGACGAAATTCTCTCTGTCATCAGGGAATACCGCGACAGCGAACACCTCGACCTGCGCGGTATGATGGGCATGGCGCCGCTCGATGCCGACGAAACAACGACCCGCGTCTGCTTTCATGAACTGGCCGAATTGTTTGCCGCCAGCCACAGCCTGCAGGGCCGGGCCTGGAACCCGCAGCACCTGTCGATGGGCATGTCGGGCGATTTCCACCTCGCGATTGCTGAAGGTGCCACCCTGGTTCGTATCGGCACCGCCCTCTTCACCGGAGAAAAATAATGCTGCGCCTGCTTATCGAACTGCTGCGAATTCTGCAACTCGTGGTTTTTATCAGAGTCATTCTTACCTGGGTCATGCCTGGCCGCCTGCCGCCGGCAATCAAGCCGGTCGCCGACCGTGTCGATCTGGTGCTGCGCCGCTTTCAGGTGCTGATTCCGATGGGGCCCGGCTACATCGATCTCGGGCCGATGCTTTTTCTGCTGCTCATCGAAGTAATTATGCGCGTTCTCTACGCCATGATGTGGCGCGGCATGTTTTAGTGCTGGGCGAGGCAGAGAGTTTCAAGCTCGTGGTAGTCGAGGGCGAGAATTTCCAGACTCGATTTGTCGAGACTGCTGCCGGCTGCCAGACTGTTGATCAGCTCAGAAACCCGCTGCCAGCCGAATTCTTCAACGAGGCGCGCCGTAGCAGCAAGTGAACTGCGATAGAGTGTCGCTGCCTGCTGTCGGTCGGGGCTGCTTCTGAAGGCGGCGTCGATTTCGTTCAGTGAACTGATCGTATTGTCCGGGCTCTGGGCTGCATACTTCTGCGGGTTGCCGGCGTCATATTCAAACAGCTGCGCCAGACCCTCGTTCAACCAGATCGGGCAGTTGCCAGACGACATGAGAAAGAGCACGTGGTGCACGTATTCATGCCGCACCGCGCCCATAAGCGCTTCGGGGCGCACATTGCTGCCCGGAACTGGCAGCCGGATCCGGCCGTCATAGACGCCGCCGGCCCAGTCAGGCAGATCGTGCACCATTCTGAAGGCGTCGGTCTGCATAATGAGAACCTGCGAGCGCTGCGCCGGAAAAAAGTTCAACCGCTCACCAACACTCTGATAGGAGTCTTCGAGCAGTTCGAGAATGTCTTCGGCCCATTCTTCTGGGTAGGAAGCCGGGCAGGCCAGGCTGAAATGCACGCTGGTATAATGCTGCAGATCCTTTTCAACCGCCGACTCGCGTTCGAGCCGTTCGAGAAATTTAAGTGTCTCGGTATCGTCGGGGTTGATCTCGCTGCTGCGCCGCAGGTGATACTCGCCTTCGCGCAGTTCGCCATTGCGATAAAGCATACGCCCGAGCATGCCGTGTACCCGCGCGTTGCCCGTTTGCCGTTCGGAGAATTCCTGCAGGGTCGCGATTGCCGCCCCCGAATTTTCGGTCTTCTGGTAGGCCGCCGCGATTTTCAGAATCAGTTCGGCGTCGTTGGGCCGCAGTTTCAGCAGCTCACGCGCTTCGCGCTCGACCGCCGCCGCATTTTTCACGGTAACCAGGGTTGACAGCAGATTGAGCCGTATCGACACGTCTTCGGGCTTCTGGGCGCGGGCCGCCTCGAACTGCCTGATCGCTTCGGCAAACTGCTTGCGGGACGCAAGAGTCACCCCGAGATTGTTGCGGGCACAGGCCAGATTCGCAAGCGCCGTGTCGTTGAACGGGTTCAGCCGGCACGCCTCTTCGAAATCCCTGATCGCCGCTTCGTGGTCACCCTGCGAAATCTTGTACATACCCTGGCGGTTGAACAGCCATGAATCTTCTTCATGCCCGGCGTGCAGAACGCTGGCCGGCAGAATAAAAGACGCTGTCAGCAGCAGCATGGAAAAAGCTCTCGGGAAACGCGGTTTGGCAGTTGGTCTGCTCATGTCAGGCCTTGAGGTCGATTTTCAGACCGCGGGTCGAATCTTTGGCCGCAGGCAGTTTTTTTTCTTCTTCCTCTTCGGGTTTCTGGGCAGGGGTACCTTTTGCTTTTTTCTGTTTTCCCTGCTTTTCCGCTTCCTCGTCTTCTTTTCTGATGACTGCCCCTTCGCCGGCTTCGGTTTTTTGTACCGTTTCGGTCTTCTGGTTGGCGGCGTTGCGATTCTGGGCAACCTGTTCGGCCTGACCGGCCTCATGCGCCTTCTGCGCTTCACGCAGCCTGCTGGCGTCTTCGGTTACCAGAAGATTGGTCTTGATATCGATCGGGCGTACAGACATACTTCCTGCTCCTCTACTATAAGTATCGGCAAAATCCCCCCTAAAATCAAGCCCGCCGACCGTTGCTGCAAAACCGGCAAAAAAAAATGGCAGACGCCGCAGCGTCTGCCGGTTGTGAGCGTGAATCAGACGCCCTTGACGAAGGCTTCGCCTTCGGCGCAGAGCTTTTTGAGAGTGGCTTCGTCACGGGCTTCAGCGTAGAAACGCACTACCGGTTCGGTACCCGAGAAGCGCACCAGTACCCAGGCGTCATTTTCGAGCACGCACTTGGTACCGTCGACCCGGATGACTTTGCTGACCTTGTAGCCGGCAACCGTATTCGGGTCGTTTTTCATGTTGGCGATGGCGCGGGTCTTTTCTTCTTCGGTCAGCTTGAAATTCAGGCGGCGGGTCAGATAGGTGCCGACCTTGGCATAGAGATCCGAGAGAATCTGAGCAATCGGTTTCTTCTGCATCGCCACCATTTCGGCCACCAGCAGACAGGCGATGATGCCGTCTTTTTCAGGAACATGCCCGCGGATACTCATGCCCGCCGATTCTTCGCCACCCATGACGATCTTGTCGTGGGCGATCAGGTCACCGATAAACTTGAAACCGACGGCGGTTTCGATCAGTTCGATGTTATGATACTTCGCCACCGCGTCGACGAGATGCGT
Source organism: Candidatus Rifleibacteriota bacterium (assembly GCA_024710355.1). Taxonomy (GTDB): domain Bacteria; phylum Muiribacteriota; class Ozemobacteria; order Ozemobacterales; family Ozemobacteraceae; genus Rifleibacterium. The sequence goes on from JANJUX010000028.1 coordinate 107,783, forward strand.
GGTCGCTACCGAGCGGGCGGCGGCGCCTTTCCAGTCGCGGGTGTTCTTGAGATGATCGAGAACCATGCCGAGCACCTGGTTGGGTTCATAAAAAGCGCCCTTCGGCCCGAGCACGCCGAAGCGGTCGGCATCGCCGTCGGTGGCGAGCCCGAGGTCGTAGTGACCGTGCTTCATCTTTTCGATCATGTCGGGAATATGCGATTCAGACGGTTCAGGCGGCTGGTTGCCGAAATAGGGGTCGAGGTGATCGTTCATTACCGTCACTTCGCAGCCGGCTTCCTTGAGCAGGCGGTCGAGATAACCGCGGGCCGTGCCATAAAGGGGGTTAACCAGAATCTTGAGTTTCGCCGCCCTGATCGCTTCGAAATTGATTTTTTTGCGCAGGTCGTCGAGGTAGGTTTCCATCGGGTTGATGCGCTCGATCATGCCGGCCTTCTCGGCTTCGGCAAGCTTCATCAGCTTAACTTCGCCCTTTTTCTGCATGATTGCATTGGCGCGGTTTTCGATGTCTTTCGTCGTTTCGGGCAGCGCCGGGCCACCCCAGGCGGGCGAAAACTTCAGGCCCTGATATTCGGGCGGGTTGTGACTGGCGGTGAAATTTATGCCGCCGGCCAGTTTGCGGCGCAGAATTTCAAAACTGATGACCGGGGTGGGGGTATCGCGAACGCACAGCAGCGCCTTGATGCCGTTGCCGGCAAAGACTTCGGCGGCGACTTCCATGAAGCGCGGCGACATGAAACGTGCGTCAGAACCGATCACAACGCCCTGAGTGGTGTTGATGCTCTTCAGGTGGTCGGCGATCGCCTGCGAGCAGATGCGCACATTCTCGAAGGTAAAATCGTCGGCGATGATCGCACGCCAGCCAGATGTCCCAAATTTGATTTCCATATTCCCTCCGTATAGATTGTTTCTCCGCCTAGTCTACCGCCACCCGCACCACCTTGCAACAAAATCATGCCGAACCCGATTTGTTTGCAGGGGGATGGGGTTGTGTTAAAATGGGGGCATGGGAATCATGAGGTTTGTCTGTCTCATTTTCGGGCTGGTTTACTGCTATTATGCCGGCCTGGCGTTCAAGCGCGAAGAACGGCAGGGCTGGCTGTTTCGCCACGTCGACAGCACGCGGCCGTTGCATTTTTTTCCGCTGGTGCTGCATGACGCCTTCGCCGGCCTGGCGTTCGTCTGGCTGGCCGTCTTTACCCAGAGCTATTTTTACGGCCGCAGCATCACGCTGTGGGCCGCGCATATCGTGGTAACCGCAGCGGTCGTCTGCCGGTTCAAAGACGACGAAGACCGCAGCTGGAAATGGCTCGGTACACCCTTTCTGTTGCTGCTCGGCTGGTATCTCTATTATCTGGCGCTGATTACCGGCGTCGCACTCAGCGAAGTCTGGGATTTCGTGGAAGCGTTTCTCGATGCCTGAGTGAGCCGTCAGGGCATTGCGGCCAGCAGAATGCGGCAGGCTTCCTCGGTCATGTCACCCGTAAAAATCAGCGGCGGCGTCAGCCTGATGATGTTCTGCCTGACACTGCCGGTGCCGGTGATCAGACCCATGTCGCTGGCGCGGTGGTGCAGGTCGGTGGCGGCTTCGACGCTGGCAAACTCGATTTCGATCATCATGCCGAGCCCGCGGATCTGCCTGATCAGGGGATGATTGCCGAGAAGCCGGTGCAGGGTTTCCTTGAAAATTTCGCCAAGCTGCTCGGAACGCCGCAACAGATCGAGTCTTTCAATAGTTTTCAGGGTCGCCAGAGCCGCCGCGCATGACGAACAGGCGGTCGCGGTCACCGGTTCGACCAGGCCGGCAAAATGATCTTCATAAACTGCGATGCCGATCGGGTAGCCATTGGCCAGACTCGGGCCGATGCAGACGATGTCGGGGTGAATGTTCAGCAGCTGAAAGCCGAACATGCGGCTGCCGGTGCGGCCGATGCCGCACTGCGTTTCGTTGGCGATCAGATCGATACCGTTCGCCCGGCAGAATTCTTCGAGCTTGCCGAAAAAATTGCGGCAGGGCTCGATCGAACCACCGACGCCGATCGAGGGCTCGATGACAATCGCCGCCGTCTGGTCGGCAAGATCGGCGAAAAAAGTTTCGAGAGAGCACAGGCAGGCACCACGGCATGATTTCCCGAGTTCTGAAAGCCTTTTGTGACCGGTGACCGGTGGATGGCTGAGATTGTGACTGACCAGCTCGAAATGCGTGTCGATCGAAAACAGCGGCGTAAAATTCTCTTCGTCTGACGACGAGACGACCAGAAACGAGTTCTGCACGATGTCTTCCGAGATGCCGATCACGTATGGCTTGTTACGGAAGCGTCGCGACAGCGAGCAGGCCTCTTTTATCGCTGCGACCCCCGATTGCAGCAACTGGAAATGCTCAAGGTAGCCCGGCAGTATGCGTGAAATCTCGCGCACCAGCTGTTGCCCGGCATCCGCTGCGGGTGAGCGGTAAGAATTCTGAATTTCGAGCGAAGCATGCCCGGCCACGACGTTGCCATTGGCCGCAAAGGTGTCAAGGTAGCTTTTGCCGCTGTCATCGAACAGATGGCAGCCCTCGGCCCTTACGAAGCTGAGGCGCCGCGAACACGGAAGAACCGACATCGGCCGCATGAGAAACTCGCGCATGTTTGCCTCTCCCTTTCAGTTGCTCCTGTTTTAAACATATTGCTAACCGCCTCCGCAGGCAACACATTTTTCATTGGCAATACTTTTCATTCGCCGGCAGACTTGCAGTGGCTGCCTATATGACTGCATCCGTTGCAGGTTTTGTCGTTTTGCATCTGCCGATTTTATCTTTCAGACCGGCATTTTTCAGCCCATCAAATCAGCTGTAAAGCGGTTATGGTTTACATAATAAATCAAATCTTGACTATAGAAATTTTCCCCTGTTTCACATGAAACAAATTTTATTTTCACCGCCAGCCAGGTAAAAAATCGCCAGTCAGAATAAAGCTGTATGTAAATCTTACTTATACAAAGGCTCATATGAAAAATTGTTTTACACAGGCGGGGAGAGAAGCCGGGATTACTTTTTCGGAAGCTTGTTTTGCACAGGAGGTGCTTATGTAGAACCGCGCAGGATAGAGCGGTTCTACTGAGCGATAACTTGAGGACAGAATTCGGCTGGAGCACCCGACAGCCCCAATCCTGGTGCTGCCGAGTATCGCCGACCTCCTGT
>JANJUX010000053.1 GCA_024710355.1 Candidatus Rifleibacteriota bacterium
TTCGCACCGAACCATACTGGAAGGTTTTTCCGCGTAAGGGTCGCACGATCACCGCAGCCTACAAGCGTGGCAATGAGTTTCTCGATGGCGAAATGAACTACGACAGCATGTCATTGCGCTGGACAGAGCATGTTCCGGTTAGAGACATGGTTTTAACCGCCCGCACCTGGCTTGCCGAAGATGACAAAGAAAATAATATCAGAAGGCCAGAAGACCTGAGTCTGGGCGGCACCGATTTTATGCGCGGCTTTGACGCGGCCTTCAAATCAGGCGATCGTTTGCGTGCCTTTGCCCTGCATCTCGGAAAACCGGTAAATTTCAGGTTTCCCAAATTTCTCAGCTGGGTATATAATGAATTCATGGTTGCCGAGCTGTTCTGGGAAACCGGCGATGTCAACAATCAGGGGCGTTTTCATCTGTATGCCGACCGTGGTATCGAGCTGAGAAGCCAGATTCTTCTCTTCAAGCGCCTGCCGATGATTGTCAGAGTTGGATTTGCCGCACAGAATGGCACCGACGAAACCAACACCTATTTCGCTGTCGACGTGTCAGACCTGTCAGACGTGTTTCAGTAATTACTGCATCAAAAGGGAACTATGCCGTCTATGCCGCGAGCCTGTCTTAAGTTTCTGCTGTTGATCGCCGTGCTTCTGCCGATTTCTTCGGCAGCTTTCGAATTACCCCGTGAACTGAAAGGCGAAGTACGAAAGCTGTTTAGCCAGATGACGCCACCACTGCCTGCCTCTGAGTTTGGCAAGCTTCCCGACGGCCTTGAGATTGTCGAAGGCAAAGGGTGTCGTGGGTTGAAGCTCAAACAGGGCAAACTCGAACTCAGGGTTCACACCTGGCTCGACGACGTTGGCCTGCTTGAGAACTACAACAGAACCGATAGTGAAATGAAGGCCAACGGAGAAGTTGAAGTTCTTACCGCAGCGATAAACGGCGCCTTTTACTCACCCCGTGGGGTTCTCGGCCAGCTGATCTCTGAAACCCGTCTGCCACCCGGAGTTCTCCAGATTCCCGGCATTCTTTCCCGCAGTTTTCTCGCCACTTTTCGTGGCGCCAAAAAACGCCAGTTCTGGTATCTCGGAGAAACCAGCATGAAGGCGCATGAACTCTTCGACCCTTATAACCGGTCAAAGGCCTGGTTCAATACTTCGACCGTTTTCGATTCGGTCATCGATAATCTGATTGGCGGCGGCGGCTGGATTCTCAGAGACCGCCAGGATGTTCACATGGAAGCCTATGAACGGCAGCGTTTCAGATTCCGCAAAGAAGATCAGACCAGCCGAAAGACTGTAATAGCCCAGGATTCAGATAGAAACCTGTATTTTCTCGTGTTTGAAACCGGGCACAACTTTCACATGGTTGCCCGCACTTTCGTTAAAGATCCGGCTTTTGCCAAAGTCCGCGATGCCATTTTTCTCGACGGCGGTTCTTCATCGACCATCGTTCTGAACGGAAAATACCTGGTGGCGCCTCTGTATGTCGTCGACAAGGCCAGATTTTCCTGTATTCAGGTTCTGGTGCCGCCCACAACCTGGTAACCCATCGGAGGCAAGCATGCCCTGGTTTTCATACCCCGCTCTGGCTTTCAGAGGCCGGCGCTATCAGCCTGCCGGTGAAAATCAACAGACCCGTTACGACGCAATCGTCGTTTCCGGCGACGCCTATGTCGACCATCCGTCTTTTCCGACTGCAGTTGTCACACGCCTGCTGCAGAGATGCGGTCTGAAAGTGGCGGTGATCGCTCAACCCGACTGGACAAAAGACGAAGATTTTCTCGCCTGGGGAAAACCCTCGCTGTTTTTCGCGATCGTTCCGGGCGCCATGGACAGCATGGTCGCCAATTATACCGCCAGCCGCATGCCACGCGGCCGCGACCGCCTTTCACCTGATGGCGAGCCAGGCCTTCGCCCTAAAAGAGCGCTGCAGATTTATGTGCAGAAGGTGCGCCAGCTTTTTCGCGACTGCGGCCTGGTGATTGGCGGCATCGAGGCTTCGCTGCGCCGCTTTGCCCATTACGACTTCTGGGAAGACCGCCTGCGCGACCCGATTCTGGTCGACGCTCCGGCTGACATTCTCGTCTATGGCATGGCTGAGCCGGTAATTGAAAAGGTGGTCGACTGGTATAAAGCCGGCCGTCAGCCCGCAGTTCCGCAGATTCCGCAGACCGCCGTCAGGGTGAAGAGCGGCAGCTGGAAGGAATGGCTGCCTTCTGAGCATATGGTGCTGCCTTCTGTTGAAGAGTGCCGGCAGAACCCCCGCGCCTTCATGGAAATGTCGAAAATCCTCGACACTTCAGTGCGGCCCGCTGCCAGAATTCTGGTGCAGCAGCACCCGAAGGGCGATACTATCTGTTTCCCGCCGGCTGCCGAAGATTATCGGCGCGAAACCGAAATTATGAGCGATCTGCAGTTTAACCGCCGCTCACACCCTCTTTACGAAAAGCCGATCCCGGGCCTTGAACCGGTGCAGTTCTCGGTTCAGTCACATCGTGGCTGCGTCGGCGCCTGCAGTTTCTGCGCTCTCGCCATTCATCAGGGGCGAACCATACGCTCGCGCACTCAGGCCGATATCCTTGCCGAACTGGCAGAATTCGCGAAGCATCCTGACTTCAAGGGCATCGTTCCAGATATCGGCGGCCCGGCAGTCAACATGTATGGCTGGGAATGCCGCGTCGGCGGCTGTGAGCGTAATCAGTGCACGCATCCGGTCGTCTGCCGCAATGTGGCGACTACTCTGAGGCCGCTGGCCGATCTGCTGAAAGCTGCAAGCCAGGTGCCCGGCATTCGCCGCGTATTTCTCGGTTCGGGCCTGCGCTATGATCTTATCAGGCCCGAAGAATGGGCGATTTTTGAATACATTGTCTTCAACCATGTTTCAGGCCAGCTTAAAGTCGCGCCGGAACATTTTGACAAAAGGGTTCTGCACCTGATGCGCAAAGGCGAAAACGCTGATTTTGCCGGGTTTGCCCGCCGCTTTTATGAGGCGTGCGCCCGCGCCGGCGAAAGGCTTTTTCTCGTGCCTTATCTGATGACCGCTTTTCCGGGCAGTGAAAACGCCGACAAGGTGCTTGCCGATGTCATCAGGGAGCTGCATCTTGCGCACGAACAGATTCAGGAATTCACTCCGACCCCCGGCAGCATCGGCTCGGCAATGTTTTATACCGGCCTCGACTTTGATTGCAAACCGGTCAAAGTCGTTAAAAACCAGTCCGAAAGACTCGAAGGCCGCAGCAGAATTCAGAGCCGGCCGGCCAGAAAAGCCACCGACCGCGACGATAAGCGCTTCGAGAAAAAGAGGCCACATGAAAAAACTCATGACAAGCCTCATGAAAAAAGAAGATCGGCGCATAAACCGAAGCGATGAACCCGCAGCAGGCTTTGCTCGACCATCTTTATCAGCACGAAATTCTTTACGTCGATGAAATCGACCGACTGCAGCGCCAGCCGGAATCAGTCGCAATCATTGCCAAAAAAAGCATTTTTACCGGCGGCTGGGTCCATCTGCGTGCCGACCAGAGCAGCGGCGACTGGAACCTCGCCCGCCTGATCGGCTGCCCCGAAACCGCCCGTGCCAGCCTCGACCGACTGCCGGCCGAAGAAACCCGCCTGCTGGTGCCGCCAGAAGCCGCGGGCCTTTTCAAACACCTGCACCAGGAACCCGACCTTATTTTTTTCTGCAGCCGCGAAAATGGTTCTGAACCTGACATAAAGCTCCTTGCCGCCGAATTCAGTCTCAAAACTAATTTTGAACATGATCTGCCGGCCATTTATCTGTGCCGCTCAGATGAAGTCTGCGGCTACGTCAGACCCATACGCCAGACCCGCCATTTCGTCGAGGTTTACATCGAACTGAAACCCGCCTGCCGCGGCAAAGGCCTGGCAAAGCCTCTTCTGGCCAAAGCCGCCGCCGAGATACATAAACTCCGGAAAAAGCTGTATTACGCTGTCTCCGCCGACAATGCCGCATCGCTGCAGACCGCCCGCAGCACCGGCCTGCAACAGATTTTCTCCCTCTGCCGCTTCGTAAAACCGCTCTCTGCAGCGGTGGTCCGAGAAAATTGGTCAAGCCTATAAGTGATGAATCAGTATAATTATAAAAACAGGAGCATCATCATGACAAAACGACCAAGACGAAATCACGGCCCCGCTTTCAAGGCAAAAGTGGCATTAGAAGC
>JANJUX010000056.1 GCA_024710355.1 Candidatus Rifleibacteriota bacterium
GTTGAGCTGGCGTTCGATGACGCGGCGGCGGGCGGTTGAAATGCCCTCCTCTCTGAATGACAGGGCTTTATGCGTCACCAGATCACCGGCAGAGAAAAGCAGCACGCATTCGGCCGGCTCACCGTCGCGGCCAGCGCGGCCTGATTCTTGCTGGTAGTGCTCGATCGACTTCGGGGTATTGGCGTGAATCACGTAGCGCACGTTCGATCGATCGATGCCCATGCCGAAAGCGATGGTGGCGACGATTACATCGAGGCGCTCGTGCACGAAATCATCCTGGGCTTTGGCGCGCAGACTGGCGCTCAACCCGGCATGGTAAGGCGCACAGGTGACGCCGGCACGCGACAGACCCTTGACCAGACGCTCGACTTCCTTGCGGGTCTGGGCATAGACGATGCCACCTTCGCCCTTGTGGCGGCGGATAAAATCGAGCACCTGCCCACCCTGGTCGTAACGCGGGTAAGAGCGGTAAGTCAGGTTCGGCCGGTCTGGGTGTCCGATCAGGCAGGTCGGGCTGCGCAGGCCAAGTTGAGCGCGAATGTCTTCCTGGACGTGCGGGGTAGCGGTTGCGGTCAACGCAATACGCGGTATGCCGGCAAATTCGGCGAAAAGCGGCCCCAGCTGCCGGTATTCTGGCCTGAATTCATGGCCCCAGTGCGACACGCAGTGTGCCTCGTCGACCGCGAACAGGCCAAGGCGAGGCTTTACCAGATCGAGCACGCCGCCGGTAACCAGCCGCTCAGGGCTGACATAAAGCAGGTCGAGGCTGCCGTCATGCAGTTGCGCAAAAACGCGGCGGCGATCTTTTTCGGGGCTTTGCGAATGCAGGGCCCCGGCCCGCAGACCGGTTTCGTTGGCGGCTGAAACCTGGTCGTCCATCAAAGCGATCAATGGTGAAACCACAAGCACCAGGCCAACCCCACAGGCGGCCGGCAACTGATAACAAAGGCTCTTGCCGCCGCCGGTCGGCATAACTACAAGCGCATCGCGGCCATTCAGAACCGCTTCGACCGCTTCGCGCTGCAACGGCCTGAAGACCTTGTAACCCCAGAATTTTTCGAGGGCCTGCTGTGGTTTGAGTTTTTCCATGCAGTATTTATAGCAGCTTCAGCGACGCGCGGCAAGCCATGCAGTTCAAGTGTGCTGATCAAAGCTCCTTCTGCCAGGCCCTGTAAAGCGCGTCATTCTGACTACATGGCACCATGCTGCTCTGGCGAATAAATGCAGATCGGCATAAAAAAACCGGCCGGGCGCAGATTTTTGCTCCCAGCCGGCGGCAGTAACAAAATTTTCAGTGATGCAGATGATTGAAATTCTGAACTTCGGCGCAGAAGGCTTTAAGTTCAGCAAAGTCTTCAGAGCCTGTCTGCAGGATTTCGAAAAGCTTTTTCTCACGGCCGTTGTCTGCAAGTTCGGCCTTCAGTGCCGCTTTGAGTTCGGCTTCGACGGCAGTAAAAGCAGCGTGGGTTTCTTCGTAAGCAGCGGCGCTCTGCAGGTCGGCTTTAAGGGCAACATAATTATCGAGCAGAGCGGCGGCGTTGGCGACAACGGTCGGAGCGGCGGCAGCTGGTGCCGGGTGGCTGGCAGTAACTTCGATGTCGATGCGATAAGTGGCTTTGCCCGACCAGGAAAGCATCGAGTCGGGCAGATCGGCGGGCCCTTTTCCCATGATTACGAGATAAAGCATGTCTGAACCGGCCGGAACCTTCGCGGTAATGTCACCCATCTGGGTTTTAACCGGTGGCGGAGGCGGGTAATAATCGTCGCCCTGGCCGGGCAGCATGACGCGTGCGGTGTGCGCCGGACGGTTCGGAGTGGTCGACTTGATATTATCGATGTAGCTGATCTGACACACTTTGGCTTCGCTCTCGTTGAAGAAGACCAGCGCGACGCTGAACGCGTTGGGGAGACTGTTGAGATCGCCGGCAAAGCCGACCTTGATCTCTGCTGCGCCGCTCTGAATGGCGACCTTAACCAGGTCGGCGCCCCAGATACTGACGTTGTTGCGATACGTGGTTGGCAGGCGGTCGATGAAAGTGGTGGCCGGCAGCTGAAAACCGGCAAGATCTTCGCCAAATGAGAGAAGCGCCGGCTTTACGTCTTTGCGATTGATAAAACTGCTGATGCAGAAGTTGTTGAACAAAGCTTCAAAAGTGGTGCCACGGGCTTTAAAGAGTTTGTCGTAGCTGGCCATACCCTGATCCTGGTCTGCAACCAGCTCGCGAAAGAATTTAACTCTTTCGCCGGCGTCGGAGCAGAATTTATTCATTACATAGTAGCTCCACAGGTAAACCTGGCCGTAGTTGGCGACCTGCTGCCAGGGAGCCCAGGCAAGCAGACTGTTATCGGGGGTTTTCTGCCAGGCACTGATCTGGCGAGGGTGCCCATAGCCACACAGCCAGGGGGCCATCTGCGAACAGCCTTCGTTGAGCCAGTCGTATTCTTTCTGATCATGAAAAAAGTGAATCAGATGCTGCAGCTCATGGGCGATGGTGGCATAAAATTCTTTGCTGGTGATATCTGAGGGGTTGATGTCGGCGTAGAGCATTTCGCGGCAGTTGCTCTGCAGATCAGAACCAGCCGGGATTTCGGCCGGAAGATAGCAGTCGGCGCGGTTAAAATAGCCGCTGGTGTAAACGCCGGAAGTTTCGGCATCGTCTCTGATATCCATCAGCAGGACGGTGAGACGGCTGTCGCCGTCGATGCCGGGGCGGGCTTCGTTGCCGAAGTATTTTGCCGTGGTCGGGTAAATTACGCTGTCGAATTCTTTGATCAGGCCGTCAAGAATCGTTTCTTCGACGGTCTGACCTTCTTCGAGATACAGGCAGATATGCTCACCGGCTTTAACAAGGCGGGCCGGGGTTTCTTCCCATTTTTTGGCAGCAAAATTGAAGGTTTTGAAGTTATGCAGATCGCCGAGCTGAAAATTATTGCGGACACGTCTGACCTGGCCCTGTCGCAGTGCCGGCAGATTGCGACCCATCGAATCAAGGAGATGGGTGCCGGTAAGAGTCGGCTCAGATGCCGAAGCACCTGAAAAAATGCCGGCAACGAGAAAAATCGCAATAATCAGCTGGTTAATTTTCTGCATGTTACCTCCGGGTGAGGTGGATTAAGCAAGTTTTGTACCAAAGCGAATATCGGGAAAAGCACAGATCAGAAGCGATTATTGCGGCATACGGGCAGAAATGCTGCCAGTTTTTTATCGCCTCCAGTAAAAATCCGGCAGGCTGAAAACCACCTGCTTGCCTGAAGTTGTGTCTTAGCAGTTCATTTTTGGCATCAAAAAGACAGTTCTAAGAGAAAAAACGGCACTTTTTAAGCAGATTTTTTCTTTGTTGATCAGCTTTTTCGCTGGTCCGACCCCAAAACAAAAAACAGAAAAGTCTGCTATAATTTATAGCCGCCGTGAAAGGAAAGAGTTATGAACACACGCAGAAAACTGAACATCGCCCTTATTTCGCCAAGAACCGGTTTGTATCGCCACGGAACAGGTGTTTTCCCTCTTTCCCTGCGCTATGCGCCGCTCAACATGGTAACGCTGGCCGCCCTCATACCTGACGATCTGAGGGGCGAAATCACCGTTTATGATGAAAGCGTTGAATCCGTCGACCCGGCGAAAATCAAAGCCGACATCGTCGGCCTGACCGGGATCACCGGGGTTTCGATGCGGTCTTACGCTTATGCTGAATATTTTCGCCGGCAGGGTATCACCACAGTAATGGGCGGCCCGCATGCCACCCTGATGCCCGAAGAAGCCGCGCAGCATGTCGATGCGGTCGTCATCGGTCACGGCTACGAAACCTGGCCGCGGCTTCTCAACGATTTCTGCGAAGGAAAAATGCAGAAATTCTATTACCCGCCCGCAAAAATAGACTGGTCACTGCTGCCCGACCCGCGCCGCGACTTTTTCTCCAAAAAGCGCTTTATCACCACGAACAGCACTCAGGCAGTCTTTGGCTGCCCGAATCTGTGTGAATTCTGTGTCACGCCGATCATCTGCAAGGGCAACTACGAACGACGCCCGATCGAAGATGTCTTTGCCGAAGTTTCACGCATGCCGGGCCGCTATGTCACCTTTCTCGACCCGAGCCCGGTCGAAAATACCGAATATGCGACCGCCCTGTATCGATCACTGATTCCGCTCAAAAAACGCTGGGGCGGTCTGGCCACGACCAGAATCGTCGATCAGCCCGAACTCCTTGACGCAATGGAAGCGAGCGGCTGTTTCGGCCTTTTGATCGGATTTGAGTCTCTCTCACCTGGCGGCAACAAAAGCATCAGCAAGGGCTTTAACGATACCAGTAAATATCTCAGGCTCGTAAAAGAACTGCATGCGCGCAACATCGCGGTAATGGGCTGTTTCGTTCACGGCCTCGACAGCGACAAATCCGATTGTTTCAAATATACGCTCGACTTCATTCACGAAGCTAAAGTCGACCTGCCGCGGTTCACCGTCTGCACCCCCTTCCCCGGCACACCGTTTTTCAACCGCCTCAAAAAAGAGGGCCGCATTCTCACCGAAAACTGGACTCTTTACGACGCACAGCATGTGGTTTTTCAGCCGAAGCACATGTCGGTCGAAGAACTTCAGGAAGGGCACATCGACTGTTGGCACAGCGCCTACAACATTTCGAGTATGTTCAGGCGCCTGGCCGGTTCGCGAACCTTTCTCGAATACACGATTCTGGCCAATATCGGTTATCGCCTCTACTGCCGCGGACACCGGCGTTTCCCGCGCGGACGCATGGCAAACGACTGGAAACTGAACTGCACAACTGCCGAAGACATCGCCAGAATCGAACCGACCTATTGATCCTCTGAGGAGATGCGAGCAAAATGACTGTTGCAGAAAAGAATGCCATAATAATTGGTGCAACTTCGGGTATCGGCAAGGCTCTGGCTGAGCTGCTGATCGGCAATGGCTACCGGGTCGGGATTACCGGCCGCAGAAGTGAGCTTCTCGATGAATTCGCTCAAAAACATGGCGGTAATGCCGTCTGTCAGCTCATGGATGTCGATGCCCCGGAAAAGGCCCGCGATGGCCTGACCGGGCTGATCGAAAAGCTTGGCAGTGTCGAATTGATAATCCTCAGCGCCGGCACCGGATTTCCGAACACAGAACTTGCCTGGGAACCGGAAGCTGCGACCATCGCCACCAACGTCACCGGCTTTGCCGCACTGGCGACCGCCGCGATGAACTATTTTTTACAACGCGGCAGCGGGCATCTGGTCGGCATTTCATCGATCGCGGCACTGCGTGGCAACTCTGATGCTCCTGCCTACAACGCTTCGAAGGCCTTTGTCAGTAACTATCTTGAAGGATTGCGCATCAAGGCGGTCAAATCGCGGAAGCCAGTTTTCGTTACCGACATCCTGCCAGGCTTCGTCGAAACCCGCATGGCTCAGGGCGAGGGGCTTTTCTGGGTAGCAAAGCCCGAAAAGGCCGCCGAACAGATTCTGGCCGCCATCAGAGCCAAAAAGCGCCGCGCCTTTATCACCCGCCGCTGGCGCCTTATCGCGTTTCTGATGCGCTTCATGCCCGATTTCCTCATCGAAAAAATCTGAGCCCCGGTTTTTCAGGCTGATTTCCGGCAGACTGGGCAGGAAATACGGTCAACAGCTTTATCGCTCAACAAGAGGATCACGACCGGACTGCCCGGTGCTTCTGCTCTGCAGAAGGCTTTTACTAAATAAGAATTCATGATAAAATTCCTGATACTTTGCTCCAAATTTTAAATTCAGGATTTGTCGATGCCAGAAGCGCCCGCGATTCCAACGATCATGATCGTTGACGACACTCCAGACAACCTCCAGCTTTTGCGAGGGATGTTCGACCCGAATACCTACCGCGTGGTCGCTTTTCCGTCAGGCAAACATGCCATAGCCGCTGCTCTGAAAAACCCGCCGGATATCATTCTCCTGGACATCAACATGCCCGAAATGAATGGGTTTGAAGTGTGCGAAAGGCTTAAAGCCGACAAGCTGCTGCGCGATATTCCGATAATTTTCGTCAGTGCGCTTTCAGAAACAAAAGAAAAGGTCCGTGCCTTCACTATTGGCGGCGTTGATTACATCACCAAGCCATTTCAGATAGAAGAGGTTCTGGCGCGTGTCAGAACCCATCTCGATCTCTGCCATACCAGACGTGAGCTTAAACTGCAGAATGAGATACTGCACGAAAACCTGCGACTTCGCGAGCTGGTCGACCAGATATCCAAGCACGACATGAAAAGCCCCCTGACAGTTTTTCTCAATATCCCTGAGATGCTTATGGCAGACGAAAATCTTTCGGCAGACCAGAGAGAGCTTCTCCAGCTCCTTTCAGATTCTGGCCAACGCATGTTTCAAATAATCCGCCGGTCACTTGATCTGATAAAAATTGAAAAAGGAACCTACGTATTTAAACCGGCCCAGATCGATGTTTTTGCAGTGGCAAATAAAATATTTGCTGAGCAGGCAGGCCTGATGACCAGAAAAAAACTTCAAAAAAAGCTGTTTCTGGATAACAACCCGGCTTCAGAAGCCGGCACGTTCTCCGTTATGGGTGAAGAATTCCTTATCTATTCAATTCTTTCCAACCTGATTAAAAATGCGGTTGAAGCTTCGCCTGAGGGCAGCACCGTTTCTCTCAGCCTGACTTCGCAGCCGATAATTTCTGTTTCCATTCATAACTCCGGAACAATCCCACCGTCGATCAGAGATCGATTTTTCGACCGTTACGTGACCAGCGGCAAAGAAAATGGCACCGGCCTGGGTGCATACTCGGCACGCCTTATGGCAAGGGCTATGGGCGGCGATCTCTCATTTATCACCGATGACACCGAGGGCACTACCCTCACCCTTTCTTTCCAGGTCAGCCCGAATTCAGACGCCCAGCCATCCCAGAAAGGCTCCCAATGAAAAACTATTTTCAACACGGCAAAGCAGTCGCCGTCATATCGGTGACTGTCCTCTGATGATGGAAGCTTTTTCCAATAACTCTCAGCCAAAGCAGACTGACAATGAAATTCTGAGCTTCAGAGAAAAGTCGACTGTTGGCTGGAGATTTCTGCCATATATCGTACTGGCAATACTGATTTCTCTCACCATTTTTGCCTGGAGACACAGCGAAGCCCTGATCGAGCGGCAGGAACGGCGGCGATTCGATGAATACGCCGAATCGATGCGGAGAGCAATCTGTGAGAGACTGATGCGATATGAAATGATCCTGCATGGGGCCGCGAGCCTGTTTGCCAGCTCGTCAGAAGTCGAACCTGAAGACTGGCGGCAATTCTTTGCCTTTCACAGGGTATACACCGATTTTCCAGGGATCAGGGGTCTCGGCATAGCAAGAATCGTTCGACATAGCGACCTGGCCGGCGAACCAGAAGGCTTCTCGATTTCTCCTCTCGGAGAAAGGGAGATATACTGCCCGATCGTTTTTGCAGAGCCTCACAGTAAGGCCAATGCGCTCATCGGCTTCGACCTCCTTTCTGACCCCGTTCGGCGCGCAGCTCTTGAGGCTGCGGCAAAAACCGGTAAAACAACCGCTTCAGGCAAATTCGCCCTCGCCCTTTCCACTGCCAAAGAAGCGAGCCACGGCTTTCTCATGTGTTTTCCGATCTACCACAAACATCGAGCAGACGCGCCGGCTGACGAAAAAGAAAAAGCGCCGTTATGGGGTTATGTGGTTTCTGCCTTTCACCTCCCCGATCTCATAAAGGGGCTTTTTTCGACCTCTGATAACATGCTTGAATTCTCGATTTATGACGGACATGAAATTTCTCCGGCAAACCTGATGTTCGACAGTCACGATTCATCTTCTAACTGCTCCAACGCAATGTTCACAGGCCGAAAAACAATTGATCTTTACGGGCGAACGTGGACTATCGAATTCCATACCACGCCCCTCTTCCGCGCTACCACCAGCCTCAAAACCCCGCGACTCATCCTCTTCGGAGGGATTGCCGCCAGCCTGATGATATTTTTCATTCTCAGAATGATGGCGGGCACAGGGGAACGGGCACTTTCACTGGCCAGACAAATGACTTTAGCTTTGCATGAAAGCGAGGAAAAATACCGCAACCTGAGTGATAATGTCCCGGTCGGAATCTCCGCAATTTCTCCCGATATGAAAGTGCTGCTGGTCAATCGGCAGCAGCGGCAATGGTTTCCTGACATCGATTATGATTCCAGACCCTTTTGCTACTCAGCTTTCAGTCACCACCAGGAAGCCCGGCCCTGTGCCAGCTGCCCGGTTGCCGAAGCCATTCTCGACGGCCAGACTCACATTGCAGAAAGATCATTCGAGACCCCCCAGGGGCTTCTTTTCTACCAGATTACCGCAATCCCGAAATTCGGCCCGGATGGCAAAGTGGAAATCATTTATGAAATGATGGAAGACATCACACTCCGCCGAAAAGCCGAAATCAGAGCGGTTGCAGAGCGTCAGCGTCTTTATCTGGTGCTCGAAACACTGCCCGCCTTCGTTGCTTTGATCG
This sequence comes from Candidatus Rifleibacteriota bacterium, assembly GCA_024710355.1. Classification (GTDB taxonomy): domain Bacteria; phylum Muiribacteriota; class Ozemobacteria; order Ozemobacterales; family Ozemobacteraceae; genus Rifleibacterium. Next base: position 8,484 of record JANJUX010000056.1, read on the forward strand.
GTTCCGATCATTCTATTCCGTATGTAAACAACCTCTTTCGCGAACACTTCGGGGACCCTGCAGACAACCATTGCCACAAAGTATTCAATCGTCAGTGCGACAGTTGCAAAACTTCTGAGGTTTTTCGCACCGGAAAGCCCGAATTCTGGGAATGGACAAGCACAAACGGTCGCGTTTACCAGATTCTCGACTACCCGTTCACCGATTCAGACGGAACTTCACTGGTTCTGGAAATGGGCCTGGATATTACCGATCAAAAACTGACCGAGCAGGAAAGAATAGCGCGGCAGGCTGCCGAAGCATCCAGTTATCAAAAAAGCCTTTTTCTTTCAAATATGAGTCACGAAATCCGTACGCCCATGAACGCTATTCTTGGTTTTGCCCAGATACTGGAGCGAGCCCCGAATCTGTCGCCGAAACAACGCCAGCAGCTTGAAAGCATCAATCGAAGCGGGCAACACCTGCTCGACCTGATTAACGACATACTCGACATGTCAAAAATCGAAGCCGGTATGAACCTGCTAAAGCCGGGGGTATTCAACTTCCGTCGCCTTCTCGACGACCTTGAAATGATGTTTCGTTCAAGAGCAGAAGCAAAGACGCTCCAGTTCATTGTTGAGCGCGATGCAAACATTCCTGATCATGTAATGGCCGATGAAAGCAAAGTTCGCCAGGTCCTGATAAATCTGCTTGGCAACGCCATCAAGTTCACGGAGTCTGGTGGGGTTTCCATGCGGGTTAGAGCCACCACCCTGAACGACAGTCACAACAGGCTGCAGCTTACGGTCGAAGTTGAAGACAGCGGGCCGGGCATACCAGATAATGAATTGGAGAACATTTTTGCGCCCTTTAACCAGGGTGAGTCTGGAATAAAGGCGGGCGGCACTGGCTTGGGGTTACCCATCAGCCAGCGCCTTGCCGAAATGATGAACGGAAAAATTACCGTAAAAACCAGAGTCGGCCTTGGCACATGCTTTACGCTAAGCCTGCAGCTTGAAACAGCTGAAGCACCACCGCAGGAAAAAGTCTTCATATCACGCACCGTAATTGGTCTGAAACCAGGAACAGGGCCCATCAGAATTCTGGTAGTCGATGACCAGCAGGCTAACCGTGAACTTCTCTACGATCTTCTCCAGCCTATGGGCTTTGAAGTACGCCTGGCGGTGAATGGTGAAGAAGCCATTAAACACTTTGCCGAGTGGGCCCCCCATGCGATACTCATGGATATGCGAATGCCGGTCCTGGATGGTTATGAGGCGACGCGACGCATAAGGGCAACAGATAAAGGCCGCGAACTCCCAATCATTGCTGTGACCGCAAGTGCCTTCAAGGACTCGGAAGATGAGGTCCTGGCCACAGGCGTCTCAAAATATCTCCGCAAGCCCTTTCGACCAGAAGAGCTCTGGACCGCACTTGGTGGATGCCTTGGGCTGGATTATATCTATGCCGAAGATTCGTGCGATGCCCACAGGCAGTCAGCCCGCTCTGCCGGCATCGACTCCAGCCGCATCGCTGCTCTGCCCGAAGAACTTCGCGAAGCAATGCGGCAGGCGATAGGCGAAGGCGACATGACAAAGTTTTCTGAATTAATCGATAAAGCACAACAGACTGACACCGAAGTCGCTATGGCTTTGCGTGTGCTGGCAGACCACTACGACTACGACCGTCTGAATGAATTGCTCGATCACCCGGCACAAACCGGTTGATAGCCCTGATCGAACAACAGACTGAATTCAGCGGCTTTTCTGGCAGACGGGGCAGAAAAATGAACTGCGACCCGCGATTCTGATGTTTTCGACGCTGCTACGGCCGCATTTTTCGCAAAGCTCGCCGGCACGACCGTAGACCCTGGTCTCGATCGGAAAATGCGTTGTTTCTGAATTGAGAAACCAGCCATGCTTGCGCTGATAATCCAGACCAGATGCAATTGCGGTCTCGATTACCCTGACGAGAGATGCGGTCAGTGCCTTGATTTCATGCCAGGCAAGGCTTCCGGCAGTGCGGTCGGGGCGAATTCCGACACCAAAAAGCGCTTCAGACGCGTAAATATTGCCAGCTCCAGCGATGATCTGCTGGTCCATGATCAGGCTTTTGATAGTGCGACCGCTGCCCTTGCAGGCGGCTGCAAGATATTCTGCGTCGAGGGCGCCGGCCAGCGGTTCAGGAACACGCTTCAGCGGCAGCTGCGCCAGTTCGACGACACCGAATCGGCGCGGGTCAGAAAAGGCCAGAATCTTGCCGGATGTGAATTCGAGGCGCAGATGTTCATGCTTTTCTGGTTTTGCGCTTTTTTCAGGCATCGAAAAGAACCCGGTCATGCCAAGGTGTATATGTAAAGCCTGTTTAGAGCCGAAATCAAGATAGATAGACTTGGCAATGCGCACAACCTGCCCCAGCTCAGCACCGAACAGGTCTTTTACCTGGTCACGATCAGGTATCGGCCGGCGCAGACGCGGCGTCAGCGACTGCCAGCCGGCAAGCGTTTCGCCGGCAAAAAAATGCTGCAGAGCCGCTGCAACCGTATTAACTTCAGGCAATTCAGGCATAATCACCCCTTACAGCAGGCATATCGAAGTGAAAGCCGCCTGGCAAAAGGCCTTACAACGTTTTGCCAGGCAGCCTGCAGATTCAGTATCCCTTCATCTGCTTTTTCATTTTAACCACTTCGCGAACCATTTTGCCGAAGCCTTTTTCGGCACGGTGGCGTTCGTGCAGTTTCTGCTCAAATCTGGCAGATTCGCGCTTCAGCTTGCGATAGCTTTCGAAGGTGCGCTCTTCGATTTCACCGCTTTCGAGTGCGGCAACGATGGCACAACCGGGCTCAGAGATATGAGTGCAATCTGAGAATCTGCAGTTGAGGGCAAGCGCCTCGATCTGGCTGAAAGTGGCCTCAACCCCGTTTTCAGCATCAGACATGGCGACCTCACGCATGCCGGGAGTATCGAGAAGCAGTGCTCCGTCTGGCAGCTGGTGCAGATGCCGGCCGGTAGTCGTATGACAACCGCGGCCGGTAACCTCACTGACCTTTGAAGTCGCAAGCAGCTCATGACCGGCGAAATGGTTGATCAGAGAAGATTTTCCGACACCTGACGACCCGGTAAAACAGAAAGTCTGACCGGGCTTCATTCTTTGCCTGACCTGGTCGAGGCCCATGCCCGTCACCAGACTGGTAGCCAGAACCTCTACTGCCGGGTGGCGGCGGAAAATCTGCTTTTCGAGTTCCTGCCACTCGCCTTCGGCCAGCAGATCGCACTTGTTGATCAACACGACCGGGTCGATACCGCCGTTGAGAATCAGAGCCAGATAACGATCGATGCGGTTGATGCGGAAATCGCGATCGGCAGCGATAACAACAAAAGCCGTATCGACGTTGGCGGCGATAATCTGCACATCGAGCTTGCCGACAGCGGAGCGTTCGAGGCAGGTGCGGCGTGGCACTATCGCTTCGATCACGGCATTTTCGTTGTCGGCCTGCGAGAAGACCACCCAGTCGCCGACGGCCGGCAGGTCGCGCCGGTTATCAGCCTGGTGACGCAGTTTCCCGGTAATACTGGCCCTGAAGGTGCGCACCTGGGTCTGTATGAGATAAATCTCACGCGAATCAGAAATGACTCTGGCGATTTTTTCGGCAGCGATGCTGTTTTCATGGCAATGCTGCTGCTGAAAGATGCCAAAGCCTAATTTATCGAGATCGGAATGCATGTATGGTGATTTTCCTTGAAATGGCCGGGGCAGTTATGACAGATCTGAAGGCTGTTATACCGCTCTGTTGCCAAAGCACAGCCGATGGCCGACTGTAAAACAGCCGATCAGACTCTGAACAGGTAACTGCCGATGCAGTGCCCGGAGATATGGCAACGGCAAAGCAGCAGAACATTGTCTGCACGACAGCCGTGGCAAAACCTCAGATAAACGGGGTGCGCGAAAACGAGGTTAAAAACTCAGCGCTTATAAATCCTTGCAATCATCTAAATTACCTCCCGTTATTGAGGATTGTTAACACTTAAATTCTATCGTCAGAAAAGTCAGCTGTCAACAGTCTTTTGCAAAATTACCAGAAACGCGGCTCGACAACCACGTAGTCATAGCGGCGATGATCGTGATGTCCGCCGTGGCGACCTCGGTCACGGCCATGATCGTGGTCTCTGTCTCTGCCTTTGTCGCGGCGGCCGCGATCATGCCGGTCGTGTTTATACGGGTAGCGTTTTTTGCCGAAAATCACTATTTTAACCGGCGGTTCTTCCTTTTTGACGATTACGGTAGTTGTGGTTGGCATCGGAACCGGCGAAGAATAGAAAAATGCCGGGTCAGAGCGCCAGCTGCTGCGTTTTTCGAGATCATAGATCGAAACCCAGCCACAAATCGGCTGCGAAGAGCGACCTCGACCCATATGTAAAACTCTTGCTTCAGCAACGACCACATCCATTACCCAGATCGGCTCACCGCGGTTGAGGCGCTGATTATCGACCAGCAGGTAGGGCGCGGTCACCACAAAATTGCCTGAAGTTCTCTGCAGACGCCTTTCCATGTCTTCGATCCGCGAAATCGACGTCAGGCTGCCGCCACCGGTCAACAGGTCATCGATCATTTCATTTACCGCTCCAAGCGTAAACAGGGCGCGGTCTTTTTCGGCCATGGCACGGGCGCGGTCCGGGCCGAATTCAGTGCCTTTCCAGGCTTCAAGATATTCTTCGATGGCTCTCTGTTTTTTCAGGTGCAGATCGTGCAGCTTGCGCTGATAAGCCCCGAAATAACGATAATTCGACTCCAGGCGGGCCATGCGACTATCGTTGGCCAGACGCAGTTCACGGGCCTGACGACTCGCGGTGCCGTAGCTCGCGCTGGTAAGAAGCATCTCCATCTGGTTGATGAAATCATAGTCGGCGAGTGAAGAGTTCTCGGGAACAAAAACCGGTTCAGGCTTTGCGAGGGGCGGAGTCGACTGAGGCTGAACCTGTACTGGCTGTGTTTGAACCGGGGCAGAAGGCGCGGGCTGTGCCGACTGAAATGCTCCGGAAACTTCTTTGCCGCAGCCAGGGCAAAAATTTGCGGCTTCGGGCAACCCCTTGCCACAATTATGGCAAAATGCGGCCAGAGCAGGCATAACTGCCGCGATCAGCATTAAAATCATGACGACGGATATTTTTTTCATGGCATTTCCCTTTTCTTTTCCAACCTTTGCGGATTCATCACGTCACAGCGACGACATGAACCATTTGAACGACCTAAATATCTCACAATCCCAACTCAACTTAAAGACCTGTCAGGTTAATTTTTGTTAAGAACCGGCGGCTGATAATCGGTTGAGGTGGGTTGCGGGGTTGCCTGATAATCAGTAGACTTGTACAAAACAGCCAAGGCAGGGAAGACTATGCAGAAAAACTGGTTACTGGTTCCGGCATTTTTACTGGCGGCAGGTCTCGGTGCGGCAATGGCCGGCGAGATCAGCAAAGACGAATTCAATCGCCTGCGTGCCGTTGACAAGCTGCTGCGCTCCCACATCAGCGAAATGGAATCACAGCTTAAAGCCTCGCCCAGTCTTAAAAAATACATGAAAGAATATGAAGCGGCAGTGCCCAAAGCTGCGCCGCAGCCAGTAGCAGACAACGAAATGGCAAAACTGCTTGCCGGCGCCAGGTATGTGCTGATGGGCGATGAGCATACAACCGCACGCTCCCAGGCCAATACCGTTCTCGTTCTCAAAATGATGAAAGCGGCAAAAGAACCGGTCACCCTCGTTATCGAGTGGGTTGACATCAGCTTTCAAAAAGAAATCGACGCTTTTCTTGCTGGTAAACTGCCGGTAAAAGATCTCAAGACGAAAATCAGCTTCGACAAGCTCTGGGGGTTTTCGTGGGCTGACTATGCAAAAATTCTTTCGGCGGCAAAACAGCTGAAAGTACCGGTGCTGCTTGCTGAACGCCTCAAGGGCACCCATTCTCTGAGTGACCGTGATTCATTCATAACCAGCACGGTTGCCGCCCATGCGAAGCAGAATGCCGGCATGCGCTATCTTGTGGTATACGGTGATTACCATATTCTTGGGCCCGACCACCTTTCAGACAAACTGGCAAAGGCCGGCCTGAAGCCGCAGCTGCAGCTGATCGGCGACGCTCCTGAAGTTTACTGGAAACTGCTCGGCAAAGTGAAAGATCCTGACAAAATTGGCTTTGCAAAGCTGACTGACAGCATATTTTACGTGGTAAACGGCACGCCGGCTGAACGCAGTCTGTCATATCGCAATTACCTGATGAAACTGCTCGGCTACACAAAGTCTGATTTCGAAGAATGGGCAGGGCCGGCGGACGTAAAACCCCAGAGCGGCACCAGCAGGAGCTTTGACACTTTGCATCGCGAATAATAAACAGACAAAACGAAGGGGCTGTCTCATAGCGATATGAAACAGCCTTTTTTTTTCAGAGACTGGTGGCTTCGCCGCCGTTTTCGATGAGTTTCCAGACGTCTACAGGCTTTGGCAGGGGCTCTTTAAAGCTTTCGAGCGGGATAAACGGGCCTTTACCAGCGGTTATTGCAAGGTGCCAGCCAGAAATTTTCATGCCATCGACGCTTTTTTCGAAGTCGCCTTTGGCAAGGCTTTCTGACAGGTTATATTCAGAAGAGAAAACAAAACTCCAGTTGTCGGGCAGGTTCTCACCAGTAACAAAGTTTGACAACTCGAAGGTCTGGCTTTTGGCACGGTCGAGAGTCAGAATAAGTCGAACTTCATACTGCGGAAACTCCTCTTCTTTTTCTGGCAGAACCAGATAAAGCCGCATCGATTCATCGATGCCAGGCTGCTGAAAAGCGAAGACAACGTCTTTCGATGCGATTTCAATATCTTTAACGCTTTCATTTTTGAGCATCATATCGACCGGAACCACCTGGGCCCGATTCTTTGGCAGCAGAACGATGCGCAGATAAAGTTTGTCGAGACCCTTATCAAACACGTATGCCTGGCGAAAGCTGAAAATTTCGGCGGGCAAAGATACGGTGTCGACCTGAGAAGTGGCCAGGAATGAACCAAGTTCTTTGCGTGCTTCTTCCCGGGCTTTGGAATCCATGGCCGCAGCACGCACCAGATGATTTACGGCACGCTGCCGATCACCCTGAATGAGCCCCAGTTTGCCACTGGTCAGATAATCTTTCGCCGATGCTTTGCCGGCAGCGGTTTTGGCATCTACTTCTTCAGAGATGGTCGAAAGCATGTATTCATCGTCTCTGCCAAGCACTTCGGGGTTGATGGCGTAGGCATCAAAAAAAGCTTTGAGTGCCTTTTCCTGTTCTTTTCTCGACCAGTGCTGCATTGCCAGTTCAAACATGTCAGCAGCATCACCTGAGGCTTCAGCCTTTTTGCGGGCGGCGGCGACTTCGGCGTCGGTAGCTTTCGGGCGCAGTTTGCGCACCTTCGGAACATAGGGTTTGGGCTCTGAGTAGCGAACTTCAAAATGGCCTACCGATGGGCCCCAATGCCAGTTTTCGTAGATTTTATCTTTTGGCGTCAGGTGACCGTATTTGCGGTATAAAGCCTGCTTGTTGGCGGCATTCTTTTCAAGAAGCAACTGGCTCTGAGCCTTGGTTATCCAGAGTTTTGCCTTCAACTCGCCGGGGTCGAGAGCGAGAATTGTCTCAAAAACAACGATGGAGTCCTCGTAGCGACGGCGCATGAAAAGATCTTCGCCGGCACTCTGAAGTCGGGAAATACGGGTTTCGAGAGGCAGGCGCTTGTATTCAGCAAGATCTGAATAGGGTCTGGGCCCGAAGCCGGCCAGCATGAGACCGAACGAGAAAACCAGCAGAAATTTGACAGTTCTTTTCATGGGTCAGGCTATCGGCCGAAACACAGCTTTATTTAACTATTCACTGACGCTCGGGCGAAAGAATTACCGAAAAATCGGTTGAATCAATCTGAAGACGGTTAAGAAATGCCACCGAGAGCAACACTCTCTGCCAGCCCATATTGCGGGCCCGCATCATAATATTACCCTCAAAACCACTCGCGGTTCTGATTTCGACCCCAGAAATTGCCTTGAGCAGCTGACAGAGTAGCGAAAGTTCAACCTGCTGAAAAATCCCGCTGAAAAAAGCCCCGGATTTGCCTTTTGGCAGGCCCATTTCAAGTTCTGGCAATTTTTGAAAGAATTTTTTAAGCTCGCGTTCGTTGGCAATGTAGAGGCAGTCTTCAAAATAGCGCCAGCCGAATGGGGTGTCTTTAAAATAATGCGCGAAGGCCTCTTCGACGGTCGTACCCTTAACCTCTTTGCAGGGCGAGTTAACCTCATTGCTGATTATCAGCGACCAGCCGTTCTTGGCCGCAATTTTGAAGGCAAAGCTTTTGACGTCGAGAAAACGCTCACCAACATCAGGCGAACTCGAAAACCCGGACGCAGCAGAAGATGAAACCACGCCGAGAACCACGATCAGAAAAAACAGGACAAGTAAACTCTGAGATCGTACAACTCTCATACTTACCCCTTACCAACCTTCTTTTTTTATTTTTCAGGGCTGAACATCGCCAAGCAGACTTTTTATTTCCTGGCTGTCCATCAGACTTTTCATTTTTTCGTTATTCATAAGGAAGTCATAGTCGTTGCGACTGATGGCGTCCATTATTTCAGGGTCCTGCATCACTTCGGTCATGGCGGTTGAATCGCCGAGATCCATCATCGAATCAAGGAAATCGCCGTCCATGGTCATCGAGCGAACCCGACTGTTCACTTCTTCCTGCTGCCGAGTCAGGTCGTCGCTGCCGGCCACGCTGGCATTTTCCTGATGCGGCTCTGAGGTCTGCTGTTTTTTTTCGCCGTCGAGAATCTTGATCTTTCTCGTCGTTTCGGCCGGTTCAGCCTCGGGCTGAGATCCCCCTGAGCTGGCTGACGCTTCTTTCTGAGCAGCCGCAGTCTGATTCAAAATTGAAATTTCGACAACGCGGGCTGCTTCAATTTTGAGTCTGCCGAGCGTATCGGTTTCGACTGTGTACACCCCGTCTTTCATTTCGACAACCCTGCCGATCAGAGTCGTCTTATCTGTAAGAACGATTCGCTGTTTCTGGGGCTCGCCGGCAGCATGGGAGGCAACTGCAAACATTACCAGACCAGCGAAAAGAAAAACCTGCGCGATTCTGTACATTGGGTTGACCTCCACCGCACCACTACCCAGATTAGAATTTATTTAACCAGCAGGATAAGTCTAACAAATTTTTCAGGCATTGACCATATCGTTAAGTTAAAATATAATGCAGAGGCGAGATATCAGCATTCAGGAGGACTAAGGATTTGACTAAGCTTCATAACGTGTATAAGTGTGAAATCTGTGGAAACATCATCGAAGTCGTTCATCCAGGCGCGCCGGCACTCGTTTGCTGCAGCATGGAAATGAAACTGATGGAAGAAAAGACTGCAGATTCTGCTGTTGAAAAGCATGTGCCGGTCATCGAAAAAACCGCCAACGGCATCAAAGTTAAAGTCGGCAGCGTCCCCCACCCGATGGATGAAAAGCATTTTATTGAATGGATCGAAGTTATTGCCGGCAACCAGAAGTTTGTCAGGTTTTTAAAACCAGGCGAACCGGCAGAAGCCGAATTCTGTGTAAAAACCTCACCGATCACCGTCCGCGAATACTGCAATATTCACGGCCTCTGGAAAAACGAAGCCTGACCCAGTAAAGAACCTACCTCAGCCCGCCAATAAGCTCATAAGACGGTAAGAGGCAGGAAAACCCGGAGGGAAGGGGATTTACACATGCGCGACATCATCTGAACATGTGAAGGGCGGTCAGCTCTAAAGCCGGCCGCCCCCCCGGATCTCTTCTGATTTTACCGACCGATGCTCACCCGCTTGCCTTCACGGTGGCGGGTGTCTGCTTTTTCGGGCCCGTTTTCGCCATGAACTTTAACCGGGAAATCCAGCGCCAGACCGATGGTTTTACCGGCAGGGTCGGCGCCGAAAACTTTCAGACTGCCACCGGCCGGCAGACCATCATCGTGAACGAAAAGATTTTCGAGGCTACCCTGCATTTTCCAGGGGTTGCCGAAGGCATCCCAGCTATAGGCATAAAAACTGCCGGTCATGGTTCCGGTGCGGGTAAACTGGGCCCGCACATGCGTGCGCCGGCGACTGCGGCCATCAAAAACCAGATCGACATAAACCGCTGTCTTGATGGGTTTGATCCAACCATTCAGACGATTGTCAAAATCACCGTAGAACCTGTATTCTACCGCATCATGTGAGCGGTCACGCAACACCTTGTCGTTACCGGAAGCAACAAATCTCGATGGCACCGGAAACCCCTTAAGACCGAGAAGATCGGCACAGACTCTTCCTGTCAGCTGAATTCTCCGAAGTTCTTCGGCACTCTCGGGCTTGTCGACTATTGTGCGCATGGTTTTGAGAGAGCGCAACAGCCTTTTTATCTGATTGGCCAGATCTGCGGTGATCAGCTGCATAACCCGCTGTCCGGCGGGGGCTGAGGTGACGAACTGCTGATTGAATCTTGCAGAATCAGGAACATCGGCCGAACCGGAGCCGGCGTTCTGAGGGGCCGCAGGGGGCGGAGAAGGTGGGAGCACCGGCGGTGCCGGTGGTGCTGAAAATGGCGGTGGATCGGCAACTGGCGAAGAGTCTGCCGGAACAGACGATGCCGGCGCTTCAACCGGAGCCGGGGGCGGCACCATCGGAGCGGCAGTCTGAGGCTGAGCTGCAGGCGCTTCGGCCGGCAGAGCGGTGACGTTGCCGACGTTTCCCGGAGGTGGTGGCGGCGGAGGCGTTGCAGGCGAGATCTGCGGCAGAGCGAAGCTATAACCTGGCGGCGGCGGCGGCGGCGTAATACTGCCTTCACTCAGCAGCGGGTAATCGCCGGTATTGCCGGTCTGTGCTCCGGCAATGTTCACGGTGGGCCCCAAAATGCAGGCTAAAGCCACAAGCAAAAATCTGTATTTCATAAAATCCCTGCTCCTGATCGTAAATTCCAGCTCTTTCTTCGCCTTCGCGGCGGCCATCAGCACCGACATAAGCCTCCTGAGCCCGACCGACACCGTTTTTCGCATCGAATCGAGTCAGAGCTTAAGGTATCTAAAAGCATAAAAATATCCAGTAAATTTCAATCGTCAATGATAATCATTGAATTAATTAGATTTAAATCAATTCAATCAAAATTTAACACCCAATCAACTGCCGTTGTCTGCGGCCCGCCAAAAACAGACTATAAGCTTATTGAAGCCGTACATCGTCAGCGTTAGAATTGCGCTGTTCAAATAACATATACACCAGCTCCAAAGGCAACAATCCACAATCTCCCCCACCCCTGTCCCAATTGTTTCATTTTCTGCTTTGAAAGGAACACTATGATCCATCCCTCGACAGAACTTCGTTTCATCAATGATGAGATTGGTTACGGCGTTGTCGCAACCAGGTTTATCCCCAAAGGCACCATCGTCTGGGCTTTTGACAAACTTGACCGCGAATTCACCCCGAACCAGCTCGATCAACTGGCCCCGATGTATAAAGAAATTCTGTTTAAATACTCTTTCCGCAACAGTAAGGGGAATCAGGTTCTCTGCTGGGATAACGGCCGCTATGTCAATCACAGTTTCCATTCAAACTGCATGACCACACCTTATGACTTTGAGATTGCAATTCGCGACATCAAAGCTGGCGAAGAGCTGACCGACGATTACGGCTACCTGAACGTCGAAGAGCCCTTCAGGGGCATTAACGAAGGCACCCGCCGCAAGATCGTCTACCCCGACGATCTGGTCAGATACCACAAAACCTGGGACAAACAGCTCATCAGGGCAATGAAGCACATTCACAAGGTTGAACAGCCCCTCAAACCGATTCTCACTCAGGAAACCTGGGAAAAGGCTGTTGCTATCGCCGAAGGGCGCGAAGAAATGGATTCGATCCTCAACTGTTACTATGATGAACACCAGGTTCTGCCGCACGATTTCAAACCGACCAGCATGATGGTCTCAGAAATCCCGTCACGGGTTCACGACAATTCTTCAAGAACCAGACACCATCACAAATAAGCTTTACCTGGCGCCGGCCTTTTCTCATCAGGGAAAAGGCCGGTGCTGCTTTTAGCGCGATCAGCGCCGGGTACGCTTCTCCGCCTGTTTTCTCGCCGTCTTAAGAGCCTGCGAAAATCCCGGCGAGCTGTTGTTTTCTGGTGGCTGAACAGCGGCGGTGGGTGGCTCCGTTCGCGCCGATTCTTTTTCAATGCTGTTTTCAGGAGTTTCTCCCCCTTTAACACCTGCAAGTGGCGAAGAAGCCGCAGCCTTGTGCGGTGCGACGGTCGGGGGCACGCCCAGCTGTTTACGACCGCCGGCAACCGTTCTCAACCTGGCAAGCAGTATGGCGAGCAGGCCGGTGCGGCGTTCGGCAACTTCGATGATAAAAAGCAGCAGTGCCAGAAACAGCAGTTCTTCGGCAAGACTGCGAAACTGGATTTTTGCCGGCAGAGATTTCCAGACCTGGCCCAGATCGATGACTTCTTTGCCACCGGTAACCGATGCCAGCTCCTTGAGCTCGGCCAGACCATCACGAAAACGCGCCGGGGCGAACTCGGGCCCATAAAGCTGACAGACCGGCGACAGCCGTTTCTGCTGCCTGCCTGACCTGATCACCCCCGAAATCACCTCGTTTCCGCGCAGCATGGCCTCTGCCCGCAGCGAATCAGCTGAATCCCAGTGCAGATTCAGAGTCTCCTGCACCGGCTCCTGACCTTCGGCAAGTCTTATCAGCCTCACTTCAGGCGTTTCTCTCAGACTGTCGCGTTCACGCTCAGGGTCGAGAAGCAGGGAAACCTTCCAGACACCATTATCAATCTGCTGCGTGACCGCCATTTCGCCAAAACTCTGGCGGTCGTCGAGGGCTGCCCAGCGACTGGCACCGAGCAGAACTGCAGCAGCGTCTTTATCGCCGGCAAATTTGCCGGCATGCGGCCCTCCGGTGACTCCCATATAGCAGACCACACGGCCGAGACCAGACTGCCACGCCGCCAGTAACGGGGCCTTGTTTTCGTCTGTCGTCTGCAGCGCCGCAAAGGCCTCATTTCTCAGGTAACACAGGTTGTAGGCACCGATCTCAGAGCTTATCAGCCCAGGGTTTTCGATAAATCTGGCGACGCCGGGCAAAGACACGATTCCGGCCGGCTCTTCGATAAAGGTGCTGCGCGCCGCCACAAAAGTATCCTGCGAAAAGAGCCGAGGCAGCTCTTCCGGGTCACGGGTAAAAAATATGCGCCCCTTGCCCGCTTCGGCGATCTTGCGCAGCAGATTCGCGTCAGAATCTGTCTCGCTGCCAAGCCCGATGACACTCAAGGTCAGGCCGGCGCCGGTGGCTTTATCGAGCAGTTCCCAGTAGCGGCCAGGCTGCTCTGAGTCAGAAGCGTCGGCAAAAAGTATGATATGCCTGGTCTTTGCCTCGGCATTCAACAGCATTTCGGCCGCCTTACTGATGCCCTCGAAAACATAGATCCCGCCCCCCGAAGACTCGACCCGCAGAATACGGTCGCGCCATTTTGCTTTCTCGGTCATGCGCTGCAGAGGAACGACTTCGTGTGCCTGAGTGTCGACGGCCAGCAGCCCAAACTCATCGAAAGGCGAAAGCAGGTCGAGAGAACTGGCGGCTGCGATATTCGCAAGATCCATTTTGGTGCGATCACCACGGGCCGGAGCCGCCATACTGCCGGAACGGTCGAGCACCACCATCAGCGCCAGGGCCAGTTTGCGGTGCTGACTGCGAAGCTCAAGTGAAACCGGCAGTACCGGCTCAATTGGCGACTGATAATAGCCGCCGTTGCCATAGGAATTTTTGCCGCCGGTCAGCACCAGACCACCACCAACATGGTGAACCCAGGCAGCCAGCAGCTGCATGCCGTGCATGGAAACCCTTTCGGCGGCGACATTCTCAAGAATTACCGCCGAATACCCGGCAAGAAATTCAAGACTCCAGGAAATCTGCCCCGGAGCCTGCAGGTCGACTGCAAGCCCCGACTGCTGCAACAATTGCCACATCGGCGAATCTGCATTTTCAGAAACCACAAGAAATGGCTTCTGGCCAATGACCTCACTGATGGCCTTCGCATTGTTGTTTTCGGGCATCGGGTCCGGCCCCTGCCCGTTAACCTGCAGGCGAAACCTGATAACAGAAGCTTCAGGCGCCTGCAGACTGAAAGCAAGGCTGTTTTCGCCCGGCCGCAGCAAGCGTGAAAAACTGGCAATCAGACGGTCAGACGCGAACAATGAAACCTGGCCGGCCTGCTCGACCGGCGAAAAAACTCTGGCACCGGCCATAAAAGCCTCGCCCGGGTTCAGCAACGCCGGCACCTGAAATTCAGTAATCGCAACATCACCGGCCAGATCACGACCGACCAGACGAAAGTCGAGTGGAATGCCACGGGCAGCTGCCTGAAAAGCAATATTGCGCGGATCATTGCCGGTCCAGAGACCGTCAGAAATAATCAGAATTCTGCCGGTAAGATCGCCGGCAATCAGCGATAAAGCTCTTTTTAAACCTTCATCGAGACGCGAAGCCGCACGCCCGACAGTTGCCGAGAAACCTGAAAATGCGCTTCTGGCCGGAGCCATTTCGACCGCCGCCTCTTCGCCAAAAGTTACCAGCCCAAGCGAAGCGCCGGCCGACATACCGCTTTTCAGCATTTCCATGGTTTCTGCAATACGCTGATCGGAGTTGCCTGGCATCGACAGACTGCGATCAGCGACAATCACCAGAGTACCGGCACGGCCTGGGAATCGCAGCTGCAGACCGGCCAGAGCCAGAACCACCAGGGCTATCACCAGAACGCGCAGAAAGAGCAGACGCCGGCTCAGCGGCCGATAATACCAGACCAGCCAGAGAAGCGGCATGAACAGCAGCAACCAGTGAGGATCAGAAAGCAGCATCTGCAGACCTCCTGTGCATGGTCAGAAACTGGTGCAGCGCCAGCAGCAAAAGGGCTGGTACGATAAACCACCAGCGGACGTCGGCAAAATTAAGCATTGTTTCAGCAGGCAACGGCAGTTCCGGCAGCCCGCTGGCACCGGCGGCCCGCAAATCAGACTCCTTGGCTGAACAGAGATTGACGGCAATCCGCCAGCTGGCAGCACCAGCCCTGACCTGGTAAAGACCGGGCGGAAGCCCGGGAAATACGGCCTGACGTCGCCATCCGACAGCTTCAGCGACCGACGAACCATCTTCAGAGAGAATCTCGGCCCGCTCGACCTCCGGCGGCAAAGATACTGCAATGTCGGAGCCACTGCGAAAATTGAAGGCTGCCGGCCCCGGAGAAAACTGCTGTCGCCAGGCAAGAAGGTTATAGAACAGGGCCGGCCATAGAGCACTTTTGTGCAGATCGGAATATTCGGGAGTATAGTTGAAAACGGCCGTCAGATTTTGTTCGGGTCTTCCCTGCACTTCGAGCAGCGGAACCGTTCCGGCTGACATGAGAACCTGACCTTCTGCCCGCACGGCAGAATCGACGGCCCAGGCGGCCCGAACCGGCGGTAGACCGGCCGTCAGTGGATGTATCTTATCAAGAGAAACGCTGCCGGAAAAAGCAGCCGGTTGTGAAGCAACCTTGAATACGAACTGCCAGAGGCTGTCATCAGCAGCCACAGTCTGGCGACTCGTAAAAAGCAGCTGAGACGAGGAGCCGGTAACTTTTGCCAGCCCCGAAGCTTCAATTGCCCGGGTCACTGTCTGCTGCAGAAGCTTAGAGCTGATATCGACTGCGACATCAAGCGGCACACGCCTGATCGGCAGAAGCCAGGCGACGTTATCAAAAGTGACAGGGTCGTTTTTGATGTTTGCCTGCACTGCCAGAGCTGTTTCATTTATCACAAACCTGACGCGGCGTGTTTCGCCAGGTTGCAACATGGTATCGATGCTTTCAATCAGGCGATTCTGCTCCGGCAGCAGAATTTCGGCCTCGAGCCGGCAGGGTTCAGCAGCAAAACTGGTAAACTCGACAAAGCATCTGTCAGCACCACCGAGTGCGTAGCGACTGGCAGCGGTGACAGCAACATTGCTCAGGGGCCTGCCAAAAGACAGCCATTGCATTCGCCCTTCGGAGTTCTTTTCTGCTGGGCGGTCAGTAAAAACGAGAACGCTGACATCTGACGCAAAACTCTCTGTGACATAGCGTAATGCCTTGAAAAGATCAGCATCAGCCGCATGACATCGCCACTCTACGAGCATTGTCGCCGCTTCCGCTGGTGTCATGTCGTGCCGGCCGATCACTTCGGGCTGAGCACCTGCCCTTATCATGGTAATACGCGTCGAAGGAGCGGCAAATACCACCCGCTCAATATATTTGAGTGCAGCGGCTTTCGGGCTGTCAGGGGCATTTACCACCATCGACAGGGAATCGTCAAGTATCAGTATCACCGGAATCAGCTTTTCTCCGGTAATCGCGCGTGGGTTTGCAGCAGCAAGCACCAGCAGCACCAGGATCGCAATTTCAACCAGCAGAATGAAAGGCGTCTGTGGCACGGTCAGTCTGCGCCCTCCCTCGGCCGGGGTCTGGCGACGACCGAAAAACATCAGCGACGACACCTTAACGTCTCTGGCCTGCCTTCTGAAAAGATAAACCGCGGCCAGAGCGCTTATGGCAAGTAAACCCCAGAGAGCCGCCGGGCTCATGAAAAATGGCATCATCTGCTCCTGGCCATGAGAATTTCGTTTTTCAGCAGCTCTTCCGGCACCATTTCGTGCAGAAAACTGCCGGCGACGCAGCGGGTAAAAACTGCACCGGCTCTGGTACAGCTCCGCTTCCAGTATTCCTGGTGCCGGGTAAAATTCGCCTGATATTCGCGCAGCAAACCCTCTTCAGCCACCACTTCGACCGCCTCCCCGCTTTCGCAATCGAGAATTCTCACATTGCCCGACAGCGGTGGCAGAATATCAGTCTCGGCAAGCAGCTGCACTATAACCAGCAAAGCTGCGTTATTAGAAAGCTGGCGCAGAACCGCCTGCGGTTCCTCTTTCCAGAACAGGTCACTGATCAGCACTCTGACACCCGCAGGCCTTAAGGCTGGCGGAAAACTGACGAGCGTCTGCCCGATGTTACCGCTGAAATCGCAGTCATTGCCAGGCCAGTCGTGAATTGGCAGCGAAGCCGGTTCAACTCTGCGGCAACGGTCTTTGACGATCCATGCTGACACAGTATAACCGGCATTGATTGCCGCAGTTCGCAGAATTGCCGTCATCGCGTAGAGAGCTTCGCGCTTGCGGCTACCGTCAAGCTGCATCGACAGTGAGGCATCGACCAGCAGATCGAGATGCGGCGAAACCTCTTCGCGAAACAGCTTGACCGTAAGACGATCGGAACGCGCCATGGCATTCCAGTCGATGTGCCTGACGTCATCACCGGGCTGATATTCACGGTGATCGACAAATTCGAGCGAATTGCCGGTATTGCGACCGAAGCGGCCGCCACCCTGCAGCCCGGAAAAACGTGAAGAAACGTTGAGGTAGAAACGCTGGCCGGCAAGCTCAGCAGCGCTGACCGTTTCCTTGAGACTGCTCATTTATCGGACTGCCCGGCGGTCAAAAATTCATCGACCTGCCTTTTCAACCACATAAAATTGATCAACAGACCGAAAAACAGGACACCAATGCCGGCGAGCACGCCTTCGGCAAGTTTTGAAGAAGCCACAAACGGGTTACCCATCATTATAAGATCAGAATTGCTGCCGACAAAGACTCCGAGAAACATCGGCAACACAGAAAAACCCACGAACACAAGCAGCATGATTACCCAGTTGTTGCGAATCTCGACCATGCCGCTGAAGAATGCACGCCTGATAAAAGCGGCAAACAGGCCATAACCTATGCTGAAGCTCATAAAGGTCAGCATCGCTATTGAAGCCTCGTTGAGGTCACCACGGTAGGGAACGCGTGTCAGGCCGGCAAAGAGATTGACCACCAGAACGGTGAAGGCGGTCATCATGGCCACCCAGGCCAGGCCGCCGGCAGCACCTGAAGAGATGATAAAAGCAAGGCGACGACCTGTCTGCCCCGCAGGCAGGTCACGCGCCACCCGTTCAGATATCCGGTCGCGTTCAGAAACCGCCACCATGGTCATTAAGACAAGTATGGCGCAGACAAGGCCGCCCCAGAGAATTATGAACCGTGCCGAAGCGGCCTCAAGCGCCCAGTAAACGGCCATTGCAAGGGTCAGCAGCCAACCGCCAGACGCAGTCAGGCGAACGGCCCGCATTCTGTCGGCGCCGGTCGGTTGAATGACTGCGACTGCAGCTCTAAACAGCAGATAGATCAAGAGCAGAGAGCTGGCGAGAATTGTGGCATACAGGCCCGGACCGCCATTAAAGCCCCAGAAACGCACGCCGCCATAGCGAACCAGCTCAGACCCCATTCCCATCAGACTGAAATAGCTGGTAACCTGAACAAAAATGCCGGCACCCCTGAAAAACTGTTGCGAGTGGGTATCCTGTGACAGCGCGGCGCAGCAGATCTGCACCATGGCTCCGATAGAACTGAAAAGAAGGGCGACCAGAAGCCCAATCAAAGTCATCGACAGGTCGACGCCGCTCAAAAAGAAAGTCATGAACATGAACGGTGAAAAAGCGCTGAAAATAAGCAAAATGAACACCATGCCAGCTGCGAATTTGCCCATGATGATTTTCTCTGGTGTGATCGTAGTTATGAACAGCAGCTCATCAGAGCCTTCGGTCTGTTCCTTCGCGAATTTCATGCCGTTGAAAACCGGTATCAGCACATAACTGGCGAAAAACAGAATGCCGAAAAGAAATTCAAGCGCTTCGGCACCGACATGCCGGCTGCTCATGCCCTTTTCAGCAATCGAAAAACTCAATACCAGGCACTGAAAAATCAGAAAAAGAATCAGGACACCCCAGAAGAAACGGCCACGCACTACCTGGCGCAGTTCTTTTACGATTATGGGGTTCACCAGGTCATCGCAACGGTCAAACACGTTCTGCAGGCTGCTCATTGCACTTCACCCCTGGTAATGTTCATGAATACAGACTCAAGATTCTGCTGTCTGAACTTGAATTCGACAAGGCGGTGCCCGGCCGCCAGAGCTCTCGCAACGATTTCGGCCGCATCCTCATCAGTGCCGGCAAAATCACACTCAAATGTTTTGCCGTTGGCGACAAGATTTTCGATGCCCGGTTCGAGAACAAGAAAACGACTCACACCTTCCGGATCGGAAAGCGGTCTGATGATCAGCTTTCGAGTGGGCTGATCGTGATTGGTCACCTCTTCGATAGTGCCGAATTTCAGCATCCGCCCCTGCTCGATGATCAGCGTCGAGGTGCAGATCTCTGAAAGCTCACTGAGAATGTGCGAGCTGATAAGAATTCCTTTGCCCTGCCGTGACAAAACCCGCAGCAATTCGCGCAATTCGATACGGGCCCGCGGATCGAGGCCGGCCGCCGGCTCATCCATCAGCAGAAACTTCGGGTCATTGATCAACGCCCGGGCAATCGAAACCCGCTGTTTCATACCCTTCGAAAGGGCTGCTATCAGCTTTTCTCTTATATTGGTCAGATTGGTAAACTCTTCGAGGTCGTCGATGAGCGAACGCCGCTTTTCTGATCTGATACCGTAAGCGCGGGCAAAGAAATCAAGGTATTCATGCACACTCATATCGCTGTGCAGAGGAAGAGAATCCGGAACAAAGCCGACCAGCTCGCGGGCCCGCTCTGGGTGAGTGATTATTGAGTGCCCGTCGATTTCGACCCGCCCTGAAGAAGCGTCTTCGATTGTTGCCAGTATGCGCATCGTCGTGGTTTTGCCGGCGCCGTTAGGGCCGACGAAGCCGGTGATATCACCGCCAGAAAGGCTGAAGCTCAGCCCCCTTACCGCATGGGTGTCGCCAAAGCTCTTGTAGAGATTCTCAACTGAAAGCATCATAATGACGGTTCCTCCTTGAGAATACCGATGAGGCAGGCACTTTCTGTTATTTCGGCTTCTTCATCGATTGCCTGGCGCAGAAAAGGCGATCGGTTGAGTCTTGCAACATACGTGCCCGGCTTAAGGTAGGCATAAGGACTGACCTTGATATGGTCGAAAACATTGAACCAGCCGCGCTTGCCAACTTCAGGCAATGAGCTCCAGCTGGCGCTGACCCCTCTGACTTCATCCATGCCTGCTGCTGCGCCGGCACGAATGCCCGTGCTTCTGAAAACCCGACCGCCCGAGGTCATGAGAACCACCTCTTCAATGTCTGCTCCAAGGCCATTCATCACTTCAAGGGCACCGTTTTTAGCTGTCAGGGCCAGACGTTCGCGCCTGGTCTGAATCGAGCGAAGATGCATGTATCGCGGGATCTTTGGCTTGATCCAGCCTTCGCGCAGGTGCTGGTCTTCATCGAGCACAATATACTTGCCGGAGTCGTTCGAACGGTAATCGTTGCGATTTACCGGAAAAACCTCAGTCTGCATGTCGAAACGAAAACCTTCGGCACGGCTACGGGCTGAATAAATCGAGTAGTTCGCCAGAGTGATGGCACGGTTATCGCGCTCATCGAGCAGAATCAATGCGTTTCTTTTGCCGAGCAGGGTCGAACTCTCGAAAATAACGTAGTAGCCATAAATAAAAACGCAGCAGATAAACGAAGCGACCGGAACGGTCACAAAAACAAGAATCCGCCGCCCGAGGCGGTGCAGTACAAAAACATTCACCGGCCCGATCAGAAAGGCAAAAAGATAGATGATCAGCATAAGCCAGCGCGCTGAAACGGTTTCGACCTCACCTTCGTCGAAAGGCAGAGGTGAATCGTCCTGAAAAGAGCGGTCTGAGAAGATGTCAGAAACTTCAAGTCCGTTGAGATTTCCAGGTTTGCCTCTCGCCGGTTTTGGGATCTTATCACCATTAGGCAGCGTAAGCTCTGGCTCAGATGCAGCGACGGCATACTGCATGAAGTCTTCACGAAAAGTCATTACCCGGCCAAAACCGCCCTCATAGGTTGTAAACATCGAAGCTTCAGCATTATCTATTCTGACAAAATCTTTTGGCAGAACAGGCTCACCGAGAACCATGAGCGCCCCGCCGGCCCGCACATAATCGAAAATAGCTGCTCTGACCGGTTCGGGCATTTCCCTGAGGCTTTCGGCAAAATAAATGATGAGGTTGAACTGGGTATAAGCCAGCCAGTTGCTGTAAAGCTGCGCCAGGCTGCCGTCAAACTGGCTCAATTCGAGATTGAGGCCTGCTGCCATCCCCGAAGGCCCGAAAACGGCTTCGAAATCGTTTCGGGGAATCTTTGCGTCGACCAGCGCCTGTTTTTTTGCATAATAGTTTTTGTAGCTGCGCAGATACTTCAGCAGCTTCTCTTCGATCTCGCGCCCATCAACCTCTATTACCAGCCCGACACTTGAAAAATCGCCAAGCGGAAAAAACAGAGCTTCTTCGCGGCTTTCAGAGGCAGGAATAACCAGAGTTTTGGAAATCTGTTCGAGATCGCGCGAATAATCCGCGTTCAAAGACAGTCGGATCTGGCGTTCGCGACCGGAGCGGTTGCTGATCAGAACCCTGATGAATTTGTAACCAAAATAGGTGCGGGCTTCGAAATCAGGCAACATGGTGAATTTGAGCCCGTCGTAGTCGATCTGCTGGTTTGCGGCCGCCTGTGGCGGCAGTGCCAGCAGAACAAACATCAGCAGGCAGAAAACAACGGGCACCGATCTTCTCTGCAGCATTATTTTTTCTCCGCAGCCATGGCAACGCCCGCAGAAAAATCGAGGTCGGTTTCTTTCAGCGAATTCAACAACCCCGAAAGGATCATCGCGCTTGTCTGGCCTTCGAATCTGGCTTTGTAGTTGAGCAGCACCCTGTGGTTAAGGGCGGGAATGAAAACTTCTCTGACATCTTCGAAGCCGACTGAGGGCCGACCGGCAAGCAGTGCCACCCCGCGGGCCGACTCGGCAACAGCAATGGCGGCACGCGGCGAAGCGCCATACTGCACGAATTCTTTGATCTGAGCCGTAGCTGTAGCTGATGACGGGTCGGTGGCATGCACCAGCCGGGCAATGTAATCGGCAACCGGCCCGGGCAGATATATTGCATCCATCACCCGGAAAAGTTCGGAAAGCTCGGCGGCAGCAAGAGAAAAGTCGGGCATGGGCGGCTCGCCGTGACGACGTGAAGAGATTATTTCGCGCAGGGTCTCCGTTGAAGCAGAAGCAACTTCGAGTTTGAAGAGAAAACGGTCAAGCTGTGCCTCAGGCAACGGATAGGTGCCCTCCAGCTCGATCGGATTCTGCGAAGCCAGCACAAAGAAAGGCAACGGCAGTCGGCGGGTAGTGCCAAGCAATGTAACCGACTTTTCCTGCATCGCTTCTAGAAGCGCCGACTGTGTCTTTGGTGAGGCGCGATTGATTTCGTCGGCAAGCAGAATATTGGTAAAAATCGGGCCCGGCTGAAAAACCATTTCACGCTGACCGGTATTGCTCTGCTGCAGAATATGGGCACCGAGGATATCGCCGGGCATGAGATCAGGAGTGAACTGAACCCGGCTGAACTGCAGACTGAGAAGTTGCCCAAGACATTTGATCAGAGCGGTTTTGCCAACTCCGGGCAGGCCTTCGAGCAGAATGTGGCCGCGACTGAGAATGCCAACCATCACCAGGCGATGCAGAGCCGGTCGACCGATCAAAATGCGGTCAAGCTCAGCGAGCGCTTTCTGGGCCAGTGCTGACGCCTTGGCCAGTTCTGGCTGCGATAGCAGTTTGTTTGCCTCGGTCATAGTTTATCTCCTGAGTTGTTACTGTTCGTGATCAAAATATTTTTTTACTGCACTGCGATGTTTAGGCAGAATTATACCAGATTCGGCGCTGCCTTCAGAGGTTTTCTGCCAGGCGGCCCCGGCCTGAGAACCATCATCGCCAGACCCGGCAGACGTCTGCGG
Organism: Candidatus Rifleibacteriota bacterium; assembly: GCA_024710355.1. Lineage (GTDB taxonomy): Bacteria > Muiribacteriota > Ozemobacteria > Ozemobacterales > Ozemobacteraceae > Rifleibacterium. Next base: position 31,377 of record JANJUX010000056.1, read on the forward strand.
GGCTGAAAAGCTCATACCGATCGCCACCGACTTTTCGAGCGCCTGTTCATTAGGGGCAGGCAAAACCTCATTTTTAAATTCAACATTATGTTCTGAACTTTTGCGATTAAACTTGAGCGGCGCATGGCCACCGCCGCGGCCAGCCTGCCCTGAAGCACCGCTGCCGTTTTCGCTGCCGGAACCAGTCTGACCGCCTGTCTGCGTGCCACCGACCCCGTCACCCTGACCGTCACCCTGACCTTCGCCCTGCTGCCCGTTGCCGCTTTCGCTGCCGCCGCCCTCACACATGACCAGCTCGCTCTGAGAACCGGGCTGCAGATCTGCTTCAGTTGCCGGCCTTATTTTTCCGGCCTTTTTAAGAGATTCAAAGGTTTTGCGATCAATCAGGCGGGCACTGGCAAGCCGTTGAGCCGCAGCAGCAGCTGCGGCCGCCGCCTTCGCCTGCTGCTCGTCAATGTATTCCTGCAAAGCCTCAGCGGCCTCTCTGGCCGCTTCTGCCGAATCAGGCCCTCCCGCAGCCGCCTTTTCAAGGGCCCTCTGCAGTTTTTCTGAACCAGAACCAATGCCGACATCACCAGCAGCCTCTTCTAAGCCCTTGCTGACCGCTCTGGCAAGCTCCGAAATCTGGTCATCATTCTGACCGGCGGCTTCACCCATTTTTTCAGCCAGTTCAGCAAGTTCATCCAGATTTTTCTGTTCTGAAAGATTTTTTACAACGCTGGCGCCAGCCTGCTTCTTCAGCTTTTCCTGAAGCTGGTCGAGCGCCTCAAAAGTCGCAGCCGGATCATGGCGCTGCGAATCGAGGCCGATCCGCTCCAGACTTTCGTTAAGCTGGCGAGCTTCTTCAGGCGAAATGATACCCTCTTCGGCGAGTATTTCTATCTGCCCTGCGGCGACACGCTCCAGCTCCCGCAGCTCTATTCGCGGATCATTGCGCGTATCACGCCCGACCACCGGAATTGTCAGCGACAGCAGCAGAAAAAGCAGCGAAAGGCCGGCAGACATATATCTGTTACCCGCAGCAGGCTTCAAAACAGGGATTTCGACCTGCCCCGGCAGACGATCCCGCCAGCCGGTGTCACCGGTTTCTTCAGTCGCCATAAGCAGCCCGCCCGAGCCATTATGAGCGTCGATAGCAGCCAGCCAGCCTCTCTGCTCAGACGTCTGGCGGCGGGCAGCCGCAAAAGCCAGCCCGGTGGCCGTTGCCAGGCCACAGAGAAAAACCGCAGAAAAAATGTCACCCGCGTGCCCGATCTGTCTGAGGATGAGAAAACAGGCACCGGCAGCAAAATTCAAAATGGTAAAGTAGCGCAGAAAGCACAACAACAGGGTTATCCTGAAATACCGGCTTTTCAAAGCCGCTGCAGCCAGCTCAGGTGAAGCAAAACACTCTTTCTGAGGCTTCGGTTCCATGACGTCTCCAGACATTTTTCACAAACCCGTCACTTTGCATTTTAGCAGACAAAGGATAAATCTGGTTCTATTTTTATCAAGGTTCTGGTAGATTATTCTTATGCAAACCAGACAAGTTGAAGTGGTTCTCCCGGAAGATACCTTTCTCAGGCTTGAGGCAGCAGCAAAAGCTGCCGGTCAGTCTGTCCAGGAAACAGCGGCGGCGATTCTGTGCCGGGCTTTTCCGCCGACCCCAAAAGCGGTTGAGCACAATACCATGCCTGGAGTGGCACTCGTCAGAGATGGCTTCACGCCACTGTTGCAAACCAGCCGCCCAGAAACCAGAATATCACCGGCAACCAGCATAAACAGCCTCACCAGCCCTGAAGACCCAACGACAGCCAGCATGTTCGCTCAACGCAGGCCGACCATCGCCGTGCCACCATCACCCGAAAAAATGCAGCGCCGGCTTGAGATCGAAGCGGCGATGAAAGAACTCTCGCTGCTTATAGAAACAGCCGAAGAAGCAAAAAAAGAAGAATATCTGCTGCAGTATGCAATGCTTGCGGCAGAACTTGAATCACTAGCATAAAAACCGCCCGGAGAAAAACCATGCCCAGAAAAAACAGATATAAACAGCTTTGTGAAGCCTATGACCGTGGGGTTGCCGAATGCAGCCAGTATCAGAAGGAATGCCGCGAATTCGTACAGGAAATCCGCACCGCCATTCTCGAATACCTGAACTGCCCCGATCCAAAACTGTTCATGTTTACCCCCAGCTCGGGGTTTGTCTATAACAACCAGTCGCTTCAGGGCGACGCATTAGACACCGAGTTCGGCGAAAACGGTACCGCCGCGATTGGCTTTGCCATCAACGTTAACGACGATGACCTGCAGGAAAAATTTTTCACCTTTCTCCTGATTTTCCGCAAAACCGGCTCAAAAATCATTTTTAACATCGATGACGACCGCGAATTCGTCAACAGCAACGAAGGCATCAACGAATTCTGCGACTATCTGTTCGAGATTGCCCAGAAAAATCTGCTCGGGCGCCTCGACAACTTTTTGCAGTCGCCTGAAAAAATGAACGCTCCGATCGGCTTCAGACCCGAAGCCGAAACGCAGAAAAAGGTCAATAAAAGACCCTGAAAGGCTCGGGCGCACCGGGGCGGGGCGGAGTCAGCGATCGCTGAAAGGTTCGCGAGTAAGGCTTGTCACCCGCCACCGGAGCCTGAACCGGCATCGCCCGGTCGGTCGGAATGACTACCTCACGCTTCTTTTTTTCGGTTGTCTGAGCTGTTTTTTTCTGACCCGATTTTTCGAGTGCGAGTATTTCATCCAGCGTTCTCGGTGGATTGCCCTCATCAAGATGCTCCCAGCCAGCTTCTGCCAGCCATTCGACCGCTGGGTTCACCTGATAAAAACCCTCGTCAATTTTGTCGCCCCAATAGTAACCCTTGGCGAGCTGCACTTCGCCCATGACTTCGGCAATTACACCCAACCGGTAGAAAGCCCAGGTGGTGCGCTCAGGCAGTGGCGCCTCGGTTTTGTTTTCGTGCTGATAAATGACTGAATAAAGCTCTTTGGCCTTTTTAACCTTGTTGCCGCTGAGTGCAGCCTCGGCCTGAGCCCTGAATGCTGCATAACTGTAACTCGACCGACAGCCGGTCAGGCCGGTGAGCAAAAACGCCACAAGCAGCGGCGCCCAACACAGACAGACTCGCCAGCTGAAACTTTTTTCTCGCCCGGTCATTTTTTACCTCCTGGAAGAGGTTTCCAGAACTGATCAGCCCCGGCCGGCACTGGCGGGTAAATTCTTCCGGTCCAGATAAAGTCATTTGCCTGCTTGGCCGGGTCACGCAGCAGCATGATGATATCAAAGCCCTCTGCAACCTTCTTGACCGTCATTTCTGTAAGGTATTCCGAGGCAAAAAACTGTTTGCGGCCGTCAGATTCAGTTCTGGAGAAGGCCCTGCCACCACCGCGGTTTTCTACCGCGTAGGCTACATGCCGGTTTCCCGGCATGCCGACCTTGAATTCGGTCTTACCTTTCCAGGTATCGCCAGCCTCTGGCTTGAAAACAATTTTTTCTCCATCTGATCTGGCAATATCGTTGCGCATGATGGTCACGATCCAGGAGGCCTGATTGGCCGCCAGAGCGTTGAAGCTGCCGCGGGCCACATTCGACGCCCCCCGCGACATGGCGATGATCACCCCGCCGGCAATCATGGTAAAAATGCCAACGCTGATCAGCAGCTCCGTGAAGGTAAAAGCACGCCTGTTCATCTGCGCCTTCCTATGAATGTCGAAAGCTCGTAATCTTTCTGCGGCGTTCCGACCTTTTCTTTCGACTTGTAATTGAGAATCAGCCTGACAATTTTGCCATACTCGGGCCCGGTGGCAGGATGTTTGTCGATTTTCAGCCGAGCCTCAACTTCCATATACGCTGGGAAACTGCCAACGTGCACATCAATTTTGCTGGTGGCTCCGAGGCTGATCTTGCCCTCGCTCACCGGAGCGAAGCTTATCTCGCCAACCTCAGGCTGCCAGCCGGAATTTTCGATCTGTTCGAGAATCTCCGCAGCAATCTGACTGGCCCTTATTTCATCGGCAGAAAGCGTTACCTGCTTGTGCGAAGAACCCATCAAACCCCACAGAGGAACCATTGCCGCCACCATAATACCGCTGGCGAAAAGAATTTCGAGCAACGAAACGCCTTTTCTGCTCATATTTCGCCTCCTGACGGCCCAATGACCACACCGACAAAATTTTCGACCGGGTTTACCGTCGGGTCAAAACCCTGATTATACATGATTCCACCGCCACCGGCGAAGTTTTCAGGGTCAAGCGTGTGGGCGGCTATACCACCAAAAAGCTGTAATGGCGCCTGCTTACTGGCGGTCTTGATCTCGCCGCCAGTCTTGTCGAGGGCAACCAGATAGGCCAGCGTCGGGTGCTGACCGCCATTGCGCACAGTGATCGCTCCCTTTTCGGCAAGAATCATCAATTGGGCATTTTCGGGGTTGTCGGCACTTCTGAATGTGCCAACTTCGACCGGGCCGTCGACGATAATGGCCCCGCCAGAGGTAGCACCAAGGTTGTCGCCCATTTTCAGGCCTTTTCCATTGGTTTTTACTCTGACGACGGCGTTTGCCAGGTTGAAATCGCTGTTAGAAGCAGAGCAGAATGCTGATTTCAAGACAGCGAAAACATCCTGGTTCTTTGCGGCATCGATTTCGTAGCAGACCCTGGGAGTAAGGCCCAGGGCCGGATCTTTGCTGTCGGGTATGGTATCGATCTGCAGCTTGCTCTGATCAGTTCCGAGTACCGGCAAAGCGAAATTCATGTCGTTAACCGGTAGAACTGAGGCATCTGGTGGAATATTGATGCTCTGAGTATTCTTGGAATACTGTGCAATAAGGCTGTAGGTCTCGTCATAAGAGCAAAAATCAGCCTTGCTCATGATCTTTTCATAAGAAATCAGATTGCCGAGCGCCGAATATGGCAGCTTGATGAAAAAGTCCTCCATCTCGGTCAGGTCAGGCACTCCCAGAACCGCATCAGGAGGCGCGGGCAGATAAATCAGGTTCTTGTCGACAAAAACATCCTTCAGAAAGGTTTTGTCGATGTCTTTCAGCTTGCCCGGTATCAGGTTGCGCTTTTTGCCCGAGTATTTGTCATAGTCTTTCTGTGGCAGCCCGACAACCGCGCCAACCGGTGGTTCGGCGCCAGTGCCGGGAATAAGATAGCTGAGTTCAAGAAAACGGTCATAAACGCGGCCAGTAACCCTGGTGATGCTGATACGACGATCATTTTCGCTGGTTCCCGCTTCGCCGAACAGGTGTAGAAAAGAGCTGTTCCACCACTTCTTATCCTTGTCCGGTTTATGCTCACGAAACTGAAATTCAAGAATCTTTTTCCACATGTCGGAGGCCGGACCATCGACAACAGCATTCGAGAAGCCCCAGCGGGCAATGCGGAATACCATCTGGTGCCCGTTTACCGGCCAGCCATTGAAATCAGAAAAATTCAGTAGCAGAGTGATCGGATTTTCGGCGGTCGGAAAATATGAATGATACCGCTGCCCGAATTTGCGATGCCCGGCCGCGCGGTTCAGCAGTAGATTGCCGCCGCCGAGATAGATCCAGCCGCGCCGCTTCCAGATTTCGGCCTGTTTATTGAAGTGATCGCCCGGCAACCCGTTGTCGACGACGATCGGCCGGTTCGAGCCGGGAGCGGTGTCACCGGTTGCAGGCGAATCGATCGCCACCGTGTTGAACTTGACCGGATCGTTTTCATCAGTGGCCTCACGCAGATAAAGAGTATACTTGGTCAATGGCATCGGGAATGGGATGACAACCCGGAAAGGCCTGGTTTCCTGCCATTCCTCGCGGGTATTGCCAATGAAGACTTCGACGGTCAAGGTCATACGACCGCCCTTTTCGCAGTCAAAGAACAGTTCTTTATCGGTTTTATAATCGCTCAGAAGCCTGATATCAGAAAATTTCACATCATAGTTAACCGATACGTCTTTGGTGGGCTCGTCACCAAAAAGTTTTTTCACAAAACCATCGATATCAGCCTTGGCCAGCCAGACCTTCTTGAACTCCGAGGCAAGCGTGTCAGGGTCGTTATGCACAAAAATCTTGTTGCGCAGAGCATAGCCGGGCGAAGCCGGGTCTTTGGCGTTAGCTGCGTTAAGATCTTCCTTCAGCTTGCAGACAAGCATTCTGGCAGCCGCCTGAGCGCATTTCATCGCCCGCAGGTGCTTGAGAATCTCGCGGCTTTCGTTGAATTTTCCCTGAACCAGATGGTTGTAAGCCATGACCAGAATCGTCAGAACAAAAACCCCACCAAGCACGACAAACAGAACCACCCCACGACGGGTATTACAAAGTCTGCGATCAGTCTGCATCAGAGGCGCCCTCCTCTGTCGGCGTTGTTTTATGCCGGTTCAACCAGTCGATGGTTCCCTGGTGGATTGGCACGCCGATTTCTTCAAGAATGGCTTTTGCCTTGAGCGGCTCAGATGGAATCGCGGCGGTCGCCTGATGTTTCATTTTCAGGTGTGTTGAAGCCTTGACGAGCAGTTCGGTAATGAGTTCAACTGTCGCCGCCGGGGTCTTATCTGTAGTTACAAGAACGTTAGGCAGCCCGATTGTCTGAATTGAAGGTTGAGAATCGCCGTAAAAACCGGCCGGAATCGAGTAAATGCGCGCCGTTGAAACTTTCTGCAGTATTTTTTGCAGCTGCTGCTGATTCAGACTGACGAGAGTGCAGTCGTGGAAAATCAGGGCGTCAGAAACCGTACGATTCGGCATACCGGCCTGAATGGTGGCAAACCCGACCTGACCGGTCGAAACAGCACTCAAAACCGCGTCAGGCGGAAGATCCAGGCTGCTGAAATCGTCGCCGAAACCAAGTGATGCGAGAATCTCTTTCGAGGTGCGGAATGTCGATGAATTTTTCTGGCCGAGAAACCCGCGCAGACGCCCCGGAAATTCGCGGGATGGCTCAAAGCCCTGCGGCGTCCTGACCAGGTGGACAACGTCTTCCCAGAGGGGCCAGATGAGACGAAGCGAGGAACTGGCATCGGCGGCAAGTGTCTCGCGGGCAATGCGGCTTTCGACCATGCCGAGCATAATGCGGCCTTCGCGCAGCAATCTGACATTGTCGACAGAGCCATTGGTTTCAACAGCCTTGAAAACACCGCCTTCCGCATCGAAATGGCTGTTAAACCAGTCTGCCAGAATATTGCCGACCGGGAAATAAGTACCAAGACGGTTACCAGTACCAATCAGCTGATAAGCGGAAGAATAAAGCTGCGGCGGCAGCGGCGCTTCTACTTCTCTGACCGGTTCAGGGGCACTGAGAAGAAGAATCGCAATAATTGCCAGAACCAGAAAACAGGGCCAGGCAAAGGCTGGAATGTTACCGGAATTTCTCTTCAGCACTCATTGGCCTTCCGTGCCCGATACGACGCGACAGTCTCAGCGCACGATGATGCGGTAGTTTTCGGGCATCTTGAAATCGTATTTTTTGATTGAGTCGTTAAAAGCTTTGTCGTCACCTTTGGCGCTGACGCTTTTTTCTTTGGCTTCAACCGGCTTGTCAGAATCGTTTGTTACTGCAACGGTTCTGTCAGCCTGTGCCGGCGCCGGAACAGCCTTTTTTACGACTTCGCTCTGCACGGGTTGCGATTTCTTCTGCTTTTTCTGTTTTTTGAACTTTTTGCCAGAAGATCGCTTGCCAGCCTTTTTGATTGTCTTTTCTTCAGCCTTCGGCTGCGACTGTTCAATTACGGGCTTGTCTTCAGCCGCTGCAGTCTGCGCAGAAGCCACCGGCGGTATTATAGCAGCCTTCTCTTCTTTTACAGCATTTGCAGAAGGCATCACGCGGTCAATATCTGCCATGGCTATGCTCAGAGGTTCCGTTCGCCCCTGCGACGCACGAATTTTGATGAGCGCCGAAGCCAGTTCTTTGCCGGCAATGTAATCTTCGGCAGAAGCCTTTTCGGTGACCATGGCAACGGCCGTATCAACCATAGGCGTATCGACACCGTAAACTTTCTGCCTGAGTCTTTGCAGAGCAAGTGCAAGATCGCGGCCCGGGATGTACGAAACACCTTCGACTGCCGAAACAATAACTGCCTGCTGAGTAAGTCTTCCCCTCATTTCCTCAATGGCGCTCTGAGCCTCTTTTGTCAATGCATCGACTCTCGTACCAGCCATCAAGCATAAAAAAACCAGTAAATAAATTAAATAATGACTTTTCATGCCTTCTCCCTGACTATCTAACAAAACTCCTGCCATGGTATCACCAATAGTTTTTATGGGCAATACTAAAAAATCGGCATGCCGCATTTTGTACAGAATTTTTCCTGCATATTATTCTCACTGCCACAATTCTGGCATTCGATCATTTTTTTTGCCTCGATCTTGATATTCTGTTTCATGTCTTCTTCTTTCATTCCCGGGGGAATCCGCATCGGCGGCGGCTGAGATTCGGCCGCAGGCTTGGGCTCCGAACCACCCACCGAAGTGGCAATATGACTGATGCTTTTGCCAAGAAGCTCACTGAAATTAATTTCTGGCTTTGCACGTTTAACATGAAAGATCTCGATTGGCATTGACTTACCCTTAACCATGATCGATTCGCGCTGTTCAACTTCGAAATAATCAGCAACCTTTTCATAGGTCGATCTGGTGATGAAAAGCTCCATGCCCTTGGCTACAGACATGACGCGGGCAGCGAGGTTGACATTGTCACCAATTACCGTATACGACAGCTGTTTTTCACTGCCCATGTACCCGGCTGTAACCACGCCGGTATTGACACCCACCCCGATCTCGATAACCGGCTTACCCTCTTTACGCCAGCGTTCCTGTAGTTCGCGAAGCGCATCGAGCATTCGCACACCGCAGAGAACCGCCCGGATCGGGTCGTCATCCCGGGCAACCGGCGCGCCGAAAAGTGCCATCAATTCGTCGCCGACGTATTTATCGAGAGTTCCTTCTAGTTCCATAAGGATGTCGGTCATTCTGGTAAAGTAAACGTTGAGCTGCTCTACGATATCGGTTGGATCCATGTTTTCGGACATTTTGGTAAAGCCGCGGATATCGGAGAAAAACATGGTTACTTCGCATTTACTGCCGCCAAGCTTGAGCCCGGAAGGGTCTGACATGATCATCTCAGCGACGCTCGGCGACACGATGCGCGCCAGACTCCCCTTCAACTCTTCGTTTTTCTTCAACTGGTCTTCACTGAGCTTTTGCGCCGAAACCAGATCATCCATGGTGGCCGAATACAGCTTCGCATTTTTCATAACCAGGCCGGCAATGTCACCGCAGGTCGCCAGCAGATTCTGATCATCGCGCGTATAATCAGGATTGCTCATATGCTCGACATTGATAATGGCGAAGAGCTTGCCTTCGGCATAAATTGGTGCGGCCATAAGTGTCTTAAGAGCCCCCTGCCCGATCAGCCCTTTCATTTTCGGGTCCATTTCGCACTCTTTGACCCCAAGAGCACCGGCACCGCCCGTCACTTCATTCATCCGCTGCCGCAGCAGATAGGTGATCATGCTGTTCTCTTCATGCGGAATTTCGATTTCCTTCCATTCCTTGGGCTTCATGCCGATTGCCTTGACGATCCTGAACTTGCCTTCTTTTTCGTCGTTGAGCAGCAGCTGAACTTTCTGTGAATCAAGGCCTTTGGAAATGATCTCGACGATGTTGTTAAAAATCTGGTCGCGATCAAGGCTCTTGGTAAGGTTTTTGATACGCATAAGAGTGGTGGTAAGCTTCATCGAGCGCTTGCTGAACTCATCGCGTATTTCGCGCATTTCGCGCTCCATGCGTTCTTCGGCACTTTCAATTTTGGCGGGGGGCTCGTCTCCAGCCTTACCCTCAGCCTTTTCGGCGCCATCAGCAGGCTTACCGCCTTCTACCGGGGCTGTTTCCGAATCTTTATCGCCTTTTAGGGCGCTATCCAGCTTGTCGTCTTTGTCTTTACCCTTCTTTTTTGCCTTTTCACGATATTTTGCGGCTGCAGATGGGTCAACGCGGGTTTTCAACGCTCCACCGCCCTCGACCTGCTCGTTGCCTTCGGCCCCAACAGCCTTTAACTGTTCTGAACGAAAAAACAGATAGACAAGAAACCCGGCTGTGAAGAGCACGAGAATTGAGTAGACTTCCCACCACTCTTCAATGGGGAACTTCTCGGGCTTGAACTTGAGCGCGATGGTTGCGGCTGCAAGCAATACCGGAAGAGCAAATGAAAGGAGCTTTATGGCAATTTTTTCGCCAAGAACGCCGAGAACGCCAGCAATCGCAAAAACGTAAAAATAGGAAAAAAACCACTGGTAGATGCGCGGCACCTTGTTGGTGAACACAAGCACCGCAAGCAGCAAAACCACCACGCTGCCAATTATTCCGAGAATATCCGGCAGCCGGTCTTTTAAGCTTTTGGCTCCCTGCGTTTCTTCAGCCATTTTTACCCCGTCACCACAGATTGCTCTACCATTGTCACATGGAACAGCAATTTATTCAAGAGCCGGTGCCGGTCGTTTCGTTCATCAATCTTATGGCATCGTAACTTTCAGGGGTCATGTTGCTGAGAAGTTCTTCTGCTTCGCTGTGGCGGCCCTCAAGACAGAGAAGATGACCATACCATGCAAAGGCCCGGCCATTCCTGGCCTTGCTTTTGCAGGCTTCGGCAGCAAGCCGCATCGATTCGTCTCTGGCACCCTCAGAAAGGGCAGCGATCGATAGAATGACCTTTTTCAGAGAAGCGGTCTTTTCACCACCGTTGAGCTCGCCAACTTTCGCCTTCCACTTCGTGAGAGCCTCTTTGGCATTCATCATAAAATCGAGTTCGGCAAGCTCGGTAAGAATTTCGGCCTTCAAAAATGGCAGTTTCACGCAATTAAGAGCCTTGCCAAAGTCGATATGAGCCTGAACATATTCCTTGAAGGCCGTGCCACAGCAGCCAAGAACCAGCAGACACAGCGCAGTTTCATCATTTGAAAACATTTTTGCACGTTTTTCAGAAAAACCGCGGATAATAACGACTGCTGTCGCAAAATCGCCTTTGCGGCAGCGCAGGTATGCGTCGAGAAGCTGCCCGGATTCAAGCTGGCTTGTGTCTTTGAAGGTCTCAAGATATTCATTTATGCTTCGCTGTGCCTCGACATAATCTTCGCGACAGATCATTGCCAGAATCATCGAGCGCCAGAGAGCGACAAAGGTTTTGCGGTCAAGATTCCCGAGCACCTTGCGACCGGTGAGCACCACTTCCTCGAAAGCATCCTTTTCGAGACACTTGCTTGCCTGTGATTCAAGAATTTTAGCATCGGTAAAACTGATACTGCCATCTTTCTGAATGTTTTTGCGATCGACCGACACGACGCCGGAAAAGCCTGCGGCACTGGCAACATTGAAAATGACAAAGCGCCCAAGAGGCATGATCAGCATTGTTAACAGCGCCATGAAACCACTTGCGCCCATGTATGCAGCCCTTGTGGCAAAACCGAGGCGGCTCTGAAAAACGAGCACGAAAATCATGAAAAACCAGCAGAAAAACCAGATGCCAAAAAGTTCGTAGCGCAAAGGCCGCTGTTCTGCCGGCAAAATGCGAAAGGCCGGAAAAACAACAAACAGAGCCAAAGCAACAAAATGACCGGCAATCAAAAGCTTGGGGATGATCCAGACGCTGTCAAATTCCGAAAAATCGCTCTGCATGGTGGCAACTATCATGTCGCGATAGCCAAGATGCTGGGCGGCCAGCAGAAGCGCTGAAGCCGCAAAGACGTAGAAAAAATTATGCCAGATGGCGGTCGGCCCGGACAACACTGTGGCAAGGAATACCAGTGCTCCGAACAGCATACAATAGTAGATAATCCCTATTACGCCCTGGAAACAAAGCGGCAGGGACAATATAAATGTGACAGGGGCGCTGTTAAGCAGTTTGTCGGCTGATGACCCGCCCCCTTCTGCTGCCGCAGCCATCTGCTGCTCAATCACCTCACAGGTGTTATACGCCCGGGCAAAATTCCACATCTCCATGTCGAGATAGAAAGCCAGTTGTATATCTTTGTATGGCAGGCCCTTGAAAGTATCATAGCCAGTGAAATAATTAAGGTTTTCCTGGCTGGTCGAAAAACCAAGCAGGCGCTCGATAATGATTTTTCGAACCAGGGCAATGACATTATCACTGTTAGCCTCGATGGCCTTGCGATAAGCGGCTCCGGCCTCTTCAAGCGAACCTCTGGCCAGAGCGATCTGACCAAACAGTGAATGAATCTCGGATCGGCCAGCCTTGGGCAATTGTTCGAGTGGAATAGCCCGCAACCTTTCAGCCGCCTTTTCATACATACCGATTCTGGCAAGCAGCTTACCCAGCCGCAGCAGCGGCATCATGTTCTTCGGATAAACCTCAAGAGCCTCTTCATAGAAGAGCGCCGCATCTTCAAATTCGCCGCGCTCCTCGGCACGCACACCCTTCTGAACCAGAAGCTGTGACTTTTTTAGAAGAATTGCCCCATCTTCTGCTCCAGACGCTGAAATTACCAGCGCAAGAAACAGACACAAAGCCAGAATTCTTAAAAATTTCCTTCTCAAAATACCTCCAGAATATCTGCTGGCGGCGATTACTTCATGAGCTCCTTCTGCTTCTTGCTGGCAGCCTCGTCACGCTGAAACGACACGGTAACAACGTCGCCAACTTCAATAGCAGCTGAAAAACAGGTTTTGTGAACGTTGATCACGTCACCATTTTCGAGTAAACAGCGGAAATAATCACCATTGCAAGAATCAACAACTGCCTGCATTTCTGCCTCCCTGTAAAAAAGAATTAAAAACCCAGCTGCGAGAGAAAACTCTGAACGAAACGATGAATTTCATCAACCGCCGAATCATGCTGAGAAGCTTCAAGAAAAGCGATCTTGTTACCACGCATGTCGCCCTCGCGCGTTTTATAAACCTCGATGCGATAGACCAGTTCGTGAGAAAAGTTCTTATGCGGAAAAATTTTGACGAGCAGCCGGGTTTCATCCGGAAGCCTCAGAATCATTGTTTCCTGAATTGCCCCGGTCTGCAGCGTCACATCCATGCCAACGTCTTCGTTTTTCCTGAAAAGGTAACGCTGGGTGATTCTGAAAATCAGATCGCCCACATCACGAAGCGTCAGATTGATTCCTTTTTCCATTCCTGCTCCTTGATGAAATCAGAGAGTTGAATACCTGTGAGATTTTCGCCATTGCGCAGTCGCACAGTAATTGTGCCGGCACTGGCTTCCTGCTCGCCAAGAATGACCATGAACGGAATCTTCTGCAGCTGGGCCTGGCGAATGCGATAGCCCATCTTATCGTTGCTGTCGTCAAGCTCACATCTGACAAGGTTCTGCCTGAAAGCAGCCACAACTTTCTTCGCATACTCAGACTGCTGCTCATTAACCGGAATAACAACAGCCTGAACTGGAGCCAGCCACAGAGGCATGGCACCGCCATAGTGCTCGACCAGAACGCCAAAGAAGCGTTCAATTGAGCCAAGCAGAGCGCGGTGAACCATATAGGGGCGGTGGCGGTTACCATCGGGCCCGATATAGGTCATATCAAAACGTTCAGGCAAGTTCCAGTCGAACTGAACAGTGGTCATCTGCCATTCGCGACCAATTGCGTCTCTGATCTTGAGGTCAATTTTGGGCCCGTAAAAAGCGCCGCCGCCTTCGTCCAGTTCCCATTCGAGGTTTTCAGCGATGATCGCCTGACGCAGAGATTCAGTGGCCTGTTCCCAGCGGGCGTCTTCGTGACCAACGGCCTTTTCAGGTCTGGTTGCCAGATATGCCTTGATATCCTTGAAACCGAAAGCTCGCCACAGTCTCAGACTGAAGCGAAGAATTTCGCGAATCTCATCCTGAATCTGGTCCGGGGTGCAGAAAATGTGGGCGTCATCCTGTGTAAAACCTCTGACGCGCAGCAGACCATGCAGAACGCCGCTCTTTTCGTAGCGGTAAACCGTGCCAAGCTCGGCCCAGCGCAGTGGCAGGTCGCGATATGAGCGCACCTGCGATTTATAGGTCATGATATGGAACGGGCAGTTCATCGGCTTGATATAGTAGTCTTTGCCGTCGATTTCCATCGGGTTGTACATGGCATCTTTGTAGTTCTGCAGATGCCCGCTGGTTTCCCAGAGCCAGCTCTGGCCGATGTGCGGCGTATACATCAATTCGTAACCGTTGCGATAGTGCTGTTCTTTCCAGAAGCTTTCGATTTCATGTCTGATTCTTGCCCCCTTGGGGTGCCAGAAAACCAGGCCAGGCCCGACTTCTTCGTGGGTGGTGAACAGATCGAGCTCTTTGCCGAGCTTGCGGTGATCGCGCTTTTTGGCTTCTTCAAGACGGTCGAGATACTCTTTGAGTTCTTCTTTGGTCACGAAAGCGGTGCCGTAAATACGCTGCAGCATCGGCCGCTTTTCGTCACCACGCCAGTAGGCGCCGGCAACGCTGAGCAGTTTGAAATTTTTGATCGCGCCTGAATCCTGAACGTGCGGGCCACGGCAGAGATCGACGAACTTACCCTGCGAAAACACCGAAATCGTCTGATCACCAAGCTCTTCAATAAGTTCGAGCTTGAAAGTCTGATTCATTTTTTTGAACATGTCGAGAGCTTCTTCACGGCTCACAACCTTGCGAACAAAGGGTGACTTCGCCTTGATGATCTCTTCCATTTCTTTTTCAACGCTGGCGAGATCTTCGGTAGTCAGCGCGCGCGGCAACAGAAAGTCGTAGTAAAAACCGTTTTCGATCGCGGGGCCAATACCGAACTGCGCTTCAGGAAACAGCTTCAATACTGCTTCTGCCATGATATGAGCCATCGAATGGCGACATACCTCGGTGGCTTCTGGTGATTTGGCGGTAACGATCTCGAAGTCGGCTGACTCGGTCAATGGCGTGCGCAGATCAAGGAGATTTCCGTTAATTTTTCCGGCCAGGGCGGCTTTCGCCAGGCCCGGACCAATTTTGGCTGCGGCGTCAAAAATCGTGGCCCCTGACTCCAGCTCAATAATTTTTCCATCTGGAAGCTTAAGCTGAATCTGTGACATATTGTCTCCTTATAATTGTGCCCGATTATTCGGGCTTCACACTGATTTTCAGGAATTTTCGTTTACCGGCCTGCACAATAAAGTCTGCACCCGGCTTGAACATTTTCTGACCGTCGGTTTCTTTAACCTGGTCGATCTTTACTCCGCCCTGCTGCAGCAGGCGACGGGCTTCGCCGCCGCTTTCTGCCATGCCGGTCACCGTAAGAATCTTCATCAGCGGCAGACCCTCAGCTGGAGCGGCAACTGTAACTTCTTCGATATTGTCAGGCAGCCCGTCACCAGACTTGCCGAACATTTTTTCAAACTCGGCTTCGGCACCGGCAGCGGCTTCGGCGCCGTGATACTGGGCGGTAATCTGGCGCGCCAGGCGCATCTTGACCGCCTTCGGCTCGGAGGCTATCTGCTCGCGAATTGCCTTTAGATCTGCAAGCGAGAGGTCGGTCAGCAGTTCGTAATATTTGATCATCAGTTCATCAGGAATCGAAAGCAGTTTGCCATAGATCTGGCCGGCAGCTTCGTTGATCCCGACATAATTACCCAGGCTCTTCGACATCTTTTCCTGGCCATCGAGGCCTTCAAGAATCGGCATGGTAAGAGTTACCTGCGGCGCCTGGCCATAAGATCTCTGCAATTCACGGCCAACCAGAAGATTGAAGGTCTGGTCGAGACCACCAAGTTCGACATCGGCATGCAGAGCGACAGAATCATAGCCCTGCATCAGCGGATACATGAATTCTACGACGCTGATCGGCACCTGATTTTTGAACCGCTTGGCAAAATCGTCGCGTTCAAGCATTCTGGCCACGGTATACTGTGACGAAAGCTTGAGAACATCGGCAAAGGTCATCTTCGACAGCCATTCAGAGTTGAAAACTACCCTGGCCTTCTCGATGTCGAGAATCTTGCCAATCTGCTGCCGGTAAGTTTCGGCATTGGCCCTGACTTCATCTTCAGTGAGAGCCGGCCGCGTCTTTTTTTTGCCGGTCGGGTCGCCGATTATGGCGGTGAAATCACCGATAAGAAAAACGACTTCATGCCCGAGCGCCTGAAACTGGCGCATTTTCTGCAGAACCACCGTATGGCCAAGATGAATATCCGGCGCGGAAGGGTCTGCCCCAAGCTTGATTACCAGAGGTTTGCCGGTTTCGTATGATTTTTCGAACTTCTTCAGCAGTTCTTCTCTCGAAACAATGTCGGCAGTGCCGGTTGCCACTATTTCGAGCTGTTCTGCCGGTGTCGCTTTAAACTTCACTTCAGATGCTCCTGAGATCTTTCTGATACTGCTGCAGCTTGACTATCTGCTGCTGGTAAGCTTCGATGCTGTCGCGAATCTTGTCAACCACTTCGGCCGGAGCTTTGCTGACAAAATCGGCATTCTCAAGCTTGACAGAAATTTTTGCCATTTCCTTTTCGACCTTGCCCAGCTCGTTTTCAACGCGGGCCAGCTCGGCCTGAACATCGATGACGCCGGCCAGATCGAGGCAGACTTCGGTAGTGCCCATCAGACCGACAAGATGGCCGGCGGGCTTGCTGTCGACAATCGAGAAATTCTCGACGCCGGCAAGCGAACAGATCATTGCCTGATGATTATTGAAAGCCTGGCTGAGAGAGGCATTTCTGACGACTCTGACAGTTACCTTCTTCGCCGGTGAAACATTTGCCGAAGCCCTGAGGTTTCTTATAACGCGAATGGCTTCCATCAGCTCAGAGATTTCCTGCTCGAGCTGAGTATCGATGCGGGCCGGATCACTGACCGGGAAGTGACTCTGCATCAGGAAACCCTTGCTTCCCGGCAGTTTCTGCCAGATTTCCTCGGTAACGAACGGCATGAACGGATGCAGAATTCTCAGAGCCCCGTCGAGGCAGCTGAGCAGAACCTGCTGAAGCACGGCCTTGCGCTCGGCGTCTTTGCCGAACAGCACCGATTTGCTCATTTCGATATACCAGTCGCAGAAATCGTTCCAGATAAATTCATAAACGCATTTCAAAGCATCGTTGAACCTGAAGTTGCCTTCGGCAAGGTTGCTGTGAACCTGCTCAACAGTATAATTCAGACGCGAGATGATCCAGCGGTCGATCTGCCCAAGCTTTTCGGCCGGCGGCAGTTTCGCGTCGATCGTACAGCTGGCGCCTTCGAGGTTCATCAGCACGAAACGCGAGGCGTTCCAGAGCTTGTTGGCAAAGTTGCGCCCGATTTCGACCTTGTTTTCGGCGAAACGGATATCCTGACCGACCGGAGCAAGAGAAATGACCGTATAGCGAAGGGCATCAGCGCCATACTTGGCGATGATTTCGAGCGGGTCGGGCGAGTTGCCGAGCGACTTGCTCATCTTGCGGCCCTTCATGTCTCTGACGATGCTGGTAAAGTAAACATCGTGGAACGGACATTCGCCGAGGAAATAATAGCCGGCCATGACCATTCTCGCGACCCAGAAGAAAATAATATCGGGACCGGTTACCAGAGTGTCGGTCGGGTAGAAACGGCGAAGAGTTTCGGTAGTTTCAGGCCAGCCCATCGTCGAGAAGGGCCAGAGCCATGATGAAAACCAGGTGTCGAGAACGTCTTCATCCTGCGTGATACCTTGAGTGGCGCCGCATTTGCCACATTTGTCAGGCATATCGGCAGCAACCATTACATGGCGGCAGGAGCCGCAGGTATAGGCGGGAATTCTGTGACCCCACCAGAGCTGGCGACTGATGCACCAGTCACGGATGTTTTCCATCCAGTGCAGGTAAACACCCACCCAGCGGTTCGGAGTAAAGCGCAGAGTGCCGTTCTTGACGGCTTCGATGGCCTTTTCGGCCAGAGGTTTCATTTTAACGAACCACTGATCAGACAGATAAGGCTCGATGATGGTTTTGCAACGTTCGCAATGCCCGACCGCGAGCTGATGATCTTCAATTTTTTCGAGAAGTCCCTGCTCTTCGAGTTCGGCAACGATGGCCTTGCGGGCGTCAAATCGGTCTAGACCGGCGAATTTGCCGGCGAGCCCGTTCATGATGCCGGCTTCGTCCATGACGATGACCTGCTCGAGATTGTGGCGACGACCCATTTCGAAGTCATTCGGATCGTGGGCGGGAGTAATTTTTACCGCGCCGGTACCAAAGGTTTTATCAACATAATCATCGGCGATTACAGGTATTTCGCGGCCGATAAACGGCAGAATCAGTTTCTGCCCAATCAGGTCGGCATAGCGTTCATCCTGAGGGTTCACTGCCACAGCGGTGTCACCCAGCATTGTCTCGGGGCGGGTGGTGGCGACGATTACGTGGCCTTTACCGTCTTTGCGCGGATAACGCATATACCAGAGTGAACCGTTGGTATCTTCCGGGATCTTTTCTTCGTCAGAAAGAGCAGTGCGGCATCTCGGGCACCAGTTGATGATGTATTTGCCCTTGTAGATGAGCCCATCCTGGTGCAGCTTGATAAATGACATCTTGACGGCTTCACTGAGCCCTTCATCCATGGTGAAACGCTCGCGTTCCCAGTCACACGAGCAACCGAGCTTTTTGAGCTGACTGAGAATAATACCACCATACTTTTCTTTCCAGGTCCAGACGCGTTCAAGAAACTTTTCGCGGCCCAGATCATGGCGGGAAGTCTTTTCTTTTGCCAGAGCCTTTTCAACGACATTCTGAGTTGCAATACCGGCGTGGTCGGTACCGGGCAGCCACATGGCCTCACGCCCCTGCATTCTCTGAAAACGGATCAGGATATCCTGAAGCGTGTTGTTGAGAACGTGACCCATTGTCAGCATGCCGGTGACGTTGGGCGGTGGTATTACGATAGAGTATTTAGGCTTGTCTGATTTTTCGCTGCCGTGAAAGCATTTTGCGCTTTCCCATTTGCTGTAAATTGAATTTTCGACTTCTGCAGGTTCGTATGCCTTTGGCAGAAGTTCTGAGGCATTAGTCTGTGACATAGGTTAACCTTTGGCGTTGAATGATTACTTTTGAATGAGGTGCAGCAGCTTTTCGAATTCTTCGGGCGAAAGTTTGAGGTTTTTGGCCTGTTTGAAAATGCTGAGTTTGGTTTCGAGCGACTGAATCTTCTCGTGGGTCTTCGGGTCGGCTTTAAGGCTGTAAGCCTTCTTAAGCAGATCCATGGCATCTTCGAATTTCGAATCGGCCATATAAATATCGGCCAGCCTGACCATCAGAGGCACGAAGTTGGAATCAAGCTCAAGGCCGGCGAGAATATATTCGCGCGCCCTTTCCTGGTCATTGATTTCAAACATTCTTTCGGCAAACCGCTGATAGGTAATCGGCGAAGGCTCGAATTCAGGCAGGCTGTCAACTGGCAACCCGTTAGGAGCAACGATCTTGGCACCGCAGAGGTGGCAGAAACGGCTGTCGGGGTTGCTCTGAGTAGCACCGCAGGCGAGACAGCTGAAAAGATTCTGAACAACCCACACCTTTGACTTCTTGATGACTGAATCGCCTTTGCGATAGCCCTTTTCGACTTCGAACACAATACAGCGCTCAGGAAACTTCGACGACCTGAAATAGTCGGTAGCACTGTGTTTTTCGGGGTCATATTCTTCTGAAATGACCTGCATGTAGGTAATCTTGTTGGGAATAATGAGCCGGTCAAGAAGCTTCTGATGCAGTATCTGCAGTTCTGGCAGCGGATTTTTAATCAGCAGCGAATCTAGGCCGTCAAAGAAATCGATAAAACTGGTGATGATCTCATTTTCGCCGGTAACCGGAATCACGCTGTTTGAAGCGGCATTTCCACCCACTCTCGCTTTAAGAACCTCGACCTCAGCCTCTTTCTGTTTAAGCTGTTCGCGCGTCCGACTGATCATACCCTCAAAATTCTGTATGGCAAGAAGCTGATCGGCAACCTGCCTGGTAAGCTGTTCAACCTCTTCACGCACTGCAGGATCGTTCATGCTTTCGTCCTGGCGGGCCTCAAGAGAAACGCGCAGCCTGGCAAGCTCGTCTTCGCGACTCTGCAACGCTTCGCGTAATTTTGCAATTTCAAGCTTCATTGCGTCAGTCTGATCTGAATCTGCAGAAGCGGCCTTCAAAACTTCGATTTCATTGGCGAGTTGTTCTCGCTCGGCTTCAAGAGCCGTAACCTTCATTGCCGCTTCAGCAAAATCGTCCGATTCGGCACGCAATTTGGCAAGCTCGGCTTTGAGGTCATCCATTGAAGAAACTTCCTGGCGAAGTCTTTCAAGCTCATCAGAAATCGCCGGAGAAAGGACAGGACTTGCCTTCAAGGCTGTGATCTGAGACCGCATGTCTTCAATTTCGGCTCTGGCTTTAACAAGCTCTTCTGAAGAACCGGCGCCAGCCACTTCATCTTTTTCGGCAATAATATTTTTGAGGCTGTTTACATCCTGCTCCAATTCGAAAATACGACTGTCTCTGGATGCAATCTCGGCCTTGAATTCTTCAACAACAGCGGTTTGTGATGAGGCGTCGCCAGCTGCAGCAACAGCACTGGCAAGTTCGGCTTCGCGAGCCATCAACTGGGCCTTGATTTCTTCAACAGCAGCACTCAGCTGAGCTACTTCGGCCTGTGAGGCATCGAGTGCCATCTGCAGGTCGCCTGCCTGCTGCGAACCACTGGTTGACACAACCAGCTGCGACTGAAGCTCTCCGACAGCCTGGTTCGATTTTTCAAGCTCTTCGCGAAGCGAAGAAACCATCTGCTCAAGTTCGGCAACCCGCGGATCTTCAACAACTTCAGCAACAGTGCTGCCAGAAGCCTGATGCTGTTCGAGCATCTCGCTGAGAGCTCTGATCTGTTCGTCCTTTGCCTGTTCAAGCTCACCGAACTGATTTTTCTGAGCATCGAGCTCAGCCAGAAGCCGTTCCGATTCCGTGGATTTTTCTTCGAGGGCCTTTTTAAGCTGAACAAGCTCTTCGGTGCCTGCACCACCGGCCTCAATCTGAGTCTTAAGATTTCGGATCTGGAGCTGCAGCAACTTGATCAGATTGTCTTTCTGGACAATCTGCTGATTCAATTTCTTGAAGAATTCGTTACTGATTTCTCCGTTGGCTTCTGGATTCATACGGTCTCCCTAAAATCAATACAGATTAGCAATACAATGTACTTCGTTAAAGCCAGCTCCGGTGCCGGAATACATGTCTCAGCCCCGTGGTTCGGCAAAGAGTTTCTAAACCACGAAAGTCTAGCACAGTGTCAGAGGCAATGCAACACCTGCCATTACAGCAACGTCAGTTTTTTCTTTTCCCGACATGTCCGCCGTCAGGCTCATCCTTTTTCTTGTCAAAAACATCCTTACCCGTACCCTTATCAGGAGCCTGCCGACCCGTCGACCTGGATTCTTTTGGCTCCGGCCTTGGCTCTTTAAGGTTATTCACCTGATCTTTCAGGTCTTTTTTACATTCAGGACACATTACGCCTTCATAAATAATTTTCTGACAAAGCTGACAAGGATGAGCCACCTTTCTCAGGCCGACCCGTTCAAGCCTTCCAGAATTGATAAAAGCCTGCACCTGGTCTTCATCACATCCTGCATGTTCGGCGACCTGAGTGACAGATGCGCCAGGGTTGGTTCTGAGAAAGTTTTTAACCTTCTGAAACAACTCCTCTTCTTGACGGAAACACGTTGGACAAACATCTCTCGCGAGTTTAACCATGATTATGCCGCAAACCCGGCACGAAATCAGTTTATTATCAATATCCTGATTCATTTTCCATAACCATCTCTTTCATTTTTCTTCGGAGAATATCATAACAGATAAAACCTGAAAAAAGAATGAAACTTTTCACAAGTGCCATTCGTTATACTATATAGGCAAGAGTGTATGTGTCCCCGCCAGAAAACGCCACAATCCGGATTCCAAGCTGCAACTGTAGTCTGCGCGGGGTTGTGGTATAATTAAAGATATACTTTAATAATTGCTGAAATCTGCCGGGAAAAATTCGAGGGAGAAACCTATGAGAATATATAAAGCTGTCCTGTGGGCATTTCTGCTGGCAACATTGCTGCTTCAGACCGGCGGCCAGGTAGCGCTTGCCGCAGACATCACCTTCGACTCGTTTGAAGCCGCCGAGGCTGCGGCAAAGAAGCGTGCCGAAGAATATCAGAAAAAAATGCAGGAACATATCAAAAGCGTTAATGAGCAGTGGGAAAAGCAACAGAAAGACCTCGGCGCCGACTCTTCCTCACCAGATATCAGTAAAATCACCACTCGCCAGGACGGCCAGAAATCTTCAGACACCGACGCCAGCAAGTCCCTTGAAGGCGCGGTAAATTCGAGCATCAACCGCCTGAAAGACGAAATGGTCAGCAAGGCCGGTCCGACTTCCACCGGTTTTGCCGGAGGTGCCGCCGGCTACCAGTGGAGCGTCAAATTCAAAGACGGCAAATACGTTCTTTCTGACTCTTACAACGAAGCAGAATTCAATACCGGCAAAAAGAAAGAAACCGAAGCCCCGGCGCCGGTCCAGGCCGAACCGGAAGAAGTTGCCAGCGGCGAAGATAACGATTCAGATACTGGCTCTGCAGCCGAGCCTTCCCCAGAGCCAACGACAACGGCTGCCACCATAGAAAACCCTCCCGCCAGCACAAGCCCTGCGGATACCACGACAACAACTGCTGACAGTAAGCCAACAACAGCCCCGACGACCACCGCTACCAAGCCAGCAGCACCCGAAGAGCCGACCAAACCCCTCACCGGCGTAGATCCTGCACCGGTCAAGCTCCCCCCGCCCTCTATCAGAATGGTGATTCAGCATCCGACTGATTTTTCCGAAGAAGTCTTTGCCAGCAATGCCAACTCCGAAACAACCGCGAATTACCGGCTCGACAAATTCAAAATCCCGGAAGATACGCGCATTAAAATTGCAGTTGAGGTTGGCGAAGATGTAAACCCTGAAGACGTTTCAATGGTAGTAACCGACGACCAGGGCGATAATACCCCGGTAAGTGCCGCAAAACTCAAAAACTACCGCCACATGTTTCGCGTACCTTCCGACGACCAGTATTCGGCCAGCGTCTATGTCAACAACCGCAAAACCCCGGGAGGGCAGCAGAAAAAAATCCTGCAGGTTGCTATTCCGGTCAGCAAGGTCGACTTTGAAAGCCGTACTATCGACAACCAGAGGGGAAACAAAAGCGGCAGCGGTGCCAGCAACATGTCGTCATCAGACACCTCATCTTCCGGCGGCAACGCAAACGTCAACCACTCAAGCTTTGGTAAACCCCAGGCAGTAGATCTGTCTGACCTCTACGTAGACCCGGCAAGAGCCGCCAGCGCGGCTGACACCGGCAGCCGCGTTTCTGAAGGAGACTCT
The DNA here is from genome assembly GCA_024710355.1 of Candidatus Rifleibacteriota bacterium. GTDB lineage: Bacteria > Muiribacteriota > Ozemobacteria > Ozemobacterales > Ozemobacteraceae > Rifleibacterium. Next base: position 54,648 of record JANJUX010000056.1, read on the forward strand.
TCGGCCTCAGCAGCCACTTCAGGCAGCGAAGCCGCCTCGACCGGCAGCGACGGTTCTGGCGGGCAGTCGTATTCAGGCAACAGCGCCGCGTCAGCAAGCGGCGGTTCCGGTGAAGGCGCAGCTGACGGCTCAGCCTTCGGATCCAGTGCCGACGGCATGGCAGACGGCATTACCAATGATGAAACGTCAGCTCAGAGCACCGACGGCGCCCAGACAACAGCAGCTACCGAAGAAACTTCTAACTCGGCTGGCGCAGGCTCATATAGCGACCAGCAGCAGGCCAATTCAGGCGCACGATACAGCGACACAGGCTCGGGCGACGATCAGGGGCAGGGCTCCGAAGACTCTTCGAGCGCGCCTGCAGGCTCAGGTGATGCGGCTACAGATGAAGCGGCATCAGAGACCTCGGGTAATTCTGCAGGGGACGAAACCGCTGCGGGTGCTTCCGGCAACAATCAGGACGAAAAGCTCAAGAATCAGGGTTCTGCCGGCAGCAAATCCGCAAAAACCGGCAAAGAACAGAACAACACAGAAGAAGACCCCTTTCTGCTCGCCATTTCTCTGCGCGCAGAAGCCCAGAAGGTCTATCAAAGCTTCGATTTCATCGATGGCAACACCCAGACTTCTTCGACCATCAAAGCTGGTGGAGAGGTCGTTTTTTCATTAAACATGGGAACCGACGTCAACCCCGAAAGCATTCAGATAAAGCTCTCTGATGGTTCCCAGGAAATCAAAGGCAACCTCAAACGCATGGGCGAATCGTTTGCCTACGTATTCAAAAGTCCGACTGAAAGTGCTTTTATCGAAGTTTCCGGTAAAACCAGCAAACGCTCATTCACTTACAAGGTCGGCATTCCCGTCAAATAACCCACTGAATAAAGGCTTAAGCGACCCGGAGAAGACCGTTCTCCGGGTTCCGTTTTTTTCGACCACCGACAATGCGCCAGAAGAATCGATACCCAAAGGCCGAACCTGACATTCACAGCCATCGGGGCTGGTTAAAAGAAAATCGGTATTCCAGAAAACCGAAGCATACTCGGCCCAGATAACGGCAAGCTCTTCTGCAGCAAGAGAAAAGCAGGTATCCCATTCCAGACAGAATGCATGCAGGAACTCTGCTGGTGAAACTATCGCAACAATTTCGTCAAGCCCGACCGAAGCGATTTCTGCTGCACCCAGTGATTTAAGATTAATGCCAATACCGACCACAAAACGCACCTGATCGGCGAAAGCCGATGCTTCTACCAGAATACCGGCAAGTTTGCGGCGGGCATAAAAGACATCATTTGGCCATTTGAGCCACAGTCCGGCCGGAACCTCCACACAGAACCTTCTGATTGCAGAACATACAGCGATTCCGGCGATGAGCGAAACAGGAAAAGCGGGTGCAGCAGCCTGAAATGCAAAAGAAAACATCAGACACTGATCTGAGCCATTTTTCCAGACCCGCTCGAATTGACCGCGGCCATTCGTCTGCATCTCGGCAATTTCAAACTTCACCGGCAATTCAGAAAGGCGCCAGTCAAGCTTCAGATCATTATTTGTCGAGCCAGTCTCCCGCAACCAGACGAGTTCGTGCCGTGAAAAAAAAGATGTTTGCCTGAGCTTCAGCTGCAAATCAGCTATCTGTGCGTCAGAAAAAAGCATCTATCACTTTACGATCCCGGTAAGGCCTTCCATGGCCGAGAAATCGGTCAATTCAGGCTGCAGAGGGGTCAGAGATACAAAACCGTTTTTCACGGCAACAATATCACAGTCGGGATCGTTGTCGACAATTTCAGGCCAGCCCTGTATCCAATAGTAGGATTTGCCATTCGGATCGCGGCGATGATCATAAGCTTCGCGGTAATCAACTTTTCCGGCACGGGTGACTCTTATACCCCTGATGCTTTCATCGGGCAGATCAGGAACATTGATGTTAAAAACCCGCCCACCTTTAACTTGAGCGACCATCAGACGCCTGACACATTCAGCGCCCCATTTTGCCGCAATCGAATAATCTGCATCTGAATGATACGAATCAAGCGAAACCGCGAATGACGGCAGCCCCTTGAAGGCCCCTTCGAAAGCAGCGGCTACCGTACCTGAATAAAAAATATCGACACACATATTCGGGCCACGGTTGATACCCGAAACCACCACATCAGGCCTGGTTTCAAGAAGGTTTGCGAGGGCGATCTTGGCACAATCGGCCGGGGTACCCGACACCGCATAAGCTTTTTCAACTCTGACAGGGAAACTCACTTCTCTTACCCGCAAAGGCTGAGAGAGGGTTAAAGAATTGCTGGCGGCGCTGCGTTCCATATCTGGAGCGACCACAGTCACCTGACCGAGCGCGCCGAGAGCATCAGCTAAAGCCACAATTCCGGGTGCATTAATGCCATCATCGTTACAGAGCAAAATATACATGGTACCTCCACCGGTTCAAACGTGCTGCAAATCAGGGGGTAATAACTAAATAACTTGCGGCTGCATGCAAGTCATGATAAGATGTTCTAACTTTGTTTTCAAGGGTTTTTCATGTTGAAAGGGCTGGCAATTTCCCCGGGCTTCGCCCTCGGGCAGATATATTGTCTCAGGCATGTACAGCTTGAGAACATTGAGGGCAGTACAATTGCCCCGAGTGAAGTTGACAGTGAAATAGAGCGCTTTCGCTCGGCCCTCGAATTCTCCAGAACAGAAATAAATCAACTGCTTGAGCTGCCTCAAATCAAGAGCAGTCTTGAAATTTCAAATATCTTTCAGGCACACATGACCCTGATCGATGACCCCGATCTGCAAAAAGAAGTTTCTAAGCGCATTCGCGAACAAATGCGCGATGTTCAGTCAGTTATCAGCGCAGTCATCAAAGACTACAGCAATTTTTTCCGCAATCTGCCAGACCCGCAGTTTCAGGGCAAGGCGATCGACATCATGGATGTCGGCAAGCGTATTCTCAAAAACTGCCAGCGTCGTAAAAACCGGGCAAAAAATATCGACGAGATCTCAGAAGGCATAATTATTGCCGCGGAGGACCTGACCCCTTCCGAGATCGTCACTTTCAACCCTTCACGCATAAACGGCATCGTCATTGAAGAGGGCACTCCGACGTCACACGCATCGATTCTGGCCCGCTCTCTTGGCATTCCGGCCCTGATTCAGGTCAAAGACCTGATGAAGAAAGTGCATAACGGCAATTTTGCCATTATCGACAGCGGCAGCGGCCAGGTCATCATCAACCCGGATGAACCCCAGAAGAAACATTATGCCAGAGAGCTTGAACACTACCGCGAAAGACAGCGCCGGATCCTTGAAATTCTCGCCGAGCCTTCAGTGACAACCGATGGCGTCACCGTTTCTTTAAAGGCCAATATCGGGCAAACCGCCGACATCGACGCAGTGATTGCCAATCGCGCCTCCGGAGTCGGTCTGTATCGCACCGAATTCGCCTACCTGACCAGACGCACATTCCCGACTGAAACTGAACTGTTCGAGGCCTATTCGGGGGTCGTCAGCAAACTTGGCGATGCATCTCTGGTCATAAGAACGATAGATATCGGTGGCGACAAGATTTCACATCTGATGGGCAACTCGCTTGAACGCAATCCTGAGCTTGGCTGGCGGGCAGTACGCATGTCGCTCGACTGTGAAGAGGTTTTTTCGACGCAGTTGCGGGCAATTCTGCGGGCAGCGGCTCAGGCCAGACCCGGTCAGGTCAGCATCCTTTTCCCGATGATTTCAAACATCGAAGAGTTACGAAAAATCAAGGCTCTACTGAACCGGCAGCACGAAGATCTTATCAAAAACGGTTATGCCACCCCTGAAAATATGAGGATCGGCATTATGGTCGAAATACCTTCGGTAGCTCTTCTGGCCGACAAATTTGCCCGCGAAGTGGATTTTTTCTCGATCGGCAGTAACGATCTGGTCCAGTATACTTTGGCCGTTGACCGCACCAATTCAAAGGTCTCGCATCTTTATCAGCCGGCTAATCCTGCTGTTATCAAGCTTATCAGCCAGGTAGTCAAGGTTGGTCAGCAGAACAACGTTGCGGTCAGCCTTTGTGGCGAAATGGCCGGCGATATCCGTTATACCATATTGCTGCTTGGCCTCGGTCTGCGCGAACTCTCAATGAACGCCATTCTTATTCCGGCTGTCAAACAGGTTATCAGGAGTGTTTCATCTGCAGAAGCTGAGCGTCTGATTGCCCCGGTTCTAAATCTCGACACCGCCGATGAAATTGAACAGGCGCTGGGTAAAATCAACCAGAAGCTTGGGATACAGTGAATAAGCGCCCAACTCTTATAATGGCAATGCTTCTGCTGGGCTTTTTTTGCCATGCCTGCCAGGCTGACTCAGGCAGCAGTGCTCCGACAGCACAGCCATGGTCACCGGTTACGGTAAAACAGGGCAGCTTTCAGGTACTGCCCGAAACGAACGCAAGCCTTGCCGGTCATGATCTGAACATAATGCTGGCCCGAACATTCGACGAAAAGGCCATAGGTCTGATGTTTTATGAAAAGCTCGAAGAAAACAGAGGTATGCTGTTCATCTATTCAGCTCCGCGCCTGATGTCGTTCTGGATGAAAAACACCATGATTCCTCTCGACCTGATATTCTTTTCGGAAAACCTTGAAATTACCGAGTGGATCGAAAACATGGAGCCCGGATACGGCAGACCGGAAGCCGGCCTGACCCACTATAAAGCTACCGAACCCGCTCAGTATGCCCTTGAATTGAATTCCGGAATGGTAAAAAAGCTTGGCCTGAAAAAGGGCGACAAGCTGGAAATCCCGATAACCCTGCTCTACTCAGATTAAACAAATGCTCCCAGGATCTGTTGACAACCTTTTAAGGCTTTCCGGGATCGTTATTTCTGCGATTCTGGCGATACAGCCGTGGTTAATTGCCACCGGCTCGGAAGATCCGTTTCTTTTCAGCTCCTGGGCCATTTTTGCGGCCGGTTCAATCAGCGTCTGCCTTTCTGCAGTTCTCCTGCTTTTTTTTAAACCCCGCCAGGGTCAGATGGTTTTTCTCGGCGGTTTTTTCATGTTTTTTTCGGCAATCACGGCCGCCACTCTGAATTCGGGCTTTCTCAGCAGCCTGCGCAGTTCAATGTATCTGGTCACACTGCTATTGCTAACCGCCTTTCTCAGAATGGCGCGCCGGCAGCAGGATAATCTTGCCATTGCGGGCATGATCTCACTGAGCGGTGCAACAATGGCCATCTACAGCATTCTGCAGGCAGCCGGCATCGACATTCTTGCCTGGAATTCAGACTACCAGATGGTCGGTACTTTCAGTAATCCAAATTTTCTTGCAGCATTTCTGATGGTTACTGCAATGGTAAATATCGGAATGCTCAACGAACCAGGCCTTAAGCCAGCAGATCGGGCTGTTTTTTCACTGTTTCTTGCGGTTCAGGTATTTGCTGTAGTTTTTTCGGGCCGTGCCGGAGCCATTTTGAGCATTGCGGTTGCCGCAGGCTTTTATTTTACCAGCTTCTGGGAAATCCGCCCCGGCAGACTGATGCGTCGCTCGGCTTTTCTTGCAGGCTTGACTCTCGCCATTGTTTTAACAATCTTCTATGGCATGGCTTATTACGCCACCACGTCATACCCCTGGGAATCGATGAGCAAAATGCCCTACCGCTATATGCCCGCAGTAACCAGGCTGGTACTCTGGCAGATGGGTTTTGCCATTTTTCTTGACCACCCGGTTACCGGGCTCGGGCCTGGAGCCATATCATATCTGATGCCGGCACAGCGCCCGCCTCAGGGCTCTCTGATCGGCATTAAATCTTTCAATGACGACCCCCACTCTGCCACCATCAGCATACTTGCTGAAACCGGTTTTATCGGTCTCTGGGGCGCCTGCACCATTTTTGCGGTAATTTTTGGCTGCTATGTCTGGCGACGGTCCAAAGGCGTTAATCTGAAACTCACAGAAGAAGCGGTGTCGCCGGCATCCACACCCGAAAATGCATCTGCAGACATTGATACCCCGAAAGTTCAGATTACTGTGACAGATACCCCGGTCGCAGCGGCTGCACCACAACCTGATGCGTCCGAACCGTATCAGAATGAACCTCCTGCTACTATTCAGACCATCAATGTCTCTGAAGCAGTGGCAATGCCAGCCGGCTCACCGGCAAACATACCGCCAACAGACGGCCCGAAAGCTGCCGAAAAAAAAGTTGCCGATCAGGCGGTTGCCGTGAGCGAAGCGCCAGCCTTCTTTCCATGGAATTACTCGGCAATTGCCCTGCTTATATCATTTCTGGCGTTTAAAGCCGGTTTTTTTGAAGCCCCGGTGTTCTTTTATTCGCTGCCGTTCATCATTGCAGGCTTTGGCGTGTTGAGCGCCATCTGCTCGCCCGACCAGAATTACAATCATAATGCCCTGGCGTTGAGCCGTGGCAGTATGGTTGCCATTATAACTTTCTTTTTTTACAGCCTGTTTAACAACAGCATTTCGATCATACCCCTGTCAGGCTTCATGGTTCTGATTGTCAGCCTGCATTTTTCATGCTGTCTGCGCGACCTTGTCTGGAAAAGAAAATTCAGCCCGGCCGCAGTGGTTTTTCTGATTTTTCCACCGCTGTTCGTCTTCTGTGCTTACAATTTTCAGATCGCTCACCACCTCGAGCAGATCAATCTCTGGAAAGGGCAAAACCTGCTTGCAGGTTCACCGATCGACGCCCAGACCGCCTTCAGCACTGCTATCAGGGCGAATCCGCAGTCTTTAAAAGCCTACTATGGCCTGGCAATAAGTCTTGAAAAGCAGAATCGCCCTGAAGAAACCAAGGAAGTTCTGAAAAAGCTCGACGCGATGGTTCCGAATGCCTTCAATTCGAATTACGAGCTTGCAAGAATCATGCTTGCCCGAAAACAGGTTCTCGAAGCCCATCGGCACGCCCTGAAAAACCTCGAATGGGATCGGGCGCCGCGTTCTTTTGAACTTCTCGGTCAAATTCTCGTGGTTGAGGGAAAAAGTGGCGAGGCGGAAAAGGTTTTCAACGAAGGCTTATCCCTTTTTCCCGCTAACATGATCGAAAAAGAAGCCTCTGACCGCATTCGCCTGAATCTGGCCGGGCTGGCGGCCAGCCGCGGCGATTTTGCCCGCTGCGAAGAGCTGCTGCTGCAAATCAGATCAGAAGTAAAGAATGACATGAACAGCCTTTACCTGTCGGGTATGCTTCTGGCAAGAAAAAATCAGAACGAGAAAGCTCTCGAACTTTTTGAAAAGGCTCTGGAGATGTTTCCGCAGAACCCCAGATTCATGAACGCCATCGGCTACATTCTCTGCGAAATGAACACCGAGATGGACCGAGCGAGAGAGTTGCTGGAAGGGGCATACCAGATTATCAGAAAGTCAGAACCAGTCGACCTGGGTGAGCTCCTCATGATCTCCCACAGCCTCGGAAAACTCTACTGGAAACAGGGACGCAACCGTGAAGCCGGCGAGCTTCTGAAGATAGCCTGGCAGCAGTGCCCCGAAGAGTGGCCGGTGCTGAAAGAAGAACGCCGCAAAGATTACGCGGAATTCTGTGCCAGCACCGGGCAGGAGTTTGAGGAATGACAGAGTTATCGCAGTATGTCGGCCTCTTTATCACCAGTTTGTTACTGATTGCCGTGATTGCAGTTTCATCGTTTCAGCGCAGACGGCGCCCGCAATCAGAAGCGGCCACGCCTGACGACAAAAGACTGCAGCAGATGGCTGTACAGCTGTTCTGCGAGACCGATTTTCCGACAGCCGTAGTCAATCGCAATTTACAGATCGTTTTTGCCAGCAATAATTTTCGCGACCGTTTCATGCATGGCGAAACCGGCACAGATTTCCGCACCCTTTTCAATCAGGCACCATTCGCTGGTGTGGTCGACCTGCAAGCTGCGCTCGATGCCTATCATAAAAATGGCAAATTGCCGGAATGCCCGTGCTTTGTCGCCTTGAAGCTCTTTCTTGAAGAAGATGAATGGCGACTGCCCGCGACCTACTTTCTGCTGCGCACCATTCGCCCGGAAAAAGAATCCGGCGAAAAGCTGCTGACAGTCTCAATGATCGACGCCGGTTTTGTTGCATCAACGGTTATGGAACTCAACCAGAAAATTGCCCTGAAAGACAGCAATCTCAAAAAACTCGAAGAACTCGACCGCCTGAAATCTGAATTTCTTGCCACGCTGAGCCACGAACTGAAAACGCCGCTGGTCTCAATCAAGGGTTATCTCGACCTGATGGCGACGCAGAAGATGGGCCCATTGACCGAAAAACAGCAAAAGGCCCTGGCAGTTTCGCTGAAAAATACCTCGCATCTGAACAATCTGATTTCTTCAATTCTTAATTTTGCGCGTATGGAAGCCGGAAAACTGAAATTTGACATGGTCAACCAGAAGCTTCAGCCCAATATCGCCGATATCGTCGATTCACTGAAGCCCCTGGCAGACGGCCGCAATATCGCACTTGTCACCAGCATGGATCCAGGCCTGCCAGCGGTAGTAATGGATCCGGACCTTATTCACCGTGTGCTGTCAAATCTGATTGAAAATTCAATCAAGTTTTCACAGCCGGGCACCGCAGTCAACATCAAGGTCTTTCAGGCTGATACAAGCAGGTTACAGATTGACATCGTCGATCAGGGGTGCGGAATTCCGGCCGACAAAATAGACAACATCAAAGCCCCATTCTTTCAGGCAGACAAATCTGATACCCGCCCAACCGGCGGTCTTGGCCTCGGCCTGGCGATTGCAGATAAGATTCTCGCCGGCCATGGCACTTCACTTGCGATCACTTCAGAAGAGGGCAAGGGCACCTGCTGCAGCTTCTGGCTGAAAATTGCCGGAGCTCACTGATCTTCGGCAGAACCTCTGGCGATATCGAGTTCGCGCAGCTTCAGATAGAGATTCTTGCGATGCATGCCTGCCAGTCTGGCAGCTTCAGACATGTTGCCCGAGGTCTTTTCAAGCAGCCCCTCGAAATATTTGCGCTCGAATGTCTTCAGCAGAATGTCTTTGGCTTCTTTGTACTGCATCGACATCATGCCCTCTTCAATGAATTTTTCATTTTCGAGCCGCGACCTGAGATGAAAACGGCTTGAGTCGTTCTGGAAAACACTCTCATCTTCAAGGATTATCACCTTTTCAATGAGATTCTGCAATTCGCGCACATTGCCGGGCCAGCCATACTGCATCAATTTGCCCATGAACTGATCACTGAAGCTCTGCTGCCTTCGGTTGAGTTTTTCGCAGTATTTTCTGGCAAAAGATTCGACCAGAGCCGGGATATCAGCCAGTCTGTCGCGCAACGGCGGCAGATGAATATTTATCACATTGAGGCGATAAAAAAGATCTTCCCTGAAGCTCCCTTCATTGATCGCCTGGATCAGATCGCGATTGGTCGCGGTTATTACTCTGGTATCGACGCTGATTGTCTGGTTACCGCCGATTCTTTCGAATTCTCTTTCCTGCAGAATCCGCAGCAGTTTGGTTTGCGTCGCCATCGTCATTTCGCCGATTTCATCGAGAAAGATCGTGCCTGAATCAGCAATTTCAAACTTGCCAAGGCGGCGATTAAGCGCTCCGGTAAAGGCTCCTCGCTCATAGCCGAACAGTTCGCTTTCAATAAGGTTCTCGGGTAATGCGGCGCAATTAACGCGAATAAAGGGACGCGAGCGGCGCGGGCTGAGACTGTGCAGAGCGTTTGCCACCAGTTCCTTGCCTGTTCCGGATTCCCCCGTTATAAGAACGGTCACATCATTCGGCCCGACTCTTTCGATAAGGTCGTAAACACGCTGCATGCACTCGCTGGAGCCAATCAGAGCTGCGAGACCCTCGCGCTGATGCAACTGCTCTTTGAGCTGCTGGTTCTCGATACGCAGACGGCATTTTTCAACAGCCCTTCTCACCGTCAGGCGCAACTCATCATTTGAAAAAGGCTTCGGCAGGTAATCATAGGCCCCGCGCTTCATGGCTTCGACCGCCACAGCCTCTGAACCGTAGGCAGTAATCATTATAACCATCAATTCGGGCCGCTCAGCGATCAGACGTTCCAGCAGCACCATACCCGAATCGCCGGGCATGGTCAGATCGGTAATGACCAGATCAAAATTTCCTGCCAGAAACACCGCCATGGCTTCTTCTGCCGAAGAGGCCTTGCTGACAACATAACCTTCTGGCTTCAGCACCGCCTCAAGCGTGTAAAGAACCGATTCTTCGTCGTCGACGATAAGAATGCTCGGTGATCTACCTTTTCTCTGATTAATCCGCGCCATTTTCCGCTCCATTCGGCAGGAATATTCTAAACTCCGTCATTTTCTGCTCAGAGTCAAATTCAATTTTTCCGCGATGCAGTTCGACAATTTTTCGGGTGATTGCCAGGCCAAGCCCGGTTCCGGTTGCCTTGGTCGTGAAGAAAGGTTCAAAAATCCTTTGCTGAAGGGTCTCTTCTATCATCGGCCCGTCATTTTTCACCCTGATTACGAGCCATTCCGGCAGACGTTCAACGTTTATTTCGACCGTGCCACAACGCCCAACCGCCTGAAAGGCGTTCAGAACAAGATTTAAAACCGCCTGCTTGATCTTCTCAGCATCAACCCTGACAAGACAATCGCCCTCAGGAAAATGCCGGCGCAGGCTGATTTCATTTTTTGCTGCCTCATGCTTTATCAGCAGAATAAGTTCATTGATAATTTCTACCAGACTACATACTTTCAGATTGGCCGCCTCAGGCTTCACAAGGCTGAGAAGCTCCGCAACAACCCTGTTCAGCCGCAGCACTTCACCAATAACGACGTTCGCGTGCTCTTTAAGGTCACCCTGAACTTCTTCGCCGATGATTTCGACAAGGCTGCGGATAGCGACCAGCGGGTTGCGTATTTCGTGAGCGACAGAAGCGGCAAGTCTGCCAAGAACCGCCCATTTTTCGGCCTCTATCATCTGCTGTTCGAACTTCTTCTGGTCGGTCACGTCATCTACTACCAGAACCGCGCCCCTGATTTCATTGCCGGCCCGGAGTGGCAAAAGGTTTATGGCAAACTGGCGCAAAAGAGTGCCGGCACTATATTCAATCACCCTGTGAATTCTGGAGTCGTTGGCGGCAGTGCTGAAAATCCTCTCAAAAAAGGCAGCTGTCTCATCATGCATCGCTTCGGCAAATTTTCTGTCGGGAATCTGATCACAAAATTCTCTGAAGCCACGCGAACCGGTATCAAACGAGGTCATGCCAAACATCCCCAGAAAGCGTTCGTTCACGACCAGAAATTTTCGATTCCGGTCGAGTGTTGCCAGCCCCTGGTTGATACTGGCGAGAATGTTCTTCATACGCTGGTTCCAGTCAGAGAGCTCTTCATACAGACTGGCATTTTCAATAATCGAAGCAAGAACCGGAGCAATAGTCTCAAGAAAGCGGCGCACCCCTTCTGAATAGCCGCCAGAATCATTTTTGGCGAGAATGATGACACCGTTCATCCGGCTTCCTGACAGCAGAGGCACGCCAATGAGCGATATGCCATCCACGAGGTTTTCGTGCAGGGTCTTACTTATGAAGCAGTTGTTAACAACCCCTTCAATAGCATCCTGACCCGGGCTTTTCACTGCCGCAACATTAACCACTTCCTCGAACCTGAGCGTGCGACGGTTCTGAAGAACAATCTGAGCGAACGAACTGAAAGAAAGTGTCTGCGCCTTTTCAAGAAACTTTTCGAGAATAACTGCGAATTCATTATCGAGTGTCACCTTGCGCATCAACTCGTAAATTTCCCATAGTTCCTGAAGTTTTTCGTCGATGGCCCGGTTTCTCTGCATGTTTTCCTTGAAGGTTTCCTGAACGGTCAGAGCCATTCTATTGAAGGAATCGCCCAGTTCTTTCAGCTCACCGGCTCCGGCGGCACCAACTCTGACAGAATAATCGCCGCGACCAAACTCTTCTATGCCATGCATCAGGTCGCCAAGAGGCTCAAGAATGCTGCGTGAGGCAAAAACAGCGACCAATATACCCACAAACATGCTCAGCAACATCAGAGAAGCAAAATCTGAGGCCGTATTACTGTTTTTATTCTGCCAGATCGGAGGCACCCCGACCCCGACTGCACCAAGAACCCTGCCTTCGGCGACGATCGGAAAAAAAAACTCACGATATGTCGTTCCGTTACCTGTATGAGATTCCCCACCCTTCATCAAAGCCAGCTCAGGGAAACCGCCAGCCGGGATTCTCGGCTCATCGCCCCATCTTTTCCACCAGTTCTCATCATAGACAGTAAGCATCAGCTCCGCTGAATTACCCGACCGGTTGGAATAAATATGGTCAATTACGCTCTGATCTCCATGAAGAAGAAACTGCTCAGCCGGTTTCTGCAAAATTCGCCCCAGAGAGTTGGCCGAATTCATGGTATCCTCTGAAATGGCAAGCTGCTCGCGCGAAAAGGCTGCAATCGCCAGAAAAGCGTTCGTGATAAAAATCAGAGAGACAAAAAGAAAAATAAGTTTTCCCTGCAGGGTTCTAGGGAGCATTGCAAACTCCTGAGGTCAGATTGGAACCCAGAAAGAAACAACCGTTCCGGTGCCAGAGTCGGAAACGATGTGAAACTCGCCACCGGCAAAACGAACCCGCTCTTCCATACTTATCAGGCCCAGCTTCTTGAGAGTGCCGTATTTTTTGCGAATCTCCGAAACGTCAAAGCCACTGCCATCATCTTTAACCACGACCGCCAGGCGACTTCTGGCCTCGTCATAATTGAGAAAAATATGAACTGAGGCCGGCTCGGCATGCTTTACCGCGTTATTGGCGGCCTCCTGAATGACACGAAAAACCGCCAGTTCCTTTTCACCCGACATTTTGGCCCGTTCACCCTCGACTTCTACATACACCGGAATGCCAGTGCGCGCCTTGAAGCCACTGATAAACTGTTCCAGCGTCGGAATAAGCCCGAGATCATCGAGCGCCATCGGTCGCAGGTCGAAAATGAACCTGCGGATATCCTTGAGACTTCTGATGACTGAATCTTTAAGCTCCTGAAGTTCGCTTACAAGTCCCTGGCTGCCAGAATGCTGTTCAAGACAGTAATCTATGCGCATGGTCAGACTCGCAAGTGTCTGCGCCGGGCCGTCGTGAATATCCCGCGAAATTCTTTTTCTCTCCTCTTCCTGGGCACGAATAATGCCCTCTGCCTGTGTCTGGCCAGGAGCAGCGTCGGAATTAGAGTGCAGCAGACCGTCCACCCGTCTGGCAATATTTTCCGCCTGGGCTGTAAGTCTGCTGTTAAGCATGGGAATCGTCGCAGGGCTGACCACCGGATCGAGTTCAAGTGCGGCTTTCAGGTTTTCAAAAGCCTTTCTGGCTTTTGGCCCAATCTGAGGGCTCACCGCTGCAACCGTCAGCACGATATTTTCGAGATCATCAAGCCGATCGACGATTCTGTTCCGGCTTTCGTCAGGGTGCTGAACAGCCGCCAGCACGCTCTGCATTGTGGCCAGGGTTTCTCTGAAAGTGGCTATTTCCTGAGAAAGTGCTTCAAAGGTAGATTCTGGCATTTATATTCCTTATTTTCCCGATGACCTGATCCGGCTTATTTCCAGTTCAGCCCGGCGTTTGAGTGCATACGAATCGCCACCGGCGCGGGCAATTTTTTCGAGTTCGGCAATCGCCTTTGCCCTGTCGCCATTTTCTTCAAGGCATTTGGCGTAGCGGATGCGCAGGTCGACCCGGTGCGGGCTTTTCTGCAGCGCCTGCTGCAGATACTTTTCACCTTTAACGTAATTCCCGGTGGTTTCGGCAAGACGGCCGAGTCTGGTAAGAGTTACCGAATCACGCCGACCAAGCTGGTATGAATGCTCAATTGCGTCAAAGGCGTCTTTATGCATTGACAGCTTTTCGAAAATTACCCCGATCATATCATAGGTCTGCGCATCCTTTTTGTGCCTGAGAACCTCAAGGTAATGCGGAAGTGCCGCTTCCCAGTTGCCGCGCGAAAACTCGGCAGCGCCTTTTTTGCGAAATTCCTCAATCTTGCGCCGCATCGACTGCTGATCTGGTTCCTGGGCGACGGCATTCATAAAACCGCCTTCATCAGGTTCTTTCGCCTTCACGGGCTTAACTTCAGCTGTCTGCGCTGGCGGCGCCGCATTTTTTTCAACAACGGCCGCAGGTACTGCCTGCACCACTATTGGCTGTACCGGAACCACTGGAGCAGCATCCGTCTTGTTCTGCTGCTGATTCTCGGGTCGACTGTATAATTCGACACCTGCCGGCCTGGGCAGACCGCCTGGTACTGCTGAAGGATCATCTGGTATCTTTTCAGGCACTGGAGGCGGCGGCGTCACTGGCGCATCAGGGGCCTTTTTGGACTCAATCTGCAAAACTGGAGCAACTGCAACCTGCACCGGCGCGGGTGAAGGTGGCGAGACCGGTAGTGGAACCGCGGACGGAGGGGTATTGACAGTCTGACCCACAGAAGCCTCAAAAAGCACTTTTCCGGAAACCGGGGCCTCGGGAATATCAACCGCCTGCTTCTCTACCAGACGCCCTTCACCCTTTCCTTGAACTATAAGAACCCTGGCATCGCCGCTTCCGGAACCTGTGGCCTGACCACCAGCCAGTGCCTGCGAGGCTTCAAGATCATCAGGAACCAGACTGAGAATTCTCTGAAAGTATCTTCTTGCTTCAAAGGCCTTGCCTGAAGCATTGAGCGCCCTTGCCAGCTGACGATTGCATTCGACGTTCAGCGGTTCAAGCGCCAGCGCCTTTTCAAGGTAAGTTACCGATTCAGTAAACAGTTTGAGATCTATGTAAATAGAGCCCAGCAGAAAATTACCTCTGACGTTGTCTGGTTCTGAGCGCAGACCACGTACAATTGCCTGAGCCGCCTGGGCAAGTTCAGAACGGTCATAGAGCATTTTGCCAAGATTGAACCAGGCTGCAGCATCATCAGAAAAGGTTTCCAGGTAGCGACGCAGATATTTTTCGTAATCGGCCATCGCTTCGGCGCGATAGAAAGAGTTCAGTATAACGCGCCACTGAGCCTTGTCCGGCTCAGTCGTTCCGAGTGCTGTGGCAAAAAAGGCGGCGGCAGAGGGATAGTCGCCGGATTTTACAAATTCCATGCCTTCAGCAAAAGGCGATATAACAATTGCGGGCTCTGATTCGACGGCCGCAGGACTTGTTTCAGGCGCAACCGCGGGAGCGGAGTCAGAAAGGGGGCGGGACTCCGGCACAACGACCGCTGGAGCGGTCTGTTGCGGCGAGACCACCGGTTCAGGTGCCACTGCCGGCTCAGCAACCTGAACAGCTGTCGACAGATCAGCCACAAGTTCTCTGGCGCTGCGTCTGCCGGAAGGGATCTCGGCAGCAACGGCAAAAAGAGTGTTCTGTTCTGATTCAATCCTTTCGCCACGCTTTTCAAGCCAGATACCAACCAGAATAAAAATGGCGGCAAGCCCGAGATACAATTTCCAGGACTGGCTGTGCATACGCATTGCACCGAAGTCAGCGGAATAGGCTACCTGTCCTGGTTCCAGGGTTTCATCGTCTTCCACATCCTTGTCTGGATCTTTGACCGCATCTTTTGCCATAACCGGCGAAACTTCTACGACATCCGCATCTTCATGCGCGCGCACAATCTTTTTAGCCGGCTCCACTGCCGCTGCCGATTCTTCAGAATGTGTCAGAAGGCCCGCTGTGGATGAAGGGGCGGCGATAAGACTACCGGAAGTGTTTTGCAGAACCGGCAGAAGAACCCGCTCAACTTCGAACCAGTCACGAAAACTGCTGAACAGTGAAAGGTAGTATGCATCTTTGATGTTGTAGATCCACAACAGAATGAACACCACCGAAAAGAAATAGCTGATGACAACCATCAGATGCGCTCCCAGCAGGGGAACTACCGCATTATGAACGATGCCACCGTTATACACACTGAAAGCAGAAAAAATGCCGCCAAAATAAATGGCCATCAGCATTATTCCACGATCGATGTGGCCAGCGTAAATTTGCCCGAGACCCATGACAAAAAAGGACATCAGGGCGGCCGCTCCCGGGTTACGGGTCGCGCCCTTCAGGTGCTGACGCCTTAATTCATCGAACCACTGGTTGTTTTCTTGCTCTTTCAAAAAATATCACTCCAGAACATCAATCAGACAACCGCTTTTTACCAGACACAGCTTAACCTGCTTCTGCAGACACTGCTCGACCAGATCGGTGCGCTCGTAATTCGCGATTATCATGCCTCTCAAGTCTGCCGACTTGAACTGCCCGCTCGTTAACTCGCTGCCAAAGGAGCTGGTGTTGGCACGCAGATGCTCAAGCAGATCCAGAGCCTCATTAATCTGAACCGGCTCAGGACTGTAGAGAATCTGAACCACAACCAGCACCCCTTTGCGGTCCTGGCAGAGCAGATCAATTCGTCTTTTGCGCTCATTGCTCAAAGTAACCGAATAATTTCTGTGGATAACGCGCAAACCCTTTTCAAACATGTTGATATGCGCAGCAACCCAAAGTTCAAACTCTTTTTTCGAATTGAAAAACGAATTTGAAGTAAACTGTTCGAACAATGATTCGATCATGTTTACCTGTTCCTTGAGGCGACGGTTCTCTTCCTGCATGGTGACGATGCGCTCCCAGAGTTTTTTATTTTCCTCAAGAAGAACGATCAGCCCTTTAACCTCACCCTCGTTGAATTCACCAAGCGGCCGGGCAAGCAGCCTGGTTATGAGAGAACGCAATGGTGTGGTGCCATCGAGCTGGGCTTTTTCCGATGGGTCATCGCGCTTGATAAGAAGCACCGGTATTTCCTGGGTTTTCCATTTGATCAACAGATCATCACCAGGCGAAAATACCCTGAGAAGGTCACCAATCATCAGTTTGCGCTTTTCAAAATCCGGGGCACGCCCCTTCATTCTCTTGCCGCCAATTTCGATTTCAAAACCCTCTGTCAGAGAGAACATGCGGGTATAAAGCTCATCTTCACGGGCAAACCACTTGAGATAACGGCCGCTGTGCTCCTGATGCGACAGGCGCTTTCTGATCGCCATTTTTTCCTGCGGCGCAAAAATATGACAGTTGACCACAGAACCACGCTCGCGCGAATTGCTGAGAACAATCTCCGAATCAATTGCAGCTGTGGCTATTGCTTCACCAACGAACAGACTGCGCTTTTCCCATTCTACTGAGAGGTTGGCTATCTCCTGTTCGCCGAGCATCATGTTAAAAACAAGACTGGCCGGGATCACCGACTTTACATCGGCATCCTGAGATGCTTCCCAGCAGATGGCGCCCTTTTCGATTTCACGGGCTGTCAGTTTTTTTCTGAATTCCGGCATTTTCAGAAACTCCAGTTGATTATTCGATTTTTCAGTTCTTCGGCGGCCTGACCAAGCTTCTGGACAACGGCATCGGCGTATTCTTCGAGCTTCTGGGCCAGCACAACCGTCACCGGCACCATGGCAACTCCATCTGGAACAACAAAGTCAAAAAAGCTGTCGGCAATATCGTCGTTCATTTTGTATTCAACCACCTGCAGACGTCCGCGTTCCTGGCCGTTGCGGTCAAACTCCACCACATGCGATGGCAGATAGGTTCGGCTGGAAAAAGCCATTTCATAGTGCCCGACATCGAAAACCGATCTGAAAACCGATTCCATTTTCGGATTGAACTTGAGATGATATATCGTTTCTGAGTCGGAAAGCTCCTCGGCCTTCAGCATCTCGACACGGAAAAAGGTG
The DNA here is from genome assembly GCA_024710355.1 of Candidatus Rifleibacteriota bacterium. Taxonomy (GTDB): domain Bacteria; phylum Muiribacteriota; class Ozemobacteria; order Ozemobacterales; family Ozemobacteraceae; genus Rifleibacterium. Next base: position 72,335 of record JANJUX010000056.1, read on the forward strand.
AATAAAGTCTTGCGGGTAAGGTTGGTAAAAAGCTTTTTCGGGTTGAACCAGGAATAATATGACCCGAAAAAACCACCGGTTTCAGAAAAATGATAGAACACCTCATTGATCGACACAACGTATATCCAGAGGTTTTTACCGTTAAATAGAGCCTTTACCGAACCATCGGCAAAAATTATGGCGAACTTGTCCGGACTTTTTATCGAAAGTGTCACCGATTTGCTGGCGGCGGAATTCTGCAGAACTACGCTGGCAGAAATGGCATTGATCTGGTCGGCACATTTTTCCATGCTGTCAAAGAGGCTGTCGACAGACAACGATGCGACTACGGCCTTTTCAGATGCCGCCACCGGCGCAACTTGAGCCAGGCAAAGCAGCAAAGCCGCAAGAATGGTAAAGACTCTTTTACAGCACATCTGATGCTCCAGACCGGTTTAGCTCTGCAACTGGCTTCTGGGCAGACCTCTGCATGGATTCAAGCAGTTTCTGAAGACGACGGTTACATTCTGCCTGAAGATCATGGTCGCCGGCAATCAGCCAGGAATACTGATTGTAAGCCCCAAGAAGGCGACAGAATTTTTCCGGGTCTGAACTGTCCCCCGGAAGGTCATGCAGGAGATCTTCTCTGGCAACGGCTGCATCGCAGTTTTTTGCTGATGGCGTCCAGGCGTAATTGGCCAGCAGAGAAGAAAAAGGCACATTTTCAGCCCATGCCGGTGATTCGGCAAGCTGATCAGAAATCAACCGCGAAAGCTTTCTGAGATTGAGGCTGACAACTGTTGCCGGCTTATCATTCAGGCAGCAGCCAGGCAGTGAAGAGTAGATAAACAGACGGCCACATTCAACGCCGCAGAAGAGAATCTTCCAGGTGGCGCCAGTTTCTGAGCAGCAGAACTTTCGGCGAGAGTCAGCGGCAAACGAAAAAGCTGCCGATTCATTTTCGGGCAGCAGCTCGTTTTTTATCGCCGCCAGAATCATGAAAATCTGTTCATCAGGAACATTTCGTCCGGTCCCTGAGACCCAGATCATGTCAGGCCCATGCGTGGCCGAATCACTCAGAAAAGTCTGGCGAAGCGCGACATTCTGCAAAACAAAGCACTTTTCCAGTCCATTTCCGGTCATGGCGAGAAAAATGTCAGGATGGCACCAGGGTTCGGCAAGCGGAGCGGGAAAAGGCAAAATCTCAGGGACACCGGACCCCTGTAAAACTTTGCGAAGGGCTTCAATAAGCTGCAGAAGAAACAATATCCATCTCCGTTTTTACAGTCGATTTTTCACCGACCGTCTGGTATTATACAGTATCTTGAGCTGGTAAACAAACTCAAAATACCAGATTTATCACACAGGCAGACAAACATGATAACGTTAGAAAAATTTGACCAGGAAATTATTGCCGAAAAAAGAACAGCAATGCTGGTGTTCACCGCAGCCTGGTGTCGGCCATGCGGCCTGCAGAAACCGGTAATCGAAAAGTTGGCCGCCAGCTTCGCAGCGTCGATGCTGATTGAAATAATCGACGTCGACGAACAAAGCGACCTCGCCGACCGGTTAGAGATCCGTACACTCCCGGCTACTCTTTTATATGCCGAAGGTGAGCTGATAGAGCACTTACACGGGTATCAGGCCGAAGATTTTCTGACATCTTATGTAAACCATATTCTCAAAATGAGTCAGAAAAAAACCGACGAAAACGCAAAAGAATAAAACCTATTCCATAACCCTGATGCGCTCAATTTTGTGCGCTTTCATGTCGGCACCCAGCTCGACAAACAGACCTTCAATTTTGCCCGGTGCCTGGGCACAGAGAAACTTGTCGGAAAACCCGTTGATAAAACGCCCGGTCACGGTGTTTCGGTCGACCCCGATGACTCCATCGACCGCCCCGGCCATTCCGACGTCCGTGATGACCGCTGTGCCGCCATGCGGCAGGATACGTTCATCAGAAGTCTGAACATGGGTGTGGGTCCCGTATGCAACCGCTGCCCGGCCATTTACATGCCAGAAAAAAGCCAGCTTTTCTGAGGTGGCCTCAGCGTGAAAATCTACTATCAGCGGAATTCCCGCCGGCAGGCCCTCAAAAAGACGGTCAAAGGCCTCGAACGGGCAGGTTGCCGCATCCATGAACACCCGGCCGGCAAGATTCATAACTGCCAGATCACCCATTCCAGGCTTGCTGAAAACCCGGCACCCAACGCCGTAATCTGCCGCAACTATGTTTTGAGGCCGCAGTACAAAATCACTTTTCAGCATTTCAGGCCAGTCTGAGCGCGAAAAAACGTGGTTCCCGGTAGTAATTATGTCAACACCGCAACTCTTGAGAAAATTGGCGTGCTTCTGTGAGAGACCGTTGCCGGCAGTGACGTTTTCACCATTGGCAATAACCCAGTCCGGCTGGTAACGGCTCATCAGAGCCGGAAACAATCGCTGCAGGCTGTCACGGCCAGTCTTGCCGTAGATATCGCCGATTATAAGAATTTTCATAGCTTAGAATATAAACCGCCCCGGGGTCAGAATTCAACCCCGGGGCAGTTGTTACCTCGTAAAACAGCGGTCAGTGAGCAACTTCGACACTTCTGGTTTCGCGAATCAGAACCACTTTTACCTGACCCGGATATTCCATGTCGCTTTCGATTTTCTTGACAATGTCACGGCAGACTTTTGGTGCGGTGATATCGTCAACTTCATCCGGGCTGACCATGACTCTTATCTCGCGGCCAGCCTGAATGGCGTAAGCCGAAGAAACACCCTTGAAGCTTTTGGCGATGGTTTCAAGGTCAACCAGGCGCTTGATATAAGCTTCGAGTGATTCACTGCGGGCCCCGCGGCGGGAAGCCGATATGGCGTCGGCAGCGGCAATCAGCACAGCCTCAGGCGTTTCAAAAGGCACATCCTCGTGATGGGCAGCGATAGCGTTGACCACCTTCGGCGATTCCTGGTATTTGCGGGCAAAATCAGCGCCAAGTTTGGCATGGTTGCCCTCATCGCTTTCGATAACCTTGCCGATGTCGTGCAGCAGACCAGCTCGACGGGCCAGCTGAATATCGGCACCGATTTCGGCAGCCAGATTGCTGGCCAGGTTAGCTACTTCAATCGAATGCTGCAAAACATTCTGGCCGTAAGAAGTTCTGTAGTTCAAACGACCAACGATCTCAACAAGCTCCTGGTGAATACTCTGAATACCAAGAGCCAGCATCGTCTGTTCGCCGGCTTCTTTGATTCTCAGGTTCACTTCTTTTTGTGCCTTTTCATACATCTCTTCGATTTTGGCCGGATGAATTCGCCCATCGAGAGTCAGGTTCTCAAGAGTAACCCTGGCAACTTCGCGCTTGATCGGGTCGAATGACGAAAGAACAACTGCTTCGGGTGTATCGTCGATGATGACATCGACCCCGGTCAGATTTTCAAAAGCGCGAATATTGCGGCCTTCGCGACCAATGATGCGCCCCTTCATTTCTTCGCTGGGCAGCTCGACCACAGTTACGATCGGGTCGATCGTATGGTCGGTAGCGCAACGCTGAATCGAGGTGGCGAGGATCTCGCGCGACTTCTTGTCGGCAGAACTCTTGATCTTCTGCTCAGCTTCATTGACCTTCAGGGCAACTTCATACTGCAGCTCGTCTTCGATCTTTTTCATGAGCTGCTCGCGTGCCTGCTCTGGCGTCAGACCGGCAACTCTTTCGAGCTCCTTTTTCTGCTGCTCGATGATTTCAAGACTGTCTTTTTTGAGTTTGTCGAGTTCGCTTTCTCTTTCGCGCAGCGAATCGGCGCGTTTTTCAAGGTTCTCTGCCCTGGCATCGACTTTCTCGATGCGGCTGGTCAGGTGCGTTTCGAGCTTTTCGAGTTCCTGACGACGCTTCTGCAGTTCGCGGTCAGCGTTCTTCTTCTCGTTGAGCTCCTTTTCCTTTATTTCCTTGGCTTTCTTCTGAGCTTTCTGCAGCTCGGTCTGGGCAGAAGCGCGTGCTTCATCAAGAATTTCCTTTTCCTTCTGACGGGCTTCAGCAAGAATGCCTTCGCCATTTTTTCTTGTCAGATGATTGGTAATGAAATAACCGATGAGGGCACCCACACCTGCAAAGACCAGATATAACAGGTATTGCATGGTTCCTCCGTTGGAATCTGGGGATATTTTTTTTGACAGTCTGTCAACGACTGTCAAGGACGGTTTCTGCATGAAATTTAGAGCTTTTCCTGGTGAATTTTTACGCTGAATTCTTTCTTGAGTTCTTCAATGTAAGCTTTGAAGGCTTCCTGTTGTTTCTGGGGCAACAGGTGACCTTTGATCTGCTCTTTCACTTCTTCAAGCTTGCGGTTACCAGCGGGCTGGCGTTCATCGACCCTGATGATATGGTAACCAAACTGGGTTTTTACCGGCCCGACAAGTTTGCCGATTTCGGCAGTTTTGCAGGCAGAATCAAATTCGGGCACCATCTGGCCTTCGCCGAATGAGCCAAGGTCGCCACCTTCTTTGCCTGAGGGGCAGGTTGATTTTTCGCGGGCAAGATCAGAAAATTTGGCGGGTTCTTTTTCAAGAGTTGCCAGAAGTTCTTTGGCTTCGGCTTCTTCCTTGACCAGAATGTGATGCGCTTTAATCTGTGCCGGAACGGCAAACTGAGCAAGATTCTTCTGGTAGAAGTCTTCGATGTCCTTGTCTTCAATTTTGATAGCATCAAGTTTGTCAGAGAGAAGCTTGTGAATCATGGTGCGGCGGGCCACATCCTTGATTACGTCGGGATATTTTTCTGAGAGAGCTGCAAAATTCTTTTCTGCACTTGCAGCAGCCAGATAGCGGCCGGAAAACCTGTCAAGAAAGTCATTCAGGCCTTCGCCGCCAAGAATCTGGGGACGAATGAAGGCGGGAATCTGCTGCAGTTCTTCATCGAGTTCCGCAACCTTAACTTCCTTGCCGGCAATTTTAAAAAGAACCGCGTTCTTTTCTGCGTCTGTGAGAGATTCTTTACGCAGGGTCTCGGCAGCAGCCTGATTAACTTCAAAACCCATTTCTTTTTTGAGTTTTTCCATTTCGTCTTTGTAGGCAGCCTGCTGCTTCTGATTGGTCACGTCACGGCGGATCTGAGCTGACACTGCATCAAAAGCCTTAACGCCACCTTCTTTTTTCTCGCTGTATTTAACGAGAATGTGAAGGTCTTCATCGATCTTGATCGGGGCAGAAACTTCGTCGGCTTTGAGAGCTTTGAGAGTGGTAACGATTTCGGGTTCGAGCTGAGCTTCGCTGACAAAGCCCTTGTCGCCACCGTTATCTTTGGCATCATCTTTGGAATTAGCCTTAGCCAGTTCAACAAAAGACTTGCCACCGTCGAGTTCCTTCTTCAGTTCAACGGCTTTTTCGGCTGTCTCGACCGAAATCTGGAAAAGGTGATACTGAGCCGGATCAACAAAGCCGTCTTTGTTCTTTTCGTAATGTTCTTTTACTTCTTCTTCTTTTACTTCAACGGCCTTTACGGTCTGGTTCAGGCTTTCGGCAGCCAGTCTGAAAGAGGCCATTTCCTTGAAGTTTTTCTCGTATTCTTCACCCTTGTTCAAACCAAGCTGTTCGGCCTTTTTCTGCAGAACATTGACTTCAACCATCTGGTTCAGGAATTCCTGGCGACCATCAGGAGTGGCAAATCTGGCAACAGTCTGGGGATTGGAGTTGTCGATGACGTTCTGCAGTTCTTTGTCGTAACTGCTGCGGGTAACCTTGTCACTGCCAACTTCAGCCAGCACGTCTTCAGGGTTGCCTTTGGGTGCAGCCGCAGGAGTTTCCTGGGCGAAGCAAGGGGCGACTAACGACGCCAGAACGAAGAGAAAAATTATCAAAGCGCCTGAGCGCTGATGTTTCAGATGCATAATGCCTCCGCTGTGATTTTAGTGCGGTAAAATTATAACATCCGTAACAGGCAAATTCAATTAAACTGTCGGGCAATTTTTGTGAAAAAAAACCGCCGGTCAGATCATACTGACCGGCGGCTTTTTAACGTTCAAATTGCGTTACATTACTCTCACAAATACCAGGCCGTCAAAGAACAGAGTGGCATTGCCACCGGCTCCGGCACTGATAGCAGTCAGATCGATATCGATACCGGCAAGACCGCCATTGATCTGAATCTGGCCGAGAGCGACCGAAGTTCGCCCCTTGTTAACAGAGCTGTAACCGCTGATGTCCTTCTCCAGTAGAGTGCTGCTGAGAATGCCGTTTTCGCGAATCGACACGCGCCAGTTACCACTGGTGGTGTGCGGGTAGTAATAGGCATAGACATTGTAACGATAAGCACCGGTGCTTGGGGCAGGCAGTCTGAAGTAATCAGACGAGAAAAGGGTTCCGGCACCATACCTGAACTGGTCGCCAGTTCCGGGCACGCCTACAGTCGAAGGCACGAGCAGAGCAACCCCGGCGCCAGAGAAATAATCGACCTTGGGGTATTCCTTTGAGCTGTAAACGACATAGAAATGATTCAGGTTGTCATTGGCAGCATCATCAAATTCCCAGTTCGGGTTTTCACCTTCGAGAATCGCAACGAACATACCGCCCGGGTAGGCTTTCACATAAGGACTGAGCTCGCTTTCCTTACCGGATGAACTCACTGCAGACACCTTGAAGAAGTAGGGAACACCAAACTCAAGCTTCATTCCCTTTTTGTCGGGGTTCTGATTGTAAGAACTCGGGAAAGAATTGATTACGTAAGGCGAAGCTTCTGTCCACTGCGGCTGACCAGTCAGCATTTTGGTATAACCACCGTCGGCAACGGTAGAGAAATACACGTTATAGCTGACCGCGTTGCGGCTTGAATCCCAGGCAAGTTTGATGCCCGATTCAGTAGCACTCGAAGACCAGCCCTTAACGTTGGCAGGCACTGCGGGAATGTCGGCATCTGAAGCCTGAGTGGTGATCGAGCTCATCTTGCTGATATTGCCGTTGCGGTCAACAACTCTGACGGCGAACAGATTGTATGAAGTGCCGTTGATATCCTTGAAGCTCTGGGTAAGGTTGGCGGTGCCGTTGTCTTCAACGATACCGATCAGCGAAAACAAACCATCATTTGAATTGGCACGGAAAATCAGATAGCTGTCAAGATCGAGGGTCGGATTCTGGCCCTGGAAAATGTTCGAACCGTCTTCATTAACTGTCGGCTTGCTCCAGCTGATAACCGGGTCAACATCGTTGCTGACTGACAGATTGTAAGGAGAAGTCGGAATAGTGTCATCACCAGACTTGAGAGTGACCTGAATCGGGTCGGAATTTTCGCTTTCAGTATAGTTTTCATTGAACGAGCGCACAATGTAAGTATACTGTTCAGCTGACGATTTACTGATCGAAGTATCCACGAGACCCGGTGTATCCTGGGGTACTGAAGAAACCCAGGTAACGCCACCGGCACTGGTGCTGAGGCCGCGATATATGTTGTATCCCTTAATGTGGCTTGAGGTTACTTTGTCCCAGGCGACGTAAACTGCTTCGGTAGAAGCTCTTGCCTTGATGTTTACAACTCTGGGGGGTCTCATTTCAGTCGGCAGACCGGCGCGCACCTGAATTGCATTGGTGCGTGAAAGGTCTGATTCCTTGCCCTGGGTATCGAAAGCAGAGAGCTTGTAGAAATAATACTGATCATTCACAAGACCATTCTGCTGATCGTTGTCGAGGTAGGAAGGGGCCGGCTGAGTACCGATGGTAGCAATAAGGGTAAACGGACCGCCCGAACTGGCAGATCGGTAGATTTTATAGCCAACCAGATCCGCTTCGGTATTTGCTGACCAGTTGAGAAGACAGGCACGCTCACGACCAACCGCAGTGATATTCTGCGGGATATTCGGGGCTTCATAGTCTGTCAGACCAGGATCTTTCTTGGTTCCAGTAGTACAGCCGAACAGAGTGAAAATCATGAGCAGCAAGGCAACTGCCATGAAACTTCGCCCGGCTTTTCTGGGCACAACCTTTTTCCACATAAGGTTTATCTCCTTTTCAGAGTAACTTGACAATATTCACCTAAACCATCGTCAAAGGTGCAGAAACTTATTAGCGTTAAAAGAAAATTCATCTGCTCTTCCTGACGATAAAAGAAAACATGCTGCCATTCCGCTGACGCTGACGCCTGAACGAAAAGAATTGCTTTTCGCTGCAGTAGGTGCAATGATCAAAATCGTTGATGCCGGCTTCTGGAACACCCGCCTGCAGCAGCTGCCAGCGATTCAATCCGCGCAGGTCGAGATGCCACTTGCCATTTTTCTTAAAAAATTTCTGCCATACAGGGTCGGCTTCGACAAACTGGTGATAAACCTCGTCGCCCATTTCAAGGCAACACTGGCCGATGCAGGGCCCGATAATAGCCTTCAAACCGGCAGGCTCAACCTGAAACAGTTCCGAAAACCTTTCGACCGCGCGGGTGGCAATGTTCATGCAGGCACTGCGCCAACCGGCGTGAACAGCCGCAACAGCCCGATCACACCAGATGAGAAGCGGCAGGCAGTCAGCCGAAAATACACCGATTGGCCGGTCAGCCAGATTGGTAATCAGACCATCAGTCTTCTCGGTCAAAAAAAGCGGAGTAGCCTCAGTGACCTGAAAAACCCGGTCCTGATGAACCTGGTGGCCGTAGGTCGGCCAGGCCATGGCATTCTCTTTGACGACCGGCAGATTCTGCCAGATCTCTGCAACCCTCTCTGAAGGCATATTATAAAAAGACAGGTCACCGTCAAAGGCCTCTGAAAAGCCAGCAATCATCTTCTGATCTTCGAAAATCTTCATTGTATCAGTATTCTGGCGACAGTGAAGCAATCATTTTTTCTGCCAGTTCATCGACCGCATCACGGCGGCCTGAAACTTCCTTAACCATTTTCAGGGTGCGAAGCGCATCGTCCGGGCGGCCCTTTCTCGCGTAGAGAGAGGCAAGAACGACATAGGCTTCTTTGAGCGTGCGATCGAGAGCGATTGCCTTTTTGCTCTTTTCGTAGGCATCCTGGTAGCGGCCCTGATTGTAGCAGAGCAGAGCGATGTCCTTGTAAGCTTCGGCATTCTCAGGGTTCAGACTAAGAGCCTTGCTGAATTCAGCTTCGGCCAGCGAATACTGCCCGGATCTGAAGAAATCCTTGCCCATATCCATGTGAGTCTGAGCCTTCAACGTGCTCTTCTGCTCCATCTGCTTGCGGGCACGCAACAGCAGATTACGGGCCTGGCGTGATACCATAGTGGTTTCGGGAGCATTGTTGATAATGTAATTCAGTTCGGCGGCGGCTTCAGACACGAGACCACGGTCGAGATATGATTTACTGAGCGAGTATTTTCTTTCAAGCTCGCGTTCCTGATTAACCGAGATTTCGCGCGGGGCGGCCGACATTCTCACAGAAGAAGCCGAATACGAAGAGGCAACTGTATTCGTGTCGCGTTCATTCCTTGCGACAATGTTTGCCCGGCTGAACGGATCGGCCATCATGGGTGCGGCCGCAGTCATGGAAGGTGCCACCGGCACAGGTGCCATAGTGGTCGCAGAATCAAAAACCGCAACCGGCTGCTCGACGGCACTGACCGGTGTAAAACTCGTATTCGTCTCGGCGGGTGTTGCGGCAACATTATAGGCTGAACCAAGTGATCCCGATTTGCCCTTTCGGTTCAAAAAGTCCTGTAGTTTTGAGCTGCCCTGCATCTTTTTGACATTGCTGAAATAAAAGCGTTTCGTTTCGGTCGTCAGGCTCTTAACTTTCTTCTCAAGATGCCTTTTGATCGGATCAGAATCAGGAGCTTTGGCCAGAGCCTGACGATAGACATGCAGAGCTTTGGCATCGTCTTTCATTTTTTCATAGCAATCGGCAAGAGGCACATAGGCTTTCAGATAATTCGGGTTAAGCTGAATAGCATTGCGAAAATGCCCAGCGGCCGCACTGATATTGTTGGCCGAAAACTCAACCAGACCCAGATTAAAATGTGATTTGAAAAAACCTGGCTCAAGACGGATGGCGGCATTGAAATGAGTGCTGGCCTCGCCATGCCGGCCGGCTTTATAAAGCGCCCAGCCAAGAGAATCATGAAAACTCGGAGAATTTGGCTGTAGCTCAACCGCCTTCTGGCAGAGCATTACAGCCTTTGCCGGGTCGGTTTCGGTCGTGGCAAGCAGATAGCCAAGATTGTTCAAAGCCGAGGGATAATTCGGCTTGAGACTGAGAGCCCTTTCATAGGCCCTGGCAGCATTTCTCAAATCACCGGTTTTCTCGAAGGCAAACCCAAGGTTGTGAAAAGCCTCGGCAATATCCGGGCGCAGCTTTACCGCTCGCGTGAGGTCGGTTACCGCTTCGACGTAATTTCTTTCCTGGAGTTTTCCGGTTCCGCGGACATAAAGCTTCATTCCTTCGTCCTGATAGCCCGGCAGGGCGTCAAACGAAAGCGGAAAAGCAGGAACAGTCAGAAAAAGCGCCAGAAACCCGGTCAATACAAGCCTTTTCATGATTTGCCTCCTGTATATGGCAACAATTTATAATTTTTCCCTATGTCTATCGGCAGGTCAAAGACTTAACAGCAACTATTTTTTATCTGGTGAAAATTTGCATACCTGAGAAGTTGCGTGTATGTTGACGGCATTACATCTTCATGATGGCAGGTGAGTTATGAATAACAAAAAGACCAGAATAGTAGCGACCCTTGGCCCCGCCTCCGCAGCCCCGGAAACCGTTGAACAGCTGATAATGGCCGGTGTTAATGTTTTCCGGCTCAATTTTTCGCATGGCACCCACGAAAGCCATCTGGCCGCCATCAAAACCATCAGACAGGCCTCAGAAAAAACCGGCCGGTTTACCGCCATTCTTGGCGATCTCTGCGGACCAAAAATCAGGGTCGGAAAATTTGCCAACGGGCCAATCGAGCTCAATGCCGGCGATGCATTTTTCATCAGCGAAAACCCCGATGAAACTGGCACTCAGCAGGGCATCGGCACCTCATACCCATACCTGACCAAAGATTTGCGACCTGGCAATTCAGTTCTGCTCGATGACGGCAATATCATGCTCGAAGTCGTCAACGTTGCGGGCAACCGGGTTAACTGCCGGGTGCTCGATGGCGGGCCTCTGAAAGACAAAAAAGGCCTCAGCATGCCCGGCATTCCTCTCAGCATCGAGACCATCACCGATAAAGACCGGGCTGACCTCAAGTTCATGATTGAACAGCAGCTCGACTTTGTGGCTTTGAGCTTTGTCAGAAAAGCCAAAGATCTGATCGATCTGCAGAAACTCATCGGCGACGCCCAGATCCGAATTATTGCCAAAATTGAAAAACCTGAAGCCCTCGACGAAATCGACCAGATTCTCGACAACTGCGAAGGCGTGATGATCGCCCGCGGCGATCTTGGCGTTGAAATGCCGATTCAACAGGTTCCGGCCGTTCAGAAACAGCTGCTGCTCAAATGCGGCCGTCGCGGCAAAACCGTCATAACCGCAACCCAGATGCTTGAATCGATGATCGAAAACCAGCGCCCCACCCGCGCCGAAACCACCGACGTATTCAACGCCATTGTCGAAGGCTCTGATGCGGTAATGCTGTCTGGTGAAACCGCCGCCGGCAGGTTTCCGGTCGACGCCGTTAAAATGATGGCGGCTATCGCCACCGAAGCCGAAAAAATCAGTTCAGACAATTACGAGCGCATCAACAATCTGCTGCCCGAAGTCGGCAACGCCATTGAAGAGGTCATGGCGCATGCCGCCTGCGAAGCTGCCATGAATGTTGCAGCGCGTGCGATCGTTCCGTTCACCCATAGCGGCAATACCGCTCTTCACATATCAAAGTATCATCCGCCCACTCCGGTATTTGCGCTTACGCCGCGAGAAGCGACCTGTCGCCGACTCTCCCTGAGCTGGGGCGTAACACCAATCCTGGTCAAAGACATACGCAACACAGACGAAATGATCGCAATGGCCGAAAAAACTCTGAAAGAGCTTGGCATAGCAGAATCTGGCGATGTTATCGTCATTGTCGCCGGAGTTCCGCTTGGCGTCAAAGGCAACACCAATCTGATGAAACTCCACCGGATCGGCTGAGAAGCTATCACAAACCATCGCAAGCAGAGAGGCCGTATCAACGATCGTGATACGGCCTCTTTATATTCTACAAACTCTACGGGCTGTCGCTGGTCAGATCAGCCCATGATCAATCCTTGTCGACAAAGTAATAGCCACACTTGTCTTTTGTGTGCGGAAACATGTCTTCTTCGTTGAACGGATAAATCTTGCAAACATCCGGTTTGGTTTCATGAATGCGGCAGAGAAACATGCCGGATTTCTCATAAAGGAACGGACACGGAAAAGAAGACTTACAGCAGGCACCGCAACCAAGGCAGTCGCCACGCCGACGCCGCAAACCGTCTTCGACCACCTGCTTCTTTAAAAGAAGCAGATAGCGGCGCTTAACCTGCATTTTAAACGATGTTACAACTTTTTTATAAACTTTCTGCATCGGTTCTCCCACAAGTAAAACAGGGTACCTGATTATAAGCCCCGACCCGCCTGCGGTCAACTTTTAAGGAAAAAGCGATCATAGCTTGAAGAACCCGCGGATCCTGCGCAGCAAAGCCGCCCTGGCTGCGCTTTCCTCTGCCGGTTTCTGAGCAGCAATCCTGGTTTCATGATGGTCGGCAGCCAATTGAGAGTTTCTGCTGCTGCGTTCGGCAAGAGTTTTGCTGAGAACCTCCGCCAGTTGCGCGTCCTCACTCAATAATCTGCCCATAGTGTCGCGGTTGAGCTTCAAAAGTCTGGTTTCGTGTTTTGCAACAACCGAAGCGGAACGTTTTTCACCGGTCAACAGCGACATTTCCCCGAAGAAATCGCCTTCGCCAAGCTCGGCAACTGCCTTTTGCCCTGCGGTCGCAACAAACACCTGAACATGGCCCCGGTCGATGATGTAAAAGTCAGTATCGAAGGCACCTTCAGTCACAATGTGTTCGCCGGTTTCATACCAGCATTCTTCAAGGCGCTCAGCAACGAACCTGCGCAATTTGCCATCGAGAGCCGCCAGAAAGTCGATGCCGCCGATAAGATTCAGACGGTGTTCAATCGTTTTGTCGTGATCATCCTTTTCGTGATGCAGATAAACATCACGAATCGGAAACGGAATCGAAATTCCTTCTCGTTTGAGCTGATACCATACCCTCGAAGCCAGACGACTCGCTGTCAAACCAGGGCTCGCATCATTCGAAAGCCTGAAGGTAATTTTATAATTGATTGCTGAGTCGGCAAATTCAATCAGTGAAACCGCCGGGGCGGGCCGCTGGTAAATCTCTTCAACCTGACTGGTCGCAGCAAGGAGAACCCTCCGCAATCTTTCCGGCGAAACATCATAAGGCAGACCGATGGAAATATCGTAGAACATCGAGCCATCGGCCGCCGAAAAGTTAACGATCTCGTTTTTCGAAATCTGGTTATTCGGAATTACTACCAGGCCGGTATTAGACTGCCGCAGAGTCGTGGCACGCCAGTTGGATTCCTCAACCCGGCCAAAGAAGCCGTTGATTTTGATCCAGTCACCAATCTTGAATGGCGGCGAAATATGCACCGACAGGCCGGCAAACAGGTTACCAAGCACGTCCTGCAATGCCAGACCGAGAACCATGGTAAAAACCGCCGAAGTTGTCAGCAGCGGTGTAATATCGATTTTGTAAGTGTTCGAGAGAAACGAGAGAATGAGAATCAGGTAAACGATGCCTTTAATCAGCTGCCGAAAAATCCCAGGAAATTCCTGCCCGGCTTTGCGACGGGAGTAGCTTCTCAACGCGCCAAAGAAAAGAATTTCACCGACAAGAAGACCCAGAGAGGCGTTCAGAAGCAATTGTGCCAAAGCAAAGACTTCTGGTCTGAAAAAGTCGAAATCCCTGAACCGGCAATAAACATAAAAAGGCAAAGCCGCGGCCAGAAGATACCCGGGCAACGAAATTGTCCCCCAGAAGGTCCCCTCATTTGAGCCTGATTTTCTTGCCATAAAACCGACCAGGGCACGCCAGAACATAATCATGATTATCCACATGCTGACGAGGATCACTTCGCCAAGCATGTGGGGCAACGCTTCCCAGAACCTGTCCAAAATCTTTACCTCTACAAAAAAGATGGCACGTCATCGCATCTATCGACCCGATTGTGGCAACCATTAACAGATGTTGCTGAACGCTTGACTTTTTTAGCCCGGAACCGTTAATGATAAAGGCATAACTACAGGAACAGATTATGCAGGAAATTTTCAAAAAACTTGAATTCAGAGCGTTTTCATACGAAGAAGATCCCGAGTCGGTTGCCGACATGCATTGTTGCGCCGAAACTCTTGAAGGCTCCTGGTTCGATCGCAGTGACACATGCAAAATGCACGCCAAGATCGTGGTCAGAAGCCCCGGCTCTTCATGGGTTCTAGCCTATGGCGGGGTTATTTTTGCCCATGCCGACATGATCAAACTGCCAACCGGTGAAGCATCCGTAATTGCCTGGCGGATTCATGAGAACTACCGCTATCCGCAGGTAGCCAGACAGCTACATGAGGGCCTGGCACGTGAAGCCAGAAAACGCGAATGTTCCGGTATGATTCTCTTTGCTGACCGCGCCCAGACAGACGAAGAACTCGCGATGCTCGGCATGCAGCCCGACCGCCGTTACCACTACGTTGATGTCTCAGCCGCCGAGCACGGCAAAGTTCTGCGAAATGAGCGGGTCGTGCTGCACCCCGACGATATTGCCGGGCTGAATCTCTTTCCATTTCTCGGGATTCCACTGCCGCCATCTTATTTTTTGCATCGTGCCTATCTGGGTGCCGACTACGCTGTATTCAGACATGTAAAACCGGCAACCCACGAAATTTTTCACAAAGGCAATACTTTTCTTGCCTGCCATGACGGTCGTGAATGGTGTATTTTTAAAAAGGGCGATTTCAAACCCGACAAAGACGTTATATCTTCTGTCCTGAAAACCGTTGCTTCACTCCAGCCTGGTCGCATTCTACTGAGCGAAAAGGCCTGTGAGGCAGCTGAGCTGATTCCAATAACCGATGGAGTGTATCATGACTATTTCTCTGCGCTCTAGAACAAAGCATTTCTGCATGTTCATGCTTCTCGCCGTATTTTTCTGCCTTTTTGCCAGTGACAGCGCTTTTGCTCAGCGCAATGTCTGCTACGAATGCAAAACGATCAATGCCGCCGATGCCGCCAGCTGCAAAAGCTGCAATCTGGCACTCAACCTCTGCCTCGACTGCAACACCGAAAACCCTGCAGACAAAGACTTTTGCAGCAAATGCAACGCCTCACTTGCCGAAATGCGTATTCTTGGTCGCATTGACCCCAAGACCCGCGAAGAACTCAAGCTTGGCCAGTCTGAGCGCGCCAAAATCGAAAAAGAACTGATGAAGGTCGGCTATCTCCTTGAGAAAAAACCAGAAGATGAAGAAAAACTCATCTTCAAAAAAGCCATGCTGCTGCACCGCATGAACTTCTTCTCGCGCGAAGCCGAAACCTGGCGCGAATTCCTCAAGAAATTCCCCGAAACAAAGAAAAAATCAACCGCCAACGCTTACCTCGCCATCGCCCTGAGAAAATGGGGCTACCTGCTTTACAGCCAGAAAAACAAAGACGAAGCTGCCCAGCTGTTTGTCGAAGCTACCGAAGCCAACACCATGGATGCTGAAGCCTGGAGCTGGCTTGGCCGTGTTAAAATGGAAACCGGCAAGAATGACGAAGCAAAAGCCGCCTACCTCAAATCGCTCGAAGCCAATCCCGGTGACAAGGTTGCCATCAACTTTCTCAGAAGACTGAAAGCAACCATCCCTGCCGAACTGCTTACCCCAAGAGCTGATGACAAAAAGTGAAAATCTCAAAGAACTGACCGGCGACTTTCTCGCACAATTCTCGCCGGCGGTTCTTAAACAGGTCGATGCGCTGTTCGAACAGCTCAAATCTGACAGTTCAAGTAAGCTTGCGGTGAATTTCGGGCTGGCGATGCCACCCGAAATGCGCCGCAGGATACTTGCCGACATCGGCCTCGAAGACGACGCGGCCCCACAGATTGCCGACCGGCATCTTCCCTACCTCATGGTCATGAAGCAGCTCGTCGAAAAATTCGGCGACCAGGCTGACAGCGTCGCCAAAGAAGAAGTCGCCACTTTTGTCTGGCAGGAAGGCCGCCGCCTGCGGCTGTTCGAAAACGAAATACAGCAGCTTGTCGATTTTCTGCCGACATGGTTCAGCAACATCGCCCGCAAGAGGGTTATCGAGCTATCGCCAGCCAGGGTCTGCAGTGTCGAAGCCGACCCCGCCGAAGAAACAGCCGTAAACGCGGCAGAAATCTCCTTCAACGGCATCATCGGAAAATCCGAAACCATGCGCTCGATGTTCGCGTGCCTGAAGCGCATCAGTGGCAGCACTCTTTCGGTGCTGATCCAGGGCGAAAGCGGCACCGGTAAAGAACTGGTTGCCCACGCCATTCACTCTCTTTCCGACCGGGCCGGACAAAGTTTTATACCCGTTAACTGCGGCGCCTTGCCCGACTCGATAATCGAAAGCGAACTTTTTGGCTACGAAAAGGGTGCCTTTACTGGCGCGGCGGCACAAAAAAAAGGCTATTTCGAAATCGCCCACCAGGGAACCATCTTTCTCGATGAAATAACCGAAACATCTCTAAACACACAGGTTAAACTGCTCAGAGTGTTGCAGGAAAAACAGTTTTACCGGGTCGGCGGCACCAGGCCGGTTGCCGTTGATTGCCGTATTATTGCCGCCACCAACCGCGACATGCTCGAAATGGTTAAAGGCGGTTCTTTCAGACACGATCTTTATTACCGCATCAACGAAATGACCATCTCGCTGCCGCCGCTGCGTGAACGCAAAGACGATCTCTGCCTGCTCGTCGAGCATTTTCTTAAAAGCTTTGCCACTCAGAACAGATGCCAGGCCCCTACTATCGCCCCCGCCGCCTGGCAGATTCTCAAAGACTACAACTGGCCCGGCAACATAAGAGAACTTGAAAATGCACTCAAACGTGCCGTAGTTCTTGCAGACGGGGTAATCATGCCCGAGCACTTCCCGGCCGCCATTCTCGAAAACACGAAACAACAGGGTGCCAGGCACGCGGTTCCGGAAACCGGGACCCTGGACGAAATGCTTGCCCAGGCCGAACGCGAGATTCTCGATACCCAGCTGGCAAAATACGGCTACAATGTTTCAAAAACGGCTGAAGCCCTGCAGGTTTCGAGACGTACTCTGCAGCGAAAAATCAAACAGCTCGGCCTCGAAAAGAAAGCCCTGCAACCTTAGAACTTCGCTTCTACCAAGGTTGCAACCCCATAAACGATATTTGCAATCGCCTTCATGTTGCTGCCGGTAAACTCAAAAACCGCATCGCCGGTCTTTTTAATGCCCGGAATCCATTCAAGGCGTGGAGCGAGACTGACGTCGCGCAGCCTGATGGTGAGCTGAGTCGGCCCGGAAATCTGCGAAGGCTCGATTGCAGAGACGTTCTTAAGTGCCCGCTTCGTTTCGTCGCGCAGCTGTTCACAGATTTTGTCAGGGTGAACACACAGTGCGCCGTCAGTACCAATCGAATACTTGGTGATAACCGTATGTGTCGACGGCATATTGGTGCCAGCCTGCTCGATCGCCTTTGAATCGCCACTGATCAGAATGGTCGGCACTTTCATTTCGCCGGCCACCAGCGCCAGAATGTCGAATTCCCCGACTGGCTGCCCGAAAATTTCGAAAGAAACTTTGCTCGAATAGGTGTGCGGCAAAACTCCGCCATAAGTGCCGCTGCGGGCGTGAATACCGAGCAGCACCAGCCCGGTGAAGGTTGAATCGAGCAGATCGTAACCCGAAGTTGGCCTGAAACCGCCCCTGATCACCATGACTTCGCGCGGCAGCTGGTCAGTGATCAAAGTCAGACCATTGCCATGAAAATCATTGACGTAAACCTCTTCGGCCCCGGCGCTCAAGGCAGCCTCACAGACAGATCTTATCTCACGGGTATACTGCAGTCTGGCTGCCTCAAAATACGATGAGGCGCCACCGGTCTGAACGTCGGCAACGACGCCGGCAATGCCTTCCATGTCTGCTACGATATAAAGTTTCATAAACCTGCCCCCGAAAAATTTCGCATTCAACGAAGCTGTTTATTATAATATGCTCTATCATGGCAAAAAAAGGCAATCAGTATTTTAAACTCCACAGTCCATTCCAGCTTCGCGGCGACCAGCCCGAGGCCGTTAAAAAGCTGACCCGCTGGGTCGAACAGGGCAACGAGCGGGTCACTCTGCTTGGCGTAACCGGCTCGGGCAAAACCTTTACCATGGCCAACATCATCGAGCGCGTGCAGCGGCCGATTCTGCTGATTACCCACAACAAAACCCTCGCTGCCCAGCTCTACAGTGAGTTTAAAGAATTTTTTCCGGAAAATGCCGTCGAATATTTTGTCAGCTATTACGATTACTACCAGCCCGAAGCCTACATTCCGTCAACCGACAGCTATATCGAAAAAGACTCGGCAATCAACGAACAGATCGACCGCTTTCGCCACTCTGCCACCACCTCGTTGTTTTCGCGCCGCGACGTTCTGGTCGTCGCATCGGTCAGCTGCATTTTCGGCCTCGGCTCCCCTACCGACTATTCTGAAATGAGAATTTCACTGAAGGTCAACCAGGAAATAAGCCGCCAGAAACTCGTCAGAGACCTCATCGACATTCAGTATTCCCGAAACGACATGGATTTTCACCGTTCCCGCTTTCGCGCCCGCGGCGAAACCATCGATATTTTTCCCGCTTCGAGCGAGCTGGCCATTCGCGTTAAGTTTTTCGGCGACGAGATCGACAAAATCGAGCAGTTCGACCCGCTAACCGGCGAAGTTACCCAGAAACTCGAAGTCGTCGATATTTTTCCCGCCCAGCACTTCGTCACCACAACTGAAAAAATGGAGCGGGCCCTCGAAAATATCGAAGCTGAAATGAAAGAACAGGTGAAGTTCTTCGAGGCGAATAAAAAAATGATCGAAGCGCAGCGTATTTATGAAAGAACGCGCTACGACATGGAAATGCTGCGCGAAACCGGCTTCTGCAAGGGCATCGAAAATTACTCCCGACATTTTTCCGGCCGCAATCCGGGTGAACCGCCAGACACCCTGGTCGATTACCTGCCGAAAGACTGCCTGATCATTCTCGATGAATCACACATGACGGTGCCGCAGCTCAGAGGCATGTATCGTGGTGACCGCAGCCGCAAGCAGACTCTGGTCGATTTCGGCTTCAGACTGCCATCAGCACTCGACAACCGCTGTCTTACCTTCGAAGAGTTTCTCGGCCGCAAACGCCCGCTGCTCTTCGTTTCGGCCACACCTGGCCCCTATGAGCTCGAAACCTCTGAAGACCGGGTTGCCGAACAGCTGATTCGCCCGACCGGGCTGCTCGACCCGAAGATCAGCGTCATAAAAAGCGAAGGGCAGATCGACTACCTGATAAGCCAGATAGATACCCGCATCAAGCGCAACGAACGGGTACTGGTCACCACCCTGACCAAGAAAATGGCCCAGGAACTGTCGGGTTACCTTTCTGACATGAATATACCCACCAGCTACCTGCACGATGAAATCGATACGCTCGAACGCATCGAAATTCTGCGCGACCTGCGCGCCGGCGAAATCAAGGTTCTGGTCGGCATCAACCTGCTGCGCGAAGGTCTCGACCTGCCTGAAGTTTCACTGGTCGCAATTCTTGACGCCGACAAAGAAGGCTTTCTGCGTTCAGCCTGGGCGCTGATGCAGATCTGTGGCCGCGCCGCCCGCAACGCCAACGGCGAAGTAATTCTTTTTGCTGACCGTGTCAGCCCGGCAATGAAATACTGCATCGACGAAACCGCCCGCCGCCGCGCCATCCAGGATAAATACAACCAGGACAACGGCATTCAGCCACAGACGATCATCAAATCGCTGCCGGCGCTATTTGCCCCCGGCGACGGCCCTGACCGCAGAGAGCCCAAAGATATCGATGCCGTCAAACTCGAAGAACTGCTCAACAACCTGAAAACCGAAATGAACGCCGCCGCCGGCCGTATGGAATTCGAAAAAGCCGCGATGATTCGCGACGAAATCATTGCTATCCAGGAAGAGCATCTCGAACTCGGCGTTCTCGGCCAACTGGGCAAAGCTCTCAAATCAGGCAAAGAAAAGGGCGCCGCCCGCCGTCGCAAAACCCGCACCCTGATGGCCCCCGGCCAACACGGCCGCAAACCTCGCATCTAGTCCACTGTCACAAAAAAAATTACAGGGTTCTTCGTCCCGCGAAGGCGGGAATATTGCATGCCACGGCAGGAATCCCCGCCCCCCCCGCCTTCGCGAGTGCAACCTTCGCAGGGATACGTAGTGGTTACCCTTCGTTCAGGTCATATATACCTACCCACTACCGGGCTGTCCGGGTCGCGTAAAAATATTTGAACATTTTGGCCTTGCAAAGGTGGGACTATTTTGTTATGTTTTAAGTATAAGAGGTTCCGAAAGTTATTTGACAAGTTTCCCTGCGTTGTGCGTGATGGTGCAGGTCAAATTGAGCCGACACCTGTATCTGAAAGGGAATCTGTCTCTGTTTATCTCTGAGATCAGCTTACGAGTGGATATTATGCCGCTACGAAGCCCTCGATGATTAAGCAGGCGGACAACCGTGCTGTTTCAGTGGGTTCAATTTCTCCTTTACACGGCAATTGCGGGGTTCAAAAACCGCCCTTCACGGGCGGTTTTTTATTTCGCCCGAAAAGGCGCATAAGTTTTACATAATTCACCCGACGACGGCCGTCTTCTGTGGTAATCTTTTATCAATGGGTAAAAAAAGCTTTTTTAACAGTATCGAATCATATGAACAGATCGGCTCGAGCGACCTGATGCTGGTAATCATGTTTATTGGCGGCTGCGTATCTCTCATGCTCGCCGGAACCGCCTGGGGCCTGTGGGGCATCTATGATGGGTGGCAGCTTACAAAAACCGGCATAAAAACAATGGCCGAAGTGACCGACCTCTCCTCGTATTCCACAAAGAATGGCGTCAGACACAACCCGATAATCACATTCACATCTGCCGACAACAAAAAACATCAGGTTACATTAACAGAAGGCTGCCCGGCCCAGAAAGGGCTTAAAATAGAGGTCATATATCATGCCGGCAGCCCCGAAGGCAGTGTCAGAGTAAATTCTGTTCAGGCTCTTTTTATTAACCCTCTGATTCTAATAATCGTCACCTTTGCGGTTGCAACACCATTTCTGATCGAACTGAGAAAAATGCTGATCGCCGGCGGCCTGCTGGCCGACCCGCGCCTTAACGCGCCGCAACCAAAATATTCCCGCTCGAATCAACCCAGCATCGCCGCACTCAACCGCCAGACATTTAATAAAAGCCCAACCCATACCGACCCACAACAGAGAAAAAAAAGCGGCAATTAAACATTCATCAGCCTGATAATGGCATGAATCATGAAAAATATGGTGGCAATGTGCATCAGAACCAGACCCCAGAAAGTTATGAATTCGAGGTTTTCTTTTTGCATCTGGCTCGGATTCTTAGTTTCATTGAGAATCAATATTCCAGAACCAATTATAAAAATCACCAGCAAAGCCTTAGACCCGACCAGAACCAGTGAAATCCTTGCCGCCGCAGCCAATTCAACATTCATCCCGCTGAATGTTTCTGAGGCCGCAGCATGGGCGAGATACGCCAGAACGTTCAACAAACCAAGAAAAGCGATTTTAAACCCGAGAAAAACTTTCTTTCGTGAAGTTAAAGCCGGTTGGGCCAGATGCTGAGCAGTTTCCATGCCTGATTCCCCTCTTTTTACTATTCTCGGACGATTATAGCACCAAAAAGACGAATCTGTTTGCAGGTTTCTTTTGCTTATTTTATTGCTTTTGTAATTTTTTGCGTTTATCATGTGGGCCATGAACAACAGTAATGTGTTGATTATTTCAGACAATCCCGGCAGTTTTTATGCCGAACCGCTCGCCCTGTCGCCTGAGAAATGCCGCATTACCAGGCTTGATTCAATCAGGTATCTCGGGTTCAGTGGCCTGAAATCCGTAATTATCGACTGCGCCAGCATCAGCGGCATACTTAAAAAAGTCAGCCTCGGCATTCGCGACGACGCCGAAACCCAGTCTCTATGGGAACTTCTGTCTACCACCAATGGCCCGAAAGTCTATTTCCTCGTCGAAAAGATGGCGCGGCCGTCTTCTGATATGCAGCAGCTTGGCGTCGACTACATCATTCATGCCGAACTGCGCCGCCTCATCGACAACTGCAGCAACGACGACAACATCGCTTCCGGCGACCACAAACCAGCTGCCGCCGCCGGCATGCTGACCGCCGACGATATTCGCAGCATGCACCAGGCCGGCACTCGAAGTCTGCCGGCCGGCGTCCGACTTACTCCCTGGGCCGCCGAAGTCGCCGATTCCCTGAAAATGACCGTCACTGAGCACCAGCTTTATTTCCTGCTGCCGGTGACCGCCACTTCAAAAGCCCACCTCGCGGCGCAGCGCGAAGAACTTTTTTCTCTCGCCAGCCGGTACCCAAGTCTTCTTTTTATCGTCAGCGAAGTCTACCTGCCGATCTTCAACAATCTTTTCCCGTCGCTGAGCGGCAGAACCGTGGCGCCTTCAGTTCACTGGGCCAGCCATGGCGCCTTCACCGGTGAAGTTTCGGTGCAGATGCTCGTCGACCAGCGCTGTTTTGGCGCCATAGTGCCACCGCAGAAGCCCTACACCGATCCCGAAAACCTCAAAAAACTGGCAACTCTGGCTCAGAAACAAGGGCTCGCCCTTTTTTGCACATTTACACTTGCGTCTGCCGGTACCTGTGATATAATTGCCTCTGATCGTCAGAGCGCCGGCAGCATGATTTCCCTGTATCAATCAGAGGTTGTAAGCCCGGCACGGTTGCCCGAATCGGGTGCCATAGCAGTGAATAAAGAATTTTTGCAGCAGCTTACCAGCAGGAAAGGAAACTGAAACCATGATGATCGATGAAAATCAGGTCAAAATGATCGTTGCTGAAGTTATCAAAGGCATCGAACTCCGCGAAAGAATCAAAACCGGCAAGATACCTACCGGCGTCAGCAACCGCCACCTTCATGTCAGCCAGGCTGACCTCGAAACCCTGTTTGGTAAAGGCTACCAGCTGAAAGAAATGAAACCGCTTTCACAGCCCGGCCAATATGCCGCTGATGAAACCGTCACCGTCGTCGGCCCCAAAGGCTCACTCGAAAAGGTTCGCATTCTTGGCCCGGTAAGACCCTCGACTCAGGTCGAAATTTCTTTGACCGACAGTTTTAAACTTGGTGTGCCCGGTATCGTCAGAGACTCCGGCGATACCAAAAAAACTCCCGGTTGCACTCTCAAAGGCCCCGCCGGCGCCGTAACCCTTGAAGAAGGCGTCATCGTCGCCGCCCGCCACATTCACGCCAGCACCGCTGATGCCGCAAAGCTCGGCGTCAAAGACATGGATCGCGTCGCCATCAGAACCGGCGGCGTCAAATCTGTGGTTTTCAACAATGTTCTCGTGCGCGTCAGCGATAAGTTCGCTCTTGATTTCCATATCGATACGGATGAAGCCAACGCCGCCGGTCTCAAGAACGGCGACATGGTTGAAATAGTAGCCTAATTTTAATTTGTAATAAAACTTTCAGGAGGTTGTCATGCAGGAAGCCCTGGGTATGATTGAAACACGTGGATTGACCGCTCTCATCGAAGCATGTGACGCAATGGTAAAAGCCGCCAACGTAAAACTCGTAGGCTGGGAAAAAATCGGTTCAGGCTATGTAACTGCCTTCGTCAGAGGCGATGTTGCTGCTGTTAAAGCCGCTACCGACGCCGGCGCCGCCGCTGCCAAGAAACTTGGCGAACTCGTTTCTGTACACGTAATTCCGCGCCCTCATTCAAATCTTGACGAAGTGCTGCCCATCAGAGAAATCCTGGCCAGCGCCAAGAAGTAATAAGGGTTAGACTATGATACTTGGCCGCGTTTGTGGTACTGTTGTCTGTACCCGCAAAGATGACAGCCTGGTCGGGCTCAAACTGCTGATCGTCGAAGAGCTTACTCTCGACGGGGCAAAGCCGACCGGCAACCATGTCGTCGCTGTCGACGCGGTAGGTGCAGGTGCTTCAGAGAACGTTCTGGTCGTTGCCGGCAGCTCGGCAAGGCTTTGTGAGCGCACGCTCAAAAAGCCGGTCGATGCTGCGGTCTGCGCCATCGTAGACCAGGTGGTATTCGATTCAGAACGTTCCTGAGCATCCCGGCATTTTAAGAACCGGAGATACAGATAATGAGCGTTTCAAGGGAAGACCTGAATCTGATTGTCCAGGAAGTCCTCAGCCGTATTGGCAATGGCCCGGCTGCAACTGCACCGGCGAAGCCAGCCACCAGTCACGGCCGTGGTGTTTTTGAATCGGTTGATGACGCTGTAGCCGCTGCTGACCGCGCCCAAAAACAGCTTGTCGATCTGCCGCTGGCCACCCGCGGCAAAATCATCGCCAACATGCGCCGCCGCGCCCTCGAAAAGGTCGAGGAACTCGCCCGTTTCGCCAATAAAGAAACAGGTTATGGCCGCATCGATGACAAAATCCAGAAAAACAAGCTGGTAATCGAAAAAACCCCTGGTATTGAAGATCTGCAGCCAGACGCACACACTGGTGACAGCGGTCTGACCCTGATGGAAAAAGCTCCTTACGGAGTTATCGGAGCTATTACTCCTTCGACCAACCCCACCGCCACTGTTATCTGCAATTCTATCGGCATGATCGCCGCCGGTAACGGGGTCGTTTTTGCCCCGCACCCGGCAGCGGCCAAATGCAGCCAGTTCGCCATGAGCCTTCTCAATGAAGCCATTGTCGAAGCTGGTGGCCCAGAAAATCTTCTGACTACCATTCTCGAACCCAGTATCGAGAACGCGCAGAAAATCATGACCCACCCCGGCATCCGTCTGCTCACCGTTACCGGTGGCCCCGGCGTCGTTGCCGCCGCCTCGAAATCACGCAAGAAATATATCGCCGCCGGCCCCGGCAACCCGCCCGCTGTCGTCGATGAAACCGCCGATCTGAGAAAAGCTGCCCGTGACATCGTTTCCGGCGCCAGCCTTGACAACAATGTTCTCTGCATCGCCGAAAAAGAAATTATCGTTGTCGAGTCGGTGGCCGACGAGCTCAAGAAGCACCTGCGCAACAGCGGGGCCTATGAAGCCTCGGCCCGCGAAATTCAACAGCTCGAAAAAATCTGCCTCGACCACAAAACCGGCGCGCCGAACCGCAATCTTGTCGGTCGCAACGCCTCGGTTATCATGGCCGAAATCGGGGTGAGAATACCAGAAGAAACCCGCATTATTCTCTGTGAAACCGCACCTGATCACCCATTCGTCGTTGAAGAACTTCTGATGCCGGTGATTCCGCTCGTGCGCGTCAGAGACGTTTACGCCGCCATCGATCTCGCAGTCAAAGTCGAAGCCGGCAACCGCCACACCGCGGTCATGCACAGCAAAAACATCGACAATCTGCATCTGATGGCCCGCAAATGCGACTGCAGCATTTTCGTCAAGAACGGCCCCAGTTACGCCGGCCTCGGCCTCGGCGGTGAAGGTCATACCACCATGACCATTGCCTCACCGACCGGTGAAGGCATCACCAGCGCCCGCTCTTTTACCCGCCAGCGCCGCTGCGTCATTGTCGATTCCTTCAGAATCGTCTGAACAAAATGACAGAACAGAACTTTGCACATCTTGGCCTGGTAGGCTGCGGCGGTGCCGGGTTTCCGACCCAGGTTAAACTGGCGGCCCGCAACGTCGACGCTCTGATTGTCAACGCTGCAGAATGTGAACCGCTGCTGCATAAAGACAAAGAGATTCTCAAACACCATACCGCCGATTTCTTCAAAGGCCTGATCGCTTCTATCGATCTGACCGGTGCCAAAACCGGTTATATTGGCCTCAAGAAAAAGTATCACGAACTGCTCGAATATCTCGAAAAGGCTATTCCTGACAAACGCATCAAAATGCTGCCACTCGGCGACTTTTACCCCGCCGGCGATGAATACGAGCTGGTTTATGAAGCTACCGGCCGCCTGATTCCGCACGGTGGCATTCCGCTAAATATCGGCTGCGTCGTCATGAACGTCGAAACCCTGCTGAACATCGGCCGCAATCGCCCGGTTACCAGCAAGTTTCTCACGATCACCGGCAAAGTGCCCCACCCCTGCACCGTCGAGGTGCCGATCGGCATTACCGTGCGCGAAGCCCTGGCACTGGCCGGGCTCAAAAGCACTGAAGGCCTTCGCATCATCGATGGTGGCCCGATGATGGGCAAACTGATCGCTGACCCCGAAAATGACATCGTCAGCAAAACCTGCGGTGGCCTGATTGCCATGCCAGTCGACCATGTTCTCATCCGCAAGATGAGCGCCGGTGACAAGAAAAACTCGCGCATCGCACGCTCAGCCTGCGACCAGTGCACTGACTGCTCAGAGCTCTGCCCGCGCGCCCTGCTCGGCTACCCGATCCGACCGCACAAGGCAATGCGAACCGCTCAGTTCGCCCCTTATGCCGAAAGCGATTATGCCATCGACTCGATCTTCTGCAGTGAATGCGGTCTGTGCTCGTTGTTTTCCTGCCCCGAAGATCTGCCACCGCGCGAAATGTGCATGATCTCGAAAAAATTTCACCTTGGCCGCGGTGTTAAACCAGCTGATTTCAAGGGCCAGCCGCAGATTCACCCGATGCGCCAGGCACGCCGCGTTTCCATCGAACGCCTGCTGAAAAAGCTGGCACTTCTCGATTTTAACCACAAGGCACCTTTGACCGATATCACTCAAAGATTCGAAAAGGTGACTCTGCCTCTTAAAATGCACATTGGCGTGCCGGTAACGCCGGTAGTTAAAGCTGGCGAAACCGTGAAAGCCGGCCAGCTGATCGGCGCGGTGCCTGAAGGCAAGCTTGGGGCCGCCCTGCATGCTTCCATCAGCGGCAAAATTGCTGCCATAACTGACCGCGCTATCGTCATTGCCAGAGATTAAGGGAAATACCATGAACATCAGCCGAAATGCCATAGGATTAGTAGAGCTTTCAAGCATTTCCATCGGTTATCTGGTAACCGACACCATGCTGAAAACCGCCTCAGTTGAATTGCTGCTGTCGCGCACCGTCTGCCCGGGCAAGTTCATCTGCCTCGTCTGGGGCGATGTCGCTGCCGTAGAAGCCAGCGTTGCCGCCGGCATTCAGGCGGGTCAGGGCTACCTGGTCAATGATCTGGTGATTCCCAACCTGCACGAACAGATTTACCCGGCCATCACCGCCACCAATCAGGTCGACACCACCGGCGCCCTCGGAGTCATCGAAACCTTCGACATCGTTTCGACAATTCTCGCTGCCGATGCTTCGGTCAAGGCGGCCAACGTTACCCTTTGCGAACTGCGCATCGCCATGGCCATTGGCGGCAAAGCCTTTTACACCATGACCGGTGACGTGGCTGCCGTTGAAGCCGCAGTTGCAGCTGGCCTCAAATCGCTCGAAGAAAAGGGTCTGGTGGTCAACTCGGTCGTTATTCCGCGACCCCGCCACGAATTGTTTCAGGAGTTCATCTGATGCCTAAAATCGTCATTGGTTCCGATCACGGCGGGTTTCCGCTGAAAGAAGAGCTCAAAAAACATCTGCAGAGCAAAAACTACGTCATCGAAGACGTGGGCGCCTATTCTGAAGCTGCTGTAGACTACCCCGATATCGCCTTTCTCGTTGCCTGGTCGGTTTCGCAGAACCCGCACACCCTCGGCATCATCATCGACGGCGCCGGCATCGGGTCGTGCATGGCTGCCAACAAGGTGCCCGGCGTGCGCGCCGCCTGCTGCAACGACCTTTACGTCGCCCGCAACAGTCGTGAACACAACCATGCAAATGTGCTGACACTCGGCAGCATGGTAATCGGTACCGGCTACATGAAGCAGATCGTTGACCTCTGGCTCAGTACCGAACCGGCCCCCGGCCGTCATGCCGCCCGCGTCGAAAAGATGATGCGCCTCGAAGACCTGCGCAACAACCGTTAACCGGCTTTTTCTCGACAAACCGAACGCACCAGCAAAGGTGCGTTTTTTATTTTCAGCAGCATATGGGCAAATCACAGCAAACTTATGGATTCCGGGTCTACGCCCGGAATGACGAATATTAACTGCGTCATTCCCGCGAAGGCGGGAATCTTGTTCTGATCAGGGACAGAGGCATTTTAGTGCGTTTGCTCAGACAAAAATATGTGCTATAATATGATGTAATATTAAGGTCAATTTGCCTCGCGGCTTTCTGCCGCCAGAAATTAAAAATTAAGGAAAGAAACACAATGCGAGCAATATGTATAGTATTAGACAGCGCCGGCATCGGCCCGATGCCGGATCAGCATGAATACGGCGATGTCGGCGCCGCCACCATTCCGAACCTGGCAAAGGCCGCCGGCGGTCTGAATGTTCCGAACATGCAGAAGATGGGCCTCGGCAATATCACTGAAATTACCGGGGTTCCGGCGGCTAAAGAACCAACCGGTTCTTATGGCATCATGCACGAACTTTCGCCCGGCAAAGACACCACCACCGGCCACTGGGAAATGATGGGCGCCAAGCTCGATTTCGCCTTTCCGGTTTTCCCCGAAGGCTTTCCGAAAGAATTCATGCAGAAATACGAAAAGGCGATCGGGCGCGAAACTCTCGGCAACTACCCGGCTTCAGGCACTGAAATCATCGAAAAGCTCGGCGACGAACACGTCAAAACCGGCAAACCGATCGTTTATACCTCTGCCGACTCCGTATTTCAGATTGCCGCCCACGAAGACGTGATTCCGCTCGAAGAACTCTACCGCATCTGCCAGATCGCCAGAGATATGCTGCAGCCGCCCGATCTTGGTGCTGCCCGCATCATCGCACGCCCGTTTACCGGTAAGTCAGGTGCCTATACCCGCACTGCCAACCGCCATGATTTCAGCCTGACTCCCGACGAAACTCTGCTTGACGTCCTCAAAGCAAAGGGCATTACCACCTACGGCATCGGCAAAATCTACGATATCTTCGCTGGTCAGGGTGTCGAACCGCATGTAACAACTAAAAGCAATGACGACGGCATGACCAGAACCACCGAATCGATGTCAAAGTTTAAAAGTGGTCTGATCTTTACCAACCTCGTCGATACCGACATGAAATACGGCCATCGACGCGATGTCGCCGGCTACAAAAAGGCCCTCGAAGATTTCGACGTCTGGCTCGGTGATTTCATCAAGCTGATGAATAAAGACGATCTGCTGCTGATCACCGCCGATCATGGCTGCGACCCGACCTACAGAGGTTCAGACCATACCCGCGAAGCCGTGCCGCTTCTTGTCTACCAGCCCGGCCGCCCCGGCCGTAACCTTGGCACCCGCAAAGGCTTCTGGGACGTGGCCGCCACCATTGCCGCCCATCTCAAAGTCGACTACAAAAACGGCACATCGGTCATCTGACAAAACCCACCTAAAAACCAACCGGCCGGCAGATCTGAGATCTGCCGGCCGGTTCTGTCAAGCTAAGTTACTGAGAGGGTGCGTTCAGAAGTTTATTGTATTCAACTGCCCAGTTAACAGCGAAAATGAGGGTGCTTGGTGTCGGTTCGTTTTCCGGGTTAACAACCAGATTAGACTTGGTGATGCTGTAGGTTTGAGTAGCAACTGTGACGGCCAGTGCATACGACATGTTATAACCAACGGCAACGCCGCCAAAGTCTATGGTTACCGGGCCGTTGTTGGCAACGCCATTTGCAGGGGTGAGAACGGGACCACTGAGATGAGGCAGGCTTATCGCCATGTAATCTACACGATCACCTGAATCCATGTTGGTTACAATAACCTGGATATTGCGGCGCTTCATGTTGTCATATAAACCAATTGTATAGTTATTTACAACATTATATACCTGCCCCTTTGTTCCGGATTGATCCAAAACAGCTTCTGGTACTAAATCAACGCCTGTCATATCGATGTCAAGACGATAATTGCCCTGGCTTCCAGCGGGAAGAGTGTTGGTGCGGAAAAGAACGACCTGATCCTCATAACCTCTTATCTGAATGCGCAGGTACACACCGTCGCTGCTCTGAAGGGCCAGACCAGGCAGATCGAGAACATACATATCACCAAAATTGCTCATGATAAGGCTCTTGATAATCTGGGCCGGTTTTTGAACGCCTGCTGTAAAAGTAGCCGGTATTTCAGCGAAAACGTTGATCACAGCCTGTGAGCCAACCATATAGTCAGGAACATTCAGACAGCGCAGAGAAAGCTGATAAGTGACCGGATCGAGCTCGATGCGCTGAAACACATCACTGCTGCCATCGATAGTAACGTCATCTCTGGATTTATAGGCAGTAGAAGCACTATTAGAGGTTTCGTTGCGCACTACAGTCTTGATCGAGCTCGAAGATGACAGTGTAACACCTTCTTCACGCCACATCTGAGCGCTCTTAGTGAAGGTAATGCCATTGAAGCTTATGGAGAAGCGCAAGTGTTCGCCATTCGGGTTGAACAGAATAGATTGCTGGGTAGTCTTGTCAACCAGGTCAATCTTGGCTTTGATAGTAGCCGGCAGCGGATTCGAAACTTTCTGCAGTGGCAGCATGCGCAGATCAAGGAAGGCACCGCTGCGGACGCTGACGAATTCGATTTCGGCGGTTGAACCTTCAGATTCATCGTCACCAGAGCTTGGTTTTGGGTAAATCATGCTGGCATAGCCTGGAGCCGAATATTCAAACACGACGTTGTCGGCCTGAACGCTTTCGAAAACAAATTTGCCATCGGCACCGGTCACGGCAGAAACAAAGTTGTTGCCCTGCAACAGTTCAGAGGTGCCGACCGCTTCTTTCGAGATCATTCTGACCACAGCATTGGCCACCGGAATTGTCGGATTGTCTTTGTCGACGACCTGGCCAACAATTGTGGCAGGCTTAACACCCAGAGCGCCCTTTTCGCAACCCATCGTCAGTAAAATGCTGATGCCGGCGATTGCCAGAAACCAGCCTCCCCAGAATCTCAGATTCATAATATTAAACCTCCCGGCTGAATGAGAAGAGTGTCTTTGCATGTTTAACCTCACGGAATGGATACGATCTGGGCTTCGGCGCCGTCATCGTTGATAAGCTTCGAAACAGTGCGTTTTGAGTCACCCTGTTCGACAATGTAACCGACAAAAGTGAAGGTATAGCCTGTGGGCATATACTGTGTACCCAGGTCGACAATCTCAGGCGTTCCGAGGGCAGTGCCGGTCGGGTTGGTAAGAATCGTTTCCGGCCAGCGGGTACCGGTTTCTTCGCAATAGGCGCCGACACGATCGTTGGTGCCGAGAGCCGCATTGCTGTAAACGACTCTGACTTCGCGCATGATCGCCGAGAAGTTGTTTTTCAGCGAGAATGTCTGATAGATGGTTCCCTGGAAATCGCCGTTCGGATAGACCGAAATCGGTGAATTCATGCGATAACCCTTGATTTCAGCGTCAATGGTGACTGAAAGGCCTTTGGGAATACCGTTGAGTTCGAACTGCTGAGCGTCGAGAGTCGAAGAAGCCATGGCGACAATGCGGCTGCCGGAACGGGCAAAAATGGTTGCCTGAGCTTTGTCGGCAAATACCCAGCCAGGCACATCGACCCAGCGGCCCACAACTTTATAGGTCTCGGGCTGGAGAGTCACAGTTCCGAGATCTCTGTCTGTCAGGGCATCATTCAACGGAATAGTTGCGGTTATGTAACCTGCAACGGTGATCAAAACATTGAGAGGCCCGGTTGATGCTGGAATTCTGAAGCCGGTGGTAAATTCTGTCGGCAGGCGGTTACTGAATGATTCCTTGCCGAACAGGAACTGGGCATTACCGTAAGTAATGACAGTGCCATTGGTGGCATCCTTGAGAGTGCCTCTGATTGTCACATACTGATTGACGAAGGTCTGGTCCATTCTGACCTGGGGAACCTGCCGGCTTTCATTGTTGACCACAACCACTTTGACTGCTGCCGAAGCAGTGGTGTCAATAGGCATGTAACCAACCTTGTCAAAGGTAAGGGTCCATTCATCGGCACGCATGTTCGAAAAATGGAAATTACCATTTGAATCGGACGTGGTGTATTTGGTGGCTTTGTTGGCTTCAGTGCCTGCCATCGCGGTTATGTTGACATTGGTTACGCCGGCAAGTGTCCGGCTGTCAACAACCGATCCCGAAATACTCCCGCCCTTGAGGCCAAGGGTCCCATTTTCGCACCCTACCAGGCTGCTCAGCAGCACCAGGAAAAGTGCCGTCAGAATCCCGATGGTCATCGGGTTCCGCCTTTCTCTATTCATAATTACGCCTCCAGCAAAGTTCTTAAAAGAGTCGGCTTCACTACCTAATCGGCGTATCCGAAGAAAAAATTAACCATCCTTCTGAAAGAAGTTTTTTATGATTTTGTCGAAAAAAAAATATGAAAAAAACTGTTCAGATTGCCATTGCGATTGCCGATAGACTTGCTGAGATATTTTCTACACTTTCATGGAGGCAACGATGGTGAAACATCAAACCACTGCAAAAGGGCGTTGGCTGCTGCTTTTCGTTCTGACGCTCGCCAGTATCATCTTTACTGGTTGCGAAAAAGGCTCTCTCGGTATCCAGGGCGGAACAATTACAGGTTACGTCATCAACTCGGCCAACAATCAGCCGGTTTCTGAAGTCCTGGTAAGGGGCGCGGGTACCACAGCCACGGGTGCACATGAGAACAAAACCGTCTATACAGGTGGCGATGGCTCTTTCCTCATGACCGATGTCAGCAAAGGTTCATGGAACCTTTTCGTGGAAAAATACGGTTATTCACTTGCCACAGGCCAGGGCTCGGACACGGTAAACACTCCTGCGGCCTCCGTTAATGTCAATAATGGCGAAACCGTTACCGCTCCGGTAATCAAAATATCCAAAACCTCTGAACTTGTTAAAGGAAACCTCAGAGGTTACCCGATCGATGCAGTCACCGGCCGCCCGCTGCGTAATTTCACTGTTACCCAGACCACCCCATATTCACAGAGAAAATCAAAAACCTTCGAAACCTCTGAAGACTTCAGGGATGTAGGCTGGAGTGGGCTTGAAGGTGGCGACCATCATTATACGATCAACTGCATAAACTATCAGGAATACTCAACTGCCGGAACTGGCGGCGCCGGAGCCCCAATTTCAATCGGCGCTTCTCCCAAAGACCTCGGAGTAATCAAGCTTCAGCCGCTGACAGTTAATATTACCGGCACTCTGAGAAATCTGCCGGGTTACATTCTTGAAGCCACGCAGCGCGACATCATTGTCTGGGCAGAAGCTGCCGGCAAGGTTGTAGCAACCTATACCGAAGGCGTCAACGCCCTCAAAGGCTCGATCGCCTATACTCTCACCGAAATTCCGGTCACTGCCGGCACAGTTGCGGTAAAATGCAAAATCAGAGGCTATGACGTTGTAAACATCAGCTCTGCTGTCAGTCTGCCGAGCAATCTGCCCGGCGGCACCATCGCAGCCATCGATTGCGACTTTGCCAATATCGAGCCGATCAGAAGAGACCTCAGAATCGTCATTGTCAGCACTCCCCCGGAAAGCACCAAGCCTGGCAGCTTTGTGCCCGGCCAGACAGCACGCGTCTACATCAAACAGGGCGGCAAAGATATCGTGCCCTATGTTGACGTTGTCAGCGTGAATTACCGTGCCGAAGCCTACTTCTCAGGCCTGATTACCGGCTACGACATCAACGTCGTTGCGGTCAACATGAACGAAGGTTACTATACCGCTGAATCACCGAACTTCAAGATTCAGGAAGAAAGCAGCTCGGCTTATACCCTGACCCTGACCCTCAAATAAGTGTAAAAATCTCAACAAAAAGGGGTCTGGCCAATCGGCCAGACCCCTTTTTGCTTTTAAAAAATCTTAAACCAGCAGACCGCGGGCATAAAGAGCCGCATCGGTGTCGGCAAACTGCGTCAGAATAATGTCAACATGCCGCTTTACACCCTCACGATCGCCACGCTTCTTGCAGATAACCGCAAGCTGATAATGCGCATTATCAACATATTCGCAGTCGGGGTACTGTGAGATCAGACGGTTGAATTCGGCTTCAGCTTCAGCCAGCTTGCCCTTGTCGAGCAGCGCTTTGCCCTTAAAATAGCATTCATCGGCGATTTCTACCGGCCCTTTGCCCATTGTACGGCTCAGTTCAACGTATTCGTCCTTGCCAAAATAGGCAGCGTCGGTATCAGGGTAATTTTCGAGCAGATACTCGTACCAGCTGAGGGCCTTTTTCTGGTTTCCCTTGCTGAGAGCGATTTTGGCGAGATTATAGCAGGCATTGTCCGCCAGCCCGCTGTTCGGATAATCCTTGAGAAAGCTGCGAAAAATTTCCTCTGCCTTGTCGATATCGCCCTGCCTGAAAGCGGCAATCCCGGAGTCCATCAACTGCTTTTCCACTCCCATTATTTGTTCTCCTTGTCGAGGTATCTGCCAAGAAACTGATCGCGAAACGCAATAAAACGCTTTTCGATCAGAGACTGACGAATGTTATTCATAAGATTAATCATAAATGTCACATTATGCAAACTTGCCATGCGCAAACCGAGAATTTCTTTTGCCTTGAACAGATGCCGCAGGTAACCGCGCG
Source organism: Candidatus Rifleibacteriota bacterium (assembly GCA_024710355.1). Classification (GTDB taxonomy): domain Bacteria; phylum Muiribacteriota; class Ozemobacteria; order Ozemobacterales; family Ozemobacteraceae; genus Rifleibacterium. The sequence continues at coordinate 106,977 of JANJUX010000056.1, forward strand.
AAAAGTTGCGACAGGCGTAACAGCTGCAGTCTGCATCGATCGGTGCATCGGAAAGCTGCCAGCGCGCGTTCATCAGACTGATGCGGCCCTCAGTCGTAAAGACGGTCGCGTGCCTGGCGATTCTCGTAGGATGCACGCAGTCGAACATGTCGATACCGCGCTCAACGCCGTAGAAAAGGTCTTCCGGGGTGCCGACACCCATGAGGTAACGCGGCAGATTCTTTGGCATGTGCGGCATCATGCCGTCAAGAATTTCGAGCATCAGCGGCTTCGGCTCGCCAACCGACAGGCCGCCGACCGCCAGCCCTTCAAAGCCGATTTCTTCGGTTCTTTTGATCGATTCGAGCCGCAGCGGCAGATACATCGACCCCTGCACGATGCCAAAAAGCGCTTGACCGTTACGCAGATGCGGGTGGTCGGCCCGGCAGCGCTTTGCCCAGGCAACCGAGCGCTCCATTGCGGCGCGGGCCGTTTTTTCATCGGACGGATACGGGCAGCACTCATCGAATACCATCATTATTTCGGCCCCGATCGAGCGCTGAATCCGCATCGATTCTTCGGGGGTCAGCCAGTAACGCGCCCCGTCAATATGCGAAGCGAACTCGACACCCTCATCGTTGATCTTGTTGAGCTTTTTCAACGAAAAAACCTGAAACCCGCCCGAATCGGTGAGCATCGGGCGGTCCCAGGCCATCATCCGGTGCAGGCCGCCAAAGTGATCGAGCACACCGGTGCCTGGCCGCAGCATGAGATGATAGGTGTTGCCAAGAATGATGCTGGCACCGGCGGTTTTTACTTCATCCGGCGCCAGGGTTTTCACCGTTCCGGCGGTGCCGACCGGCATAAAAACAGGCGTCGGAATCTCGCCCCGGCGGGTCTGAATCCGCCCGACTCTGCCCCAGCATTCTTCTGAACTGTAATCGAGAGAAAATGTGAATTTATCGGTCATAGCATTACCATCGAATCGCCAAAGCTGTAAAACCTGTATCTTTGCCGAATCGCCTCTTCATAAAGTTTCAATGCGGTCTCACGACCACAGAATGCCGCAACCAGAACGATCAGGGTCGAACGCGGCAGATGAAAATTGGTGATAAAACAGTCGATCGCTTTGAAAGCATAACCCGGCTTTATGAAGCACGCGGTCGACTGCCAGCCGGTGCGCAGATTGCCATGCTCGTCGACCGCAGATTCGAGAGTGCGCACACTGGTTGTGCCGCAGGCCCAAACCCGGCCACCGGCCTCTTTTGCCGCGCGAAACAGCCCGGCAGTTTCTTCCGAAATATAGAAAGTCTCTTCATGCATCAGGTGTTCATCTATGTTCTCGGCTTCAATCGGCTTGAAAGTGCCAAGACCCACATGCAGAATCACCTCGGCAATTTTAACGCCTTTCTGACGCAAAGCCGCAAAAACCTGCTCGTCGAAGTGCAGACCGGCAGTCGGTGCGGCCACCGAACCTTCAACCTTTGAATAAACAGTCTGATACCGGTCAGGCGAACTTTCACGCGAGGTAATATATGGAGGCAGCGGCATCTGACCGAATTCACGAAACACCGCCACCGGGTCGCGACCGTCAAGAGTGCGAAGCACCCTTAAGCCAGACTCGAGTACCCTTTCGACTTCGATCTCACAACCGCCAGGCAGCAGATGCCGGCGACCGGGCCTGAATTTTTTCCCGGGTCGCACCATCGCTTCGAAGCTGTCGGCGGTCAGCGACCTGATAAAAAGCACTTCCGCGCCACCATTACAGGTCGACGTCGGCAGGGTGAAAATGCGTGCCGGAATTACCTTCGAGCTGTTCAATATCAGCAGGTCACCGGGCTTGAAATAATCGACAATGTCGGCAAACTGCCGATGTTCGAGAACCTCTGATGCACGATTATAAACGAGAAGACGCGAGCCAGACCGCTTTTCTGCCGGAATCTGAGCGATCAGCTCGGGTGGCAGAAAAAAATCAAATAGTTCAGTTTTCATTGAGGGTTTCCGTTGCTGTAGCAGAAAGATTTATTGGAGCTGTCGCAGTTTCTGTAACAGCAGTTCCTGAGCCTGCCGTATCGCCCGACGGCACCTGCTCAGTCACAACTGCCGCAGTCACCGATGCCGGCTGAGTTGAAGAAAAGCTCGCCACCAGCTCTATTGCCGCAAGATCCGAAAACTGCGCACCGCCGATCGCAGCCGCTTCTTCCTGATACGGCATAAAATAGCTGATTTTATCGACATATCTGGCCTCACCCGGCAGAGAGTTGTTTCTGAACTCAATTTTCGTGCCTGAGAAAGCCTTGATCAAAGCAATGATCTCAGCCAGTGAGAAGTCGGTCTGAATATGTTTGAACACCTGACTGACGATCTGTGGCAGCTTAACGACAATACCTGGGGTCATCACTTTTTCGAGCAGCACTTTGATGAATTTTTGCTGGCGCTTGATTCTTCCGAGGTCTGCGGCAGCGTCAGCCCTGAAGCGCACGTAGTTAAGGGCCTGCCGGCCATCGAGATGGTTTTTCCCGGCATTGAAGTGAATGTGAACCTTGCCCCAGTTGTCATCGTAGTGCATCGCTTTTTCAATGTCGATCTCGATACCACCGAGAATGTCGACGACATTGACAAAACTCTGGAAACTGACTTCAACATAACGACTGATCTGAATATGCAGCAAATCTTCGATCAGGGTACTCAATACCTCAATGCCGTAGCGGGGCAGAATTTCGTTGATTTTGCGGGCCCGCCCGTTGATCAAAACCCTGGTATCTCGTGGCACCGACAGCATGCTGACCCGGTTTTTTGTCGGGTTGATCCCGAGAACGAAGATGGTGTCGGCACGATGCGTGCCGTCAACTGAATCAACGCCAAGAACGAGAACATTTATATTGCCGATGTGTGCTTCACCGCCGGTCTCGATCGTGCCTTCAGTCCAGTTGGCACCGAGCGGAGCTGCCGCCACGCCAAAGAACCACTTGTGCATGATGCCGGCAAAAAAGACCAGAACAACTGTCAAAAAAGCGATCTCGAAGAGAAGACCGCCACTTGTCTGACGATTACTGTATCTGGTGTTCTGGCTCATGACTGCATATAATACCAGAGCTGCCGGGCAAACTCCACAACAAAAAAAGTTGTCGACAGCTTTATGCAGCCCTACATGTGGGATTTTTTCTTGATTTCGAGAACACCCTGATATCTTTCAGCAAACGAAAGGTCGGCTTCGCGCAGGGCATCTCTCTCAGCAACCTGGCGAACCGGGTCAAGGGTATCGGCCACCGCCAGAACTCGCGTCAGTAAAGGCGAATCGGCGACCGGAAAAGTGTGATTTTTGACCGCCGAAATAATCGCCGAATCGATCTCGGGCGCAACCTGACGCAACCAGGCTGCGGCTGCCGGGCCGTGCGCCAGCATCGGGGTTTCTTTTTCGAGGTCGGTAAGCAGAAAGTCAGTGTTGCCCACCAGACCGATTATTTCAGCATCGGTTGCGTCTCTGAACAGGTCGTGGGCCATGCCTGCAATCAGTGCCGGGCGTGGGTCAACTCCAAGTTCGATGGCATATCTGACAGCGAGGCAGGTAACGCTTTTCATATGTTCCTGCAGGCCTTCGGGTGATCGCTTCCGCTGCTTTTCGACCAGCTTGAGCCAGCGCAGATAATCAGGGCCGAGGCAGCCATAATGATTGTTCAGCATGACCTCAAAAAGCACCCGCATGTCAAGCTCGGGAAGATTGAAATCATGATTGACAAGCCGGCTGCGTATCTGCGTCGAAGAAATTTTCGAAAGCTGACAGGGGGCCCAGTGAATCACCGCATCGGCAACCGGCGACCGGCGCTCGCAGCCAGGCCTTTCCACAACGATAAACTCGGTCATCTTCACCAGCTGCTCGACATTTTTCCAGGTCGGCAGCTCAGCCAGAGAATCGCCACCGATAATCAGAAAGAATTGCCGGTCCGGATAGCGCTCCTGCAGAACTTCAAGAGTTCTGAATGTATAAGACGGGCCACCCAGCTCCATTTCGATGTCACAGATGCGCATGCGCGGATTGTCTTTGAGCCCTGTCTGCAGCAGTTGCCGCCGGTGGTGATAATCGAGCATTCCGACGCGCTGCTTATGAACAGCCTGAAACACCGGCACAAACCAGACCTCGTCGAGGCAGCACTCGATCAGAGCCGCCAGTGCCAGCTGCAGATGCTGCCGATGCACCGGGTCAAAACTGCCACCAAGAATGCCTGTTCTCAATCAAAAAACTCCCGATAAGCAAATTCCATGTCACCGATCGAAAAAATATCATCTTCGCCGGCATCGAGTCGACTCATTTCATCAAAAAAGCCAAGCTTCTGCAGCTTCTGCCTGAAAACAGCGATCGCCTCATCAGACGTAAAGTCGGTCATCGCCACCAGTCGCTCGATTTCCGGGCCGCTGACTGTCCAGCGCCCGTCGCCCTCTTCTTCGATCACAAAGGGCTCGATATACTCGTAGAGCTTTTCTTCTTCGTTGGCGGCGGTCAGGTCCGGGCCTTTGAGATCTTTCAGAGCGTTGCTGAGGTATTTGAGCAGGTCTTCAACCCCGTCGCGGGTAGCGCCGGAGACAGCAAAAACCTTGACCCCACGCGCCTCAAGAGCATCTCTGAACTCAGGAAACAGCTCACGCGAGTCTGGCAGATCCATTTTATTGGCCGCAACCACAACCGGCTTGTCGGCAAGCTCTTCAGAGAACTCGCGCAACTCGGCCATGATCACATCATAATTGCGGGTAATTTCTTCCATGTCGAGCTGACTGACATCGACCAGATGCAGCAGAACGCGGGTGCGCTCGATATGTCGGAGAAACTGGGTTCCGAGGCCGGTTCCCTGGTGGGCGCCTTCGATGAGGCCCGGAATATCGGCCATACAGAAAGACGGCAGCCCCTCAGGCTTGACGATGCCAAGACTCGGCGTCAGCGTTGTAAACGGGTAATCCGCCACCTTCGGGCGAGCGTTGCTCACAGCCCGCAGAAAGGTCGATTTGCCGGCGTTCGGCAGACCAACCAGGCCGACATCAGCCAGCAGCTTCAGCTCAAGGCGCAGACGCAGGGTTTTTCCCGGTTCGCCCTTTTCGGCGATTCTCGGAGTGCGACGCACTGCGGTCGCAAAACGCGCATTGCCCCAGCCGCCACGGCCGCCACGGGCAATTATTTCCCGCTGCCCCTTGTGGTCGAGATCGACGAGCAACTGGCCGCTTTCGAGATCATAAACCAGCGTGCCGACAGGCACTTTAACGGTCAGGTCACTGCCATTCGCTCCGGCCATATTCTTCTGCTGGCCATGTCCACCGTCTTCAGCCTTGTAAATGCGGGTAAAACTCAGTTCATAGAGAGTCGTCAGGTCATCGGTAGCTTCAAAAATAAGATCGCCACCGCGGCCACCGTCGCCACCGGCCGGGCCACCCATAGGCACGAATTTTTCACGCCTGAAGGCGACAATGCCATTGCCGCCGCTGCCGGAAGAGACCTGTATTGTAACTTCGTCTACGAATTTCATGGCGCTGATTATACCATTTCGCCACCGCTTTAACCACTGTTATTTGTCGATACAACCCATATAGAAACTTATTGACTGATTTTTGCCTGTTGTTGTAATGTGCAAGTGTAATTTTTCACTATCTTTTCTTCAAAGCCGGAGGCGTAAATGAAAGTTCCTCTCCTGGATCTCAAGCCCCAATATGCTCAGATCAAAGACAAAGTCATTCCTGAAATCATGGAAATCATTGAGAATCAGGGTTTCATCCTTGGCCCGAAAGTCGACAGACTCGAAAAGGAAATGGCTGATTACATAGGCACGAAGCACACACTGGGCTGCTCATCTGGCACCGACGCCCTGCTGCTCGCCCTTATGGCCCTCGATATCGGTCGTGGCGATGAAGTAATCACCACCCCCTACACCTTTTTCGCCACAGCCGGTTCAATCGCCAGGGTCGGCGCCGTTGCCAGATTTGTCGACATCGACCCCGCCACTTTTCTGATGCGCGTCGACCAGATCGAAAAGGTCATAACCCCAAAAACGAAGGCAATCATGCCGGTGCATCTGTTCGGCCAGTGCGTCGACATGGAACCCCTGCTGGCAATTGCAAAGAAGCACAATCTCAGAGTTATCGAAGACGCCGCCCAGGCAATCGGCTCGAAATACAAGGGCAAAGATGCCGGCACCTATGGCGACATCGGCTGCTTCAGCTTTTTCCCGAGCAAAAACCTCGGCTGTTTCGGTGATGGCGGGCTGGTATCGACCAACGATTCGCAGCTGCACGAACGCCTCAAGGGCCTGCGGGTTCATGGCGGTCAGGTTCAGTATCACCACCAGGAAGTCGGCCTCAACGCCCGTATCGATGCCCTCCAGGCCGCCGTCGTCTCGGTCAAACTGCCGCATCTGGCAGCCTGGACCGAAGGCCGCCGCCGCAACGCCGCCCTCTATAACGAGCTCTTCAAAAATAACCCCGAAGTCGTCACCCCGATCGAAAAGCCCGATTGCTTCCATATCTACAATCAGTATGTCATCAGGGTTAAGAACCGCGACGCCCTCAAAGCCCACCTCGGCGAAAAAGAAATCGGCTGCTCGGTCTATTACCCGCTCTCTCTGCACCAGCAGAAGTGCTTCGCCAGCCTTGGCTACAAACAGGGCGATTTCCCCGAATCCGAAAAGGCCGCCGACACCACCCTCGCCCTGCCGGTTTACCCCGAACTCAGCCGCGAGCAGGTCGAATTCGTCGCCGCCACCATCAACGCTTTCACGAAAAAGTAAGCCAGCTCACCTCTCAATCAGACCGGGAACGGAATTTATCCGTTTCCGGTTTTTTATCGCTAAATTATCGGGCCCAAACTGCCGATTGTCTGAGAGATAAATATATATTTGCTTATAACGCAGGAGGCAGTTTAATGGTTCAGGAAAGCCTGATTGAAGGCATCTTCAGAAGTCTCAGGAAAAATGCCGGCTGGGCAACCATTATTATCGGCCTTGCCGTGCTGGCCTCGTTTCTGCTTAACCGCTACGCACCCACCGTCTATCAGAGCGAATCGCTCCTGCGCGTCATGACCACCGAAAACGCTGGCGAAATCAGCGTCGCAGCCACCATGCAGGGCGTTCTGTCGCAGCGCCGGGTCATCGACGAAATCGCCAGAAAAAGTGGCCTCGATGAGGCTGAAATTCGCCGCGAAGACACTATCACCTTTAAGGACGCCGGCGCCGGTCTGGTCACCATGGCCGTCAGACACGAAAACCCTGTCCAGCTCAAAGAGCTCGGCAATGCCGTCATCCAGGTCCTGTCAGAGCATTTCCTTGGCTACAATTCCGAAGCCCAGGAGTTCTCGGTAAAAAATCTGCAGAACAAACTCGACCATCTCGAAAAAAGCCTCGGCGAGCTGCGCCAGGACCTGGTAAAAGCCAGCATCCAGCAGTCGGTTGAAACCGACACACAGACGGTTAATATCGAGAATGCCATCAGTCAGCTCGAAGAGAAAATCGACGCCAGCACCAGAAGACTGCAGACAACGCCCGAACAGGTTTTCTACTATGAAGAAGAAGAGTCACCGATGTATCAGAAACTCCGCGATGAACTGCGCAGTGAAAGAAACAGCCTTGTCGAACTCTTCAAAAGCTACAAGGAAAAGCACCCGAAGGTCATTGCCTGCAAAAACCGCATCGCCAACCTCGAAAGCAATATTGGCAAAGCCCGCACCAAAGTCCAGAAAAAACGCAACAACCCCGACTATGCCGCGTTGAACGCCGATATCGCCCGCGACCGCGAAAAACTCGAAGAGCTCAAAGCCCGCCTGAACGATTCGGGCGAAGCTCAGGCTGCAGTTCAGCCTGCCGGCGACAAACACCCCGACAATATCGCCATGCGCATCGCGACACTCGAAGAACTGCACCGCAAAACCATTCTTGAACTTGAAGAATCGAAAATTGCCCGTAAAACAACCGCCGGTCGCATCAATGTGCTCAAAAAAGACGCACGCCCCCCGACCACAGTAGGTTTCACGTCTATTCAGAGAGACGCCCTTGCCCTCGCATCCGGCGTCCTGATGGCCATTTTCCTGCTCTACTCGCCGGCACCGATGAAAGCCGAACTGGTAAGCGTTTCCGGCAATATTCTCGCCGGCGCGGTCGCCCCCCCCAACCACCTGCAGTTAACCGCCGAACCCGCCGAAATAATTCTCGAAGCCCCTTCCCTGGCGCGCGAACCACTCGCCCTGCCCTCGCCGCAGGATGAAGAAATTGAAGTCATGCGCTACGACGAACGCCTGATCGCACTGAATGACCCGACCTCGCCCAGTCTCAAGCCTTTCAAGAATCTGGTCTCCAATCTTCAGATCAGCATGTCAGAGTCACAGGCCCGCATCGTGCTGGTCGGATCGGCAAGAACCGGCACCGGCAGAACCACGCTGCTGACCAATACCGCCATTCTTCTCGCCCAGACAGGCTACTCTGTGCTGATGATCGACGCGAACTTCCGTAACCCGGTTCTGCACCGCATGTTCGACCTCGACAACAACCGCGGCCTTGCCGATCTTCTCAACGGCGGCAGCAATATCCGCGAAACCATTCAGCAGACCGAGGTAAACAATCTCACACTGATCAGCGCAGGCATTTCGCCAAAATCACCGGCCGAAGTCCTGGGCTCACCTGAAATGATCGATCTGCTGACCAACCTTAAGCGCCGTGTCGAAATCATTCTCATCGACACCCCGGCGCTGCTCGAATACCCCGAGACCGGTATTCTCGCAGGGCAGACCGGCGCCATGGTCTTTCTGCACCGCGAAGGCGAACCCGAAGAAGATCTGCGCGCCGCCCGAAAACTTCTCAACAATGTCAGGGCAAAAATTCTGGGCTATGTAAAAATCTGATTTCGGGTTAGAATAGGTCGTATGATTCATCCGACCCTGCCACAGAGTATCGCCATAATCGTTGCCTTCACCGCAATGCTGACCGATTCGAGCTCCGGCCGAATCTATAACTGGCTCACCTTTCCAGCCATCCTTATCGGGTGGCTGGTTAATTTTTACCTCAACGGTCTCGACGGCTTTGGCCTCAGCCTTGCCGGAACCTTTGCCGGCATCTTCCTCTACCTGCCATTCGCCGCCATCAATCTCCTCGGAATGGGCGACGTCAAGCTTCTCGGCGGTATCGGGGCTCTGGGTGGGCCATGGTTCGCTCTCAGCGTTTTTCTCTACACGTCAGCCCTCGGTGTTGTGCACGCCCTGATCGTGCAATTTCTCAATTACGGCACCGACGCCGCCGGAATGACGGTTACCAGCTTCACAAGCGGTGCTTTTCGTCATAAAACCATTCACTCGGAAAATGCCAGCGCCGCCAGAGATGGCAGATACCGTTTTCTTCTCGGTATCGACATTTTCATTGCCACCCTGATCGCCTGCTACCACACCCTGTCCATTACCTGGTAACCCCCAAAGCTTTCATCCGGCGAGCTTTTTCGTGTGCCGGCAAAATCGGCTGCAACCGTCCGGTTAAATTTTTTTTACAACTTTGAAAAAAAAGTTAGCTTTTTCGGACAGTTCGTATATATTTTGTACCCCTCAGGTAAAGAAAAACCTTTCAACTGTCGAAGCAATGGTTGTTCTTGCCTGTGTGGTCATGCTGTGTTATTCTCTCATCATATTAGTGTCGAGGAGGATCCTCAACCGTGAACAGAAGAGCGATCATCGTGGCATTGCTGGCGTCACTCGCCATTTCAATGCTTCTCTGGAACAAGCTGCAGACAAGCCAGCCGGCTCGTATTGAAGCACCTACCGTCCAGCAGCCCACCATAATGAAAAAGGCTGTTGTGGTGAGCACCAAACGCCTGGCGGCGCGAACGAGGCTTGAACCTGGTATCGTCCAGACAAGTTTCGAGCTGCGCGAAATGATAGCTTCGGCTGTTCCTGATACCGCAATCACCGACCTTGCTTCGATTACCAACAGGTATACGGCAGTCACCATACTTCCTGACGATATCATGACCCCGCCGCGCCTTATGGATGAGGCACAGGTACCCAACCTTGCCCGCGCAATCCCTCAGGGCAAACGCGCCGTATCGATCGCCGTAAACAAGGCGACTTCTGTTGGCGGCTTCATTCAACAGGGTGACTATGTTGACGTTATCGCCACCTTCAGGCCGAGAAACAGCGAACCGATCACCAAAATAGTCCTCCAGGACATCCAGATCCTCGCTGTTGGTGGTACATACGAATTCGAAGGTGGAGCAGCAACCGCAACCCCGGCCATTGCAGCCGGCAAGGTTGAGCTGGTAACCCTGGCCCTTAATCCGACCGACCTCGAAAAACTCATGTATCTCGACTCGGGCACAAGCTTCAGCCTGGTCCTGAAAAACCCCAAGGATAAAGACCAGAAGGTACAGACCAAAGGTGCAACAGAACGCATAGTTCTGAGTGACATAGGTCACCCAGACTTCATTCAGGCGGTTAAGACAGTCCAGGCAACCCCGGATTCAGCCCCGGCCCAGGTTATCGTTGCCCCCGTCGACGACGGAAAAGTCGAAATCATGTACGGCGCAACCGCAAGACGTGAGCTCTACAAATACGGCGGACCGGCTGCCACCAAATTTCAGCAGCTGCCAGATCAGATGCCCTCTGCCGATTCTGAGCCCGTCGCAACGTCTGCGACTGCTGAAAGTGCCAATTCAGGCGCTTCTGCCGGGGAATAACAGGAGCTAAGATGAAAAGGCAATTCACTATGAAAAAATCAACTCTGTTTATGCTCGTTCTGGTTTCCGCTTTTATCACAGCCGCTTTTCAGACACAAATCTCAGCCGCTGAAAAGCTTATGATCCCGGTAGGCAAGTCGACCTCCGTTCCTGCCCACGGTGTTAAAAAAATACTGGCAGTTAAAGAAGGCATCGTCGACGTGCTCAACGTATCTGATGAAGATATAATCCTCTCAGGCCTCGGCCTCGGCGAAACCCAGCTCATTCTCTGGGATCTGACCGGCCGCCGCGTTTACGACATCGAAACCTTCTCCGAAAACGACACGATCCTGGCAAAATTTGCTTCGATCATGGGAAACAAAAGCCTTGAGCTGACGATTTTCCCCGATATCGCCTACCTCAAAGGGCAAGTGTCGACCCCCGAAGAAAAAGCAAGAGCAGAAACCGTTGCTCAGAGCTTGCTTGGCAGCAAGCCTCTTGTCAGCCTGATCGAATTCGAAGCTTCTTTTACCTCGCTGCAACAGCGCATTGAAGCCGCAATCAAACTGCCCAACGTCAAAGTATCGGTAATCTCTCCCGATATCGATCCCAACGTCGAACAGGGCGAAACCGGTGTCGGGTCTCAGACTTCAAAAATCAGAGTCGTTCTGCAGGGCTCAGTCAAAGACCAGAATGAATACATCCACCTGTCTGAAACCGTAAAAGGCTTCGTCGAAGACGAAGAAAAAATCAGCAACCTTGTTGTCATCGATGACCCGATTCAGGTTGTCTTTCAGGCTTACATTCTCCAGGTCTCCAAGAATAACCAGAAAGATATGGGCATCGAGTGGGGCGGTCAGGGCACTGACGGCGTGCTGAGCGGCATTCTCAATTTTGGCGAAACACCGGGTGCTGACGGCAATGCAGCCATTCCCAAGTACATGAACCCATTCTTCGCGAAAAATATCAACCGCTTCGACCTCATCGCCGCCCAGGTAAAAGCCTGGGAAACCTCGGGCAAAGCCAAGGTGCTTGCTAATCCGAAGCTGATCGTTTACGGCAGCTCGATTGCCGAAAAACCCGACCTCATGGCCAGAAAAATGTCGGGCGCCGGCTGGATCAAAGAAAACGACCAGGCAGAAAATGAAACCAACATCGAAACCGATGCCGGTAATGCCTACGTTTCTGTCGGGCAGCAGGTGTATTACCCAGGCACCCTCGACCAGGCAGGGAATCCGACTTACGAATCTGTCAACGCTTCTCTGAAACTGGCAATTCGCGACCTTTTCGTCAATGACAACAACCTCAAATTCTCGGTCTTCGCCAAACAGGAAGAACCCAGCTTTCTGCGCGGCACCGACGGCCCGCCTGACATTCTCAAGCGCAGCATAATGACAACCCTCAAGATCAAGGACCAGGAAACCATCGTGCTCGGCGGTCTGATCAACAGAACCGAAGGCGTCTCCTGGAAGGGCGTTCCGATTCTCAGCAAGATACCCTACCTTGGGCGCCTGTTCAAAACCAAGTCTACCACCAACAGCGAAAACGAACTGGTTATTCTGCTGACCCCCAAGATTGCCAACCGCGACACCGATCTTTCAGGCAAAAGCAAGCTTGAAACCGTTCCGGTGCCGAGGCGGTCCGACAAGCTCGAAAAGCTTCACAACATTTTCCAGCAGATCAAATCAAGTCACGTCCCCGCCGAAAACTGAACCCACACGGCCTCAACCCGCCAGGCGGGTTGAGGCCCTCCCCCTTCAAGCGAGATTGAAAATTGTCCAGCACACCGACCATTAAGCTTCTGATTGCCGACGACATGGATGAACTGCGGTCCAATGTCAGAAGGATGCTGAAAAACCAGGACAACATCAGAATTGTCGCTGAAGCGAGAAATGGCCGCGAGACCATTGACATGGTCAAAGAAATGCAGCCACACATCGTGTTGATGGACATCAATATGCCCGAACTCGACGGCCTCAAAGCCTCTGAAATCCTGGCTAAGGATTTTCCGAATGTTCAGACGGTCATCATGTCGATTCAGAGCGAACAGGAATATTTCCGCCGCGCTATGAAAGCCGGCGCCAAAGACTTTCTCGTCAAACCGTTTTCGACAAGCGACCTCGTCGACACTATCAACAACGTCTTCAACAGCTGGCTGAAAGACCGCCCCGATCTTTTTGCCAACGAACCGAGTGCCGATATTCTGACTTTTTTCGCGACAAAGGGCGGAGTTGGCCGCACCACCCTCGCGGTCAATCTTGCCGCAAGTCTTGCAATCAAAGGTAAGAAAACCCTTCTGGTCGATGCTTCTCTGCAGTTCGGCGATGTCGGCATCACTTTGAACCTGGCCGCCAAGAGAACAATTTCCAATGTCGTCGAAGCCGGTGAAATAAGTTTCGCCGACATTGAAAAAAATATCACCCGCCACGAATGCGGACTCGACATCCTTCTTGCTCCCCGTGAACCCGCCCTGGCCGAAGCGATCAAAACCGAGCACCTCCTCAGAATCATCGACGCTGCCAGACCTTTTTACAATTTCATCATTTTTGACATGCCGCCAATGATCACTGAAAAAGAGCTCGCAATTCTCGACAGAAGTACCATGGTTCTTCTGGTCGCAACTCTCGAAATCAGTTCGTTGAAGAATACTAAAATCTGTCTCAAAACCTTCTCAGACATCAATTATGACATGAGCAAGGTAAAACTGCTTCTCAACAAAGAAATCCCGAACGTTGGCATTGGCAAATCCGACCTTGAAGCCGGCCTGGCAATACCTGTCTATGCAACCGTTCCGATGGAATCAGAAATCGCCCAGCGCTCACTCAACCAGGGCGAGCTTATCGTATTGAAATCCCCGGCCAGCGGCATCGGGCGCTCGATTCTTGGCATGGCCGAGCGTCTGGCCGGCACACGCAATGTCCCGGAAACCGGCAAAAGCGCGATTTTAAAAATAAAAGACCTGCTATTTGGTTCTAATTAATGGAGGTAATTTAAGTTATGGGTGGTCTGCTTTCACGTCTGAATGAAGAAAAGAAAACTACCGACAAGTCCGGTATCATGGAAAGCGCAGCAACGCGCGAAATTACCGGATTTGAAAGACTTAAGGACCGTGTACATACCAAACTCATCGATGATATGCCCGCTGCCATCATGGCCGAGGCTAATGTTGAAAAAAAGCGCAACATGCTGCGCGAAAGAATTTTTGCGGTAATCGCCGAAGAGAGTCCAAAGGTCAACATCACCCTTACCCAGAGAGAAACCGAAGGGCTGACCAATACCCTTCTCGACGACATGGTCGGTTTTGGCCCGATTCAGCCTCTGCTGGACGAAGAAGATATCTCGGAAGTAATGGTCAATGGCCCCTTCCAGATTTATTACGAAAAGAAGGGCAAGCTGATTCTCTCTGATATCAAATTCAAAGACAACGACCATGTAATGCGCATCATTGAACGCATCGTCGCCCCGATCGGCCGCCGCATCGACGAATCCGTTCCCTACGTCGATGCCCGTCTGCCTGATGGTTCACGCGTTAACGCCATCATTCCTCCCCTCGCCCTCAACGGTCCGACCGTCACCATCCGAAAATTTAAAAAAGAAGCCCTTGGTATCGCCGACCTCGTCAGGTTCGGCACCCTCACCCAGGAAATGGCTTCTTTTATCGAAGCCTGCATCAAAGTTCGCCTCAATATCGTCGTATCAGGTGGTACCGGTTCCGGTAAAACCACTACGCTCAATATTCTCAGCTCGTTCATCCCGGAAGACGAACGCATCATCACCTGCGAAGACGCCGCCGAACTGCAGCTGCGTCAGCCGCACGTGGTGCGCCTCGAAACCCGCCCGGCCAACATTGAAGGCAAAGGCGAAGTCTCGATGCGCGAACTGATCAAAAACACTCTGCGCATGCGCCCTGAACGGGTAATCGTCGGCGAATGCCGCGGCGGTGAGGCCCTCGATATGCTGCAGGCCATGAACACCGGTCACGACGGTTCACTGACCACTGGCCACGCCAACACCCCGCGCGACATGCTCGCACGTCTCGAAACCATGGTTCTCATGGCCGGCATGGACCTCCCTGTTCGCGCCATCCGTGAACAGATCAGCTCAGCTGTCCACATGATCGTTCAACAGTCACGCCTTAAAGACGGCTCGCGCAAAATTACCTATCTGACCGAGATTCAGGGCATGGAAGGCGATAAGGTCGTCACCCAGGATATCTTCCGGTTCGAACAGACCGGGGTCGATGAAAAAGGCAAAATTATCGGCAGACTCAAGCCCACCGGTATCCGCCCGAAGTTTGCTTCCAAATTTCAGGAATTTGGTATAAACTTACCACCGAACATTTTTACCGATACAGCGAGAGGATGGTAAAAAATTGATTCAGACGATTTTTATTATTTTTGTTGCGATGGCAACCCTGTTTTTTGTGTTGCTTCTTTTCTCTATTCTTGGCAAACCGCCCGGAGAAGAAGTCCGCCAGCGTATGGAGCAGTACCTGGTTGAAACAGAAATGGCCGCTGAGCAATATTCCTCACCCGAAGAGGACGAAGAGGTAAAGCAGGCCGTCGATGTCAGCGATGACGACTGGCTCAAGGAAAACCGCGCCGGTGGCAGCGCCGCCAAAAGAATTCTGGCCAACATGGGCACGATCATTACCCCCAAAGGTATGGCGATGCGCATTGCTGATCAGCTCGCCAAAGCCGACATCCCACTCAAAGCGAACGAATTCGTCGCCATACAGTTTCTGGCGATCATGCTCTCACTGAGCTTTGGCATGGGCGTTCTGCAGAATGTCATGATCGCGGTTGGCCTGGCTGCCGTTGGTTATGTCGGCCCGTTGATCTGGATCGCGATCATGAAGGGGCAGCGTGTCAAAGCCTTTAACGAGCAGATTCTTGACACTCTGGTAATGCTCGCCAACGGCCTCAAGGCCGGGTATTCTTTTCTGCAGTCTCTCGAAATGGTCTCAAGAGAAACCCTGCCACCGATGGGCAAAGAATTGAAGCGGGTTCTCAAAGAAAACAGCCTTGGCATCAATCTCGAAGACACCTTGATTGCGCTCAATCAGAGAGTTGAAAGCGAAGACTGGGATCTCGTCACCACCGTCGTGCTCATTCAGAGACAGATCGGCGGCAATCTGGCCGAAATTCTCGAAAAAATCGGCTACACAATCCGCCAGCGCATGAAAATCAAGGGCGAAATTCAGACCAAAACCGCTCAGGCGAAGATCTCCGGTATCATTGTCGGCGCGCTTCCCCTGTTCCTTGGCATGATGATTTACGTTGTCAACCCTGAATTTATCATGAAACTGTTTACCTTCAGACAGGGCGAATTCAGGGGCTGGTTTGTCGTTATCGCCGGCCTGATCTGGGAACTGATCGGCCTTTATGCCATTATGAAAATTGTTGATATCGAGGTTTAAGGAGAGCTTATGAATGTAGTTTTCATGCTTCTCGGTGGCATAATTATCTTTCTGGTTATCCTGCTTCTGTTTCCTTCCGGCAGCAAAAGCGACATTCAGGGTCGCCTGGCCTCTCTTGAAGAAGCGTCAGAATTCAAAGTTGCCGAAGTCCAGGAAGCGGAACTGAACAAACCCTTCGTCGATCGCGTCATCAGGCCGATTCTTTCGCGCATGGCCGGGAAACGCGACCCGAAAGAAGCCAAAAAAGTCCAGAAATCCACACTGAAAAAAGAACTTGCCCAGGCAGGCTACCCCGGTGGTCTCACGGTAAGCGAGTTTGCTGTCGTTCAAAACCTCTTCAGGGTTATTACGCCAGGCGCAATGCTTGCATTTGCTTTGGTTTTCAAGCCAGACCTCATGCCAATGGCGCTTCTGTTTGGTGTCACGCTTGGCATTCTGCTTCCGAGAATGTTTCTTCAGAGGAGAATAGCCGATCGCCTGCACAAGATACAAAGACAGTTGCCGGATGTTCTCGACCTCCTGACCGTAGCAGTCGAAGCGGGCCTTGGCTTTGACGCCGCCTGCGACAAGGTGGTCGAAAAAATGCGCGGCCCAATCCCTGATGAATTCGGCCTGACACTCAGGCATATGCGCATGGGTCAGTCCAGGCGCGACGCCTTCAAGGGCATGGCCGAGAGAGTCGATCACCCCGATCTGAATGCCTTCATTTCAGCAATTGTCCAGGCTGACCAGCTTGGTGTTTCAATCGGCCAGGTATTGCGCATTCAGTCAGAACAGATGCGCGACAAACGCCGACAGCGGGCCGAAGAAGAAGCTGCCAAGGCTCCGGTTAAAATGATGATTCCTCTGGTATTCTTCATTTTCCCGAACGTTGGTCTGGTAATTGGCGCTCCAGCAGTCTTTCAGATGATCGAAGGCACTGCCGGCCTCGGAGGCAATTGACAACATGGCCGCAACCCTTTTAAAAGTTCTGAACAACCGCGATCAGTCACTGGTGGGGGCCAGGGTCAGACGGGCTGACACCTTCTGGGCAAGGTTCCGCGGCCTTATGCTGGCACCAGAACTCGCTGAAGATGAGGGTCTGTTGATTTCCCCCTGCAATTCAATACATATGATGTTC
Organism: Candidatus Rifleibacteriota bacterium; assembly: GCA_024710355.1. Lineage (GTDB taxonomy): Bacteria > Muiribacteriota > Ozemobacteria > Ozemobacterales > Ozemobacteraceae > Rifleibacterium. The sequence continues at coordinate 124,160 of JANJUX010000056.1, forward strand.
ATGCGCTTTCCGATAGACGCGATTTTCCTGGATTCGGGCAACTGCATCCGGGCACTTTACGAAAAACTCCGCCCCTGGACAGGCCTTTCTGGCTGGCATAGAGATGTAAGCTCCGTTCTCGAGCTTAAATCAGGTACAATACAAAAATCTGGTGTCAGGGTTAATGATACCCTGAGAATGGAGCCGATCGAATGCTGAAAAAGTTTAACAACTCTAAGAACAATAAAGGAGACGGGAAAATGAATTCGAAGAATTCACTTCTCAGACTGGGAATCGCCGCAATGATGCTCTGCCTTCTGGCGGCAACCTTCATAACCGGCTGCGGCGGCGCCAACTCTTCCGGCAGCGCAACGCCAACGCAGCCGTCATCATCCGGAAATCTGCCAGTCTCTTACAACGTTCGGGGAAAACTTATCTCTGATTCTACAAACCTGACTCCCGCAGCTAGCATTACTATAAAACTCCTCATGCAAGACCCTGCCACAAGCAATTTTCTTGATACAGGTAAATCAACAGTTACTCTTTCTTCCGGGGAATTTTCTTTCCTTGGACTTACAAGAGGCATATACGTGCTCTCGGCGTCCGGCAATGCGACGCTCCAGGACAGTCAGAAACTTCTGGTCATCAATGAATCCAACACTGATTCAAACATCGAAACTGGTAACATGTTTATTGTGCCTGTTGGAAGCACCCCAACAGGCGAAGTAACCCTTAGAGGCAAAACTGTGGCCGACGGGCCTGGCTCAACGCCCATTGGCGGCCTGACCATAAGGCTTTCTAGATTGGGTACGGACGGAAATTGGGCTCTTATTACCGATAAAATCACACAGTCACTGTCCTCGGGCGAATTTGTTTTTCTTAAACTTGAGACAGGTACCTATAAGGTCGATATAGACGGCTTTATAAACGGAATCAGCAAGTTCACCCCTTCATCTAAGCTTGCTATAATAGGAACCACAGCCAATCTTACCGAACTAGACCTGGGAAACATAGTGATGGTAACTGTTCCATCGCCTTCATCTTCTATTCCCACAATCACATTAAAGGGTAGACTTGTGGATGCTCTGGCCAGTGCGCCAATGAGCGTGGCAATTGTTTCGCTGGATTCAGGCCAGACGACTGTATCAGATGGGCTGGGATTCTTTGAACTGAAGGGCGTAGAAGCCGGCGTCAGACGGATCAATATTTCCAAACAGGGCATGGCCCCCTTTAACCTTTCTTTTGAAGTCATCAGCAACGGTGTTGCCGCGACAGGAGTTTCGTTGAACGGGCAATTATACCCTGTCAATGCTGATGGTCGCACGGTAGATCTTTTCAGTCGGGGTTACGACATTAAGATAACTCTTGATCAACACTCTTCAGGTAGCCTGATGGGAACTGTAAAAAGCTTTGTCTTTGAAAGCAACAAAGCCACCTACGTAACCGTTCCAGAGCCTAACTATCCATTTGAACTCTGGCAGGTCTACCCCGACAATTCTTCGGTAAGACACGGGTCGGTAACCTCAGACGAAGATGGCGAATGGAAAATCGACAATCTTCCACCGTTTGAGGACAACTCGGCCCTGTGGTTTGCGGTTCCGACAGGAACGAAAGTTGCAGTTTCCCAGGGTCAGACTGGTAACGTCGTGACATTTACCAATTCGTCTTCTGAATGGGCAGGATACAACCCAGTTCTTGCCTACGGTTACAAAGTTGCATCCGGTAAGACTACCGTTATGGATTTCACCCTTCCAACCTTCCTTTTTAAACCAGACCCTGTGGTCCAACCGATCAGCGATGCTAAAATGTCAATAAACCCGGCTGCAGTTTACCCTGGCGGATATGAAATTGACCCCAATGTAAACCCACTTGACAATGTTTATCTTAAATGGACTGGCCCAAATCTGGTTACACAGATCGTTTTGAGTTTCCAGAGGGCTTATAAGAATGCTGCCACACCGGAAGTCCAAAGAACATTCTCTTCAACTCCAGGGCAGGTATCCTCTGCAGAATTCAAACCAGGCACAATCGGACTTGACTTCGGGCGCTACACTTGGAAGGTCACAGTTTATGACCCTGACATACCAAATATGCCACTGGACTCAACTCCTCACCTCTTCGTAGTGTCTCCCTCTGAAAACGATATCACCCCTCCAAACAACACGACGATCGATTTGGCAGCAGTTGCATATAAAATCACCTTTATTGCGCCAAAAGATGACGAAGCCACAAGCATTTCAATGGAGCTTTACCATGTTCCGGCAGTAGGCAATCCCTCCCTGATAGGTGCGCCTGCAAGTGATGAAATAACGACTTCCCCAATCTGGACTTTGACCCTGCCAGCTACCACGGCTGCAGGCAATTACAAATGGCGTGCAGTCTATAACTATCTTGATGGACAGCCAATGTATTCAGATTTTGCCAACTTGACTTTCAAATAAAGCCAATAAAAAAGCTCCGTTTCATGTATGTGAAACGGAGCTTTTTTACGCCTAAGGATTTTTTCACCACCATGAGAGTATTTTTTCCCTGACGCAATTCAACAATCCGCTTGATTTATAACTAAAAATCGAGCATGTTTTTTGCATAGATATATTTAGTTACGATTTTGCCTCAACAATACAGAGGAGAGCATCATGAGCTACAAATCCGGAACCCAATTGAATTTGCGACTGGGTGGCATTCTTGCCATCTCGATAGCTGGCGCATTTGTTATGATCGGAATGCTTGCCATGGTTACCGACGTCGGCTTCGTTTATTATAGCCAGTCAAGGCTGCAGACAGCTGTCAATGCCGGCTGGAAGGCGGGCTACGACAAAATGGTCGCAGAGTCACAAAATCAGTCGCCACCGGCTCTTGATGTCCAGACGCGTATCATCGGTCACGTCAAGGAAGTAATGAAAGCAAACAACTACACTGACACCGAGCTGGCAAGCCTGACGGTCGAATTTGGCCCCAGAAACTTTCTGAGAGTACACTCGCAGCAGAAAGTCGGCCTCTTCTTCTCCAGAGTATTCGATCTGGCCTACTCCAACGTCCAGGCGACGCGACAAAATCATCAACTCGATGTCGGCCAGGGGGTAGTACCCCTCGCCATTCCGCACGGCGTCATCAAAGACTACTCACGCAATTCGTTCGGTGGCGAATTGTTTGGTTCTGGCTCGGGCTTCAAAGAAGGCCAGGCTTATATACTCAAACTTGGCTCCGGTGCCGGGCAGGGGCCCGACGCCCCACCATCTGTCAGAGAAATCGCAGCTCAGGCCGGCCTGAGTGAAACCGACCCGCTGAAAATGCTCTACATTCCGATGATGAGCGGCCAGGCGCAGCCTCTTAAGGCTTACGGCGTCGTGTTCTGGTGCCTGCGCTGGGGCAACGATGACCCCGGAACCTATGTTCCGGTTTACTGGCTGATAGGCAACAAGGCAGACGGCGGTCCAGACGGGTCGTTCCTCACTTTCTCGAACCAGAACATCAAAGACAGACTTAACGCCGCCGGCGTCACCTATAATGAAATAGATGAAAACCTCGTTGAGAACTACATCAACGCGGCGACCAGAGTCGAAACCCTTGTCGACCGCCCCAAGGTTGCAGTTTATTCAAATACCGGCAAAGGCTGGGTCGCCAATACTCTTGAAGCAGCCAACATTCCCTACGGCAGCTACAGTATGACCTACCGCAATGACCTCTCCTATCTGCCGGCCCAGAACACACTCCTCAACGATGCCGGCATGGTCGGCGGCCTTGCTGACAGTTATCATGTCATTCTTACTGAAGGCGGTGAAAATCTGACCGGCATGCATCAGGGCTGCGCCAGTTATACACTCACCTGCGAAGAGCAGTTTTACAACAAAAGACTGACGAATGACACAAGCAAACTTGAATATCGCCAGGCGGCAGAAAACCTGATGTGTCCAAGCTGCAGAGCCTATTACAGACAGGAACTCGACTTCGACATAAATAAAGATTTTGCCAAATACGAAGACAAAAAGAACTTGATATGGAGTACCGGCGGTGTCTTTGCTGCATCTTACAAAGACATTGTTGGCGCAACCGGCGCATGGCAGGATGCCAGAAACAACTGCCAGTTCAAAAACCGCCGCTGTGCTGACCGTGTCAGCGGCAGTGGCGTTCCGTTCTTCCTGATCGCAAGTCCTGACCCAGCAAACCCGCTGATGTGTGGCGACGCTGCCACAAACTGCCGCAGCTACACCGCACAATGGAACCTTGCCGCAGCCTTTGCCACCGAGTTCGACAACGCCGGCAAACCACAGCTGCCACCCCAGAATTCTGACCAGACTTTCACACTCGACCCCGCTGTCGCCGGCTGGTTTGTCAACGCCAACCGACTCCAGAAAATGAAATGGTCGATCGCCGAAAAACTCAGAGCCCACGTCTTTAGCGGCGGGCATCTGGTTGCAACCGGTTTCACAGCAGAAACACTCGATCTTGGCCTTTACCAGTCTGCCATCAATAAAAACTCATCGCCCTACGAAGACAATTGCATGGCCTTTTCCGGCATAAGCTTCAAGCAGTTTCCGTTCAACCTGTCGTGGTATTCAAGCATCAATGCTCTTGTCGCCGGGACCTCCCAGGCGTTCACGATGTATCCTTACAACGACATGAGAACCCAGGTCAACGGCTCAGCGAACACCCACTCGGCTATCACCAATGCCTTCGCTTCGACAAAGGCAACGGTGCTGGGCAAAATTACCAACACCCAGATCAAATACCTGTCCGGCACCCTCGGGACCGGAGAATTCTGTTATATCGGCGGCAGCGTACCCGTCGTCGACACTGAAGTTGCCAGACAAAGCTGCCGCATGCTGCTCAACAACATTCTCAGAGCGTCTCTGAGCACCAAAGAGGTTACGGGTGGCAACAACACGCCTCTGGCCGGCAAACAGAAAGCCAACTTCGGCCCGATCGATCCGGATAACGTTACCGGTGGTGGTGCCAGCGACTACGAAGATCGCTTCAAATTCGGTTTCAACGGCCCGCTCGAAATCAATGACCGCCTGATCACCGAAACCGGTAACATGCGTGGACCGACCGATGCCGCTGTCGATTTCAGAATTAATGGCGACACCACACACACACCGAGCACCAGAATCATCGTTCCGATAACCGACGTACCGCCCGAAGCTCAGGCAAACCAGCCCAAAGCTTCGACCGTCTATCATATTCAAGGCAAAGACCATCCGAATGGAGCCTACACCCTCGATGACTATGATTTCCAGTCGTCGATCAGAATCATCGGCTTTGCTGAATTTGAGCTGATCAGTGCTGATGACCCGCGCGCCCGCTCCGGAACGAACTACCTCGATGGCGATGCGGGTGACCTTGGCCCTTACCAGGCCGGCCAGGTCCGCGCAATATTCATCAGATATGTGGTTAAGCCGGGTGACATACCATTGAGTTAACGGTCGCCAGATAATTAAAATAAAGCGCCAACAATGGCGCTTTATTTTTTGGAATTCTTAGAGTATCCTGAACATTGTGCAAAATGTTACATGACATTGAGGTAAACTTACCTCAATTTTGATCTGTTTATTTTCTGCAGTTCTCTGATTGTGCGGCCCTCTGCCTCCGACCATGTAGGTACAGTTCTTGCTTGATATTTCAACAGGAGAAAGATTTATGAAAAGAAAAAGAAAAAATGGCCAGGCGATTGTAGAACTCGCTCTCGTGTTTCCATTTTTCCTTCTGATAATTATCGGCGGGATAATCGACTTTGGCTTTGCGTTCTACAACTTCATCACCCTGCAGCAGCTGGCGAACGATACGGCTCAATGGGCCGCCGAGCGTTCAATAACCTCTGATGGCGAAATCAGCAACTTCGTGAACAGCAAAAAGCCAAGCTGGTGGAAGGGTACCTTTACCATGTATGAGGTTCAAAGGCCATACCTCTCAGACAACTCGAGAATGGTAAAGATTCAGCTTGGCTATGATTCTCCGACCTACACACCTTTTTATCAGACCATGCTGCAGGGCACGACGGGCGACACGTCGATAAAACTGGTTGCCTATGCTGCCTACAAAGAGCCAAAGATCGTTAAATCGCGTTGATCAGCTATACAGAGGTGAAAAAATGAAATCCAAAAGAGGAAAACTGGGTCAGGCAGTTGTTGAGATGGCGCTGGTACTGCCGATCTTTATTTTTGTGGTTATCGGGATCGTAGACTTTGGCCGGCTCCTCCATTCATGGGCGTCCCTGAACTTTCAATGCGTCAGAGCAGCGCGTGCCGCCACCAGGAGAATTCACCCGCTGATCGCCAGAAACGTCTTTTCAAAAGACACGCACACACCTCTTGGTCAGGAAGAAACCGTAGAGGGCGTCTGGGATGTCTTCTGGGCCAACCGCTCCCCCTTCATGCAGGAAGCTGACTACAACCCGCCGGTTTTTACCGGAGTCGGTGACAGCAGTCGAGTTGTTGAGGTTAAAGCTTCCTATAATCTTACGATAATGACCCCCATGCTTGGTTCTCTCATGGGAGGCGAAAATAAACCTGGTGCCCTGACGATCCACGCTTCTGCGACCGAACAGAAGGAGTAGAAAAAACTGGGGTGGCAAGATGACTAAACTAAATAAAAGGTTGGGATCTGTGCTCGCAATAGCAGCTCTGTCAGGCATAGCCTTTATAGGGGTCATTGCGATGGTTACTGACGTGGGGTTTGTCTATTACAGCCAGGCGAAGTTGCAGACCGCTGTAAACGCTGCCTGGAAAGCCGGTTTCGACAAAATGATCCAGATCAAAAATGATGGAAAACCGGTTCTTACAAGTGTCGACCTCGATGTGGTCAAACAGCATATAATCGAAGTGATCAAGACAAACGGCTATTCTGACGAAGATGCCGCCAGCATGGAGGTAATCTTTGAACGCAACAACCGCCTCACAATAAGATCAAAGAAGCGCGTCGGCCTGTTTTTTGCCAGGGCTCTCGATATCGACTCGGCTGAGGTCGCAGCCGGGAGAGGTAACATGCCTGGCGATTCGGGCGCTGGCATAATACCCCTCGCGATACCGCACGGGGTAGCCAAAGATGTCAGCCCAACCAAATACAGATATGATGCCTTCGACAACAACGAGAAATTCGCGGTAAGCCAGGAATACCTTCTCAAGCTTGGCGAAGACGACCTGAAATCTTCCGGTGATATAGCTCCCTGGGGTATCGTCGCAATCAACAATGGCGAAACCTTCGGTTACGTGGTCGGAACCGAATACATTCTTAAACAAAGCCCCGCGACCGACCCGCTGTCCCCCGGAAACTTCGGATGTCTTGATCTGGACGGCTCTCAGGGCGGTGGTGCCAATGATTATTATGACTGGATAATCAATGGCTACGATGGAAACCTCAATATTGGCGACCTCATATATCCTCAGACAGGCAATATCGCAGGCAAAACCGTCGATGGTGTGCAGTACCGCCTCGACAACGGCATGATCAATATCCGTATCCCGGTTGTAAGCGGTTTTGGCAATGGCTCGAGCAGCCAGGTCGAAATCATAGGCTTTTTGAATTTCCGACTCACCGGGCATGGCCTTGAAAACGTTAAAGGCGGCAGCGACAAGGCAACCGTAAGAGCAATTTTTACCGGCATGGTCGACAATGAAGTCGGCAAACTCAAAAAAAGCTTTGGAAGAACCGACCCGGACAATATTGCGACCAATACCTCACAGTATGTCGACAACCTCAAATATGGCTTCAGCGCTCCGGTTGACTTTGGCAACATGATTCTGCCCGAAAACGGCAACGCTTCACAGCCAACCGCAGAAGCCGTCGACTTCAGGCTTGACCCTGCCAACTCCGAACTGGTTACCAGAACCGTAATTGTTCCGATAACTGACGTTCCGTCTGAAATCGGCATAAACAACCCTGAAAACCTCAACGCCGAAACAATCTACGATCTCGATGCCAAAGATAACCCGGGCGGGATATATAATCTGGGTGACTATGCATTTGGTTCGTCCGTAAGGATAATCGGGTTTGCAGAATTTGAAATACTCCCCGAAAGCGATTACACCCGTGTTGGCAAAAACTATGACTCAGGCGACGCTGGCGATCTGGGGCCGGTTCAACCCGGCCAGGTAAGAGGTCGCTTTCTAAGATACATCATCGAACCCGGAACCGTTCCGCTGAACTAGTTTCTGACCGGTTCCCGAAGAGAAGCGAGGTAATATATGGATTATCCAAGGTGGCTGAAAAAGCTCTCCCACAGGGCTGGTAGCGTTCTGGCCATAACTGCTGCGGCGGCTGTCGTATTCGTTGGCATGCTTGCTGTCGTAGTCGATGTCGGTTACGTCTATTTCAGTCAGGCAAAGCTTCAGACAGCCGTCAATGCCGGCTGGAAAGCCGGCTATGACAAAATGATGGATATCCAGAGCACCTCCAGAAAGTTCGACGCAAGTGACAAGGCTGCCGTCGTACTTCACATAAAGGAAGTAATGAAGGTTAACGGCTTTACTGACGAGCAGCTCGCCAACATCGAAATCGACATACCCAACATGAACAGCCTGCACGTCAGGTCAAATCAGCAGGTTGGCATGTTTTTCGCCAAGGTTTTCAGCATCGAAAAAACCAATATCAGCGCCTCGCGCGGTATCAACGATGCAGGCGCCGGCATCATCCCGCTCGGTATTCCGCATGGTGTCACCAAAGACTTCAGCAAGAACATGTATTCCTGTTCCATGTTCACAGAGGGTCAGGGATTTACTCTGGACAAAGAATACATTCTCAAGCTTGGCTCAGGCGGCGGCAATTCAACGGTTGAACCTGGCCAGGATGACCTGCAGATGATTCTTGTACCGATGGATGCAGGCTCTCAAAGCTCCACTGGCTTTTTGCGCGCTTATGGTGCTGCCTTCTGGTGTCTGCGCATTGAAGATGGCGCTGACATTGGTTTCGTGCCTGTATACTGGCTGCTTGGCTACCGGGGCGGTTCTTTCCTGCTGCCCTATCACGCCGATGTTCTCAAGAAGCTCAATTCTCTCAGCGTGAACTACAGCATTATCACCGGGTCAGACAATATTCAGGCCATATTCGATCAGGTCAACCCGAATGTTCTCGAACTCGTCGATCGCCCAAGAATCGCGGTTTACTCTTCTCAGGATGGCACCGACCCGGTTGAAGACGTTCTGCGCGCCGCCCAGATACCCTACGGTGAATACAGTCTGCCGTCTGGCTGGGGGAGAAACGACGTCTACAAAGCCACTTCCAATGACCACATTTACGACCACGAAATCCTCAACGGGGTTCTCGACAATTATCACTGGGTACACCTGCACCACGAAGACTTCACCGGTTTCAACGGCGGCTGCGGTGACTACGGCAAAAACTGTGAAGAATTCCTGACAACCGGTCGCCTGGGCTCCACGAACACTTCGACCAATCGCAGCAATGTCAAGAATCGAATGTGCTCGTATTGTAGCCAGTATTACGACAGCAATTACGACTTCAATTTTGCCAGAGATACCTACAGCAATACCGCTAAAAAGAATGTCTGGAAAAATAATTACGACGGCGTTGTCGCCAACTGTAAGTTCAAAAACACCCGTTGTGCTGAAAGAAAAGGCGTCGGCGGCACCTTCTGGCGGAATGATGCCAGTGTTACCATGTGCGGTTCAAACGATTACCCGCAGTGCCGCGAATACCAGCGCCTGATCGATATCGCCAATGCCAACGGTTTTACCAGTGATGCGGGTTCTGAGCCCAAGCCGCAGACCTTCGTCAGCACCGGCGACAACGGGCCGGGCATGGCCGTGAATCAGGCCGGCTGGTTCGACAAGGCCAACAAGGTTCAGAAAATGAAATTCGAGGTTGCCAGAAAAATTCGCAACCACGTCGAAGTCGGTGGCTTTCTGTTCGCCCAGTGTTTCGCACCCGAAACGCTCGACATCGCCCTGTGGCAGGCCGGAATCCACGACGGCAGAGACCCGGTCGAAGCCTTTTCTGAATGCTTTGCCTTCACCGGCTTTGAATACCGCCGCTTCCCGCTCAAGTCTGGACCCAGCTACTATTCAACCATCAACGTCCTGATCCCTTCTAATACTAGCGTGCCGTTCAGCCTTCTCGCACCTCTCGACGCTCGCTGCCAGAACCACGGTCAGTGGCCAGACACAGGCACGGGCCATACCAGTGTGTTCAGTCACAGCTGTATCAACCACGGAGACAACTGCACCGTGCTCGGCAACCGCAGGAACTACGCAAACCAGGCGAAATACCTCAAAGGTAAACGCGAAAAGGGCGAATTCACTTTCCTGGGTGGTCACTGGCACCACAACACCGAAAGTAAACGCCTGGTACTGAATAACATTCTGCTTGGTTCGCTCGTCGAAAAAACTGTTAACGGCGAAGTCACTCCGCCCGAAGTCGTCGGCAAAAACAAGAACAACTACGGCCCCCTCGACCCGGATAACAGTCTGAGCGGTGGTGCCAACGACTACCGTGACCGCTTTAAATTCGGTGTCAACATTCCGATCGAAGTCAACGACCGCCTGGTTACCGAATCGGGCAACATGCGTGGCCCGACTGACGAAGCTGTCGGTTTCCGCATCAACGGTGATGCCGATTTTACTCCGAACCGCAGAATCATCGTGCCGATTACCGACATCGGCCCGGAAATCGGCGTGAACAACCCCAAAAATGCCGGCATCGACACGATCTACGACCTGCAGGGCCAGGACCACCCGAACGGAGTCTACAAGCCTGAACAGTATGACTTTGGTTCTTCGGTGCGTGTAATCGGCTTTGCCGAGTTCGAAGTACTTGACCCGAGCGAATATACCCGCGACGAAAAAGACGGCCTGACCTACGAATCCGGCGACGCTGGCGACCTTGGGCCATACCAGCCAGGTCAGGTGCGCGGCAAATTCATCAGATACATCGTTAACCCGTTTGAAATCCAGGAACTGCTCTATTAAGCAGGCACTCTGGCAACAAAAAGCCCCGGGCGTAATGCCCGGGGCTTTTTGTTGCTGATCTTTGTCCTCAGTCAGCCAGAGCGATCATTTCGATCTCTACCAGGCAGTCAAGTGGCAGCTTGGCAACCTGGACGCAGGAGCGTGCCGGTGGTTCGCTTTTGAAACGGGCGCCATAGATTTCATTAACTTTGGCAAAATTGCCGAGATCTTTTAAAAAGATGGTTGCCTTAACCACCCTGGAGAAATCAGAACCGGCGGCTTTGAGCACCGCTTCGAGATTCTTCATTACCTGTTCGGCCTGCCCTTCGATATCGCTGGCTTCAATTTTGCCGGTTTCGGGCACTATCGGAACCTGCCCGGAAGTGAAAACCATACCGTTGACTTTGATGGCCTGCGAATAGGGACCGATGGCGGCCGGAGCTTTATCGGTAGAAATAACTTTTCTGGTCATTTGTCTCTCCTTATATTCAGTTGCCAGAAATCTACCAGAGAAGTTCAGCAAGGTCAAACTTGCCAAATTGGTAATCATGGTTATTATTTTGGCGGAAGCTGACGATAAACGCTCAAAGCTTGTCGTTCATGTGAACGGCAGCATTGAAATTTTGCCCCGAAACGATGTACAATCAGCTGGAACGACAAAAGGAGATAACCATGAACATTACAGCAAAACGACTGGTATTTGCAGCTTTGCTGGCGGCACTGTTCACCGCATCGCCCCACCCTGCGGCCGCAGTCCAGGAAATCAAGGAAACCACAATGCTTTCACAGTTTCTTGGTGAAAACTTTGGTTATCTCAAGAAAATCCTCAAGCACACGCACGAAATGCAGCATCAGGCAAGACCCTTCACTGTCAAACGGCACCGCGAAAGATTTCGCTTCGAGCCGGGTGACAAACACCCCCGCGAAATAATGGTTCTTGCCCGCAAAATTTCGGCGCGTTTCAAAATGATCAATGGTCTTCTCTATCACACCGAGATCCCCAATCGTCTGCTGCTGCACAAACAGACCCTTGAAACGGTCGAAAGCATGGTCACCTTCAGCAAAAGAGCCATTCGCGCCAATAAAGACTACAACTACGCCCTCTATCTGGCCTCGGCCCAGGGCATAGAAAAAGAAGTTTTTGCCGCCAATGAACTGCTCAATAGCCTTGAGCAGGCAGTAAATGCTAACATTAACGAAACCGATTCCCTGAAGGAAGCTCTCTGACGAGCTCCCGGAAAAAGAGGAAAGAATGAAGTTTCTGCCCAAATGCGCCCCGGCTGCCGTTCTGCTGTTTGGTCTTCTCTGTCAGCCCGTAATATCAGGTGCGGCCGAGAAAGGCCCCATAACCTCAAAGGAACGGGCAACCGCCCTGATTCAGGAAGGCCTGAACCACCTTATTCTTGAACAGAACCAGAAGGCGGAACAGCTGTTTCTGCAGGCCAAGTCGATCGATCCGTATTCAGAACAGGCATATAATTTCCTCGGGCTGCTCTATCTCCAGGATGGCCTGAACGAAAAGGCCGAAGACATGCTCAAGCGGGCCATTGCCATCGAGCCCATGTATCCTGAAGCGCTGCGAAACCTTGGCAAGCTGTATCTTCGCCAGGACCGTTTCGCTGAGGCCACTTCGTTCCTGAAGCGCACCCTGACCATGGATCAGAGCCAGCCCTACACCTGGTATCTGCTTGGCATGTCACAGTATTTCAGCGGCCAGATCGATGACGCGATTCAGTCTTACGAGACCGCCTTTTCCATGGAACCAAATCTGCCGGTCGAAGCGCACTACAACCTCGGCGTCGCCTACCACGAAACCTCGCGATATCTCGATGCGGTGCGTTCATACGAAGAAGTGGTCCGCCAGGAACCCGAACACATCAATGCCCTCAACAACCTCGGCCTGGTGTATTCTATTCTTGGCGAGCGCGACAAGGCCATTTCGCTGTTCAACCAGGTTCTCAAGATCGACTCGAAGAACGTCAAAGCCCGCATCAACCTCGGGAACGTCTTCTTGAGCACCAAAGACCTGGTTGAAGCCGAAAAAATCTACCGCAGCGCCATTTCGCTCGACAACAGTGACATCAGCCCCAGGCTGAATCTCGGTGTGGTCTATTACGAAAAGGGCGACTTTGCCAAAGCCCGCCTCGAATGGGATACTCTGCTCAAAGAAAACCCCGAAAACGTCAGAGTGCTTTCGGTCATGGGTTCAGCCTATCTCGAACGCCGCGAATACGACAAAGCCATCGGTGTTTTCAAGAAAATGGCCCAGCTGATGCCCGAGAACGGCAGCGTCGCCAACACCCTCGGCTACCTGCTGGCCGACCAGAACCGTGAACTGGTGTTTGCAAGAGAACTCATAGAAAGGGCAATCGAGCTTGACAAGCCGAATCGGGCTACCTACTACGATTCTCTCGCCTGGGTGCACTTTCGCAAGGGTGATTTAAAAAAGGCGCTGCAATACCAGGACCGCGCTCTGAAGATTTTTCGCCTCTCGCATGAGCCCATTTCAAGCGAAGTTCATTACCACATGGGCCAGATTCAGGAAAAGCTGAAAAATTACCCGCAGGCACGTGAAGCTTATGAACTGGCAATCAAGAGCAACACCGACAGTGAAATGGTCAAAATGGCTTCTGAAAGCCTGAGCCTGCTGAAAGATAAAAAGTGACCAGCCCAGAGCAGACTGCCCCTCCCAGACAGCTTTTCGTGTTTCCGGCAGCGCTGGCGGCATGGGCAGTGTCTTTTCTGCTGCTCAAAAAAATAGCACCGGCGCTCGCGTTCATTCCCGAAAACCCCGCAACTTTTATCGCAGCAACCCTGCTCACACTGCTGTCTGCCTTTGTCGTGCACGGTTTCTCGTGTCTTAAACTTCACAGAACCGCCTATCTGCTGCTGGGCGCTCTGGCCGCAGCAGCGGTTTTTCACGCAGCTCAACCGATGGTCGAGCGAAGTCGGGCCATTAACCGCAGCGGCGATATTCCCGGCGAGGTTCTGTTTCTCGCCGCCGAAACCGGCGGTCTGAAAATGCCCGCCGAAAAACTGCTTACAGAAACCCGCAACCAGATTTTCCTCGCCTGCAGCCGCGAAGTTACCGATGCCATGCCTGAGCCGACGGGCATGATTCTGCTGCTGTGTCTGCTGCAGCTGGCACTGGCCTCGGGTATCGGCCTCTGGATCGGCGAAGGCATCGACGAAATCGCGCATCTGATACCGGTGGCGATTGTCGCGACCGTTGCCGACATCTGGAGCGTCTCGGCCGGCGCCACTTCGATGATTGTCGTCTCTTCGGCGATCAACTACTTTCTCCTGCGCTTCCCTGTGCCCGGAACCAGCGAAATACCCTATCTTATCGGCTTAACCGACTTTCTTTTCTTTGCCATCTTTTTTCAGGCCGCGCGGCGCTTTGCCCTGGGAACCGCGAAAAATGTGATTCTGTTGCTGGCATCGTTTTTAACAGCGGTTGCCGCCGCAATTTTCTTTCGGGTTGGTCTGCCGGTGCTGCCTTTTATGGCATTACTTTTTGTGGCTGGAAATTTCGGGCAACTTAAGCTAAAAAGAGAAGAGATCAAACAGATACTGATCTTTCTGGTGGTAATCCTCGTGCTTTTCACGGCCATATCGCATTTTGGCCGCTGACCGCACGGGCTGCCGTCGAAAATTAACGCAGGTAAGGAGACTCTCATGATCGCTTATTGCAAGATGCACGGGCTGGGCAACAGCTTCATCTTTTTCGATGAAATGAACGGCGAATTCGCCAACCTGAAAAAACCCGAAACCATAAGACTGCTCTGTGACGCACGGGTTGGCATCGGCGCCGACGGTGTCATTTTCATGCTGCCACCCAGAGACCCGAAGCATCACTGCCGCATGCAGATGTTCAACACCGACGGCAGCGAAGCCGAAATGTGCGGCAATGCCGTGCGCTGCCTCGCCCATCTTTTCTCAAAAAGACAGCTTGGCGTCAGTCAGATTCTTATCGAAACCAGCAGCGGCGTCAAAGAAGTCGCTCTGGTGAGCTCTTCACAGGGTGAATCATTCTACAAAGCGCAGATGGGAACCGCCCTGTTCGATCTCGTCGCCACCGGCGAACAGCTCCCCGCCGACCGCTACAAACCCCTGACCTGGAAAGAAAGAACCTTTGAGCCGATCTACGTTAACGTCGGCAACCCGCATGCCGTTATTTTCCTGAAGTCACCGATGAGCAGCGACGAAATGAAAACCGCCGGTGCCTGGCTCGAAACCCACCCGAACCATCCGCGCCGCATCAACATTGAATTTGTTGAGGTCATTAACCGCAATGAAGCAAAAATTCATATCTGGGAACGCGGCTGTGGCATGACACAGGCCTG
This sequence comes from Candidatus Rifleibacteriota bacterium, assembly GCA_024710355.1. Lineage (GTDB taxonomy): Bacteria > Muiribacteriota > Ozemobacteria > Ozemobacterales > Ozemobacteraceae > Rifleibacterium. The sequence goes on from JANJUX010000056.1 coordinate 139,383, forward strand.
CGGCACCGGCGCAACCGCAACTGCCGCCGCCGGCATCAAACTCGGGCATTTCGACCAGAAGGTCACAGTACACATGCCGGGCGGCGACCTGCTCATCGAGCAGGACAGCAAAGGCACCCTGTTCATGACCGGCCCGGTTCAGGCGATCTGCACCGGCCAGCTGGCACCCAGCCTCAGTTGCAGACTCAACCGGCCATGAGTTTCAGAGATGAAGCTCTGCGGGCGGTCAGACAGACTCTGACCGAGGTTCTCGCTGGCCGCCCGGCCCCGAAACTGCAGCTTACCGACCCCCGCTTCAGTGAACGCTGCGGTATTTTTGTAACGCTTAAAAAGCATGGCGAACTGCGCGGCTGCATCGGCTTTATCAAGGGTATTGAGCCACTGAGTGAAGCAATCCAGGAAATGGCGGTCGCGGCCGCCACCCGTGACCCGCGCTTTTCGCCGGTCAGCAAAGAAGAACTGCCGCAGATATCGATCGAAGTATCGGTGCTGACACCAATGACCGAAGTAAAAAGCATTGCAGAAATTGAAATCGGCAGACACGGCCTGATGTTACTGCATGGCAGACACTCTGGCCTGCTACTGCCACAGGTTCCGGTTGAATGGGGCTGGGATGTCGACGAATTTCTCGTCAATCTCTGCCATAAAGCCGGCCTGCCGCCAGGCTCGCACCTCGAACCCGGTGCGCAGCTGCTCAGGTTTTCCGCTGACGTCTTCAGCGAATAACTTTTATTTGAACCGGCGGGTGGGCATTTGACGCATCGCGGCCGACATGTTAGACTTTAAAAAAGTGTGTGGCGTCTGACCCGAATCTGATATTCTGGAGCGGATGATGAATCGAAGAGGTTTCGCTTACCTGGTGGCAGTATTGATACTCGGTCTGCTGGCCTTTATGGGCATGTTTCTGCAGCAGAGCAGTTCTGCCGAGTATTCACATGCTGCCATTTCGGTTTACCGCACCATGGCCCGGCAACTCGCCGAAGCTGCCGCCGACGAGGCCTGCATTCTGCTCGAAGAGAGATTTCGCGATAAAACCACCACCGGTTTCATGCAGCAGCTGCTGTGGCAGGCATCCACCTCGCAGACTCCCAAGAATGGCGGGTCTACCGGCCTCAACCCCACCCTGCTGCACGACTTTACCGACCTCAAAGACAAGGTCACTCAGGTTCTGACCCTTAAAGACTATCACATGACGCGAGCCGGCTTCGCCATCGAAAAGATTCTGCCGAGCATCAAAGACTGCCGGCCGGTTCCGCAGGGCCCGCTCGACAACCCCGACAACTACCATCATTCGCCCGATCGCATAACCAAATTTGACGATCAGTATGCGAAAGACTGGTATCTCACCCTGCAGCTCGAAGTCACCGTATCGCTCGAAAAGCGGCGCAAAATCAAGGTCGACTACACCATCTCACGCGACATCAAACTGCTCAACATGGGCCCGATCGCGCGCAACTACTCACTGTTCAGCATTATCGGGCACCAGCTGACCAGCTCAGACCCGGCAACGGTTCAGAGCATACTGCGTAACGAAATGAATAGCCCCGACGCCGCAGGCGGGCGCCTTTTCCTCTGGAATATGCCCTTTCAGTCGCGCGTCTACATGCACGGGCCCTCGATCATCGCCCTCGAAAACCCCGAGATGGCCAGCGACTTTGCCAACCGTGGCGCTTTCAACATCTACGACCCGAAATACCCCAAACCCGGCAATAATCAGGCATTTCAATATAACGACACTTTTTTTGGCATGTCTTATTTTCCGACGGTCGGCCGCGCCATCTTCCCGTCGAAATCCCTCTGGGATGCCATATCGGTCTGGTGGCGCGAAGGCAAACAGACCAAAGACGACCAGGCCGCCAACCAGACGGTCTATCACAACCTTTACACCCACAAAACCGTTTATGGCGGCGTCATGCCCCACAAGAACAAAACCCTGCTCGAAATTCTCGGCGATATTTCCGGCGGTGGAATCCAGGACAAATACTACAAAGGCACGAACATCTACCAGAAGTTCATGCCGGGCGGCCCCTTCTGCCGCACTCCCTGGAAATACGTCTCGAACACCCTGATGGGCGAAGACCGCTACCTGCCCAACAGCAAGGCCGACTTCGACCAGGCCACCAAAAAGGTCTTCCCGAAAGATGACGAACATCTGCGCCTGGAACACCGCTGGCATAAAGACGACACCGAAGTTGCCAAGCAGACCCGCGTCTACTCACGCATCTATGAAATCAAATACAACAATGTCACCAACAGCATCACCACTCCGCCGGCAGAAAAACATCTCGAATTTTCTCTCAGCTATTTCAATGACCCCGACCCTGACGGCTTTCTCAGCAAACTTGGCTATGCCGCCGGTGCCGTCGGCGAATCTTTCTGGAACTCGCTCACCCTGCCCTTCGAAGCCATCGGCGTGCTTGCTTCACCGCTGATCAGCAGGATTTTCGGGCCCGGCGAAGGCATTGCGCTCAACCCGGCCGAGCAGAATTTTCCGAACCTTTTCCCGACAAATTTCAAGTATAACTACCGCGCCCTCGTCACCAGAAAACTGAAAGATGAAGGCGAAATTCCGCGCGATGCCGAAGGCCGCTGGATGCTCAACGGGGTCTACTGGCTCGACTCTTTCCAGGTCGAGGCTCCGGTTGTCTATGTCGGCACCGGCACCATCATGGTCACCCGCTTCGACGCCAGCCGCCCGTTCAAAATCAAGGGCAGCATCATTGCTCTCAAAGCTGAAGACAAGGTAACTCCACTCGGGCACCTGAACCTCTTCTACCATCCATACCTGCCCAACGTCACCGATACCCGTGAACGGGCAATGCTCATCGAAGGGTCAGGAAACCTTATCGAAGCCAGCGTCTTCTCGTGCTACGGCATCAAAACCGCTGACGGCAATATCCCAGACCTGACCAAAGTCGGCATCTACCCTGACCAGCCCACTGACAAATGGGACCCGAACTGCCTCGGCAAAATCGCTGAAGTCTCGAATATCATCTTTGGCAACTACGTCAACTTCTTCATGAACAAACAGTTCCAGGAAGGCGATCTGTGGGTGTTCCACAATTTCAATAACCCGCTCTATTTCGAAAAATTTGGCGCCGGCTACCGCATCGTGCAGGACAGCCTCGACGCCTCAGAAGACAACCGCAAGAAATACGAACTGATGACCCACGAATTCTTTTTGAGCCCGAAAATACAGCATGTCGCTTCGATCGGGGGCAGCGATGATTAAGCGCCGAGGCTTTTCAACCCCTGAACTGCTGATGACTCTGGTGGTTTTTTCCTTCGGAATTCTGCCGCTGATCGTGCTGTTTCAGAGCAGCCACAAACAGACAGCTCAGGCCAAGAACCTCATGGTCGCCCATAGTCTCGGCAGAACCATCATCTCAGAAATCAAGGCTCTCGGCTTCGAAGCGCTCGAAGCCGAAATGAAAAGCCCGAAGATCGGGATTGTTCACACTGCCAGACCGGTCAGCGGTCCATTGGTGGCTGATGACCCAGATTCAATCAAATACCCTGATTATTACCAGCGCTTCAATACGACAGTGAAGCTCGAACGCGCCAGCACCGAAAACAACCGCAAGATAAGAGTCGAACTCGACATTGAATGGAAAGAGCCGAACCGCAAGTTCAATCTCGGTTTTGGCACGGTAATCGTGAAATATGGCACATAAAACCGGGCGTCAGGGCGTAACCCTGGTTGAAATGATGGTAGTCGCAGCTATTCTGACGCTGCTGCTTGGTTTTGCCTGGCAGTTCTATTTTGGTGGCCGCGAAACCACGCGTCACACGCTCAGCCAGAGCCAGGTGCAGGCCGACACCCGCATTTTCCTCGATCATCTTGAGCTTGAAATGGGCTCATGTTACGCATTTCTCGAAGTAGACCCCGAAAAGAAGCAGTTTTCGTTCTACAGCTTCACCTATGCAAAGGTGCCACTCGATGAAATCTACTATGACAACGCCGGGAACCCTCGCCCCACCGATAAAACCAGCGATGCCCGCATAATGGTCGCAAAATATGAATACCGCTGGGACAAAGAAAAATTCACTGTCATCAAAAAGCGCACCCCTGGCTGGCTCTATTTCCTGCAGGAACCGATGAAGTTCGTGCCGGGCGACTCAACCGTTTTCACCGATAATTACGGCCCCATGGAAAAAACCATGCTGCGCGACATTGCTGATTTTGAGGTCAAGGCCTATTCTCAGACACCTGACCGCGATGCCGAAACCGGCACCAAAATCGAACCGCTGACCGTCGAAAAATCGGCAGACGCCGCGTTCATCGTGCTGCGCCTACATACAATGAAAGACGAATCTCCGAGTCGACGCGACGAAGAACTCGACATCGTCACCAAATTTTACAGCACTACCAAGCTGGCAGAAATAGCCAACCCCGGCTACTTTTCTTCCACTGACAGAGATGGGCGGTACTGAAATGGACAAACGCTGGCCCATAGTCGGTATAACCCTCCTGATGATCGTGCTGATCTATAATTTTCTGACGATGATTTTTAAGTCTGATCAGAAACGCTTCTCGCACGATCGCATCTATGTTGATTACTCAGACTACCGCCACGGCAGCAAGCCGGTAAAAGCCGGCTCAGGCTCGACCGCCGCCCCGGCGCACCCCAACGCCTACCGCGCCTCACGCGAGGCGAGAGAAATCAAGAAAACCATGTTTTCGAATGTCATGACCGCAACTATAAGTTCATACAACACCTACATGAATGAAGCGCTCAAAGACGTGCCGCCGCCGACCGCCAGCTTCCCGAAACCAAGAGCGAATCAGCAGTATGAACAGATGATGGCGCTCGCCAACCAGTCGGTTCCGGCTTTTCAGTCCGGGCTGCAGTATTTTGCCTCCGGTAATTACGAGCGGGCGCTGACCAGCTTCAACGATGCCCTCAACAGTGTCGACCAGATGGACGTCAAGCACCGTGTCGATATCCACAGCATGATGGCCGAATGCTACCTGAAAATGAAGAATGACGACGGCTACATTCAGAACAAGATCAGACAGGTGCGCATGGAACGCCGCCTTAAAAAGATTTTGCAGGACACCTTCCCTGAAAAACAGTATAAACTCGCCATTTTCGACTGGTCAACCACCCAGGAAGCATCAAAGCAGCTGCTGCGCATGCGCTCGCTCGCTTCGCGGTCAGATTCGCCCGAGTTGCAGGTGATGCTCAAGCGCGCTGAGCTCGACCTCGAAGTCGCCCGCAAAGTAACCCAGTAACACTTGAAGCTTCAGTTCCCAGATTCCGGGTCTTCGCCCGGAATGACGGGAAATTTCGTATTTGCGCAGAGTTCTCGTCATCCCCGCGCAGGCGGGGTGGTATGCTTCCTTAGATTCCCGCCTGCGCGGGAATGACGCCGTGATGCAGGCATAAAAAAAACGCCCCGTTGCCGGGGCGTTTTTTATTGCGTCTTTATGCCTGGGATTCTTCGGTTTCCATGGCGGCTTTGCGGCTGAGGTTAACACGACCCTGTGAGTCGATTTCGATGACCTTAACCTTAACTTCGTCGCCGATGTTAACGACATCTTCAACCTTGTTGACGCGGCGGTTTTCGAGCTGGCTGATGTGAACCATGCCTTCGATACCTGGCAGGATTTCGACGAAAGCGCCGAAATTCATGATGCGTTTTACTTTGCCGACGTAGATTTTGCCGACTTCAGCATCTTCAGTTACCTGGCGGATCATGAAGACTGCCTTTTCGTTGGCGGCTGCGTCGGGGCTGATTACGAGAATGCGACCGTCGTCGTTGGCTTCAATTTCGACGCCACATTCTTCGGTGATCTTGCGGATCATCTTGCCACCCGGGCCAATAACGTTTCTGATCTTTTCCGGATCGATCTCGATGGTGACGATGCGCGGAGCGTAGATCGAAAGTTCGGGGCGCGGAGCACTGATGGCTTTGTTCATTTCGCCAAGAATGTGCATGCGGCCTTCACGGGCCTGATTGAGGGCAACGCGCATGATTTCGAGGGTGACGCCGATGATCTTGATATCCATCTGCAGGGCGTTAACGCCATGCGAAGTACCGGCCACCTTGAAATCCATATCGCCGAAGTGGTCTTCATCGCCGAGAATATCGCTGAGGATTTTGTAATTATCGCCCTCTTTGATAAGACCCATGGCGATACCGGCCACCGGAGCCTTGATCGGAACACCGGCATCCATCAGAGCCATGCTGCCTGAGCAGACCGAGGCCATCGATGAAGAACCGTTGCTCGACATGATTTCGCTGACGACGCGGATAGTATAGGGGAAATCAGCGGGCACTACCTGTTTCAGGGCTCTTTCAGCCAGGGCGCCGTGACCGATTTCGCGTCGGCCTGGGCCGCGCATCGGTTTGGTTTCGCCAGTCGAGAAGGGCGGGAAATTGTAATGCAGCAGGAATTTCTTCTTGTATTCGTCGTCGAGACCATCGATGACCTGTGAGTCACCGCTGGCACCGAGAGTTACGATACCGAGTGACTGGGTCTGGCCGCGGTTGAACAGAGAAGAACCGTGGGTGCGGGGCAGGAAACCAACAGCAGCGCTGATCGGGCGCACGTCGGTAAGTTTTCTACCGTCGATACGGCGGCTATCTTCGAGAATCATGCGGCGCATTTCGGTGTAAATGGCGTTTTCAAGCAGGCGCTTGGCAGCGTCTTTCTTGGTCGGCGCAACTTCTTCACCAAGGCGGGCAACGAGCATCTCTTTGAGTTTGACGTCGATCTGGCGGAATTTTTCGACACGCTCGGTCTTTTCGGCGGTGCTCAAAGTGTCTTTGATATCAGCGGCGAGGCTGCTGATGATCGCTTCTACTTCGGGCTCAGAGGCCGGGGTCGGTACTGCGGTTTTAGGTTTACCGGCCTTCGCAGCCAGTTCTTTCTGGGCGGCGGCCAGTTTCTTGATGTTTTCGTGCGCGAAACCAAGGGCTTCGAGCAGTTCATCTTCAGAAACTTCGGCAGAACCTGATTCAACCATGGTAATGGCTTTTTCGGTACCGGCAACGACCATTTCAATCGTCGAATGTTCGAGCTGGGCGGGCGACGGGTTGAGCACGAGCTTACCATCGACCTTGCCGACTCTGACGCAGGCTACGGCGTCGACGAGCGGAATCTCTGAAACCATCAGTGCGGCACTGGCGGCATTCATGGCCAGGATATCGACCTGATTGACCTTGTCGTATGACAGAACATAGGTCACCAGCTGAATATCGTTGTGGTAGTGTTCAGGAAACATTGGTCTGATCGGGCGGTCGATCAGGCGGCTGGTAAGAATTTCTTTGGTGGTGGCGCGACCTTCGCGCTTGAAGAAACCACCGGGAATCTTACCGGCAGCGTAGGTTTTTTCTGAGTAGTCAACGGTGAGCGGCAGGAAGTCTGTGCCTTCTTTCGGCTCTTTGCTGGCAACGACGGCGGCAAAAACCACAGAATCGCCACAGCGGACCACGGTGGCCCCAGATGCCTGGCCGGCGAGTGCGCCGGTTTCAAAGGTTACAGTCTGTGACTGCAGGTCACAAGCTACGATTTCAAATTTCTGCATTACTTCCCCTTAGCGGCGCAGGCCGAGTTTCTGAATGAGAGAGAGATAACGTTCGTTGTTTTTGTTCTTCAGATAGGCCAGATGGCGTTTGCGGGCACCGATCATCTTGAGCAGACCGCGTCTTGAGTGATGGTCCTTCGGGTTTTTCTCAAAGTGAGCAGAAAGATTGTTGATTCTTTCGGTGAGCAGGGCAACCTGAACTTCAGGTGAACCGGTGTCTTTATCAGACTGTTTGTAAGTTTCGATAACCTTGGTTTTTGCGTCTTTGGTAACAGACATGGCAAATCTCCTTATAAATAGTTGCAAGACCAAGAATTGCCTGCGTTGAGGTACAACCCTAGTCGAGCATACGGCGCTAATTGTAACACATTTCTGCCGGCAAAGCAAAAGATAAAAAGCCCGGGCAAAAAAATCTAACAGTTGACATTTATTGAGCAAATGCGGTATTTTAGGCGCGGCTCAACGGAAATGTGCCGTTGCACGCCTTTCAGTCTGCGATGCCACAATGCAGACCCGCTGCCAGGCAGCCCTAACCAACAAAGAGGAACGCGCATGGAAAATGTTTTAATTGAACGCATGACCTATGGAATCGACTCCCTCGGACACACTGAAGACGGCAAAGTGGTATTCATACCCTACGGTGCCCCTGGCGATCGGCTCAACATAAAAATCACCGAAGATAAAACAGATTACCGGCGCGGCGAAATCGAAAGCATCGTCGAAGAGTCTGGAAAAAGACGCAAGTCACCCTGCCCCAACTTTCCGGAATGCGGTGGCTGCCACTGGCTGCACATTCTGCCTGAGACTCAGCGCCACGAAAAAGAAGAGGCCCTGCGCTTCATCCTCAAGCCTCTGCAGCCCGAGCACGTCTACCCGATGGAACCCCTGCCGATGACCGGCTACCGCAACAAAATGGAGCTAAAAGTCGCGATTAACGGCGACCAGGTTATACTCGGCAACTACAAATACCGTTCACACGACGTTGTTTCGATGAAAGGCTGCATCGTTCAGTGCCGCCCCAACCTCGAAGTTTATGACCGGCTTGAAGAACATCTCAACCGCCCCGAAAACCGCGAACTGGCCGAAAACATAAACACCGTCATCATCAGGACTCTGCCACCACAGCAGCACTGCGCGTTTCACCTCAAAGGGTCACCCAGCCAGCGCACCCTTGAAAGCATGCAGTCTTTCTTCGATCAGACCGACAGCCTGAGTCGCCTCGAAGCTCACTCAGAAATGGGCAACCACCTCACTCTCGTGCGCGAGAAAGAACCCTTTTCATTCATGGGTCGCAACTGGCGTATTTCGCCGAATTCCTTTTTTCAGAACAATCTCGAAGGGGCCGAAGCGATTCTTCACACCCTGCTGTCGATCTACCAGGCATCACAACATAAAGGCAAATTCATCGACCTTTACTGTGGCTGCGGCACCCAGACTTTTCTGCTTGAAAACCTCTTCGAAGAAGTGCACGGCGTCGAATGCAACATTTCTTCATACCAGGATGCCCTTGCCTACCAGAAAACCCGCCCCTCATCAAAAAGCCGCTTTCTCTGCCGCAAGGCCGAAACCATTTTCAACACCCCGCTCACCAAGGGCGTCATTGCCGCCCTGCACATGAATCCGCCCCGCACCGGCATTTCTCACCGGGTATTGCGCGGTCTTTCCGGCATCAAGCCAAGATTGATCACCTACCTCTCATGCAACCCGATGACCTTCAGGCGCGACGCCAAAGCGATCAAACAGATGGGCTACAAGCTCGACAGTGTTTATTCGTTCGACCTGTTCCCGGGCACTTTCCACATGGAAACCCTCAGCGTATTCATCCGAGGTCAGTAAAACAGTGAATCAGCCAGCATCGGGCGATAATCTCAACCGCGTTCTCATCATCGAGGACGAACCGGACATTAGCGATTATCTTCAGGAGACCCTGACCCTGTCAGGGTATGAAGTCTGCCAGGCATTCGACGGCCTTGATGGCCTCGAAAAAATCAGACAGTTCAAGCCCAATCTGTTGCTGCTCGATATTATGATGCCCAAGCTGAATGGGCTCGAAGTCTGCCGGCGCATTCGCGCCGACGTCGACATGCGCTCCCTCAGGGTCGTTTTCATCACCGCCAAGGGCAGCCTTGAAGAAAAGCTCGAAGGCTTCGAAGCCGGCGCCAACGATTTCATCGTCAAGCCCTTTTCAAGCAGTGAACTGCTGGCACGTATCGAAGCACACCTGCGTATCGACAACCTCGCCCGCGATCTTGAAATTTCTGAAAGGCGCTATCGGCAGTTAATCGAAAACTCGCCCGATGGTATTATGCTGTTTTCGGATCAGTCAAAGCTGGTTTTCGTCAACTCGCGCTTCAACAGCCTTCTTCCGGTAAAAGATGTCACAATCGAACCGGGTATGAGTATCAAATCTCTGAGTGCGACTTCTCCGATTTTCGGCGAAATCGGGCGTCTGACCGCCAAAGTCTACGAAACCAGACTGATCGTCACCCGCACCATGATTACCGGTTTTCCGCGGGGCTTTCCGTCGGTTCTCGAAATCCGCGGTATCCCCACCGAACTCTCTGACGCCCGCAAACCGCTGGTTCAGGTCGTACTGCGTGATGTTACCGAAAAACACAACATGGAAAAGGTTCTGGCGCGCACCGAAAAAATAAATGCCCTCGGCATTCTGACAGCCGGTATCGCGCACGAAATCAATAATCCGCTCACCGGCATTTCGAACGCGGTTCAGATTCTGCAGAAAGACGGAACAGACGAAACCAAGCGCCGCGAAATTTTCGATCTGATCCTGACCAATATCGGCCGCATCACGCGCATCATCGATGATCTGAGGGTTTTCTCACGCCAGGAACGCTTTGAAGGCAACCACTTCGATCTTGTACCACTGATTGAAGAAACTCTCAAACTGCTCCGCTACCAGAGAGAAAACGACAAGATCGAAATTCAGTTTCTGCATGCCAACCCGAGCTGCAGTCTGCGCGGCAGCAAAAACCAGTTTCAACAGCTTCTGGTCAACCTGCTGCTGAACTCTTCACAGGCAATTACCGGCGCCGGGCAGATTACCGTCGAACTGGCGAGAGTTGAAACGCCAGTTCCCTCGGCCGTCATAAAAGTAAGCGATTCCGGCTGCGGTATCCCTGAAGATCAGCTCGAACAGATTTTCGACCCGTTTTTTACCACCAAACGCGACTGGCACGGTACCGGCCTTGGCCTGGCCGTATCACACCGCATCGTTCAGTTGTTCAAAGGGGCCATCATGGTTACCAGCAAAATCGGTGAAGGCACAACTTTCACCATTACCCTGCCTCTGGAAACCCAGGACGAAAACCCGGCAATCAGAAAAAACTGACGCCGCGCGCCGCACATTTTTCGAGCAGCTCGCCGAATTGCTCCTGCGACAGGCCGGCCTGCCCCAGGCGATCGATATGCTTGCCGTAATCGCCGTGGTAATCGCTGCCACCGGTTGAAATCCAGTTGTGACTTTCGACAACCGCCCGAAATCTTCGCACATCGCTGTTAGAATGCTCGGAATAGTAGGTTTCGATACCATCCCATGGCATGTTCTGAATTTTGCTCCAGACTCTATCCCAGTCGGGAATCAGGCCCGGATGCGCCAGAACAGCAATACCACCGGCGGCGTGAATGATCTCGATGCCCGTTTCCGGCTCGACGTGATCTTTCGGCACATAGGCCGGGCGGCCACGCAGCAGATATTTGTCAAACGCTTCCTGAAAATCTTTGACATAGCCCCTGCTCTCAAGATATCTCGCAAGATGCGGGCGCCCGAGAACCTTGTCAGGCGAATCGGCAAAACTCTGCGCCAGTTCAGCCATATCAAAACCCTGCTGCCCCAGCAGATCCAGTATCCTGTGGGCGCGGGTATAACGCGATTTTCTCTGAGCATCGAGCAGCTCCGCAAGGGCCGAAGATTCAGGATTCACGAACAGCCCCAGCACATGCACCGATGAATCACGGCCTTCCCAGCCGCATGAAAGCTCGATACCTGGCACGACGCGCACACCCAGACGATCACCGGCAGCAACCCCGGCCTTAACACCATCGATGCTGTCATGGTCGGTAATGCCTATCACTCCCAGACCGATGCTGCAAGCCTTTTCAACCAGCTGCTCCGGCGTGAGCATGCCATCCGAAGCGGTGCTGTGTGTGTGCAGATCGGCATAAACTGTCTTTGATTTTTTCAAGGTCCGGGGTCCTTTCGCGGTCGGGCAGATTGGCTGTTTTAAGGCATTTTAAACCATCCGCAATAAAACTTCCAGCGCTTTGACTTTTAGTGACAAATACCTCTATAATTCGCTTACCCATTTACTGGGAGGTAAACACGAATATGAAAAAAACCAACACATGGCTTCTGATACTCTTTCTTCTCGTCATTGCATGCAGTCTGTCGGCTTCACCGCGCAACATGCTGCCGAGATTCCCCGAGCTGATAATCGAAAAAGGCCTTTCTGAAAACTTTCAGGTGACCAGCTGTGACGCCCGTGTCAAAGTCTACGGCAGCGATGCCGAGTCTTCTCTCAAAGTCGCCATCAAGAATCAGGGAAAAAATGCCGTCGACAGCTCGGTAAAATTCAGGATTCTCTACCCGACCTCAGAAAATCAGGTTAAAGTCAGCGTCAATGGCAAAAATATCGGCTACCGCCGTGACAAGGCAAGACACGCGTTTACGCTGCAGCCGGACGAAAGCATAATTTTTGAACTGAACGCGAAAGTCTCGGTTAACTACAGCATCGACAGTGTTCGCAAGGCTCTGCGTGAACAGGAAAAAGAAGAAACCGACAAAAAACGCGGCTTTCTGCTCGACGATTTCACCCGCCTCTTCGAACGCGAAAAATACGGGCGCCGCTTCATGGTCGGCCCGCTGGTATCAAAATGGGGCGTCTTTCCGGTTGATTTTGCCGCAGTAACCGTCGAAGTCGAAGTGCCGGAAGAATTTGCACTCGTAACCGAAGGCGCTTCTGCCTGGCAGGAAACCCGCAACCGCGGCGGCCGCATCTTTAAATCGACCGCCGTCGAAGGTTTTGCTTCGGCCGTCTTTCTGCCCGAGTCAGAGAAAGAAGAATTCATTCAGACTCAGAAAATTCTCTCGTCTGACAAATTCATGCACTGACGACCCAGACCCGGTTTGAGCAGAACCAGCAGAATCAGCATCTGTGTCAGATACGCCGCTGCGGCGGCGTAGCCGATTCCTGGCACGCCGTAAGCACTTACGAGTCGCGCCCCGAGATAGAACTGCACCGCTGCCGCCGAAAGCCCGGCAAAAAACGGAACCAGATAGTTGCGCGCCGCAAAATAGCCGCGGTTGAGAACCATGCACAGCGACACCGGCAGCAGAGCGAGCGAATAGCTTCTGAACAGCGCCGCGGCAATCGCCGCATCTTCTGTCGAAAAGCGGCCACGCTGATAAACGATACTGACAATACTGTCCGCGAACAGCAGAATCAGTGCAACCACCGGCAGAATCGCCAGAGTTGCGAAACCGAACATTCTGCCGAGAAAACGCAGGCGGCCATGCCCGCGCAACAGGCTCAGACTCGGCAGAATAACGTGAGCGAGACTGATCGAAATGATGCCAAGCGGCAGATTGAAAAGCTTTTCGGCATAATTTAGCGTCGCCACCGAGCCGGTCGCCTGCATCGACAACAGATAGCGCTCGTAGACCGGAATGAATGGCAAAACCGAGATCCAGATCGCAACCGGTGTTACAGCGCGCAGAAACTCCCGCGCCACGCCAGTATCGAAAACCATTGCCGCTTTTAAGCTGACTTCGAAGACATTTTCGCGATAGAGCAGCCAGAACTGCCAGATTACCGGCAGCAACGACCCGAATACCGTGGCGTAGGCGATTATTTCGACCGGTCCGCCCCTGGCCAGAAAAATTCCGAGAATGATCGCCAGGTTGAACAGCAGGGCGCCGATCGCCGGCACCGCAAACCTGTGTCTGGCGTTGAGCAGCGAAGTCAGAACTCCGGCTGCCAGACCACTGACAATACAGATGGTTGCAATGCTCCACATAAAGCGCATCCGCTCAAGATCTTCAAAGGCAAAGCCAGGGGTAAGAGAATGGCATATCGGGCCCGAAAAAACTGCAAAGAGAAGCGCCATAGCGCCGCCGATCGTGCTCAACAGCCAGAACTGCGTCCAGAATGAGCGCCCGAGTTTTTCCGGCTGGTCGCGCAGGTCAACGAACATCGGCACCGAAGCACTCGCAACCAGACCTTCGCTGATAAATCGGTACATCAGGTCGGGGATAATCATTATCGCCATGAACATGTCGGCTTCGGTCGACCGCCCGTAATATGCAGCAAAAGCGGCAACCTTGATAAAACCGGTTACCCGCGAAAGCACCGTCAGCGCCGATAATGAAAAAAACGCCCTGGCAATATTCATGGCAGGATAATACTGTAAAACCGCCTAAAAATAAACAGGCCCGCAAAATGCGGGCCTGTGCTTGTTTCTGAAAATCAGATGGGGCAGCTTCCACCCTGACAGCCACCACCGTTACCATTGCCGTTATCGTCATCACCATGATCATGACCATCGTTACCGTCGCAGCGTTCGCCACAGTCGTCACCGTGATTGTGATCACAGTCACCATTGTTCGGGCAGTTACCACAGTCGTGGTTGCAGGCCATAGCCGGAGTGGCCACAAAACCGAGCATCATGAACACAACAAGAAGACTGATAAAAAACTTCATACTCAATTCTCCTGAACTTATTAGCTTATTGAGAGTACTCAACTTTTTAAGGCTAGCAATTTTTTTATTGTCGGTCAAGCACCTGCAAATTAAAGATAATTTTCACAATACCAGCCGGGCAATTTGTGAAGAAAGTTTTTGGCAGCAATGACAAAAAAAATAACAAGACACTGCAAACACCTCAACGGACAGATAATTTTTGACAGGGGTATAAGACGGGTGATATAATCCACCATCCCGGGCGCCATGTTTCTCTCAGAGGCGCATCGGCAGTTAATCAAGACAGACTGAAGAGGTGACGGCAGCATGTCCAATCCAGGTTTTATGTCAATGCGATGGCTCAGATTACACATCAAGGAAATCATCTGGGCAACCATCACACTGTTTGTGTTGTCGATTTTCGTTATCGGCTACGGCACAAGCAGATCGATCCAGCAGCAGGAAGAACGCAAACGCCGCGCTGATGAATCCGAAGCAAAAGCAGAGTCACTGCGCAATACAATGCCGCAGAACCTTCGCGACAAGGAAAACCTTCCGGTCGTGCACGTTTCTTACCCCGCCAATGGCGCCTCTCTGACAACCGTCATCGATGTCAAGACCGTATGGCGCTCGATCAAAGACACACCCGAATACCAGCAGCTGCAGCAGATGCCCGAAGGCATCAAAGAATTCTACGGCGGCATGCTCAAGGAAAGGGCCCTCGAAAATCTTACGTCAATGGCACTTCTCGACCTGTTTGCCCGTGCCAACAACATCCAGCCCGGCATAACCGCCCAGGCTCTTGTTGAAAGCGACCGCCAGCAGATTTCGCCGGTCGAATTCGACCGCAGACTCCGCCAGCAGGGCATGACAGCCGAAGAATACGGCAATCAGAAACTTCGCCAGATCACCTTTCAGTCGGTCGCACAGAAGGTCATGGCCCCCGTTCCCCCGGCCAGCGCCACTGAAGATTTCCTGAAGAACTATTACGAAACCAACAAAGACCGCTTCAGAGAAGACGATCAGATCAGTTTCAGCCACCTCCTGATCTCTCCGGCCGACTATGCCGGCAAAGCTGAAATCAGCGAAGAACAGATCAAAAATCACTTCGACGCCAACCGCAGCAAATTCATGAGCTCGAAGCGCCTCGAAGTTTCCCACATCTTCATTCGCCACAACGCCCCCGAATTTATCGACACTATCGCGGTAAGTGAAAAGGACCTGCGCGAACGCTACAGCGAAAACATCGATCGTTTCCGCACCGAAGAAAAAGTCCAGGCCCGCCACATTCTCATCAAGCCGCGCAACAACTTCGACCATGAATTCACCTCATTCAAGGTCAACCTGCGCAACTTCGCCAGCAGCGAAGTCGAAGGCAAAACCCTGTTCACTTTCAACGCCGGCGTTTCTGGCCTTAAACCTGAAGCCAGCCTCAATCTCGACAGTTTTACCCTGGTTACCGCCGATGGCAAAGAACTCCACCCTGATGCCACCAGCATGACCAAAGCCGAAAACGCTCTCGAACTGCCGCTGACCGGTGGCAGCAAAGCCGCTGTCAGTGGCCAGATTGCAATTCTCGCCGATGCCGGTACCCAGCCTTCGAGACTTATCGTAAAAGACGGCGCCGCCAGCTTCCAGTTCGACGTTGCCGCCGCCTTCGATGAAGAAAAGGCCTTTGCTGCTGCGAAAACCGAAATCGACGGCATTCTCGCCAGCATCAACAACGGCGAAGATTTTGCCAAACTGGCCGAAAAACATTCCCAGGACACCGGCTCTGCCAAAAAGGGCGGCGATCTTGGCGAATTCGGCCGTGGTTCCATGGTTAAACCTTTCGAAGATGCCGCCTTCTCTGCCACCATCGGTAAAGTGACCGAACCGGTACGCAGCCAGTTCGGCTGGCACATCATCAAGGTCGAAAACCGCATCGCCGAAAAAACCCGGCCATTCGAAGAAGTTAAAGCCGAGCTCACTGCCGAAATCAAGGCAGCTCACGCCGAAATGAAAGCCTCTTCTTCTCTTGAAACCGCAAAACAGAAAATTATCAACGGCAATGAAACCTTCGAAAGCATGGTAAAAATGTATTCGGTCGGCGCGTCGCGCAAAGATAACGGCAAACTGCCGGTATTCTTCAGCGGCGATATCACCGAAGATTACTCGGCCGAACAGCAGAAGATTCTGCGCGACGAAATCGCCGACAACACCGGCGCGATCGCCAAAGAAATCGAATCGGCCCTGTTCAGCCTCGAAGCCGGTGAACTGAGCGAAGTAATTCAGACTGCCAACGGCTACCACCTGTTCCGCCTCGAAAAGGTGCTTGAACCGATGCAGCTCGGCCTCACCACCAGCCTCAAGAAAACCGTTCGCGACGTTCTTGAAAAAGAAAGCCAGAACAAGCTCGCCCAGGCCGAAGCCGAAAAAATCAAGGCCGCCAACCCGGCAGCATCGGTTGCCGATCTGGCAAAAGCTGTCGTCAAGGCTGAAAAGTCTGAAACAAAGAATGCCTTTGGTCCGCTGCCCATTTCCCCGAACCCGGGCTTCGCCAGCCATCTGCTGTCAGACGGCGCCGGTCAGTTTTCAGACAACGGCCGCACCTACCTGCCCGAAGTGCATCGCGAACTGATCAACCTGGTTAAAGACAACAACTGGAAAGGCAAAGTCGCAGGCCCGTTCAAGAGCGAGCTTGGCTGGCATTTCGTTGAAGTTACCGCCTATGAAGGCAACCGCTTCGAAAAATTCGAAGAAATCAAAGAAAAAATCAGAAGAATGGTCACCCTCGAACCTTCTGACGACGAACTCAAAAAAGAATTCGAAGCCAATAAGGACCAGTTCGATGTTCCGGCGACCCGCAAAATTCGCCAGATCGTCGTTGCCGAAGAAAAAATCGCCCAGGATCTGCACAAGCGCCTCACCCAGGGCGAAATCTTCGCTCTGCTCGCCGGCAAATATTCGATCGACGGCTCAGCCACCCGCAATGGCCTGATCGCTCCGGTCAAGCGCGGCCAGCTGTCTGAAGCTCTCGACAAAGCCGTATGGTCGCTCGAAAAGGGCCAGTTCACCGCCCCGATACAGACTCCCTACGGTTATGTAATCGCCATGCTCGAAGACAACGAAACCCCGGGCGTCAAAGCCTCGATGACCCCCGAAGTCATTTCGCAGCTCAAGAAGAAGCTGCGCAACGACTACCAGGAAGAACTCTGGTCATACTTCGTCAAAGGCCTGAGCAACAAGGCCTATGTCGTTCGCCACCCCGAAACTCTCAATCTGCTCTGATTGTTAAGCTGAACGGGGCTGTCTTCAATCGAAGGCAGCCCCGTTTTTGCTCAAAGTCTGCCAAGGAGAAACTTATGCGGCTCGATAAATATCTGCAGGTCACCGGCCTCATCAAACGCCGGGCCCTCGCCAATGAAGCCTGCAAACTCGGCCTGATTCAGGTCAATCAGGTCGTGGCCAAGCCCACCCGCGAAATCGCCGTCAACGATATTATCGATATCAAGCTCGCCCGGCGCGAAATGACCGTCAAGGTTCTGCAGCTGATTCAGGGCAACTCGCTGAAAAAAGCGGTGCGCAACGAATACTTCAGCGTTATTCGTGACGTCGAGCGCCGCCCCGAAGACATGGAAGACTTCTGGCAGGACGACACCGATGAATAAACCAGCCAGGCATCACCACAAACCTATACAGCCCGACTTTATCAAGGCAAAAAAATCGCTTGGGCAGAATTTCTGCATCGACGACCGGATTCCCGACGAAATAGTCAGCTGCCTGGCGGCGACCCCAGAACACCAGGTCTGGGAAATCGGCCCAGGCAAAGGGGCACTCACCCGACGTCTGACAGAAACCGGCGCCAGAATGCAGCTGTTCGAAATCGACGAGCGCATGCGCGAGGTGCTCACCGGCGAGTTTCCGGCGGCCAGCATCATCTGGGGTGATTTTCTCGAAATCCCCGATGCGCAGCTGCCCGCCGTCGACCGGCCATTGCTCGTCTGTGGCAATCTGCCCTACTATTGCGGCACGCCGATTATCAAAAGGTTTCTCGAAAAGGGCCCGCAGGCTGAGCGCCTGGTGTTTCTGCTGCAGCAGGAAGTCGCCGTAAAAGCCGCCGCCCCCTGCAATCACAAAGAGTACAGCTATCTGTCGGTTCACACCGCCTTTTTTGCCAAAGCCAGCGTCGGCGGCACCTATGGCCCCGGTTCTTTTGCCCCGCCGCCGAAAATCAACAGCTCGATTCTGATACTTGAACCACTTGAATTGAGCGCAGACGAAAGAGAACGGCGTTTCCGGGCCCTAAAGCCGGCCTCTTATCTGTTCATGCAGCGGCGCAAGATGGCTCTGCCGCTGCTGCGCCGCCAGTTCGCCGGCACCGACTGGAACGAACGCTTCGCCCGTCTCGGCATCGACGAAAAAGCCCGCCCCGAAAACATTTCACCGGCTCAGATGCTCGAACTTTTTGCCCCGCTCAACGAACCCTGACAACTGCTCCGGCCACATAGCCTGCCTGCCCTGAGCTTGCCGAAGGGTCGAAGGGCCGTCATCCCTGCGCAGTTTCGTCTTTAAGCATTTCGCGGCCGGCGGGGGTCTCACGCGCGGTTGAAAAGCCGGTGAGATGCTGAACTACCATACCGGCGAGCGTCAGCCCGAATATTGCGGGCAGATAGCTGATGGTGCCCTGAATGCGACGCTCACGGGCATTGGCGGTTGGCAACTCTTTCTGAGCCGCCGGAATTATCGTATGCGAAAAGGCGGTTACCGGTGGTTCGAGCGAATATACCACCTTAAAGCCGCTTTCGATGCCATGACCGCGCAGAATTTTGCGCACCCGGCGTGCCAGCGGGCAGATGGTCGATTCAGAAAGGTCGCCGACCCGTATCTGCGACGGATCGAGTTTTCCGCCGGCGCCCATCGCCGAAAAGACCGGTATGGCAAGGCGACAGCACTCAACCAGCAGATGAATCTTCGAATCGAACGAATCGATTGCATCGACGACCGCGTCGAAGCCCTGATTTAAAAAGCGATCACTGTTTTCGGCACTGAAAAATTCGTTGTGACCGCTGACAACGCATTCAGGGTTGATCTGAGCGATGCGTTCACGCATGACTTCGGTCTTGGCGCGACCAACCGTATTGCTGAAGGCGATGTTCTGACGGTTGATATTCGTCGGATTGACCCGATCGAAATCAAAAATCGTCATGCGCCCGATACCGGCGCGTGCCAGGCTCTCGGCCGCATACGAACCGACCCCGCCCAGCCCGAAAACAGCCACATGACTGTTCTGCAGCCGCGAAAAAGCTTCATCACCAAGCAAAAGACCGGTTCGCTGAAAACGGTTGTCCATAGTCATTCATCTTTCAGGGCAAATATTCGCAAAGCATTTGTGTACACCACTTCAGCAAGTTTTTCAACCGGCAGACCACAGATTTCGGCCACCTGCGCCCCGATTGCGGCAACCGCCGCCGGTTCATTATATTTCTCCGACCAGCCTGGCAGCGGCATATCCGGGGCATCCGTCTCAAGCAGAAGCCTTGAAAGGGGCACCAGCGCCAGCATTTTCTGCAACTTTTCGCGGTTTCGCAGGCTTGCCGCCGACAGCGAGACAAAGCCGCCGGCTGCGACGAATTCTGCCGCCATTTCTGGCGAACCGGAATATGAATGTATGATAAAACCACGTGACAATGCAGCACTCTGCAACATCTGCAATGCCCGCTGCCCATGCCCAACCAGGTGAACAATCACCGGCAGATCGTAAGCACGGGCAATCTGCAGCTGCCAGCCAAATACTTCTTCCTGTCGGTCGATCGACAGGGCCAGACGCCGGTCAAGACCACACTCGCCAATCGCCACCGGTGTATGCCCGTTTTTCCAGTCTGGTATTGCCCCGATTTGCCCATTGGCGGCTGCAACAAAATCTGGGTGTACACCCCAGGCTGTGGCGATTTTTATATTTTCGGCGACCGAAACCGCCGCCGGCACCTGCACCGCACCGGCCACCCCCGGCACCAGAATTCTTCTGACCCCGGCCGCTACGGCCCGCTGCAGCACCATGTCGACCGCCACTTCTGCCGGCAGTCGATCGAGATGACAATGTGTGTCAAACCAGCGCATGCACCCTCCTGTACAGCCTCATTATACCCCGCACCCGTCCCGATGTCTTTTCTTTGTCTTTTCTTTGTCTTTTCTTTCTTCATTCGCTTTTATCCGTGTCTATCCGTGTCTATCCGTGTCTATCCGTGGCTGTCCGTGTCTATCCGTGGCTGTCTTTCTCCTGTTCATCCGTGGCCATTTTTCTCTTTCTGTCTATCCGTGTTAATCACAGCCGGGTTTTTGTTGAAAGATTCATTTTTTTGCGTTATAATCGTCCACTATGATTTCAAGTTTAACTGGATTCGGACGCGCAACCTTTACTGATGAAGCCGGGCGCATTGGCGTCGAGCTCAAGTCAGTTAACAATCGTTTTCTGCAGATCGACCTGCATCTGCCTTATGGCTATAACTGGGCTGACGGCCTGATCCGGCAGTATCTCAGCTCGCGCATTTCGCGCGGCAAGGTCTACCTGCACATGGAAGTCGTTGATTACAACCCGAACCAGGAAGTGATCATCAACCGGCCACTGCTGAAAAAGCTGCTCGCCCTCAAAGACGATATCAGCCGCGAAACCGGCAAAGATCTGCCGGTCGACCTCGACGGGCTTCTTTCACTGCCCGGCGTCATGAAGGTCGATTCGAAACAGGCCGACAACGAAGAGATCTGGAAACGCATCGAACCGGTTCTTGAAGAAGCCGTCAAGAATTTCATTGACGCGCGCAACCGCGAAGGGCAGAATCTGGCCAACGATCTGCGCCAGCGCAGCCAGTTTCTGCGCGAAACGATCACAAAGATCGAGACGCTGCTTCCTGAATTCAACAGGCAGTTCACCGAAAAATTTACCGAACGCATTAAAGAACTGGCGGGCAAAGCCGGTTACGACGAAACCCGACTGGGTACCGAAATCGCTATCTGGGTCGACCGCAGCGATGTCAGCGAAGAAATCACCCGGCTCCGCAGTCACCTTAAAGAACTTGAAAACATTCTTAGCAGCGATAAACCCGCCGGCCGCCGCCTCGATTTTCTTGTCCAGGAAATCAACCGTGAAGCGAACACCCTGAGCAGCAAAATCAGCGATGTGGCCATTACCCAGCTTGCACTCGACATAAAATGCGAAATCGAAAGAATTCGCGAACAGGCACAAAATATTGAATAGGAGCGGAGTATGAAGGCTCTTCTGCTGAACATTGGCTTTGGAAACGTTGTGGTGGCAGACCGCATTGTCGCTATTGTCAGTCCTGGTTCTGCGCCCATCAAGCGCCTGAAAGAGGATGCAAAGGAACAGGGGCGTCTGATCGACGCGACCTACGGCAGAAAAACCCGCGCCATCGTTGTCACCGAATCGAATCACGTGATTCTTTCGGCGATCAACCCTGAAACCGCTGCCATGCGCATGCTTGGCAAAAAAGTCAGTCATGATATGGGCGAAAGCCACGAAGATGATATTGTCGATTCTGAACTTGATTCAACGGAGGTTGACGAATGAAATTCCGCTCGAGAACCGAAATTACCCAGAAGATCCCGAACAAATACGATGCAGTGATGGCAATCTCCAACCGTGTAAAAATGCTGGTTGAAGGCAAAAAACGCCTGGTTGAAGAATACGACGAAAACTATGTGAAAATCGCCATGGAAGAAATCGCCTCAGGGGCCCTCGAAATTGAAATCAAGGAAAAAGACAAGGACAAATAAGTCCCGCGTTCTGATTGCATTCGGAAAAGGCATTGCCAGCACGCTTGCGCTTGAACTGGCAATGCTTTTTTCTCATAGCGGCGCCGAGGTAAGGGCAGCCCTGATCGACAGTGCCCATGAATGGCTGGCTGAAGCCCCGCTCAAACAGATCTGTGGTCACTCTCCGCTTACTGCCGGTCATCAGCCCGGCTGGTTTTTTGCGGGCCTCGAATTCGACGCTTGCCTGATCGTTTCACCGTCAACCCTGGTGCAACAGCAGCTTTTAAGCGGCCAGACAGCCGACCCGATCATCGAATACCTTCTTGGCACGGGGCAGACTTTTCATATTCTGCAGAACCGCCAGCAGATGCCCTCTGATACAACTGTGGTGCCGGCGAACATGCTTTTTTCAGAACTCCCGGCTCAACCGGGCAAGCTCAGCGGCTTTTTCCAGAAAGTTTTTGCCGACACAACTGCCAGAATTGCTTCTCAAGCCCTTTTAAAGCGGGCCACCGCCAGCATTTCATTTTTGGTGCCCGAGGCGCTGCAACCCCTTGTTGTCAGTCGCCCTGAATGGCTGCGGCGTCTGCAGAGCGGTCTCGAAAAGTATAATATCAGGGTCGAAGAACCAGACAATGCCACTGATATGTTTATCTCGGCCTACGACGGCCCGACCGTCGATACTGCCGAAAACCGCCTGACCGCTTCGCGCCCCGCTGAAAAGGTCGATTGCCGCCTGCAGGTTACTTTCGTCGCCGCAGACGTTGCCGATAGCGAGCTCACCCCGGCCGCCAGTCATATCTTTGTGCGGCGGCGCCCGAATGGCCTGATCATCGTTGACAGGCACGGTCAGAGGTTTCTGCCCGATGTCTGCGGTGCCTGCTGTTACGACAGACTCGCATCATACCTGGCGGTAAACCTCAGCCGCAAATTGAAACCAGACACGCCAGAAGAACCGGCATGACGGTTTTCGTTGAAGTTTCCTTCCCTGACCCGATTGGCGATGGCACCCTGACCTATCATCTGCCCCCCGATCGCGACTGCCCGCAGCCTGGCGCCCGTGTCGTCGTGCCGGTGCAGAACCGCCGGCTGATCGGCTATGTTACAGGTCTGCACGAGAATCAGCCGGCTTTTAAAACCGTTGCCCTCGGCGAGGTTCTCGACCCGGTTCCGCTGATTTCGCCGAAAATGCTGCAGCTTGCCTGTGCCGTCGCCGAAGACTGCGTCTGCAACGTCGGTGAAGTGCTGCACTGCATGCTTCCGGGTGGTATCAAGCAGACAATCGTGCGTCAGGTGAAATATTCGGGCAAAGGCGGCGACAATCAGCCGGCCCTGCAGTGGCTCGCCGACAACGACTGGGTCAGTTACAACAGCTTCTGCGAAAGATTTCAGCTGTCGGCAGCTGCTGTCAGCCGCTGGGTCAGTGACGGCCTCGTCGAAATGGCCTACAGCGTCAAAGCCGCCCAGGGCCCGAAAATGATTACGGTTCTCAAACTCAACCCCGATCAGCCGGTAGAAATAGAGAAGCTGACCGCCAAAGAAAAACTGGCGGTTCAGACCCTGCTGACCTTTTCGACCGCCCCGACTGCCGCACTGCTCGCCCGCACCGCTCAGATCAGCAGCGCGCCGATCGCGCAGCTGAAAAAGAAAGGGCTGATCATCGAGGTCGAAGAACGCGTCATGCGTCAGGTCGGCACCGAAGAATATTACCGGCGCGAGGCCACCCCGCCGCCGCCATTGTCAGAAGATCAAACTCGTGTTATTGCCGAAATCTGCGCGGCCAGCAGCTCCGATCGCCGGCCGGTGCTGGTGCGCGGCGTGACCTGTTCGGGCAAAACCGAGGTTTATCTGCGCTGGGTGGCTGAAACCCTCGAAAAAAACCAGACCGCCATCGTTCTGGTGCCCGAAATCTCTCTGACCCCGCAGATGATGAAACGTTTCACCGACCGTTTCGGTGACCGGGTCGCGATTCTGCACAGCAAACTTTCTGACGGTGAACGCTTCGACCAGTGGGAAAAAATCCGCCGTGGCCTCTGCCCGGTCGTGGTCGGTGCCAGATCGGCGGTTTTTGCGCCGCTGCCACGCCTCGGCACCATAATTCTCGACGAAGAGGGCGAACCATCGTTCAAACAGGGCGACCCGCCCCGCTATCACGCCCGCGAAACGGCGCTGCGCCGCTGCCAGATCGAAGGTGCCCAGCTCGTCATGGGTTCAGCAACCCCGACAATCGACTCGTTTCAGAACTGCCTTAATGGCCGCTACCGCCTGGTCGAAATGAATTCGCGCGTCAGCAACCGGCAACCGCCGCGTGTCAAAGTTGTCGACATGCGTCACGAGCTCGTTACCCGCAAAAACCGCTCGATTTTTTCTGAAGCACTCGGGCAGGCGATTCAAAACACCCTCAAGAACCGCAAGCAGGCGATTCTTTTTTTGAACCGACGCGGCTTTTCGAGCTTCGTTTTCTGCCGCGAATGCGGCGAAGCGGTGCAGTGCCCGAAATGCAATGTTTCGCTCGTCTACCACACCGGCAGCCAGATCATGCGCTGCCATTACTGTGGCGAAATGCAGACGGTGCCGCAGACCTGCCCCAAATGTCAGAGTCAGGCAATCAAATTCTTCGGCGCCGGTACCCAGCGCGTCGAAAGCGAGGCAAAGCGGTATTTTCCGCAGGCCCGAATTCAGCGGCTTGATTCAGACAGCGTCTCGACGAAAGGCAGCATGGAAGAAATTCTCGACCGCTTCGGCCGTGGCGAAATCGATATTCTCGTCGGCACCCAGATGGTCGCCAAGGGACTCGACTTTCCCAATGTCACTCTGGTCGGCATTCTTGCTGCTGACAGCCTGCTGCGCGTTCCGGATTTCAGGGCTTCTGAACGCAATTTCTCTCTGCTTGCCCAGGTTTCCGGGCGTGCCGGCCGCGGCGACATGCCGGGCGATGTGGTATTGCAGACCTACTGCCCCGAACACCACTCGATCCGGCATGCCCTGACCGAAGATTACCATGGCTTCTTCGCTGAAGAAGCCAAAATGCGACGGGAGGCGCTGTTTCCGCCGTTCATCGAACTGGCCTCGTTCATCGTTTCGGGCTCTGACCAGCAGAAAACCCTTGGCGCAGCAAAAGAGCTGCACGACCTGTTCGCTGCCCGCCCGGAAGTCAAGGAATTTCAGCTATTCGGCCCGGCGCCGGCCTCACTCGAAAAAATCAACGAAAGATACCGCTTTCAGCTGATGCTGAAAATGCCGGATTTCGCCACTCTGACCCGCGTCACCCGCGAAGTCTGCCGGCAGCTGCGCAAACCTGGCGACACCCGGCTCAGCATCGACATCAACCCGTTCTTCATGCTGTAAAAACTTGCAAAAGTTGCTTGAAGGCAGGCCTGAATGTGATATACTGGAAAGCTGACACACATTGTAAGCCACTTTCTTGCCCGGAGGCCCCATGAAATACCGCATCCTTCATTACGGCGAAGAACCGCTTCGCGAAGCATCTCAGCCGGTTACCGAAATTAACGACGATGTCAGACGCCTTGTCGAAGACATGTTTGAAACCATGTATGAATCAAAAGGTGTCGGTCTGGCCGCTCCCCAGGTTGGCGTCAACCTCAGGGTAGCCATCATCGATATCGGCGAAGACCCTCTGGTTCTCATCAACCCCCAGATACTGAAACTCTCAGGCAAAGAAACCTGCGACGAAGGCTGCCTGTCGTTCCCGGGTTTGACCGAGAAAGTCGAACGCGCCAAAAAAGTGGTAGCTGAAGCCACCGACCTCGATGGCTCGGTCTACGAAATTGAAGCGGAAGGCCTGCTTGCCAGAGCCATTCAGCATGAACTCGATCATCTCGACGGCGTTCTTTTCATCGACCGCATTTCAAAAGCCCGTAAACTGCAGATCAAGCACGAGCTCGAAATACTGAAAAGCGGCGAATCGCTTTACGATGAAGACGAAGAAGAAACCGAGGAAACCCTCTGAATGACTAAAAGGCCGCTGCGCATCGTCTTCATGGGTTGCCCGGACTTTGCCGTACCCTCGCTGCGGGCCCTCGCCGACGATGCCGACTTCGAAATCGCCGCGGTCTACTGCATGCCCGACCGGCCGAAAGGCCGCGGTAAAAAGCCGGCTCCGACACCGGTCAAGACCTTCGCCCTCGAACGCGGCTTTGCGGTACATACTCCGGCCACCTTCCGCAATGCCCCCGAAGAAATTGAAACTCTGCGCTCCTTCGCCCCCGACTACCTGGTTGTTGTCGCTTACGGCCTGATACTGCCACAGTCGGTTCTCGACATTCCGAAAATCGCCCCGGTCAACCTGCATGCTTCGCTTCTACCTGAATTCCGTGGCCCGGCGCCGATTCACCAGGCAATGCTGCTCGGCCGAAAAATTACCGGCAATACGGTGATGCTGATGAGCAAAGGCATGGACGAAGGCGACATGCTCGCGGTCGGGCAGACACCGATCAGCGAAAACGACGACCTGGGATCACTGCACGACCGGTTGAGTTCAGAAGGCGCGGCTCTTCTGGCCAACACGCTCAAAGAATTTGCAGCCGGCAGAATCAGGCCGGTACCACAGAATCATGCGCAGGCCACCTACACCAGCAAAATCAGTTCGCAGACCGCTCACATCGACTGGAACCGCCCGGCCGACGAGATCCGCAATCTGATCTACGCGATGAGCCCTTTCCCGGGCGCCTGGTTTGCCGATGGCGACGAACGCATAAAAGTTTTTCGCGCCACCGTCGAGAATTGCCCCGGCAGTCAACCCGCCGGTACAGTGCTCAGCCAGAGCCCGACCGAGGGTATCAGGGTCGTCTGCGGCAATAATACGGTATTGAAGCTTCTCGAACTGCAGCGCGCCGGCAAGGGGCGCCTTTGCTGCGCCGATTTTCTGCGCGGCTGTCAGCTAAAATCAGCGATTCTCGTCAGCGGTACAGACGAAATTTCATCTGATGCTTGAAAGAAAAAGGTCAGTTGTGTTAAAAATTACGGTGCTAATCTGCAACTGACAAGGAGTTTTTCCGGTGGGAACTAAACTGGCTCCTCCTCAGGCGACGATCAAGAGATTGTCTATCTATCTTCGTTACCTGAACGGCCTTGACGGAGATGGTGTCAAAGTTATTTCATCACACGACCTCGCCCGCAAGCTTGGTCTCAACCCGGCCCAGGTTCGCAAGGATCTTGCATATTTCGGAGAATTTGGCAAACGTGGCGTCGGTTATTCAGTCAAAAAGCTGCGCGACCATATTGTCAAAATCCTTGGCCTGCAGAAAATCCGCAAGGTTGCCATTGTCGGCGCCGGCGGCCGCCTTGGCACAGCCCTGGCAATGTACACCGGCTTCGAAAAACGCAATTTCAAGGTCTGCGCCCTCTTCGACAACGATCCTGCCCTCATCGGCACGACTCTCGAACATCTCGGGCAGATTTCGCCGGTAAGCGAGCTGCCAAAACTCGTTAAAGAGCGCGAAATTGAAATTCTCATTCTCACCGTTCCAGCCAGAGCCGTAAAAGAAGTCTATGACATGGTCATGCTTTCGGGTGTGCGTGCGGTTCTGAATTTTGCGCCGTTCAAGCTCATCTCTACCGAAAACGTTCTGGTACACAATGTCGATCTTACCACCGAGCTTGAATCGCTCAGTTACCACCTCTGCCTGCAGGAATCAGGTATACCCGTCGAACCCGACGATGAAACCTGAGCAAATACCCCAGAACTGGAGTTTTCATGAGTCTAACCATTGAAAGCCAGCAGCATGAAAACAATGTTGTTGTAATCGCCGTTCATGGCGAAATTACCTTCGAAAATTCTGATCAGCTGCGCGATCGGCTCGATCAGCACTGCGAGCAGAATCAGGTTCGCATCGTCATCGATCTTGCCGGTCTCAAATACATGAGTTCAGCCGGAATGGGCGTTCTCGTGCATGGTCTCAAAAACACCCGTGCCAAGGGTGGCGACCTGCGTCTGATCAACCTTAACGACAAGATGCGCCGGGTTTTTCTCATCACCCAGTTCACGCACCATTTTGTCGTTCTCAAAAACCTCGAGGAAGCTGTCGCCAGCTTTGCCTCACCAGCCGAAAGCAGCAGGTGATCGACCATTTCTCTCGAAAAGATATTCGCAGCGGTAAAACAATACAACCCCGACGCAGAACTTGACCGCATCGAAAAAGCCTACAGATTTGCCGAAGAATGCCACAAGGACCAGTTCAGAGCCTCTGGCGAACCATACTTTCTTCACCCGGAATCAGTGGCCCTGATCGTTGCTGCCGAACTCAAACTCGACTCGACCTCTATCTGTGCCGCACTTCTGCATGATGTCATCGAAGACACTGCCGCCACCACCGCCGATATCGAAAAGATGTTCGGCCCGGTCATGGCCCAGCTGGTCGAAGGCGTCACCAAGCTCAACAAAATGTTTTTCAGCTCGGCGTCAGCGGCACAGGCGGCCAACTTCCGCAAAATGCTATTCGCGATGACCAATGACGTGCGCGTCATTCTCATCAAGCTTGCCGACCGCCTGCACAATATCAGAACCCTGCAGTTTCTGCCCGAAGTGAAGCAGAAGTACGTAGCCCGCGAAACTCTCGA
This sequence comes from Candidatus Rifleibacteriota bacterium, assembly GCA_024710355.1. GTDB lineage: Bacteria > Muiribacteriota > Ozemobacteria > Ozemobacterales > Ozemobacteraceae > Rifleibacterium. Next base: position 167,941 of record JANJUX010000056.1, read on the forward strand.
AATCTACGCTCCCCTCGCCCACCGCCTCGGTATCAACAAGATAAAATCAGAACTCGAAGAGACCTCTTTCCGTTTTCTGCAGCCGGAAAAAGCGAAAGAAATCTTCGATTTCCTCAATTCAACAGGCCTGGAAGGCGACGTTAAGCTTAAAGAGGCCATGAATCAGATCGAGGAACACCTCAAAGAATTCCATATCGAGGCCAAAATCAGCGGGCGCCCGAAGCAGGCCTATTCGATCTATAACAAGACGATCAAATACAACACCGGCCTCGACGGACTCTACGACTTTCTTGGCATCAGAATTCTCACCGAATCGGTCAAAGACTGCTACGCCGCCCTCGGCATGGTTCACAAATACTGGAAACCGATTCCGGGCCGTTTCAAAGACTATATTGCGGTTCCGAAGCCGAACATGTACCAGTCGCTTCACACCACCGTCATCTTCGACGGCAAGCCGCTCGAAGTGCAGATCAGAACCGAAGAGATGCACCGCATCGCCGAAGAGGGCATCGCCGCCCACTGGGATTACAAAGAAACCGCCGGCAAGGAAAGCGCTCCCGACTACAAAGAAAAGCTTTCATGGCTGCGCAACCTCATCGACTGGTATCAGGACGTCAAAGACGCTTCTGAATTCATGGAAACGGTCAAGGTCGAGCTGTTTCAGTATCATGTCTACGTTTTCACGCCGAAGGGCGACGTCATCGAACTGCCCAACGGCAGCACGCCGATCGACTTTGCCTATACCATCCATACCGACATCGGGCATCGCTGCTGTGGCGCCAAGGTCAACGGGCATATCGTTCCGCTCGAATACCGGCTGCAGAATGGCGATATCGTTTCGATTCTCACCAACAAGAACCAGAAGGGCCCGAGCCGCGACTGGTTGAAGATTGTCGGCAGCGCCAGCGCCAAACGCAAGATTCGCATCTGGCTGAAAAAGGAATTTCGTGACGAATACATCATCAGCGGCGAACGCGATTTTCTCGAAGCTTTTCAGAGGCTTGGCGGTGACCGCGAAACCGAAAAAACCTTCAAGACCGGTGGTTTCAACAACAAGGTCAAAGAACTTGGCTTTCCGTCAGTCGAAGAGCTCTATGCCGGCATCGGCGCCGGCGAGATCCGCGCTCAGCAGGTAATCGGCAAGCTTTTTCCCGATCTGATCACGAAATCGCAGCCGAAACCGCAGACGATCGCCAAAAACATCACGCGGCGCGAGAAGGCCCGCAAAAAGGCCAGCAAAGGCCCGCGCATCATCGTTGGCGGCCTTGAAGATGCGCTGATCAAGATGTCGCGCTGCTGCAACCCGATTCCGGGCGACGAAATCATTGGTTACATTACCCGCGGCCGGGGTGTCACCGTACACAAGAAAGACTGCCCGAACGCACAGAACCTGAAGAACGACACTGAAGACCGCCTGATCGACGTCAGATGGGATCTCGGCATCGTCGACGAAGTGCTCGGCGAAGGCGATTATCTCGCCAAGATCCGCATCGAGACGACCGACCGCAAGGGCATGCTCAACTCGGTCACCAGCGTTATTGCCAATCAGGGCATCAATATTCATTCGGCGTCGGCCAAGACCACGAAGCAGAAGACCGGGGTTCTCGATTTTTCAATCGAGGTCAGGGATTCCGGCATGCTCGACGGTCTGCTGCGTGCAGTTTCGCGTCTCATAGGCGTTACCAGAGCTTACCGCGTCGACCACCCCGCGACAAAATAGGCATTTATGGCCAAAAGCAGAAAAAGCGGCGATTCTGAAGAGCAGCAGGCGACTGCGGTTGATCTGATTGCACTTCTGACCCCGCCAGGCTGTGACGGGCTCTACGAAGGCGAGGTCGTCATGCCCGACGCCGATTTCGATTTCGATCAGCTGGCCGCTGCCGCCCCCGAACCCGAACCGGCAGAAGCAAAAAAACCGGTCGGGCCAGCAACGGGCAAACCGGTTTCGCCGACCGCAAAGCCCGGCCAACCAACAACCCCGGCCAAAATGCGGCCGCCACCGACCTCTGCCGAAGAATACGAGACTCTTGCCAGAGCCAGCGCTCCGTCGAGCTTCAGAGCCAGTGCCACGCCGGCAGCGCCTTCGGGCGAGAAGCCGGGGTCGGCACGACTGCAGCCGCTTGCCGAGATTCCCGGTGATACGCTCGACAAGGTTGCCGCTGAAATTGCCGAATGCACCCGCTGCGACCTGTGCAAAACCCGCAACAAAACGGTTCCGGGGGTGGGTAACCCGAAAGCCCGCCTCGTGTTTATCGGTGAGGCCCCTGGTGCCGACGAAGACGCCAGCGGTGTTCCGTTTGTCGGGCGTGCCGGCCAGCATCTCGACAAGATTCTCGCCGCCGCCGGATTCAAGCGTGAAGAAATCTACATCTGCAACATTCTTAAATGCCGCCCTCCCGGCAACCGCAATCCGACCCTTTCGGAGATGCTTGTCTGCACGCCATTTCTGCAGCGACAGCTGCGACTGATCGAGCCGAAGTTGATCGGCTGCCTCGGAAACGTCGCCATCAAATTCGTCATCGGTCCTGATTCACCCGGTATTACGCGCATTCACGGCCAATGGTTCACTTCGATTTTCGGTGTTCCGGCCATGGCCATGTACCACCCGTCGTATCTGATCCGCGACACCAGCCGCGAGAAGGGCAGCCCCAACTGGCAGATGTGGCAGGACATCCAGGCACTCAAGAAGCGCTACGATGAACTAGGATAGACGCGGATAGCAAATAAGGGCCAGTAGAGTAGAGGCAGCGTTCATGGCAAAACCATGAACCTGCCCCCCTCGTGAAACCGGACGTGCGGATTTCCCGCATCCGGCTAATCCATTGATGTCGCCGGAGATTACGCAGGCAGTTGTATGATTCTTTCGTCA